>CAZBPS010000001.1:0-820566 GCA_964493865.1 uncultured Flavipsychrobacter sp.
GTTGGTTCCATTAATTACACTTTTAAAAGTGTAAGGTTTTTTCAGGACTAGACATTACACGTTTTTGGGTTGGTGTTTTAATGTGTAAAATGCTATTGCACAATTTATAACATAATAATTTTTGCGCACTATCTTCACAGGTGAAAGTCGTAAGTCGTAAGTCGTAAGTAAGGGGGCGAAAGTAAGGGGGTAGAAATACGAACACAGCCACATGGGTTGGGCCACGCCAACTAAAGCACGAGGTTCACAATACAATCGGTCAAAGAGCTTACCCACGATTTTTTGCGGGTGTGTGATAAAGTTCGGGAAGGCGATATTAGCTGCCAAATAAAAAAAACGTCATGGTACAGAAACTGTACTGTCATGGTTTTTGGGTGTAGTGTGGGTGCGGGTTTGAGGGTGATATTTTGATTTTTTGTTTGTCTGAATCAGAATTTTCAGAATTAAAGAATTTTCAGGATGCGGGAGTGTTATACTAATTGCATGTCAAAAGTAGGCATGAAAAGACCTCACGCAAAGGCGCGAAGACGCAGTTCTCGTATTATGTTTTTAAGTCCGCAAGAGTGTGTCACAATGCCTAGTTTTGATGTCGATATGGTATTAGATGGGTAAATGGGTAAATGGTTAAATGGGTAAATGGTTAAAGGGTTAAATGGTTAAATGGGTAATTGGTTAATTGGGGTAAATGGTTAAATGGGTGAATGGTGGAGGCCGGGTGGGGTATTAGCATTAAACAGAATATCTGTGGTGGAAATTCCCTGTTTATCGGGTTCATATACCATTTTATCCTGCGGGGCTATAAATAATGGCGTTTTTTGGTATATTTACGCAGGGAAATTACCATATACGTAATACTATTTGCATGTTGGGGTGATGAAGGGAAAGAAAATGTGCAGCAGCTACTAACATTTGCACTTATGGATACGCCTATGAGTACATACCCTTCCGTGGAAAGCCGGATGGGTATTTTATTGCCCGGAAACTAAAAATCGTGTTGCACATTTAAAAGATATCTATGAAAAAGAAAATTATTCTCTTGCCACTTGTGGGTTTGTTGATTTATGTTGTAATGCAGAGCAATGCCAATGGGCCTGGAGCAACTAGCAGTGTTAACGGTACAGGTTCCAGAGGTGTAAGCGGTTGTTCGTGCCATAATGCTTCGTCAACATCAAGTACAACGGTAGTTGTAGAGTTATTGAGCGGCAGCACGCCAGTGACGACCTATACACCGGGGGGCAGCTATAACATCAGGATAACGGGTACACAGACCAGCGGTTCGCTAACATTACCGAGGTTTGGTTTCCAGGTGTCGGCAGTTCTGGCCGGAGCAGCCGGTACGGGCAGTGCTTCTTTAGCCGGTACTTTTGGCTCAGCGCCGAGCGGTACACACGTTGTAAACGTAAGCGGCCTGAATATTTTTGAACATACCGGCGGCTCTATGGCTGCGACAACGGGTTCGGGTGGCTCAGGCACTACGTATGTAGCGACCATACCCTGGACGGCACCATCGGCAGGCACCGGCAGCGTAGTGCTTTATGGCGTGGTGAACGCGGTGAATGCAGATGGAAGCCAATCTTCTGCTGACAAATGGAATACCGCAAGCCCTGTAACAATATGTGAAACGCTGCCAGCTATAGCGGGTACAACCAGCATGTGTGTGGGTGCTACAACAACATTGACACATGCATCATCGGGCGGCACATGGAGTACTGTAGCGGGAACAGGTTCTGTTTCGCTTGCAGCATCGGGTACTACTGTGACCGTTACGGGTGTGTCGGCAGGAACAGCAAGTGTATCTTATACTACGAGCTGCGGCGCGGCGGGCATTACGGTAACTGTGCAGCCCACGCCTGCTGCCATAGGCGGCACGGCAAGTGTATGCCAGGGCTCGGGAACAACACTTACCAACAGTGTGGCTGGCGGTACATGGACCACCACATCCGGTACGGGCAGTGTAACGCTTTCGGGTTCGGGCACATCAATAACCGTAACGGGAACAACGGCGGGCAATGCTACAGTGAGTTATACCATAGGCAGTTGCGCGGTAACAAGAACAGTGACAGTAGTGGCGCTGCCATCGGCAGGAACGATAACCGGCCCATCAACGGCCTGTGTGGGTTCGGGCGTGGGCTTGTCTAACGCTACGAGCGGCGGTTCGTGGAGTGTGACCGGCTCAACAGGTACGGCAATCATAGGCTCGACGGGAATCATTACGGGTGTGACTGCGGGCGCTGTATCGGTAACTTATGCGGTGACGAGCGGCGGCTGCAGCAACTTTACCACCAAGCCAATGACAGTGAACCCGACACCCGGCGCTAACAGCGGGACGGCAACAGTATGCATGGGCGGCACGACAACTATAACGAATGGCACGGGAGGCGGCACGTGGAGCGCGTTTTCGGGTACCGGATCAGTATCACTTGCGCCATCGGGAGCGAGTGTGACGGTGACGGGTGTGACAGCAGGCACAGCATCGCTGAGCTATACCATAGCCGGCTGCGCGGCAACTACTGTGCTGACGGTGGACCCATTGCCATCGGCAGGCACTATAAGCGGCGGGCCAAATGTGTGCCTGGGCGGAACAACAATATTAACAAACAGCACGGCCGGCGGCACGTGGAGCAGCAGCGCCAGCGGCACAGCGAGTGTTGCCGGTGCCGGCACCACGGCTACGGTATCGGGCGTGGCATTGGGCAGCGCAACGATTACTTATACCACAACGAGCGGAAGCTGCTCGAATACAGCAACCAGAACAATGACCGTGCAGCCAAACCCGAGCGCGATAACGGGGACGTTATCGGCATGTGCGGGTGCAGGCACAGCATTATCTGCAACGCCTGCGGGCGGTACATGGAGCAGCAGTGCGCCGGGTGTTGCGAGTGTGGATGGCTCAGGTAATGTGCTGGGTATAACAGGCGGTGTGGCTACTATAACCTATACATTATCCACAGGTTGTTTCAGCACAGCGTCGTATACCGTGAACGCGCTGCCATCGGCAGGGTCGATAAGCGGGCCGGGCACGGTGTGTGTGGGTGCGAATATCACTCATGCCAACTCGGTAGCGGGTGGTACCTGGAGCAGCAGTGCCGCCGGCACTGCCAGCGTGGTGGGAGCAGGCACAACGGCGACGGTAACGGGCGTGGCTGCAGGCCCGGTGGTAATCAGTTATTTGGTAACCAGTGGCGGCTGTACGAATGTGGCAACAAGGAATATAACAGTAAATACCCCACCGGCGGCCATTACCGGCAGCGGTATTGTGTGCCAGGGACAGACGACCGGGCTGACCGGCGCAGGCAGCGGCACGTGGGCGAGCAGCACACCGAGTGTGGCTGCGGTGACATCGCCCGGCACTACGACAACAGTGAACGGAATCAGTGCAGGCACATCAACCATTACATTTACGCTGACATCAACCGGTTGCTCTACGACACGTGAAGTGACGGTGAACCCGATGCCGACTGTAATAACGGGAACAGCATCTATCTGCGCAGGCTCAGCAACAACGCTTGGCTCAACGCCTGCAGGTGGTACATGGGCAAGCAACAGCCCGGCAATAGCTACCATAGGTTCGGCAGACGGCATAGTGAACGGATTGACGGCGGGCACATCGCAGATGTCGTATACATTACCTACAGGCTGCAAGGTGACAAGGACAGTAACTGTTAATGCTAACCCGGGTGCGATAGGCGGCACATCGGCTGTATGCGTGGGTGCGACAGGCACGGTGACCAATTTAACACCCGGCGGCACCTGGAGCAGCAGCGATGCAGGCACGGCGACAATCAACTCAACATCAGGAGTAGTTACGGGTGTTGTTGGCGGTGCGGTTACCATTACTTATACGCTGCCGATAACCGGCTGTACATCTACAAAGACAGTAAGCGTGAACACGACCCCATCTGATTTCTCAGGCACGGGTGTATGCGTGGGCAGTACGCTGACCTTATCCAGCACGCCATCGGGCGGTACCTGGAGCAGCAGCAACCCGACAATAGCGTCTATCAATGCATCGACTGGTGAAGTAACAGGCGGTGTATCGGGCATTGCGAATATAACTTATACGGCAGACGGCTGCGTGCTGGTACGCCCGCAGACAGTACATGCTATCCCCGCGGCAATATCGGGTTTCTCGGTGGTGTGCGAAAGTGCATCAATTACTATAACAGACCCATCGCCTGGCGGCACCTGGAGCGCAACCAGCGGCGTGTCGCTGGCGGCGGCAGGTACATCGGCAACAGTGACCGGTGTAACGGCAGGTACTGCCACGGTGAGCTATACATCTATATATAGCTGCAGCGTGGTAAAAACAGTGACAGTGAACGCTAATCCGGGTGCTATAACCGGGCTTTCGACAGTATGTGAAGGCCAACTGATAGCACTGGGCAACAGCGTAGGAGGCGGGACATGGACGAGCGGTAACACGGCGAGGGCAACGATAGGAGCAACATCGGGCGTGGTGACTGCGCTGAGCGCAGGCGCGGTGAACATCACTTATACATTGCCCGGCGGCTGCACTGCGACTACGGTTATTACCGTGAACCCGATAGCGGCTATCACGGGGCTTAGCTCGCTGTGTGGCGGATCGACAACAACATTAAGCAATGCAGTGAGCGGCGGCACATGGGGCAGCAGCGACCTCGGGGTAGCGACAATAAATTCTACTTCCGGCCTGCTGAGCGCGCTGACATCAGGCGAAACAGATATTACCTATTCATTGCCAAGCGGCTGTAATACGACAATTACAGTAACTGTGATATCAGCACCATCGCCAATTACGGGCAATCTAAACGTATGTGTAGGGTCAACGACTACCTTATCATCGCCGGGTGGTGGTGAGTGGACGAGCAGCGCCACGGGCGTAGCAACTGTGGGTTCGGCAACAGGTGAAGTGAGCGGATTGACACCGGGCACATCTACTATTATGTATTCATTAGGCACAGGCTGTACGGTTTCTGCGGTAGTGACCGTGAACCCGAACCCTGCTGCGATAGGCGGTGCAAGCACAGTGTGTGAAAGTGCATCTATAACACTGACGAACGCTGATGCTGGCGGCACCTGGAGTGTAACGGGATCGGCCAGCATAGCGGGCACAGGTACAACAGCGACACTGGCAGGAACATCGGCAGGTGCGGCATCGGTTACCTATACATTGCCCTCAAACTGCTACGTAACGCATAGCGTGGTTATCAATCCGCGGCCTTCTGTGATTGGCGGTACACTAAGCGCGTGCCAGGGCAACACAACAACATTAAGCTCTACGCCTGTAGGCGGCACATGGTCCAGCAGCACACCGAGTGTGGCTACCATAGACGGTACTTTGGGTACGGTAACCGGTATAAATGCCGGAATGGCAAACATCAGTTATACTGAAGGAGGCTGCACAAGGACCGCGTTAGTGACGATTGATCCATTGCCGGCGGCTATCTCCGGGCCCGGAGCTGTGTGCGTGGGTTCAGGTATTACTTTAAGCACAACCCCTGCGGGCGGCACATGGGGCAGCTCATCTACAGGTGTTGCTGATATAGGAATAACATCGGGCATGGTGACCGGTATGGGGGCAGGTACTGCAACTATTAGTTATTCATCACCGGCAGGTTGTTTACGGACAAGAACAATTACCGTGAACCCATTGCCTGTAGTAGATCCGATAACAGGTACGTTAGTTATGTGCGCAGGTGATAATTTTACGCTGACGAGCACCACCACCGGCGGCGTATGGAGCAGCAGCGGAATTTCAGCCATGGTGAATTCGTCTACAGGTGTTGTAACCGGTATAATGACAGGCACAACGGATATTACCTATACGGTGACTGTGGATGGCTGTACCAGCTATGTTACCACCGCTGTTACAGTAAGTCCATCGCCAGCACCCATTACGGGCGTACTGAGCATCTGCTCGGGCGAGTCGACTGTGCTGTCGAATGCGAGCGGCACAGGCTCATGGACAAGCAGTAATCCGACGGTAGCAGGTGTGACCTCTCCGGGCGATACAACCTTAGTAACCAGCCTTACACCCGGCACTACTAATATTACCTATACACTAGCTATAACCGGCTGTACTTCGACGGCTACACTGACCGTGAACGCGATACCACTGCCCGGTGCAATTTCAGGCCCGATGGTAATTTGTGTTGGTTCATCGGCAGGACTTACCTCAACAGTAGGTGGCGGCGTATGGAGCTCAACAGGCAGCGCCATAAGCATAGGCGCTACCAGTGGTGTAGTGAGCGGGCTGAGCGCGGGCTCGGGCACGGTAACTTATACAGTGACCAGCGGCGCAGGTTGTGTGAACCTGGCAACAAGGGGCATGAGCGTGGATACGATGCCGGTACCTGCACCAATAACGGGTGCTAACAATGTATGCGCGGGCGCAACAATAACACTGGCCAGCGCAACAGCGGGCGGCACATGGAGCAGCAGCAATGCTACTGCCACAGTGGGCACGACAGGAATAGTGACGGGCGTGACCGCGGGAACGGACACGATACATTATACTGTTTCCAACACGTGCGTGACAGCAACAGTTTCACATTATATAACCATCAACCCTCTACCTGTAGCGGGAACCATAGTAGGCACGCCAACGGTATGTGTAGGCGCAACAACTATATTTACCAATACATTGAGCGGCGGCACGTGGAGCAGCAGTAACGCGGCTATTGCGTCGGTAGCATCAACGGGTGTGGTAACAGGTGTGGCAGGCGGTGTGGCCAATATATCTTATACAATGACCAACGGCTGCGGTACGGTACATGCAACAATGGCTGTAACGGTAACAGGATTGCCACCCGCAGGAACCATAACAGGACCAGATAGTGTATGTGTGGGAGCATCGGTAGTGGTGGGCAGCACCGTGGCTGATGGTGTATGGACGACAGTAACAGGCAATGCGTTTGTGGACCTGTTTGGTAATTTGTCAGGTGTGATTGCGGGAACAGATACGCTGAAATACACAGTGTTTAATGCCTGTGGCTGGTCTACGGCTAAGCGGGTGATAACGGTTAGGCCGCACTCGGCATGTAATGTAGGTGTTCAGCCGGTGGCTGAGGTGCCGGGCAGCGTGAAGGTTTATCCGAACCCGTCGAATGGTACATTTACGGTAGAGATACCCGGTATGAAGGGCGAGGCCAGCATAGTGATAACAGATGTACTGGGTAAAACCATAGAAACAAGAACGATACGGAATACGGATAAAACTGTGTTCAACCTCAGTAACCTGGCGGCAGGTAGTTACCTGGTAAGGGTAAATATGGATGGCGGCAGCTACAGGCAGAAGGTGATAATACACTAACAGCCAGTAAGAAACCATATGAAAACCGGGAACCGATGCGAAAGCAGGGTTCCCGGATTTTTTTTGTGCATGTGGTTCAGCCTATGAGGATAGCGTTTTTTGTCTAAATTTGTATTCCGGAGAATAATAGCTACCTTTTCAAGCTGAATTGTTTACTTATACAACAAATTTTATGATATCAAGGTTTACCTTTTTATGTTTCCTGCTGTTTGCTGTTTCGGCAAATTGTGAAGCGCAATATATATACACCTTTGCCGGAACCGGATTCGGGGCATCAACAGGCAGTGGTGGTTTCAGCGGCGATGGCGGACAGGCAAAAGCGGCAAGGCTGAATAGCTGCACAGGGGTAGGGTATGACGGGTTTGGCAACATCTATATAGCCGACCGTGCCAATAACAGGGTGCGCAAGATAGCCCCGAATGGTGTGATCAGCACCTTCGCAGGTAAGGATACGGCAGGGTATAGCGGCGACAATGGAGCGGCTACAGCGGCCAAGCTGAATAAGCCATTCAGCGTGGTGGCGGATGTGGCCGGGAATGTGTACATATCTGACGGGGGCAACCATGTGATACGTAAGGTGAACACAGCCGGTATGATAACTACCTACGCAGGTATAGGCATGCCGGGCAATGCCGGTGATTTGGGGCCTGCTACAGCGGCTATGCTCAATAATCCGCAGGGTATAGCATTAGATACGCTGGGCAACCTGTATATAGCAGATGCCGATAACCATGAGATAAGGGAAGTATCGGGCGGGATGATTTTCCGTGTGGCAGGTACGGGTACTAACGGGTATTCGGGCGATGGCGGTATGGCGATGGGCGCGAAATTGTATTCGCCTGCATCTGTAGCTGTGGACCCTCTGGGGAATATTTATGTAGCCGATTATTATAACAATGCCGTGAGGAAGATAGATGCGAGCGGGATTATCACCACCTTTGCCGGAACAGGGGTAGCAGGATATGCCGGTGACGGTGCACCGGCCGCAAATGCAAAGCTGCGTAATCCATCGGGTGTGGCGGTGTATGGTTTTGGACCTGTGTATATAGCCGACCAGGGGAATAATGTGGTGCGTGTGGTGAACAGCACAGGCATTATTTCTAATTATGCCGGCACGTACACCAACGGCTATAGCGGTGATGGTGGTATGGCAGCGCTTTCGCAACTGAGCTCACCAAAAGGTATCGCCATAGACGCGCTAAACAGACTGTTCATAGCGGACTATGACAATAATGTGATAAGGGTAGTGGGTGCAAATAACAGTGTGAATACTATGCAATCAGCCGGGGCTTTGAAGGTATATCCTAATCCATCGAAGGGGGAAGTGACGATTGAAATGCCGCAAACCAATGGAAAGGCTACGGTTTCGGTGACCGATATGCTGGGACGTATTGCTGACTTTCAGACCATTGATAACGGGGCTTCGAAGGTTTCTGTAAAAGGGCTGGCTACCGGGAGCTATGTGGTTAAGGTGGTTTCGGACAATAACATATATATACAGAAGTTAGAGGTTCAATAATTGCAGAAAGCGATTTGAAATGCGGCGACCAACCATCGCCGCATTTTTATTTATAGGACTATCCTGATTTATTATAACCGCAGGTTGTCTTTTTGCGCTTTCCGGTATTACCTTTGGCACGATAATTCTAATAACTAAACTAAAATTTAAAATTATGGCACATACACTACCGGCACTACCATATGCGCATGACGCACTGGAGCCGCACATAGACACAACAACCATGCAGATACACCATGGCAAACACCACCAGGCTTATGTGGACAATCTGAATAAAGCATTAGCCGGCACAGAGGGCGAAAATAAGACCCTGGAAGAACTGATGGCCAATATGTCGAAATACCCGATGGCCGTGAGGAATAATGGCGGCGGGCATTACAACCACAGTTTATTCTGGTCGGTACTGGGGCCGAATGCGGGCGGCACGCCTACGGGTGCGCTGGCAGACGCTATTAATGCAGCCTTTGGTTCGTATGATGCATTAGTGGAGAAAATGAGTACTGCAGGCGCTACGCGTTTTGGTAGCGGATGGAGCTGGCTGATAGTGAAAGACGGCAAACTGGAAGTGTGCTCTACACCCAACCAGGACAACCCGTTGATGGACATAGCGGAAGTGAAAGGCCAGCCAATACTGGGCATAGATGTGTGGGAACATGCTTATTATCTGAAATACCAGAACCGCCGCCCGGACTACCTGAAGGCTATATGGAACGTGGTAAACTGGGAGGCAGTGGCAGCAAGGTATGCGGCAGCTTTGGCTTAATGCGATAATGTGGGAGGAATGTGATGGAATGTGATGAAATGCACCGTTCGGAATGCTGACAATAAATGATTTAAAATCCTGTGCTTATGGCGCGGGATTTTTTTTGTGATATACTAAAGGATAGTGGTTTGCGTTTACTTTGTAAAAACTGTTTCAAATGAGATTCATTGCTTTTGTATTGACGCTTTTACCGTTTGCTGCGAATGCCCAGACAGATAGCTCCAGAAATTCAATCGGACTTTTTGCTGAAGCCGGCCCTGCATTTGGGGGTGGTGATAATGCGGGGGATAAGATGAGTACTGTCGGGCTTCAATACACAAGGCGGTTCAGCAAATCGTTCAGCTATGCCGTGGTGGCAGGGTATGCAAGCAGCGAAATTGAGCCTGTCAACTTACGCGTATCAAATAGATGGTATGATACATTCAGGACCGCGCGTGTGGACAGAAATGCCGGGCTTGCCATGTTAGGTGCAAATATTGAGGGGCAGCGCCAATTTTTCAGGAGGCTCTATTTTTTCGGTGGTCTTTCCTTTAGGGCAGGGTATGGTAGTGGAAAAGGAGACACGGTATTAACGAAGGAGTATAATGTGATGAAATACGACTCTGTCCTGCAAAGCTATAATGTAACGAGAGGCAGCACGAGCGTTCAATGGCAAGGTACGGAGGTGAGTATGTTTTATGCCGGGTTTACCCCCTATTTCGGGCTAAAGCTGGAATTCAAGCGATTTTCAATAGGTACATACTTTATGAATTACGTTACCTTCAAAATAGTGAGCGATAAGGCCAGAAGTGTGGGGATGATGGATTTCAATATGTCTGATGTAGCGCAGCAATTCTTCGTGCGCTATAAATTTTAGTGATTCCTATTTTGCAAGGTCTTGCAGCATGGCTCTGGCGGTTTCGTTGCCGGGGTGCTTTTTCAGCAGATGTAGGACTGTTTTCTCCGCGTTGTCGTCCTGGTTGTTGGTGTGGTACCATACTGCCATGTTTATGAGATTTTGCTCATAGTCCGGGTTTATACGATTGGCGCGCATCATGTAATCATGGGCCATAGTTCCTTGCCCCTGCTGCATATAAATGAAGCCGAGATTGGTATTGGCGCTTACATGGTTCGGGTTTTCTGCTAAAACGAACTCAAAAACTTTGCGGGCATCGGGTAACCTGCGCAGTGCCAGCAGGCAAATACCATATTTATTCTGAAAGTCGAGCGAATATTTCCATACCTCCGTAGCCCGCTGATACCAGGGTAGTGCGCTATCGGGCAGCTGCAGCTGGAAGTAGGCCTCGCCTATGCGATAGGCTGTCCATGCGTCATTCATTGTTGCCGGGCTTAGCTGTGCGGCATAGCCTGTTACTGCGCGGTAGTCATTGAGCAGGTAGTAAACGCGGATGAAGTCTCGGTTTTGTTTTTTTGCTGCCTCCACATCGCTTTGTGTGTTCAGATAGCGGATGGCGGAGTCGAGCAGGGGTTTGTTTTGCGCATAGCGTTCATAAAATTCCATATAGCCGCGCGCCATGGTGATGGCATCGGGGCGGTTGTTGTTGAAACATTGCAGGCCGAGGAAGGCGGTAATATTTTTTTTGAGTGTGTCTGCCAGGGGACGCTTGCGGATGTAGTGGTCTGTGACGGCTACGTGGGGTATATCTATGCTGCTATTGTGCGGCATGTGGCAGGTGACACAATCGTTGTTTTTGGCTGAGCGCACCTGTGCTGTTTCTGTGCATTGGGATTGTCCTTTCCCGCCTCCGTGGCAGCCCTGGCACGCATCGAGGTATTGGGTGCGAGGGGTGAACTTGACACTTACGTGGGGCTTGTGGCAGGTGATACAGCTCATCTTACCGCTTTGCAGGTAGCAGGGACTTTTCTTCATGCGCTCCACGTGGCTGGCCATTATCATTTTATCCTGTGCGCCCTCGTATTGGGGCATAAACACATTCATCACCTCTGATAACTGCATGCCGGGACGGAAATCGAAAAAGGTTTTACCATCGTTAAGCACAGCAATGCCTTGCAGGTGGCAGCGCTGACAGATATTATTCTGCAGATCGGTTGAGAGCCTGCGTGGATTAACGATAGTATAGTCGGGGCCTTTGGAGGTATCAACCAGTGGATTATTCTGACGGTCATATACGTGCAGGCTGCCGGGGCCATGGCAACGCTCGCAGTCTATACCAATCATTACGGTGGTGTATTTATTCTCGCTGCCGGTTACGAATTCAGGGTAAGCGTTATGGCAACTCATACACTCTATCTGTATCAGGCGTTGGAAACGGCTGCTGGCACCTTTCTCAAAGCCGGGGGCGAGGTCCCACCTGTGCTTTTGCGTGTAGAAGGTGATGGGTGCCTGGTATAGGTAGCCATTGGTACTGAAAATGTGGGAGTTGGTGTGCTGTCCGGAGCCAACAACGTAGTTTACCTTCTGTATGTGTTTGTGTGTTGTGTCTTTCCCGTCAAGGCGGAATTCCATGATGAAGAAGCTATCCCTGTCCCAATAGGGTTTGTAATAGTAATCGAGTGCGGAATCGTAAACGAGTGCATGAGCGCGAGAAAAGTCTGCGGCCGATTTCTCTTTAGTGGCGTGGCCGAAGGACTGGCCCATACCCGTTTGTATAAATGTCTGGTAAACGCTTTCGTGGCAAGTGCGACATTTGTCCATACCTACATAATGGGCTGATGTATCGTAAACATTGCGCCATAGGGAAGTGGGCACGGGTTCTTCTTCCCCACTATTCTGCTGCGGGCTATTGCAATAGAATACGGGCAATGTTATGGCGAACAGTGCAATGATAAGCAGTATTTTGCGCAATACGCGGGAAGACATCGGTTCAAAAATAACGGAAAATGTCTGAATTGGCCGACTGAAAAGCTAACGGGCAATGAGTGTCTGCTTCACAGGCACATCTACAAAGAAAGTAGTACCTATGCCGGGGGTGCTGGTAAAACGAATGGATCCGCTCATCAGCTCGACGTACCTTTTGACTATATTAAGGCCTAACCCGGTGCCTGCAATGTTGAACGCATTTTTGGCCCGGAAGAGACGGCTGAACATATGCTGCTGCTCCTCGGGCGGAATGCCGATGCCCTCGTCCTTTAACTCAATATGGGCTATGTCATTGCTTACGGAAACGGAGAGTTCTATTTTTTTGTCTTCGTCAGAGAATTTTATCGCGTTTGACAGCAGGTTGTAGAGTGTATTTTTTAATATTTTTTTCACCTGAAAAATTTCCGGGTCGCCGTTATAAGAGAACAGGATTGTCTGCCCTTTCTTTAGCACGGGCCTTATTTCGTCAATGACCGTTTCTGCCAGCTCCTTCAGGTTGAATGTGCGATACTGTACTTTGAAGTCCCCGTTCTCCAGCCTGTCGAGCGACAGGAAGTCGTCGAGTATCTCCACAAGATGGTGTACCGAGGCTTTGATGCGGCTAAAATGCTTGGCTTCCCTGCTTTCGGGCGCAGGCGCGGTGTACTGTTCAAGAATGGAGACGCTGGATAGGAGGGTGCTGAGGGGCGTTCGGAATTCGTGAGAGGCCATCCCGACAAAGCGAGATTTCATTTCGTTTATGTCTTTCTCGCGTTCCAATGATTGTGTCAGCGCCAGGGTCCTTTCCTCTACCTGTTTTTCGAGGGTCTCGTTAAGTTTCTGCATGGCTTTTTCGGCCTGCTTTCTTTCAGTAATCACTTCCGAGAATATGATGACCCCGCCTATGCTTCCTTCCCCGCTATACCACGGGCAAAGCTCCCACCGCACCCAATCGACCCTTCCATCAGCACGGCGGAAGGGCTCCTCGTCGCATTGAAACGATTCACCGGCGAGGCAACGCTTATGCAAGTCTTTCCAGTATTCTGTTGTTTCTGGGAATACATCATAGTGGCTGAGCCCAATTAGTGTCCGCTGGTCCAGCTTATAGTCTTCAATCCATCTGCGGCTTACGAGGATGTAGTGCATATCGGTATCGAACATGGCCACGGCGGCAGGAGTATGCTCAATAAGCAGGCGAATCCGTTGTTCGTTTGCTCTGATGCGGTCTTCAGCAATTTTCCGTTGGCTTATGTCGCAAAAAAGTATCATAGCCACAGGGCCATCGGTGTGCAGGTGGTCGTAGATGCTGGCTTCCACCGGTAAAATGGTGCCATTTTTTCTCAGTAATGACGAGCTTATTTTTTCATAACCTTTATTGCCCTGCGTGAATACCCTGTCGAATTTCGGGATGAGGTTATCTCTTTCTTCGGGCCAGATGAGGCTGTCCAGTTTTTGTCCGACCAATTCGCTTTCACTATACCCAAGCGCGTTCAGCGCACCGGGATTAGCTGACTGTATGGTCTTATCTTTATTGATAATCAACAGTCCTTCAAGCGATTTTTCGAAGAGCGTGCTGTAAATTTCAGTGCCGATATTTGCTTCCTTTATTTTTTTCACCTGGCCAACTATTGATACAAATGTATCCAGGCGGTTGTGGTGTTTTACTGACACTCGTCAGGTATAAAACTGATTTTTGTTTTCTCCATAAGGTGAAGCAGTAAATCTATTTACAAGCCATTAACTAAACCTAGCCAGCGTATAATTTGATTTCCCTTTTTGAATCAGGAGGTACTGGCCATTTAGCAATTGTTCTTCTTTCAGCTGAAAATCAAGCGTAGTTACTTTTTCTTTGTTGATGCTTATGCCACCATTCTGCACCATTTTTTTGGCTTCGCCTTTTGAAGGGAAGACACCACTTTCGGCAAGGAAGGTGATGAGGTCGAGTCCCGGGGTAAGCGCAGCTTTGGAGCCGGTAACCTGTGGCACACCGTCCATCACTTCCAGCAGTTGTTTTTCATTCAGTGACCGCAAAACATCAATGGATGATTGGCCGAATAAGATTTCGGATGCCTGCTTGGCAAATGCCAGGTCTTCTTCGCTATGTACGAGTATGGTCAGTTCATCTGCAAGAGCTTTTTGCAACTTGCGCAGGTGAGGGGCGGCTTCATGTTCAGCAATGAGTGCCTTTATATCATCCACGGGCCTGAAGGAAAATACCAGCGACATCTTTGCCGCATCGGCATCGGCCATTTTCAACCAGAACTGGTAGAACTGGTATGGTGAAGTTTTTTCGCGGTCAAGCCACACATTGCCGCCCTCCGATTTACCGAATTTGCTGCCATCGGCCTTGGTGATGAGCTTGCAGGTGAATGCGAATGCATCGCTACCACCTTTGCGGCGTATTAACTCGGTACCTGTTGTTATATTACCCCACTGGTCTGAACCGCCCATTTGCAGCAATACATGCTGCGTCTTGTTGAGGTGGTAAAAGTCGTAACCCTGTATAAGCTGGTAAGTGAACTCGGTAAAAGACATCCCTGTTTCGAGTCGGTTTTTCACAGAGTCCTTGCTCATCATGTAGGCTACATTTATATGTTTGCCCGCGTCGCGGATGAATTCAAGGAAAGAAAAGTTTTTGAACCAATCGTAATTGTTCACTAATACTGCGGCATTTGGCACAGAATCAGAGAAATTGATGAACCTTTCCAGTTGTTTCCGCTGGCAGTCTATATTATATTGTATGGTTTCCAAATCAAGCAGGTTCCGCTCTACCGATTTGCCGGAAGGGTCGCCGATCATACCGGTGGCACCACCAAGGAGGGCATATGGTTTGTGTCCCGCGCGCTGCAGCCGCATAAGCAGGGTTATGGGCACTAGGTTGCCTACATGCAGGCTGTCAGCCGTAGGGTCGAAGCCTATATAGCCTGAGGTCATTTCTTTCAGTAATTGCTCTTCAGTGCCGGGTATAATATCCTGCAGTATATTCCTTTCGCGCAGGTCTGCTATTAAGTTCATCTGTACGTGTTTCGGGGCAAAAATAATGTTTAAGCATTGGCTAAGCGGCATATTATTTTGCAATTATATACATTTTGATATTTTTTATTTTTCAAAACGTAGCAAGATGGGCGATTATTTGTTTCATTTTTCCGAAATTTGTTTCTACCTTTCGGTATAGTTCTGATAAAATATATAGCGTTGAAAAGAATACTACAAATACTGGCCTTGCTTCTTCCTTTATCCCTCGGGGCACAGCAGACACATCACGAAATAGGAATAATGGGTGGCGTATCCAACTACATGGGGGATCTTCAGCCAAAATTATTCAGTAATTACGGTTATCGTCCCGTAGGCGGTATTGTGTATAAGTATTTTATGAGCCCGCACATTGGCGTGAGGGTAGGCGCTTCATATACCGGGCTTACCGGAGCAGACAGCATGAGCAACATTTATGTGAACCAGCAACGTAACCTCAGCTTTTCCACTCACTTGTTTGAAATGCATGGAGCGCTTGAACTGAACTTCTTCCCTGTTGAGGTGCTGGGCAGGAAAGTATCTCCGTATCTGTTTGGTGGCATCTCTGCTTTTTATTTCAATCCTTATACTGAAGATAACAGCGGCAACAAAATATTTCTGAGGGCGTTGAGCACAGAAGGGCAGGGGCTACCCATGTACCCGGACCGTAAGCAATACAGCCTTGTTAATATGGCGTTCCCATTTGGTGGCGGTGTGAAATTCTTCATCGGCAAAACTTTCATGTTATCCGGCGAAATCGGTTTCCGTTATACCAACACTGATTACCTGGACGATGTAAGCAAGTCTTATGTGAATATGGATACGCTTCAGGCATATAAAGGCGTGGTGTCAAGGCAACTTTCGTACCGGGGCAAGGACAACAACAATCCTAACTATGGCTTCCAGCGCGGCGACAGCAAAGCGAATGACTGGTTCTGGTATGGCAATATCACCGCCACAATTTACTTCCGTTCTTTCGGCAACCCGAGAGAATACCTGAAAACAAAATGCCCGAGTTTTTTCCGGTTTTAATCAGTAGTTTATAAGTAATTGATTTCCTGCAATTTCCTGCTTTGAGGCATTCCCTGCTTCAAAAATTGGTTAAGCATTTTTAAGAAACATTAACTTTTCTGTGACAATGCGTAATGCAAATGTGATGTACATTTGTAGTGGGTATATTTTTCATAAGGTGTAAGTAAGGCTTCAGCTCACGCTGAGGCTTTGCTTTTTTCAGGCCTTTGCCATTTGCTGCAAACGTTAAAAAATCCACAAGGCAAATTTTGTTTCCTATTTTTGGTACGTAACTTGATATGGTATGTGTATGAAAAAATATGCACTGATACTTTTACTCTGTATAAATGCTGCCGGCAGCATAGCCCAAACAGAACAGACGGAACAGGACACAGCTTATGCCGTGTTGCTGAATGATGTGTATGTGAAGGCCAGGTGGAAGAACGATACAGAACGGTACAGGTATAACCAGATGAAGCACTATGTGACCATCATTTTACCCTACCTCGATGCTGCTACAAAACTGTTTAAAGAAGTAAAAGCGAAACTGGAAGAACCGGGGTTGAAGAAGAAAGAAAAGAGAGCGTTTGTGAGCAGAAAGGAAGATGAGATAAGGACACAGTTTGAGGATAAGGTGAAAGAACTGAACGTGACACAGGGTGTGCTGCTGGTGAAGCTGATAGCAAGGCAAACAGACCTGAATATTTACAGCATACTGCAGGAGTTTAAGAATCCGCTTGTGGCCGTAAAATGGCAGGCATGGGCGCGCTTGCATGGCATGAACTTAGACAGGAAATATCATCCCGAAGAGGAGGAGTACCTGGAGCTGATAATGTATGAGTTGGGCTATCCGTTGCCCGTTAGCTATGCATTAGGTAATCGATAAGTTATAGAGACGTTATTGAGGTGTTATTAGTGGTTATTTATTCGATGAGTAAATACTGTTATGATAATTTGGCATCAAGATTCCACCATTTTAAATGAGCACATCACCATATTCATTGCAAGAGGCCCGTGAGCTATGCGAGCAATATCAATACCTTGCAGGGCAGCCTTTTTCGGCAGGCGGCAACACTGTAATAGAGAATGTCATCATTTGCCCTTTTGATGAGGCAAGCAGAAAACGTTTTCTTATTTATTATTTCCTGTTTAATAATGCGGAGAAAGCACTTTGGCAGGAATTTAAGGGCTTGTTGTTTGACGTATTGGTTATTGGCCGGTCGGTAGTTGATGAGCATGAACTGCTACAAGAAGATCTGGCTACGTGGTTGGCAGAGAACAAGGGGGTAGGCAATAATAAGCAGGTTACCGGCCTTCAGGCAGCAGAATAGTATATAGATTTGTTTGGTTGGTTACATAAGAATAGCCGGTACGAGGGTACCGGCTATTACTTTATGCCTGAGGGCAATAATTATTTTACCTGTGCAACCAGCTCTTTGAATGATGCTGTTTCATTCATAGCAAGATCAGCAAGTACCTTACGGTTAAGCTCTATCCCTTTTGCTGCAAGCTTACCTATGAACTGTGAGTAGCTCATGCCTTCTTCGCGAACAGCGGCATTGATACGTACTATCCACAGAGAGCGGTATTCGCGTTTTTTTAGTTTGCGGCCTACGAACTTATAGCCTTGGCCTTTTTCAAGAACGTTCTTCGCTACGGTATATACGTTTTTACGTTTACCGTAGAAGCCTTTAGCTTCTTTCAGTATTTTCTTTCTTCTCGCGCGTGATGCAACTGCATTTACGGAACGTGGCATATCTTTTAGTTTTTATACTAAATCCCTGAGGGGACTTGATTTATTAATAATTTACGAAACTACTTTTACTACTTAAAATCTTACCCTTTCAGGCATAACATACGCTTTACAAGGCTCATGTTGCTTGGGTGAACCAGGCCATGCTGACGCAAATGACGCTTACGTGTCTTTGATTTTTTGGTCAACAGGTGACTTTTAAAAGCCTTGTACCTGCGGATTTTGCCGGTACCAGTAATATTGAACGTCTTTTTAGCACGTGAATGCGTCTTCACTTTTGGCATAAAATCTAATTTGGGACTGCAAAGGTAAATAAAAATTTCTTTTTCAGATGAATTTATGTGCTTTTTATTTTTGGTCAGTAGTCTTTAATATATGATTTATATTTAATGAGATTTGGAGGAAGTTATTCGTATAAGTGTAATAATGCATGTAATGAATGTAAATAGTGCGACTTGGCACTGTGCTTGAAAGCAAGAATATTGCTTATTTTTACCCCAACAACAATACAGAATGGCTATACTCCGGTTCAGAATATATTGGGAAGATGATGACCAGACCTACCGCGACATTGAAATAATGGGCAACCAGACCTTTATGGACCTGCATAAGGGTATAATGACGGCCTATGAATTTGACGGAAAACATACCGCCTCTTTCTATGAAAGCGATGATAAATGGAGTTATGGCAGGGAGATAAACTCGGAGGTGCTGGTAAATAAGAAGGACGCACCGGCACTGTCTATGATTAAAACCCCGGTATCGGCATTAGTATCTAATCCCGACCAGAAGTTCGTTTATGTGTATGACCCGGCTAAAAAATGGACATTTTTAGTAGAGTTGATAGGGGTGAACAGGGAGGAGACCCCGAGAAGGGTGTACCCTTTTCTACTGCGAAAAGAGGGGATAGCCCCGGCGCAGTATGGTATAAAAGGCGTGAACCCGGACAAAATAATGGAGATAGAGGAAAAATATGACCTGGGCGCAGATGAAATGGCCGAAGGTTTTGGTGATGAGGGCGAGGAAGGGACGGAAGGGGCAGAAGAGACCTATAGTGATGATGCCGGAGGTATAGAGGAGTAATATTATCGGCAAATCTGCCGCGGTAGAGCGGCACGGAGCCTGCAAAGAATATATACGCATTATTCCTGCCTTTTATTATGACCCCAAAGAAGGTTTACATAATTGTTGGCCCTACCGCAGTAGGGAAAACGGCTGTTGCGATACAGCTTGCACAGCGGTTGGGTACATCCATTATATCGGCTGACAGCCGGCAGTGCTACAAGGAAATGAGCATTGGCACGGCAAAACCCTTGCCGGAGGAACTGGCAGCCGTTAAGCACTATTTTATTGATGAGTTCCCGGTGACAAGGTCGTTGTCTGCGGCGGATTATGAAGCGCTTGCACTCGGCTACCTTGAAGAGATATTTGCGATGAATGATACCGCTGTGGTATGTGGCGGTACGGGATTGTATATAAAGGCCCTCTGTGAAGGGCTGGATGCCATGCCTGAAGTGGATGAAGAAATAATGAGTCAGGCAGAGGCTACTTACAAGGAGCAAGGGATAGAATGGCTGCGGCAAACGGTGCAAATGGAGGATCCGGAATTTTACAAAATTGGCGAAGTGCAAAATCCTGCGCGGCTGCTGCGTGCGCTTACCTTTATACGCACCACTGGAAAGAGCATTGTGCATTACCGCAGCGGGGAGAAAAAAAAGCGCCATTTTGAGATAATAAAAATTGGGCTGGAACTGCCACGGGAAAAACTGTATGAGCGCATAAACGCCCGCGTAGATAAAATGATGGAGCAGGGCCTGCTGGCGGAGGTAGAAACTTTATGTCCTATGCGGGCATTAAAGAACCTGCAGACGGTAGGCTATGCTGAACTTTTTGATTATTTAGACGGCAAGAGCCAGCTTCCCGAAGCTGTTGACAAAATAAAACAGCACACCCGCAACTACGCTAAGCGGCAAATGACATGGTTTAAAAAGGATAAAGAGATACGGTGGTTTGGCGCGGAGGATAGGGATGTGGTGGAAAAGTTAGCATCACTTTTATAATTACCAGTCCTTACCCTCTGATTTGCGGAATTCCTTAGGCTTCACGACAGTAAACACTCTGGAGATATTGAAGCCGAAATGGATGGCTGTCTTCTCCCAGGTGTCGGTTGTCTGGCCTATGAAGGTGCGCTCTGTGATGCCGGGAGAATTGCTGAAGAACATCTGGAATACGTGCCCCCCGGTTTCTATGTCAACGCCTATTGAGAGGCTGTTGTAAGTGGGGTTGCCCATACGGCCGGGGTTGTCAACTGTAAGGTCGGCATTGGTGAGGCGGTAATAGTATTCGCCTGTTATTGCTACGCGCCTGCTCACCTTTATCCTGCCGCCTATGCCTATGGCGAAGGTGTTATTGGAATGGACACTGGTATCAACTATGTTGAAGTGTACCAATGTTGGCATTAACTGCAATGAAATGCGCTCACTGAATTTGCGGGCAATGAGCAACTGGTTGGTAAAATATAGCCTATTGGTGAAGAGCCATTTGTCGGTGCTGTCAGGCAATTTTGGCGCTTTTGTGCCTTGCGCTGAAATGGCACCAAAATAGCTCAGGGTGATGGGCATGCCTTTCTTCTGCTGGCCCAGTATTTTTACTTTCATAAAGCCATCGTTCTCTTTATAGAGAGTACTGTGGCCCAGGCCTATCATCAGCCATTTAGTGATGCCATAATCCAGTCCTATTCGAGTGGTGGCATTGTCAAACCCGAGGAAGTTGTCAAAACCCTGGTCCAGGCGGCCAAAACGATGTGAGATGCGAAGATCGAGCACGCCCATACCGAGGTTCTCCACGGTGCTGCTGTTGATAATGCGTGTGGCCTTGAAGGTGGCTATGACAGGTTCTTTCTTTTTTGCGGTGCCCTCGCCGGTTAGTTCGTCCATCAGGCTGTCGGCCTGTGCAAAAGTGGTAGCGGAGAAAACGGAAAATGCCAGGGCGAAGAAAATTACTTTGCGCATATGTGTGTTTGTGATTCCTGTAATTATTTTTTTGTCAGGTCGCAGTCTATCGAAACGTTGGCTATTTTATCCAACTTATCAGCAACCAGGCCGGGTATGGATATGTTGTGATCCTTTAGGGTAACGGGGAATTTGGCTTTGATAGTAATGGTGCTGCCCTTTACCAATACCGTGCCGGCTACTGAAACATCTTTCGTTACACCATGTATAGTGAGCTTACCGGAAACTTTTGCGCTGTATGTGCCATCCTTTGCGAAATTCACATCACTTAAGTTGGTGATAACGCCTTTGAAATCGGCTTTGGGGTATTTGTCGCTCTCCATGTAGTTCTCATTGAAATGCTCCTGCATAGCGGAGCGCTCAAATTTGAAACTCTTGATAAATACCTGGAAACGCACATCGCCGGTCTTGGAATCAACGATGCAGGCACCTTCATTGTTTTTTGCCTCTACTACTTCAGGAGAATTTTTTGTGGTGGCATTAAAATACACTTTCCCTGTGCGGGTCATATAGGTTTGCGCCCATGTGGCGGCAACACCAACCGAAAGAAAAGCGACTGTAAGCAATATTTTTTTCATAGTTCAGTATTTATTTAGTTGTTTGGCGCACCCAGGTGCACCCATCTTGTGATTTTATTTATCTCGCAGTCCGACATTTTTGCTCCACCTTTTGGCATTGGGTTGTAGCCTGTGTGCCAGTTGATATCGCCCAGCAATATGCCGCTGGCGGCATAGCCCTGAAGGGAGGTGATGCTTGTTTCGAAATTGATGCCGCTGGTGCCTGCTACATCATGGCAGCCGCTGCCCGGCTTGAAGCAATTAGCAGCAATAATAGGCTGTATGTCCTTCGCATAGGTAATCGTGGTTGTGTCGCAAGGGTTCACTACCATAGGGTATAGCCTGTCATACGTATCGTTGTAGCAACTGCTGAACAACAATAATAACCCGGCAACAACGAGGTATTTCTTCATGTTCTTTTATTTTCTGTTTTTAATGCGGTGCAAATCTACTCTTATTTTATAACACAGTCGGTAAGGGAGACCCCGGTTATACCATTGCCTGAGCAAAACCCCTTTATTATAATTTGCTGCCCTTCAGCCACTTTCACGGTTTTATCGCGCAGGGCGCATTGTACTGCAGTGGTAGGGTCAATGCTTTTTAATATGACCATTGTACCCCCGTCCTGGTCATTGGTTACCTCAACTACCGTGCCTGATACTTCAATGGCTTTGTTAAGATATTTTGCATCGGCAGCAGCTTCATCTGTGGTGTACTCTCGGGTCAGTTCATCGGCTGAGATACTGATGCCTTTCACATCTTCAACCTTTTCGGGGGCTTTGTTCCATATGTAAATGGCAGTAAGGTTGCCGGCAACTATACCCAGAAACCCCAGGACAGTGAGCCCCAGGTAAATCTTATTGTACCTGAGTGAATTGCTTTTTAATGATGTGGCCGGTGCTGCCAGCGCCATAGCCCCGCCGATAACAGCCAGTGGCGCAAATAAAAGGCTGCCCAGGAAGAAAGACGAAGTACCCAGCAGAACAAGCGCAGGGCCGGACACTCTGGTGTATTTAAGTGACAGAGCACCGAAAAGAATCATAAGGCAAGACAGTGCGATAAAAAGACCATCTGAATAAAATAATTTCTCAATAGGGTCGTTGAAAGCCAGCCTACCCGCACCCAATGCGATACAAATTACTATCTGGAGCAGGCCGCTGAGTATGGATAGTATGGAAGCAGCAACTTTCATGGATAACAAATATAGCTATAAAACACGTGACTGAAATGGATGAAAAGCAATGCCAATCAATGGTCCGCGGCTTTTCCCGCGTCAACCACTTTTTTTCCCGTTCTGTAGGCAGTGCCTTTGAAAACTGAAATTATTTTTCCTTCTTCATTGGTGGTGGTTACATCATAAAAGCTCACTTTGTTGCCGGTATGCAGCTCTTTGGCTACTACCGTCATTACATCCCCAGCCCTTGCCGCATTTATGAAACTGATATGCACATCCAATGCCACACTGAGTGTGCCATGTGAGTTGCACGCGAAAGCAAAAGCACTGTCTGAGCCCGAGAATACGATGCCGCCATGTACTATACCAAAGCCATTAAGCATTTCCTCCCTGATGGTGTAATGCAGTTTGCAATACCCTTCGCTGTATTCATCAACCACAATGCCCATCCAGGCAGAGAAGTTGTCGTGGGTGAGCATTGTCTTAAGAACCTGTGCTGTATCAAACCCCGACCCTAAAGGGAGGTGTTGTGAATTGTCGTTTCCATCGGTCTTGCTCATGTAAGCAGTAAATTTGAGTTTTTTTTGCGAAGATGCTAAATTATGGTTCCCCTTAAGGGGGTGGGGGTTACTGCACATATATTTCACTGCAAGCTATCATTGGTTTTTTGCCTTCGCGATAGCGCCATCCGGGTAATGATTTTAAGTTATTTGCCGTTACCCTGATATACCGTGCGGTCTTGTTTACAGGTATTGATGTCCTTGTTATTTTAACGTCATAGTGTTCGTCAGCATTGGGGTAATCATAGTCGTCTGCGAGCGAGTATTTAACGCCATCGGTAGATACTTCTATGGTCATTTTTTCAGGCGCGAATATCCAGTGGCGTGGGTCGTCAAGGAAATGTACCTGCACATCCTTTATGCTTTGCGCTTTTCCGAGGTCTATGGTGGCTACCATCGGTGTGCCGTAGAAGCAGAGCCAGTTGTAGCTGAAGTCGCCATAGCCCGGTGTGCCGTCTATCAGGGTGCGGTTGCCTTTGGCGGGGTAGTCTTCCGCAAATGGGTACTGCAGGGTTATTTTGGCATCAAGCGCCTTTGTAGGTGTTACACCATTTTTTAAAATAGCGTTCCACTCCACAAGGTATTCATCAGGTAGTCGTGCCGGGCCTGCCTCCGATAGTTCAGTAACCCCTGCTTTCTTGCAGTTGGCTACGAAGCGGGTAATATTAGCTTGCAGTTTTGGTTTTGCCACCCATTTGCCGCCTTCTTTTACAAATATGCCATGCTTGTCTATGCCATAAAAACGTGCCATTTGCAATACGGTATAATCCAATGCCAGGCGGGCGCGCATCACGCGCTCTGCATACTTTGGAGCTTCTTCTACTACACCCTCTGCTTTGTCAAAGAGGTTGCTGTATTGTTCCAGCAGTTCGGGAGTGAGCCAGGTTTTCCACTCGTTTATGGGGTTGCCATAGATGTCTAATTTACGGCGCGATGCGGTCATTTTATCCTGCACCATATCGAAGTATTGCTGCAGATAGGGGGCTGCCTTGCCATAGTAGTCTTTCATGAAGGAAGATACCAGTTGTTTTACATCTGCCTTGTCATTTTGGTACAGTTTTGCTATTACATAACTTCTCAGTTCGGCCCATTCGCCATAGCCATCGCCGCTACCTTGTGTGAATATGCCCTTCACTCCATTCTCTTTGAAGAACTGCATATTGGGTTGCAGGGTATGGAAATTGGGGAAGGGAGCGAGGTAATTGGTAAACTGCGTGACGTAGTCCCAAATGAAAATGTTTGGGGTAAGAGTTGCCCATGCTTTCAGGTCGTTTCGGAATGATGTGGCAGAACCTTCGGTAGCCAGCGGCTTATCCCTGAAGGCATCTATATTGCTCAGGAACACAAATACATTGCCTGCGGGTTTCAGGCTCCGGGGTGCTTTATGGGTATATCCATAGGCCAGGGTGGTGATCTTTGTATCGGGGAATTTTTCCGCCACGCGGTTCACAAATTTTATCAGTGAGCCTGAGGGTGACCCCTGCTCATTATCCACTGCCCTGCATTTGTCGCAGGTACAGTAGCCGTTATCATCGTTCGGGCTTATGGACCAATAAATGGCATCGGGATTGTCGGCCATTCTTTTTTTCAGTTCTGCTACTATTATCTTGTACACATTCTCATTGCTCAGGCATAGCTGGGTAGCTTCCCGCTTGCCTTTTACCAGGGCGTAATATTCAGGGTTTGACTTAAAGTATGTCTGCGCCGGAACGAGTTTGTTGAATGAGTGCCCCCATACGCCCCATAGGTCATCCAGTTGCTGTAGCTGGTGCCATTCCAGGTATTCGGCATCGTGTGCGGCGGGGTAGTAGCACTCGCGGTATACGAATGGCGGCTGGTACTCGTCTTTTATGCTACCCGGTATTGCTATCTGCTTGCTTTCCGGTACTATCGTAGCATCGGGTGCAAGTTTTTGACAGTGCAGGTATTTCTCCACGAAAGTATATACTCCGTACAGCAGCCCTCTTCCGCTTCCTCCGCATATTATAAGGTCTTTGTCACTTGTCCGGATTAGGTAACTTTCGGGTTTTCTTTTTCCGGGGCTTACTTGTTCTGCTTTGGCTGTGTTGCCAATGTATAGGGCATTCATCTTTCCCTTTCGCGCTTTTTCATCAACGATGGGCAGGGTAGCAGAGGATATTTGTTTAATATAGCGCTGTAATACTTGTGCCGACCGGCTTTCCAGCTTTGTAGGATTAGGTGGCGTGACAATCACATAGTCTGATGCGCTGCCTGTGGTCAGGATAATCTCCTGTGCGGTGCCGCTGCATGCGTTCAAAGAGATAAGCGTAATCAGGAAAACATAGAGCCGGAGCTTCATCTCGTTTGTATTTGGTCTTAACAAAGATATTGAATTTAATTGCGGGATACGGAATAGCAATACAAAAAAACGCCCCCGTAAAACGGAGGCGCTGCATTGTGCTACTATTTCCTTTAGAATTTTCTCAGTAAGGTTATAAACACGTCAAACTGCTGTATGTGTACCGGTTCGCCGGTGGTTACATTTTCGCCGGTGCGGATATTATACCATGTGCCAAACAGTCCGAGAGACGTGCGGTAGTGGAACGATTTCATATAGCCCGCCCCTGCGCTTACAGTCCTGTACCTGATGGTTCCGCCAAATGAGCTGGATAGGTCATAAACACGGCTGAAGTCATCCGGAATGGTTCCATAGCCAAGTATTGTGGAGAAGTAATCCGCGCGTTTGTTCAGGTAAAACCTCGACGTGAGCGCGCCGGAGTAGAATGTACGCGTTTGGTTTGAGCTATTGGTGAACTGTGTGACATACCCTCGCAAGCCGAAATACATGTCCTTATGTTCTTTTGAAATGCCCAACATGCCTGAGATGAACTGACCAGAGAAATCGACAGGGGCATAAATATAATTCTCTGATCTTAACGCCCGTCCACCAACTTCAACGGCCCAGCCTTTCTTGAAGTAGAAAGAAAGTGCACCTGCAAAGCGGTACAAAGGGAAGATGCCGTCACTTGGGGAGTACGATCCGGACAGGTTTAGTCCAATAATCTTAGCAAATGTATAGTTTCCTTCCAGTTCAAACTGGTAACCTGTTCCATAGAACCTGCCTGCGTAGTTTACGCGACCTGTGATGGAGCCATTTTTGAACCTGCGTGTGTAATGTACGGTCGCAATATGGTTCACACGGCTACCCACGGAGTCTATTATCTTGGTGTGCAGGTAGGAGAACCCGAACTCATTTTTGAGTCGTTTACTGAACAGGTATTCGCTGTAATCTATAATAGCTACATCATTCGGCGTTATTTTCAACAGTGTGTCAGCAGACAGATATGCCTCTTTCCAATTAAGCTGGTTTTCGTATATCTGCGCCCTTTTCAGCAGGAAGAAAGTATTGTTGGGGTACAGTGTTCTGCCCCTTGCTATCAGTGCCAGAGCATCATCCCAGCGGGTCATATCCATCAGGAGGTTGATATTATAATACAGCGGCAGTGTGTCTTTCGGGGCCACTTCCAGGGCCTTATTGAACTGGTTGAGCGCGTCGTCTTTTTTGTTCTCGGCCAGGAATTGTTTTCCGTATGAGCACAACTGGTCAACGTAGGTGCCGCGGTACTTAATATTGTATGGGTAGTTATTGTAAAGGTCGCTTGATATGGCTATTGCCTCTTCATATCGTGTTGCTTCTGCCAGCACAGATGATTTCTTCAGCTTAAAATCCCTGTTCTCAGGGTAGAAGCCCAATGCCTGATCGGCATATACCAGCGATGAGTCGAAGTTCTTATTAGCTGCATGAAGGTTGATCATGTAGTTAAGGGCATCCGCGTTGTTAGGCTGTTTGTCTAATATCTCCTGTAGTATGGCTATGGTGCCGTAGTAGTCGTCATATTGCATAGACTGGCGGCTTGCCTGCAGTGATTGCTCCACGAATGCTACAAGGTATTTGCGGCTGTTCGGGTATTTCGACAAAAGCTGTTTGGATATGAGCGCAGCCTCCGAGTAGTGCTGATAAGCCTCTAGTGTTGCTGATTTGCGGTAGAGGTATTCTTCATTTCCCGGATAATATGTGAGTGCCTCATCTATTGTGTGCAGCACATCATCATACCTCTTTTGCTGTGTGTAGGTATTGATGAGATAATTGATAGCCGCTTTATTGGAATGCTCATAAAACAGTACCGACTTTAATGCTATCTCTGCGCTGTCAAATTCCTGTCCGTTCATGTAGTCTTTCGCTGCCAGAGTGCGTAGTTCTATGAAGTTTTGTTTGTTCGCTTTTGATGGATTGTTCTTATACAGTTTCTCAGCGATGCGCGATGCTGCGCCGTATTGTCTCATGTTCTCCAACACAGACATTTTCTTTGTCAGTATTTCCCTGTCATTGGGGTAGTGCTTCAGGGCGTTGTTTGTCCAGCCAAGTGCTTCAGAAAGCAGGCCGCGGCTGATGGCGATATTGGTAACGTAGTTTAAAGCCTCGCGGTTGGCCGGCTGTTTTTCAAGCACCGATTGGAACTGCAGGTAAGGGTCTTGTTTCATGTAGAATCTGCCACCTTCCATACGCAGGTACACATTCAGTTTCTGCACTTCGCTGTTAGAGGGGTACAACTTCATCAGTTTTTCCACCACTGCTATGGCCTCCACGTAGCGGCCCATCGCTTCCAGTATGCTTACTTTCTTCATCAGGAATTCAAACGAGTTCGGAGAAGACTGCAACGCCCTGTTTACGTAAGCGAGTGAGCTTTCATAGTTACCCGACCTTACGTCGAGTGAGAATACGGCTTGTAAAGCTTCTTTATTCAGCGGGTCTTGCTCCAGAACGGATTCGTAAGACCTTTTTGCTATCTCAATATAACCGCGGTGCGAATACTGGCGGGCAAGCGTGAGCTTATAATCGAGGTATACGCTCCGTATGTAAGAATCGGTGGAGTAGCGCTCAAAGAGGTAGTCGGCCAACTTGGTGCTTTCTATCCAGTCGCCTTCCTTGCTGTAGATGTCCAGCTTTTTTAGCAACAGGTCGCGGTCGTTAGGGAACTGTTTCAGACCCATGTCGGCATATTCCAATGCCTGTAGGTAGTTACACGCCACAGTCTCTATATTTACCAGGTAGATATAGGCATCCTTGTACTTGGGGTTTTTCTCAATAACGTATTTGAGCTCAAGGCGGGCGCTGTCTGTTTTGCCGGCCAGGCCAAAGGCCCTACCCAATAAAAGGTGAATATCAAGGTTGCGGGGAGAAATGTCCACCGCCTGGTCGAGCAGGAATACGGCCCTCTGATAGCGTTTTGCTTCTATCTCTTTTTTGGCCTGTTTATATAAATCATCCGACGACTCCGTTCTCTTCAGCCACTGTGCGCTTGCCCCTCCACACAGAAGGATAAGCAGCACACACAGCACTGATCTTACAGTTGATGTCATTGTAGTTGTATTTAATGGTTATGTTAGTTAGTTGTTGTTAGTTGTTTTTTGTCAGTTAGCTTATATCTTTTTCAAGCTCTGCCTGCGTTTACGCTTTTACTGCTGCCCTCTTTTTTGGTTGCGAAAAGCCCTGCCGTTGCATATTGCCCCACACGTGCTTTTTGCCGATTATAAAATTAAAATATCCCTTAAGCGCGAAAAACATAATCAACGGGTGGTAAAGGAAAGGCTCAATAAATGCCATAAGGCACAGCCCTATCGTTTCCCCCCATGTTTTATAATATTTGAACGTAATCTGGTCCCACAATAATGCAATGGTTGTGATCATTACAGAATAGGTGTAAACAAATACGATCAATATTATGGCGTATGGCCAGTTGATCTGTTGCGTCAGAATTAAGTATATGTAAAAAAGTATCCCTAAAAACTCAATAATGGGTGCCAGCAATTCGTAAAAAAAGTGGTACGGGAATACAATCATGCCCATCCTGCCATAGCGTGGGTTGAACAGTATCTTCCTGTGCGTACTCATCAGCTGCGCAAGGCCACGGCCCCAACGGGAGCGCTGGCGGCCAAATACCTTCAGTGTGGTGGGGCCTTCCGTCCAGCAGAGGGTGATAGGTACGTATTTAACTGAATATTTTTTGTTGTTGTCGGTCATGAACGCGCCCATACGTGTGATGAGGTCCATGTCCTCGGCCAACGACAGGGAGTCGTATCCGCCGGCCTTAATGGCAATGTCTTTATCAAACATACCCAAACCGCCTGATACGTTAGGCACCGAATTGATACGGTCCCATCCCATTTTTCCTAATACGAAGGAGCGGATATACTCCATTTCCTGGAAGCGGGGGAGGATACGGCGCGGAGGGCGAACCCTTATCATGAGGCCTTCATCTACATCGCATGAGTTTACCATGCGCAGGGTAGCGCCACAGGCTATTACCCTTTTATAATCTTCCTGTATCTGCACATCGCCATTCACTTCGCGTACCGTACTGGTCTCGGCATCCATGAAAGGCTTAATGAGTTTTATTAATGTATCCTTGTCAAGGATACAGTCCACATCCGTACACAGGAAGTAATCATAAATGGCCACATTTACCCCTGCATTAGATGCGTCGGCTTTACTCTTACCATTTTCCTTATCTATCACCACCAGCTTATCGTAAGCGGGGTTCGTAGATTTGAATATTCTTTTTACCGGTTTGCTTAATAGTTTTTCACGGTATGCGTAGTCTACCTGCACCAATTCGAACTCTTCGACCAGTTTTTCAAGTGTATCGTCTGTGCTACCATCATTGATGATAATGACCTCGAACTTTGGATAGTTGAAAGTAAGCAGCGAGCGAACGTTGGAAATAATGGTAATACCTTCATTAAAAGCGGGCGCAATAACTGAAATGCCCGGTGCAAGCGGCGATTCGATGATAATGTTGTAATCAACGTTCGCATTCTTTTTCATGTAGCTGCGGATAGAAGCTAATGAAAGAATGGCGAGGATACCATATGCTAAAAGTAAAGAAGTACCGTATAGGAACACAGCATACTGAAAGAATATGCCGAGTACATCCCAAAAGGTGCCTCTGGAAAAAAAATCTATAATTACTTTCATCTGGGTTAGTTAAGTAATTCTATTTCAGCCTTAAAGTTATTCACAAATTACCCACAAATTCACAGACAAAAATAATATTTATTTTGAAACAAGGGAATAAATGTTACATTCATGCAGGTACTGTTCAATACATGTAAATGTACTTAAGGCATAATTAATTGAATTTCAGATAATTTTTAAGCTAATTTTTCTTTATCATGACACATAATTTTCCATTATTATCATCCGGTACCGGAAAATAGGCTTTGGTATAGTAATGTCAGATGGAGCCACTAAAAAATATGTTTAATACGTCCTTTCTCAGGAAAGTAGGAGGTATAGCTGAAGCTAATATAAAAGGGTTTGATGCCGGTATGTTTATTAAGTCTGTACTGGCAGATGACTGGGGTAACCTTGAGCTAAAAGGGCGCGTAAGGCGCATAAGCACGGTGCTGCACGAACAGATGAGCGGTGACTACAAAAAGGATATAAAACAACTGTTGACCCTGACGGAAGCCTTGCGTTCGGATAAAGGGGGCGATAATGCTTTTGCATATGTTTTTATACCGGATTATATAGAGCAATACGGCACTGGCCATTTTAAGGAGTCTTTTGCTGCAATGGAGAACATAACTACTTTTATTACCTGTGAATTTGCCATCAGGCCGTTTATTATGGCCCATATGGATGCCGCCCTGAACTTTATGAAAGTATGGAGCAGGCATGCCCATCCATCGGTGCGGCGGCTGGCGAGCGAAGGCTGCCGGCCCAGGCTGCCCTGGACAATGGCATTGCCCGCACTGAAAAACGACCCTACGCCCATATTGCCTATACTTGAAATGCTGAAAAACGACCCTTCGGAATTTGTGCGAAAAAGTGTGGCCAATAATCTGAATGATATAGCGAAAGATAATCCCGATGTGGCATTACGCATAGCAAAAAAGTGGAAAGGGGAAAGCAAGTATACGGACTGGATTATTAAGCACGGGTGCCGAACATTATTGAAAAAGGCTAACAATGATGCCCTGCAACTTTTCGGGCTGGATAATAATATCGCTTGCCGCGTTGCTGATTTGAAGTTGCAAAACAAAAAAATCAATATTGGTGATTATTTACATTTTGGCTTTACCCTGATAAATGAAGAACAGCGAGAGGTAGCACTGCGTATCGAATACCTAATCACATATGCCAAAGCAAACAATAAGCAAAGCCGGAAAATTTTTAAGATAACAGAGAATACCTACCTGCCGGGAAAGGTATCATTTAGTCGGAAACAGTCTTTTGCCGATATGACCACGCGAAAGCATTATGCGGGAAGGCATAGCATTTCAATTGTAGTAAATGGGGTGGAAAAAGCCAGTTTAGCTTTTGATGTTAGAGAAAAATGATATGGTTCAGACCTAATATTTTATTAACGGGTTCTGGCAATGGCGGATAATGAGTTGGTTCTCCTCGTGGGTGGTTTCCATAATTTCATTAATCATGAGACGGGAAATCTGGGAGTTGTGCCTGATGATTGAGCGCGCGGCGTTCATCTGCACATCGAAGCTGTTGGAAAATAAAAATTCATTCTTAAGAAATTCAAGGTGTTTGCCCGATGAAATACGCCCGATGGCTTTCAATATCTCTATCTGGCAGTTTACCGGCTGGCTGGTGTACATAGTTACCAGCTTTTCTTCGGCTATCTCGGCAGACAGCTTGCCGAGGCAATTGATTGCATGGGCGCGAAACTGGTGGTCTTTAGTGCCCAGAAGTTCCATTACCGATGGCACGGCGCTTTGCTGGTCATAATGGGCTATCAGCCTCAGGCAGAAGGTAACGATACTTTTATTGTTGGAATAGCTTACCCACCTCGAGAAATTGGGTATAGTGATGTCTTTAGTGGTGGTGATTATTTTGAACATCTCCATCTGGTCCCATGGCAGGATGGGTTCTGTGGCGATATCGAAGAACTTAAATGGTTCGTTTTTACTCAGTTGTATATAGGCATTCCTTGATGCAGCCCTCAGGGTAGGGTTCACGCTGTTAGTCAGTGGCAGCAGCATAGAGTCGGATATGGGTATGTCCATTTGGGTAAGCTCAACCAGCGCTTTTATTTTCGTTTCCCATTTGAAGGTTCGTAGCTTGGCAAAAGAATCTTCTACAAGGTTCATATCTATATATAGCTTGCGGAGGAGCTCGCCTACCTCGCCACGGAAGTTTTTACGGTACCGGATAAGTGTATCAATAAGAATTTGCCTCACAGCCGGTTTCCTGAATATTTTATTGGCAAGGGCCTGCTGGTCGAAGCCTATTTCTTCTATCGGAATGTCTTTACCCAAGTTTTCGTTCAGCAATACCTGTTCGGTTATCAGGTCTTCGATAAGCGGGCTGAGGTGTGCCAGCCTTTTGTTGTAAACTGAAGCATTATATCGCCTGACAAGTATAGACCCATAGGCTATAAGTGTGGCCATTACAGCTACGAAAATGAGAATGAGTGCTATCTCAATGAACAAGGGGAGCAAACTGAATTGCTCATATGCCAGAAATAAGAGGTTTGCAAGATCATTCCACATATCGGGAGACTATTTTTTTTTCGTAACGAATTGTGTTTTACTGTTCTTATTGGCAATCAGTTTGCGAATACGCATCAGCAGCTCCCCTGCCATTATCGGCTTTTTAAGGTAATCATCGGCACCAAGCCTGAATGCTTCGGTAATCGTCTCTTCGTTGCCTACAGACGAGACTACGATGATGCCCACATTCCTGTTTCCCTGATTGTGTCGTAGCTTGCCTACTACTTCCAGCCCGTTGGCGTGCGGCAGCATCAGGTCTGTGATTACTATATCATAAATGGTATGTTCCAGTAATTCAAATGCCTCTTTGCCGTCGGAGGCGGTCACCACATTAAACCCATCCTTGTTCAGGATGTTTTTAATGGCTTTGAGCATTATATCATCATCATCTATAACTAAAATGTTCGGCATACTTTTTACGTACTAATTTGTGAACAAGACATAAAAGAAATAGAAAAGCATTTATATCTAATATGCAAATATCATTCAATAAATTTGAAAAACAAAGGAAATGGATATTATTGTAATGAAATAATATTTGTTACCGTCTGAATATAAATCGGGGTTAACCTATAGAGTTTATTATCTTACTGATAGTTATGCATCTTCTTTTATTTGCTGTATGCGTGACGCTATGGTCATGCTAAGTTCGTCCTCCAGAAATTCCGGAACAACTTTTATTTCGCCGTTCACCATTTTTGGGTGGTCATCATATAATTTCCATATGCCATCGTCTTTTTTTAACTGCACCTTGTGGGGAATGCCGCAATTATAATCGGCATGTATTTTTATCTCCCCGGCAGTTGCGCCATGCTCGCCGAAGTGCACGTAAAACTCCACATTAACTGTTCCTTTGGCAGGCACATGTACCTGAAATTCTTTAAGTATCATATAGATTGAACTTATCCAACTCGAAAATACAGCCTTGTTACAACATATCCAAAAGTAATTCCATAATTGTGCGCATAGACATGCGTACATATTAAATATAATTTATGTTATGTGTCATATTATTTTATTGAATTTAAATAAAATAAATTTTTGTTTTTTGTTCATTATGAGGTATTCTTTTTTAATTTTATACGAACTTTGCCTTGTTGAGGTTAAGAAGTAAAAGACGTTTATTTTTATTTTAAACAAACGCTTTTTATTTTTTGGCTGTCTGTATTACAGTAACAGTGTACAAAACAAAAAGTAAACCTGTATTTATAGTATATTTTTATGAAAAGATTTTTACCGAAAGCGCTACGCAACCTTATTCTTTCAGGTATCCTGTTATTAATGGGCACAAGCTCCTATGCCTCGCATATTGTGGCCGCCGAATTAAGGTACAGGTGGATAAGCGGGCTTACTTATGAAGTAACCGTTTATCTGTATGGTGACTGCGGGCCGGCTTCAGCAGGTGCATTCGCCGGCTTGCCTACATCTGCACCCCGGGTGTGTATTTTTGATGGGGCTACATCTGTAACAAGCGTAGTGTGTAACATTGTAATGCCTAGTGCCGGCGTGGAAGTAACTCCTGTATGCCCGGACTCGTTGGGTTTTACACAATGTACAAGTACAGCGTATACGTTACCGGGTATTAAAAAATTCGTATACCGGAATACAGTGACACTGCCCTATACATCTGCATTATGGCGCTTTGCCTACGAGGGAAATAATGGCGGTGCGGGTACGTCAGGCAGGGCGGCTGCAATTACTAATCTTTTTGGTGGATCGACAATGCAATTAGTTGATACCCTTAACAACTCAGCTACAAACACCAGGGGACATAATTCAAGCCCGGTGCTTACCGTAGAACCGGTGCCTTTTTTCTGCAGGCCGAATTACAACTGTTTCAACCCTGGTGCAGTTGATCTTAATGATGTGAGCCCGAGCCAACCGGCAGGCGACAGTCTGGTTTTCTCTCTTGTGCCTGCGCAAAATGGCACAGGAAGTACAGCTTGCCCACCACCAGGAGGTTTTATGACTTATACTGGAATTCATTGTCCATCTGTACCCGTTTCCGGAGACAGGCCTCTAAACGTGGTGGACTGCACTCCAACCAGTTTTAATTTCAATTCGGCTACCGGGCAGTTATGTTTTACTCCCAGTGTAGACCAAAGGTCAACTGTGGTGTATAATGTGCGTGAGTTCCGCGATGATACAGTAACTACAATTCCATTGGTGGTGAACAAAGTGCTGGTAGGTACGCTACAGCGCGAGATGACCTTTCTGGTTAAACCTTGCACGATAACTACGCCACTTGGCAAGATTGACTCTTTCGCGGGTCCCGGTGATACGTTGTCAGGCACACATTTCTTCAGCTGTGCCAATTCCGGTTCGTTCAATGTTTTTGTGAACCCTACTTCCCCCGACCCCACGCTCCGCATTACTGTAACGGCAACGGGTTTGTCGGCAGGGTTCACCTACGTAGTAACAGGCGATGGTACCAGCAGCCCGCGCGTTACATTGACCGGTAATACTGCGTTGATCATACCCGGCACATACATTATCTATCTCACATTTACTGATAACCATTGCCCGCTCGTGGGTTCAAAAACATATGCGTTCACCTTCGACATACTGCCGGTGCCTGCAATAACTGCGACAACAGTAACCCCTGCCACATGTGATTCTAATGCGGTGGTGAGGTTTGACCCCGGAGGTACGGGAAAACCATGGCGGATAAAACTTTCTTATGACCCGCCATTAATATTCCCGCTTGTGGATACCTTCAACATTTTCCCGCCGGATACCGCCGCTGTTTTCGACAGCTTACCGCCGGGCCGGTATTATGCAACCATTTTTACTGCTGCAAGCAACAACTGCAACGTCGGTGTGCCATTTGTGGTAGATACACCACACTTCTCCATAACCGCAACCAAAGTTGACCCTACCTACTGTGGCGCTAATGACGGATTTATTTTGCTCAACGGGCTCACTCCCGGCAAATTAGATACTGTGCTGTACAAATATCAGGGTACGTTACAGCCACGAAGGGGATTCTATTCAAGCCCGTCAGGCACGGATACTGTTTTCAATTTGCTTGCAGGTACATATGATAGCATTGTAGTGCAGGAAGGTTTCTGCTTTACTAATCCCGAAGGGCCGCTTACTCTGATTAATCCTCTGTTTACATGGCGCACGGTAACTACCAAGGAAATTACCAAGTGTGGTTTCTGTAACGGTATTGATACCTTGTTCGGTTTGCATCCCGGCCAGTTAGATACCATTACCTACAACTTTGTGCCTACAGGAGGCGGGCCTACTAGTACACTGACCGCCAGCCGCTTTATAGGGCTGGACAGCATGGTAGTGCTATCGGGAGTATGTGCGGGTACCTACACTAATTTTGTTGTTAATACCGCAGGGGTGTGCAGTTTCACTGTACCCGGTCCATTCGTAGTAGGTGATCAGGACATTACAGCCGAGTTTGACTCTGTGATACACTATGGCTGCCATGGCGATACGCTGATGTTCAATAACATGTCTTGGGCCACATCTTTAGCTGATTCCGATTTCACCTACAAATGGTATTTTGGCGATGGTTATTCGGATACCGCAAGGCACCCTGCCCATATATATACGAATACAAAGGGAGCTTCTTATACTGCTAAGCTGTTCATAAGCAATACAAGATGTATTGACAGCAGCGTGTCCGTGATTTTACTGGATAACTATGTGGAATCCGATTTTACCTTTACACCAACTCCATTTGTGTGCCAAGACAGCTTGGTGACGTTCACGAGCACATCTACAGGCAATAACCTAACTTATATGTGGGATTTCGGTGATGGTTTCACTGATCTTACCGCAAGCCCGGTACATAGCTTTAAGAATACTGGTAAGTACAATGTGCGGCTGATTGCTGAGAACCACATTCTGCCATTGCCAACAATGGGCTCTACAACACGGCCTTGCTATGACACGATTAGCAAAATGATAGAAATAGACTCTACGAGCGCAGTGTCAATAACTGCTACTGATACGGTGGTATGTATGGGACAGGCAATTACGTTCAGGGGTGAATATTCCGGTATAGGCGATACCTTGGTATCATGGGGCTTTGGCGATGGCAATGCTACCGTAGGCATGGATCCTATCGTCCATTCTTTTGAGCAGGAAGGATTGTTTACCGTTAACCTGAATGTTAAATACCGCTCATGTCCTGAAAATTCAGGAACACGCTCGGTGAGGGTGTTCAGGTTGCCGGAGATTTATCTTGGCCAGGATGCGGCTATTTGCCCCGGTGGTGTGCCGCTTACGCTGCACGATGACAGGAACGGAGATAACCCAAGGGCAAGGTGGAGATGGACCACAGGAGAGACAGGTCCCGGCATTACCATTAGAAAACCCGGCAGTTATGCGGCTGTTGTGACCATAGATGGCTGCTCGGCTTCTGATACGGTATTGGTGGAGAAGGATTGTTACATAGACGTGCCTAACGTATTCAGCCCGAACGCTGACGGAACCAACGATTATTTCTTCCCGCGCCAGTTGCTGACACGTGGTTTAATATCCTTCAAGATGGAAATATTTAACCGCTGGGGTGAGCTCATTTACGAAACAACAGGACTGAATGGCACCGGATGGGATGGTAAGCTCAACGGTAAAGATCAGCCGGTAGGTGTATATATATACAGGATAGAGGCTAAATTCAAGGACGGGCAAATGGAGAACCACCAGGGCAATGTTACGTTGCTCAGGTAGTCCGTTATGAAATAATAACAGATCAAAACCGTTCTTCTTTATGGAACGGTTTTGGTTTTTAAATAAATATGACGATTGACCAAAGGTGGATGTGTTTTTATACGTCTATATATAGATGTGGCAGGGTAAGTGATGTTTTTGTTATTTGATTGGATATTCTTTTCGGTGCGGATAAACAGGGCTAAATTAGTGTGACAACGAGGACTAGGTATTCAGCAGTATTTGGTTTTTCATTTCAGTAGCGGTTATAAAAATGGTCTCAATATATTGAAGTGCGTTTATGACACATGTGATGCCCTATATCCGGAGGATGCTTTGCTCTTTACTGCTGCTTCTTGCAGGCACCGCTGCTTATGCCAACCACTTGGTGGGCATGGACTTGTTTTATACATGGGTTAGCGGTAACACTTACAAGATAACCCTTATTGCCTATGCCGATTGCGGCTCGGCATCAAGCACATCGGCATATGCGGCATTGCCTACTAATTCGCCGGAAATACATATATACAATGGTGCCACCTACATATCGACTATCCGCCTGGCGATACAGCCGCCATCTACCGGGGTTGAGATAACGCCCGTTTGTCCTGCTGATATTGCCAATACGCAGTGTACCAATATTACTTACACTATACCGGGGATAAAAAAATTCGTTTACAGCGGCAACTATACCCTGCCGGGCACTTCTACAGTATGGCGGTTCCTGTTTACGGGGCAAATGACCGGCTCCATTGCGGGAAGGGCATTGTCGATAACCAATATTTCTTCTCTGCCTGTAACGTCAACCCAACTGGTAGATACACTTAACAATACTACAGCCAATAATTCGAGCCCGGTTTTGTCTAACATTCCAACTCCTTTCTTCTGTAACGACCACGATGATAATTACAACCCCGGAGCAATAGACCCTAACGGGGATAGCCTGAGGTTTTACTTAGTGCACGGCCAGAACGGGTCCACAACCTCTGTGCCAGGCGGCCTTGTTACTTATCTTGGTGGGTATAGTGGTACGGCGCCGCTGGCTGTTACCTCTATGACATTCGACCAGCGCACCGGCCAGATAGCTTTCCATCCGAGCATGCTTCAGCGGTCGCTGGTGGTGTATAACATCCGAGAGTTTCGTGGCGGTACATTTATCGGTTCCAGTCAGCGGGAGATGACCTTTCTTGTGCAGACCTGCACCAACACGCCACCCACGGGCGCGCTGAACAGTGCCACTGCGGGTGTGATAGATAATCCTACAAATTTCCACATCTGCCGCAATTCGGGGCCATTTTCCATATTTATGAATCCTACCCAAGCCGACACCACCAATAATATCACGGTTACGGTAGCGGGATTGCCTTCGGGCTGCACATTTACAACTGTTGCCAATGGCACTCCCCACCCACGCTGCACCATTTCGTGGACATCTACGGGAGTAACTCCGGGCGTGTACACTTTTTACGTGACCTTTACCGATAATAACTGCCCGCTTGCCGGGACCCAAACGATTGCGTACACGATTTCCATCATTCCTGAGCCGCTTGTTACAGCCACATTAATTTCGGCGGGATCCTGCATAAAGAAAGCAGCCGTGCTGATATCACCTTCCGGTGGCGGCTCACCGTGGATAATAAAAGTGTCGCGCCCGGGAGATACGATCCAGACCTTTACGGGAATAGGGAGTTCATTCATTGACAGCATACCTCCCGGAACATATAATATAACTATATTTTCCGCCGCTACGTTATCGTGCAGGATGAGTGTCCCAATCACACTGACTGCGCCCACACCGGTTTCGCTTACGCCTACCTTCACGCACCCAACTTATTGTGGCGCGAGTGATGGTACAATAACATTGTACCATAATATGGTACCGGGCGGTATTAATACAATAAAATATATGCACAACGGGGTATGGCAGCCCCTGGTCGTCAGAACGGTTGCGTCTGACAGTAGTATTTTGCTTACCGGTCTGCTCGCCGGCACTTACACCAGCATAACAGCTACCTACTATTTTTGTACCTCAAACCCCGCCGGCCCGTTGACCTTAATAAATCCGCCCTTTACGATGCGGGCGCTCAGCGCAGTGAACCCTACGTGGTGCGGAGCGTGCAACGGGTCAATAACTCTTTATGGCCTTCGCCCCGGCCAGATGGACACGATAACCTATACCCGTTCAGGTATTGCGCAGCCGCCTGTGGTGCGTTTCATTGGCCCGGACAGTACGGTTACTATTACCGGCTTGTGTACGGGTGTATATGATAACTTTATTGCCCGTACTGCGGGCGTGTGTATATCAAACAGGCTGGGGCCGGTAACATTGACTGTGCCTCCGTTTACTATACGTACACTCACTACCACCAACCCCTCTTATTGCGGCATATGCGATGGCACAGTAAAGATATGGGGTGTTTATCCGGGGTCTGTTGATACGGTAAGCTATACAAGGTTCGGGCTGTCGCAGCCACCTGTTTCGGCTTTAGTTGGCCCAGACAGCACCATCACTATCGGCGGGCTTTGTCAGGGCACTTACGATAACTTTGTGGTGCGCACAGGCCCGTTGTGTTTGTCTAATATGCTGGGGCCGGTTACGCTTACTACTCCGCCGTTCACTATGAGGGCTATCAGCTTTACCAATCCATCATACTGCGGCACCTGCGATGGAAGGATAGTGCTGCACGGGCTGTATCCAGGTCAGAGGGATACAATAACCTATACAAAAGATGGCATTCCTCAACCTGCCATAATACGCGTTATCGGTGCAGACAGTACTGTTGTTATTACTGGCTTGTGCCACGGTGTTTATGCCAACTTTGTGGCCCGTACAGGCGGTATATGCGTATCTAATACACTTGGCCCTGTAACGCTTACCGTGCCGCCATTTACCATTAGGGCATTATCTCACACTAATCCTGTTTATTGCGGTATCTGCAACGGGACGATAACTATTTATGGGGCCCATCCGGGGCAAACTGATACGATAAGCTACACAAAGGATGGCGTGCCACAAACACCTGTGGTGCGGTTCATTGGTCCCGATAGCACAGCTACTATCACGGGTTTGTGCCAGGGCACCTATTCCAATTTTGTGGCGCGCACCGGTGGTGTATGCGTGTCTAATTCTCTGGGGCCGATAACGCTTACCGTGCCGCCGTTCACCATTCGCGCGCTCAGTCATGTGAACCCGGAGTATTGTGGTATATGTAACGGTGAACTGACTATATACGGTATTTATCCCGGTCAGACAGATACCATAAACTATACCATAGATGGTGTGCCGCAAACACCCTGGACAGGCGTCATACCTCTTGACAGCACGGTAACTTTACGTGGATTGTGTGCGGGTGTGTATGATAATTTTGTGGCGCGGACGGCGGGTGTTTGTGTGTCTAATTCATTGGGGCCGGAGGCTCTTACCGTGCCGCCATTTACTATTCGTGCCGATACCTTCCGCAATCCGACAAAGTGTGGTTTCTGTGATGGGTTTATCCGCATATTCGGGGTATATCCCGGCCAGACAGATACATTCTATTACGACCGGGACGGTGTGCCACAACCCGGAACCGCTTTTCTTGTTCCATTGGACAGTCAGGTTGTTCTTTCCGGGTTATGCGAAGGGGTGTACACCAATATCATCGCCAAAACGGGCGGAGTATGTGTGTCCAATGCCCTCGGGCCGGATACGCTTAAGGCGCCGCCAATCATCCCCGATTTTGATTTTGTGATGCATGAAGGCTGCGATGGAGATACACTTGTTTGCACCAACAAGTCGTGGCCGGCATCAGACCTTTCTTATCAATGGTATTTTGGTGACGGCGGCACGAGTACGGCTGTTCATGCGGTACATGTGTACACCAGCCCCGGTACTTTTGATATTAAGCTCGTTATCACAAACACTAAGTGCTACGATAGCCTTACCAAAACAATTACCATCACCAACCTGATTAATGCGAAATTCAACGCCGTGCCCGATAGCTTCCTGTGCCAGGGCGACCAGGTGGTATTTACCAATACATCGCTGGGGGTGGATATGAAGCACACATGGATTTTCGGCGATGGGACAACTGCTAACACTGTTGATGCCGCGCATGTGTACAATAATACAGGTGTTTACAATGTGAGGCTGGCTGTGACTAACTATGTGCCTTGCTTTGATACCGCCATAAGGGTGATTGCGGTGGACTCGATAAGTGAGATTAGCATAAAAGCCACCGACAGCGTGATATGTAAATCAACAGGTATTACGTTTACCGGAATTTATACCGATATTGGCCTGCGCAGTATTATCTGGCACTTTGGGGATGGGGACAGTATTAAAAACGTGAACCCCATCTCGCATATGTATGATGGAGTGGGTTACTATTCCGTTACCGTGGCCGCTGATTATCGTGCATGTCCCGATACAAGTGCCAGCCGCATGTTCAGGGTATTTGGGAACCCCGGTATTTATCTGGGCGAGGATACCTCTATATGCCCCGGTGGGGTGGCAATAAGGCTTGTGGACCAGCAAAACATCAATAACCCCAAAGCAAGATGGCGCTGGAGTACAGGCCAGGCTGGAGGCGAAATAGATGTGGTGGAGCCGGGTATGTACTATGCGATTGTGAATATTGATGGCTGCCAGTCTACGGATTCAATTGAGGTGAAGAACGACTGCTACATCAACCTGCCGAATGCCTTCACTCCGAATGGCGATGGCATGAACGATTATTTCCTGCCACGCGATTTGCTGACGCGAGGGCTTACCTCCTTTAAAATGGACATCTACAGCCGTTGGGGTGAGCTTATCTTCACTACCGAAAGCACTAACGGCAGAGGGTGGGATGGCAGGTTCAATGGGCAAGAGCAGCCACAGGGCGTATTCATCTACCTGATACGCGCCACTTTCAAAGATGGTCAGCTTTTTGAGCGGAAGGGGAATGTGACGTTGTTGAGGTGATGAAATTCTTGCTTCTTCGCATAAATTATTTGCGGTATTACATATGGTTTTGAGAACTTCCTTATTAGGACATAAGAAAATTTTACTGCTTTTTGCGATCGGTGTGTTTATTATGGGCTATCTCTATAATAGATTTTATCTGCTACAGAGAATTAATGACATCAAAAACGATATTCTAATTACAAATGGAGTAGTAGTAATTGTCAGAATAGGACATATGGCGCGTGGGCCTAAACAGTGTCAAATAATTTATGAATATCAGGTGCATGGAAGAAAATACGAAGGAAAAAAATCATGGAGTATTCAAGATAGGAATTTGGGTAGAGGAGATTTAATATACAAACAATTCCCAGTAGCATATTCATCTAAACATTATGAGGTCAGCGATATACTTATTAATTATGAAGATTCAGCAAAGTATGACCTTATTCAATGATGAATATATAGCTATATGCAGCATATTTAACCCCGTTCGGGGTTAGTGCCCTTTTTCACTATCCCACCGGTTTCACCGGTAGCTATTCAAATTTAAGCCCGTTGGGCTTTGCTTATCTTATGTTGTCATTTGTCCCAAGCCTGAAAGGCTTAAATGTGAATAGCTCCGGATGCAATCCGGGGAAAACGGTAGTATTTTGGAACAACCTGAAAGGTTGAATGTGGTGTGGGCTATAACAGGTATTTTTCGTCAAAAGTGATTCCATTTTCTATCAACAGGCGTTTGTACTCATCAAGGAAATTCTCTGTTTTATGATGTTCTTTCTGGTTCTTTATGTACTCAATAATAGTATCTTTTTCTTGTATTGAATAGGTAAATGCTCCATATCCTTCCTGCCAACCTTTAAATGTAGGGAACTTACCACATTCTTTCATCCACAAACTGCTGGCTACCTTTATTTCTTTAACATAATCGGCAAGTGAAAGTGAAGGGTGCAGGTCGGAGAAGATGTGGACATGGTCTTCGACTCCGTTGATACGGTAAAGCTTGCAATTATTATTTTTGATAACACCCCAGATATATTTATACAATTCTTCGCAGTGTGCCTCTGTGATGGTTGCCTCGCGGTTTTTAGTGCCGAAGACAATTTGATAATAGATTTGTCGGTAGCTCATAATTGATGCTGGTTCTTGCAGTATAAATTTATGACAAAAATTATATGGAGTAGCATATTCTACCCCGTTCGGGGTTGCGTTGTTCGCTGATTTTCCGCCGGCTGCACCAGCGGTTATTCATATTTAAACCCTTCAGGCTTTTGTGTGTTAAAATTTCAACGCAAGCTAATCGCGGTTAATCAGCCTAATCTGAGGTTCAGATTATTTCCCGAACTTTGCACTCGCAATGAACTTCCGCATACACCGACCATATGAGCCCGCCGGCGACCAGCCGGAGGCGATACGCCAACTGGCGGAAGGCATAATGCAGGGCGAAAAATTCCAGACACTGCTGGGGGTTACAGGCTCGGGCAAGACTTTTACCGTAGCCAATGTGATAGACAAAGTGCAGAAGCCCACCCTGGTACTCACACACAATAAGACCCTTGTGGCGCAACTGTATGGCGAGCTGCGGCAGTTCTTCCCCGATAATGCCGTAGAGTATTTTGTGTCTTACTACGACTATTACCAGCCGGAGGCATACCTGCCCACGTCTAACACCTACATAGAAAAAGACCTTTCGATAAATGAGGAATTAGAGAAACTGCGCCTGCGCGCCACATCCAATCTGTTGAGTGGCAGAAAGGATATTATAGTTGTGGCCTCGGTGTCGTGCATATATGGTATAGGTAACCCAGCTGAATACGCAAACAGTATTATCCGTTTCAGCAAGGGCGATAATGTAGGCCGTAACCATTTCCTGCACCAGTTGGTCAACTCATTATACAACCGCAGTCAGGGCGATTTTGCCCGTGGCTCTTTTCGTGTGAACGGTGATACTGTAGATGTGAACCTGCCTTACGTGGATTACGGCTATCGCATCACCTTTTTTGGCGATGAAGTGGAAGAGATAGAGAGCTTTGAGCCGGACACAGGAAAGCGTATAGGCACTATGGACACAGCGGCCATATTTCCGGCAAACCTGTATATAGCGCCTAAAGACCAAATGAGCCAGATCATCTACGAGATACAGGATGAAATGACTGCGCAGGTGGATTACTTTAAAAGCCTCGGCAAATTCATAGAAGCACAGCGCATAAAAGAGCGCGTGAGCTACGACCTGGAGATGATACAGGAACTGGGCTATTGCAGCGGCATTGAGAACTATTCGAGATTTCTTGACCGTAGAAAACCCGGCGCACGCCCGTTCTGTCTGCTCGATTACTTCCCTGATGATTTCCTGCTGGTGGTGGATGAAAGCCATGTCACCATTCCGCAGATAAGCGGCATGTATGGCGGCGACAGGTCGCGAAAGATAACATTGGTGGATTTTGGTTTCCGGCTGCCATCGGCGCTTGACAACCGCCCACTCAATTTTTACGAATTTGAGTCAAAGCTGTCGCAGGTGCTGTTTATTAGCGCAACGCCCGGCAAGTATGAGCTGGAGCATTGCGGTGGGGTAGTGGTGGAGCAGATAGTGCGTCCTACCGGCCTTGTAGAGCCACCCATAGAGGTGCGCCCCAGCATGAACCAGATAGACGACCTGCTGGATGAGGTGGATAAACGAGTTAATAAAGGCGACCGTGTATTGGTAACTACGCTCACCAAACGCATGGCCGAGGAACTGGATAAATACCTGAAAAGGATAAATATAAAATCAAAGTATATTCACTCGGAGGTAGATACGCTGGAGCGGGTGGAAATACTGCGCGACCTGCGGCTGGGGGTAATAGATGTGCTGGTTGGCGTGAACTTATTGCGTGAGGGTCTTGACCTGCCGGAGGTATCGCTGGTAGCTATACTGGATGCGGATAAAGAAGGTTTTTTAAGGGATGAACGCTCGCTCACGCAGATGGCGGGCAGGGCAGCGCGCAATGTGGACGGGCTGGTAATATTCTATGCCGATAAAATAACCGACAGTATGCGCCGCACAATTGATGAGACAGACCGCCGGCGCGAAAGGCAGATGCTTTATAACCAGCAGCATGGCATTACTCCTATGACGATTAAAAAATCGGTGCAGGAAATTATGTTGCAGGGCTCTGTATTGGATATTAAAGGCTATGACGACAAAAGCGGTTATGCGGTGCATGATGAGGTGCTGAAGGTGGCCGCCGAGGAAGGTGCCGAATACCGCACCCCGGCACAACTGGACAAGCTGATAGTCAAAACTAAGAAAGCCATGGAAAAAGCTGCCAAAGACCTCGACTTCATGGAGGCTGCCCGCCTCCGCGATAACCTTTTCGAGCTGGAGAAGGAAAAAATTGCAATGAAATAAGGCATTTCTTTGAGGGTATAATCCGGCTGTAGGCACTTTTTACAGAGGTGTAAATTTTTTTATGGGTTATAGACATTTTTTACTTAAATTTGAGGTTAGTAAAGAATGCTCGTATGAAAAAAATTTACAAACAGTTTCTCTGTTTAGCTATTACTATAATAGCAACCACCTATTTGAACCCCGTCAATGCGCAAGTTGTTGTTACTATTGCAGGTACCGGCACTGCGGGATATTCCGGCGACGGAGGCCAGGCAACTGTAGCCCAGGTAAAACAACCCCTGCAAACTGCCGTTGACGCATCAGGCAATATTTACATTGCTGACAGGGACAATTACGTGGTAAGAAAGATCGACCCTGCCGGAATCATCACCACATTTGCCGGCACAGGTGTTGCCGGTTCGTCGGCGGGTGATGGCGGGGCCGCAACGGCTGCTGATATTAACCGCCCGGCAGGAGTGGCCGTGGATGGCTTGGGCAATGTGTTTATAAGTGAGTTTAGTGGTGCTCGGATACGTAAAGTTGACCCGTCAGGTATCATTTCCACATTTGCTTTCGGTGGTAGTATAGTAGGGCCCACAGCCCTTTGTACAGATGCGTCGAACAATCTATACATTGCTGCACAGCAATCGCGTAGAATACTAAAGGTTACATCCGGAGGGATAGTATCAACTATAGGTGGGTCTGCATCCGGCTCTGCATATTGTTGTGATGGTGGGCCTGCTACCGCTGCAACTATTGGTAATGTTAACGGGATAGCTATCGATGCGTCAGGCAATATTTATTTTACTGCTTCCGCAACACCCACTCCTGATTTCAGGGTTAGGAAAATAGACCCAACGGGAATAATAACAACTGTGGCCGGTGGTGCTGCTGTGGGTTTTAGTGGCGATGGAGGCCCTGCTTCTGCGTCCGTGCTCAGTAGCCCCGTTGGATGCGCTGTAGATGCTGCGGGCAATGTATATTTCGCTGACCAGGGCAATAACAGGATAAGAATGATAGATGTAACTACCGGCAACATCAGTACGGTGGCCGGTACAGGCACAGCGGGATATAACGGGAATGGCATAATGGCCACGGCGGCTAACATGACACCCAACAATCCTTTTATAGATGCAGGTGGAAATATTTATTTCAGCGATGGTCCGGCAGTATCAGGCACTCGGGTGCGTAAGATAATGCCCTGTATATCGGGCCTTCCGGTTGTTAGCCCAAGCTCAGGTCCGACAAGCCTTTGCGAAGGAGGGACGGCAACTATTGTTAATACTACGCCGGGCGGAGCTTGGAGCGTATCTCACCCTGCAATAGGCACTGTGGATGGGTTAGGTGTGGTTACCGGAATATCTTCCGGCGTGGATACGATAAAATATACGGTTATCAATGGCTGCGGACCTACCGTGGTTAATCATGTGGTAACGGTTGACCCGCTTCCGGTAGTAGGAGCTATCAGCGGTCCGTCGGATGTGTGCGAGGCTGCTAATATTACACTGACCAATGCTACCCCCGGCGGCACATGGGCCGTTACCAACGGCAGGGCTGCGGTAACCTCCGGTGGCTTGGTTACCGGCGTTACTGCTGGTATTGATACCATCAGCTACTCTGTGACCAATGGCTGTGGCACCACAACGGTTACGGCAGAGGTTACGGTTAATCCATTGCCATATGCGGGTATTATCAGTGGCATGTCCACTGTGTGCATTGGTTCATCTATTACACTCACCAATTCTGTGTCTGGTGGCACCTGGTCGGCATCTAACACCAATGCAACTGTCACAGGCGGTGGTATTGTCATAGGCGGCACGGCTGGTGTTGACACTATAGGGTATTCAGTTGCTAATATGTGTGGCACTGCTACCGCAACGAAAGAGGTTACGGTAACGGCTACACCTGCGGTTGACCCTATTGCAGGTTCGCCGGTGGTTTGTATCGGCACTGTTACGGCTATGACCAACACTACCCCCGGTGGTGTGTGGAGCATTACGAACCCTAACGCCACCATTTCGCCAACCGGCGATGTGACGGGTATTACCCTGGGGCTTGATACGGTTCAGTATACAGTTACATTACCCTGCGGCACCACCACAGTAAGTTACTACATCACAATTGATGCGCCACCTACCGTGAGCCCTATATCAGGGCCTTCGGATGTTTGTGTAAGTTCAATTATCACATTGACAAATCCTTCGCCAGGCGGGTTCTGGTATGCGTCTAATCCGTCTGCATCAGTTTCCGGAAGCGGTGTGGTTACAGGCGTTTACGCCGACTTCGACACTATCAGTTACACTATATTCAACTCATGCGGTTCAGCTGCTGTAGCGCATTATGTTACTGTTCACGCCTTGCCTGATGCCGGTACTATCTCCGGGTCTACGGCAGTGTGTGTGGGTGCCACAACACCATTGGCGGCAACTGTTTCCGGTGGTGCGTGGAGCGTTTCAAACCCCAATGCTGCTGTATCTTTGCTTGGTGTGGTAACGGGTGTTACTGGTGGTTTGGATACTGTGTTATACTCGGTTTCTAATTTCTGCGGCACGGCTACGGCTGATTTCCCTATGACCATTGTGCCGCTGGCCTATGCCGGTATTATTTCCGGCCCGTCAGTAGTTTGCGAGGCATCTACAATTACAGTTACAGACGCTGTTTCGGGTGGCATATGGACGACTATTGATACTAACGCATCGGTGTCGGCCGGAGGTATTGTTACCGGGATGTATCCCGGTCTCGATACTGTTGTTTATACCTATACTAATATGTGCGGTACTGATTTCACCACATTTGCTGTTACAGTTAATCCCTTGCCACGTGCGGGTACCGTTACCGGCCCTGCAAGTGTTTGTGTAGGCGCCAATATTACAGTTGCTGATACTGCAGCCGGCGGTTTATGGAGTACTATCGGTTCGCTCATCACTATCGGTTCATCTTCAGGTGTTGTAACAGGCATTACTATCGGGGTAGATACTGTTGCTTATACGGTTGTCAATTCCTGTGGCACAGATATTGCGAAACGCGCGGTTACCGTAAATGATGTACCGGTGGTGGCGCCCGTTACCGGTCCTGCCGAAGTGTGTGTAGGGTCTACAATGACCGTGGCCACTACTTCCACAGGTGGTGTATGGACTAAGAGTAATGCCTCTGCAAACATCTCCGGTGCCGGTGTTGTTACCGGTGTTTCGGTAGGTACTGTGGTTATCAGCTATACCAAGACCAATGTTTGTGGTGCTACTTCTTCTCTGAAAACAGTGAATGTGCTTACGGTACCTGTTGCAGGAACAGTAACAGGGCCGTCTGAAATATGTATCAATAAATTCTACACACTGGTGCCTTCTATTCCCGGCGGCACATGGGTAAGCTCAGACAGCGATGCACTGGTTGATGCCACTGGCATAGTTGCGGGCAACTATGCAGGTTCTTCTACCATTACTTATACCGTGTCTAATATTTGCGGTTCTGCATCAACAACGTTTACGGTAACCGTATTACCTGATTCGGTGGGTATGTGTAATACCGTGGGAATTGAGCCGATGGCAGGAGCGGAAACATCACTGAAGGTGTTCCCCAACCCAAGCGCCGGCACATTTACTTTCCTCATGTCATCAGTTGTTGATGAGCAGGTAAATGTTACTATTGTCAATGTGCTGGGCGAAACGGTGAAGGAATTCACTACGGCCACCAATAAAGAAACAGATGTGATGTTCCAAGTGCCCGCAGGCATTTACCTGATGAGCGCAAACACTGCTCATGGCAGGAAGACTGCCAGGGTGGTAGTGGAGTAGTGAGTAAAATTATAGAGTCCAAAGAATGGGTCGCAATTTTGCGGCCCATTCTCATTTCTTGACTATGCAGCATGTTTGGTTTATCTGTAATATAATTTGGTTTTACTTTTCGTACCTTCGCAATCCTTTATTTCACGCTTATTATAAAAAATGAGTTCTATAGTAGAAAAGCTGGAAGCTATCAGCGCCAGGTTTAACGATTTGGGAGTAGCTCTTACCAATCCTGAAGTAGTAAGCGATAATAAACGCTTCTCCCAGATAAGTAAGGAATATCGCAAGCTGGAGAAAATCGTAGATGTATATAAAATATACCGGAACTGCTTAGACAGTACGGATTTTGCCCGTGAGGTGCTGGAAACCGAAAGCGATGAAGACCTGCGCAGTATGGCAAAGGAAGACCTGGAAAAGCTGGATACGCAGAAAGAAGAGTTGGAAATCAAAATACGCGACCTGCTGATACCCAAAGACCCCCAGGATGAAAAAAATGCGATAATTGAGGTGCGTGCGGGCACTGGTGGCGATGAGGCCAGCATATTTGCCGGCGACCTGCTGCGTATGTACACCCGGTATTGCGAGCGTAAAGGCTGGAAAGTGGCCACAGTTTCGGAAACTGAAGGGACGGTAGGCGGTTATAAAGAGGTACAGCTTGAGGTGATAGGTGAAGATGTGTATGGTATACTGAAGTTTGAAAGTGGCGTGCACCGTGTGCAGCGTGTGCCGGCCACCGAAGCCAGCGGCAGGGTGCATACATCGGCCGCAACGGTGGCGGTAATGCCCGAGGCCGAGGAAATAGATTTTGAATTGCGTGAAAGCGATGTGAAAATGGAAACAGCACGCAGCGGCGGTGCCGGAGGTCAGAATGTGAACAAAGTAGAAACAAAAGTAATACTCACCCACCTGCCCACAGGCACCGTGGTGATGTGTCAGACCGAAAGATCTCAGTTAGGTAACAGGGAGAAGGCAATGAATATGCTCCGCACGCGTTTATATGAAGAGCAGGTGAGGAAACAGGAGGATGAAATAAGCCGCAGACGTAAAAGTTTGGTAAGTACCGGTGATAGGTCTGCAAAAATAAGGACCTATAACTACCCTCAGGGACGAGTGACGGATCATCGTATAAATATGACCATATATAACCTCGATGATTTTATGAATGGGAATATTCAGGATATGATAGATGCGCTACAGTTTGCTGAAAATGCGGAAAAAATGCAGGCAGGTGAAACGGTGATATAATAATACCGCCAAAACTACCGTCTTTGCTATAAATTTCATAAGTTTAAGTTTTAAATGGATTGCTTAAAATGTCTGATCAAGGGTTAAGGATAACTGACGTTGTAGAGAGTATTCAAAAGCACAGGGTGGCTATCCTGAGCGTAACTTTTGCCGCTGCGCTGGCAGGAGCGGTTTTTTATCTCGCAGGTACTAAAAAATATGAGGGGAAAACAGAAATTGTGTTGAGGAACCCTATGTATGCTGATCGAAATTATATATATAACACAGATACAAAGCTTATAGACTACTTCGCTAACGAAGACGATATAGATAGGGCAATGATGATGGTTGAAGCGGATATAGTGCAGGGCAAGGTGGTAAAGAATATGCACCTGGCAGAGGCTTACGGAATAGATGCATCGAACAGGAAGGGAGAGGAGCAGGTGGCCCGGAAATTCAGTAAGAACTTCAAGGTTACCCGCACAGAATATAAAAGTATTGTTTTATCCTACACCGATGAGAATGCAGAGCGCTCGGCCAAAGTAGCGAACGAATGTGTAAAAGTCTTGGAAAATGAATACAGCGAATACTACAAGGAAATGCGCCGGGGTATGTACAATGCTTTGATAGAGCGCGTAAATGAGGAAAATGTACTTATTGAGAAACTTACCGACAGCCTTGTAACACTACGTCAGCAATACGGCATCAACGACCTGATAAACCCGGCAAGGTATAATCTGATGTTGAGCGGGGTGAAAGATAATGGTCAGAAAGATTATGCACGTGGCCTGGAAATGATACAGAATGTGGCCTCGCTGAAAGATGAGATGGTAACAAACCGCGCCAAACAGGAAGCACTGGTGAACCAATACATGACCGGCACAAAATCAGATAATATGCCGGTACTAAAAGTTGTGACAGTAGCTAAAACACCGGTGAGCCCTAAAGGTATAGGCGGTATGTACACTGTGTTAGCGAGTGCGTTCCTCGGCTTCTTTTTCTGTACAATGCTCATGTCTTTCACAGACTATGTTAAGCAGCACAAAATAAGGTTATAGATAAATTAATAAACGGTTAATAAAGCGCAGGCGCATATTATATAGATTTACTTGAAAATATTGATACTCAACTAATTAACACAGGAGATGGCAGCACCAACATTTGACCTGATAGAATCCCTAAGGACGATTCAAAAACAAAAACGCTTCATTATCATCATTACGGTGCTGGCTATGGCATTGGGTGCCGTATTTGTATTAATCAAAAAGAAAAAATACAAAGCGGAGGCGCGGTTTCTTGTAAACAATCCGCTTTATGGCGACCGGCATACTTTATTCAGGACAAGAGAAACGCGCTATGTAGATTATTTTGGCGGTGATGATGACCTGGACAGGGTTACCGCATTGGCCAGTTCAGATACAGTACGTGATAGGGTAATCAGGAATTGTGATTTTGATAAAATTTATAAGATGGGCAATATCAGTAATGATACGGCACATGCTGCTTATATGTCTATTTTCAGCAAGAATTTTAATCTGAAGCGTACCGAGTACAAGGATTTGGTTGTTACTTATATTGCCTACGATCCGCAAACGGCTGCCGGGGTAGTGAACATGTCTGTGCAGGTGCTGGAAGAGACTTTCAGGCATTATTATACTTCGATGAAAGCAGGTATGGGTGCTACTATCGGGATTAAAGTAAAAGAGCTGGACAGTGCCATAGCAGTAATGACCGATACGCTTGCCGCTTTGCGCGATAAGTATGGCATTTACAATATTATCAGCCCTAACAGGCAAAATGTGATTACGGGCGATATGAAAGGTGGTGGCAAAGGTTATGGAAAGGCCATTGAGGAAATTCAGAATATTGAATCTGTCAAAGACCAGATGGTAAGCGACAGGGCACACTATATTTCAGTTATGAACGAATATTCGGCTGCTGTAAGCGATTCTATAAATTACCTGAAGGTGATAACCAGGGCTGTGCCGCCTACCGCTCCCACAGGCCCAACCTTGATTATGGCAATGATTGTAACCGGTTTTGTAGGCTTCTTTTTCAGTACTGTCTATTGCCTGATGATGGCCTATTTCCGTAAATTAAATGCAGCCCTGAAAGGATGATAGCCGCGATAAAAAATAGCTGGTTTAATATAGCTTCATTTTCACTGTTGCTGCTGTCAGTGATGCTGTTTGCATACACGGGTAATTATTACATATTGCTCGCGCCGGTTACTTTTTTGTATATCGTTTTGCTTGGTGTCAACTGGCAGCTTGCTTACTGGATTTTCCTGTTCACCATTCCTGCATCTATCCAGATCAACTTCTCCAATGATACGATGGCCATCACCCTGCCCGATGAGCCCATCATGTGGATTTTATTATTACTTACTACGCTGGTCTTTTTCCGCAACCCTGCCTCGTTGCCCAAATGGTGGTGGCAGGATGGGATAGTATTCGTAGTGGTGTTGCAGTACATCGCTACAGTCATTGCGGTCATATTCTCCAAAATGCTCTTTTTCTCGGTCAAATTCCTGCTGGCAAAAACCTGGCTGCTGGCATGTTACTTTGTTTTGCCACTGTGGATATTCAGGGAGAAGAAAGATTTTGTGAAGGGTTTTCTGGTCTTGCTGGTGCCCATGCTTATTACCGTCATAGTTATATTGATACATCATGCGATGCTCAATTTCCGTTTCGAGAAGGTGCAGAAGTCTATGAGTGGTTTATACTATAACCACGTCGATTATTCTACGGTAATATCTATGTTCTTCCCGCTGCTGCTTATAGCCTGGCCGCTCACAAAAGGCAGGGGAGTGATTACACGGGTGGTGTTGGTGGGTATTATTCTGCTGTTTTCAGCCGGTATTATCTTTTCATATGCCCGGGCTGCAGTTGTGGGCATCATCTTTGCCGTAATAGTAGGTCTGGCCATCCGTATGCGCTTGGTAAATCTTATTATGCCTACATTCTATGCAATGATCATATTGCTGATGTGCTACATGGTGCCAAATAATAAGTATATCGAGTTCAGGCCCGACTACAATAAGACCTTCATGCACAAGAATTTCACGGATCACATTATTGCCACTTTCCGTGGAAAAGATATGTCGTCGATGGAGCGCCTCTACAGGTGGATAGCTGCGATAAGGATGAGCCGTGACCGGCCTATTACCGGCTATGGGCCGCGTGCGTTCTACTATTATTATAAACCATATGCCGTAACCTCCTTTCAGACTTATGTGAGCCGTAATCCCGAGCACTCAACTACCCACAACTACTTCCTGTATATGCTGGTGGAACAGGGCTGGCCGGCTATGCTGCTGTACGCACTCTTGATAGTCGTCATATTCGCGAAGGCCCAGCGCATCTATCACCGGTTCAAAGACCGTTTTTACCGCATTGTTACCATCGGGCTGGCCATGACCATTGCCGTCGGTTTCGTGAATAATTTCTTTTCAGAGCTGATAGAAACGCATAAGGTCGCGGCTTTGTTCTTCATTCCGCTGGCTATGCTCATTATCCTTGACAAGAAAAGCCGGGATGAGCAGGAGCAACTGGCTAAGGAAGCTGTGGTTGCTCATTAGCCTTTTCCCGAGAAATAGCTTATTTCCTCATTTAGATCCAGGTACGGGTGCTGTTTCATTAATTCAGCTGCTTTGTTCATATAGGTCTTTTTAAATCGCTGGTGCGCCTCTGTTTGCGGGAACCTTGCCCTGTGCGATTTAGCCGTCATTATATCCTGTACCTGCTGCATCGTATCCCTGACTGATGGAGAGATGCAGGAATTCGCAAATTGCTCCCATACATAGGTCGTTGCCGGGTAGTTGGGGTGTACAAGGTCTATATCATAATACCGGTAATCACGGAGCACATCTATTACCAGTTCGTAAGCCGGGAAGTAGAAAGTTTTATCGTGCTGTGAGCAGAGCGTATGCACTGCTTCTATCAATCTTGCTTTGCTCCTGTTATTATCTATTACCCCATCACGGATATGCCGCACTGGGCTGATGGTGAACAATACGTTCACGAATGGGTTAAAGCTGAACAGGTCTTGCAGTGTATAGCTAAGTTTTGTAACAATATCTTCTACAGTCAGCAACCTTTTTTCAAACCACTGTGCCGGGGCGCGGTGGTTGTTGGCTACCGGGTGGCCTGTTTCTTTAAGGTAGTACTGGAACGCCGAGCCTAAGGTAATGATAAGCCAGTCGGCCTTATTAATGAATGTGGTAGCGGCTGCCTGCGACTTGTTGATGTTTCTTAAGGCCTGCTCTGCATCAATATCCGAAAACCAGGTGTGATGGTCCCAACTATTCCACAGTTCATTCAGGTGAAAGAGGTCATCTTGTGTATATGTTTTGCCGCTCATATACCCGTCAAGGCTTGATGCCACACTCAGCGGGTTGAATAGGATACCATGCGGATTTGACAGTACTTTGAATTTGTGGTGTTGCAGCCTGTCTGATATATGTTCCGTGAAGCAGGAACCAATCAGCAGTATATTGTTATTGTAGTTGATTGCGTTGGGTAGCTGAGGTATGTCTATCGAGAGCATTGATTGCATTCCTTAAAGTTATAAATAGTTTCGTTGCTGTTATACCGTCAAATAGGTTTTAATGATTTTTTTTCCCATCTTGTCATACAATTTGGGGCAGCATGGTTTTCAGCAGCATTACTTTTTTGTTCTATTTTCTTCCTTTGTTTTTTTTCTTTTATTACCTGGTTAGTAAAAGATACAAGAATGCTGTTATCCTGTCTGGTAGTATTTTCTTTTATTCGTGGGGTGCCCCTTTGTTCATATTCGTGATACTGGGCACAACCATTGCAGACTTTTACATAGTGCGCCTCATGGCCGGGGCTGCCTTGCGAAAAAGGAAACTATTATTGTTGCTTTCTTTAAGCATTAATCTCGGGCTGCTCTTTTATTTTAAGTACAGCAATTTTTTTATTGACAACATAAATCAGGTTTTTCAGCTTGCCGGCCTGCGGCTATTGACTTGGGAGAAGATACTGCTGCCTATCGGCATCTCATTTTATACGTTTGAAACGCTCACTTATGTGGTAGATGTGTATAAGGGCGTGCATAAGCCACTAAAGAATTTCTGGGACTACCAGATGTATATTATACTGTTCCCCAAGCTGATAGCGGGCCCCATTATCCGGTATCACGATTTTGCCGGACAAATTTATGACCACACCGCCTACGAAACTTCAGAGCACCGTTTACGCGGCTTCTATCGTTTTTGCATTGGGCTTGGCAAAAAAGTGCTCATAGCAAATGTAATGGGCGCTGCGGCCGATATGATTTTCACAATGCCCTATGAGCGTATCGGCACCTCTACCGCCTGGTTCGGTGCGGTAAGTTATACCTTCCAGATATATTTCGACTTTTCCGGCTACTCCGATATGGCCATCGGGCTGGGCATGATGATGGGTTTCCGCTTCCCGGAGAATTTCAATAATCCCTACACGGCCGTTTCCATTACCGATTTCTGGAGAAAATGGCACATAACACTCGGCAACTGGATGCGCAATTACCTGTATATACCCCTTGGCGGCAACAGGGTAGGCAGCAAATGGCGGCTGTTTTTTAATTTATGGCTGGTGTTCCTGCTGTCAGGGTTATGGCATGGCGCTGCCTGGGGCTTTATCATATGGGGTGCTTTTCATGGGTTTTTCCTGAATGCAGAGCGGTTTTTTCTTGGCAAATGGCTGGCCAGGATTGGTAAGGCTGCCGTCATCTACACCTTTTTCATAGTGCTTTTGGGGTGGGTATTCTTCAGAATGGAGGACGGCGGTGCGGCTGTTGACTATCTGGTCAGGATGTTCTCCTCGCATAAGGGCAGGTCATACTGGCACCCGGATAATGAATACTTCGTCACACTTGCCATTGCGGCTTTCTTTTCGTTCTTTACCTTGCCCAAGGCAGGGCAGTGGCTGCAACAGAGAGTGTTTTATGCTGATTATACAATGCTCCGCCATTTTCTTATGGCCTTCGTTGCCATATTGTTGTTCCTATTATCTGCGGCGCGCATTACCACATCATCGTTTAACCCGTTCATCTACTTCAGATTTTAGGCTATGAGGAATACTGTGAGATGGATATTGTTTTTTGTGCTTATGCTGGTGGTGGCTTTCCCACTGCTGCAGCATTGCTTTTCCATTTACGAAAGTGGTAAACTGCATGGTGCGGTAACCTTGGCCCTCGACACTAAGATTACATTAAAGGGTTGGTTCGATGGCTCGTATCAGAAGCAGAAGAACGACTACCTCAATGATAATGCCGGCTGTCGGCCAGACCTCGTCCGTCTGAACAATCAAGTGGATTTCTGGGTATTCAACAAACTGCATGCCAATGGTGTAGTGGCAGGTAAAGATGATTATTTCTATGAGAAACAATATATAGACGAGTATAACGGCATCGACTTTATGGGCGATTCTCTCGTCAGGACTATGGTATATAAGCTGAAAAAAGTACAGGACACGCTTGATCGGCTTGGGAAGACTTTTGTGTTTATGTATGCCCCCTCCAAGGCATGGTACTTCCATGATAAATTTCCCGGTTCGCTCCGAATGGAAAGGGTGGGAGATACAACAAACTACATGGCTTTCAGGCGGCTGGGAGATTCAATGGGGTTAAAGCAATTGGACTTTAACGGATGGTTCGTGCGCATGAAGGATACCAGCAGGCACTTGCTTTTCTCCCGTGGGGGCACGCATTGGACGGTCTATGGCTCATTGCTGGCAACCGACAGCATTATAAAATTCATGGAAAGGGAAAGGAAAGTGCGGTTGCCTGTGTTGCAATGGAACACAATTGAATATACAGAAAAAAGCCGGGGTACGGATGCTGACATAGCCGAGGGGCTTAATCTCGCCCTGGGTTTTAAGAAAGAACGGTATAGCTATCCGCAGTATGGGTACACAAAAAAAGAGGGGACAAAGCCAAAGGCTATTTATATAGGGGACAGCTTTCTCTGGACGCTCATAGAAAACAAGCTGATGCATAACATTAATAGCGACTGGCAGGTGTGGTACTACTTTAATGTCGCATGGAACGAAAAGTCGCTTTCAGGGCAGGAGCCCAGCCGGGAGATAGTAAAATATAACTGGCAGAACGACCTTCGGGATGTTGACTACATAATCACACTCTTCACTCCCGCTAATTTTAAAGGGTTTAACTACAATGCGTCATTTGTAGAGCAGCTATACAATCACTATTACCCGGACATACCCAATACGGCAAAAGTGATTCTTTAAATATGAATGTATGTCCGCTTATTTCATAAACGTTTCATAGCCCATCACCTGATATTGGGTAGTTGTATCAACAGAAAAGTATTTCTGGTTCAGCAGGTAGTTTGGCAATACCCCATATGTATTATAGAATCCCGGGTATTTTTTTAACAAGTCGCGCGTTTGTGTATCTTCCTGGTTTATAAAAAAGAATGTTCGTTGTGGCTTGTCTCCATTTAGTGCAGACATCAGTATAGTTTCAAAAGGCATACCCCAGTCTAAGATGAATTGATTGAACCGTTCTTGATTCCGATGTAGTGCCAGATTATTGATTCCTTTCTTTTTCATTTGTGCCATAATGCCTTCTTCAAAACGTATCCGCCACGTAAAATCCTGCATGTATGAGCCAATGTAAAATAGCCTTACCAGAAATATTGATGCTACTATCCCCATTGCGATAGCAGGTTTTATTTTTGGCAAAAGCGAAAAAACAAATGGTGCGGCAGCAATGATGCCTATGCTGGCCCATTCTACCTCAATATGCCACAATTGGTAGGGCTTGCCTATCTCTTCAGGGTGAAAATTGAATGGCATCGTACTGTATGAAACACCCATGATGACAAAGTAACCGAGGCAGGCAAGCAATGTCCATACAGCCAGGAATATTTTCTTGTCCATAATAAGGCTGGTAATACCTGCTATAAGTACCAAAGGGGCTACCCAGTAGTTTTGCCAACAACGAATGAGAAACATTTTTATCACAGGCGTTGAGAAACTATCAAACATATCCTGGAATGTAAGTTTTTTCATCCCTTCAAGATGTTCATTATCATACGACTGTGGCCCATGAATCGTCGATAAATATTTGTATGCAATAATTGCAACCAGTAGCGAGCTCAGCAGGGCTGTTATCCGTGGCGGAAAGGGCCAGTATGTTTTTTCTATGATAAGGTAAGACCAGATGAACGCAAGTGGTATAATAACAATAAAATGTGTGGAGATTGTAATGAACGCCAACAGCAAAAATGGGCCTAATAATAGCAGGGTATGTATTTTTTTTTGCCCAAGGTGGAGTGTAATACCAAAGAATAGAAACATTATGGCCACTGCATACGATACGTCATTGGCGCAAATGCCCGATGCGCTGACGATAAGAAAGTAGAATAAGGCCATAAGTACAGCGAGCCTGTATTGTTTAAGGCCGTAAACAAGTATGGCTGATACAATAACATAAATCAGGTTGAAGCTGGCGGCATATCCTATTAAAATTGTTTTTAAGGGCAAATGTAACTTTGCGCCAAGGTATGGGAACATTTGATGTACGACTTCACCATACCGGTTGTTAAGAATAAGAAAATGACCGTCATTAATTATTGCGAATGCAGAAAATGCAATATCAGCAAAGAGAACCCTTTCTTTATAAAATACGATAGAGCCTATTAATAATATTGTAAGAGCCGCAAGCGATATTTTCGATGTCCTTTTTAAGGTTATTTCGGAGATGTCCATATTTTTTGAGAGGTATAGTCGCAACAAAGATAGCAGGATTGCTATATATATCCGTTTGTTGGGTATTGTGCTTTGTTAGTCAGAAATTGCCCGAGAGTCACGGTGGTTTGGTTCTGTTATTTATCTTTATATTTGATAAACACAAAATCCGCGTATATGCTGCAGGCAAATACAATAACCTTTCTCAGGCAACTGGCTAAGAATAATAACAAACCATGGTTTGATAAGAGCCGTGATAGCTATGCTGCGGCCAAAGAAGATTTTGAGGTGCTTGTAACCGAAATATTGAATGGATTGTCGGTAACGGAGCCTGCCTTCAAAGTGGTGAAAGCAAAAGATTGCATTTTCAGGATTTTCAGGGATGTCAGGTTCTCAAAGGATAAGTCGCCATACAAACCCAACTTTGGGGCCGCCTTCTGCGTAAACGGGCGCAAGTCGCCTGAGGCTTGTTATTATCTGCACCTCGAGCCGGGTGGCAAGAGTTTCGCAGGTGGAGGCATGTGGATGCCGGAGCCCCCGCTGCTGAAGCAGGTAAGGCAGGAGATAGACTATAATTTTAAAGAATTCAAAAACATAATAGAAGACAAGAAATTCAAAAAACACTTCAAAAAAATAGATGGGGAGCAACTGGTAAAGGTGCCGCAAGGCTACAAGGAAGATAACCCGGCCATTGAATACCTGAAGATGAAGGGTTATACCGTTGGAGCCGCCCTCAGCGATGAAGAAATAGGTGGCAAAACGCTCGTAAAGAAAACGGTGGAAACATTTACAGCCATGAAGCCATTTATTGATTTCCTCAACAGGCCCCTGCGTTAATTACAGAATACCAGGAATTCAAATGGTTTTTCGCAGCAATCAGCGTGTTTTTTCTTGCGCGTTTTTGGCTTCAGCTTAGTCTTGTGGTACACATCCAGCAGTTCGCCCGATTCCAGCACCTGTTTGTCTGTGTCCACTTTGTTCACAAGCACCATTAGCTCTTCTACCTTTTCATTAAACAGGTGGTGCCAGTTCTGCGCCACCTTGGCTGTTACCAATAACTCACGCACTTGTGGTTTCATAAACAGTGAGGTTTACTAAAGTACACCCCTGTACTTTCAGGAAAAATAAACATTTTTTTTACTCGTGGGATAGCAAAAAAGAATATGTGCATAAGTTTTTCCAAAGGGCTTGTACCCTGTAGAAAAACTTATGCACGGTAAGTCTGCAGCTTTATTGGTTTAACTGTATATGAAATACCTTGCTTTCCGTGCTTGTACGGAGCATTAGCAGGTACATCCCGTTTGCAAGGTTGGCAGGCAATTGCACCTGCTCATTTATTTTTCCCTGCTTCGTTTCTATGTTGCTGGTGTAAACCGTTTGTCCAAGCATATTGGTTATCTCGAGGGTTACATTGTCTGTATCAGCTATGCCGAATGAACCCTTGATAATAAACCTCCCCTTACTTGGGTTGGGCGATATGAATATCGCGTCCCCGTTGTTTACACCGGCTACGCCCTGGTGGTTTAATTTGTACACCGTGATATACACCCACTTGTGAGTGCTCACCACGCAGCCGCCATTGCTGGTTACCATGCAGCTTACAGAGTCGCGTTCAGGATAGCTGAAAGAACTGCTGATATAAGTGCTTGTGGTAGCGCCTGCTATCGGGAAACCATTCAGGTACCATTGGTAGGTTGGGTTTATTGCATCTGTTACAATGAATAAAGTATCCGTCTGCCCCAGTAGTATGGTTGTGCCCGGCGTAGCGCCCAGGAATACCGACGGCACTTTTGGTGTATCTACTTCAAACCTTACTTTGTCGCTGGTGTCTATATTGGTGTAGCGGCAGGGGTAGTTGCTGTTCATGATACAGAATACCTCATCATTGTCATTCGGCACAAAGCTGTATGATGTCGTCCCTGATACAAATAGTCCGTTATGTATCCATGTGTAGGCTGGTGCGGAGCCCCCAAATACAGGCACTGCATTTACTGTTACCGGTGTGCCCTGGCATACTGTATCATTGGGCGAAGGGGCCAGGTTCAGTGTGGGTGTTCCGAATGGTGTTACAACCATTGTCTGTGCGTATGTCGCTGTGTCAGGCAGCGGGCACATAGCGTTGCTTGTCATGGTTACAGCTACTACGTCACCGTTTGCGGGTATGAAGCTGTAGGTGCCCGATACCGAAACTGCCGTGCCGTTCACACGCCAGCGGTATGTTGGCGCGGTGCCCCCGTTCACAGGTATTGGGGTAAAGATTACGGTGGCGCCGTTGCATATAGTACCCGATGGTGTTGTGGAAAATGTAACAGACGGTACCACAAATGGCGTGATGCCGACTGTTGCGGTGCCTGTCATCGTTATAGGGCAGCCGGTTGCCGTGCTGGTGCCGGTAACGGTATAGGTGCCGGTAACGGTATGCAACCCGAAATCTATTGGCGCGCCTGTGCCGGTGAACACACCTACTGCCGTTGCCCCAAGGTGCAGCATATAATTCACTCCCACCTCCGATCCGATGATGCCTATATGCACGCCCGCGCCGCCGCCGCAGTAATTGCCGCCACCTGTTACGGTGTACAGTCCGGGCAGTGGGGAAACGCTCATGGTTTTGGTTACATAACATCCCGCCGCAAGCTGATAAGTAATCGTAGCAGTGCCTAACGATACTCCCGTAACCACCCCGCTCGAAGAACCCACGGTTACTACAGCCGATGAGCTGCTCCATGTGCCGCCTGTCAGAGTATTGGTCAACGTGGTAGTGCCTGAAAGGCATACCGCCGGCAGGCCGCTGATAGGTGCCGGCATCGGGTTTATCGTTACAGGGTACACTGCTGCACAACCCGTGCCTATGGTGTAACTGATTAATGCTACGCCACCACTCATGCCTGTCACTATTCCCGATGCCGACCCTATGGTCGCAATGCCTGTTGCCGCACTGCTCCATATGCCTCCCGGTGTGATGTCGCTAAGCACTAGTGTATGTGTGGCACATGCTGTATTAGGCCCTGTTATCGGTGCCGGTAAAGGGTCTACAACAATATTTTTCGTCACAAAGCACGATGCGCCCATTGTGTACGTGATATCAACTATGCCTGCTGCCACGCCTGTCAGTGCACCCGTTGCCGCATGTATCGTTGCTATTGCTGTGTTGCTGCTGCTCCATACGCCCCCGCTCACCGTATTGGCTAAGGGGATTGTTGAACCCTCGCATACTGTCGGTGCGCCTGTTATGGGGCCGGGGTTCGCATTTACGCTCACAACCATGCTTACCGGGCAGAAGCTCCCAACCACATAGCTGATGGTCGTAACCCCCAGCGAAAGCCCGGTCACTAATCCTCCGCCCGATACGCTGGCCACACCCGGTGCTGATGATGTCCATGTGCCGCCCGGTGTTATGTTGCTCAACAGCATAGCTGTGCCAACGCAAACAGTATTACCGCCTGTTATTGGCGTAATGCCGGGGCTTACAATTATTGTAGTTGTAGCTGCGCAACCATTGCTCAGTGTGTACACAATCGTTGCCCCGCCTACTGCCACACCCGTTACTATCCCTGTCATCGAATCAACTTTGGCTATCGTTGTGTCCATGCTGTACCACCTGCCGCCCACTAATGGGTTGCTGAGGTGGGTAGTAATGCCCACGCATATAGTTGTCGTTCCCGTAATTGCCGGTGGGGCAAGGTTCACTGTTACGGGCCTTGTAGTGCTGCAGCCCAGTGTATAGCTAATGACTGCTGTGCCTGCCGCATTGCCATATACATTTCCTGCTCCGTCCACTCCGGCTATTGCGGTATTGCTGCTGGTCCATGTACCGCCGACTGTAGAACTGGCCAGCGAAATGGTCGAATACGCGCATACGCTCCCCGGCCCGGTAATGGCCGCGGGCGGCAATACTATATCTACTGTTTTTGTAACAACACAACCTGTGCCCGGCGATGTGAAGGATATAATGGCCGGCCCTGCCGATGTGCCCCCGCATACTATACCCGTAGTAGCCCCCACAGTGGCAAATGATGATGATGTGCTCCATGTGCCCCCGGTAACAAGGTTGCTCAGCGTAGCACACATGGTAGTGCATATGTGGCTTGCCCCGGTTATGCCCGGTGGGTTAGGGTATACCGTCACCGTTTTTACTGATGAGCAACCGGTTGAGGCAAGCTGGTAACTGATGATGGCGCTGCCTGTCGCATTTCCTGTTACCGCGCCTGTCGTAGATACCGATGCTGTTGTTGGGTTGCTGCTAATCCATGTGCCGCCCGTCAGGGTGGATGGCCCGAACGCTATAGTCTGCCCTATGCACACTGTTCCGGGCCCTGTAAGGGTTGCCGGGCTTGGGTTGACAATAATATTAAGTGTGGCAAAGCAGCCCGTAGGCATAGTGTAAGTAATGGTCGCCGTTCCGGCTGTCACCCCAGTCACATCGCCTGAAGGACTTACTGTGGCTATGCCCGTTGCGCTGCTGCTCCACGAGCCGCCAAGTGCAGCATCTGTAAGGTGCGTCACCTCGCCTATACATACCATTGGTGAGCCGGTTATAGGCAGTATCGCGTTTACTGCTACTGCGGCAATGGCTGGTGTGCAGGAGCCAATGGCATAAGAGATAATAGCTGTGCCGCCGCTCACCCCGGTTACCACGCCCGTACCTGCATCTACTGTAGCTATCGATGGCAGATTGCTGCCCCAAAGACCGCCCGGCACAGTATTGGTCAGCGTTATTGATTCTCCCATACATACGCTTCCCGGCCCTGCAATGACAGATGGCGCAGGACTTACCGTAGCAACTATTGTGGAACGGCAGGAGCCTATCGAATAGGTAATCGTTCCTACACCTGTGCTCACGCCACAGTATATACCGACAGAGCTTATAGTGCCGGTTGCAGTTGGTGTACTGCTCCATACACCACCTGGGGTGGCATTGGCCATTGCTATGCAGTCGCCTACGCACACTTGGGTACTCCCGGTAATAGGCCCCGGTGCCGATACCACCGTCACCGTAGTGGTAGCAGGGCAGCCGGAGGCAAGTGTGTACGTGATTGCAGAAGTGCCCAATGCCAATCCGTTCACAATACCTGTGCTGCCTATGGTGGCAATAGTTGTGCTGCCGCTGCTCCATGTGCCGCCCCCTACGCTGTTGCTAAGTGCCGTTGTTGACCCGAGACAAACTACAGGGCTGCCCGATATAGGTGCGGGTGTAGCCAATACAGTTACTGCTTTATTCACAAAGCACCCGCCTATCGAATAGGTAATATTGGTGACGCCCGCTGAAATGCCGCAGACAAGGCCCGAAGAAGTACCCACTGTGGCTACTGTTGTGCTGCTGCTTGTCCATATCCCACCCGCTACAGTATTCGTTTGCGGGACGCACGTTGCGCCGCACATGCTTGATGGGCCTGATATACCCGCCGGAAGGGCATTCACGGTGATATCCTTGGTCGTCACGCATCCGGTCACGGTATAAGTAATGGTGGCTACGCCTGTACCTGCTCCTGTCACCACTCCGCCTGCCACTGATGCTACCGATGGGTTAGAACTGCTCCATGTGCCGCCGGGTGTGGCGTTGCTCAGGGTCACGGTAGAGCCTATGCAGGTAAATGATGGCCCTGTGATGGGCGTTATGCCTGCGGTTACTGATATAGTACCGGTTACGGTACACGTAGAAGAGCCGAATGAATAACTGATGGTTGCCGTACCAACCGCCATGCCCGATACAGCGCCCGATAGGGAACCGATGCTGGCTACCGATGGGTTGCTGCTGCTCCACAGGCCGCCGCTTATGCAATTGGTAAAGGTGGTTGCCCCTCCCGCGCACACGCTCGTTAGTGTAAGCGGGCAGGGCGATGTGGTGACTGTTATGCCCGCAGTTGCGGTGCATCCCACAGGTGATGTGTAAGTGATAGTAGCCGTACCCGGCGAAACGCCCGAAACCGTGCCGCTCGATGAGCCTATGCCCGCTACTGCCGTATTGCTGCTGGTCCATGTGCCGCCGCCAGGTGTGGGTGAGCAGGCCGCCACCGCTGAGCCGGGGCATAGCGTAGTGGGGCCGCACGACAAGGTAGGAGTGGGCAGTACGGTGATTATGGCGCTGCCGCTCATAGTTCTGGTGCAGCCTGTTGTACCGTTGGTAGCCACTACAGTATAGGTACCAGCCGCCGATAGTACACCGAAATCAAGAGCCCCGCCGGTACCCGGTACGATGATGCCGGTTGTCACGCCATCTTTGTAGAGTTCGTAAATTACGCCCGCGAATGAACACGAAAGCCCTACGTGAAGTCCGGGCAAACCTGAACAATATGCGCCGCCGCCTGTAACAGTACAGATGCCGGGTATGGGGTTCACTGTTACATTGGCGCATACGGCGCACCCCGTGGGCATTGTATAGCAGAGTGTGGTGGGGCACAAACCTATTGATGTATAGGCGCCCGTTAGCGGGTTTACGGTTACGCAGGCCGGTGAGCTACTTGTCCAGTTGCCACCCGGTGTGGCACATATCGCCGTACCCGATGAACCGGAACAAACTGATAACGTGCCTGTAATAGCCGCGGGCAAAGGGTTTACAGTTATTCCCTTGGTTGTGTAGCATCCGGTACCTAATGTATAAGTGATTGTCACAGCCCCGGCTGCTACCCCATTTACTATACCCGACGCCGAACCAACGGTTGCATTGCCATTGCTCGCGCTCCATGTCCCTCCCGTTGTAGCGCTGCTTAATGGTATAGTAGAGCCTGCACATACACTACTAAGCCCGCTGATGGATGCCGGCAAAGGGTTGACTGTTATTGTTTTGGTTGTGTAGCAGCCGGTTGATATGATACCGCATGTGATATTGAATGTGCCCGCGCTTATGCCTGTAACAACACCGCTGGAAGAACCTACTACTGCTACCGCCGATGATGATGTACTCCATACGATGCCTGATGTAGCAACAGTAAGGGTGGTGGAAAAACCACTGCAAACTGTTGACGGACCTGATATTGAGGCAGGTGGCGGATTTACAGTGAGGGCTTTAACTGTGTAGCAGCCGGTGCCTGAAGTATAGGTGATAACAACAGTGCCTGCTGTTACACCGTTTACAATGCCGGTAGATGAACCAACGGTTGCGTTCGCGTTGCTGGCACTCCACGTGCCGCCTGCCGTTGCATTGGTTAATGTAATAGAGGAGCCTTCGCAAACAGATGATGAGCCTCCTATTGACGCGGGTAATGGGTTTACCGTAACAGCCATAGTAGCTGTTCCTGTACCAGTTATATACGAAATAGTGGTAACACCGACACTAAGTGCTGCTACTATGCCTGATGATGAACCAATTGTTGCTATTGCAGTATTACCGCTGCTCCAGGTACCGCCTGCGGGAGAGCCTGTTAATGTTGTTGATCCGCCAACGCACAAGGATGATATGCCAGATATTGAAGGACCTATCATCCGTATCCTCTGGTTGAAGCCGTCTGCTATGAAAATATTATTTGCACTGTTGACGCAGACGCCGGGAGGGTGGTCTAACACTCCTGCGGTCGCAGGCCCCCCATCTCCGCCATAGCCTGCAGTGCCCGTACCCGTAATTGTGGTAATAATGCCTGAAACATTGTTGACCTTGCGTATAGCATGGTTGTACTGATCAGCAATCAGCATATTGCCGGAAGCGTCAAAATACAATCCGGACGGGTTATACAGCCTGCCAGACGTTGCTGCTCCACCATCGCCAAGATAACCTGCTGTACCGTTTCCAGCTACTGTAGAGATAATGCCTGAAGAATTGATCTTACGGACCCTGTGGTTATTCTGGTCGGCAATATAAAGGTCACCGGAGGCGTCCATAATAACGCCATAAGGATTATACAAACGGGCGGCTGTTGCCTGTATCCCATCACCGTTATAGCCATTAGTGCCAGTACCTGCGATGGTAGTGATTGTGCCTGATAAGTCAATGCACCGGATAATACTGTAATAGGAATCTGCAAAATACACCTTGCCGGAGGCATCTACATAAATGCCCATAGGGGTCCTTAATTGCGCCGCTGTGGCCGGGCCACCATCGCCGCTATATCCTGCTGTTCCGTTTCCAGCTATGGTCGTGATGATACCTGATGTATTGACTTTACGGATACGATGATTTGAATAATCACCTATATAAACATTTCCGGCACCATCTACAAACACTCCCACAGGAGTATTTAACCCGGCGGCAGTAGCCGGCCCGCCATCGCCGCTGAACCCTGCAATGCCGGTACCCGCTATTGTGGAAATAATACCTGAAGTATTGACCTTACGTACGGTATTGTTATGCCATTCAACAATATACAGGTTACCTGTGACATCGGTGACCACTTCCACCGGATCATATAACTGGGCAGATGTGGCAGGGCCACCGTCACCGCTGTACCCAATTGTACCATTGCCTGCGATGGTCGTGATTATTTGCGAATAGGAATGAAATGAACTCACCACAAAACAAACAAGCATTAATAGCAATGTCTTGCGGGTAGAAATGTGTAGGTTCTTTTTCATAGAAGGATTTTTCATGAATAGGTATATTTAAATGGCGTTAATTATAGTCTGGATGTTAGTGAAAACGATATGAAAATTTATGTATTTGATTGTGTCGTACAAATATAAGGTTATTTTAATGAACGGCATTTGGGCAGCCTCTTGCCTCATTTCATTTCCTTCCGCAGTTTCTTGGGGGTGAGTAGCTTGCCGCCCCGCACAAATACCTTGCTTATTGTCTTTGTAAACCGTTCATCGGTTGGGTACTTCCTGTCCTCGGTGATATTATTGAACACCAGGGCCACCAACAGCATAATCAGCGCGCCTGTCAGCACCGGGAACACTACGAACCCATAACCCAGCGCCTTTATCTTCGCCGATCCTGTCACCCCTATCAATGCCGTTGCGCCCCCCGGCGGATGTATCGTCTTCGTCACCCGCATCAGCATTATTGCTACAGATACCGCCAGCGGCGTCGTCAGCCATATGATGTCGGGGAGTAGCTTCGCCACAGTCACCCCTACCATTGCGCCTATCACATGGCCGCCCACCAGGTTGCGCGGCTGCGAAAAGGGGCTTTGGATAACGCCATATATCAGCACGCTCGATGCCCCGAACGACCCTATCAGGAAAATGTTTTCATATTCAGGTAGGTGTATCCTTGTTTGTAAAAAAGCAATGATGCCTATCCCCACGAACGACCCCACAAAACTCCAGAAGTTTTCCAGCCCGTTCGTCAGCGTCTCTTTATAAATGTAGAATTTCGATTCAACTATCTTGCGGTAGCTGTTCCTCATGTTTTTGAATAGTTTTGGCTAAAAGAGGGCGCAAGTTACTGAATATACTAACTGCATCCCCGTTTCTCCACCTGCTGCTAAACACCTCCCTTTAGGGTCGGGGTTTCCTCGCGCTACACTTCCACTCTTGAGAGGGGTTAGGGTGTGTCTCAGGGTTAATACGCTCGCGAAACGTATATTTGCCTGCCTTTTTGCTCATTGCCATGAATAAGAACATACTCATATCACCACTCGCCGCAATACTGCTTGCCACAGTAGCCTTGTTCACGCCACACACGGGCCTTCGCGCGCAGGGCACACCCGGCACAGCAGTAGCGAACGCAAAGACCCGCACAGGCAGCGTCACTTATTTTGTAGCGCCGCAAAGCAAGTACGAACTCGATATTTTCAGCAAGGAAGCGGGGGAGCCCACCGACTTTGCAGGGGTAGAGCAGCGGTGCGCCGCCGCAAAACACCCCATGGCATTTGCCATGAACGGCGGTAAATGCACTAAAAGCCTCAAGCCCCTCGGCCTGCTTATTAAGGGGCTGGTGAAATACAAAGATTTTGTGTGGCCCGATAACAATATTTTTTTTCCTGTGGGCCCCAGTGCTTTGCTGGCCATAGACCGCGACGATCACATATCCATCATACCCGCAAACAAATTCAAGGTAGCCGATGACCTCGCCACCTACCGCCTCGCCATACAGTCAGGCACTATGTTGCTTACAAGAGGCTTCATGAACCCCGTTATCACCCGCGCTGCCGGCACACAGGTATGTAACGGCATCGGTATCAGGCCCAACGGCGACCTGGTATTGGCAGTGGCCGATAGCAAAATTAGCCTCCGCGAATTCGCCGTTTTCTTCGAGGAGCAAGGCTGCAATGATGCCATGATGCTCGACGATGGCGCCACCTGCCAATGGTACCTCCCCGGCACACCCAAAAAGCCCGGCACATTCGGTGAGATAATTGTAGTCACGAAAAAGTAGCATTACCCGTTGGGTAATCTCATATACCAATTCGATAAAAAACTGGCATGCTCCGTTAGGAGCTACCTGTTAGTAGTACACAATAAAAAACATAGTTCTGCCCTGTAGGGGCTACCTCTGCTCGTCCTGGGTTTTGATTTTTTTTTGAGAGATATTTTTCTACACGTGTGATTTCGTTGCTTCAATTTTGTTCACAGACGCTGTCGAAAATAGTCCAGCTTATATTCGTTTCTTCTTGCGCTTTATATTTTTCTATCTTTTCAATAATTGATTTTCTATGTCCGGAACCACACATAAATACTGCTGTCTTGAATTTATTACTCTTGCAATAGGAGTATATATTTTGCATCATTGTGTTTTCATACGCATCAATATCTTCATCGGCTGTTTTAACTAACTCACTGTCATTTAACAGATACCTTTCTAACATTCGCATTTCCTCTAGCAGTAACATGCTATCAATGCTATTTAGAAATTCAAATCCTTTTTCGTGGGCCAAAGCATTAAAATTGTCAAACAACATTTGTAATTCGTAATTTTGACATGCTATAGCTTGTTTTTTTGTAAAAGCCCCCGTTGTTCCAGGTATATACCAGGAACTGCAAATGGAACTCCTTTTGCTAAGCATTCAATGGACTATAGTATACGGTTTGCAATACCCCTAATGTCCTATTGCATATCTTGCCACTGGCGAGGGTTGGGGCAGAGCCCCATGCTATGCCAAGCTGTGCATGTATAATCTTTGCAGTTTGCACTGTATTTTTTGTTGTTCCAAATTTCAGCTTTAATCAGTTTAATCTCGACTAATCTGAGGTTCAGAAACACATACTCCATAATCCACTACAAACCAATCATATACACATAACCCAACTAAATTCAAAAAACCACCAAAACCACTACAGGCAAGCCTTTTAACGGAATGACTTTTTTCCGTCATGGTACAGTTTTCTGTACCGTCATGTTCCTTTTATTTTTTCACCATCTCACCGCATACTAACTTTATTGTGCAGCCATATTTTTATCCGCTGCTAAAAAAAGTTCTTTGAAAAGGTAGCATTGTTTATGTGTGCAAATTTCAAAAAAAAGTGCGCAAAAAGTGCGCAAAAAAATATACGAACGGCGCAGTTTATCAGATGATTATACATTAAAAATGCTACCCAAAAATAAGTAAAAAAAGCACAAAAAAAGGGTGCCCGCAGGCACCCTTCAATAAAAATGAGCTACAGTAATTACAATATCGTCCACGTCTTATCGCCCGATAATATCTTATCCAGCGATGCCTTGCCCTTCCTGGCTATCAAGTCGTCTATCTGCGCCTGCATGCCATCTTCATACGTAGGCCGGTATTCAGAATATATGACTCCGAATGGCCGCGGGAAATTCACGCCGTCATGCTGCGTATCAAAGAAGCTGGCTATGATGTGTGCCTTTGTCTTGTCATGTTCGTCATGTACCCACAGGTCATTCACCGAGTTGCCGTTTTCGTTCAGGTCCACAATCACTGGCCTTGTTCCATCCAGCTTTATGCCATTGTTGTCGGTAGCGCCAAACACCAATGGTTTGCCATGCTCCAGCAGCAGCGATTGTTCTTTCTTGGTCTCTTTCTCAGAGTATGCAAAGAAAGTGCCGTCATTGAACACCGGGCAGTTCTGGTATATCTCTACAAACGATGTGCCTTTATGGTCGTTCGCGCGTTTCAGTATTGCCTGCAGGTGTTTCGGGTCGCGGTCCAGGGAGCGGGCCACAAAGCTGGCCTTTGCGCCCAGCGCCAGTTCGCTCGGGTTAAATGGTTCTTCCACCGATCCGTAAGGCGTTGATTTCGCCACCTTCCCTTTTTCGGAAGTAGGTGAATACTGACCCTTCGTAAGGCCATATATCTGGTTATTGAACACCAGGTAGTTCACGTCAAAGTTCTTTCTCATCAGGTGGATGAAGTGGTTGCCACCTATCGAAAACGCATCGCCGTCGCCCGATACCAGCCATACGCTCAGGTTCGGGTTCAGGGCCTTCACCCCCGATGCTATGGCCGCTGCCCTGCCATGTATGCTGTGCATACCGTAGGTGTCCATGTAGTAGGTAAAGCGCGCCGCGCAGCCTATACCGGATATGAATACTATATCCTCCTTTGGCACGCCAAAGTCGGGGAGTACGGTTTGTACCTGCTTTAATATAGAGTAGTCGCCGCAGCCGGGGCACCATTTCACTTCCTGGTTCGATGCGAAGTCTTTTGCGGTGAGCTTTGGTGTTGCTTGTTGTTCTGCTATCGTAGTCATTGATTACTTTTTAAGGAGCTCAAGAATTTTGTTTTTCAGTTCGCTGGTGGTAAATGGCAGTCCCTGCACTTTCGAGAAGCCGATGGCCGGCAGCAGGTACTTAGCCCTTATAAGTTGCAGCAGTTGGCCGCAGTTCATTTCGGGTATCAGTATGTTGTCATAGCTGCCCAGCAGTTGGCCCAGGTTCTTCGGGAACGGGTTGATGTGCTTGAGGTGCACATGCGACACATCGTGGCCCTCAGCTATCAGCTCGCGCACAGCAGTCTTGATAGAGCCTGCCGTAGAGCCCCAGCCCAGCACCACAAGCTTGCCTTTGTCGTTACCGCTGTCTGGTTTTATTTCGGGTATGTAATCGGCTATCTTCTGTATCTTATCAGCGCGGAGTTTGGTCATTATCTCGTGGTTCTTCGCGTCATAAGATACATTGCCGGTCTCATTATGTTTTTCCAGACCACCTATGCGGTGCATCAGGCCGGGAGTGCCGGGTTTCACCCATGGGCGCGATAGCTTTTCATCACGTTTATATGGCAGGAATTGTCCGCCGGGGTTATTGCTCTCTGTTGTAAAGCTTGCTTTGATAGGTGCCAGATCCGCAGCTGCCGGGAAGCGCCACGGTTCTGAGCCATTGGCAATGTAACCATCTGTGAGGCAGATGACAGGTGTCATATGCTCAACAGCTATACGGGCAGCTTCCAGCACCGTATTAAAGCAATCGGAAGGTGTGCTTGCTGCAATTACAGGCAGTGGACCCTCGCCATGCCTGCCATACATTGCCTGCATCAGATCGCTCTGTTCTGTTTTTGTAGGCAGGCCGGTTGATGGTCCGCCACGTTGAATATCGATTATAACCAACGGTATTTCCAATATGGTAGCAAGGCCTATTGCTTCAGTCTTCAGCGCCATGCCCGGGCCGGAGGTGGTTGTTACACCAAGGCCACCCGCATAAGCAGCGCCTATAGCAGCGCATATGGCTGCTATCTCATCTTCCGCCTGGAAGGTCTTTACATTACTGGTCTTATACTTGGATAGCTCGTGTAAAACATCAGATGCCGGGGTAATGGGGTAAGACCCCAGGAACAGCGGCAAACCAGAAAGCTCGGAAGCCGCTACCAAGCCTATAGCCGTTGCATGGTTGCCGGATATATTCCGGTAAACGCCCTTGGGCAGTTTTGCCGGTGCCACCTTATATCGGTTAACGAAAACTTCGGTATGGTCGCCAAAGTTCCAACCTGCTTTCAGCGTCTTTATGTTCGCTTCGGCTATGTCCGGTTTTTTTGCAAACTTCTCATTGATAAAGTTGATGGTATATTCCATCGGCTCATCAAACATCCAGAAAAGAAGGCCAAGAACGAACATATTCTTTGAGCGCTCTATTTCTTTCATACCCAAAGTGGTACCGGCGAGGCACTCCTTGGTGAGTTTGGTTATGTCCAGTTTGTGTACCTTGTAGTTATCAAGCGTGCCGTCTTCAAGCGGGTTAGCGCCATCGGGATAGCCTGCTAGGCCTAGGTTCTTCTTATCGAACCCGGCTATGTTTGCGATAACTATTCCCCCTTTCTTTAAGCGGCCAAGATCTACTTTGAGGGCTGCAGAGTTCATGGCCACGAGTACATCATATTCATCGCCGGGAGTAAATATCTCTTTACTGCCGAAATGCACTTGGAAACCCGAAACGCCCGCGGTGGTGCCTATGGGCGCGCGAATCTCTGCCGGAAATTCCGGGAATGTGCTAAGATCGTTGCCTAAAAATGCCGCAGTGTCGGTAAACTGTGTGCCGGTGAGCTGCATACCATCGCCCGAGTCGCCGGAAAACCTGATTACTATACTGTCTGCTTCAATCAGGGATTTTTCTTGCCCCAATTTTGGTTCTAAAGTTGATTCCATCATTAAATAAAAATTAGGATTGGTTTATTCCAAAGTTAATGAATCTGTATTTAATACAGTAAATGATATTGGTCAGTATCCTTAAAAAAAAAGCCCCCGGATTACGGGGGCTAAGATATTATGGATGCAGCGTTTTCATTTTTACTTCCAGTTCTTCTTTTGTTTCCACATTTGCTTCATCGGGCAGGCAACAATCAACCGGGCAAACGGAAGCGCATTGCGGCTCCTCGTGGAAGCCGACACATTCCGTGCATTTATCTGTAACTATATAATAATAGTCAGATGATACGGCTGCCTGAGCGTCATCAGCGTCAGCCGTGAAGCCACTCTTGGCAGTGAAAGGGCCTGATAAAGATGTTTTATAAGAAAAACGCCATTCATCACCATTTGCAAAAATGGCCCCGTTAGGGCATTCGGGTTCGCAGGCGCCACAATTGATACAATCTTCCGTGATTTTAATTGCCATATGTCTATTTTATTTTTTTTAAAGGTATTAATTTTCCCGAAAATGCAAATTTATTTTCCTGAAAAAGAAAATAAATTTTATACATTTATGAGCAGTCGATTTTTTTTACGTTCTTTAGTTCGTAAATTGTAACGATACAAATAAACTTATGGGTCCGTCAGCGTTAATACTTCTTATCATAGTAGGCATAGCATTTGCCGGTGGCGGCATATTGGCTTCAAAAGCCATCGCCAAAACCTCAAAAAACAAGAATAAAGGTGAGCCATATGAATGTGGTATACCTACCACGGGTACATCGTGGATCCAGTTTAATGTAGGGTATTACTTATTCGCCCTCATTTTTCTTGTTTTTGACGTAGAGTTGGTATTTATGTACCCATGGGCAGTAGCAGTGAAAAGCATTGGCGTAATTGCCCTTGTGGAGATAATTATTTTTATGTTTATCCTGTTCATGGGATTGCTGTATGCTTGGAAGAAAGGGGCATTGAAGTGGATGTAATGTTAAGTTAAGAATGTGAGGTTAAAAGTTAAAAGTGGACTATTGAAATGGCTGAAACAGAAAAATTAGTATTCCCGGCGCAGTTGCACCAGACAGAGGATGGTGGTATACTGGTGACGAAACTGGACGACATCATAAACTGGGCGCGGTCTAACTCGCTGTGGCCGCTTGTGTTTGGTACCAGTTGCTGTGCTATTGAGATGATGAGCGCTGCGGATGCCAAATACGATTGGTCGAGGTTTGGTTTTGAGGTGGCGAGGGCTACTCCAAGACAGGCAGATTTAATTATAGTGGCAGGAACCATAGTGATGAAAATGGCGCCTGTGCTGAAAAGGTTGTATGACCAGATGCCTGACCCTAAGTATGTGATAGCTATGGGCGCTTGTACTATATCAGGTGGGCCATTTTTTTATAATACTTATTCGGTGGTGAAGGGTGTTGACCATGTGATACCTGTAGATGTGTATGTGCCGGGTTGCCCGCCGAGGCCGGAAGCCCTGCTTCATGGTATGATAACCCTACAGGAAAAAATAAAGCATGAAAGTTATTTCGGAAAATCAAAAGAGAGCGACAAATGACGAATGAAGAAATAAAGAGTGCAGTGGTTGCGCTTTTACCGGCAGCTACTTTTGATGAATCCGGAGAATTTCTGAATATACTGATTGATGCAAAGGACCTGCGCCCTTTGATAAGAGCATTACGCTATAACAGCGAATTTGATTGCGATTTTCTTTTTTGTTTGACCTGTATAGACTGGAAAACACATTTTACAGCAGTGTACCACTTGCTTTCTAAAAAGCATAAGCATACCATTGTGGTGAAGGCGAAAATTGCTGATGTAAATAACCCTGAAGTAGAAACAGTGAGCGATATATGGCAGACTGCCAATTTTCATGAGCGGGAAGTATTTGATTTGTTTGGTGTGAAATTTTTGAACCATCCCGACCTTCGGAGAATATTACTGGATGAGGACTGGGATGGTTATCCGTTAAGGAAAAATTATGTTGATGAAAATATGATAACATTATGAGCCTGCTTGGAGAAGATATAATGACCGAAGAAGGCGAATTCGTCATAAATATAGGGCCGCAGCATCCGTCCACACACGGTGTGCTGCACCTGAAAGTATGGCTTGACGGGGAGATAATAAAAAAAATACAACCTCACCTGGGTTATATACACCGCTCTATCGAGAAGATGTCGGAAAGCCTGTCTTACCGCAACTTCATATATGCTACCAGTCGCATGGATTACCTGAGCGCGCATATCAATAACCAGGCATGTTCGTTATGCGTGGAGAAAGGATTGCAGGTAGAAGTGCCACCCCGGGCGCAGATAATAAGGATATTGATGGCGGAGCTCACCCGCCTATCATCTCACCAGCTTTGGTGGGGATGTACTGGGCTCGACCTTGGCGCGGTTACTCCATTTTTTTACGCATTCAGGGAGCGTGAAGCAGTGCTGGCGATAATGGAGGAGACCTGTGGTGCACGCCTTACGCAAAATTATTGCGTGCCGGGCGGTGTGATGTATGACCTGCACCCTAATTTCCGGGAAAGGGGGAAGGATGTGATTAAACAAATAAAGTCGAAGTTTAACGAATACGATGAAATTCTGTCGGGTAATGTAATATTTGAGCAACGCACAAAAGGTGTTGGTTATCTGTCGCCGGAGGATGCAGTGTCGTTTGGCTGCACCGGGCCTACTGCAAGAGGATCTGGGGTGAGTTGCGATGTACGCAAGTGGTTCCCATATGATGGGTATGAGAAAGTACAGTTTAAAGAGATATTAGAAACAGGCGGAGATTGCTACGCCAGGTATATGGTGCGTATGGCTGAAATGAAGCAGTCGGTATATATTATTGAGCAATTAATTGACCAGATACCTGAAGGGGAATTTCAGGCAAAAACGAAAGCTGTACTGAAGTTGCCCAAGGGCGAGTTCTATCAGCGTGTGGAAACGGCCCGTGGGGAGTTAGGAGTGTATATAGTGAGTGAAGGAGCTGCATCGCCCTACAGGATAAAATACAGGTCTCCGAATTTCTCTAATCTTTCAGCGCTAAGCCATATGGCCACAGGTGCTAAGATCGGGGACCTGGTGGCGATAATGGCGACAATTGATTTGGTGATACCGGATGTGGACAGGTGATTTTTGAATGTGATAAATGTGATTGAATGTGGAAAATGTGATTTTATATTGTAGTATCGTGTGCCTATTGGAACTTTTTAACAGTTCTACTTTTAATCAGAAAAAACAAAAACGTTGAGTCTCTTTCTTGAAATAAGTTTTTCATCACTTGCAACCGGAACGCACAACTGGCTGGCTGGTGCTATTCAGAACGCGACGTTGGTGAGTGTGACAGAAGTGGTCATTGCCGGCATATCGCTGCTTTTGTTTCTTGTGCCATTGTGTTTCTTCCTTGGTTACATGGAGCGAAAGGTAGCCGCCTTCATGCAGATACGCCTTGGGCCTAACCGCGTGGGACCAAAAGGAACATTGCAGATAGTGGCTGACACAGTTAAGCTGTTATTTAAGGAAGGTCTTACGCCCAACGCATCAGATAAGTTTCTGTTCAATCTTGCGCCTATAATAGTAGTGGTTACCTCCATGCTGGCGATTGCGCCGATAGCTTTTGCAAAGAATTTCCAGATATGGGACATCAACATTGGTGTGCTGTATGTTTCAGCGGTGTCGTCTATTGCTGTTATCGGCATATTGATGGCAGGGTGGAGCAGCTATAATAAGTATTCGCTGCTGGGTGCCATGCGCAGTGGGGCGCAGATAGTAAGCTATGAGCTGTCTGTTGGTTTGTCGCTTATTTCCATAGTTATTCTCACGGGTAGTTTGCGCATGTCTGATATTGTATTGAGCCAGGCAAATGGCTGGTGGCTGTTCAAGGGGCACATTCCTGCACTTATTTCGTTTGTTATCTTTCTTATCGCCTCTACCGCTGAGATAAACCGTGCCCCGTTTGACTTGGCAGAGGCTGAGCAAGAGCTTACCGCCGGTTTCCATACCGAGTATTCGGGCATGAAGTTCGCCATGTTCCTGCTGGCGGAATACATAAATCTCTTTATTGTATCGGCTATTGCGGCTACGCTTTTCCTTGGCGGTTGGATGCCCTTCCATATAGGTAACTGGAGTTTCTTTAATAACGTGATGGATTATATTCCTTCGTCCATATGGTTTTTCGGAAAAACGTTCTTTATCATATTCATCATCATGCAGTTCAGGTGGACATTTCCCCGCCTGCGTGTAGACCAGTTATTGACATTGGAGTGGAAATACTTGTTGCCGATTAGTATGGTGAATATTATAATTGTGACGATGATGGCAATTTTTGGGTGGCATTTTTAACCCCCGACCCCTAAAAGGGAGGGATAAATAAGAACAATGTTTTTAAAAGAGTATTTCGGGACTATATTCAGATCGGTGAGATCATTGCTCAAGGGCATGAAGGTTACCGGGTATTATTTTACGCATCCCAAGGAAATACATACTGAAGAATATCCTGATAACAGGGCTACGCTACAAATGTTCGACCGGTTTAAGGGAGAGGTGGTGATGCCGCATGACGAGAACAATGAGCACCGCTGCACCGGTTGCCAGGCATGTGAGATAGCCTGCCCTAATGGCACTATTAAAATTATTACGAAGCAGGAATTGCAGGCAGATGGCAAGAAGAAAAAGGCCATAGACACATTTGTGTATCACCTTGAATTATGCACGATGTGTAATATGTGCGTAGTGGCCTGTCCTTCTGACGCCATAGTAATGGCGCAGACATTTGAACATAGTGTGTACGACAAGAAACAATTAAAGAAAGTGTTAAATAAACCGGGTTCTAAAATTATGGAGGGCGTAGAATAATGGATGCAAGAACAATCATATTCTATATTTTGGCTGCTGTAATAGTGGGTGGTGGGCTGATGTCAGTCACTTCCCGAAAAATTTTCCGATCTGCGGTTTTTCTGTTGTTTTCACTTATTGGCATTGCCGGCCTTTATTTTTTGCTGGACTATGAATTTATAGCGGCTGTACAGATAGTCGTTTATGTAGGTGGCATAGTAGTACTTATTATATTTTCCATTTTCCTTACCAGCGGCTCCGGCGAAGACATGAAGCGGCCTGTTTTGGGGCGGGCGGTATTTTCTGCTCTTGCGGCCATATTTGGCTGCATGTTTACCATGTACCTTATCAGCCAGCAGACATTTACAGGCTCTGGTAAACCCGCTTTGGAACCGAGTGCAGGTAACATAGGCGTGCAAATGCTGAGTACCACGCAGTATGGCTATATATTGCCGTTCGAAGTGGTGAGTATGCTGCTGCTTGCCGCAATGATAGGTTGTATAGTGATAGCAATAAAAGTGAAAGTTCCGCCTCATAAGATATTGCCGGAGACAACTGAGAATAACGATAGCGGGCCGGATGAGGTGGAAGAATTAAAAATAATAGAGAGTTCTGAAGTATAAAAAATGGTTTAAATGCAAATAGGGTTGTTTCATTTTTTATTTGTTAGCTGTGCGCTGTTCTTTATTGGCGTGTATGGCTTCCTCACACGCAGGAACATGATTACCATGCTCATGTCTGTGGAGTTGATATTAAATAGTGTCAATATCAATTTCGTGGCTTTTAATAAGTACTTGTTTGCTGATAAGCTGGATGGCTTGTTCTTTACATTATTTGTTATCACTATTGCCGCCGCCGAAGCAGCCGTTGCTATAGCAATAATCATTAATCTATACCGCAACTATAAGACCATAGATGTGGAGGACGTAAATACAATGAAATATTAAATTATGCTGAGTACGTCATTAATAGCTTTAATACCGATGCTGCCGTTGTTCAGCTTCGTGCTCATAGCATTGGTAGGGCGAAAGTATTTCCCGTCGTTTTGCGGGGCATTGGCCACGCTCTCCTTATTGGTGTCATTCATCCTGTCTGCTACGGTAGCATACGATTATTTCTTCCTGGTAGGCAAGGTAGGAGATACCTATCAGCAGATAATACCCTTGAAAATAACCTGGCTGCGATTCACGCAAAATGTATCTATTGATATAGGCATATTGCTCGACCCTATATCTGTGATGATGCTGGTGGTTGTTACCCTTGTTTCTTTGATGGTGCATTTTTACAGCCTGGGCTATATGAAAGGCGAGGAGCGTTATGCTACGTTTTATTCCTTCCTTGGGTTGTTTACGTTTTCCATGCTTGGTCTGGTGCTTTCTTCCAACATCTTCCAGATATACATTTTCTGGGAGCTGGTAGGTGTGTCTTCTTATTTGCTTGTTGGTTTTTATTTCGACAGGCCATCGGCGGTATCGGCAGCCAAGAAGGCATTTATTGTTACCCGCTTTGCAGACCTCGGATTCCTGATAGGTATTTTGATATTATCATTCTATGCCGGAACGCTTGATTTCCAGACATTGATTACAAAACTCACAAACCCTACCAGCGAATTTCACACCATAGCTGCAGCATCCTTTATGGGTGTTTCAGCCCTTACGTGGGGCCTTGTATTGGTGTTCGTAGGTGGTGCCGGTAAGTCAGCAATGTTCCCGTTGCATATCTGGCTGCCCGATGCGATGGAAGGCCCTACACCGGTATCTGCACTTATCCATGCGGCAACGATGGTGGTGGCCGGTGTATTTCTTGTGGCAAGATTGTTCCCGGTATATTCTATGTGTCCACCTGCGCTGGATATTGTAATGTGGGTAGGGGCTGGCTCGTCATTTATTGCTGCTATCATAGCCTGTACACAGACGGATATTAAGCGGGTTTTGGCATATTCCACCATGTCGCAGATAGGCTATATGATGTTTTCATTAGGCCTTGCACGCTACGGTGGCGAGCATGGGCTCGGGTATATGGCATCTATGTTCCACCTGTTTACACATGCTATGTTCAAGGCGTTATTGTTCCTGGGTGCAGGTTCGGTCATTCACTATGTGCATAGCAATGAAATGAATGACATGGGTGGGCTTAGAAAGCACATGCCTGTTACTCACCTTGCATTCCTTATTGCCTGCCTTGCTATCGCCGGTATACCGCCTTTTGCTGGTTTTTTTAGCAAGGAAGAGATACTGCAGGCAGCTTTCCATGCCAATACCGCCATTTTCATTTTGGCTATCATTACTGCAGCCATAACAGCCTTTTATATGTTCAGGTTGTATTTCAGTATCTTCTGGAACAAGCCCTATCATGCGCATGGCGAAGGCCATGACCACCATCATGGAGAGGCTCCGGGTGTGATGCTCATTCCGCTGATAATACTTGGATTACTGTCGGTAAGCGCTGGATTTATCCCTTTCAATAAATTTGTTACTTCTGACGGTAAGCTGTTGCCTACTGAGTTTCATCTTTCCTTTTCCATTGCGCCGGTAGTTCTGGCTACGCTCGGAATTGTATTGGCGTTGTCCTTCTATAAGAAAGAAAGCCCTGCACCACAGCGCATAGCCGACGGTGTGAAAGGGCTATACAGGAGTGCCTATAACAAATTTTATATCGATGAGCTGTATCTCTTTATAACTAAGAAGATACTTTTCCCATTAGTGGGTCGCCCTGCGGCATGGATAGACCGCAACATAGTGGATGGATTTATGAACCTGCTGGCAAAGGTTACGGAGCAGGTGTCATATGCTATTAAAAAAATACAATCGGGTAAGACGCAGCATTATGCAGCTTACTTTTTTGTAGGTGTGATAGGTTTTGTGTTGATATTTCTTTATTGGTGGACGTAAATAATTGTAATGATAAACTTATCAGTTCTATTAATTATTCCTTTAGTCACTGCGCTTGTTGTGCTGCTGTGTAGTAGTGCAGCGCAGGTGCGCCTTGTAGCATTGCTGGGCTCTGTTGCGCAGCTAGGTTACTCCTCAATGGTGATGTATGATTATATGGGGCAGCGGGCAGCAGGTAATCATGCACAAATGCTCTACGAGAGCAGGCATAGCTGGTTTAAGGGACTGAATATTGAATATTATGTGGGAGTGGATGGTATTTCGGTGGCTATGATCATGCTTACCGCAGTGGTGGTGATGACGGGGATCCTTATATCATGGAATGTAACTAAGCTCACCAAAGAGTTCTTCTTTCTCATCGTATTATTAAGCCTGGGTGCTTATGGATTTTTCATTTCGCTCGATCTCTTTACCATGTTCTTCTTCCTTGAGGTAGCTGTTATTCCTAAATTCCTGCTCATAGGTATCTGGGGCAGCGGGAAGAAGGAGTATAGTGCCATGAAGCTGGCGTTGATGCTGATGGGCGGGTCGGCTTTAGTGCTTATTGGTTTACTTGCCCTATACTTTAATACTGACATCGGAGGTGGTATACACACTTTCGACCTGTTGAAGATTGCACACATGCACGTCCCCATAGAGGCGCAGAAATTCATTTTCCCCCTTATGTTTGTTGGCTTTGGGGTGTTCACTGCTATCTTCCCGTTTCACACGTGGGCACCCGATGGCCACTCATCTGCCCCAACGGCCGCATCTATGTTCCTTGCCGGTATATCTATGAAACTGGGTGGCTATGGTTGTTTGCGTGTGGCTGCTTACCTTATGCCCGAAGCTGCGCAGGAATACTCATGGGTTATTATACTATTGTCCACCATCGCTATTATTTACGGCGCGTTTGCCACTTTAATGCAAACCGATCTTAAGTATATAAACGCATATTCATCGGTAAGTCACTGCGGGTTTGTTTTATTTGGTATAGGTATGCTTACCAAAACGGCGCTTACGGGGGCTGTGATGCAGATGGTATCGCATGGGTTAATGACAGCCCTTTTCTTCGCTGCTATAGGCATGATCTATGAACGCACGCATACCCGGCAGGTAGCGCAGCTTGGTGGACTACTGAAAACTATTCCCTTCATCATTACTGTATTTGTTCTCGCAGGCCTTTGTTCACTTGGCCTTCCGGGTCTCAGTGGGTTTGTGGCAGAGATGACGGTATTTGTGGGTTCTTGGCAGCGGGCCGATACTTTTTACCGTGTTTCTACCGTGCTAGCATGTGCCTCTATTGTGGTTACGGCCGTTTATATATTAAGGGCTGTAGGCTCAACGGCAATGGGACCAATAAAAAATGAGGAGTTCCGTCATTTTGGCGATGCTTCTTGGAATGAAAAACTGGCATCTGTGACTTTGCTTGTCAGCATATTGGCTATCGGCATAGCGCCATTCTGGCTGAATGATTTAGTATCTCCGGATACACAGATAATTATGGAGAATATAGCTAAAGGGGTGACGGGTAAATAAAGAAACCGAAAATGGGAACAGACTTTTTATTAATAATGAAATCGGAGATGATACTCACAGCTATCATCTTTATACTCCTTTTTCTGAAGGTGTGGGATGGCATAAAGTCGAATGCGGCTTTGCTGCACATTACTAATGTATTGCTGTTCGTTAATCTTATAGCTGGTTTGTTTTTTAATACAGATGGCGAGCTGTTCAACGGGATGTATCATACCAACAGCACTTTGCTCCTCGAAAAAAACATTCTTAATCTCGGCACATTTATTATTTCACTGTTTGCCTTCGACTGGCTCCTGAATCATAAGCATCTGCTTGAATTTTATATATTGCTTCTATGCACATTACTCGGTATGGATTTTATGGTTTCGAGCGGCAATCTGCTGATGTTTTATCTTGGCCTCGAGTTATCTACTATCCCCCTTGCAGCCCTCTGCAATTACGATTTACACAAAGTAAGGTCGTCTGAGTCTGCCGTTAAAATGATTTTGTCATCCGCGTTTGCATCGGGTATATTGTTATTTGGTATCTCATTGCTTTACGGAACCACTGGCACTCTGGATTTTAAAGAAATGGCGCCATTACTTGGAAGCAGTAAGCTGCAGATTTTCGCCTTCATTTTCACGTTTGCCGGTTTCGCTTTCAAATTATCATCCGTACCCTTCCATTTATGGACAGCCGATGTTTATGAAGGTGCGCCTGTGCCTGTGACTGCGTATCTGTCGGTTATCTCTAAAGGTTCTATTGTTTTCATTTTTATTACTGCTTTGTTTCAGTTGTTCCACAATTATGACACCAGATGGTACAATATGCTTTACCTATCCATCCTTCTCACTATTACCGTAGGTAATCTGTTCGCCATACGGCAGGATAATATCAAGCGTTTTCTGGCATTCTCTTCCATATCGCAGGTGGGTTATATTTTACTGGGTATTTCTTCAGGTACGCCAATGGGCGCATCTTCTGCTATATTCTTTTTACTTGTGTACACATTCTCTAATCTTGGTGCGTTTGGTGTTATCTCATTAGTGGCGACAAAAACCGGCAAAGAGAATATCAGTGATTTTAAAGGATTTTACAATAACAATAAGTTTCTGGCATGGGTAATGGCTATTTGCCTTTTCTCCCTTGGAGGTATTCCCCCTACCGCCGGTTTTTTCGGGAAGATGTTTTTAGTAACAGCGGGTGCGGAAAAAGGTAATTATTGGCTGGTATCCATTGCGGCATTGAATATGGTTATTTCCCTGTTCTATTACCTTAAAGTTGTAAAAGCAATATTTATTGACGCGAACGATCAGCCAATCGAAAAGCTTTCGGGCAGCGGGTCTATGAAGATTGCATTGGCAGTGTGTTTTATAGGTGTTGTAGTTACAGGGTTTGCAAGCAGTTTGTTTGATTACATCACCATGATAACAAAATAATTTTCCGGGAATGGCGCTCAATCCTAATCATACTTTTGAAGATCTTGGCGAAGTAAAATGCGCCATTGTAGAGAAGAACTGCACGCCTGAACGTGCGGATTTCATAAAAAAACTTTTGGAACATAATGGGCATCAGGTGGTAGTGGTGAAAAGCCCGCCACCCAAAGTGGCAGCTAAGCCTGCACCCAAACCTGCAGCTCCACCCGCTGAAGGCGCGGCACCAGAGGCTGCTGCTCCACCCCCTGCACCTGAGCCTCCTACCCCCCCGCCACCAGATACATTTACTGTAGGTGTGACCGATGTTACCTTCAGCCCAATAAATGCTGTATTCAACAGGGAATTGAAAACTTTAGATGGCGCTGTGGTTACTTCCGACTATTGGAAACAAAGAGAGGCCGAGCCCAAGGAGGATGAATGGTACTGGAAATAATAATCTCTCAGCATTTTACCCATTCTTTCAATACTTCATCATATCGCTTAATCAACTTAGCCGGGTTGCCTGCCACTATTGAAAAAGGTGGCACATCCTTCGTTACTACCGAACCTGCTGCCACCACGCTATGTTTTCCAATGGTTACGCCAGAGGTAATAACAGAATTTGCAGCTATCCAGCAATCGTCTTCTATAGTTATTGGTGCAGTAGTTACGTTTTGTTCCCGTATCGGGATATTTACATCCCGGTACTCATGGTTCAGCCCGCTCATTACTATGTTTTGGGCGAGTATCACATTATTGCCAATTGTAACAGGCCCTATCAACACATTTCCCATACCGACCAATGTGTTTTCTCCTATTACAAGGTCGCCAACTCCATTATTTATCGTGCAGAAATCTTCTATCACAGACCGTTTTCCTAACACAAACTTATTGAAGGGGACAACATCTATCCTTGTTCTTTCCCTTATGACGGAGCCCTTGCCTCTTGAATGAACGAAAGGGTTAATGAATACTTTAACCCATTCTCTTGGGCGGGCTTCATTTTTGGGAATAAGTAGGCGGTGAACGAGCTTTTTAATCTTGGGATTATTTTTAATAATACTCGAAACCGATGCTTTTGCCATTATTAGATTGTGTTGGATAAAATTAATGTCTTTTGTTCATATAGTTGGCGTTAAAAAAGATATTCACATTATTAATAAATATTTTTACATGTAAATCATTCAAAACAAATAATTTAACATTGCTGTGGATAACTTTGTGAACATCTTTGCCCGTGAATACGCTAATTTTAAATGATATTTTAATATTTAAGCAGGCCGGGTATTGGTTTGTTCATTATGTAATTATATTAAGTTGATGGGTTACAGATATTTTTTCGCCTTCCTGGTTTTCCTATCGGCAAATGTTTGCTGCGCTCAGGAGTCTATGATGCCGGATGTTTCCTATCCTTTTTTAGAAAAGCTGGTGGCTGCCGCAAAGGCAAACTATCCCAGAATGAAGACATATGACCATGCTATCAGGGTTTCCGAACTAACTGTTCAAAAGGCAAAACTGGATTGGCTGAACCTGGTGTCGTTTATTTACCTCATTAATCCTGCTGCCAGTTCGTCAAGCGCGGCCGCTGCCGGTGCCGGTGGTTTCCAGACGGGCGTGTCTGTGAGCATAGGGTCTATACTGCAAAAGCCGGGTGAGGTAAAAGCGGCAAGGGAAAATCTGGCTGTTACCAAATTAGGGCAAGAGGAGTATTTTCTGACCATACAAGCACAGGTGCAGCAGCGTTATTTTCAGTATGTGCAGGCGCTGACTTTGCTCAATTGGAGAAACAAGGATGCGCAGAATATGGAAAGCACTTTAAAGGATATTAAGTACAAATTTGAAAAAGGGGAGGTGCCTTATTCGGCGTATAATAGCGCGCTAACAGCATTTTCCGGCAGCACTCAGGCTAAAATTCATGCTGAAGGTAATTTATTAATTGCTAAGAGTGCTCTGGAGGAGATTATCGGCGCAAAACTTGAAACCATCAAATAATGGAATTCATCAAATTCATTAAGGTACTTAAGAAACATAAATATGGACTTATTGCGCTGCCTATTATCGCGATGGCAATCACTTTCCTTATCGCGAAGAGGCAGAATAGTGTTTATTATTCTCAATCAAGGCTATCCGCCGGATTAACTGCCGGCACAGGGTCGCAGCTTGCGCAGCAGTTACTTAATGGAGAGGCCAGTGAATTAAGAATTAACCAGACCTTTAGCAATGTTACACAGATAATGCAATTGAAAGCGGTGTATGATCAGGTGTCATACCAGCTAATATTGCATGACCTTACCTCGGATAAACCTTTCAGACCTTATAGTAAGATTTTTGAAGACCTCAACGCAGATGCCAAGAAACACGCCATACAGGTCTATTCAAAGATGTATGAGCAGAAACAGTCACTTCTTGTTACAGATCCGGACCAGAAGGGTCTCAATGATTTAATAAAATCAATGAAGTATGATTATGAGTCGTTGAAGAATAAAGTCAGAGTATACAGAGTTGAATCGAGCGATTTCATAGATGTGTACTATGAGTCGGAGAATCCTCAGCTATCGGCGTTTGTTGTTAATACATTGTGTAAAGAATTCATCAGCTATTATTCGCTGGTTACACAGCAAAATAAAGTGCGCGCCACTGAATTTCTTCACGATCTGATGCAAAAGAAACGGGATAGCCTGAATGCAAAGATCGAAAACCTTAAAAATTACAAAGTAGCCAATAAGGTTTTCAATGTCAGCGACCAGTCAAAGAACCTTTCGGCACAAGTAGCGAGTTTTGAGAATCTCTTGCAGATGGCGGAGAAGGAAGTTGAGGCTACCACTGGCGCTATAAACGCCATTGATATGAAATTCAATGAGCAAGAAAAGCAATATATTGAAGCCAGGCTGGCGCTGATAAACCAAGAGATTACAGCGACTCAACAGCAATTGAATACATTGAATGAGCAGTATATTAAGAGTAACATGGATCCTGTGCTGAAAACAAAAGTGGATGCGATGAGGGAGCTATTGGCTCAAAAAATCAACCAATCTACTGATAAATATATTGTCAATCCACTCCATACAAAGGAAAATCTCATTTCCCAAAAATTGAAACTGGAGACAGATAGGGAGTTGGCGAGGAGCAGTATCCGTTCATATAAGAACTCAATAGGCAACCTTACGTATAAATTGCAGTCGTTGGCACCAAGCGAAGCTGCAATTCAGTCGTTTCAGGCAGACATTGAGGTGCTGGGCAAAGAGTATCTGGAATTACTGAAAAGATATAACGAAGGCACTATGCAGCTAAGCAGCACTGTACCCATAAAAGTTATTGAGTACGCGTTGCCTGGTGCCAAGTTGCCGTCTAAAAAAATCATTTTGGTGGCGCTCAGTGGCGTGGTCAGTTTCATTCTATACCTGCTCATCCTCTTTGTTTTGTTTTATCTCGATGATTCCATCAAAGAGCCAAACGACCTTGTGAACAAAACGGATACGAGGGTATTAGGGGCTTTACCTAAAATAAAAACTTCAATTCTTGATGTTCAGAGGCTTTGGAGTATTGATGCTGCCAACCCGATAAATACAGAGGTGAAGAAGATGATAGGAACGGTAAAATCGGACATACAGGCAATTTCTGCACCAATATCTGCTGCCCCTGTTAATACTGAATTCAAAAAAATGGTTCGTTCCACCCGCTTCGAGATTAATATGGCGCTCATGGGTGGGCGAAACCTTGTGCTTACCAGCCTTGTAGAAGGTGAAGGCAAGACACTGATAGCCCTGAGTATGGTAAGCGCGTTCCAGGTAATGAATAAGAAGGTATTACTTATTGATGGTAACTTCCTTAATCCGGGAATTACGGTAATGACACAGCCTAAATATTATATTGAGGATTACCTGATGGGTAGGATAACATTGGAGCAGGTAGCCGCAGATGGGAACGTGAACGTATTGGGGAACAAGGGTATGGATGTGTCCCTGTTTGAAATAAACAATGAAGCGATAATAGAGCAGAAGATACTCGAGCTGAAAGATGTCTACGACATAGTATTTATTGAGGCGTCTGCCTTATCTACGCTCAATCAGTCGAAAGAATGGATAGTGGTTGGAGATAGGGTATTATGTGTTTATGAGGCCAATCAGAGCATAACTCACGATATGAAGGAGCAGATACTATATCTGAAGTCGCTCGAAAGCAAATTCATTGGGTGGATATTGAATAAGACAACGAAATAATTTCGGCGTACCCGTTACACCGTAAGGGAAATCAAAAATGTATGACCGCAGGAATTCTTTATGGCATTTGGGTTTTTCTTCAGGTAGCTATTGGGTATAATTTAGTACTCCCTGTTTTGTTATACTTGCTCTATATCATTTTTCGAAGGTCTGATAAGTTATCCGCCACCAACATAGAATATGATTACGCTGTTATAGTTACTGCCTACGAGCAAACAGATTTTCTGCCCATGGTCGTAGAGTCTATACAAAAACTGAAGTATGCTAATTATATTGTGTATATCGTAGCTGATAAATGTGATGTGTCAGCACTTAAGTTTGATGACACAAGAGTGGTGGTGTTACGTCCACCCGCAACACTGGGAAGCAATACGCGGTCGCATTTTTATGCCATACGCAACTTTGTAAGGCCGCATGAATTGCTGACCATAATAGACTCCGATAACCTTGTTGACCCGGACTACCTGATTGAATTGAATAAATTTTTCGACAGTGGTTTTTCTGCTGTGCAGGGTATAAGAAAAGCCAAAAACCTCAATACCATGTATGCCTGTCTTGATGCAGCAAGGGATATCTACTACCATTTTTATGACGGGGAAGTATTGTTCAGGCTTGGATCTTCAGCTACGCTTGCAGGGTCGGGGATGGCATTTAAGACATCGTTATACCGTGAATGCCTGGAGCAACTCGACATTACAGGGGCGGGGTTTGATAAGGTACTACAACATGAAGTTGTATCAAGGGGTTATCGTATTGCTTTTACAGACAAAGCAATAGTGTATGATGAGAAAACTGCCGCATCAGACCAACTGGTAAAGCAGCGCGCACGCTGGATAAATACATGGTTCCGATATTTTAAATTTGGATTCTCTCTTTTGTTTAAAGGGTTGGTGAAATTTGATTGGAACCGTTTCTTGTTTGGTATTGTTTTGCTGAGGCCACCACTTTTTATTTTTTTAATTTTGTCGGTAATGTTTATGGTGGCAAACCTGTTTATAAGCATACCGGCATTAGTTGTTTGGTTGGTCGGGTTTGTTTGTTTTGTTATCGGGTTTATAGTAGCATTGCTGGCAGGGCATACCGATAAAGTAATTTACAGGTCATTATGGGGCATACCAAAATTTATTTTTTACCAGGTATTGTCATTAATGAATGTGAGAAAAGCAAACAAGATATCGGTGGCCACAAAGCACTCGTATCCTAAACAAGGTAAAGATGTTTGACCGGGAATTCAGAAATAGAGAAAAAGAGGAAATAGCCCTGCGCAAACAAAAGCGTGTGGAGGAAGTGACAAGAATTGTAGCTTTGGTTGTGGCGTTCATCAGTGTGTTTTTTTTCTTCATTAAACTGTTGTTTTTATAAATGAGGAAAGATTTGCTGATACCGGTTACCCCAGGCAAAACACCGTCATTGCGCAGTGAACTGAAGAAGTTCTTTCTCATTGACAAAATGGGTGGTGCTATTGGCTTTCTCTTATTGTTTCTGCTGCTATCGGCTGTAGGTGTTGGTATTGCGTGGTTTGGTATCAAGTTCGGGCTCATCATACTTGTCGCCTTTATTGGTATACCAATGCTATATACAATAGTAGCCTACCCGCGCATTGGTATTTTTGTTTATCTTATCATGGCCTATCTCATCATGTGGTTTTTGAGGATGGGGGTCAATTTTCCTCTTGGCACGGTAATGGATGGATTATGTGGACTGTTTATTCTGAGTATATTCATTAATCAAAAGAAGAAAAAAGATTGGTCCATGTTCAAAGGCCCGATAACGGTGATGGTGTTTACGTGGATGGCCTATAATTTTGTGGAGATAGCTAATCCTTCTGCCGAGTCAAGGGCCGCATGGTTATATACAGTACGAACAGTTGCCATTGTTATGTTCTCCTACTTCGTATTTTTATACTACATAAATACAAAGCAGTATATAAGGATGATACTGAAGCTCTGGCTTGCTTTGGCATTATTTGGCGCTCTCTACGCGTTTAAGCAAGAGCATATAGGTTTTTTTGGATTTGAAGATGCTTTTCTTCATTCCGATCCCGCTATCGAAGGTTTATTGTTCATAGCGGGCGTTTGGCGGAAGTTTTCTATTTTCTCAGACCCCGTGGCTTTCTCTTATAATATGGTGATTGCAATACTACTATGTATAGGGTTGCTTACAGGTACTGTGTCAGGTATAAAAAGGGTCATACTCATGGTAATGATTGTCCTTCTGCTCATGGCGATGCTCTATTCGGGCACACGTGGAGCCTATGTCTTATTACCTGCTGCATTGTTTTTCCTGTCCATCTTGAAGTATTCCAGGAAGATAATGCTGATGATGGCTGTTTTCGGGATATTTACTGTTGTTTTGATTTTTATTCCTACAACCAACAATACCTTATATCGCTTCCAGTCTGCTTTTAAGCCGTCAGATGATGCTTCGTTCAACGTCAGGGCTATCAACCAGAAGCGAATTCAGCCGTATATTTTATCTCATCCGCTGGGCGGCGGCCTTGGCGCTACAGGAGTATGGGGGCAACGTTTTGCACCTAATTCATATCTTGCTAATTTTCCACCAGATAGCGGTTATGTGCGTGTAGCAGTAGAAATGGGTTGGGTCGGTTTACTCTTGTTTTGTATTTTTATGTTCACCGTGTTAAAGACAGGCATTAATAATTATTTTAGCATAAAAGACCCGGAGCTTAAATCCTACAGCCTCGGATGCCTCCTGATAGTTTTTGCGCTCAATATTGGCAACTATCCGCAGGAGGCGTTAGTGCAATACCCATCATGCATACTTTTTTACCTTGTCATAGCTTTGCTTAATGTAACAAAGCGTATTGATGACCAGCAAAATCAACTGCAGCATGCCATTTGATGACCTGATAGCAAACCGGGATATCGTGGTAGTGGGCCAGCAGCCGTGGGACGAGGGTATAGGCAGTAATTGCAGAAATATTGCGATAGAGTTTAGTAAACATAACAGGGTCTTGTATGTAAATGGTGCGCTCAATCGCATTTCCCTTTTCAGGAACAGGGCCGACCCCAGAATACAAAAGAGGATAGCCGTAATAAAGGGTAGGGAAAAGGGCCTGATATCCATTCAGTCAAACCTATGGAACCTTTACCCGGACTGTATCACTGAGTCTATAAACAAGATAAAGATTAATACACTCTACAATCTGCTGAATAAACGAAATAACAGCTTGTTTGCCCGGTCTATACAGAAAGCTATGGATGAATTGGGTTTTAAGAATATCATCTTGTTTAATGACAATGATATTTTTAGCTCATTCTACCTGAAGGAGTTGCTTAGCCCGACAGTTAGCATCTACTACTCACGCGATTACATGATTGCCACCAGCTATTGGAAGCATCATGGAGAACGACTTGAACCTCTGCTTATAGCTAAAAGCGACCTTTGTGTGGCAAATTCTGTTTACCTCGCTAATTATTGCCGTAAGTATAATGCGCATTCATACAATGTGGGCCAAGGTTGTGAATTAGATATATTCACCAGTGCATCAGGTGTTGCTTTGCCTGATGACATGAAGGGCATGCCTGGCCCTGTTGTGGGTTATGTGGGTGCTTTGCAATCCCATCGTCTTGATATTGATTTGTTGGCGCATGTAGGCGAGTGCCTGCCGGAAATGAGCATAGTATTGGTAGGCCCCGAAGATGAGAAGTTCCGGACAAGCCGTTTGCACAGCATAAAAAATATTCATTTTCTCGGAGCGAAAAAACCATCTGAACTCCCGGCCTATATTAACGCCTTCAATGTGTGTCTGAATCCTCAGTTGGTTAACATGGTGACAATAGGTAATTATCCCCGAAAAATAGATGAGTATCTTGCTATGGGAAAGCCTGTAGTAGCAACAGCTACAGAGGCCATGAGTTTTTTTTCAGGGCATACTTATCTTGGTCATACTAAAGAAGATTACATTCGGCTCATACAAAAAGCGCTGCATGAAGACAGTAGTGAATTGCAGGAGCAAAGAATAGCATTCGCTTCATCTCACACCTGGGAAAATAGTGTGAAAGAAATATACAGGGCAATTAATGTTACTGCCGCGCAGGTTACTTGAAATAATTGTAGTTGAACTTCAGATGCCGGAAAAGGTGTCGTGCCAGTGTAATTAGCGGGTTCTTGCTCTCCCTCCAGTAGTTGCGTTTAAATGTACTGGGTTCGGCGCTTGAGTTTACTTGGTCGAGCAAGCTTTTATGTTCATCATAAAACAATGATTTTCCCTTGTTTTTCAGCACAGACATCATCATCCCATACTCCGATTTCTCTACATTTACCCCTTCAGGATAGCGCCCGAATTTTTGCAGGAAGTTACTGCGGCGAAGATGTGGGTGGTCGCTATAGAAATAAAATTTTTTGTATCCCGGATACCATATTTTGAAACGCATTTCTGAGAAACCGTTTTTAAATGAGGTCAGGTATGGGTATTTAAAATAGGCGTAGAAGCGTACCATATCCAACTCCTGCCGCTCGTTCATAAAATTCAAGGCATCCGATAGCTTGCCTGGGAATGTTTCCAGCGGCACAAAGTCTTCCTGCACATAAAGGGTGTAGGGTGTGGTTATCGCATCCTGTCCCTTGTTAATATTATTGCCAAGACCTTTATTTCTGGGTGTGGTAATCAGCCGGAATGTATAGGTGCTGTGTAGTTCCTTTATCCGGTTTACATGTTCCTCCTTGCTGCCATCATCAGATACCACAATGTCATCAAAATGACAATTAAGTTTGGCGAAGTTTGCCAGCAAACGTTCAAGAGAGTTGCTCCTGTTATAATGAGTTACTAGTAGTGTGACACCCGGAAAATGAAAAGGCTCGCTCATGCCCGATAAAGGTAATCAGGTTTTTAAATATTTATAGTCTTTAAGGCATTTTAGCCATTTGTAACGCTGGTATACCCACCTCATAAAGCGGAATACAGGTGCACGGCTTTGCTTCCAGCTCGGTCTGGCGAAAGAACTTGGCTCATCAGGCGAATTACGATGATCAAACAGGGTTGCATAATCATTATAAAAAAGGCCCCTGCCTTTTTTCTGCATAAATGAGATAGACATCCTGTATTCTGATATATTACCATCTATGTCTTCCTGGTACCTGCCGAATTTCTGTAAGAAATTACTGCGACGGAAGTGTGGGTTATCTGAATACATGAAAAATTTTTTATGATCCAGGTTCCATGGATTGTAAAAAGTTTCAGAAAACCCCTTGCCAAAAGGCTTCAGGCTGGGATAGCGGTAATACGACCAAAAACGCACATAATCAATAGCGGCATGATCCTTCATTATCTGTAGGCCATCAATTAAATGTTGTTGGCAGCCTTCTAATGGCACAAAATCTTCCTGTACGTACAATGTGTAAGGGGTGGTAACGGCATCTTGCCCTTTATTTATATTTACTGCAAAACCATGAGTTGGTTTCCCCGGTATAAGGCGAAAGTTATAGATAGACTGTAGGGTTTTTAATTTTTCTTGATGCTCAGGCCTGCTGCTATCGTCTGATACTACGATGTCATCGAAATGGCAGTTTAACTTCCGGAAGGTTGATAGGAGTCGTTCAAGCGAACCGCTTCTGTTGAAATGGGTAACAAGTAACGTGACTTCTGAAAAATTATACTGTTCCGGCATTATTTGAAAAACTTTCAGTTATATGTGTGAATTTCACGACTAAAATACACTTTATCTGTTTATTTTTATGTGCGTTAATAGTATAAGGGAACAAATCATTTTATTTAAATGGGTTTGCTCTCAATAAAGAACCCACATTCCTTAATAGTTTAGCTGGCCATGAGTAGCGTTTCGGTGATTACCGTCAATTATAACCACAGTAGAGTAACAGAAGCGCTGTTAGATTCAATTGTTAATATAAATGACTTTAACCCTATAGAAGTGGTTGTTGTTGATAACGGAAGTTCAATAGACCCTACACTTCAGTGGAGATTAAAGTACTCCTGGGCGAAATTCATTCGCTCTGAACGGAATTTAGGTTTTGCGGGGGGGAATAACCTTGGTATTAAAGAAGCTACCGGAGATTACCTTTTTTTTATAAATAATGATACGGAGGTAACTGCTGGCCTCATAGGGCAGTTGGTCGCGAGGCTGGATGCTGATCCCTCTATCGGAATGGTATCTCCTAAAATTAGGTACTATGACCAGCCAGATGTGATACAATATGCTGGCTTCAGTGCGATGAATTATTATACGGCTAGGACTGTTTCTACAGGGCAGGGCGAAAAAGACAATGGGCAGTTCGATCATCTGACCGGCGAGACAGGATTTATACACGGAGCAGCAATGATGGTGAGGCGGGAGGCCATCAACAAAGCTGGCCTTATGTTCGAGAATTATTTTCTGTATTACGAAGAAATGGACTGGTGCGAGCGCATCAGGAAAGCCGGATATAAAATATGTCTGAACATGCAGGCGGTAATATATCATAAAGAGTCAGTTTCGGTGGGCAGCACAAGTGCTTTGAAAGAATATTTTATGAACCGAAACCGTATTTTATTCATCCGGCGTAACTGTGATTCTGCCACAATAGCTGTATTCTGGTTTTATTTTATGTTTGTTGTGGCGTCAAGAAACATGATTAACTACATCATGCAAAAGCGGTGGGATTTTGTACGGGTATTGATTAAAGCAATTGCCTGGAATATTTCAAACAAAACAGATAGTAATGATTTGGGCTTTCCCGTAAATAACAGGTAATGATAGCAGCCTTCTGGATAAGTATCTTCATTGTATTCTATACCTTTTTCGGGTATGGTATCCTGCTGTATTTCCTCGTGAAGCTACGTACGTTATTAAAAGGGAAAAGGAAGGTGCCGGACAATGGGGGTAACTGGCCTTCGGTCACATTGATAGTTGCGGCCTACAATGAAGAAGATTTTATTGTGGAGAAGATTAAGAATACGCTCGGCCTTACTTATCCCGCCGATAAGGTGTCTTACATTTTTGTCACCGACGGATCAAACGACCGCACTCCCGATCTGGTAGCAGGTTACCCGCAGATAAAATTGATGCACAGTCCGGAGCGGAGCGGTAAGATAGCTGCGGTACACCGTGCTATGCACGAGGTGAAAAGCGAAATCACCGTTTTTACGGATGCCAATACTTTTCTGAACAAAGATGCACTGCTGAACATTTGCCGGCATTATGCCGACAGCTCAGTGGGCGCTGTTTCGGGTGAAAAGAGGGTGCATGTGGAAGATGCAGGTGACGCTACTGCCGGAGAAGGGTTTTATTGGAAGTACGAATCAAAACTGAAGCAATGGGATTCCGAATTGTATTCGGTTGTAGGGGCGGCAGGAGAATTGTTCAGTATCAGGACGGCCTTGTATGAGCCCGTGCCACCAGATACTATCCTTGACGATTTCATGATTTCACTACTCATAGCGCAACGTGGTTACCGGATAGTGTATGAGCCTAAAGCATATGCTACAGAAGGTGGCTCGGAGAATGTAAAGGAAGAGCTGAAACGCAAGATAAGGATTGCAGCGGGCGGTATTCAATCTATTCTCAGGCTAAAGAAATTAATGAACCCTTTCCGGAATTTTGTGCTCTGCTTTCAATACATTAGCCATCGCGTACTCCGCTGGACGATAACACCTTTTCTGATGATTGTAGCATTGGTGCTCAACTATATTATTGTGTACGAAGGAGCATCAGTGTTTTATTCTGTATTACTGGGCTGTCAGGTGCTGTTTTACTCGCTTGCATTGCTTGGTTGGCTGTTAGAGAAGAAGCAGGTGCGCATCAAAGCACTCTATATCCCGTACTATTTTTTTATGATGAATTATGCAGTGGTTGCGGGTATTCGCAGGTATTTTGCAGGTTCACAAAGTGCAGTCTGGGAGAAGGCTAAAAGGAAGTAATTACAAATCCTGCCGAATCACCACTTTCTTTGAAGGGAAAAGAATCCGCTTAGCGCGCATAAATAAAGCTTTCCACAGCCCGCCATCCATTTCTATACGCCTGTCGGCTGTCCATACCATAGCCTTGGGGGTAGTTACGCAATGCAGTTTTCCATAGCCTTTATCTCGCAGCTTCACCGCCAGCCAGCCGTCTTCATTAGCTCCGGGTGGGTGTTCATATCCGTTAACGTCAATTCCTTGCTCCCTTCTGAACCCGGAGTTAAACCCATATACATTAACAGCCTCTTCCCTGAATTTTTTATTAACCCATCGGGTGGTATCGGCCAGTTGCTCATAGAAAAAATAACTGGTACGCGATGTTCTGCCTGTAGGTATAAAAGCAAACCTGCCGTAGGTGATGGCTACATTGTTAATTTCAAGCGGGGCTACCATTTCTTCTATCCAATCTGGAGGATAAATGGAGTCGGCATCGGCATTCAGTATATATTTCCCTTTTGCTACTGCTAGCCCGGCATTGCGCGCAGCGGTAATGCCCTGTTTCGTTTCAGTTATGCATTTGATGCCCGTAGCTTTTACCAGGGTCTCGGTATTATCTTTTGAGTTATTATTCACCACTATGATTTCTACCGCACGTTTAGTGGTGTTTGAACTTAACGATAGCAATGTACGCAGGATGTTTTTCTCCTCATTGTATGCAGGTATCACTACCGATACCTCCGGTTCCCCTTTATGCAGCGTTTTATAATGCTGTTGTATCAGGGCAATATTCTCGCCATTGCTGTTTGTTCCTGCATTCCATAGCTTGCTTATATAAGATGGTATAGCTACAGGCCTCATGGCTATACATTTTCTTTTTGGAAAAGAGCTGGAATAGTTTTAGCGATCAGTTTAAGGTCGCTGAGAAAACTGTGGTTTTCCGCATACGCATTGTCCAGTAGTAGTCGCTCTTCTTCTGACATTTCCCCTTTACCTCTTTTTTCTACCTGCCACAGGCCTGTAATGCCTGACGGTGCCTTAAACCTCAAAGCGTACTTATCGGTGGTCAGTTTCTCCGCTTCATATAGGGGCAAAGGGCGGTTCCCCACTATACTCATGTCTCCTATCAACACATTCCATAGCTGCGGCAGTTCATCTATGCTCGTGTTACGCAGTAAGCGTCCCAGCTTTGTTATGCGGGGGTCATTCTTTAGTTTTATGAAGGCCGACCCACTTAATGCCTTTCTGTGGTTAATATAGTTTTTCTCACACCACGCATTTTTGTCAGCATACAGTACCCGCTGGCACACGGTACCGTTCTTTACGCAGTCATCACAAAGCACGTTGCTGTTCTGCCAGTCCGGCAGGTTTTCTTTACTGCCATACTGGTTCAGGTGTACCAGGTCCTTCAATCGTTTATCTGCATTCACATACATCGAGCGCAGTTTGTAGAACTTGAATATTTTGTAACCTGTGCCTACCCGTAGTGAATAATAAAATACTGGGCCTTTTGATTCCATTTTCATGAGAAGAATAATCAACAGCAGCAGTGGGGACAGCATAATTATTGCAATGCTGGAGAAAATAATGTCAAACAGCCTTTTTGCAAAAGGTATTTTATACACATCTATTTTTTCCGGGCGCACTTTACTTTTCAACGAAGGCCAGTATTTAATAAGGAAATTGACCCTGGTGGCAATTTCGTCTTTTTTCACCGGTGGCTGAAACAGGTCAGCGACCCCTGCCCTTATACACAATTTATTGAGGTTCTCATTTACCTTATGGGCTATCAGGAAAAAAGGCACATCGCCATACTTGCTGTTTTGCAGGGTTTCCAGCAAGAATATGCCGTCAGGGGAGATAACCTCGCTTTGAGATATAATAGCTGCTATCGGCAGGTTTTCTTTTGCCCATCGTGTGGTAAGGTCCACTCCATTGGTGAACCGCATTATTTCGGTCCCGACAAAATCACAGCCAGACAATGAGAGGAATGTAGGGTCATCAACGTTTACCAGGGCTGTTATTTTTTTTTCTTCCGCAAATGTGGAACTGCTATTCATCAATGAATATTAGTTAAGGAAAAAATTTCCGGTTCTCCGCAGTATAGCCCGCATCCTTGCTTCTAGTTCACGAGGGTTAAATGGTTTTACCACATAGTCGTCAGCACCGGCATCAAGGCACTTAATCCTTGTTTCGGTGCTTTCGTCGCCAGAGAGTACCAAAACAGGTATCGCCTTAAAAAAACCACTGGTTTTCAGTTGTGCTATCAGCTCTAGCCCTCCCATTTCAGGGGTATTGAGGTCCGATATAATTATATCCGGTAGGTTCCCTTCCCGAAGGAAAGACAACGCATCCAAACCATTAGTGAAAGTAGATACACTAAAATTTTTAAGGGAATGCTTTATGATCAACTGAATACTTTGATCATCCTCAACAACCATCACTTTGGGTAAATGCTCCGAACTCATCAGCTATTTTCTTTTTATTCTTGCAGCAATCTGCATTTCATTGCAAACTACAATATTACTCTCGGCACACAAGATATATAATTATTATAACAAAAAAATAATCTCATAAGGATTTTACAGATAGCCGTTTCTGAAAGCCGGAGAAAAAATCAAGCTGAAAATTAAAATATATCGTTTTGTTTATCTTTTGCAAGAAAGGAACCTGCATATATTCGCATTTCTTTGTATCCGTGAGTAAATATCCCCATAAAGGTATGTGGTATATATTTATTCAGAACATAATACCCAAACAGCAGCCCTGAAAGCGCAGAAAATAGCAAAGACAAAGGAATGCCATAGATGTTACCTAGTAAATTTATGAACAGAAAGTTACCGGCTACCTTTACCGATAGCATAATAATGACTTTATAAAAATTTACACGTGTATGGTGCAGTATATCTAATGTCAGGCCATTGAACCGGTCCAAGGGGTACATAATTGCGATGATCATAAACATCTGGTAGAGTGTGCTGGCCTCTGTATTGTGGTACTGGCGGCCACCCACCAGCATAGTTACAAAATCGGCAAAAACATAAGCTATTGCTGCTGCAGGTATAAAGGCAATGGTCAGCATCCCCGAGTATTTTTTGAATATTGCCGCTACCTCGGCAAAGTTTTTTCGGTTATATTCAATAGCCATTTCCGACATGCCGGTGGTGGTGAAGGAGCGTAACGGAAGATCCACGAAAGCCATAAAACTTATTGCTACTTTATATACGGCCACTGAAGCCGGACCCAGCAGGTGGTTGATTATCCATATATCTACATAGCTGATAAGGTTGGATAAACTGGTGGTGCCAAGTGTGTATTTTCCATAATGGTACAGTTCTTTCATGCAATCTTTTGACCTATAGACTATATACCGTATCCCCGACATACCCAACAAGACACCCACTCCGCTTGCCATACAATTCGTCAGAAAATTATACAGGAGCGCATTTTCTATAGTCATTTTATCAAAATAGATAAGTGCCAGATACGTCAGTATCGTTGACCCTGAATTGAGCATACGGTACCAGAGCATAGTGCCATACTTTTCTTCCGCCTGCAGCTTCCAGAACGTTACATCAGCCGGTAGTGTGCTGATGTAGGTAAGCCCAAACCATTGTAGGCTTAATGAGACACTTTCATCGTTTGTTTCCCCGAAAACCAGCCACAGCAATAGGTTTACTGTCAATATAATACCGCTTAACGCTAAAGCGAGCATCCATACCGACCCTAATACTGTCTTTGCTCTGGCCGATTCCGCCCCCGCATAATATTTTACTGTTGCTGTTGACAGGAAGCCACTCCGCGCCGCTTCGCATAGCATTGAAAAAGTCAAAACATAAAAATAGGTACCGGCCTTCTGCGGATGTAAAGCCCTGAATAAAATGAAAGTCGTCACAATACCTACTAAAGCTATAGAAGCATTACCCGATAACACAAGGAAATGTTTATTCTTTAGTTTTGATATTATGTGGTTAATCATTCGGGTATTACTGAAAAGGTAAAAATACTCATTATATGGTTTTTATTTATTTTTTTATTTGAGTGTAGGGGGTAACGAACATTGGTGTTTCTGTTACAGTTACTTCCATCTTGCCGTTTTGAATCTTCATTTTTTTTAGTTCCATGTTTTCATTCCCTGCCTGTGGTTTATAGATATATGCGGTATCTGCACTGCCAATGTTCAGCAGGTATTTTGTTTCCCGGCCTTTGTTGTAGGGAACAGTTAGCATATACATTGTTTCTGTTCCGTTTTCATATTTGTCCACAATCGGGTCTTTGCTCAATGTTTGGGCATATCTGTACTTGCCAAACAACTTATTGGTTTGTCGAAAATAGTCTGCTGCGGGCCGGTTGCTCCTGTCTGCATTTATCAGGCCACTTGTAGCATACTGGGTGTTCAATTTAGGGTTGTCGTCCACCAGTTGGTAATAAAAAACTTTTTGTATGCCTGCTCTTGAGTACAGAAGGCTTGTTCTCAGCAACCAGTCTGCTTGTGTATTCAGCGCAGATTGCCCATGAATGCGAGGCGCAGCCTGTGGGCTGCCTTGTGCTATATCGTACCCGGCCTCGGTTATCCATACCGGCATACCATACTGTTGTCCTATTTTAATGAATTCACCTGCTACGTTTTCCGCATTGGTCAGTTCGGGGGCCGTGCCTGTTGTCTGTGTTTTTTCAGGGTTGTGATCAGCGTCATTACAATAGTAATGATAATTGATGACATCCCAGGGCAGGTCGGGTTTTCCATCTGTTTTATACCCCCTGAATTCCTTGCACCAGTCTATCATACCCTTTACGTAATCAGGTTTTGGGTCTGCCAGGCCGGCCATCACCACTTTCATCAGCGGGTCTGCATTCTTTACGCCCACGCCGGGTCCCATGCTGTTCTTATGTCCGTCATAGAATGCCGAGAGATTGGCTGCATATTCCCTGCCTGTCTGGTATGCCTTGCGGCCTTTCCACCATTTATCCCGCTCATTGTCGCATTCTATGTAGGAGATTGTGCCTAAGCCTGTCCGAAATTGATTATCGTGGTCAAGATGTATCAACCCGGCGTCTATATTTTTGTTCTTCCCATACCGGGCAGCAAATTGGAAACCAGCTCTTGCTTGTTCTATATATGATAGAGGGTCTCCGGTTTTTTTACCATAGCGCATGGGTATGTTTTCATTATCGCGTTGGTCTTCCGGGTAGGTTTCCTGCATCCATGGCGGAATGGTTTTTAAACAGGCCAGCACTTCTATCTCGTTATCCTTACACCATTGGTACATAGTGTCATAATTCCATCCGCCGCTGGCAGCAGGTGCAAAAGCAAAAGTGCCTTCTTGTATTTCTATTTTATCCCAATCGAGGTAGTGGCGGATGCCGGTAAAATTCTTTATGGATTCCAACCGATTTGGGTCAAGGTTCGAAGGGTCATTGGGCTCTTCAAAGTCCCATTCAAACGCATTTATCCCAAACATATGTTTTAGTTGGGCGTGCTCTTTTTCTTTAGTTTGCTGGATATTGGGAGGGGTATAACTGCCATAGAACTCCAGTTCTCCCGGAAAATTTCCCCAGCTATTGATCACCAGATAGCGGATATTGACAACGGGCCTGCTCAAGGCAAAAACGTCCGGATTTTTCGGGTCAGGCCCGTTCCATGCGCCATATCGCTCGCCGGTAAATACAGCAATGGGTATTTTCTTCCAGTCCTCTGTTACTGCATAAATAGTAGTAGGCCGGTCTTCATTGCTTCCTTCCCAGTCATACATCATAATGCTGTCGATACTGATTTGTTCACCATCGGCAATTGGGTAATAAGCATCATAATTGTCCAGTAGCAGTCCGTAGCCTGTAACTGGCTTGTCATATTGTTTTCCATCAAAAAGTTGTTCAAGCCCGTGGCTGGTATTGTTGAGCTGGTACCATCTTTTGGCATCAATAGGTATTTTATGCGGGTTGTGAAAATTATGATTGTCTGCCTGTGAGCAGCCATTAAAGCAGAACATAATCAATGATAAAGTGACGGAGCATATTTTCCCTGACAGTGATATAAATCTTTTGAAAATCGGCATATTTCGGTTCATGCAATGCTGTTTTGGAGGTGGCATTAATGGTTGCCTACACCAAAGTAAGGGGTGATTTTCTCTATAATATCTTTTACAGCAGGGCTGGCGTAAATAATGTCGCGTATCTTAGAACGCCTTTCGTTTTCGGGGGATGTATAGCCTGTTGTTACTTTGATTGTGTAGGAAGCCATATCATCTCTGTTGTTGATTTCTATGCGGGGTAATCTGTATCTCCGGGCGTGGGGTATTAATTTCCCGGAGTGTACGGAATAGGCAAACTTATAACCTGCTTCCCGCAGTTTATTTATAGCAAGGTTTGTGTATATCCCATATGGGAAAGCAAATTCATCAACCTCGGTACCAAGGTTCTGTTCGATGAGTTGCTTGCTGAGGGCAAGTTCTTTTACCAGACGCTCATTATCCAGACTATTCAGCCTGACATGTGTGTATCCGTGCGATTGAATAGACCATCCGTTTTGTGCAAGGGCTTTTATCTCTTCCCACGTCAGTTGTCTGTCGTGCTTTACAAATTCAAAATCTTTTTGGTCATAATGTTTGCCTATGAAAGAGGTTGACAAAAATAAAGTAGCGGTGAACCCGTATTCAGCGAGTATCTCCAGCCCATGTTTGTATAGAGAATGATAACCATCGTCAAAAGTAATCAGCACTTTCTTATCCATAATTTTTTTTCCATCAAGGATAACAGCCCTCAATTCATCTTTTTCCGGCGATGTATAGCCTTCTTTATGGAGCCATGCTATCTGCTCCCTGAACGACTTGAGTGAAACGGACACATTTGCCGACGAAAGGTATGCGTCAGTGTCATCAATTGCGTGATAATTCAATACAGGTATTCCCGGAACTGGCATAGTAAACAAAAATATAAAATAAACGTTTTACAGAGAGATGTTTTGGTACAATTACACAATTTCTTTCAACTGGGCAATCACCTCCTTCAATGTACTTCTTACAGTCTCAATTTGTGCTGGGTACTCAGTATCGCCCACCACCACATTTTCTAGCTTACGTATTGTATACTTAAGCGAATGGATGCCCAGAAGGTCAATGCTTGATTTCATCTTATGGGCAATTTTAGAGATACTCTCATAATTTTGCTCATATCCCGCATTCACCAATCCTTCGGCATTTAGTGGCATTGTGTCAATAAATATTGTCAGGATATTCTTCACAAATTCAGGGTCGTCTTTGCCTATGGAGTCAACCATTGAAAGGTCGTATAACTTTTCATTCCGTGTTTCTACCTTTTCAACGGCAGGGCGTGCTTTGGGTATTATTTTGTTTCGGAGTTTATCATTAGTCTTGATAATATCGTTGATTACCTGGAATAATTTCTCCTCTGTATAGGGTTTGGAGATATAACCGTTCATGCCAATATTCAGGTATTTCTGCCCGTCCCCTTTCAGTGCGTTAGCGGTAAGTGCTATTATAGGTATAGCAGATTTGTCTTTGGCATTCAAGGTGCGTATCTTTTTAGTAATGGCCGATTTGTCAATTACTGACTTTTCAACGATATTCAACGAACGTATCATTTTCGTTGCAGAGATGCCATCCATTTCCGGCATCTGTATATCCATCAGTATCAGGTCAAATTGTTGCTTGCGCACTTTATCAACTGCTTCATTGCCATTCGGCACCACGGTCACTTCGCATCCCCATGATTCCAATATATGCTTTATTAAAAACTGGTTAAGTTCCACGTCTTCAGCTACTAATATCTTCACTGATTCCAGGTCTTTGAAATTCAGGTCTTCTTTGCTGTCATCGGGCAGCATAGACGTATCACCTTTTTGGTAGGGTATCTGGAATGTAAAGGTCGTACCTTCATTCAATTTGCTGGTAACCCCTATCTTACCGCCCTGCATCTCTATCAGGTTCTTGCAAATGGTAAGCCCGAGCCCTGTCCCGCCGAATTTTCTTGTGGTATCTGTTGTTGCCTGAACATATGGGTTAAAAATTTCCACCAGTTTATCTTCTTTAATGCCTATACCAGAGTCCTGCACCTGTATCTCTATCAGCATTGATTTGGAACTATCGCTGTTCTTATAGTCCATATTAATGGATATTTCACCTTCATAGGTGAATTTCAATGCATTGCTCAGCAGGTTGTTGATTATCTGGCTCAGACGGTAGGGGTCGCCTATCACCACGAGGTCGTCAGGTAATGTGCTGTTCAGCAGCAGGTTAATATTTTTATCCTCTGCTTTGAACTGAAAAGATTGTAGCGTGGTAAATACTTTGTCCTCTATTTTAAAAGGTATGAATTCAAGGTCGATTTTTCCTGCCGCAATTTTCTCTATGTCCAGTACGTCGTTCACTATTGTCAGCAGGTTATTTGCCGATTCTGATATGAGCTTGGTGAATTTTTTCTGCTGTTCATCAAGCTCTGTTTTGGATAAAAGGTTCGCTATGCCCAGTATGCCGGTCATTGGAGTCCTTATTTCGTGGCTCATATTGGCAAGGAAAATCTCCTTGGCCTTATGCGAGTCTTCCGTTACTTTTTTGGCTGCCAGCAGTTCTTTTTCTGTGTTTACGCGTTCGGTTATATCCTGGGAGAAGCCGATGATGTATGGCTCGGAATTTTCTTCCTCTACTTTGAAATTCTTATACAGCAGGAAGGATTCTTTGTTTTTCTTGCTGAGTATCTTTAATACCCCCGTAGCATTCCCGTTACTGATAACCTTCTCCAGGTAGTCGGTATAGAATTTTTTAATATCGTCTTTCGGAATGAAATCGGTCAGCATCCTGCCCACTAGTTCTTCACGCTTGTATCCCAGCAGGTCGCACATGGCTGGGTTTATTGTTATTATTTTCCCATCCAGGTCGTGTGTGCATATAAATGCCTGACTATAGTTGAAGAGGTCCCTGAAGCGCTTTTCATTTATTTTAAGCTGCTCCTCTATTTTCTTTACATCTGTGATGTTCAGCCCAAACCCTATCACCTGTGTCACTTCGTTCTTTTCATTCAGCACCGGGTACATGTTGCGCAGGTGATATTCAACCGGGCCGCCGGGGGTTACCACTTTTTCTTCCCACGAGTGCAGTTTTTTTGAGGCAAGCACTTTGTTGAACAACGCCCTGCGCTCCTTGGCCAGGCTCATGGGCTTGTTCCGGTAAATGCAAAAATCTTCATCCCGTTTACCTATCATCCATTCCCTCAGTTGCGGGTTCTTTATAGATGTTGGATTTATGAACATGTACTCATGGTTCGGACTGAAGGTTACTATATCAGCCGGTATATTATTCAGTACATTCTCGTAAAATACTTTCTGCTCCTCCAGTTTTTTCTTGGTCACCGTTTGTTCGGTCACGTCTACATATTGCCACAGGTGGCCTTCAAATTTCCCATCCAGGTAAATGGGTACATAATCTCTTTTGAAGACCCTTCCGTCGGCCAACTCCACAAGCTCGTTAAGCACCAGTTGTTTGTGTTCCAGAATCTGGTAAATCCTTGAAACCACTTCATCCGGGTGCAGGTACAGATTTTTACTTTGCCGGGTTGCTATGGTATAGTTCATACCTATCAGCTCTTCCGGCGACTCCTTGATGCCGAGAAACTTACAGAACTGCTCGTTTACCAGTATTATCTTCTGGTCTTTCCCTTCCAGCACCACACCCGAGTCAAGGTTCTTGATCAGGAAAAACAGCCTGTTGGCCGTTTCCTTTAGCTGAAACTCAAGTTGTTTCTGTTGGTCAATATCAGTTACCGTACCTATGATAAGGCTGGGTTGTCCGTCTTTGTCTCGTTCTACTATTATACCCCGGGTTATATAATATTTATACGCGCCTTCTTTGTCCATCAGACGGTGCTCCACCATGAACTGCTGGGTTTCTCCTTTTATATATGCTGCGAAAGCATTGTTCACGCGTTTTATATCCTCCGGATGGATTGACCCCAGCCATCTTTTATAGCTGAATTCATCTCCGTTGTCAGCGCCAAGTGTTATCTTGTCATGAGTGAAATGGATGCCATCTTCATTCCTGAAATCATATTGCCATATACCGTCGCCGTTTCCGTTCAGCGCAAATTTCCAAAGGTGTTCACTATATTTCAGCGCATGGTTCTGCTGGTGTGCGGAATTCAGCAGCTTTTTAATATCCTTGATGGCGCTCTCCTGTTCCTGTAAAGCGTTTAATTGGTCTATTAGCGAATCATGTGCAGCAAAATCGTTCAAGGACAGGTTTTCTTCCTCCACTACTTCCATTGATCCAAACCGGGGTGTGCCGATAAATAATATCTGGTTCTGGTCATCAAGATATTCAAATTGCCCCCTCAGTATACCCTGTTTAGCCTCGCCGAAATTTATCAGTGATACCTGCCCGGTTAAACTTTTCAGCAGGTCAAAATTTACTTTTTCTGCTATAGGGTATTTAAGTCGGAAGTAGTTGCCAAATAATTGCCCCGTCTTTGCCGGGCACAACTTTACTATAGACCTGCCTAAAGAGGTAATTCTGCATTCATTGTCAATAAGGATAAAAAATGGGAAGATGCGATTGAATTGATCAGTCCCAAATGAAAATACAGATGCAACCATAGTTATTACAAGGCAATAAAAATATCACTTTCTCTAATGATTTTTAAAATTTCATATTACAATGCACAAAGCCACAAATGATATTTATAATTCATGCAAAGGTATACTTAATTCAATACAATAGTGTGCTTATTTAAGTTTTAGGTACCCAAACAGGCCATATCGTTCCTCTCCCGGGCCGGCTGCAAAATAAAGCCGCACGTCACTGCTTGGATGAAATGCTATATCCCATAGCCCGTTTATCGATATAGGGGTGCCATCATAACCCAGCGGGCCTTTTAGCACTCCCGATGTATCGTAAACGTTTATCCTGCCATCTCCAAAGTTGGCGATAAGTATAACATTTGTGTCTTGCCCAAATGCTTTCGGCGGTTGGATAATGCCCCATGGCGAGTTGAGCGCGCCTTGCGAGGCAAACCTTTTTATTAGAGTGCCTTTCGGGTCAAAAATGCTCACGTATCCATTCCCCGGCCCTTTTTCATCATCACGGCTGTGCGCTTTCTGCTTGGCAAAGGCCACATATAGTTTCCCGCCTAAGTTGCGGATATTGAACGGTGCATAGCCTATGGGTATGCCAGGGTCGGTAAATGCCCTGGAAGCATGGTAGTTGAAGGCCTGGTCAAAAACATCAATTTTCCCGCTGAAGAAATTTGCTGCGTAAATGTGGTCACCTGTACCATCATTGGCCATTGCAAGGCCTTTATATATTGCTCCTGTCGCCGATCTGTCGGCTACCGTAACCGTTGAATCTCCAGCCACCCATGCGTCTATGGTGCCATCCTCTGTGCAGTAGATGAACCTCGCTGCCTTGCCATTCACCAAAAAGTTTGAAGTAGGGTTGTATAAGGAGCCTGTAGGGGAGGAGCCATTGCGCCTGCCGTGGTATGGGATTGCCACAGCCGGAAATTCTTCGTTGCCCGCTTCGTCATAAACAACGGTTTTTCCGGTATTGTTGCATGCTATCCAGAATATACCTGTTCTCCCCATAGATATGCCCCAGGGGTTTCCCAGGTTTGTATCTATTCTTGCCGCGCCAAACCCTGCAGTATCTGCTACAAGGTTCACTTGCAAATAATCACTACCTCCTGTCGACAGGGATGGCATATGGTCGTGCCTACAGCCAACCAGCCCCAATACCGAAACTACGATAAAGACAAAGCCGGGAAGCAGTTCATAATGCAGCTTGGTTTTTCCTTCGTTATCGAATTTATTTTTATCCATCACATGCATTTTGTCTCGAAAGATAGTGCAAATTTAATTGCTCCACCATCTGGCTATTTGTTGCGCAACATGGGTTTTTAAGTATAAATTTACTATTCAAAACCGTTTGAAGGCCTGTTCTTTTATGAAACGTTCGCTATTCATCGCTGGTATGTTTTTAGTTATGTTGTGCGGGTACGCATCCGCGCAAAACGCAATATACCAGGTGGCCAATGGTGGTGTGCGCTTTCATTCTGATGCCCCGCTCGAATTTATCAATGCCACGTCGAACGGACTTATAGGGGCGGTAGACATTGCGAAGCGGACTTTTCTATTTAAAATTAGCATACCCTCTTTCGATGGATTCAACAGCCCGCGCCAGAAAGAACATTTCAACGAGAACTATATGGAGAGCGACCTTTTTCCTATAGCGGTGTTTTCGGGGAAAATTATTGAAGAGATTGATCTTTCGAAAGAGGGGGAATACATTGTCAGGGCCAAGGGAAAGCTCCTCATTCATGGTGTAGGGCAGCAGCGAACAATAAAATGCCGTATTGTCTGCGAAAACGGAAAGATTTTAGTTCGTTCAGATTTCGTTGTGCTGCTCGCAGATCACAATATCAAAATTCCAAGGATTGTTTCCGATAAACTTTCACCGGAGATAAATGTGTCCATAAGTGCCGAACTTACATCAAAACCAAGCTCGTGATTGAAAGATGAATTATAGTCCTTTATATAATACTCGCAATAGAAAGACGACCGTATCTATACATGGTGTCGTCTTGTTGTGTATTTTATTCGGTTTCGCAATATTCGTATGTGGTTGCTATCGCGACGATGAGGAGTCATTGTACCCCAAGGCCACATATGCCGGTGGGATAGGGTGCGATACAGCTAATGTATCATACGACCGTACTGTTAAGTATATTTTTCAACGCAATTGCGCCATTCCCGGATGTCATGCCTCAGGTGCTGCTACAGGGGGCTATACGCTTGATAGTTATGCAGGTGTTAGGTCGGTAGTGCTGAGCGGCAGGATTATCGGTGCCATCACCCATGCCCCGGGTTATGTCCACATGCCAAAGAACGGAGCAAAACTGGATGATTGCCAGTCAGGACAAATTAAAAGCTGGATAAACCAGGGGGCACAGAACAATTAACAAAGCCAGACATGAGCATGAAAATATTTCTATCGTTAATAACCTGTATGTATTCATTGCAAACCTGCTGCTATGGTCAGGAAAGTGAAAAGGACGATGCGGTAAATATCGCCCATCTTGAGAGAATACTTATGCAGGATGATACCGTTAAAAGAAAGACGGTCGGCTACTTTACTGTTGCCGCTTTTAAATCCACAAGGATAATAAACGGTCATAGCATTGAGAATATAGCCAGAGGTGTGCTTGATTTCAGAATAGCGCACCGGTTTGGTAAACTGAACGAAGGTATCAAGAACCTTTACGGGCTTGATAACGCTATAACAAAATTCAGTTTCGATTATGGTATCACGGATTGGCTTATGATCGGCGTGGGCCGAAACAGTTATGAAAAAGAATGCGATGGTTTTGTGAAAGTGAAATTGCTGAGACAGACAGTCGATGGGCATAACCCTGTGAGTGTCTGTTACCTCGGCAATATGTCGGTGCGCACCATGGATGTTGTGCAAATTCCCGGCTACAAATACTATCTCAGCAACCGCTTGTTTTACGTGAATCAACTGCTGATTGCGCGTAAGTTCAATTCCAATTTATCACTACAGGTCATGCCTACCTATATACACTATAACCTCGTGTCAAATGAAAGAGAACCAAACGATGTATTGGCAATTGGGGTAGGGGGGCGTATAAAAATAAGCAAACGTGTGGCGCTTACAGGTGAATATTATTATACCATACCTGGCTTGAGATTATCGGGATATAATAATTCGGTTTCCATTGGTGCAGATATCGAAACAGGGAGTCATGTTTTTCAGGTGTTCTTTACCAATTCTGCTGCCATTGCCGAGAGGGTTGTTATAGGGCAAACTAAAGGGGATGTCTTTAAGGGTGATTTTCATTTTGGGTTCAATATGTCGCGCGTTTTTACTGTCGTCCGGTCAAAGGAATCCATGCGGTCAGATAGTAAAGGTTGGTAGCTATGATTACATTTGTTGCGGAAGTTTTAAGGTATATGCGTTTCATCTTTCTGATGTTGGTATTGTTGTATGCAGATTCCTTGTTGGCACAAAAACCTTTTGTGCACGATTTTTCAATAGGGGAGGCGAATGTGGCAGTCAAGGTCAATACTATTAAGCAGGATGCTATAGGCTATATCTGGCTGGGTACTGATAAGGGTCTCGTCAGATTCAATGGCAGTGATTTTGTCAATATTCAGGATAGTGTTCATCAGGCGGTTACAGCGCTTGCTGTTGCGGGTAATAGTGTTTGTGTGGGTTACAATAATGGTAAAATAGGTGTTGTTAACGGACTGCAAGTGAAGCCTCTCGAAATTAAGAACGGGCCTGCTTCGCCAATAACCTCACTGTATGTTGCAGCTGGTAAGGTGCTGATGGCAGGTACGGAAGAACAGGGCATTTTTTTGATTGTGAATAATGCAGCCATTCCGTTCAATACTGCAAAGGGTTTGTCAGATGATTTCGTTTATGACTTTTCGCTTGCCGGAAAGGATCGTTTGCTGGTTGCCACAGATAATGGGATTAACGACCTGTCGCTATCAGCTGGCAAGGTCTCAGTTACAGGCTACACCACCCGCCATGGCCTGCCCGATAATATTATAAGCGCGCTGAGGAAAATTCCCGGCACGCCTTTTTTTCTGGTAGGTACGCAAGAGAAGGGCGTCGTTATTTTTGATGATGAGCGCAAGGTTGTTGTGCCTATTCTTTCTGCTGACGAAGAATGGGGGTATGGACAGGTAAATGACATTCTTCCGGTAGCCGGTTATAGAGCATGGGTGGCTACGGAGACGGGCTACCTGGTGGAAATAAAGATGAAAAACGGGACAGCGCACGTGCGTGCGTTTCATTATCCCGGTAAAAGCCTGAAAAAACTATTGCGGGACGGCGCCGGTAATATCTGGTGTGCTACTAGCAAGGGGCTGATGATGGTGACTGCTGAATATATCGAAGATATAAAGTTACCGTCGCCTTATTCATTGCGAGGTGCCACAGCTATGGTGTGCGATGATAATTCCTTGCTGGTGGCGCTAAAGAAGGAGTTGTACCAGGTGCGTTTTATGGATACAACCCCTTCAATGGAACATATATTTACTGCCAATGCAAACATCACCAGTCTGTTTATCGACAAGGAGAACAGGTTGTGGATTGGCACTTTCGGAGACGGGTTGTATTACGAGCAGGATGGCAATGCAGCTATCAGGCCGGAAGGTATAAAAGAACTGGCTGATGATGCCAGTATATTGAGTATATCAGGTACAGCTGACAGGATTTGGCTGGCTACATTGAAAGGGGTGGAAGAACTAAGTTATCCCGTTGATGGGGCTATAACGCTGGTGAAGCATCATGGGAAGCAAACAGGCGCAGGGAGTGATTATGTATACCAGTTGTATCCGGATAGTAAAGGCAATATGTGGATGGCAACAGACGGTGCTGGGGTCTGCATGTATGATGGCGATGTGTATCATCATTGGGATACTATTTTTGCTGCCGGCGGTAAGGTGGTGTATAGTATTACTGAAGATAGATATGGCGATATATGGGCGGCTGCAATGAACAAAGACCTTTTCCATTTTCATGACGGGCAATGGAAAAACCAGCGTTTGCCCGAGACTCAGTATCCGGATATTAATATTTCAACTGTCGCTGCAAATGCCTCCGGACAGGTCATTTCAGTTTACCAACGGTGTATTGATGAGTGGTATCCTGCAAGCAAGTATTTTAGGCACTACAATAGCGCTCTCGGTATTGGTATAGACAGCACTTCCAATGTACTCAACTGTGTGGCGAAAGACAACGAAGGGAATATCTACCTCCCATATCAACAGGGAATAATCATGTTTAAGAATAAGCGCACCGTATTTGACATCAGGCCGAACGTTTGCATCTCATCCCCCACTATTTATTCTAAAACGGTAACAGGTAACCAATATGAGTTCGCCCATGATGAAAATTATGTTGGGTTTGCCTTCGAAGGCGTCAGCTATGCTAATCATGAGCGGCTGAACTACCGTTATATGCTGGAGGGCTATAATGATGATTGGATATATACAAATGATGTCTCGGTTAGTTTTCCCCGGCTTCCACCGGGCAATTACAAGTTTCGTGTCCAGGTATCGCTCAATCCGGCTTTTGAGCATCCCAATGAGGATAGTTATTTTTTCTCAATTGCTACGCCATTCTGGAGAACAAGTGTGTTTTATGTTTTGGCGGCAATGATGGTATTTTTATGCGTGTATATTTATATAAAGCTCCGAGAGAAAAGATTAAAAAAAGTTTCCCGTTTGCAGCAGGAAAAAATGATGTTTGAATACGAACACCTCAAAAGCCAGGTCAATCCGCATTTTCTTTTCAATAGCTTGTACGCGCTCTCTATCTTGATTGAAGAAAATAAAGATACTGCGGTAGATTATACTGTACACCTTGCAGACCTCTACCGGAATATGCTTGCACATAGCAAAAAAGACCTGATACAGTTGAAGGAGGAGTTTGAGATACTCGAGAATTACATACACATACAGCAAACCCGATTTAATGATGCGCTCATAATGAGAATAGATGTTCCCCTTGATTTGATGAATACCAGAAGAATTGTGCCTCTGGCTATGCAGTTGCTGGTGGAGAACGCTATCAAGCACAATGTGGTTTCGACGGCTCACCCACTTATAATAAGTATAACCGCAACCAATGATGAAATTGTCGTTAGCAATCCCATCCAGCCAAAGATGAGCCAGGAGAAAGGTGCCGGTATAGGGCTTTTTAACATTAAACAACGTTATAACCTGCTTACTAAAAAAGAAATTTCATTTGGCGTCCGTGAAAACGCATTTGAGGTACGGTTACCATTATTATAAGTTGCTTTTGTATCTAATAAAGTGTTTTTTGGTATACTTTTTGCAACTTTGATGATATTATCAGGTTCCGGTTATTTAAAAGTATGCATATGGACGTTGTAATTATTGAAGATGAGCAGTTAGCTTACCAGCGAATGGCTAAAATGATCATGGAGATTACTCCTGCATCGCGGATAGTTGCTCACCATGATACTGTAAGCGCGGCGCACCGGTGGTTTGATGAAAATCCCTCGCCCGACCTCTGTTTACTCGATGTGCAGTTGTCCGACGGTACGGCATTCGACCTGCTGAAGCGCGTAAACATTAATTGTCCGGTCATTTTCACCACCGCATATGATCAGTATGCCATTGATGCCTTTGCCACCACCAGCATAGGTTATCTGCTGAAACCCATTAGGAAGACCGACCTCGAGAATGCTTTGCATAAGATAGATAAGTTCCGGCATATTTTTTATCCAATCCTACCTTCCGTTAAAGAAAGCACTCGGCCCGAGTACAAAAAAAGGTTTGTTATCAGGTTTGGCGAACATATCAAATCACTGGCTGTTGAGGATATTGCTTACTGCTACAGCGAGAATAAGAATACTTATGCGCGCGATAGCGAAGGCCGCACATACCCGCTTGATCACAACCTTGATATGCTTGAAGAGATACTCGATCCTGTAGATTTTTTTCGGATAAACAGGCAGTACATTGTAACACTCAAAGCCATCAATGAGATGAAGACTTATAGTAAAGCCAGGGTGATTATTAAATTAACGCCGCCGGTAAAGGATACTCCTGTCGTTAGCTCAGAGCGGGCAGCCGATTTTAAGAAGTGGCTGGCTGCCGAATTATATTAACTATTAGCAATAATTGACAATTTTCTACTAATTGCTACTTTTTTTTACAGCTAATTTCTACAAATAACACATATAATATTAAATATGTGTTATTGACACCAACGTTTTTGCTTTTTGTAACGCCTATATAATTTAGGAAGTGTTAAAACTGTGAAAAATAGACTTTCAGGTATGATTTTTTACACTTTGCATGATGTGTTTTTAGTACGTGGGTGTTCGATTAACAAATTATTAATTAATTTAACGACACGTATTGAAGGTCATTTTATATAAAAACAATAAGGATTCTTTCGCTTAGGAAAATATCAAATGTGAATTAAGCGAATTTTTGAAAATACGATTTTACTTTCTAAAAAAATATGCATAACTTGCTACCTGTTTATTTAAGTGATAATTTAACATTAAACGCAATAATAAAATAACGTAAATTTTTTCTCATTAGTTTATCTGATTTAGTATGAACCGGAAAATTACACTTATACTTCCCTTGATTGTGTTGGGATTCATCTTCAACGCTAAAGCTCAATGCCCGCCAAACATTGACTTCGAACTTGGCACTTTAGCTAATTGGAAACTCTATACGGGTACTTGCTGTACCGCAGGTGTCCCCAATGTACCCACATTGGGGGCCGTAGCCGGTAGGCATGACATTACTACTGGACCCGGAGTTGATGCTTATGGCGGATTTCCTGTTGTTGCGCCCGGTGGTGGTGCGTATTCCCTCAAATTAGGTAATAATGTTACCGGGGCACAGGCTGAAAGGGCTCGTTATCACGTAGCAATCCCAACTGGTGGCATTTACAGTCTCGTATACAGGTACGCTGTTGTCATGGACGACCCCGGCCATTCTACAAACGATCAGCCTAGGATGATTGTCAGCGCTACTGACTCTAACACCGGATCTCTTGTATCTTGTGCCCAATATCTGTATGTGGCTGCTACTACTATTCCGGGTTTTCTTACATCCGGCACAACCGGCAGCGGTTCTCCTGTACGTTACAAAACATGGACCATGGGAAACATGAAATTTCCAGGTCTCGGAGGGCATACCGCAATTGTGGATTTTACAACGGCGGACTGTGCATTGGGTGGCCACTTCGGATATGGCTATATAGATATGACCTGCGGCCTGTTTGCTAATCAGATACTCGGCTGCGCGTCCGGCACTACTGTACTCGCGGGCCCCGATGGTTATGCGTCATATAACTGGGTGGATTCAGCTACTTATTTCACTTCGGTTGGTTCCAGTCAGGTTGTCGTTATCACCGCGCCTACGGTTACTACTACTTATGCGGTTATACTTACTCCATACACAGGCTACGGTTGCCCCGATACGCTTTACACACGGGTTATACCTTCCACTCTTACCATCAATGCAAGCAATGATACTTCCATCTGTAGCGGCGTAAGCTTAGGCATCACAGCAGGTGCTGCCAGTGCTTCAATGCCTATTACTTATAGCTGGACACCATCCACTGGCCTTAGTTGCGCAACTTGCGCAAATCCTACAGCCAGCCCTACCATCACTACAACCTATTCAGTAACAGCAATTGATGCCGCAGGCTGTATCAAAAGGGACGGTATGATTATTACTGTTTACCCAATGCCCGGAACAATTATGGGCCCTACTACTGTTTGTCCGGGTGAGTCTATAACGCTGACTAACTCCGCTTCCGGGGTATCCTGGTCCAGTTCGCCTTCCACTACAGCTTCCATAAACCCAACTACCGGTCTGCTTACGGGTATAATGAGCGGCACGGTCACGGTTACGGCTACAACAGGTGGTTCCGGAACTTTCTGTTCCGTCACCAGGGGGGTCACGGTTAATCCGCTGCCCGCTGCCATTACAGGGCCTTCGCGTGTGTGTGTAGGCACTACCATCACGCTTGCCAGTACTACATCCGGTGGTGTATGGAGCGCTCCGGGTTATACCGCCATCGCTACCGTTGGCTCGGCTTCCGGTGTTGTAACCGGGGTTGCGGCAGGTGTTGCTATTGTCACTTATTCTGTTGCCAGTACGGGTTGTAAAGTTGTAAAGTCTGTTACAGTCGATGCTGCTCCTTCAGTAATATCGGGACCATCCACTGTTTGTATGGGCGCTACTATTACATTGGCGGGTACACCGGTAGGCGGCTCATGGAGTTCAGGCAGTTCTACGCTTTCCGTGAACTCGTCTTCCGGCGATGTTACGGGTGTTAGCGTCGGCACAGGCACGGTTACTTACACTTTAACTACCGGCTGTTACCTTACAAAACTAATCACGGTTAATCCACTTCCCGCGCCAATTGCGGGGCCTACACGCGTATGTGTTGGTGAAACGATAACCCTCACCGATACTGATCCGGGTGGCACATGGAGCTCTTCGGGTGCTGCTGCAGGTGTCAGCCCTACTGGTGTTGTTACAGGTGCCAGCGCAGGTACTGCAACTATATCATATACTACTACGGGTGGTTGTTCGGCCACTTATCCGGTTACTGTTGATGGTTTACCTACGTCTATTATTCCCACACCCGCCACGGTATGCGAGGATGGCACTTCACTTGTATCCAGCGTCAGCGGAGGTACATGGAGCGTAACAGGAGGAACAGGCAGCGCTACCATTCACCCGTCTTCTGGGGTGATTACTGGTATTTCTGCCGGTACAGCTACTATTACGCTCACTTCTCCTTTCGGTTGTGTTCGTACATCACCACTAACTGTTATTGCTAAACCAAACCCGATTTCAGGTACACTTAGCCTGTGCGTAGGCACCAGCGTAGTGGTAAGTTCTACTTCTATACCGGGCACTTTCTCTACAAGTGGTTCGGTACTCTCTATAACAGGTACCGGTATTATCACAGGAGTGTCAGTAGGAACGCAGGCTATCACTTATACACATACACCTACCGGGTGCCAGAGAACAGTTGTGGTTACAGTGAACAGTACTCCGGGTCCCATTGCGGCCCTTCCGGGATTATCGATCTGCCAATGCGCTACTGCAACTTGTTTCAATTCAGTTTCCGGCGGCACATGGTCTATCACACCTACTACTGTGGCTACAATCACCCCTACAGGCGCGGTAACTGCGCTTTGCACTGGCACTTCAACTGTAGCTACTGCCACCATCACTTATTCTCTTGGTGCAGGTTGCTCATCAACGGCTATACTCACGGTGAATCCGCTGCCGGGGCCTATCACAGGCTCACCTTCTATGGTTATATGTCAGGGCAGTAACACCGTACTTAATTCTATTCCTCCAGGCGGCACATGGAGTACGGCTAGTTCTAACATTACACTTAACAGCACTACAGGCGCGGTTACCGGCACCAATGCGGGTACGGCATCTGTTACCTATACTACTGCTGCCGGCTGTACAAGATCAGGTATAGTGACCATCAATCCTATTCCTGCCGCTATTACACCTTCTTCACCTGCGGTTTGTCAGGGCGGTACAATAGATCTTGATTGTTCCACCGCAGGTGGCACATGGAGCAGCCTTTCACCGGCTTTCGGCACTGTGGTTTCCGCTTCCGGGGTCTTTACAGGTGTTGCGCCGGGTACGGCAACAGTAAGGTATCAATTAACTACTACGCTCTGTGCCAGGACTACCGTTGTGACAGTTAATGCGTTGCCCGCATTATTTACAATGTCGCCTTCTACAGCTAATATATGTCCCGGCACCACTACGGCTCCGCCTTGCCTTTCCGGCTCAACGGTGGGGGTTACTTACCAGTTAATGAACGGTGCTACTCCGGTGGGTGGCATTATAAATGGTACAGGTGCGGCTATTTGTTTCCCCGGTGTTACAACAGGGGGCACATATACTATCAGGGCTACTACCGCAGCCGGTTGCACACGCACCATGACGGGTAGTTTCATAGTTACGATACATCCGGCTGCTACTATTACAGGTGCAAGTGCGGTGTGCGCGCTCAATTCAACAACCTTGGTTGGTAGCCCTTCGGGCACTGGCTCCTCGTGGGTGAGCAGTAGTCCTGCCGCAGTTTCTGTTACCTCTGGTGGTGTTGCTACCGGCGGTCCTACTTCGGGCTTGTGTGCTACTATTACCTACACATCGCCCTCTGCTTTTGGCAGTTGTGTGGCTACTCACACCGTTTGTGTTACCCCATCTCCGGGTGCTATTATAGTGCCTTCGGGTGTGTGTGTGGCTTCATCGGTTACTTTAGGCAATAGCGTTTCCGGCGGTGTTTGGTCTTCTTCAAGCTCCTGCATCACTATAGGTTCTCTAACAGGTGTAGTTACCGGTATCTCAGCGCCATGTACTGCGCCTGTTACCTATTCACTTGGTTCAGGTTGCCTGGTTACAGGCTCTGTGAATGTTACCCCTCAACCTAATCCTATCAGTGCTACATCTGGTGGTGTTATATGTGTGGGCCAGTCGCTTACGGTTGCCAGCACTACTCCCGGCGGTATTTGGGTTGTTGATCCATCTTCCACTTCAATGATTACCGTTTCTGGCTCAGGTACTGTTACCGGCATTGGCGGGGGCATCGCTACCATTTCTTATGTGGCAAGCGGTGGCTCTGGCTGCAGCATAACAAGGACCATAACCGTTAACGCTTTATCCGCACCTATTACTACGGCATCGGGTATTATGAGGGTGTGTCAAGGTTCTACGCTCAAACTCGATAATGCTACATTAGGTGGCACATGGAGTGTTTCTCCGTCGGCAGTTGCCAGCATTGTTTCTTCTACGGGCTTGCTCACAGGCAATGTCGTTGTTGGCAGCACTACAGCATCTATAGCTAATGTTACTTATACGCTGCCTACCGGTTGTTCTATATCTCAACCGGTTACTGTTAATCCATTGCCTTCACCTATCCTTGGCAGTAATAACGTCTGCCAGGGCGCTGTTTCTACATTGTCTGTAACGGCTACGCCCGGCGGCACATGGACAAGCAGCAATCCGCTCATTGCCAGCATAGGTAGTGCTACTGGTGTTATCACCGGTGGCCCTGGTTTTGGCGCGGGTATCATTATTACCTATACATTACCTACCACTTGTTCACGCACTATGAACATCACAGTCAATCCGGCTCCTGCTGCTATCGTAGGTCCTACCGGAATCTGCGTGGGCAATACCGTTACATTCGTTAACCCTACACCGGGTGGTGTATGGAGTAGTGGTACGCCATCTGTAGCAACTATCAGTCCTTCTACGGGTATCGCCACGGGTAGTTCAGGTGGTACTACCAATATCAGTTACACATGGAGCGGCTGTTCTGCCGTTACAGTACTCAATGTAATACCCACACCTGCCGCTATAGTTGGCCCCCCATCTATTTGTCAGGATTCATGTCAATTGTATACTAATACCTCACCTGGTGGCACTTGGACAAGTAATCTGGTAGGTGTTTGTTCTATTGGTTCAACAGGTATTGCCTGCGGCCATGCCACAGGTACAGCCATCATTACTTATGGTGTCGGTTCCTGCTATGTAGTTAAATCTGTAGCTATTAACCCGGTATCACCAATTACTGGTCCGTCTGTGGTTTGTCAGGATCAGGATATTCTGCTGTCAAACACTGCCGTTGGTGGTATGTGGATTAGCCTCAACCCTGCAGTGGCTACGGTTTCTGCTTCTGGTATTGTACATGGTGTTGCTCCTGGTGTGGCTACTATCCGTTACATCCTGTTGGGCGGTTGTCCTGCCACCCACACTGTTACCGTTAATCCGATTCCAAGTCCTATCACCGGCACGCTCGTTGCCTGTGTTGGCGACATGTCGCTTTTGACAAATACATCTACATGGGGTCCCGGCGTTTGGAATAGTGTTAATCCATCAGTTGCTACTATTTCCGCAGGTGGCCTTGTAACTGCTATAGCTCCGGGTACTTCAACTATTATGTATAGTTATACATCTACGGGCTGTTATACTACTAAGGTATTCACGGTTAGTCCGTTAGTGCCTGCTATCAATGGCCCGGCCAGTATTTGTATGGGTTCTTCAGCGGGTGTTCCGTTCACTAATCCGGTTTCTGGTGGTCTCTGGAGCGAAAGCTCTGGCGGCGCGGTAATTACTATTTCATCCACTGGCGTTGTTACTCCTGTTTCTATCGGCATGGCTACAATTACTTATATGCTGGGCACGGGCTGTATCAGCACCAAAACGATTAACGTGATATCTTCCGTTCCCGCAATCACCGGCGATAGTACGGTGTGCGCATTAAATTCAATTGTTCTTTCCAATACATCATTAGGCGGTTCGTGGACAAGTGGTACACCTACGGTTGCTACTGTCGATCCGTTTGGATTGGTAACGGGAGCTGCTGCTGGCACTACGTCCATAACCTATTCTCTCGGTGGTGGTTGCGAAACAAATAAAACAATAACTGTCAATCCGTTGCCGGGTGCTATTACACCGTCTACACCAAATATTTGTGTAGGCTCGTCAGTAACGCTCAGCTCTACTTCACCGGGCGGTACGTGGTTGTCAACTCTTCCGGCCGTAGCAATGGTTGACGCAAGCGGTAATGTGACTGGTGTGAGTGCCGGCACGGCCATTGTATCTTATACACTGCCAACCGGCTGTGCAACTTCAGTTGCTGTTAATGTGAGTGTTGGACCACCGGCTATTTCAGGGCCTAACATGTTCTGCGTAGGGTCAGCGGTTACTTATTTCAACCCTTCATTTGGCGGCACATGGTCCAGCAGTAATCCTGCAGTTGGTTCTATTGACCCCGTATTTGGTGTCCTCACCGGTACTGCGCCCGGAGCTACTGTTGTTATCTATACAGACCCCGGTTATGTATGCCCCGCTACCATGCCTGTTACTGTAAATCCTGTGCCTGGCGCTATAGTTGCACCGGCTGAGATTTGCCAGGGCTTATCAGATACCCTCACAAATCCTGTACCGGGTGGTACATGGACAAGCAGCGATCTTACCACCGCTACTATCGACCCGTCAACTGGCGTATTAAGCGCAGTTATTACAGGCTTGCCGACTCCGGTACCTGTTGTAATTGACTATTCTTTAGGTGCTGGTCCCGGATGTACAGTTAATGCGATTGTTACCGTTAATCCGCTTCCTGCCAATATCTTCGGTTCCGATTCGGTTTGCGCAGGTCAGGCCATTCCATTGTTCAGCGCCACTCCGGGCGGCACATGGAGCAGCACCGTACCTGCTGTTGGTACAATTGACTTGGGTGGCACCCTTTCTGGTATTGCCGGTGGTACTACTACAGTAAGTTATACCAATACTTACGGTTGTGCTGCTACACATCTTGTTACGGTTAATACATCGCCTGCTCCTATCGTCGGCGCGCCTAATGTGTGTCTTGGTGGCAATGCAGTGTTGACTAATACCGTTCCCGGTGGTACATGGACCAGCAGCGCCCCTGCTACTATTAGTGTCGGCGCTTCATCAGGTGTACTATTTGGCCACGTGTTAGGTAGCGCTACAATTACCTATACCATGATGCCCGGAAGTTGTGCAGCTACGTTCAATGTTTCGGTTTCCCCACTTCCATCAGTATTTACTGTTACCGGTGGTGGCAACCATTGCGACGGTGATGCAGGTGTGCATGTTTACCTCAGTGGGTCTACTGTAGGTGTTAATTATATGCTCTACCGTGCAGGTGCTACTGCGGTTGGTGCTTTCCCTGGCACAGGTGGTGTACTCGATTTCGGATTACATACACTTGCCGGCTCTTATACTGTCAAAGGCACCAGTTCAACTACATATTGTACTGTTAATATGACAGGTGCTGCGACGATAGGTGTGATACCTTCAGTAACTCCATCTGTAGTGATTAATGCTTCGCCTAATGATACAGTATGTACAGGTACCACGGTAACGCTAACACCTGTAGCTACTAACGGCGGTTTAGGCCCTGTGTATAGGTGGAGTGTGAATGGTGTTCCGGTTGCGGTTGCAGGCAGCTACGGTTTTGTTCCTGCTGACGGTGATGTGGTTTCTGTGGAAATGACAAGTAATGCGGTTTGTCCTTCTCCTGCAACAACTACTCGTTCGATGCCAATCTCGGTAAGGCCATTGGCTATGCCAACTGCAAATGTTGTAATGACACCTAATGATACCGTTTGTAGGGGTACGATTGTTACTGCGAACGCAGTAACAACTTATGCAGGTCCTTCACCAGCCTACACTTGGTACAAGAATGGTACTATCGTTAGCTATAGCGGGTCTACTTACACGTTCCCTGCGGTTAATGGCGATGAGATGTTTGTAGTCCTCACCAGCAACGATCCTTGCCGCCTTGCTAACATTGACTCTAGCGCAAGGGTTGTGGAGACTGTTGAAGATCCTATTCTGCCTGTCGTTACCATTAGTGCTAATCCCGGTTCTACCATCTCTAAAGGGCAGACAAGCACACTTACCGCAATGGTAACAAAAGCAACTAATCCTACTTATCAGTGGTACATAAACGGTGTGCCGGTTCCGGGGGCTACTAATGTTAGCTTCACCAGCACTTCATACAGCTATCCTGATGTGGATTCATTCTCAGTTGCCGTTACCAGCCACGATGTTTGTGAAGTAACAACTCACGAATGGGTATACGTTAGGGTGGTTGCAACAGGCGTTGGCCAGATAGGTGCAGGTAGCGAGATTACAGTCGTGCCTAACCCGAACAACGGACGGTTTACTGTAAAAGGCATATTAGCTTCTGCCACCGATGAGGAAGTTTCGTTGGAAGTAACAAACGTTCTCGGTCAGTCGGTTTACAATGAAAACTTCGTTGCAAAGAGCGGTAAACTCAACCACGAAGTAACACTCAGCAAGTCGCTCGCAAACGGCATGTATATGCTCACAGTGCGCTCCGGTGCTGATAATAAAGTATTCCATATAGTAGTTGAGCAATAAGCTTACTACTGGGAAAATAGAGAACAGGCTGCCGGAAGGCAGCCTGTTTTTTTTCAATGCGGTGTTACTCCATTTGACCAAAATCATGACTTTCATAGCGGTTGTTTGTTATTTTTACATACTAAATCGTACATCAAATGAAAAAGTTGGTATTCTCTATTCTCGTATTTTTCGCAGCCATCAATGTTGGTGCACAGACAAAAGGCGACATCACAGGTGATGCCCCGATAACATGGCTTGGTCTTGATTTCTCCAACGTTAAATTCATCGGCAGTGCCGCACAGTTCAAAGATGCCGGAGAGATATCTAATTACGATCTACGTGAAAAATACTTCCCCGCCTGGAACAACCTGTTTATAAAAGAGCAGGAAAAGTTCAATGTCGCAAGAGCCGTTGAGCGCAACAGTGTTGATTATGCCATAGAGGTCACTGATGTAGCTAATCACAATTCCAAAGGCCCCTACTTTGTTGATGAGCCCGATAGTTACCAGATGCTCACCGCCGAAAAGATAGCGGCACAAGTAGCTAAGTACAATTTCAAAGGGCACAAAGGCCTTGGTTTGCTGTTTTTCGTTGAGGGCATGAGCAAGAGCAAGGAAGAGGCTTCTATGTGGGTCACATTCGTGAATATGGGCGATAAAAAGGTGCTGCTCGCTAAGCGGGTTACTGGAGCATGCGGCGGTTTTGGCTTTCGCAACTACTGGGCAAAATCATTCTACAACGTACTGCAGGATATGGGGCGGAATCTGGGAAGATGGAAATAACATTTATATTGTTATTTTTTCGTAAATTAGTGGTATTTAATATAACCTAAAACTTTTCTTATGAACAGAATACTACTAATTTCCTTTGTTTTTTCGGCTTTTACTTCAGTTGTTTCGGCGCAGGTCCCTACACTTACCAATGCCAATGTCAGCCCCTCGCTCAATGATTCTTTCCTTACTGTTGTTGCCGATGAAACCGGTGTCGTACAGGGTTCTTCAGGCGCAGGTGTCACATGGAATTTTGGCAGCCTTATTACAAAAGCAATTGCTGATTCCATAAGCATTGGCAATGTAGTTTATGCCAATACTGCATCCAGCTATTCAGGCCTTGCTCTTGCGGCATCGCTTATTCCCTCTGCAACGTTTGCTACCAGCACACATGCGGTGGTGTCGCCCACAAGTGCATTTACAACCTACTATATCGGCAGTGTGGCGAAACTTTCCACGTCGGCAATTTATTACTCTTCTACCGCAAATTCACTATACACAGACCCTATGGACGTGTTTCAATTCCCTTTTACTTTCGGCAGCAATTTTGTTGATGCCTATGCGGGCTTTGTGACATACGGGTCTGCTACCATGACGCAGTCCGGCAGTGCATCTGTTAATGCTGACGGGTGGGGTACATTGATATTGCCACCGGCTCCACCTTCTACCTCCACCAGAACATTTACAGGGGTTTTAAGGGTGCATGGCTACCAGTTGTTCAAGGATAGCGTAAATGTATTTGGCGGCGGTGTCATATACGATACTATAGAAACCCACACATGGTATCAGCCTGGTTACCATAGTGCGTTGCTTACAATTTCTACGGTCAAGAATACTCTCACTAGCTACAAAGTAGTTTCCTACGCAAGAAAGCAGCTTGCCAATCACCAGGCCGTACCCGAACTGGCCGGGGTAGAGGCTACGTTTAAACTTTACCCCAATCCGGCAAACAGTTTTGTACACATCTCATTCAACACCTCTTCTGACGGGCCCGTAAAGGTTAGCCTCGTTGATATATTGGGTAGGGAAATTGCAGTTATTGCCGATCAGGAGTTTAATGGTGAAGTGAACTTAAGCTATAACACATCCGCACTCCCCAAAGGGGTGTATCTGGTTCGTGTGCAATCGGGCGAAGAAACCATAACAAGAAAAATGGAAGTACAATAATACTCAGGAATTCTGGTATCAGTTAAGGGCTATTGCTTGCACTCACAGGCAGTAGCCTTACTTGCATCACATATTATTTATTATTTTTTAATGAGTGGCGCGAAATAACTAATACTTTAGCAATCGCACTAGATTTTGTGCTTTGTATTGTTTTTGAGGTATTTTTGAGCCGTCAAATGTTGCGCACATACCCCTGATTATAGCGCTAAACGGGCATCCGCAAACATTTAAAAATTTTCTTCAAAATAATTTTTCTATTCCAAAACATCTCATTACCTTTGCAGTCCCAAAAATTTTGAGGGATAAAGTTCATAATAAGCTATGTCGCAGCGTATCAGAATCAAGCTAAAATCTTACGACCATAACCTGGTGGATAAATCAGCAGATAAAATCGTTAAGACTGTGCGCAACACCGGGGCGGTAGTTACAGGCCCTATTCCGTTGCCTACAGAGAAGAAGATCTTTACAGTATTGCGCTCACCGCACGTTAATAAAAAATCGCGTGAGCAGTTCCAGCTTTGCACCCACAAGCGCTTACTGGATATTTACACGTCTTCTTCCCGCACAGTCGATGCCCTTTCAAAGCTGGATTTGCCAAGTGGTGTGGAAGTAGAGATAAAAGCGTGACCGTAGGAATTAGAGGTTAGAAATTGGTTCCGCAGGAATCTGTTCTTTGATCTTTAGTTCGCAGTTCTTTAATAAAATTGAAAATATAGTTAATCCCGTCCCACACAAAAACAGGCCGGGCGCTTAGCTCAAATATAAATGATAATGAAAGGTATTATTGGTAAAAAAATCGGTATGACCAGCATTTTCGAACCGAATGGCAAGCAGACAGCTTGTACCATCATCGAGGCTGGCCCATGTGTGGTTACTCAAAAGAAAACCGTGGATACCGACGGTTATAGCTCTCTTCAAATTGCTTTCGGTGAAGCAAAGGAAAAAAACACTCCTCAGGCGCTCATCAATCACTTCGCTAAAGCAAGCACTACTCCTAAGAGTGTAGTAAAAGAAATTCGCAATTGTTCCATAGATAAGAATGTAGGTGAAAGCATCACCTGTGAAATATTTACCGAAGGTGAAAAGGTAAGTGTTATTGGCACTACCAAGGGTAAAGGCTTCCAGGGCGTTGTTCGCCGTCACGGTTTTAGCGGTGTGGGTGAAGCTACCCATGGCCAGCACGATCGTCAGCGCGCACCGGGTTCGGTTGGTGGTTCATCATATCCAAGCCGTGTATTCAAAGGTATGCGTATGGCTGGCCGTATGGGTACCGATCGCGTGAAAATAAAAGCATTGCGCGTTGTAAAAGTATTCCCTGAAACCAACTACATCTTAATCAGCGGTTCGGTTCCGGGTCATAATGGTTCTATTGTTTTAATTCAGAATTAATTTTAGTCATGCAAGTTGACGTTTTAAATACTAAAGGTGCAAAGACAGGCCGTTCGGTTGAACTGCCGGACGATATTTTCAATGTTGAGCCTAACGATCATTGTATTTACCTCGCAGTAAAACAATATCTCGCCGCTCAGCGTCAGGGTACGCACAAAACCAAGACCCGTGCTGAAGTGAAAGGTTCTTCTAAGAAACTGCACAAGCAAAAGGGTACAGGTGGGTCGCGTAAAGGTAATATCCGTAACCCCTTGTATAAAGGTGGTGGTACAGTGAACGGCCCATTGCCGCACCTGTATAACTTTAAGCTGAACCGTAAAGTCAAAGACCTTGCCAAAATATCGGCCCTCGTTCACAAAGCCCGTGCAAACAAAATAGTGATTGTAGAAGACATCACTATGAACGAGCCTAAGACTAAGGACTTCACAGGTATTCTCGCTTCATTGCGTGGTGATAGCAGGAAGACAATGATTGTATTACCTGAGTATAACACTAACGTTTACCTCAGCGGCCGCAATCTTGCTGATAACAAAACCGTAGTGCTGAGCGATATGAATACGTACGACCTCACGCATACCGATGTGGTGATATTCACTGAGTCCGCAGCCAAAATGTTCAATGAGGTTTCGGTTGAAGAAGAAGCAGCATAACCCTCTGACCTCTTAAAGAAAGAGGCAGAAGCAAAAAGTTAAAAAGTAATAACGCTCCGGTTGGAGTTAAAAAAATAAAAAGATGAAACTATCAGAAGTGTTGGTAAGGCCGGTGATCACCGAAAAGGTAAATCTCCAAATGGAGCGCAGTGGCCGCTACACATTTGTTGTAGGTAAGCAAGCTAATAAGCTGGAAATTAAGAAAGCTGTGGAAGATTTTTATGGCGTAAAGGTGGCAGATGTGAACACGGTAGTGGTGCCTGCGAAAAGCAAAACACGTTTCACAAAAGCAGGTTTGCTTTCTGGCCGCAAGCCTTCATACAAGAAAGCAGTAGTGAAACTGGTTGAAGGTGATACGATTGACCTGTTCGCTTAGTAAAGTTTTAAAAGACAATAGTTAAATGGTTAAAAGATTTGTGAGATTATAAATCGCAAATCAAAAATCAAAAATAAAATGGCATTACGTAAATATAAACCGGTAACAGCCGGAACACGCTGGAGAATAGGAAACGCTTACGCAGAGGTAACTACCAATGTGCCTGAGAAGAGCCTGCTCGAAGCTCAGAAAAGCACTGGTGGCCGTAACGTACAAGGACGACGCGCAATGCGCTACATGGGTGGTGGTAACAAAACCAAGTACCGTATAATTGACTTCAAGCGTAACAAAAGCGATATTAAAGCTACGGTTAAATCAATCGAATATGATCCGAACCGTACAGCATTTATCGCACTGCTTAACTATGTTGATGGTGAGAAACGCTACATCATTGCTCCTCAGGGTCTTGAAGTTGGTGCAACTATCATCAGTGGCGCAGACGTAGCTCCGGAAGTAGGTAATGCATTATTGTTGAAAAACATGCCATTGGGTACTGTTATTCACAATATCGAACTGCAGCCTGGTAAAGGTGGTGCGCTTGCTCGTTCAGCCGGTACTTATGCACAGCTTAACGCTAAAGAAGAGAAATATTGCGTACTGAAAATGCCGAGTGGTGAGCTTCGCAAAGTGCTGAGTACTTGTATGGCTACTGTAGGTATAGTTTCAAACAGCGATCATGCGCTCCAGTCAATGGGTAAAGCAGGCCGCAATCGTTGGAAAGGTATTCGCCCACGCAACCGTGGTGTTGCTATGAACCCAGTCGATCACCCGATGGGTGGTGGTGAAGGCCGTTCATCGGGTGGCCACCCACGTAGCCGTAGTGGTAAATACGCTAAGGGTGAGTCTACACGCAGCACTTCTAAGTCGTCAAACAAGCTGATTATTCAGCGGAAGAATGGCAAGAAGCTGTCGTCTAAGTACAAAAAATAGAAAGTAAAAGATTAAAAGTTAATAATAAATAGCTGATAAAAAATGGCTCGTTCAATAAAAAAAGGACCTTACGTAGATGCAAACCTCGATAAAAAGGTTTCGGCAATAGCAGAAGGCAAAGCGAAGAAAGGTGTTATTAAAACCTGGAGCCGCCGTAGCACTATTACTCCGGACTTTGTAGGCCAAACGTTTGCGGTGCATAATGGCAACAAGTTTATACCGGTATATGTTACTGAGTATATGGTGGGTCACAAACTCGGTGAGTTTTCCCCAACCCGCAACTTCAAAGGCCACAGTGGTACTAAGAATGCGTAATTAGTTGATAGATTAAAGAATTGAAAGTTAAAAATTTATTGGTGGTAAATCTTAAATCACCGATCAAAAATCAAAAATAATGGAAGCTGTTGCTCGCTTACGAAATTATCCGACCTCTCCCCGAAAAATGCGCCTGTTAGCGGATTTGATTCGCGGTATGGAGGTTGAAAATGCGCTGAATACTTTAAAGTTCAGCACAAAAGACCCTTCAGTGCCGCTCGAAAAGCTGTTGCTTAGCGCAGTAGCAAACTGGAGAGTGAAAAACGAAGGTGTCGATGTTGCTGATGCCAACCTGTATGTGAAAACTATCTTTGTTGATGGTGGCCGTGTACTCAAGCGTATGCGCCCCGCGCCACAAGGTCGCGCTTATCGTGTACGCAAGCGCAGCAACCACATAACTATTATTGTTGACAGCCGTAATACAGTAACAGCAAATACTAACGCAGAAACTACTAATATTCAAGCTTAATATAAAAAGTAATGGGTCAAAAATGTAATCCTATAGGTAACAGGTTGGGCATCATCCGCGGATGGGACTCAATGTGGTATGGTGAGAAAAAGGACTTCGGCCAGAAACTGGTAGAAGACCATAAGATCCGCAACTACCTCAATGCGCGTATCAGCAAAGGCGGAATATCCCGCATAGTTATCGAGCGCACGTTGGGTAAGCTGATTGTGACCATCCACACCTCTAAACCTGGTATCATCATAGGTAAAGGCGGTACTGAGGTTGATCGTATCAAGGAAGAGCTCAAAAAGCTCACAAAGAAGGATGATGTTCAGATCAACATCATGGAGATTCGTCGTCCTGAGCTTGACGCAATGATAGTAGGCGATACCATTGCCCGCCAGATTGAAGGCCGCGTAAGCTACAAGCGTGCCATTAAAATGGCAATTTCCACAGCAATGCGTATGGGTGCCGAAGGAATTAAGATTAAAGCCGGTGGCCGTTTGAATGGTGCGGAAATCGCCCGTTCAGAGGAGTTCAAACAAGGCCGTACACCATTGCACACTTACCGCATGGATATTGACTATGCATCAGTATATGCAATGACCGTATATGGTAAGATAGGATTGAAGATATGGGTTTGTAAAGGTGAAGTTTTGGGCAAAAGGGAATTGAACCCTAACTTCTCTGCAAATTCTGATAACCGTGGCAACAGGCCTGCAGGTGGTTTCGCAGGTGGCGAAGGCCGTGGTGGTGAAAGAGGTGAGCGTGGAGATCGTCGCGAGCGCGGCAGCGGAGACCGTCGTGAGCGTAGCGACCGTGGTTCAGCAGGTGGCGGTGATCGCCGTGGCGGAGGACGTTCTGGTGGCGGGGCACGCAAAGCATAATATTGTTTAGAATACTTAATAAAAAATTGTAACAATGTTACAACCAAAAAAGACGAAACATCGTAAAGCGCATAAAGGCAGGATCAGAGGTAACGCACAACGTGGTGCGACAGTTGCATTCGGTTCTTTCGGACTGAAAGCAATGGAGCCCAAGTGGATTACTAACCGCCAGCTCGAAGCTGCGCGTCAGGCAATGACCCGCCACATGAAGCGTGAAGGTAATGTGTGGATTAGGATATTCCCCGACAAGCCGATTACCCGCAAGCCTGCAGAGGTGCGTATGGGTAAAGGTAAAGGTAACCTGGAATTCTGGGCTGCTGTTGTAAAACCCGGACTGATTATGTTCGAGTTGGATGGTGTTCCGATGAAGGTGGCTCAGGAAGCATTGTTGCTCGCTGCTCAGAAGTTACCAATCCGTACCAAGTTCGTTGTTCGCCACGATTACGCAGGTGAATAAGATTTGAGATTGAAAGACATATGATTTGTGGTTTAAGTCTGAAATCATAAATCGCAAATTGTAAATAAGTAAATAAGAGTACAATGGCAAAAGAAAAAAAAGCGAAGGTTGATGATTACCGCTCGCTCGATAATGAAGCTCTGGCCCAGAAGATAGGTGATGAACAGTTGCGCTTGAAAAAGACAAAGTTCAGCCATGCGGTTAATCCGATAGAGAACCCGCTTACTATCAAAGCACAGCGCCGCCAGATAGCGCGCCTTAAAACTGAACAGCGTAAAAGAGAATTAGGTTTCTAATAAAGCATATTTATTATGACGGTTGAAAGAAAAAGCAGGAAAACCCGTATAGGGGTAGTAAGCAGTAACAAGATGGTAAAAACTATCACAGTCACTGTTGAACGTAAAGTGAAACACCCCATTTATGGTAAGTTTCTAAAAAAATCATCGAGCTTTCATGCGCATGATGAGCAAAACAATGCCGGTATTGGCGATGTAGTGCGTATTATGGAAACTCGCCCGCTCAGCAAAACAAAACGCTGGCGCCTGGTAGAAATTATTGAAAAAGCTAAGTAATTTTTAAAAATGATACAACAAGAATCCCGGCTCAATGTAGCCGACAACAGCGGAGCCAAAGAAGTACTTTGCATACGTGTGTTGGGCAATTCGGGTCAAGATTACGCGCATATTGGCGATAAAATAGTAGTAACCGTGAAAGACGCACTCCCTGGTGGCGGCGTAAAGAAGGGTACTGTATCTAAAGCCGTGATCGTAAGGACAAAGAATAAACTGCGCCGTAAAGATGGCTCATACATAAGCTTTGATGACAACGCAGTTGTTCTGCTTAACGCCGCAGATGACCCTCGTGGTACCCGTATTTTCGGCCCGGTAGCCCGCGAACTGCGTGATAAAGGATACATGAAAATCGTATCCCTCGCACCGGAAGTATTGTAAAATTTGTTGTACCTTTGCAGCCCGTTAGGAAAAAGCGGCAAAAACAACGCTAAATTCATAGTAAAGTGAACAAGAGATTTAAACCAAAGTTCAACATCAGGAAAGGCGACAATGTGGTGGTTATTGCCGGCGACGACAAAGACCGCACCCAGCCCCGCAAGGTGCTTTCAGTTAGCCCTGCTAAAGGCCGTGTGCTTATAGAAGGCGTGAACCTCGTAACCAAGCACCTGAAGCCAAACGCCCAGAATCCGCAGGGCGGCATTGTAAAGGAAGAAGCGCCTATCAACATCTCCAATGTGATGCTGTGGGATGCTAAATCCAAAGCTCCGGCACGTATCAAGCGTGAGCGCACAGACAGCGGTTTCGTACGTATTTCTAAAAAATCAGGGGAGGCGATCAAATAATGGCAACGAATACTAAATATACACCCAGGTTACTCAATAAGTACAGGGATGAAGTGGTGCCCGCACTAATGAAAAAATTCGGGTATAAATCAGTAATGCAATGCCCGCGCTTGGTGAAGATTTGTCTGAACCAGGGTGTGAAAGGTGCTACATCTGATAAAAAGATAGTAGATGAGGCAGTTGCCGAAATGACAATGATTACCGGTCAGAAGGCTATACCCACAATGTCGAAGAAGGATATCTCCAACTTCAAATTGCGTAAGAATATGCCTATCGGTTGCCGCGTTACACTGCGCAATGTGAACATGTTCGAATTTATGGACCGTTTCATATCAGTGTCTTTACCACGTGTGCGCGATTTCAAAGGCATCAGCGAAAAGGCATTCGATGGCCGTGGCAATTATACTATGGGTGTTACCGAGCAGATTATCTACCCGGAAATTAATATCGACAAGATAGCACGCATCAGTGGTATGGACATTACTTTCGTTACCACTGCCAAAACAAATGAAGAGGCTTACGAACTTTTGAAAGAAATGGGTATGCCTTTCACAAACATGGAAAAAACCGGTAAGTAATATTTTTATAGAAAAAATTAAAACCGTCATAAATAATAAAGTTGTCTGTACAATGACTTACAACTTACGGCTTATGACTCACGACTAAAAACTATGGCAAAAGAATCAGTAAAAGCCCGCCAGCGCAAACGCGAAGAAATGGTAGCCCATTACGCTGCAAAGCGCGCAGCCCTGAAAGCAGCCGGAGATTATGCAGGTCTTGACAAACTGCCTAAAAACTCTTCAGCAGTTCGCCTCAGGAACCGTTGCCAGCTTACAGGCCGCCCAAGGGGATACATGCGCCACTTTGGTGTGTGCCGCCTCATATTCCGCGATATGGCGCTCGATGGCAAGATACCAGGTGTTCGTAAAGCAAGCTGGTAATTCCTGAAAAGGATAACGTTTCAAAGTCATCCGCAGTGGTGGATGATACTCGTAACAAAATTATTTACAAAACTCAATTTAAAAAATGGTAACAGATCCGATAGCAGACTTTCTTACCCGAATCCGCAACGCACAAATGGCGCGTCACCGCATAGTAGAAATACCAGCTTCAAACGTAAAAAAGCGTATGACCGAGATTCTCTATGAAAAAGGTTATATCCTCAAGTACAAATTTGAAGACGACAGCAAGCAGGGAGTGATAAAGATAGCTTTGAAGTATGACCCGCAAACTAAAGAGCCGGCCATAAAATCTATGGAGCGCATCAGCCGCCCGGGTTTGCGTCAGTATGCGAAACCGGCAGAAATACGCAGGGTACAGAATGGCCTTGGTATAGCAATCGTTTCTACGTCAAAAGGCGTAATGACAGACAAGGAAGCCCGTACGAAGAATGTAGGTGGCGAAGTGATGTGTAACATTTGGTAATTAAGTAGTAGCAATATAAGACAGGCTGATAATTTAAGTTCTCTATACGGTAACTGAACACGGCCAAAAAATTGAAAATAATATAAAAAAAGATTATGTCTCGTATAGGTAAAAAACCGGTAACATTGGCAAAAGGGGTAACGGCAACATTATCACCGGCTAATGAGTTTATTCTTAAAGGCCCTAAAGGTGAATTAAGGCAGACAATAGATCGCGATATTAAAGTAAAGGTAGAAGGTGATCAGATCCTTATCGAGCGCCCTACCGATCAGATACGTCACCGTGCTTTGCATGGCTTATATCGTGCCCTTATCGCCAATATGGTTGAAGGCGTTACCAATGGCTTCAAACGTGAACTGGAACTGGTTGGTGTGGGTTATCGTGCTTCAGTACAAGGTCAGTTGATAGACCTGGCACTTGGTTTTTCGCACAATATCATCCTGGAGTTGCCCAAAGAAGTAAAAGCATCCGCTACCGCTGAAAAAGGTCAGAACCCAAGGATTATCCTTGAATCTAACGATAAACAATTACTCGGGCAGATTGCGGCTAAATTGCGCAGCCTCCGTAAGCCTGAGCCTTACAAAGGAAAAGGTGTACGTTACTCTAATGAGATTGTTCGCCGTAAAGCTGGTAAGTCTGCTGGTAAATAATCTCCGGCCCGAAAGGGTGGGTAAGGTTAAAAGTAAAAAGTAGTTCATTTAAATATTAATGCCCCAGGTAAAACCCGTTTTGGGACTGGGTTTAACTCCGGTAGCCCCCGGTTATTAAGGGGAGCCCGTAAAAACTGAGATACAATGTCACAAGATCCAAAAGTAATACGCCGCCAGAAATTGCGCTGGCGTATACGCACAAAACTCCACGGTACTGCACAAAAGCCCAGGCTTTCTGTATTTCGCAGTAACAAAGACATTTATGTGCAATTGATAGATGATAACAATGGCCTTACACTTGCTGCCGCTAGTTCCCGTGAGAAGGACATCGTAGCACAGGGTGGTAACAAAGTAGAAAAGTCTATGAACGTGGGTAAGACAATAGCCCAAAAGGCAAAGGCTTTGGGTATCGAAGCTTGTGTGTTTGATCGTGGGGGTTACCTTTACCACGGCCGTGTAAAATCAGTAGCAGACGGTGCGCGCGAAGGTGGATTGAAATTCTAAACAATTTTGAATGTATAGTGGTGGTCCACTGGGCCTCACTTAAGCTAATAAAGAATAAAATGGCGAAACAACAATTATCCAGAGTTAAAGGCGGAGACCTCGAGCTTCACGAAAAAGTAGTGGCTATCAACCGTGTTGTTAAAACAACAAAAGGTGGCCGTGCATTTAGTTTTTCTGCGCTTGTAGTAGTAGGTAATGGAAATGGTGTGGTAGGGCATGGCCTCGGAAAAGCTAAAGAAGTTCAGGAAGCGATCACTAAAGGTATCGATGATGCCAAGAAAAACCTTATCAAGGTGCCGGTAATGCGCGGCACTATCCCGCACGAACAGCTTGCCAAGGAAGGCGCAGCGAAAGTAATGATTCGTCCTGCTGCCCATGGTACCGGTGTTATTGCCGGGGGCAGTATGCGTGCTGTGCTCGAAGCGGCAGGTATCACCGATGTGCTTTCTAAATCACTTGGTTCAGCTAACCCCCACAACGTGGTAAAAGCTACCTTCTCTGCTTTGGCCCAGTTGCGTGAGCCTATTAAAGTTGCGAAAGACCGTAACATAAGCCTTAAAAAAGTATTTAACGGGTAATACCAAACCCCTTTCGGGGTTTATTTTTTTGAATCAATCTAAGAATTTAGAGTTTATGTCTAAGATAAAAATAACACAGGTAAAAAGCGGGATAGACCGCATGGAACGCCAGAAGCGCACGCTGAAGGCTTTGGGCCTGCGCAAAATGATGCACTCTGTAGAAGTTGAAGCTACACCACAGATTCTGGGTATGGTTAAAGCCGTACACCATCTCGTGAAAGTTGAAGAAGTAAAATAAATACATCAGGCGCCCTTTAGTAAGGGGGCCGAACTATTTTTAACCTGATTTGCGAGCGGTTATACATTCCGCGCAAGTTCAAAAATTGTAAACATGCAATTACACAATCTGAAGCCTGCAAAAGGTGCTGTAAAGAAGACAAAACGTATTGGTCGTGGTGAAGGTAGCGGCCATGGTGGAACAGCCACTAAAGGTACAAAAGGGCAGCAATCACGTACCGGTGCCAAGACCAAAATAGGCCACGAAGGCGGCCAGATGCCAATCCAGCGTCGTATGCCAAAACGCGGCTTCAAAAATCCATTCCGCGTAGAATACAAAGTATTTAACCTCGGTCAGCTTGACTTCTTCATCGATAAGTACAACTTACAGGAATTCACTCCTGATGTACTTTATGTCAATGGCTTGATCAACCGTACCGACCTCGTAAAGATACTCGGCAATGGTGAGGTGAAGTCCAAAATACCATTTAAGGTAAATGCGGCCAGTGCTAAGGCAAAAGAAGCCTTGACTGCGGCAGGGGCAACCATAGAGATAATTTAACATAACAGGCGCATTTTTTGGAGAAATGCGTCTTTTATCGTTTATTCGCATTTCATTTTTGATTAACAACAGTTCCCGTGAAGAAATTTATTGATAAACTGAAAAATATCTGGAGCATAGACGAACTTCGTAAGCGTATTGTATATACAATTATGATTGTATTGGTCTATCGTGTAGGGTGTTACGTTTCCCTCCCAGGTATCAACCCTTCCAGAATAGCAGACGATAGCGGCCCCGGTGGCATTCTAGGTATTTTGAACATGTTTGCAGGTGGTGCGTTCAGTCGCGCCTCCATCTTCGCGTTAGGCGTAATGCCTTATATCTCTGCCTCTATCTTTATGCAGCTTGCAGGTATCGTTGTACCGCAGATTGCAAAAATGCAAAAAGAAGACAGCGGCAGAAAGAAAATTACAATGTACACCCGCTACCTCACCGTACTTGTTACAGCTTTCCAGGCAAGCGCTTATGTTGCATACCTTCGCTCTCCTTCATATGCTCAGGCTTTATCTCCTGATTATAGTCCTTTCATGTTCTGGTTATCTACCATCATAGTGCTTACTGCTGGTACGCTGTTTGTAATGTGGCTTGGTGAGAAGATAACTGACAGAGGTATCGGTAATGGTACATCGCTCATTATCATGGTGGGTATCCTCGCGCGTTTCCCTCACTCTATCATTCAGGAGTTTGGTGCAAAGAACATCGGCGGCGGCGGCGGTTTGCTTATATTCCTCATAGAATTAGCTATTTTCATCGCGGTTATCATCGGTCTTATCCTGCTCACTCAGGGTGTGCGCAAAATCCCCTTGAATTACGCCCGCCGTATTATAGGCAACGCTAATTCTGCTAAAGACGTTTCAGGTTCACGCGATTTCATTCCTTTGAAGGTCAATTCTGCAGGTGTAATGCCTATCATCTTCGCGCAGGCTATGATGTTCATCCCTACCATTTTTACTGGTTTTTCAACTAATGAAACGGCTGCGGGCTTTGTGCAGGCTTTGTCCGATAACCGCTCTCTGTGGTACAATCTTATCTATGCCATCATGGTTATTGCTTTCACATATTTCTATACAGCGTTGATTTTCAACCCGACCGAAATGGCTGATAACCTGAAGCGTAATAACAGCTTTATACCAGGTGTAAAACCAGGTGAGCCTACTGCCGATTACATCGCTACCATCATGGACCGTATCACTTTACCCGGTGCATTTTTCCTTGCTCTGGCGGGTATCCTTCCGGGCATTGCTGGTTTACTTGGCGTTACCAGCGGCTTTGCATCGTTCTTCGGTGGTACTTCAATGTTGATTGGTGTTGGTGTTATATTGGATACATTACAGCAAGTGGAAAGCTATCTGCTTATGAACCATTACGATGGTTTAATGAAAGCAGGGCGTATTACTGGACGAACAGCTATCAATACCAGTAGCAAAGCTTCGGCTTAATCTCCGGAGATAGCTGAAAGAAACATGAATTAATTAAAGCCCATTATGGGTTGGAGTATGATACACATCAGGAGTAACGAGGAGATAGAAATTCAGAGAAAAAGCGCATTATCAGTTTCTGCCACCTTAACCGAGGTGGCAAAATTTTTAAAGCCCGGTATCAAAACTATTTCTATTGATAAAATGGCCGAAACATTCATCCGCGATAATGGCGGAGTACCGTCATTTAAGGGGTATCATGGCTTTAAACATTCCCTGTGCATTTCTGTAAATGATGTTGTAGTGCATGGTATACCCGGCGAGTATGAGCTCAGGGATGGGGATATTGTTGCAATAGATTGTGGGGTGTATATGAATGGCTTTCACGGGGATTCCGCCTACACTTTTGCTATTGGTAATGTGAAAGAAGAAGTACTTCAGCTATTAAAGGTCACTAAAGAGTCAGTCTACCTTGGTGTAGAGCAGGCAAAAGACAAGAACAGGGTAGGCGATATTTCATTTGCTGTCGAAAACTATACTAATAAAATACACGGTTACGGTGTTGTACGAGAGCTTGTAGGCCATGGTGTAGGCAAGAAGCTGCACGAAGATCCGCAGGTGCCTAATTTTGGCCGCCGTGGCGATGGAAAGAAACTCAGGGAGGGAATGGTGCTCGCCATTGAGCCCATGATAAACCTCGGCACACGCGAGGTTTACACACTCAATGATGGCTGGACGGTGAAAACCGATGACGGCAAGCCCTCTGCGCATTTTGAGCATACTACTGCCGTAAGAAAAAATAAAGGTGAACCACTTTCTAGCTTTGCACCCATCGAAGCAGCTGAGCTGGCCAATCCCGAGCTCAACTGCAGCCAATACTCGTCTTTATCACCAGTGATTCAATAAACCGGTTAATTATGACGTTGAAAGAGAAATTTGAACAGGCGGTTGCAGATAGTAAGGTGCTTACATCCCGCCCCGACAATAATATTTTACTGCAGCTCTACAGCTTATACAAACAAGCTACCGACGGCGATGCCCCGGATGAAGGCCCATCAAATCCGTTCGATTTTATCGCTAAAGCAAAGCACGATGCCTGGATAAAACTACAGGGCTTGTCCGCCGATAGCGCAATGGAGCAATACGCTGCTCTCGTCGAGAGTCTTAAAAAATAACCTCACAAATAATTGCTGTTTTTTAAAGTAAAGCAATGGTTATTACTGTTGTTGGCATAAATTTCTTGTGCGATTAGGCACCTAACTTCCGTGAATGAGAACAGCTATAGTGATAGGCGCCACAGGTCTTGTTGGCAGGCAATTGGTTGAGTTGCTCCTTATGGATTCCCGGTTCGGGCTTGTGAAAATATTTACACGCCGCCGCACCGGCCTAAGTCATAAGAAGTTGGAAGAACACGTTGTTGATTTTGATGATGTCCTCAGTTGGAGGAAGCTGCTCGCCGGCGATGTGCTGTATTCGGCAATGGGCACTACCCTGCGTAAGGCCGGGGGTAAGGATAATCAGTATAAAGTAGACTATCATTACCAATACCAGGTTGCCCGTGCCGCTGCAGGCAACGAGGTGAAGGAATACGTGCTCGTATCATCTGCCGGTGCAGATCCCGGTTCAAAGATATTTTACTCAAGAATGAAAGGCGAACTCGAAAGGGATGTAAAAAAGCTGCCTTTTGAGGCAGTACACATTATCAGGCCCGGCATATTGTCCGGCGCAAGGTACGAGGTGAGGGTTGGTGAGAAAATAGGTGTCGGCATCATGCGCGCCTTGTCGGTTATTCCCGGTCTCGGCTATCTGAAGCCGATAGAAGGCATACAGGTAGCCAAAGCAATGATAAACGCCACGTTCAGGCACGTGGTCGGCATACATGCATATACCATGGGCGAAGTTTTTAAACTTGCAAACCGTACTGACGTTTTGGCTGTCCCCGGCAGATTATGATTTCGATGCCCCGCTCAGCAATAATCTGAAGTGGGTGCCTACCTCTCCGAATGACCTGAAATTAAGAGGGAATTCAAATGTCACATGCAGGAAACTAAGGAAGTACAGAGTCATCAACCCGGTTTTATAGTCCGTGAAATAGAGTGCTAACGACAGCGCCCAGATAAAAAGGATGATTAGTAACGATTTGCGTGGTATTAGGTGCCATTTTATCACGGATGTTTTACTGAACCAATTTAGGTAATGGTAGGTATACGCAAAGGCAATGAAGCGGGCAAGCATCACGCCCATGCTCGATGTGTAAATAAAATCTCTGTCGGCAGGATTATGTAAAAAGGTGTCGAAAATCTGCTTGCTGTAATTCAGAAAGCTGGCATCATACGTTCTTGCAGCATACGTCGATGGTGTGGTTATCATGTTCGGGAACAGGATAAACAGGCTCGCAGCACAGCAAACAAATACTACAAGCGACAGAATACCCGATGTGCTCTTGCTTTTAAGCGCGCCCAGCAGGATAAATACTCCCGTAAATAAAAATACATGCACCAGCGTAGGCAGGAACACAGAAAAGGTGATGAACATGAACTTTTCTGTATGGAACATATACCCTACAATGGCAATCAATACAAAACCAACGATTCGTTTCACGGTGTTTTTGGTAAGTATCATCAGTGCCGCCCCGGCAAATGATGCGAATATCATAGAGGGTACACTACTCCCGATGGTGTTGGCAAAGTCAACCACATCCTGTGTTACTATCGGTCGTCCCTCAGTGTCCTTGGGTCCCCATAGCAGATAAAAATGCGGCAGTATGTTCGGTATGGTAATTAGCAATGCGAAAATCCCCAGTATGATGAAATCTCTCTTGCCGGGGCTGAAACATTGCCGTTTGTGTAGCCACGAAATTTCTGTGAGGTAGTGTAGTGGCCCCAGTACGGCATATGAAAAAAGGAACAGTTCAAAGGGTATGATGAATGCGATAACGCACGAAAGTATCATCAGGCCGATGTTAAGATAATTTATCTGGGTTGTATTCATGCTCTGTATGTAAGAAAAGGCACATAGGGCATCACAGCAGGATAAAGTTATTCATTTTTTACAAGTTGCTGTTTCTCCTTATAAAAAAGCAGCAGCCCCGCACCCAGCAGCACCAATACTACCGATAGGATTTCTGCTTGCGTGGGCCGTATAAAGCCCCAGTCATATTTATAGTTCACGCGTATCTTTTCCACCAGGAAACGCTCCACACCTACCAGTATCAGGTAGGTGCCAAACATCTGCAGGCTGCGGGTAAAACGCTTGCGCACTGCCCACAGCACAAAAAACAACATCACGCACACAATCGCTTCATATACAGGCGTGGGAAACACGCTCACCGGTAGCACATTGCAATATTCGCCGGTACAGCCCTGTATCGCCATGCCCTCATAGCCCACATTGTGTGGGTAGTTCATCCCGAATAGCCACCGAGGTAGTCCGCCCGGCGCCGGAAAGTATGTCTGCGGTTCGTTGCCTATCAACTGTGTTATGCGCCCCGCGTCTGCGGCAGTAGTGGCCCGTAGCGCGCCATCCGGTTCGGTGATGTAGGCTGTGTTGTATATACCCCAGTCTCCGTCGCCCGAAAACTGGCAGCCCAATCGTCCCAGCCCGTATGCCAGCATAATGCCGGGGGCTGCTGCATCACATAAATGCTTGAACGGTATCTTATGCCTGCGGCTGTAAAAATAAAACAGCAGGGTGGCCATGATAAGGCCGCCAAGAAAAGTAAGACCGCTCGATGAGGTCAGGCTGCGTATCGGGTCTTTGATAAAATCGTCCCAGGTCTCTAATGCGTTAAATATTTTAGCTCCCGCAAGGCCGCCCACAGCCGCCACCACCACTATTTCCGTTATGCGCTCATGCGGATATATCGCAACACTTTTTACCACCGGCTCCGGCAATTGTTGTTTTTTCTTCTCAATATATTTTGCATAGGTGCTGATAGCAGCCACCAGCACTCCCCCGTAAATATTCCCTTTCAAAGACAGCAGGTAACCCATGGGATCAGGAGATACTTCAGCAATGTCGGTAAATATGCCCCCTACTTTATACCCGATGATAAAACCCACCAGTGCCGAAAAAAACAGTTCCATTTTCGTCACCGGTAGCCCAAGCGTCATAGTTATTACTTCCGGCTGCAGCAGGCCCTGCTTTTCTTTCCTTTTCAGTTCTTGGCCCATAGTCCATGCCGCACCTATAAACGACAGTGCCACTAAGAAACCAAATGTTTTGAAAAGACTCAGCCATTGCGGCATGTCAGTGCCAAACAGCGCCTGTAATAAATACTGGAAATCGGGATACATGTGTGCAAATGTAGTTGATTAACTAAAAGGTTAATTGGCTAAAATGTGAAAAAGTAAAAAAGGTTGTCATAAGTATGGTGAAAATGCTTAGTTAAAGAAAATATGTTCTTGCTTTTTAACTCTTTAACCCTTCACCTTTTTAACTTTTTATCTTACATTTGCACCCACGGTCGGATGGCCGAGTGGCTAGGCTCAGCTCTGCAAAAGCTGCTACAGCGGTTCGAATCCGCTTTCGACCTCTCTAAAAATTAGTAACGCCTTGTAAATCAATTGATTGCGAGGCGTTATTTTTTATTGCGGTACACTTTACGGTACAGTTGCTTTTAGTTTAGACAAACTTTATAAGACTTTCAAAACGTTGCTTACTATTTTCAAACAGCCTTACAAGTTGCTATAACAATAGTTAACTATAAAAAAAATAACTTATTGCCTCATACGTGCGTGTAGAATAGATTAGCAAAAGTGAATTTAACGTCTTTTTAAGCGTTTTGATGCACGGTAGTTCACACATAAATTTTTCCGGTTTTTCCGATAAGCCGCAACATTTCGCATACAGCCTTCATACGTAGAATTAGTATTATTCCTTCTTCATCACTTTCACCTCACCGTTGACTTTTACAAAATATATCCCGGATGGACAGCTTGTAAGATTCACTTCTGTTTTTCCAGTACCAAAGTCATTTTTGTAAATCGTTTTCCCATACACATCATAAATGAACACCTGATTTTCTTCATGCGTTGTCTCAATTGTAAATCTTCCCATGTTTGGATTGGGGAATATTTTTAGGGCAGGTATTAATGGTCTCTGTATTTCACTTGGATATGACATTTTCATTACTGTAGCTTTATTCCCATTTCCTCCATCCATATAAGCTACATAAGGCGTGTTACTTCCATCTATTCCGATTGACGTGTATTGTGTAGCTCCCGCCGAAAATCCTGCACTTCCAACATTCACCCAAACACTACCATTGAATTTCATTACTGTTGTTTTATTCCCATTACCTCCATCGCTATATACAACATAAGGCACACCACTCGCGTCTATTGCAATTGAAGTCCAATCTGCTTGCCCCGCAGAAAAGCCAGGGCTACCAACGCTTACCCAACTACTACCATTGTACTTCATAACGGTTGCTTTTTTGCTGTTAGCCCAATCTTGATAAGCTATATAAAGAATTCCACTGCCGTCTACAGCTATTGAAGTAAAATATGCAGTTGATAAAGAAAACCCAGCGGCTCCGACATTAAGCCAACTACTGCCATTATACTTCATCACAGTCGCTTTATTCCCATTTCCCCCGTCCATAAAAGCTACGTAAGGTGTACTGCTTCCATCAATAGCAATAGTAGTAAAATTGGCTGAACTAATTGAAAAACCTGCGCTACCAACGCCTATCCAACTACTGCTGACATATTTCATTACAGTAGCACCACTACCCCCTGTCATATAATCTTGATAGACTACATAAGGTATACCGCTTGCATCGACTGCAATAGAAGTAAATGCTGCTGCACCTGTTGAAAAGCAACAATACCCGACATCCACAAAACTACTACCATTATATTTACGGGCAGATGCAGGTTGAAACCCTGCATTCCAATCTTTGTATGCAACATAGGGAACGCCGCTGCTATTGATTGCTATGCTTGTATATTGTGCCTTTCCCGAAGATGCAGTTCCTCCAACAGTTACCCAACTACCGCTGCTATATTTTTTCACTATTGCTCGACCATGAATTGCCGTTGACACATCTGAGTAAACTACATAAGGTGTGCCGCTTCCATCAACGGCAATGGAAATGTACAATGCAGTATCTGCGGAGAATCCTGCTGTACCAACTGTAATCCATGACTGTGCCTGAAGTGTTGACGGAATTAATAAAGTAAATAATATCCTTTTCATAAAAGTTGTTTTAAAAACCCATAATTTGATAAATTTTCTTCGTTTTTTAATTTTTATTGATTTGGTAAGTAATTTCTATCTCCTTTTGATGATTCTTTCCATGCCGTGTGCTGTCCTACTTCACTTGCATCTAAGCCCATGTAGAAATCAATAGTGTAAGTGCTTCCTGTTTCGTTTTGCTTTCCATACCTATCAACTAATTTACCTTCATATACTGCTACTAAGTGTTCATTAACTGTTTTTTTTTCCAAAGACGATAAACGCTGGCCGTTATTTAAGTCGTTGTAATTTAAAGTTGCCGCTTTGGGATTATCATATACCCAAGCTATAAAATCAACAGTGCCTTTTTGCTTTGCAATATCATCTAAAATTGCTTTTACGTCTGATTTGTAGCTAACTGTGTTAAGGTTAACAGGACTTATTAGAATTGAATACTCATATACTGTATTCCCGTTATCGTAATCCGAATGAAGTATTTTATAGTTGGGTGTTTTTGTTGTTGTGTGGTCTGTTACATCCGCAAAACCAGATGAATTACTTTTATCAAGCTCCTGCTTTTTTATTTCGACAGTATCCGCTTTCATAAATTCATTATGACTGAGGGAATCAGACGAACTTACTTTTGAGCCTTCAATCGCATCATTACAGGAAAATAAAAACAAAACCGTCAACGATAATAAAAGTGTTCTCATAAAAAAATAGCGTAACTGAAATTCTCTTACAGTTTCAAGGTTCGCCAGAACCTACCCAACGCAAAAGACACAGTTACGCCGTGAGGCGTACTACATCCATTGAGTTGCGTTGGATTCTTTTTAGAACTGGCGATTCTGAAACTGCAACACCAAGTGTAATACAACAATCTTAAATAGTCTAATCTTTATTTATGTTTCCATTCCTTATATCATTTTGTGATGCTAAAATACAACAAATAGAAGTAACCGCTTAATTTGAACATTTTAGGGTATAGCGTGCTATTATTTCCCCCCTTTTACTATTCGGTTGGTAGTGTGCGGGCTATTGTGTGAATGGCTTATTTTGGCTTAAAAAGGGCTTTGCAAGAATTTAGTTTATTTGTTTGTATTGTAATGAAGCTGAATTGTTTCAATTAGATACTATTTCATAATCGTGTCTTGTTATTAAATCTTTATATGCTTTTTGTTGGTCGATTCTTCTCAATCCTCTTTCTGAAAACTCTAACCATATTTCGCAATGCTCGCTTTCTGTTTGAGGGTTTCTCAATATTATTTCATCAATAAATTCCTGTATGATTTTATTACGTGCTGCACCGCTTGTCATATAATCGCACAGATCAGACTTGTCGGGCAATGAATAATTTTTAGCTAATGACTGTATTAGACCCGACACAGATATTTTCATTGCGTTTGAAAGTTCAGATGCCAAGTATTGCCAATCTTCGATTGCGCCCAGGTCTGGGACTAATAATATTTTTCGTCCCGTTAACGGTTTGAATTTTTCCTTTAGCGTTTCAGGTATTGAATTTAATTTGCCCTTATCATTGTATTTCATTATTCCTTTAGTGCCTGTTGCCATCCAAATAAATGACGGTATAAATACGCTTGCGATTATTGCTGTTTTTTCACTTTCTACTATTGCGATAGGTTTATGTAAATCCTCTTGGATTAAGTGAAGCCCAAATAGAACCTGTGGTTTAGGGCTTTGCGCATCATATTTAATGACCCAATCGGGAAGGGGCGTATTCTCTCGCCTGAGCTTGTTAATTATTGCACTATTTACGCTCATAATTTTATCATAAGGGTCTTTAATTCTTTTTCCATTTTGAGGATTATATTCCATTATCTTACCGTACCGAATATTTTCATCCCTGTCAATTTGCCAAAATACAGAGCCGCCGGAAAAGTATTTTGATGTGCCTATGTAGTATTTGTCAATCAGCATATTGACTACAAAGGGTTCAAAGAGAGTATGTAGGAACTTAACGAAATTATTATTTTTGTAGTCGGTCAAAGATTTATAAAAAATGTCCTTTGGAATAAATAGGGATGCAGGTTTATGTGTGATTGCAATATCTTGAAGACTGTCTTTAAATTTATTTTGTATGCCATCGCTGTTTTGCAAATTGTAGAAATCTCCTAACCAGTTCATTGCGTCCCGATAGCTTAATTTTTTATGCTCCTGAATAAATTTTATTACATCTCCACCAACTCCGCAGCCAAAACAATGATACCTGCCCTTTGCACGACTAATTGTAAATGATGCTGTTTTTTCATTGTGAAAAAAACATTTACAAACATAGTTGGTGCCTTTGGATTTTAGTTGCTCAAAATGACTGATAACCTCAACTATATCCGCCCTGTTTTTTATTGCCTCGTAATATGTATCTAACATAAATATTTCTATTAGCGGTTTAATGCTTTAAACTTGTTTAATAAAATGGTTTAATAGTTTACCCCCTTATGTCTAAGGGGGTAAACTAAACCACTATTCGCTAAACTTGCCTAAAGTGTATGGAGTGTTTTGCAACTCTTGAATTAGCCAATTGTTGCTTTTACAATAAGTAATAATCGCTTTTGCTCTATTATCGCCAATCGATTTGTTGTACTTTATGGGGTATGAATTTTTCAGTTCAACTAACAATTCGGAATACATTAGTTTGCTTTTCGTGGCAAAACATAGCGTGAGCAGTTGGTAAATATATTTGTCGTTAGTTTCCTGTGAGTTTTTCTTTTTTAATTTAGTTTGATTTTCCCAATCTTCGACTATTTCGGGTAGTCCTTCTGCATTTATCGTAAATGCAAAAGGGCTGAAATCTTTGTCTCGGCAATACTCTGGTTCCACAATAGAAATTGTTTTATCATCTTCTTTTTTAGTAATTGATATTACTGTTTCAGCTTTATTTGTCAATTCAGCGCCAACATGACCTCTTGCATTGTTGTCTCCTTTATTTTGGTGCAGGACTACCATAATGTGTATTGATTTTTCCTCCGTCCATTTTAATAGTTTACTGGCTATCATCGATGCTTGTTCCTCATCGTTTATTGAGGTAATTAAATCTCTTATTCCGTCTATGATAACAAAACCCACTTTGTCGTTTGAGTAAATAGCATGTTCAATTAGGAGTAGCCTTTCTTGTGGAGTATATTTTCTTAGCGAATAAACTTTGATGTTATCAGGATTTTGTTTGCCCAGTAGTTTACAAATTCTATGCAACAATTTCTGAACATGAAATCTACTTTGTTCGCTGTCAAAAAATAAACCGATATTTTTTTCCGAGTTTAATCCACCTGAAAATTTGTTTGTACGGTATCCGATAACAATCGAAAAAAGCAATGATACCAGATATGTTTTTCTGCTCTTTGCCTTACCTATTGCTAATGAAAAATTGCCTAACGTACAAATGTCAATTGCATTTTCACCCTCTATTACTTGCAGGCAAACTGGTGGCGCATCAATAACATCTGTAGGGTTTATTCTTGAGCTATGTAAATGCTTATCAAGTTCTGTTTTATCAGGTGGATTACTTGCGTGCTTTAATAATATCGAATTTTCGTTTGACGGCTTTGCCACATTATCATTAAGGTTCTCAAGTAATTTATTTTCCAGTTCTTTCATTGAAAATATTTTACTTAGACTTTGAAATGATTACTTTCTTTAAAGCATTTTGAATATCACTCTCTTTATAGAGGACTCTGTTGCCTATGCGATTGGCAACTATTTTGCCTGATTTTGTGTATTCGTTGAGAGTAGCAAGTGTAATGTTTAACCTCTTTGCAGTTTCTTTACGGGTGCGTAATTCGTCAGCTTGTGGAATGATTGATACTGTTGTAGGAACACCGATTTTATTTTCTAAATCAGTTATTCTTCTAAGGAGCAAAGTTAACCCTGCAGGTACCTGTTCGAGTGAAGTAATTTGTACGTTATCCATATTGCAAGGCAAGTTTTTTATTTACTTGCTCTTGCAAAAGTTGACTTAATTATACCCCTTTTTTCGTTTATGGTACTTTATGGTAGTTACCACAACATTTAGCTTTTGTTTTCGTCAGCCTCTTTCAAAGTTTGTTTTGCTATGATTAAGGCGTTAGGGCTTTCTTTTAGCATTTCGCAGACAATTTTTAAATCAGTGATATTGAATGATGTTCCTTTTCTCCTCTCTTTATAATTTTTATTGATAAGGTTGAAGTGTTTTTGAAAATTGGTAGAATCTACTCCGCCATATTTTTTACAAAGTTCTTTTACCTGTTTATTTTTCTGCAAAGGTATAAAAGGTTCGATTGAATTGCTTTGGATAAGGAAGTAAGTATAAAATGCTAATTGTCGAGGAGTAGGCTTGTTAATACTCGCCTCACTAACCGTAGTTGATTTTATTGGTGCTAATTCATATTCTTTCCGATTTTTCAGGTATTCAATCGAATCGTTTATTCTTTTGTATAATCTTGTGAAGTCATATTTTTCAAATTTAATTAAAGAATCTTCTAAGGAATTTATTCTGCGTTTAGCATTTATTAGGATTAACATTTTTTCATTGAAATGTTCTGTTTTATCCACAGCATCTAAAAAACCTTCGAGTATTAATTCTGCGTAGTATAATACACTAAAATTTCTGCTTTCGCCCAAATCTGTTCGTGTTATTTCGATTAAGTGTTCTTGTGTGTGGTTCCTAACACTTTTATCCAGCTTTAAATATTCCTCATTCGATAAAGAGGGGATTGGATACCTTTCAAATACCTTAATCCCTGCAATAAATTCCGAATCAGATAGATTCCCTTGTATGAAAGATACATGCAAGCTGGTTTGTTTACTTCGTTTATTTTTCATCTTATATTGCTATCCTTTTTACATTCTTTTTTCTTTCAGCCCAAATACTTTGCATAATTTTAGCATGGTCATCTGGGGTAACTTTTATGTATTTCATAAAGGCTTTTTCCGTCCGATGGCCTGTTATCGCCATTATGCTAAGTGTCGGTACTCCATTTAGAAATTGATTAGTTGCAAAACTACGGCGTGCTGTATGCGTAGTAACTAAGTTCCATTTTCCGAGGATCTTCGTTTCTAAAATTCCACCTTTTGTAAACGAGATACTTACTTCTTTTTTTAACCCATCGCATTTTTGCGCCAAGTCTTTTAATGCTGCATTTGTTTTTTGGTTGCTTACTGCTGTTGGTAGTTCACCGTTATATTTGTGCATTATTTTATTTACTGTATCATGCACGGGTATTACAATTCTATCACCAGTCTTTATTTGAGTTATTGTAATCATTCCTTTATTTATTTGTTCAGGAGTTAGGGTTGACAAATCTGAAAATCTTAAACCTGTATAACAGCCTATTAAAAACAAGTCCCTTGTTTTATCCAATCGTGGATTGTCGTTCAAATCCAAGTTAGCTAATTCTTGTAATTCATGTTCAGGTAGATATATTGTATCTGCTTCTTCGGATATTGTCGTAAAGCCCCTACTTTTAAATGATAGGTTTGTATTTATCTTTTGTTCAGTCGCTTCATGCAAAACAGTCTTAATTACTTTGATATGCTTGCCTATATAGTTTGTTGATTGCTTAATTTTTATTGTGAGATATTTTGTAAAGTCATTGTAGAAATTAATATCTATATTGTCAAAGTCAACAGATTTGCGACTATAAGTTTGATAATTTTCTAAACAAACTTTTGTAGTATAGTATGTCTTGATTGTGCCAGATGTTATGGGTTTCCCTTTCTTTGTTAGTCGTATTCCTGCTTCACTATCTTTTATAAATTTATCAAAGAAACTCATAAAAGTTTCACGATATACTTTGCCATTTTCTCTAATTGCAATATCCAACATTGGTTTTAAAGTCGCTGGGGTAGGTAATTTGTTGTCGTTATCATTGGCATATTTTCGTATAACATTTTTTACCGCTGCTTCTATGTTGTCCAGTCGTTTATTAAATTCAGGATATTCGGGGAACTTAGTAGTTTCTTTTGCCCGATGTGGTTTAGCAGTTCCATTCCAAAACTTTGGTAGTATTGTTTCAGGAGTGTAATATTTTAGCCGATATCCGTCATAGCTGATACGTGCAAATATTGCTGTTGGAGATAAGCCATCCATATTGCGTTTTGTGCCTTTGGGACTTTCGAGATAAAAGGTAACTTTCATATACTTTATGTGTTTAGTAATTTCAAGTAAAGGTAAGTATAAACTGAATATGCGGTACATAGTGCGGTACACTTTTATTATATTCTATTATACTTAAAACATAGTTGTATAAATTGTATATTTTCTGAAACCCTTTGCTGTAAATGCTTTCAAAGTATATGTAAGTACAAATGTGTATAGGCGGATAAAGCGTGTACACGTCCGCTTTCGACCTCAAAAAATCCCCGCTAATACCATATTAGCGGGGATTTTTGTTTTTGTACTGTACAATTGCCGAATTGGCAAATTATAGAATTGGCTAATTTACTTCTCTATCGCCGCCACTATTTCCGCATCTGTTGGCTTCATCCTGTGCGGAAAAACAGCTATCAGCTTTCCCTGTTCATCTATCAGGTACTTCTGGAAATTCCATTTCACCTCGCTGTCCTTCAGCTTATTGTATTTCTGTTCGGTCAGCCACACATAGATTGGTGCTTTCTCATCACCCTTCACGCTTATTTTCGCAGCCATCGGGAAGGTTACCCCGTAATTCTTTTTACAGAAAACCTCTATCTCCTGGTTCGTCCCCGGTTCCTGTTTCCCGAAATCATTAGCCGGAAATCCCACTATCACCAATTTGCCTTTATATTTTTCATAGGTCGCCTGCAGGTCGGCATACTGCGGCGTATACCCGCACTCCGATGCCGTGTTTACTATAAGGATTTTCTTGCCTTTGTATTTAGAAAAGTCTATAGTACCTCCTGTCAGTCCGGCTACCTTAAAGTCATAGATGCTGGCGGGTATATTCTGGGCTTGCTGTGGCGCAAAAAAGAAAAATATTTTTAATAAAATTACCGTCAGAAATGTCATTTGTTCAGATTTGCCCCAAAGGTAACAAACTCAATACGGTAATTTCCTTCCTGGCCAAAAAATCACCGGCAGGATAGAAAACACCTCCCTCTCCTTCGGAGAGGGTCGGGGAGAGGTTTTCCTGTCATTTTGGCAAAAAAACACCCTTTGGAACATAAATTGTTGTCTCCCTATAAACAATCCAAATTCCAAATAATAAATTCCCGAATAATATGCAGGAAAAAGGCAACATATCCATACACACCGAGAACATTTTCCCCATTATCAAGAAATTCCTTTATTCTGATAATGAGATTTTCCTCCGCGAGCTCGTTTCCAATGCCGTTGATGCGGTGCAGAAGATTAAACGCCTCGCTTCCATGGGGCAGTATAACAGTGAAGTTGGCGACCCTGTGGTAGATGTGGCTTTCGATGCCGATAAAAAGACCATCACCATATCAGATAATGGTATCGGTATGACGGCGGAAGAAATTAAAAAATACATCAACCAGATAGCCTTCTCCGGTGCCGAAGAATTTGTGGAGAAATTCAAGGACGCAAAAGATGCCAACGAGCTAATAGGTAAGTTTGGTCTCGGCTTTTATTCCGCCTTCATGGTCGCCGATCAGGTTGAGATACAAACCCTCAGCTATCAGGATGGCGCGCAACCCGCCCGCTGGATATGTGATGGCAGCACCGAGTTTGAAATAACAGAAGGTACCCGCACACAGCGTGGTACTGACATCATACTGCATGTAAATACCGATTCCGAAGAATTCCTTGATAAATACAAGCTCGAGGGCATACTCGAAAAATATTGCCGATTCCTTCCTGTTCCCGTTCGCTTTGGTACTAAGAAAGAATATGTTGACGATGGTGTGGATGAAGAAGGCAAGACAAAACGCAAAGAAATTGATGTTGACAACTTCATCAACAATACCTCACCCATCTGGACCAAAACCCCTGCCGACCTCAAAGATGAGGATTACCTCTCCTTCTACCGCGAGTTGTACCCTATGAGCGAAGACCCGCTCTTCTGGATACACCTCAATGTCGACTATCCATTCAACCTCACCGGCGTGCTCTACTTCCCCAAGGTGAAGAATGATATGGAGTTCCAGCGCAACAAGATAAAACTCTTCAGCCGCCAGGTATTCATTACTGATGAGGTAAAAGATATTGTGCCCGAATTCCTCATGCTGTTGCACGGTGTCATCGACTCTCCCGATATTCCGTTGAATGTCTCTCGCAGCTTCCTCCAGGCCGATAGCAATGTGAAAAAGATAAACAGCTACATCACCCGCAAAGTAGCCGATAAGCTGGCCGAGCTCTTCAAGGCCGACCGCAAAGCATTTGAAGAAAAATGGAGCGATATAGGCATCTTCGTTAAATACGGCATGATTAGCGAAGACAAGTTCTACGACAAGGCTAAAGATTTCGCGCTGCTGGGCAATACAAAGAACGAATATTTCACCTTCGGCGAATACAAAGATAAAGTTGCCCCGGTGCAGACCGATAAGAACGGCACGGTAGTGTACCTCTACACCACCGATCCCGCAAAGCAGGATTCATTCATTCAAAGTGCCAACAAAAAAAGCTACGATGTGCTGCTCATGAACTCTCCGCTTGATGGCCACTTCATCAGCAGTCTGGAGCGCAAACTGGACAAAACATCTGTGAAGCGTGTTGATGCTGATGTGGCAGACAAACTCATCGACAAGGACGAGAAGATAAGTTCAGTACTCACCACCGAAGAGAGCGACAAGGTGAAGGGCATATTTGAGCAGGCCATCAACCGCACCGATATGAAGGTGGAAGTCGAGGCCCTCGGCCCCGATGAACTGCCGGTTACCGTGACCATGGACGAATTCATGCGCCGCATGAAAGACATGGCAGCGCTGGGCGGTGGTGGTATGAATATGTTCGGTGCTTTCCCCGACAATTATAAAGTAGCCATCAATGGGAATCACAAGCTCGTTAGCCGCATACTCAACTCAGGCGATGAAGCACAGCAAAAGCAACTCGCAAAACAAGCGTTCGACCTCGCCATGCTCTCACAAGGCATGTTAACAGGTGCAGAGCTCACCAGTTTCGTAAACCGGTCTATCGAATTGATATAATATAACAAGTCACATTATGAGTAGAGACGGAAATATTCCGTCTCTACTCATGCTCTCGCACATACGCCGCATCTCCCTCTACTTCGGAGAGGGTCGGAGAGAGGTCGCCTGCTCCCTCTAAAAAAACACTGAAATCCGCCCAAACCCTTTCCCAAAGCGATGGTGAGCTTGTCGAACCATTTTCCATGCTGGTACAGTAACTGTACCAGCATGTTTTTTATATTTTGTATCCCGAATAACATTTAAGACCTTTATCCGGCACTATACTCATGCGCAGTTTGCAGGGGTAGGATAGTGCGCAAAATCTAAATAAAAAGTGTGCAGATAGTGCGCAAAAATGAATGTATAAATGTATGTTTAACATTGAATTATATTTGCAAAGTGCCACCCAAAAATGTCTGTAAAAATCAAAATATTCCTGCTTCTGCTTTTCTCGGTCATGGGTGCAACAACACTTACTGCACTGCCCGATTCTGCCGCTCATAAGCCGCTCACTTTTTCAAGCTTTGTCGAAGCATACTATGGTTATGATTTCAGCCAGCCAAACAATAACAGGAGACCGCCCTTCGTCTATTCATACGACAGGCACAACGAGGTGAACATAAACCTAGGCTATATAAAAGCCAGTTACAATGCAGAAAGAGCAAGGGGTAATCTGGCATTGGCCATCGGCACATACATGAATGCCAACTATGCCGCCGAGCCCGGCGTACTCAAAAATATCTACGAAGCAAATGTGGGCATCAAACTGTCAAAAACCCGCGACATTTGGCTTGATGCAGGTGTCCTCTCCTCTCACATCGGCTTTGAGAATGCCCACAGCCATGTCTGCTGGACGCTCACCAGAAGTATCATCGCGGACAACTCTCCATACTACGAGAGTGGTGCCACGCTTGGCTACACCACGCCTGGCGGCAAGTGGTACATTGAGTTGCTTGCTTTGAATGGCTGGCAGCGCATTCAGCGTGTATCCGGCAACTCTGCTGTTTGTGGCGGCACGCAGGTCACCTTCACCCCCTCACCTAAACTGTCGCTCAACTACAGCACATTTTTCGGCAACGACTATCCCGATAGCGCCCGCCGCACAAGGCTCTTCCACAACTTTTACGGAGTTTTCCAGCCCACTGCAAGGTTCGGCATCCTTGCCGGTATCGACTATGGCATGGAGCAGCAATCCTTCGGCAGCAGCACTTGGAGAAACTGGCTCGGCTCGGCGCTCATCCTCCGCTACAAGCCCACCGGCAAGACCGCTATTGCGCTCAGGGGTGAGTATTACCTTGATGAGAATAGTGTGATGATACCTGTTACCACACCCAATGGTTTCAAAACATCAGGCCTCTCCCTCAATCTCGACTACTACATAATGAACAATGTACTCTGGCGCATAGAAGGAAAAATGTACAGCAGTGCCGATGCCATTTTCTCTGATCACAATAACTCTCCCGCAAATACCAATTTTGTAGCGACAACCTCCCTCTCCATCGCCCTCTGACAAAAATATGTATGCAACACTAAACTTATACACAACAACGCCTCCATTACAGGAGGCGTTGTTTCACTAATTAATCAATCAACTTATCATCCAGCCAATCCCTTCCCATGGCAGGCTTTATACTTCTTGCCGCTACCGCAGGGGCAGGGGTCATTACGGCCTATCTTGGGGCCGGCCTGCACAGGTGTGCGCCTTACGGGCTCCGGGTCGGGTGTTTCGGTGTAGTAGTCTTCTTCGTCGGCGGCATAGGCTTGCCCACGGGCATCTATCTCTGCTTTGTTCACGCGCATATGGCTCATGTCGGTGTGCTGCTGCGGAGCCCTTACAGCCTGTGGCGGCGCTTCCTGTATCGGTATGCCCGCGCGCAGTAGGAAGGAGATAATATTGCGGTTGGTCTCCACCAGCATCTGCTTAAAGAGGTTGAAGGCTTCAAATTTGTAGATGAGCAGTGGGTCTTTTTGCTCGTAAGAGGCCATGCGCACCGATGTGCGCAGGTCGTCCATTGCGCGCAGGTGGTTTTTCCACGAGTCATCAATCATGCCCAGGGTCATGTTCTTCTCCAGGGTATTCACTACCGGCGTTGCATTATGGGCTACCGCTTCTTTCAGGTCCACATATATCTGCATACCGCGTATGCCATCGGTGAATGGAATAGCTATGTTATCAATCTTGTCGCCATTCTCTGTGTGTATCTGTGTCAGCGTCGGCATCATGTGCTCGCACAGGGCGTTCATCTTACGGTGGTAGTATTCTTTTACCTGGTTGTAGAGGGCATCTGCTATGGTATTCACATCTGCTTTTTGCAGCACATCAGCGCTTACTTCTGGCTCCACCACCAGATGTTTCATTACCTCTATTTTGAAGGTCTCCACATCTCTGTTCTCGGCATATTGCTCGGCATAGCCTAAGCACACCGAATACATGGCATTGTCAAGGTCTATAGCCAGGCGCTCGCCAAACAGGGCGTGCCTGCGGCGCTTGTAGATAACGTCGCGCTGTGAGTTCATCACATCGTCATACTCCAGCAGGTTCTTGCGCATCCCGAAGTTGTTCTCCTCCACCTTGCGTTGTGCGCGTTCAATGGATTTGGATATCATGCTGTGCTGCAGCACTTCTCCGTCTTTATGGCCCATTTTGTCCATAAGGCCGGCAATGCGTTCAGAGCCGAAGAGGCGCATAAGGTCGTCTTCCAGTGATACGAAGAACTGTGAACTTCCTGGGTCGCCCTGGCGGCCTGCACGGCCACGCAACTGGCGGTCTACACGGCGGCTTTCGTGGCGTTCTGTGCCAATGATGGCAAGGCCACCGGCTTCCTTCACGCCCGGCCCTAGTTTGATATCCGTACCACGGCCCGCCATGTTGGTGGCTATGGTCACCGCGCCTGGCAGGCCTGCTTCTGCCACTATCTGCGCCTCGCGGGCGTGCTGCTTGGCGTTCAGTACATTGTGGGGTATCTTTTTCTGCTGCAGCATACGGCTCAGCAGTTCCGATACTTCCACCGATGTCGTGCCCACCAACGTTGGCCGGTTTATGGCGCGCAGTGCTTCTATCTCGTCTATTACCGCTTTATATTTTTCGCGCTTGGTCTTGTACACCAGGTCCTGCTGGTCTTTACGGATAACGGATACGTTGGTAGGTATCGTCACCACGTCCAGCTTGTATATGCTCCAGAACTCGCCCGCTTCCGTTTCCGCTGTACCGGTCATGCCTGCCAACTTGTGGAACATACGGAAGTAGTTCTGCAGTGTAACGGTGGCGAATGTTTGTGTAGCCGCTTCCACCTGCACATTTTCTTTTGCTTCTATGGCCTGATGCAGTCCGTCGCTATAGCGGCGGCCATCAAGTATACGGCCTGTCTGCTCATCCACTATTTTCACCTTGCCGTCCATTACTACATACTCAATGTCTTTGTCAAAAAGGGTGTAGGCTTTAAGCAATTGCTGTATGGAGTGAATACGGTCGGCCTTTATAGCGTAGTCTTGCAGCAGGGCATCTTTGCGTTGTGCTTTTTCTTCAGGTGTGGCATTTTGCTTTTCTATCTCTGCCAGTTCGCTCCCTATATCGGGCAGTATAAAGAAGTTGGGGTCTTCACCAGCACCGGTAATGAGGGCAATGCCCTTATCTGTAAGGTCAACACTGTTGTTTTTTTCATCAATGGCAAAGTACAGTTCTTCATCTACCTTAGGCATGTGTTTCTGATGCTCGCCTATGTAGTAGTTCTCTGTCTTCTGCATTATCTGTTTATTCCCTTCCTCGCTCAGGTATTTGATAATAGCGCTGTTCTTAGGTAGCCCGCGATAGGAGCGGAACAACTGAAGCCCGCCTGTCTCTTTATCGGTCTTGCCTTCTGCTATCAGCCTTTTGGCTTCTGTCAGTGCTTGGTTGGTCACCTTTCGCTGGGCTTCCATCAGCCTTTCTATTCGGGGCTTCAGCGCATGAAACTGCTGTTCATCGCCCCTGGGTATCGGGCCGGATATGATAAGCGGGGTACGTGCATCGTCAATAAGTACACTATCCACCTCATCCACCATGGCGTAGTGGTGTTTGCGCTGCACCATCTCGCTGGGGTGGTGTACCATGTTGTCGCGCAGGTAGTCGAATCCGAATTCGTTGTTGGTGCCGTAGGTAATATCAGCAAGATATGCCTGGCGGCGGCGTTCGGAGTTTGGCTCGTGTTTGTCTATGCAATCTGTGCGCAGTTGCAGCCATTCAAATATAGGCCCGTTCCACTCCTGGTCACGTCGTGCCAGGTAGTCGTTCACTGTCACCACATGCACACCTTCACCCGCAAGTGCGTTCAGGTATGCCGGCAGGGTAGAGACCAGGGTCTTGCCCTCACCCGTCGCCATTTCCGATATTTTGCCTTCGTGCAGCACTATACCGCCTATCAGCTGCACATCGTAGTGCAACATATTCCAGGTCACGGTTATGCCTGCGGCATCCCATGTGTTCTGGTAAATACATTTATCGCCTTCTATGCGTATGTGTTTCTTAAAGGTGGCCAGTTGCCTGTCAAGGTCGGTAGCAGTGGCCACCACCTCTGTGCTCTCTTTAAAACGGCGCGCGGTTTCTTTTACTACGGCAAAAGCCTCGGGTAGTATAGCGCGCAGAATTTCTTCTATCTGCTCATCGCGCTTTTTTACCAGCTTGTCCACCTCATTGTATATGGCTTCGCGGCCCTGAATATCATCAGCGTCACCCACCTCCGATTCTGCCTTTTTATCAGCTATCTGCGCGTCTATATCTGTAAGGTGCTCCTGTATACGCCTCTTGAACTCCAGTGTTTTGTCGCGGAGTTGGTCGTTCGAGAGCGACTGGTATTGGGTGTAAAAGCTGTTTATCTCGGTAACTAAGGGTTGTATGCGTTTTACATCCTTATCAGACTTGCTGCCGCCGAATATTTTTGAGAGAAAACCGATCATTTTATATAAGTCAAAAGTTAAAAGTTAAAACCCGCAGGTTTAATAGTCCTTTCTATGTATCAAAAACCATGCAATCCGTTTTTTGACTGCCAGCTTGGCAATATTATAACAGATGATAGCAAAAAGGGTTGCGAAGTTACAGCAAAGGGGGCAATTTAGAAAGCCGTAATATCGGGCTTATAATCAAGACGGGATATCAACATTGGGCGGTTTTTATTAATTTTATTTAAATTTTTAAACAATGGACAAAGAAATTTTTGCCAATGCAGGGACATTTCTGATTTTTTTGGCAGTTCTCTCTATCCCGGCTATACTTTTCTGCCTTTCTATACAAAATACCCTCAAGGCAATAAAGTCGAATAACCGAAAACTTCCGGCATATGCCGGATGGCTCCTTTTAATACCTCTTTTCAGTACGGTTTGGCAATTTGTAGTGGCCGTAAGGCTTGCAAAGTCAATAGAATTGGAGTTGAATGACAATGGAATATCAAGGAAACAGCCAACATTGTATGCCGGATTTGCATTAGCAATCGTACAGGTTTGCGCCTATATTCCTTACCTGAATAACTATACGGTATACATATGGATCGTTTGTTTTTTTGTTTACTGGGCCGTTATAGCGGCATATAAGCGAAAATTGACTGACCAGCAATCAGCATCAGCGGGTGTAAATGCCTGATTTTATTGGTATAAATCCCGATTTGTACCTACATTTCATACCATTAAAAAAAAATTTTGGGATAATAATTTGCAAGGCAACAAAATTTTTATGTATTTTGGGTGCAATTTTGAAAATAAGACCACATGAAAAGAACCATTATTGTATTTACAACTGTTCTGGCAGCGTTATTATTCACCAACACATCCTTCGGGCAAGATGACCTTGTACGGGTATTCCGTTGGTATATTCCTGAAGATCAGCAATTCTGTACGGTAGCTGATGGCGAATATCAGGACGGACAATTGATTAACTGGGGCTGGTCAGATAAGACCCTGATGTTTTGGGGCTACCGCACACCGGGGCCGGGCAGAGTAGCCGTAAATGGCTGGTTCAATCCCGTGAGCCGTGCACACATCAGCGTAGCGGAGGATGAGTTTACCGACGACCAGATGCTGAAGAACGGCTACACTCAAAAGCACCTGCAGTTTTATGCACTTACGCGCCGTGGTTCTAACACAGTCTGTGTTTACCGCTGGTTGCTGAGCAAGCGCCACTCTTGGGTTACTATACCTGAAGATACGGATACCGATGTGTACATTAAGAAAGGCTACCGCCATAAATCTTACCAGTACTATGGTATCTACAGGAACGTGGATGCACCGATTTACGACCAACTGTAATAGCTTATTTATAATATTTGAAAAGCCCCCGCATTAGGGGGCTTTTTTTATGGGGGTATTTACCTTATGTTTGTTGGGTTAATTTTTCAATATGAATATTAGGATATCAGGGTTCCTGCTTGCGGGTGCGATTATTATTTCAGCGGATTCATTTGCCCAAACCAGGCAATTTACGATAGCCGAAGCCACCAATGGCATGAGTACCACACTCGCCACAAAAGGCGTGAAAGGCGCATCATGGCAGCCGGGAACGCATAACTTCTGGCAGGTGGAGAAAACCGGCGACAAGGATGCCTGGACGGTAGCCGACCATGCAAGCGGCAAGAGCGTGACAGTACCTGCAATAGAAACAGATGGCCCAAAAGGTAAAGAATACGTAACTCCCGCCATTAAATGGCTGGATAGGAACAATGCCTGGTTTCAGAAGGATAAGGATGTGGTATTGGCCACACTGGGAGGTAATATGAGCTGGGCTACTGCCAAAATGGCGACCCTGCCCGAAAAAGCAGAAAATGTAAAGGTAGATAAGAGCAGGAAAATAGCCTATACTATTGATAATAACCTGTGGCTGTGGACGAAGGAAAAAGGCAAAGTAGCAGTAACAAAAGAGCGGAACAAAAATGTAGTATGCGGGCAATCTGTGCACAGGGATGAATTCGGGATAGATGGGGGCATATTTTTTTCGCCGAAAGGTAATTACCTCGCCTACTACCGCATGGACCAGACTATGGTAAAAGATTACCCCATAGTGAAGTGGAACGAAACACCAGCCACTGTCGACCTCATCAAATACCCTATGGCTGGCGGCACATCGCACGAGGTGACATTGTGCGTGTATAACCCTAAAACAGGTAAGACCGTTACCATGCGTACCGGCACGCCCAAAGACCATTACCTCACCTGCGTGACATGGAGTCCCGATGAAAAACACATCTACATAGGCATACTCAACCGCGGGCAAAGCCACCTCACACTTAATAAATACGATGCGCACTCAGGTATGCTGGTGAGCACTTTGTTTGAGGAAAGTGACAGGGAGTATGTACACCCCACGCACCCGCTTACTTTTATTCCCGGTATGGAGAACCGTTTCCTGTGGTGGAGTGAGCGCGACGGCTATGAGCACCTGTACCTCTATACCACTGGTGGAAAACTAATAAGGCAGGTGACGCGTGGCGCATGGGTGGTGAACGAACTGGTGGGCATAGACAAAGAAAAAGGCAACATCATCATTACCGCATCCAAAGAATCGCCGATGGAGAAACATATTTATTCGGTGAGCCTAGACAATGGCAATATGACACGCATAGATAAGGGTGTGGGAATGCACAGTGCATTGTGCAGCGACGACGGCAAGTATGTGTTTGACGTATATAGCGGGGAAGGGATACCTAAGAACAGCGTGATAAGGGCCACCGATGGCAGCTATGAGAAAATGCTGGTAAGGTCGCCCGACCCGCTGGCAGAGTATGACCGCCCGATGGTGAAAAATATAGAGCTACTGGCCGATGATGGTGTAACAACACTATATGGAAAACTGATACTGCCTACCAATTTTAACCCGCTTAGGAAATACCCCGTTATCGTGTACCTGTATAACGGACCTAATGTGCAGTTGCTGCACAACCAGTTCCCTGAGAGTGGCAACCTGTGGTATGAGTATATGGCGCAGCATGGCTATGTGGTGTTCACTATGGATGGGCGTGGCAGCAAGAACCGCGGCATTGAGTTTGAGCAGGCCACCTTCAGGCGGCTCGGCGAGGTGGAGCTGCGCGACCAGCTAAGAGGTGTGGAGTTCCTGAAAACACTGCCCTATGTGGATGCCCGCAGGATGGGCGTGCATGGCTGGAGCTATGGCGGGTTTATGACCACCTCGCTGATGCTGAAACACCCCGGCGTATTTAAGTGCGGTGTGGCCGGCGGCCCGGTAATGGACTGGAAAATGTATGAGGTGATGTACACCGAGCGGTATATGGACACACCCGGCGAGAATCCCGAAGGATATGCAAGCACCAACCTGCTGGACAAAGTAAAGAACCTGAAAGGCAAGCTACTGCTCATACACGGCACCCAAGACAATGTAGTGGTGTGGCAGCACAGCATCAACTTCCTGAAAAAGTGCGTGGATGAGGGCGTGCAGGTGGATTACTTCGTTTACCCCGGCTATGAGCACAATGTGCGCGGCAAAGACCGTGTACACCTGATGCAAAAAGTAAGCGATTACTTTGATGCTTATTTGAAACCGTAAACGTAATGATAGATTGTCACCGCCAATATCTCCATTGCGTGGCTTGGCTAGTGACGGAAGTGGCGGCAATCAGGGGACTAAAGTTGAAACAATGTATAACAGAACACATATACAAGCATATCGCTCCAATTCGCGAGTGTCAAGAAAAAGATTCAGAAGAAAGACCACCAACCGCAGAAACGTTAACTCTTTTGCATAAAATTCCCCGAGTCCCGCAAAACAGAGACTCGGGGAATATGAAACTTAAAAAGTATACTTCACATTTAAACCACCGAAATAATTTATTTCTTTTGGAGCGGGCAAATAGGCATCAGGCAACTGGTTTAAGAATACCATGAACGGATATTGTGTGCCGGTCATATTATTTGCTCCAAAAAATGCATCAATAGATAGATGGCTGAAAAAGGTGTGTTGGAAGCCAATTTTTGCATTCAACAGCGAATAACTTTTCGTTTTATTCAGGTTATCAGAGGTAAAATACATAGCATCGCGGTAAGAGTAGTTCACGTTCCCGTAAAGCCCCTGCTTTGTTAAAACATCAACACCTGCATTTACGGTTACAGGGGATACCCCTGCTACCTTTTTGCCTGAGTAGTCTGTTATCACAGCGCTTTTCTTATCACTGCTCAACTGCTGGAATTTAAAATTTTTATACTCGAAATCAGAATAAGTAAAATTGGCAAATGGAGCAACAGATTTCAATATGCTTGTTGCAGACTGATAGGCTACATACTTCACCAGTGCCTCAAATCCCTTGTTATCTTGCTCGCCGCCGTTAGCTACATAAGTGTAGGATGTAGCAGTATTGGCGGCGTTCGGTACTGCTACTACGGTCATTTTATTGGCAAAAACGGTATTGAAAACAGCGGCATGGTAGAACAACCTTTCGTGAAGCAGCGTACCTTTTGTGCCAATCTCAATTTGCGTTCCTTCCTCCGGTTTCAGGGCTGTATTTAATTGCCCTGTCAGCGGTATAAAAAAATATGAGCTTACGGGCGCTTTGTATCCCTTGCTATAGGATGCATAGGTCGACACCACTTTACTGAAAACTTTATTTAAAGCAAAATGGGGAGAAACTAGAGAATTGTAATTGGCTTTGTATGTGGGGGATTTGGGGTTGGAGAAACTGTTATTAGCCGTTATGTAGAAACGGTCATTAAGTTCAATGCCCATAGAACTTATACCTATACCACCCGTAAAGGAAATGTCATGCGGCATTGAAAGTGTCCATTCTGTGAATGCAGACCATGTTTTTGATAGGGTATACTGGTTGCTTCTCATGGCTCCGATAATATTATATCCAGCCAGGTTTGAACTGTCCTTCACCATAGTATAGCCCATTGTCTGTGCGTTTTGCTGCTGTACTTCGGTGCCAGTGATACCTGAAAGGATGAACTTTTTACCAAGCGCATACTTTGTATCAAAGGTCGAACGGAAACCATAGTTAACGGGCGACTTATCTGTCCAGCCACCTGCTGAGCTGACATTGCTGCTTGTACCTGTGCCAAACAGAGATGTAGTATTGGAGATGTGTTGATTAAAGATGTATGTATGGCCCACTCCAGCCCGGAAGGTGATGACATTAGAGTGAGCATTGTTTTTTATATACGCAGGGTTCCCCGAATAGTCGAACGTATCGTACTGTCCGATGGTCAGTTCCCCGTTTCTCTGGTCATAGCTATTGCTATATCCAAGATATGTGGTGATTGCCTGTTTTTCATTGGGCTTAATCTCACCCATCATGTTCACGAAATCCTTATAGGATGCCGTGTGCGGCATAAACCCATCATACTCCTGCCTGCCATAATTTACCAGAAGCGATGAGCGGTCGCCCCCTATTTGTAAACGGGTCGTGTAGCGTTTAAGGCCATAGCTGCCCATCAAAACATCCTGGCCGATGGATACCTTTCCTTTTTCAGCTTTCGTGGTTTTCAGATTTACAACTCCGGCAATCGCCAGGCCATACAATGTGCCTGCTGGGCCTTTTACAACTTCGACATTATCTATCGAGCCAAAGTCTATGTCGTCCATAAGCGTTATGCCTTCTGCATCGGTCACAGGTATGCCGTTCAGGTATACTTTATAACCCTGCCCATCAAAATTGCTGTTTACGCCATTTGTACCACGTGCGCCGTTTCCGTATCCTCGGATGTTGAATTGCTGGCCAGCAGACACTGTACGTCTTTCCATCAGCACCCCGGGTATATTTGCGTTTATTGCGTCATCAAGAAACAGGCCGGTAGCCCTTTTTAGCTCCACCTCATTCAGCTTGGTGATGGAAGCCGCCTGATATAAAAGTTTCTTATTAGGGTTCGAAACATCTGTGATTTCGACCTCATTTAGGGTACTGGTCGAGCGCGTAAGTCCAATCTGCAACAGATCACCACAATTTTCTATTGTTTTCGTAAATACGTTGTAACCAAGATGTGTAACGGAAATCTCTTTTGCTGCTGCACAAGTGATGGAAAATGTTCCGTCTTTGTCGGTCGTAGTCCTCATGCCCGATAACTGAACAGTAGCCCCCTGCAGAGGTGCATTATTGCCTGCGTCAAATACCTTACCGGTAAGTTGACTTGTTTGTGCAGATATGTTTAATGTACTGATTAAAGCTGCTATATATAGAATGATATTTTTCATTTTTTTTTTTTGTTTTAAATAGTAAAAGAATGACCGGTTATCCCCATAGCATGAAAAGCATTATAGGTATAACGTGGTGTGAAAAGTGCAAGCGGGAAAGAATCTAAATTAAGTCAGGGGGAGGAGAGATGACGGCAGCAGAAACGGATATAGTATTCTCATAAAACCGGCAAAAACTACTTTCCGTGAGTTGTCTGAAAAAAAAGGCGCTTTCGCTAACGGGGCAGGTATATACCAATGTCAGCAGATGTACTAGGTTATCCAGCATATGGCTTTGTCGTTTACCGGAATGAACCAGTCTGGCTATTTTCCTGGCAACCATTTCTTCTTTTGTATCGTGTACCACCAGCAGATCAACAACATTGTCAGATATGCTATAGGATTTCACATCGTACATTTTGCCATCATAGCAGATCTCGTCTTTTTTTAGCCTGCTTTTCCGGAATTCAGATACAGTAAGCGTTAGTTTTTGGAAACCTTTTTGTTTTTTCTGCACTAGCCGGATCATATGTTGACGTACTATAGACTGCTGCATATTGTACGCAAGCAGTAATCCTCCCATTTGCATAACAATAGTTAACAGCAGCATTATGCAGCCCATTTTTTTCACAATATCCAGATATGGTTAATCATGCAAAAGTAATTATTGCAAAAGTTATTGTTATAAAGTGTTTAAATATATTTTACACAAATGCGTACACTTTATATTTTTCTATATATCAACCCAAGCTCGTCCGAGAATGCTTCACAATCTTTACTCATATCATAGTTCAGACAAAATGCCCTCCGGGGCAATGCGTATGCGAAGTGGCGCAACATCAAAGGGCGCAACAGGGGTTACTTCTTATACAGCAGCTCCTTCATCTTCTTCAGCTCTATAGGTGTGGCAATGCCATCAGCAGGGGTATTTGATGTGTTGTTGCGGTCTTTGGTCGCAATGAGCGTACCCTTGTTTAGATAGTTCTCTGTGCCATACACACGTACAATGAGCTTGCCGAGTTCTTCTGCTTTCTTGCTCTTTTCTTCTGCTGAGGTCGGGTAGAACTTTAAATCTCCGACAACAACTGTAATTTCCGTTTCATCATCGTTCAGTTCTATATGCAATGACTCATAGGTTGGAAAAATATTTACCATGCTATCTTCAAGAATGCGTGACCTGCCCTTAAGGCTTTCCACTTCTTTGCAGGAAAATATGTTCATTACAAACAACGCTGAGGCAACCAGTAAAAGAAGTCTTTTCATAATCGCATAGTTTAGTTAAATGTAGCTATATTATTTTATTCCCAGTACATCTTTCATGTGAAACACGCCTTTTTTGCCGCAAATATATTCTGCTGCCAATACCGCGCCCAGCGCAAATCCATCCCTGTTGTGTGCGGTATGTATGATGTCGATGCTATCAATAGGGGAGGAGTAAGTTACTTTATGTGTGCCGGGTACATTTTCCTCACGGTGGGCTATAATGGGTATGGCATCAGCGGCATCGGTATTGTTTAGTGCCCATCGGTTTTTATGTCCCAGGTTTGCTATCATCTGCTCGGCAATAGTGATGGCCGTTCCGCTGGGCGCGTCCTTCTTCTGGGTGTGGTGTGTTTCTTCAATCACGGTCTCATATTCGTTATGCCCGTTCATCAGTTTAGCCAGCAGCTTATTCACCTCAAAGAAAATATTTACGCCCACGCTGAAGTTGGACGCATGTAGCAACGCTACGTTGTTTTTATCCGCGGTAGCGTAGGCCTCCGGTAATGATTCATTCCAGCCTGTCGTACCGCTTACCACGCTTATCCCTGTGGCAAGGCATTGCAGCACATTTTCTTTACCTGATTCAGGCCGCGTGAATTCTATGGCCACATCAGCCAGCCCCAGGTGTGCAGCATCCATCTCGTGCCTGTTTGCCGAGGTGATGCGCAGCACCACCTCGTGTCCGCGTTTTAGCGCTACCTGCTCTATGGTATGCCCCATTTTACCGTATCCTATCAGTGCTATCTTCATTTACGCGGAATTAAAACCCAAAAATATACTAAATGCGTGAAAGGTTCTGTGCCGCTATCCATCCGCTGCTCCAGGCATGTTGGAAGTTGTAGCCGCCTGTTATGCCATCGGCATCCAGTATCTCGCCGGCAAAGTATAAGCCCGGCGTTTTGCGGCTCTCCATCGTTTGAGGGTCAAGCTCAGAAAGGGTTACGCCCCCGCAGGTCACAAATTCTTCTTTAAAGGTGGTCTTGCCTTTTACATCGTACAGGTCGCGTAGCAGGTGGTCCGTCAGTTTGTTCTGGGCAGTGGCCGGTAGTTCGCCCCAGCGGGTATCCTCTTTTATGCCCGATTGTTGCAGCAGGTGCTCCCATAGCCTTTTGGGAAGGTCAAATGGGTTTTTGTGCTGCACCAGCTGCTTGCCTTGTTCTTTTCTTAAATACTGTATTGTTTCTTTCAGGTCGGCATCAGTAATATGGCTCAGCCAGTTCACCACTATCTGGAAATAATAATTTCGGTTGGCCAGTTCGCGCGCTGCTACTGCCGATGTTTTCAGTACCGCAGGGCCGCTCATGCCCCAATGGGTAATAAGCAGCGGGCCCTGTTGGGCTATTTTAGTGCCCGCTATTTTTATAGCTGCGTTGGGTACGCTTACCCCCATCAGTTCGGTTATAGGGTGTTTGGGCATATTGAAGGTAAACAGGGATGGAACCGGTGATTGTATAGTATGGCCCAATGCTTCTATCCATTTATATTGCTCCGGTTTAGGAAAGCCACCCGCGGCTATCAGTATTTTATCGGCCTCATAGGTTGAACCATCATTAAACCTTAGAATAAAATGAGAACTCCCCTTTAGGGGTTGGGGGGTTAAGGGCAAGGGCTTTATTTCCAATACAGACTTATGATAATACACCTGCACTTTATTGCGCATCATTTCCTGCCATATGCAGTCTATGATGGTTTGTGAGTCATCGGTAATGGGAAACATCCGGCCATCATCTTCCGTTTTCAGTTTCACGCCCCTTTGCGCAAACCATTCAATGGTCTTTTGCGGCGGGAATTGGTACAGCGATTTTTTCAGGAGTTGTTTTCCCCGCGGGTAGCAACTAATCAGTTCAGGTATGTCATCGCACGCATGTGTCACATTGCACCTGCCACCGCCCGATGCCTTCACCTTCTGCATCACCTTACCCGCTTTCTCAAACACAGCCACCTCCACGCCATTCCGGTAAGGTAAATTCGCCGCCGCAAAACAACCCGCGGCACCCGCACCTATAATGGCTATCTTCATTGTTTCATCAATTGGGAATTGGTTGTTTGGAATTTGGAAACGGTATGGGTTAAACTGTGGGTTGCGTTTTTTGACGTATCGCCCAATTAACTACCTCCCTTCACCTGCGCGTCTACTACACTCAGTGCTATGATATTCACTATCTGCCGCACGGTGCTGCCAAGCTGTAATACATATACCGGCTTGCGCAGGCCCAGTAGTATTGGCCCTACTGCCTCTGCCCCGCCCACTTCCTGCAGCAGGTGGTAGGCTATATTGCCGGCGGCAAGGTTAGGAAAGATGAGTACGTTCGGCGATTCGTTCACCAGGTCGCTGAATGGATAGTTCTCTTTCAGCAGGTCTTTGTTGAAGGCCACGCCTGCCTGCACCTCTCCGTCTATTATCAGTTCGGGGCGTTTTTGTTTTATCCGCTCCACCGCATTGCGCACCAGGTTAGCCTCCGGCGACATGCTGCTCCCAAAGTTGGAGTAGGAGAGCATGGCTATCCTCGGTTTTATATTGAAACTGTTTACCACATCCGCGGTCAGCAGCGTAATGTCTATCAGTTCGTCTTCGGTTGGGTTGAAGTTAAGTGTGGTATCGGCAAAGAACAATGGGCCCTTTTTAGTAAGCATGATGTATAGGCCGGCCACTCGCTTAATGCCTTCCGCCATGCCTATTATTTCTAATGCGGGGCGAATGGTGTCGGGGTACTTTCGTGTCAGTCCCGATATCATGGCATCTGCCTCGCCGCTGTTCACCATCATGCAGCCATAGAAAGTGCGCTCACGCATGGCCTTCTTGGCCTCATATAGATTGTAGCCCCGGCGCTGCCGCTTCTGAAAGAATACTTCCCCGTATTCGTTGCGCTTTTTTTCTGCTATTTCGCTTTTAGGGTCAATAATCTGTATTCCATCCAGGTGCAGGTTATTTTCTTCTATCAGTTTGCGGATTTTTATTTCATTCCCCAGCAGTATAGGTATCGCTATACCTTCGTCATTGGCTATCTGTGCGGCCTTCAGGGTTTTTAGGTTCTCAGCTTCGGCAAATACTACCCGTTTAGGGTCTTGTTTCGCTTTGTTTATGGTGTACCTGAGCAGGTTGTCATCTGATCCTAGGCGGCGGTATAACTCAGCTTCATAGGCATCCCAGTCAGTTATGATTTTTTTGGCAACGCCACTGTCTATCGCTGCTTTCGCCACTGCCATAGATACCGTGACTAATAGCCTTGGGTCCAGTGGCTTTGGTATTATGTAGGTCGGTCCGTATTTCAGTATGGCATTGTTGTAGGCCACGTTCACCATGTCCGGTACGGGTTCCTTAGCTAGTTTTGCCAATGCTTTTACGGCTGCCAGTTTCATTTCTTCGTTAATAGAATGTGCCCGCACATCAAGCGCACCCCGGAAGATGTAGGGGAACCCCAGCACATTGTTCACCTGGTTGGGGTAATCGCTGCGGCCCGTTGCCATAATCACATCGGGGCGGGCGGCTATGGCATCATCATAAGTTATTTCGGGGTTGGGGTTTGCCAGTGCAAAAACGATCGGGTTTTCCGCCATGCCCCTCACCATATCCTGCGATACTACATTCGCCTTCGATAGGCCGATGAACACATCTGCCCCGGCCATTGCCTCTTGTAGGCTCACAGGTGATACGTCTTTGGCAAACTGTTTTTTGTATTCATCCAGGTCTTGCCTGCTTTTTACTATAAGCCCCTTGCTGTCAAACATGTATATGTTGTTCACATTTGCGCCCAGGGCCAGGTATATCTTGCAGCAGGAGATAGCCGAGGCCCCGGCGCCGCTCACCACTATTTTTACCTCTCCTATGTTCTTTTTTACTATATCAAGCGCGTTAAGCAGCGCAGCTCCGCTAATTATGGCAGTTCCGTGCTGGTCGTCGTGCATCAGCGGTATACTGAGTTCTTCTTTGAGCCTGCGTTCTATTTCAAAACACTCCGGCGCTTTTATGTCTTCAAGATTTATGCCGCCGAAGGTAGGCTCCAGGGCTTTTACCACTTTCACAAAATCATCAATTTCGCGCACATTCAATTCTATATCAAAGACATCTATGTCTGCATATATTTTAAAGAGCAGGCCTTTTCCCTCCATTACCGGCTTCGATGCTTCCGGGCCAATGTCGCCAAGACCCAGCACCGCCGTACCATTACTGATAACTGCCACCAGGTTGCCTTTGGCTGTGTAGCGGTACACATCTTCCGGGTTTGCATGTATCTCCATGCAAGGCTCTGCCACGCCGGGGGAGTATGCCAGGGCTAGGTCTCGCTGTGTTTTTGTTTCTTTGGTTGGTACTACCTCAATTTTGCCGGGCCGTCCTTTCTCGTGGTACTCCAGTGCGTCTTCTTTCCTTATCAATTGTGCCATTTCCCTTGGGTTTGAACGGACTAAGGTACAAATTAGCACCATATTTCCGCTGACTTAGGTCAGCCGTACCCGCGTCGTCTGGCTTACATATGTTTAATGGAAAAAAATAACGTTGTATAAATAAATTATATTCAATGGTGCCTTTATTAATGTGGGTAATATAAATGGGATTGATTAGATTTGCGAGCTAAATATGCCGGAAATATACAGTTTTCCATTGTCAGGCTGAGTTTGTTGAAAACTAAGTTTGTATTTTATGTTATTTGCGGATAATGCATTAAAATCAAAAAGTTATAAAATGAAAAAAAGTTTTTACTTATCTGGTTTGCTGTTTGTTAGTTCAATTTTACTCTCCCTTACAGCTAACGCTACCGTACCCACAGTGTATAGCCATCCTGCTAATGACACGGTATGCGCTCCCGGCCACGCATTGTTCATCATTGCGGCAATTGATACTCCCGGCCCTACGCCCATAACGTATTCATGGCAGGTATCTACCGATGGCGGTACTGTATGGACGACCATCACTGATACTACCTTTTATTCAGGTACGGCTAACGATACCCTGGATGTGACCGGCATGACAATGCTGAGTGGGTATATGTACCGTGGTATTGCTACTAATACCAGCGGAGCCGACACATCAAATGGTGCATGGCTGACGGTGGATACCGCATATGCAGGTGCTATCACAGGGCCAATGTCTGTATGCAGGGGCAGTACAATGACTTTGTTCAGTTCCGTAAGCGGTGGTACATGGACAAGCAGCAACCCATCTGTTGCCACTGTAGGCTCATCCTCCGGCATTGTTTCGGGTGTGCCTTCAGCCTACGCTTACGATTCAATTCATTACTCTATAACCAATCAGTGCGGTGTTTCTACTTCATCAGTAGAAATACACGTAGATTCTTTTGTTTATGCTGCCCCTATCACAGGCACTTCCCTTACCTGTGTGGGCAATTTCATCACACTGTCTAATGCCAATACAATAGGCACTCGCATGTGGTCGAGCAGTAATACGCTTGTTGCGACTATTTCCACTACAGGAGTTGTTACAGGTGCAGGCTACGGAGGTTCTACCATTGCCTATTCTTTTACCACTGCCTGTAACTCTGTGACTTCTTTCTTTGGCGTATGGGTGGATACAGTAATGACCCCTGCTACCATTACAGGACCTTCTACATTATGTGCCGGTTCTTCTATCACTTTATCTGCCAGTGCTGGCGGAGGCGGATGGATTAGCAGCAGCTCGTCTATCGCAATCGCAGCCGGAACTACAGTTACCGGAGTATCAGAGGGTACTGCCATGATTTCCTATATCACAGCTAACGGATGTGGCGCAGCTATCGCTACGCATCCTGTTACAGTATCTGTTTCTGCTAGCGCCATATCAGGTCTTGACAGTGTTGGTGTCGGGCTTACCCGTCTGCTGACCAACAGCGCAAGCGGTGGAACATGGACCATCAGCGATACTTCAATCGCCACTATTGACAGTGCAGGCCTTGTTACTGGTGTAGCAGCAGGTACGGCTACTGTTACTTACACCGTTACTAACGCATGTGGCACCAGTTCTGCAACATTGCTGATGCATGTAGGCCCTGCGCCTTCTGCGGGGGCCATCATTGGTGCCGATTCAGTATGTATTGGTGCTACGTTAACTTTAACCAATACATCAGCTCCGGGCGGTGTTTGGTCTATACATCCGAGCGATACAATATCCGCTTCAAGAGCAAGCATTAGCGCAGGTGGTGTGGTTACAGGCATTGCTTTTGGCCCTGCAAACATATCTTATACATTCACCAATGGTTTTGGTGCTACTACGCTTGTAAAGACAGTTTTTGTTAACCGTCCTCCTGTTGTTTCCGTTACAGGGCCTGTTACCTCTACACGGCTTGGCGAAAACTACCTGATAAAAGGTTTCCCGGCTGGCGGAACCTGGACATCAAGCAACAGTGCCGTGGCATTGCTCATCGCAACCATGATAACATACGATACAGATTCTCTCAGGTTTGTTTCTAATGGTTCCGTAATCGTTATGGGGCCGGGTAGCTCTACCATCAGTTATAGGGTTACCAATACCTGCGGAACAACTACCGGAACATACGTACTGACATACACCACTGTTAACGGGGTGAACAGCATCACAAAAAATGCTGGGGCTATTAATATTTTCCCTAACCCGAACAACGGCGAATTCAACTTCAACCTTGTTTCAGACAACGAAGAACCGGCGAATGTGATAATCACTAATGTGCTGGGCGAAAAAGTAAAAGAACTGACAGTTACTACCAACAAGGCAAATCATATGATATTTGACGCGCCGGCCGGTATGTACCTGCTTACAGCTACTACAGCTCACGGTACTTACAGCGGCAAAGTGACTATATCTAAATAATCAGTTATAACAATAACATTAAAAAGGGTTGGTTTTTACCAACCCTTTTTAATTAAAAACAGTTTTCAGGTAAATTAACCTTCCTGAATGAGTAGAAATTTTATTTTTGCACTCAAATATTCCACATTATGAGTTTCATTACAGACATCGTAGCCCGCCAGATATTGGATAGCCGCGGGAATCCAACAGTAGAGGTTGATGTGCATACCAACGAAGGTATTATGGGCCGCGCAGCGGTGCCCAGTGGTGCCAGCACCGGCAAGCACGAAGCTGCAGAGCTCCGTGATGGGGACAAGAAAAAATACCTTGGCAAGGGCGTATTGAAAGCTGTAAGCAACGTAAATGACGTTATTGCCGAAGAACTCTATGGATGGGATGTTACCGACCAATCAGGGTTGGACAAGACAATGATTTCCATTGATGGCACCCCGAATAAGAGCAAGCTGGGAGCAAATGCAATACTGGCTGTGAGCATGGCCGCAGCAAAGGCCGCAGCACAGAGCGTGGGTTTACCCTTATACCGTTATGTTGGAGGCGCTAACGCAAAGACCCTGCCGGTGCCTATGATGAACATACTGAATGGCGGTGCTCATGCCGATAACAAAATTGATTTCCAGGAGTTCATGGTAGTGCCTGTAGGTGCGGCTACTTTCAGCGAAGGTCTGAGGTGGGGTGTGGAGATATTTCATGCCTTAAAAACGGTATTAAAAGATAAAGGTTATAGCACCAATGTAGGCGATGAGGGTGGTTTTGCCCCCAACATCCAAAGCAATGAAGAGGCCATAGAAACCGTGCTGAAAGCAATAGAAAAAGCCGGTTACAAGCCGGGCTTGCAGGTGGCAATAGCCATGGATGCTGCAAATAGTGAGCTGTATAACGAAAAAGACAAGAAATATCACTTCCACAAGAGCGATGGCAAAAAAATGAGCAGCGATGAGTTGGTGGAATATTGGGTGAAATGGTGTAAGAAATACCCGATAGTGAGCATTGAGGATGGCATGGCCGAAGACGACTGGAAGGGCTGGAAGAAGCTCACCGATGCACTGGGTAGCAAAGTGCAGCTCGTAGGCGATGACCTCTTTGTGACAAATGTCACCCGTCTTGAAAAAGGTATTCTGGAGAACACCGCCAACGGCCTGCTCGTGAAAGTGAACCAGATAGGAACACTCACCGAAACCATCGAGGCTGTTACAATGGCGCAGCACAACCGCTACAATACCATCATGAGCCATCGCAGTGGTGAAACCGAGGACGCAACTATTGCAGACCTCGCAGTAGCGCTCAATTGCGGCCAGATAAAGACGGGATCGGCAAGCCGCAGCGACCGTATGGCAAAGTATAACCAGCTGTTGCGCATTGAGGGTGAATTGGGCGATAACGCCTACTATCCCGGTAAGGCGCTGAAGTTTGGTAAATAAGTGAAGATTGCTGTGGATATGTTGGTAACTCTATTGGTATAGCGTAGCGGGAATTAGCGTAATTTTATCAGATGAAGCGCATTTTAAAACTGGTCGTTAATAAGTATGTGGTCACCGCCATCATTTTTGGCGTGTGGACCATCTATTTCGACCAGAATGACTGGGCATCTATGCGGCAGCGGCAAAAGGAGTTGCAGGCTGTAAAAGATAATATAGCCTACCTGAACACGGAAATTGCCAAAATGGCCAATGAGCGAAAGGAATTGCTCACAAATCCGGCGGTACTCGAGAAATACGCCCGCGAGAATTACCGGATGAAGCATGAGGGCGAAGATGTGTATGTAATAGATAAAGCCCCACAGACGAACTGACGATACAAGAAAACCACCTCCGGGTGGTTTTCTTTTTATATTCATCTACGCGTATCATCTTTTATTATTTACCGATAAATAAGAAGTTGATGTTTATTCAATTATAGTGCCCAACTTTACGTTTTGCAAGCATAATTTTTACTTTTGGATGGAATGATAACGATTATTTCCGGCACCAACCGTGCCGACAGTATGACACTCAGGACGGCAAAACTGTATTATAGGCTCCTGTCCGAACGGACGGATAATGTGCACCTGCTGTCGTTAGAGAATAAACAGGTTTGGGAGCGGGGAGCCGAAATGAAAGCCATTGAGCAGGAGTTGTTGCTGCCTGCGCAGAAGTTTGTGCTCATCATGCCCGAGTATAATGCCAGTTTCCCCGGCATACTGAAACTGATGATGGACAATTGCGATGTGCGTAAAAGCTGGTGGCATAAAAAGGCAATGCTGGTCGGGCTCTCCGACGGGCGAGCGGGCAACATCCGCGGTGTGGAGCATATGACCGGCATACTGCACTACCTGAAGGTTCACGTATTGTATAATAAATTGCTCCTTTCAAAGATTAACGAAGAGATGGATAAAGAAGGGAACTTGCTGAAACCGGTCACGGAAAAACTGATTATCGAACAGGTAGAGGATTTTTTGAAGTTTTAATTTGAATTATGAAGCTGAGGTTGTTCATTATATTGGGGATTATTGGCCTCGCGGAGTATTACAGTTTCATAGTCGTGCGTTCTTCCGTGCGTAATATGCCACCCGTATGGCGCGGCACACTTACCGTACTCTATCTTCTCCTCACGGCTGTTTCGTGGCTGGGCTTTGTTTTCTTCCGTCAGGTCAATTGGGCCGCCGTGCCGCACCTGCTGCGCAATATCTACATTGCCTTTGTGTTGGGTTTCACGGTGGGCAAGATTTTGGTGCTGCTCGTAATGTTCATAGATGATATCCGCAGACTGGCCACTTGGCTTATATCGTCACTGGCATTTGGCAATGCGGCATCTGTAGAGCCGGGCAGTGGCGGCATAGCCCGTTCTGAGTTCTTGAAGCGTACGGCATTGGTGCTTGGCGGCCTTTCCCTCTTCGGCTTCACCTGGGGTATCACTAACAGATATAAATACCGTGTGCGAAAGATCAAGCTCGATTTCGCTACACTGCCCGGTGCTTTCAAGGGACTGAAGATTGTGCAGATATCCGATATTCATACCGGCAGTTTCGACAACCACAGCGCCGTGGCGCATGGTATACAGCGCGTAATGGACCAGGGTGCCGACATCATACTCTTCACCGGCGACCTTGTCAATAACCACGCAGTAGAGGTGGATGCGAAGTACAGGGAGATATTCTCTCGCCTTAAGGCTCCGTTGGGTGTATACTCCACACTCGGCAATCACGATTATGGCGATTATGTGCCATGGCCATCAGCGCAGGCTAAGGTGGACAACCTGGATACGCTCAAGGGCATCCATGCCGGGATGGGCTGGAGGTTACTGATGAACGAGCATGTGGTGCTGGAGAGGGGCGAAGATAAAATAGCCCTCATAGGCATTGAGAACTGGAGCGCGAAAGCCAATTTTCCGAAGTATGGCGATATGGGCAAGGCACATGCCGGGCTGAACGAAAAAAATGTGCCCTTCAAAATTCTCCTCTCTCACGATCCCTCACACTGGCACGCACAGGTAGTGCCGCAATACAAAGATGTGCAGCTTACCCTCAGCGGGCACACACACGGTATGCAGTTTGGCGTAGAAAGCAAATGGCTCAACTGGAGCCCCGTGCAATACATGTACAACGAATGGGCCGGCCTCTACACCGATGGCGATCAGCACCTCTATGTGAATCGTGGCTTTGGTTTCCTCGGCTATCCCGGCAGGCTCGGCGTGCTGCCGGAGATAACAGTATTTGAGTTGGGGTAGAGGATTTTTTTGTAAATTTGTATATTATGAAACAATTGACTATTCACATTCCTGATAATAAGTTTCAGTTCGTAATGGATATGCTATCCAAACTTAGCTTTGTAAAAATAGACAGGCCTGCGGATACTTTTATTATTACCGAAGAGCAAAAAGCGCTGGTGAATGAGGAAATAAGAAAAATTGAAGCGGATCCAAATTATCTATTGAATTGGGATGATGTAAAGCATAAATTCAAATAGCGAGTGAATGAAGTATGTTATAAAAATAACACCACGTGCGCTTGCTGATTTGGATGGAGGTGTTGATTTCTATAATGAACAGCAAAAAGGATTAGGTAGCAAATTTTCCACAGTTATAAAGGGTACGTTTATAAAAATTAAAGAAATGCCTTTTGCTGCTTCCATATCATACGATGATGTGCGTTATAAAGTGGTTGATAAATTCCCTTACCTCATTTTGTATAGACTTGTAGGGAATTCTGTACACGTTCTTCGCGTTTTCAACACACATCAGCAAACGGTATAGATTTTTTTCGAAAATATTTATGGAATCGGGCAACTTCTTGTGTCTGTATAGTAAACAACATATATGGAAACCAAGAAATTATTACAGGCCGACTATCTTGATATTATCTACGACCACCGCAATAAAATGTATGGGGGTTATGAATTGCGCAAGCACTACAACCAGCGCCTGAAACAGGGTGTGATGTTCATGTTTTTTATTATTTCCGCATTATGTTTTTTCTCGTTCGTTGGGAAAGATCATGTTGTAACTATTTCTCAAAATAAAAAGTCAGATACAGTAATCTTTTTTGATCATGACATCATACCGCCGACACCAGTAGAAACCATAAAACCACAGTTAGCAGAGAATTATGCACCAACAATCAAGTATAATGAGCCTGTCATTACAGATGAGCCCATTCGCCCCGACGAGCAAATGACACAAAACCGCGACTTGGTGAATGTGGCACCTGGTAACGCAAGTAATGATAGCGGCTTGATAGGTGATGTGCCGCTACCGCCCGGCACAGGTATCATTGACCGCCCGGCAAGCCCACCAGCAAAGCCGGTTGTATATGTAGAGCAGATGCCGCAGTTCGTAGGCGATATGGGTGCATACATAAGCAACAATCTCCATTATCCCGAAAACGCCCGCGCTAATGGCATAGACGGGCGGGTATTGGTACAATTCGTGGTGAATGAAGATGGCAGTGTCACTGACGCGCAGGTGGTGCGGGGTATAGGTGGCGGTTGCGATGAGGAAGCCCTGCGTATGGTAAATAGTATGCCCAAATGGAAACCTGGCAGGCAGAATGGTATGGCTGTGAAAGTATTGTTTACGCTGCCAATCAAGTTCGTGCTGGACTAAAATTAAACTTTACTCCTGTGTGTGTTCTTGGTAAAATATGGAGCCTCCACTGGTCATAAGCGTCTCGCTTCGTTCTATACTACTGCAAGAATCTCCCTTGCGAAACCACACCTTTGGAAATATAAAAATCAAAATATCCCCTTCAAACCCGCGCCCACACTACACCGCAAAACCATCATGGTACAGTTTCTGTACCGTCATGCTTTTTTTATTTTGTGGCAATCGCCTCATGCCCGAACTTTATGTAAAACCGGAAAAATATCCGGCTTAGCTCTTTGAAATATTGTTTTGAGATCTTTGTTATCCTGATAGCTATCAGTATTGTGAACCTCATCCTTGGCCTGCCGAAGGGGTGGTTGTTTTTATACAACCATCCACTAAAAATTTGTAAAAAAAAGTGCGCAAATAGTGCGCAAAAAATATTTTGTTATAAATTTTCCATCAGTAAATTACATATTAAAAACGCTATCCAAAAAAATGTGCAAAAATGTACGCAAAAATCACTTTCTCCACACTCCTTTTTGCATCTAATGGTCGTAATGCAACTGGAAAGGGGTGGCTGTAGCATCCTTCTCGTGGCAGTTCAGGTGAATGTCCTGCACATAAAATGTAACATCAGGATAATCCCACTGCTGTATCACATCCTTCTGCACCTGCGTAAAATCTTCTCCCACCGCCCACAACGGCCCATAGAAAGGATGACCCGGTGCATGTAAAGAAATAGTGAACCCCGAAACACGGCACCCAGCCGAATCAGTTATCAGCTTCGGGTTAGATAATATCACTTCTCTGGTAGTGTTGTAGGTGCGCACATTGCCCACCCACACCCGCGGGGGCGGGGCTTCCGGCTCTTTCTTTTTCTTCTTTTGTTTTTGCGCGTATGCCATCAGTGGCAATACAGCCAGGGCAAGTAACAGGTATCTCCTCATTATTTGTTCAGTACCATGTTTAAAAGAATTGGGCTTATTGACCGGGGAATACCATCAATTTTTGCGCGGATATTTTCAATGAATATCTTGCTTTGGGGAGCGCTCAATTCTTGTATTTTGCTCACAATCTCCGGGGATAACCGCGCGCCCTTTACGGAGTAGGGGCCAATAATATCTCCGCCAATGGGCTGCATACTAAAGGTGAAACCGATAACCTCAATGGATGGTGAAGATGTAGTTAATGCTGTGTAGGCAAGCACTTCGGCTTTTGTTACAACAATAGCAGCTGCATTCCCTGTATTTCGGTTTGCCTGTATGTTCCCAAAAGATACATATACGCCCGTTGCGCTGTTCGCACTTTGTCCGTATGATGTATTAAATAAGGACACGAGAAAAAATAACACCAATAGTCGTTTCAAAAGGAGTTTTTTACTTCACCATTTTTAATAGTATGGGTTGTACCACCATTTCCTTTCCGCCGCAATTGGCCTTAATGTTCTCAATGAAGACTTTGCCCTGCGGGTCTTCCATATCCTTCAGCATCTTTTTAATGTTAGGTGTCAGCACAGCACCGGTTACCGCAAAAGGCCCCATAAAATCCTTGCCTTTTGGCAGGACACTGAAGGTATAGCTCACAATATCACATGGTGGCGGCGGCATGGTTAGCAAGGCATTGGCAAGGATCATATCCCTCGTCACAGATGTTACTCCTATTTTACCATCAGCGTTAATCTGTGGTGGTATGCTACCTAACATAGCAATAAGTTTCGGCTGACTGGCAGTGTTCTGCGCGTATGAGCCAAAAGATAGGAAAGCGAGAACGAGTAATAATGATAGCTTTTTCATATAGGAACGTTTTTATAAAGATAAAATGATTTTCGGCCTTTATGAAATTTATTTGGGTAAAGAGGGCGATTGTTGTGGTTTATTGACTGCAAGTTAATTCTAGCGCTTTACATATACTTTCCCGTATAGCTCCCCTTCACTTTCTTCAGCCCGTCCGGTGGGCCTTCATACAGCAGATTGCCGCCACCTATACCGCCTTCCGGTCCAAGGTCTATCACCCAGTCGGCACATTTTATTACGTCTGTATTGTGCTCTACCACTATTATAGAGTGTCCCTGTTCTATCAGTGCGTCAAACGATTGCAGCAGCTTTTTTATATCGTGCATATGCAGTCCGGTGGTGGGCTCATCAAAAATGAAGAGTACCTTATCGCTCATCTTTCCCTTGCCCAGGAACGATGCCAGTTTCACGCGCTGGGCCTCGCCACCGCTTAGTGTGTCGCTGCTCTGCCCCAGTTTTATGTAGCCAAGGCCCACATCGCTCAGTGGCAGCAACGCATGGGCCAGTTTCTTTTCATCGGCAAAGAACTCAATGGCCTGGTCCACGCTCAGCTCCAGTATATCATAAATACTCTTGCCGCGGTAGGTTATTTCCAGCACTTCCTCCTTAAACCGTTTGCCTTTGCACACCTCGCACAGCAGGTGCACATCTGCCAGGAACTGCATCTCCACCACCACCTCGCCTTCGCCTTTGCAGGTATCGCACCGGCCGCCATCGGTATTGAATGAAAAGAACTTTTCCACAAATCCACGCATCTTTGCCAGCGGCTGCTTTGCAAACAGTTTGCGTATCTCGTCATACGCCTTTATATAAGTAACCGGGTTGCTGCGCGATGATTTACCTATAGGGTTCTGGTCCACCTGCTCAATGTGAGATATGCTTTTCAGGTCGCCGGAGAGGTTGCGGAACAGGCCCGGCCTGTCTGCGCTTTCGCCAAAGTGTTTTTGCAGGGCGGGGTAGAGGGTCTGCTTTACTAATGTAGTCTTACCGCTTCCGCTAACACCCGTTACCACGCATAGCATATTCAGCGGAAAGTCGACAGAAATATTTTTAAGGTTGTTTTCGCGGCAACCTTCTATGCGTATCCGTGTGGCGGGCTTTCTCCTTACTGCCGGTGGTTCTATTTTTAATGCGCCGCTAAGGTATTTGCCGGTCAGGCTGTTCTTGTTTTTTATCAGCACATTATAGGTGCCTTCAGCCACTACCTCGCCGCCCAGGTGGCTGGCCAGCGGCCCCATATCTATTATATGGTCTGCTTCGCGCATCATCATTTCGTCATGCTCCACCACCACTACAGTATTGCCCAGGTCGCGCAGCGATTTCAGCACGCCTATCAGCCGCTCTGTATCCCTGCTATGTAGGCCTATACTGGGTTCATCCAGTATGTATAGCGAATCGGTAAGGTTGCTGCCCAGGAATTTTGTTAGCTGTATTCTCTGGCTCTCCCCACCCGACAAGGTATTGGCCAGGCGGCTGAGCGTAAGGTAATTCAGCCCCACATCCAGCAAGGTCTTCATCCGCTGGTTCACCTCTGTCATTATTCGTTTTGCTATGGTCAGGTCATGCTCGTTCAGTTTTAATTTTTGCAGCCAGTCATACAGTTCATCAGCCGGCCTGAACATCAGATCGGCTATGGTTGCCCCGTTCACCTGCACATACAAGGCTTCCTTGCGCAGTCGGCTTCCCTTGCATTCATGGCACACAGTGCGCCCGCGATAGCGGGCCTGCATCACTCGGTATTGTACCTTATACAAGTTCTGCTCCACCATCCTGAAAAAATCAGCTATGCCGTTTACCCGGTCGTTCCCCTCCCATAGCAGTTTGTATTGTGCCTCCGTAAGGTCATCAATTGGCTTGTGTATCGGGAAATCATATTTAGCAGAGGTCTTGATAAATGCCTGCTGCCATTCCGCCATCTTTTCCCCACGCCAGCAAGCTACGCCACCTTCATATACGCTCAGCCGCCTGTCCGGTATCACCAGGTCGGCATCTATACCCAGTACCTGCCCGAAACCCTCACACACTGGGCACGCACCATAGGGGTTATTGAATGAGAACAGGTTAGGGGTAGGCTCATCAAATATAATCCCATCCGCTTCAAAGCGGTTGTTGAAGGTGTGTATCTTCTTCCCATCCACTTCCACCAGGCATTCGCCCTCGCTCTCATAAAAAGCGGTCTGTATGCTGTCTGCCAGGCGGTGCAGGTCATCTTCGTCAAATTGTTCCTTCGCTACTATCCGGTCTATCAGAAGGTTCACCTTCGCTTTGCTCGGGTTCACTTTTTTCTCCAGCACATCTTCTATGCGTATCGGCTTTTCATCCATCGATGGCACATATATCCGGCTGAAGCCTTTCTGCATCAGTATGTTCAGTTCTTCCTCCAGTGTGCGTTTATTTCTTACTACCAGTGGCACTATGAATTGCACTTTTGCACCGGGTGGTAGTGTTTGAACAAATTCCACTACATCGGTCACGGTATCTTTCTTCACTTCTTTTCCGCTCACTGGCGAATATGTTTTTCCTATGCGCGCGAACAGCAGTCGCAGGTAATCATATATTTCGGTCATGCTACCCACTGTACTGCGGGGTGTGCGGGTAGTTACTTTCTGCTCTATGGCTATTGCCGGGCATATACCGCGTATATAATCCACGTCAGGCTTGTCCATTCGCATCAGGAATTGTCGTGCATATGCGCTCAGGCTCTCGGCATAGCGGCGCTGTCCTTCGGCAAAAAGCGTATCCATGGTAAGTGACGATTTTCCGCTGCCGCTTACTCCGGTTACTACCACTAATTTATTGCGGGGGATGGCCACATCCACATTCTTTAGGTTGTGCATGCGCGCTCCCTTAATGAATATGGCATCATGTGTATCCGGTATATTTGTCTCATTACCGCCATGATGTTCCACTTCCGGCGCTGAAATGCCTTCTAGATGAGTCTCGGTATGTTGGGTGGAAACTAATTCCTTTTTCTTGGTGCCCTTTGCCCTTGGTTTCTTCTCTGCCATAAATGCTCCTGAGCAAATTTAAGGAGAACAGGTAAGTATACTTCTACTTTTTATCAGCCTTGAGATATTTACCCGTAATATGCCACTACCAACTCTCCGTCACTATTCCTCATTCCTCTATACATACCGGCCGAGTTAAAGCAGAAATCATAGTTGCCTTTAGCATCCACTGCTATAAGTCCTCCCTCGCCGCCTATTTTTATTAGCTTGTCTTTTATTACGGTGGCGCACGCTTCTTTTAGCGTTAGTCCCTTGTACTCCATCAGGCAGGAAACATCATGTGCAACACAAGCGCGCATGAATGGCTCGCCATGCCCGGTGCATGAGATAGCGCATGTGGTATTATTGGCATAAGTACCGGCGCCTATCACCGGGCTGTCGCCTATCCGGCCAAAACGCTTGTTGGTCATGCCGCCTGTAGATGTGCCGGCTGCTATATTCCCTTGTTCATCGCAGGCTACGGCACCTACGGTTCCGAATTTATATTCCTGAGTGTCTGGTAGGTGGCTTTTCAGATTGTCGCCTTTATGGTCAAGCTGCGTGAAATTCGTGTGCCGTATCTCCAGCCACTGGTCATATCGCGATTGGTTGAAGAAATACTCATCTGGAGCCATTTCTATACCATGGCTGAGCGCAAACTCCGACGCCCCTTCTCCGCCCAGGAACACATGTCCGGAATGCAGCATCACCTCGCGCGCAAGTATGATGGGGTTCTTTATGTTTCGCACACCTGCTATCGAACCGGCCATCAGGTTGCTGCCATCCATCAGGGCGGCATCCATTTCATTCAGCCCTTTTTTTGTGAACACCGACCCACGACCCGCATTGAAGAGCGGGCAATCTTCCATGGTGGCAATGGAAGCAACTACGGCATCCATCGCTGAACCACCCTTATGCAATACATCGTAGCCTTTATCCAGTGCGTCTTTCAATGCTGCGCTGTATTGCTGCTCCATTTCCTTGTCCATTATGGCAGGGGTTATGTTACCTGCGCCCCCATGTATAACTAATGTAAAAGACATCCTATATTGAATAATGTATTAGAAAGTATAACCAAACCATTGACCTATTAACTTATCAATATTTTAACCAATCAACATTTTACTCCAGATACACAGCCACTATTTCTTTTCCTTCTGTTTCCACATCTATGTGGTCTTGCACGGTGGTGGCTATTGTATGTCCCACTATGTCTGACGCAATTGGGAAATTCTTGTGTTTGCGGTCTACAAGCACCGCTACCATCAGTTTTTTCAGGTCGTAAGCTAGAAGCGTGGTAAGCGAATATAGAATCGTTTTACCGGAGTTTACCACATCGTCAACAAGTATCACTGAGCAGCCCGTAAGGTTCTCATTAAAATCGATGGCATTATTCAGCGGTTTTTTCTTGTTGATGCTGAGTGATATGGTCTTCACCTTCAGCGGGCTTATCTTTTTTACTATTCCCGATAGATTGTCTGCAAGTATTTTACCCTTGCCTTCTATACCTATCAGTATGATCTCTTTTTCATCGCTGTTATGCTCCCATATTTCGTATGCCATGCGGCGTAGCTTGTGGGAGATATGCTCTTTGTCGAGAATGAGTACCTGTTTTTTTTTTGTTGCCATGTTAGTGAGTTCTTATTGCTACCACAGGGTCGAGCCGTGAAGCAGACCTCGCCGGTATCAGCCCTGATAATACGCCTACGAATATAGACACAAAAACGCCAATAAAGAAGTTGGTGAAGGATAGCGTAACATGAAAATCGAACCCATACGTCATGAGTAGGCTCAACAGAAGCACAATAACGATGCCCACCAGGCCGCCTATCAGGCACAGAACTATTGCTTCCAGCAAAAATTCCCACAGTATAGAGGTTTTCCGGGCGCCTACAGCTTTTTTTAGCCCTATTATTTTGGTGCGTTCTTTCACTGTCACAAACATGATGTTCGCTATCCCGAAAGCACCTACTATCAGCGAGAACCCGCCTATGATCCAAGCCACCACATCTATAGTGCCAAACACCACATCTATGCGCTTGGTCACCTCGCTGAGCTGGTTTATGGCAAAATCATTTGGCCGCCCCGGTCTTACTTTTCTCACGCGGCGCAGCACGCCTTCCACCTCATACTTTACTTCTTCCAGGTTCTTGCCGTTGGCTGCCTTCACAGCTACAAATGGATCATAATTTAATGACCGCACATCAAGGAAGTTTGCCGCCGCATAATACGGATAGATTATGGAGTTGTCAAAGTCAAAACCGGCCATATTCTGCCCGGCTTTTTTCATTACGCCAATCACTGTAAATTTTCTGCCTTTGTAAGATATGCTTTTGCCCAGCGGGCTTACGCTGCCGGGGAATAGAGTGGCAAATACATCATAGCCCAGCACGGCTGAATTGCTTCCGCCGTCGAGTTCAGATGCGCTCAGGTACCGTCCGTTGATGATGTCTATGTTCTGCAGCTTATCAAAACCATACATTACCGCATACCCCTCTATGTTGCTCACGTCCTGGTCGTTATACTTTACGGTAGACCTGCGTGTAGACAAGCAGATGGTAACTACTTCGGCATCCGGCACTTGGTTTTGTATCGCTTTTACTTCGGTTGGTGTCATGCCGGGGCGGCGCCAGTATTCCCACCATTTATATTCTCCGCCGTCATCCATCCAGGGCCAGCGGCCCACATACAATACATTACTGCCCAATGACGCCATATCTTTCTGGATGTTGTTTTTCAGGCTGTCGAGAACGGTAAGTACCGCAATAATGCAAAATATACCAATGGTGATGCCCAGCAGCGAGAGAAAAGTACGCAGCTTATTAGCCCTCAACTCATGAAAAGCCTGGATGATACTTGTGCCTAATATCTGTGATGCATTGGTCATTTAAAGCAAATTTAGCTGTAAATATCTTTTCAATACAATATTTTTGCGCCGACCAAACTAACCATATTGCGCCCTGCTACCTCCTTCCTGCTCAAGAACCAAGCGCTGCATTATCCTGTTTTCAGGTACTTCCTGTTGGTGCGTGTAGCCATTATCCTGGCGCTAAATATGCAGTCTGCTATTGTTGCATACTATGTTTACCAGCTCACACATGATAAATTAGCGTTGGGTATGCTCGGACTATGGGAGGTTATTCCTGCGGTCGGCTTCTCGCTATTCTCAGGCCACTTTGTGGATATTAAAGAAAAGCGGGCAATGATGGCATCGTGTATTGCCGGCTACATTGTATTGTCAGTTTTATTTGTGGCGCTGGCGTGGCCGGGCATTCAGGCTCATTTGTCGGTTACTTCCATTGTCTGGCTGGTATATGCGGGCATTTTTGTCGGGGGCGCGCTCAGGGCGTTTCTCGGCCCGTCTTCATTTGCATTGCAGGGGCTGCTGGTGCCACGTGAGCATTACCCCAATGCAACTACCTGGAGCAGTACATCATGGCATATGGGCGCGGTGATAGGCCCCTTGCTGGGCGGTTTCATGATACTCTTCGGATACCACATCAGCATTATTTGGGTGGCGGTCATAGAGCTGGTTTCCCTCATCGCCTTGCTGCGTATTCCCCGGCAGCAAATAATGAAAAAGGAAAAAGAACCTGTAATGAAGAGCATCACCGAAGGCTTGCGGTTCGTTTTTCGCTCGCAACTCATACTTGCCGTACTCTCGCTCGATATGTTTGCCGTATTATTTGGCGGTGCTGTAGCTTTATTGCCTGTTTACGCCGATGATATCCTTAAGGTAGGCGAGGTGGGCTTTGGCTGGATGCGTGCTGCGCCCGGCATAGGTTCGGTTGTTTGCCTGTTTATCTTGTCGTTTGTACCATTAAAGAAAAATCCAGGTATCAAGCTGATGCTCAGCATAGCTGCATTTGGCATTACTACAATTGTCTTTGCATACTCGGGTTATTTCGGTACAGATGCGCTCTTTTCCATATCAGGGTTCAATATTTCGTGGGGCTTTCTTGTCGCTTTTTCCATGCTGTTCCTGGGTGGCCTGTTTGATGCGGTAAATGTGGTGATACGCCATACCATCCTCCAGGTATATACGCCCGATGCCATGCGGGGCAGGGTAGCGGCGGTTAATACCATGTTCATCAGTTCGTCGAACGAGCTGGGGGCAATGGAAAGCGGCATCACTGCAAAATGGATGGGCACCGTTCCCGCAGTATTCCTTGGCGGCTGCCTTACCATAGTTGTTGTTGCCTTTACCTGGTTTGCTGCACCTAACCTCAGGTTGCTGAAATCGCATGAGGAGAAACATTGATTCTCGGCAGCCCTTGACCAGAGTTATCTCAATTGCCCCATGTAAGTTGGGTCCACCTGCACTCCTAACGAAGCTGCTTTCTGCGCATCCTTTAATGCCTCTGCCTTATTGCCCATTGCAAGGAAGCACTTAGACCTCGACAGGTATACATCGCCCGATTCAGAACTACGCTCCGCAGCCATATTGAAGTCTTTCATGGCTTCCGGCAGTTTGTTCAGTCGCTGGTATATCCTTCCCCTGTTCATATAGGGTATGTAGGCATCCGGGTTCTGCTCTATTGATATGGCATATTCTTTCAACGATGAATCGAGCTTGCCCACAATGTCGAAATAGTTCGCGTAGTTGCTATGCCCTTCAGGTGCGAACGGCTTTATTTGAAGGCCTTTCCTGAAGCAGTACTGTGCCGAATCGTATTGCTGCTTGATGCTATAAATCACAGCCAGGCCCAGGTACACACTTTCGTTATTGTCTTTTATTTTCATGGCCCGCATATAGGTGTTCTTGGCAGAGTCTATCATCCCGAAATTCCGCTGCAATTCCGCCACGCAAATAACAGGGTTGATATAGTCAGGCTTTCTTGCTATAGACATATTAAAGTTGATCATCGCGGAGTCTGCCATCACTTTTTTCTTGTTGGCATTAGTGGCTTCTTCATAGCGGGTAAAGTATTCCTGGCCGAGGTAGAAATATCCCACAGGCGCTTCGGGATGCTTTTCTATATCGTCCTGCCACAGGGTTATTGCGTTATACCAGTCTTTGCATCGGTTGTTGCTCGCAAAGCCTAATATAAGGCAATAGGCCAGGGTTGCTCCAAGTAATACTTTGCCGGTGCCTGCCTTCGCACTGTCCTCAAAATACTCTGACACAAACCACCCCAGTATGAAGAATAGCCCGAGATAGGGGATATACCCATAGCGGTCTGAAATAATAGCGCCGCCAACCGGAAGGAATTGCAACAACAGCAGAATGTTAATGACAAAAAAACCTGCCCCGAAAATAACAGCCTTGTTATGCCTTGCGAATTTCCATATCACCAAAGCCAGCGCTATGATAATTGCCGGGTACACATAGTAGCCGGCAGGCAGCGAGTCATTGATCTTAAGCGGGTAGGGGTAAAAATTGCTAAGCCCCACCGGCACTACTGCCTTCCATAGATAGGTAACAAGCGCATAGCAGCCCAGTGCAAACCGCTCCAATGGATTAAAACTCGCATCCAGCGAGGCTAATGCGCCTACATCTTTTTGAGCGATAATAGACAGGATACCAAATAATAGCGAAAGCCCGAAATGCGGCACTTTTTCCAGTATCAGCTTGAAGCTGAATTTACGTTTCTCGAAATAGTCGATGATGAAGAGCGTTACGGGCAGTGTAACCGCTACCGATTTGGCCATCAGCGACAAGGTATACAGCACCAGCACGGCTATGTACCACATGGCCTTTTTCTCTGTGCGCACGTATTTTACATAGCACGATAGCGAAAGAACGAAGAACAATCCATACAGCACATCTTTGCGCCCCGCCGCCCACGCCACAGATTCTATGTGCATGGGGTGCAGCCCGAACAGCAGGGCCACTATCGTTGCAGCTATTGTTCTGCCGGTAAGCAGGCGCACAAAGTAATATACAGCAATGGTGCACAGTACATGCAGCATAAGGCTGGTGAAGTGATAAATCCACGGGTCAAGGCCGTATTTACCGTATTCAAAGTAATAAAGCAGTATGGTAAGCGGGTGATAGTTGCCCATTACCGGGTGGCTTACCGAGAATATATTCTTTATCGCATCGGGCGAAGTGTCTTTTATCAGCGGGTTGGTGATGATGTAGCCAAGGTCGTCCCAGTTGGTCAATTGGTTGTTCAGGCACTCCTGCAGAAACAGGAAGGTGATAACACCTATTGCCGCAGGTATGCCCCATTTGCCATACTTGTCCCAGAAGCTGATGCTGTTTTCATTTTGCTTTGCGGCCGGTCGTTGCTGAACAGGCCGGGAAGGGGTATTGCCCGCATTTATATTTTGTTTATTGGTCTTTTTTGCCATTGCCCGGAAGGGTTTATTTTGCTATTCTCGTTTGCGTTCTCAGTAATTTTTAAAGATAAATAAAAAGTGGTTTAATTGTCAAACTGTAGAGGGTGCATTTCAAATCTTCGCATCTCATTTTTTTTGATAACATCCGTGCGACTTTGCGGACATTGGCTCACCTTGGCCTTTGGAGAGGGCTGGGGAGAGGTATTTTTCCATCCGCATGCGTCCCTTGATGTCTCCCAAGAGCATAGCTATGAGCGTAGCTGGGGGGGCTCGGCAGCATCAGGGAACTGAAATCAAAATTAGATGTACAGCATTTACTTGCACAGGAAATTAGTCTATCCAGCGCGAGGTAGCAGCTGAAATAAGACCTGCTACCACTGGAATATCGAACCGCCATATTGTACCTGATTTTATCTATTTTACACTTTTAATTAAGTAAAAGTTTGGAAACTTGGACGGACTCTTATTCATGGTTGTTTTATTGCTCGTTTTTATTGGTATACCTATCGGATTAGGGCTATTGTTTTATTTCGTTCCCAAGAAACTTGGTTACCCTAAGACAGCGAAATATCTAACAATAATTTACGGTCTGATAGTTCTGGCAACTACTCTTTTCATTGCATTCAAAGATCAGCTATTTACTAAAAATGATGCGAAGAAACTTGTTGCGGAGCAAAATATACTGTTGCGAGATAAATTCGAGTTTTTGAATAATAGTTCATCGTCAGCAATCGGCGACTATTATCACACCTTTACTCTGGAAATATCGGAAAATGACAAACAACAGGCAATCAGGACAATTACAAGCTCAAAAAATTTTAAGACGGATAAAAAGTTTATTGATAGCTTATTGTATTTAAGAATGAACAGATATTTTGGACCCAAAATTGTTCAGAACTACGAAACAGAAGATTCCTATGTTAGAGAATATTTTCAGCCTAGCGGACAGCAAGGCTATGCTCCAACATTCAGAAGAATATCTGTTGGTAAAACTGAAAATAATCTTACGTTTGAAGATATTGTTGAATGATTCGGTAGTGTTTCAGTTTGAATATTATCGGTTATTCCCCTGTTGTCCGAAGTGTTCATCAACCCAAAAATAAAAGCACCGTCTGGCGCGATGTTCCGTAGGATCACTCGTCTAAACAATTCTGCCTGTCTGCGACCGGAATTCATGGTATATAGCCGAAAATTTGAGTCCCCGGAAATAAACCATAAATGATTGCCATATCCCCCTCAAATCCGCGTCCACACTACCCCGAAAAACCATGACGGTACAGTAACTGTACCATGACGTTTTTTTTATTTTGCCGCCACCACCACATTCCCGAACTTTACGTAAACCCCGGAAAATATCGGGCAAGCTCTTTGAAATATTGCTTTGTTAACTCCATGCTATGGTGAGCATTCGCATCTCTGCGCCCCCCCCTGCGTACGCCGAAGGGCATCTTTTTCTAGCGACTATCTACTACCTACTATCTACCCTATATTATCTTCAAAAGAAAAAAATGGGCAGCAAATGAGCTAAAAATGTGCAAAAATGCGCAAAGAATGCGCAATCGATTAAATAGAAAACAACTGACTGTTAGCCACTTATGCTTTTCAACTTCTTCCCCCAAAAAAATGCGCAAAAAACATTCTCGCTGGTCTACCTGCCGCAGGCATATAGTAAGCTGAAAGCAGGATTATCTAACCAAAGTGTAAGGTAATATCAGGACGAGGCATATACCTAAACCAGGTATAATTATACTTTATCAGGGTATATTTATACTTTTTAGGGTATAAATATACCCGTTTATACCTCAGCAAAAAAACGCATATGCCTGCCCACAGTGCATTTCAGCCACCCTCACTCACTGGTTTTTACCGCTGCCGGTCAAATTCCGAAAATTATACCTTTCACACGCCGTAGTTCGTATTTTGCACCTTTGTAGAGCACACTAAAACTTTACACGTTTTCACCCTCCCTGCCCATAGGCAGGAGACAACATGCAACTTAATGAAGATAGCGATTTTAGGAGCAGGAATGGTAGGCCGCACAATGGCAATAGACCTTGCAAAAAAACATGAGGTTACTTCTTTTGATGCCAGCAGCCAGGCTTTGGATATATTATCACAAAGAGCGCCCACAGTAGAAACGATAAAGACCGACTTGCAGGACTACGCAGCATACAATAGCCTCTTGTCTGGGTTCGACTATGTGGTCACTGCCGTGCCCGGTTTTATGGGATACAAAACGCTGGAGGCAGTAATAAAAGCAGGTAAGGATGTGGCAGATATTTCGTTCTTTCCCGAAGATGCGCTGGCATTGGATGCCCTTGCAAAGCAAAACAACGTTACCGCTATTGTAGATTGCGGCGTAGCCCCCGGTATGAGCAATTATGTGATAGGTTACCACAACGAGAAAATGAACATCTCTTCATTTGAGTGTATGGTGGGAGGGTTGCCCGTAAACCGCGTGAAGCCATTTGAGTATAAAGCACCTTTTTCGCCCATTGATGTGATAGAGGAATATACCCGTCCTGCCCGGCTTATGGAGAACGGGCATATAGTTACAAAGCCTGCCCTGAGCGAGCCGGAGCTGATAGACTTTACGCAGGTGGGCACGCTGGAGTCGTTCAATACTGATGGCCTCAGGTCCATACTCTATACTATGGGGCATATTCCCCACATGAAGGAGCGGACACTCCGCTATCCCGGCCATATAGACCTGATAAAAGCTATGATGAAGGGCGGTTTTTTTGATACACGGAAAATCAACGTGAATGGTGTAGATATTTCCCCGCTTGAATTTTCTTCGGCAATACTATTAGACCAATGGAAGTCGGCACCCGACGAGCGGGAGTTTACCCTTATGCGCATAATAGTATCAGGAAGTGAGGACGGCAGGCCTGCAACCTATACCTACGACCTCTTCGATACTTACGATTCCGCCACGCGGGCCTCTTCAATGAGCCGCACCACGGGCTATACCTGCACCGGTTCCCTGCATCTGATTATGGACAACCTCTTTACAGAAAAAGGGGTTTTCCCGCCTGAATTGGTAGGAAAGCATGAAAATTGTTTTCATTTCATCATGCAATACCTTAAAGAGCGTAATGTGGTATATCAGGTAAGCAACAAGTGATAAAGTCTGTTTTTTGTTAAAAAAATATCGTATGATTTTTTTGTTACCTCATTGTTCCTTGGTGCTTACCGCAATGGGAATGAGATAATATTTTTGTATGTTATTTTATTTCACTGCTCATCGGCCATGCTGTTTATACGCCGCTAACAATTTATATTTGAGAGGAATACCGTCAAAATGAGTTTACCCTCACTGTCATTACGCAGGCCTGTATTAGCTATTGTGCTCAACATCATTATCGTGGTGTTTGGCGCCATAGGGTTTCATTACCTTGGTATAAGGGATTACCCATCTATTGACCCGCCTATTATTAATGTCCGGACAAATTATGCCGGTGCAAATCCCGATGTAATAGAGTCGCAGATAACTGAGCCGCTTGAGAAATCCATTAATGGTATTTCGGGTATTAAAAATGTATCGTCCACCAGTTCGCAGGGATCCAGCAATATAAGCGTTGAATTTGATTTGGGCGTAGACCTTGAGGCTGCCGCTAATGATGTGCGCGATAAAGTGTCACAGTCCATTAAAAGCCTGCCGCCGGATATAGATGCCCCGCCCGTGGTTTCAAAAGCTGATGCCAGCGCTTCCCCCATTATTTCCATGACGGTGCAAAGCTCCACGAAAAACCCGCTGGAACTAACAGACTATGCCGAGAATGTGCTGCTGGAACGCTTACAGACCATACCGGGTGTGAGCAGTATACAAGTTTGGGGGGAGAAATTATACGCTATGCGCCTTTGGCTTGACCCGCTGAAAATGGCCGGGTATGGCATCACTTTTCCCGATGTTCAGGCTGCACTGCAAAGGCAGAATGTGGAGCTGCCTGCCGGTAAAATAGCTGGTGCGCAAACAGAGCTATCTGTGCGCACGCTGGGCAGGTTAACTACTGAAGAGCAGTTTAATGACTTGATTGTTAAGAATGTGGACAGTGTGGATATTCACCTCAAAGACATTGGGGAGGCCGTACTGGGCCCGGCAAATATGGAATCGCAGCTAAAAGAAAGCGGCGTGCCTATGGTGGCACTGGCTGTCATTCCCCAGCCTGGTTCAAATTATGTCGCCATAGCAGATGAGTTCTACAAGCGGTTTGAGCAACTGAAAAAAGACATACCGGCGGATTTTAAAGTGGATGTGGCGATGGATACGACCGCTTTTATTAAAAAATCCATTCTGGAAGTTGAAGAGACACTTGCCATTGCTTTTTCGCTAGTCATCATTATTATTTACCTGTTTTTCCGCGATTGGCTTATTTCTTTCCGCCCGCTGATTGATATACCAGTCAGCTTAATCGGTGCGTTTTTTATTATGTATTTCATGGGCTTTACCATCAATATTCTTAGCCTGCTGGCAATTGTGCTCGCTACGGGCCTGGTGGTAGATGATGGTATTGTGGTAACGGAGAACATCTTTAAAAAGATAGAGCAGGGGATGAACAAACATAAGGCCGCAAAGGAAGGCAGCGAGGAGATTTACTTTGCAGTAATATCTACTTCTATCACACTCACTGTAGTTTTTCTGCCTATCATTTTTCTGCAGGGTTTCACAGGCAGGTTGTTCCGCGAGTTTGGTATTGTAGTGGCCGGAGCTGTGCTTATTTCTGCTTTCGTATCGCTTACCCTTACTCCCGTTTTGAATGTGCTGATGACGAAGGACGTGCATAAGCCATCAAAATTCTATGTCAAGACAGAGCCGTTCTTTCTGGGTATGGAGAGCAGGTACCGGCAGGCGCTGCAATGGATAATGAAGCATAAATGGGTGGCCATTTCTGGTATTGCTGTTTCCTTTATACTGATTGTTGGTGTGGGTAAAGGTTTGCAAAGTGAGCTGGCACCCCTGGAAGACCGCAGCCGGTTCAGGATGCAGGTCAGCGCTCCCGAAGGCACATCCTATGATGCCATGGACAGCTATATGGACAGGATAGTGGGGCTGGTACTCGATAGTGTGCCAGAGAAGCAGGTAGTGCTTTCTTTGACCGCGCCGGGTTTTTCCGGTGGTTCAGTGAATACAGGCATGGTGAACGTAAGGCTTTCCGACCCATCGGAACGTGATAGGGGCCAGGCCGAAATAGTACAGGCACTTGGAAAAAATATGCAGGGGCTTACTTTCGGAAAAGCTTACCCGGTGCAGGAACAGACAATATCCGTAAAGCGCAGCGGAAGTTCCTTCCCGGTTGTGTACGTGTTGCAGAATATAAATTTTGAAAAACTGGTGAAGGTGTTGCCTCGTTTTATTGATGAGGCAAACGCAAACAAGACCTTTCAGGGGGTGGATGTGGACCTTAAGTTCAACAAGCCCGAGCTGTCTGTAACCATAGACCGCGACAAAGCTTCAGACATGGGCATTTCTATAAATGATGTGTCGCAGACATTGCAATTTGCACTCAGCAATGGCAGGATAGGTTTCTTCACTATTAGTGGCAGGCAATACCAGGTAATCGGGCAGGTATTTCGGGAAAACCGGGACGACCCTGTCGATCTCGGACAATACTATGTGCGTGCGAAAAATGGTTCGCTCGTGTCTCTGGATAATTTTGTGCAGGTATCCGAATCTACCAGTCCTTCACGTATATTCCATTATAACCGTTATAAGTCTGCTACTGTTTCCGCGAATCTTGCACCGGGCAAAACGATAGGTGATGGTATTGAGGCCATGGAGGGTATCTACGAAGAGCTAAAAAATGAAGAGCTAATTGACGATAGCTTCAACACTTCGCTTGCCGGCTCTTCGCTCGACTATCTGGAAAGTTCTTCTAATACTTTGTTTGCGTTTCTGCTGGCACTGGGACTTATTTACCTTATCCTTGCGGCGCAGTTCAATAGTTTCCGCGATCCGTTCATTATTATGCTTACTGTGCCCCTCGCCCTTGCCGGTGCCGTGCTTTCGCTTTGGGCATACGGGCAAACACTGAATATCTTTTCGCAGATAGGTATGATCATGCTTATTGGCCTGGTTACCAAAAATGGTATTCTTATTGTGGAATATGCCAACCAAATACGTGCGCGGGGAATGAGCAGGACTGAAGCAGCTATCGAAGCTTCCGCTCTTCGTCTTCGCCCCATACTCATGACCAGCCTCGCCATGGTTTTCGGGGCCTTGCCCATAGCTTTGTCGCTGGGTGCTGCTTCCACATCTCGCAAGCCGCTGGGTATTGTTATTGTGGGAGGGGTAATGTTTTCTTTAATATTATCATTGTTTATTGTGCCGGTCATTTACTCTTTCCTGTCAGGAAAGAAAAAAGCGGAACAACCGGCAGAAACAAAATTGAGCGAATAAAAAAAAGAATGATAAAATATTTTGCCATACTGTCCTTATGTTACGGAGTTGCTCATGCGCAGGTGCGCCTTACTATGGAGGAGGCGATAGCCAGGACACTAAAGCATAATTTTGACATCAGTATCGCTGATGTTTCGGTACAACAGGCTGCCAGAAACAATACTCTTGGTAATGCAGGTTTCGCTCCCACAGTATCCGCAGGGGCCTCTGCCGCGCAAACGTGGAGCAATACTTACATTGAGCTGGTTAGCGGCTCTGTGCAGGACAATCCGCGTGCCCGCAGCGTCAATTATTCACCCGGTCTTATGGTGAACTGGACAATCTTTGACGGTGGCAGGATGTTTCTCGTAAAAAAGCAACTGACTGAGCTGGAAACATTGACCCGTGAGCAGATGAAACTGCAAGTGCAGGCAATGGTATCGCGTACCATACAGATGTATGCGCAGGTGGTATGGCAGCAAAAACAACTTGCTGCGGTAAGGACGGCTCTTGCACTGGCAAGAACACGTATAGATATTTCCTACCTGAAATTTGAGACCGGGGCCGGGGCTAAAGTAGATTATCTGCAAGCAAGGGTGGATTATAATGCCCGTCAGTCTGATTCTCTCACTTTGGTCGGAAATCTGGCGCAGGCGCATGACTCCCTTGTTGTGCTGATGGGCGAAAATGAAGATATTTTGTATGTTGTTGATGATTCCATGACCCTGAATACAAACCTTATTCCCGTGGATAAGGACCGATTGCAGGAGGTTAACCTGACACTGAGTGTTTTCCGCTATAACGCAGGTATATCGCATCTGAATGCCCGGATAGCGAATACCTATTTTCTACCAGTGCTGGACCTTAATGGTGGGTACAACTACTCACGAACTACGAATGCTACTGGGTTTTCCTTGTTCAGTCGCAGTTATGGGCCCAATGTCAACCTTACTTTAAGCGTGCCTGTCTTCGATGGGGGGAATATCAGGAGGCAGGCAAAAGTAGCCTCCCTACAGGCAATGAAGGATGACCTGCTATATGAAAAGCAGGGTTCTGTAGTTGGCCGCCAGTATCGTAATGCATGGAAAAACTATCAGCTATCTGTGGCCGCTTACCGCCTGAACAATGAGAATATTAAGTATGCGAAGGAAAATCTTGATGTGCAGACCGCGCGTTTTAAAGTAGGTGTGGGCACTACTCTCGAAGTGCGCCAGGCCGAGAGCGATTATGTTGCCGCCCTACAGATGCTTTACACCGCCGCCTACAACCTGAAAGTTGTGGAAACGATTGTGTTGGAACTGGAAAATCGGTTAGTGAAATAGTTTTAGGCTAACCTTTTACTGTTACCGTCACTTTCATGTCCTCTTTTACCTGCATAATACCGGTTGTTAGTATCGTATCGCCCTCGCTTAGCCCTTGTATAACTTCTACTTTGTCGTTGGTGCGTGCGCCTATAGTTACGGTTGCAAGTTTTGCCATTCCACCTTTTACTATGGCTACTTTTTTATCCCTGTCTGTAGGTATCACTGATTGCGATGGGATTAGCAGGGCGTTCTTATTGTTATCAAACGGGATGAACACTCGGGTAAAGGCCCCGGCATTAAGTTGGTTGTTTTCATTCTGCACCAGCGCACGCACTTTTATGGTGCGGGTCACGGTATTGGCAGCAGGTTCCAGAGCGCTTATTACTCCAGTAAAGGTATCGAGAGAGCCGGTTACTTTAAAGCGCACCTTTTTGCCATTGGGGACTTCGGCCTTATATTGGTCGGGTAGTGTAAAGTCCATTTTAAGTACCTGTGTTTGTTGCAAAGTGGCGATTACCGTGCTCGGGCTTATCACCGCGCCTACGCTCACGTTGCGTATGCCTATCCTGCCGCTGAAGGGGGCGGTAATAGTTGTTTTTCGCAGCATGGCTTCATAGTAAGATATATCTGCGTCGATGGATTGTATCTGTGCCGTGGTAGTTTCATAATCCTGCTGGCTGATGCCCCCAATGCGTAATAGTTCCGCCTGGCGGGCTTTTATTTTTTCCTGTAGTTCCCGTTGTGCTTTCGATTTTTGTATTTGTGCCTTTACATCCTCATTATATATGCTCATCAGTACCTGTCCCTTGGTCACATGGCCCCCTTCTTTGAAGGAGATGCCGGTTATTCTTCCTGCCACTTCCGAGAGTATCTGTATTTCCTCATTCGGGAATAGGGACCCGCTTGTTGTATATTCAGTTTGGAATGGTGCTCCCTTAACCACTATCCCTTCGGCGAAAAGCATATTAGGCTTTCCCCCTTTCCTGAGTTCCTTATTTTCTTTGCCGCCTTTGCAGGCGGCTATGCCCAATATTATGATGATATATATTGTCGGCTTAAAATATTTCTTAATAAATGACATAGGTTTTGTAAAGATATTGTTTGTTCAGGTGCATTTTGTGGCACATTTGTTAATATTTCTTTTTGTATGTACACTGCCTTGAGCAATAATTAATCATTGCAGTTTATCGGCAAATGGAAATCAATTACCTTTGCCCTGTTTTAAATTTTTTCACATCAAAAACTTATTATAAATGAAAATTACAGTAGTAGGCGCCGGTGCAGTTGGCGCTACCTGTGCCGACAACATTGCCCGCAGGGAACTTGCAGAAGAACTGGTGCTCATAGACATTAAAGAAGGTTTTGCCGAAGGTAAAGCCCTTGATATTACGCAGACAGCTTCACTTTGCGGTTTCGATACCCGCGTTACCGGTGTTACCAACGACTATACAAAAACCGCTAACTCTGACGTTTGTGTCATTACTTCAGGCATACCGCGCAAACCGGGTATGACCCGCGAAGAGCTGATAGGCACTAACGCCCGTATAGTGGAAGAAGTATGCAAGAATCTGTTGCAGCATTCTCCCAATGCAATCATAGTGGTTATCTCTAACCCAATGGACACCATGACCTATCTCGCGCTTAAATCAACCGGGCTGCCAAAGAACCGCATTATAGGCATGGGCGGTATCCTGGACAGCGCGCGCTTCAAAACGTATTTGCAGAAAGAGCTCAACTGCTCGCAAAACGACCTTCATGCTGTAGTGATAGGCGGACATGGCGATACTACTATGATGCCGCTTACGCGCCTGGCAACTGTAAACGGCACGCCGGTATCTAATATGCTCAGCGCTGATAAACTGAAGCAGGTAGCAGCCGATACCATGGTGGGCGGCGCTACGCTTACTAAACTCCTGGGCACATCTGCTTGGTATGCACCCGGGGCTGCCGGAGCAGAATTGGTTGAGTCGATAGTGCGCAATCAAAAGAAAGTATTCCCTTGCTGCGTTTACCTTGAGGGCGAATATGGGCAGACAGATATATGTATGGGCGTGCCTGTGGTAATAGGCAGCAATGGCTGGGAGTCAATTATTGACTATAAGCTGAACGCCGAAGAGCAAGATGCATTCAACAAATCTGCTGAAGCCGTGCGTGGTATGAACAAGGTATTGGATACCCTGGTTACAACCTGATGAGCAAAACGCTTCATAAATTGAGAACGCCCCGTAGGACTACGGGGCGTTTCACTTTTTCAAACACACACATAAATCATTGATCAAATATTCGATCCTGCCATCGCGTTGCGTTTGCTTTTATTGTCATTTGCCAGTGTATTAGTATTGCGCCCGCTTGTTTCGCTCTCTTTGTTTACATGCAGCCTGTTTTCCACATTGCCAACACCTGATATGGACTCGGCGAGGTCTTCAGCGCGGTACTTCTCTTCGCGGCTTGTCACTGTTCCGCTCAGTATTACTTCGTTGTTGTTTTCTATGTCCACTTCAATGCCCGATGCGTCCACAATACCATCATCCATCAGCAGGTTGTTCAGGTCTTCTTTTATACGTTCGGGTGAGCGTTGGTAGCCCTTAGGGCCTTTACCTTTGTGTGGGCCATAGGGATTATTCAGTATGCCTCTTTCATTTATCGAAAGGGTGCTTTCATTGCGTTGCGCCCAGTTGGCGTTATTGCCATACGCTTCTGTGCCGATGCGTTGTCCATATTGTCCTCCCCATGATTGGCTGCCGGGTGTGTAACCTTGTGTATAGCCTTGTGTGCTGAATTGGTCGTTCGAGCGAATGGGTTCGTTGTTCCGGGCATACACTCTGTCAGGGCGGTCCCATTGAGGGTTCCTGCCTGCTGCAAATTGTCCATAACGGTTATATTGGTTGCCACTGTAAGGCTGCTGGCCATGCTGTTGCCTGCCTGCATTCCAGTTGCTTTGGGGCTCCTGATTGAACTGACTGATTCTTTGTTCATCCCACTCTGTGCGGTAGTTGGTTTGCCCATAAGGCTCCTGCTCATAGCTGCCAAACCGAGAAGCGGGTTGATAACTCTCGTAGCCATCCTGCTGTGGCCGGTTCGGGAAATAGCCTGTTTCGCCGTGCCGGTTGTTCTCGGTTTGGTAATTCTCAATGTCCCTGTTGCCTGAAGGGCTGTTCCAGTTGCGTCCACGCGTACTGGAATCGTTCGGCCTGAATCTGTTTGTTGACATAGCTAAAATGTTTTTTAGGAATAAAATAATGGACTAAGTGTATTACTAAAACTGTGCCTGCGCCCGGTGCCATCAACATCCTTTTCTTTCCATAATGAATAAAGGATTGTTGTTGAGAAAAGAAGGGTGCTGCTATATGTGCTGCTTATATTGGCGGCAAGATGTGGAATGGGGAACACTCTCCTCAATAAAAAATGCCCCGCGTTTTGCGGGGCATTTTCGAAATGGCTAATCGCCGAATTGTCAAATTTACTTCAGCTTGAATGCTTTTTTCACCTTCGGCACATAATCCAGTTTCTCCCAGGTAAAGAGTTCTACCTTCATTGTCTTCGTTTTTCCGTCAGCGCTTTTGAAGGTTTTGTTCACTGTTTCCGGCTTGCGGCCCATGTGGCCATAAGCTGCGGCTTCGCTATACATAGGTGTGCGCAGTTTCAGGCGCTCTTCTATAAAGTATGGGCGCATGTCAAATACTTCGCTTACTATCTTAGCTATCTGGCCGTCGGTCATGTTCACTTTGCCTGTGCCATAGGTGTTTACGTAGAGACCCATTGGTTGAGCTACGCCTATCGCGTAGGATACCTGCACCAACACTTCTTCACATACGCCGGCTGCCACCAGGTTTTTGGCTATGTGGCGGGTAGCATATGCCGCGCTCCTGTCCACCTTGCTCGGGTCTTTACCGCTGAACGCGCCACCACCATGGGCGCCTTTGCCGCCATAAGTATCCACGATAATCTTACGGCCAGTAAGGCCGGTATCGCCGTGCGGGCCGCCTATCACGAACTTGCCCGTTGGGTTGATGTGGTATTTTATCTTGTCGTTGAACAGGTGCTTGTATTGTGGGTAGCTCTTCAGGATGCGTGGAATTAGAATGGTTTTCACGTCCTTGGTTATTCGTTCCCTCATTGCCTTTTCTTCAGCAAAATCATCATGCTGTGTGCTGATAACTATTGCGTCTATGCGTACCGGTTTGTTATCGTCGCTGTATTCGAGGGTTACCTGGCTCTTTGCGTCGGGGCGCAGATACTTCATTTGCTTGCCTTCTTTGCGTATCGCGCTCAGTTCCAGCAGCAGGTTGTGTGCCATGTCGAGTGCTAAAGGCATATAGTTGGCCGTTTCGTTTGTAGCATAGCCAAACATCATGCCCTGATCGCCTGCGCCCTGGTCTTCCTTCTTTTTGCGCTCCACACCTTGGTTGATGTCGGCGCTTTGCTCGTGGATGGCGCTGAGCACCCCGCACGAATGCGCTTCAAACATATACTCGCTCTTAGTGTAGCCTATTCTGGCTATCACCTCGCGGGCTATTGTTTGCACATCAATATAGGTGTTGCATTTCACCTCGCCGGCCAATACCACCTGTCCGGTAGTTACCAGTGTTTCGCAGGCTATCTTCGCCTGTGGGTCCCACGCAAGGAAGTTGTCAACAAGCGCGTCCGATATTTGGTCGGCCACTTTATCCGGATGTCCTTCAGATACTGATTCTGATGTAAATAGATACGGCATTAATGATTAGATTTTAATGGAATTTGGAATTTATTTATTTGAAGCGCAAATTTAATAATTGTTGATTGGTATTGCTCAATTTCTTGAAAAAAACTAAGTTTTTATATATATAGTTGATAATCAGTTTGTTGTCACTTCTTTATTGCTCACTTCCTGCTCAAATGTTGCTCACTATAGTTGTTCGCTTTTTCCGGGCGGTTGCTCAGGGTTACCAACGCCAAATATTAATTCCTATTACTCTGCCCAAACATATAAGCGGCAAGCGGGCAAAGATACACCGCATTAGCAGCCCGAACAAATTGATTTTGCATGATGTAAAATACTTTCCGCTACCGTCACTGGTTATAGCCGATTTGGGTGTACAGAAAATTTATTTTAACAGAATGTTGCTAACGGGGTCAGGAATGACGCACAGATGTCTTTCACTATAACCCTGCGGCCTTCCTCCGGCTTATCTCAGCCCGTATCAAGTCCAACTCCCTGCTGGTTTGTCCTGCCACAGACGTGTTTTCCTGTGCCCGTCTCATCAGGTACGGCACCACGTCTTCCACAGGCCCATACGGCATATACTTCGATACATTGTAATGCTCTGCAGCCAGGTTAAAGGAGATGTGGTCGCTCATTCCCAGCAATTGTGAAAAGTAAACCCGCCTGTCATCATGCGCTATTCCCATCCGTTCCATATGTGCAATCGCTTTCAGGTTGCTGTCTTCGTTGTGCGAACCGATGAACACCGCCAGCGCATCCAGGTTGTTAAGGCACAATTCCACAGCCTTGTCAAAATCTCTGTCGGTTGCAGCTTTGTCCGGCTGTATGGGGTCTTGGTATCCCATTCCCGCTGCCCTCAATCGCTCTTTTTCCATATATGCCCCACGCACCAGTTTGGCACCCAGCATATATCCCAGTCTCTTCGCTTTAGCAATAGATTCTTCAAGGAAAGGCAATGTGCCGGAGCAATATAGCTGGTAGGTGTTAAAAACAATGACTCTATCTTTATTGTACTGCTCCATCATTGCCTCTGTCAGTTCATTGCACGGGTTGATTATCCAGGTCTCTTCCGCGTCTATCAGCACCATTACATTCTTTGCTGCGGCGTGGCTGCAAATGCTGTCTATGCGTGTATACACACGCTGCCACTCTGCTTGCTCATCATTACTTGCCCGCACGCCACTATTCAGTTTTTCCAGCAAAGCAAAGCGCGCGAACCCGGTGATCTTCAGGCTGATGAATGGTATATGTTTGTGCCGGGCCGCGAAATCTATCGCTTTCAGAAATTCGGGCACAGCACGGTCAAATGTTGCTTCATCATCTTTTCCTTCTATGCCATAGTCCAGTATGGTACCTACATTGTATTGCCCCAGTTTTCCGGTTAGCCCTGATGTTTCTTCCAATGTTTCTCCGCCGCAAAAATGCCTGAATATTGTTTTTTTCAACAACCACTTTACAGGTAAATGAAGTGCCAGCGAAAATTTTACAGCCTTTATGCCGAGGCCCGTAAGCAATGGGGATGCCATAAATGAAAAAAGGAAGTTGGCCCTGTTAAGCTCCTCATTGTTTTTGTACCTGAATGCCGTTGAAGTTTCATTGAATGAATTGAGCATAAAAACTGAATTTATCGGGTAGTCATACCTTCTCTGTTGTGTATATGCAATATGGGGCTATCCATTTTTCTGAAACGAGTGTTTAACATCATGAGCCCGGCAAACATAATGAATGCTATGCCCAGCAGCACTTCGTTTATGTAGGGCACCGATACATATCTCATTGCAGTGAAGCCCTGTATCATTAAGGCTAGCTCATTCAATACTATCCCTGAAATAAAAACATATGCCCCGGTTTTGCGCCATGCATCAGCCTCAATAGCGCCTGTATGTATGGCATACCCGATAAGGAAGAGACTGATGCAACCGAGCAATACGAGGTGCAGGTAGCCTATGACGATGGGCCTGAAGCCAAAGGCAAGTGTGCTGAGTGCAGGTATTGTAGAACCAAGCTGCAGCATGAATTTTATGCTGAAAGCAATGACGGACAGCAGGATGATATTGTATGAAAGACCTTTAATGTTATTGCTGAGTTGCTCCCAGTTTCTTTTAATTAACCAAACAGCCCAGCCCCATCCGATGGCCTGAAGTATTGCTGAAGCAACAACTATAAGGTATACTGCCGGCGGTATAGGCAGCCAAAGGGCCGAGAGGAAGTAGGCAGGTACGCAGGCCACAGCAATCATGCGGAATATGGCAAGTAATTTTTTCCGGGGCACACCATTGTCTGATAATTTTTCGGAGAGCAGGCCGAGCACACCAAAAGAAAACCAGCCGTTATACTGAAAATGCAGAAAGAAATAGACAGCGGCCAAATACCAGTGCTGGTGCATATTTTTAGTGGCCATCATATAGGCAAGTGATAAGGCACCAATAGATGAAAGTGCGTTAAAGAATGTAGCGGCCTTAAACCAATGGAAGAGGATGCTGTTTTGTTTGCAGCTATTGACATCACGCCATATATACCCCATGAAAATATAGGATATAACCAATGTGCAGGTGGAGAAGAAGATGGAAAACGGGCCGTAGCCCTGTATCAGGAACCCTATAAGCATACCGTATGCGCAAATGATATTGCCCCACAATATCCAATTATACCGCCTGAACATATCCTTGCCGGTATATGCGCCTATGCGGGCTACCATCAAGCTCATAAGCGCCTGCGAAACCCAGCCGCTGAAGGCAAAATGTGAATGGCCATGCAGCAGTTTTTTTTGCTCAATGAAAGGGAGTGAGTATGCTATTTTATAGCGGAGGATTACGCCTATTGCGGCTACTATCAGGAGATTGAGGAGTGCGACCTTCAGCCATTTTTTTAAATTCATTGCAAATGATTTCCGGCTGCAAAGCAACTAACTCACACAATTGCCGTGTATGACCGGGGTCATATTATCACAATACACTTTCCCCTTTTTGATAAGTATCTCTCCTTTTTCGTGCATGTGCCGCATGGCCCTTATCACGGTTTCCACACGCAGGCAGGTCATATTCGCAATCTGCTGCCGGGTCAGGTTTATTTTGCCGCAATCAGGGCAGATGTTGTGTTTGGTTTCTTTCAGGTAGCGTATAAGCGATGTAATGCGCTCTTCGGGTACGGTGGTAAATAATTCTTTTAAAATAAAGAATTTAAACCTGAGCCTTTGGGCCAGTAATTTTGAAAAAGAGACGTGGATTTCAGGATGTTCTTCCAGCAACTGATGGAAGGTTGATTGGTGCAATCTTATCAGCAACGAGTCTTCATCTGCAACTGCGGTAGCAGCGTAAGGCATATTATCGAACAGCGGCAGCTCACCAAAACATTCGCCCGGCTCTATTACCGCCTGCAAATATTCTTTCCCATCATCATTTATATTGATCCACCTGACTTTGCCGCTTACCAACTGATAATAGAAATTACACCTGCTACCTTCAAGAAATACGATTTCCCCTTGTGATATTTTTTTGTAGGTAGCACCCAATGCCAGCAAAAGATCGACATCTATCATAAATCAAATATTTTGCTACAATGATATATAGAACATCTGCAATTTTTTATGATTTCAGACACTCGGAAACATGATTAAAATCATACCGGTTTTTTTGACAATAGAAAAAAAGCCGCAAATGCCCTACAGTAAAGGTAAGCAAGTGTTTTCAGAACTAAAAACTAATCGCCTTATATTTTGAGAAAGCATACTTTATGACTGCACGCATAAGCGACGGCTTTAACTGTTTATAATATTGCATTAACATTTAACAATTAAACGCATAAATATGAAAAAAGCACTTTTTTTAACCGCAATCTGGGCTATGATAGCTGCATGCGGCGGTAATGAGAAACCTGAAGAAAATCCATATGTAATGCAGGGGGGATCTCCGGAAGCCCAGAAGGCTGCAAATGAAAACCCTGCTTACGACCCCGAAAGAGGGGAGGGAAAGTTTACAAATGTGGAAGTCAGCCCAACACTTGATGCCGCTATGGCAGATAAGGGGCAAAAGGCTTATGAGGTAAAATGCAATAGTTGCCATAAGCTGACGGACGAAAAATTAGTAGGGCCGGGTTGGAAGGGAGTAACCACACGCTACAAGCCTGAGTGGATAATGAACTTCGTTACAAATCCGGATGCGATGCTGGACAAAGACCCAAAGGCGCAGGCGCAATTGGAAATATGCCTTGTGAGAATGCCCAACCAGAATGTTAATGATGAGGATGCCCGGGCGCTGTATGAGTTTATGAGAAAAAATGACGGCGTTAAATAGTACACTAAATAAAATTCACTTTTTAAACATTCTATATGAGATATGCTAAATATTTATCGGTAGTAGGGGCAGCAGTGCTTGCTATCGGGATTAATGCCTGCAAGCCTAAGAACGCAGGCAATGCGGTAACCGGAGATGCCGCATCGAAAGTCTATGTGGCCCCCGGTAAGTATGATGAATTCTACAACTTCCTTTCCGGAGGCTTCAGCGGGCAGATGAGTGTATATGGCTTGCCCAGCGGACGGCTGCTAAGAGTGATACCCGTGTTTTCGGTAGATCCGGAAAAGGGATATGGCTATAGCGAGGAAACTAAACCGATGCTGAATACATCGCACGGGTTTGTGCCCTGGGATGATTTACACCACCCCGAACTCTCGCAGACTAATGGCGAGATAGATGGGCGGTGGCTATTTGGTAATGCGAACAATACGCCGCGTGTTGCCCGTATTGATTTGACGACATTCAGAACAGCCGAGATTATTGAATTACCCAACAGTGGCGGTAATCACAGTTCGCCATTCATTACTGAAAATACGGAATATGTTATAGCGGGTACACGGTTCAGTGTGCCACCTGATAATACTAACGGAGATATACCAATAAATACTTACAAAAAGAACTTTAAAGCACATATCAGTTTTATAAGTGTAGGGAAAGAAGATGGTAAAATGGAGATTGCATTTCAGCTAAAATGCCCTGCTGTGAATTTTGATTTGTCCCATGCAGGAAAAGGGAAGTCTCATGGCTGGTTCTTCTTCAGTTGCTACAACACAGAACAGGCAAATACATTACTGGAAGTGAATGCATCGCAACGTGATAAGGACTTTATTATGGCTGTAAACTGGAAAAAAGCAGAGGAATATCTGAAAGCAGGGAAGGGGGTGAAGCAATCTGTAAAGTATGCCCATAATGTCTATAACGAAAAAAACCACACAGCCACTACCGAAATTAAAACAGAAGTTACAGTACTGGATGTGGAAGAATTGAAAGATATCTGTTATTTCTTTCCATGTCCAAAATCACCACATGGTTGTGATGTAGACCCAACCGGCGAGTACATTGTAGGTAGTGGTAAATTGGCCGCCCTTATCCCTGTATTTAGTTTTGATAAACTGCAAAAGGCTATTGCTGATAAAGCATTTGAAGGCGACTATAACGGCATTCCGGTAATAAAATATGATGCTGTGTTGTATGGTGAGGTTAAAAAGCCGGGCCTGGGACCATTGCATACCGAATTTGACGGAAAGGGAAATGCTTATACCTCAATGTTCGTGTCAAGCGAAGTAGTGAAGTGGAACATAAAAGACCTGAAAGTGCTGGACAGGGCACCTACATTCTATTCCGTAGGTCACTTATGTGTTCCGGGTGGCGATAGCAAAAAACCTAATCCTAAGTATATGATTGCGTATAATAAAATTACTAAGGACCGCTACCTGCCAACAGGGCCGGAACTCTCACAGAGTGCTCAGCTATATGATATAAGCGGTGATAAAATGCAGTTGATATTGGACTTCCCAACGATTGGGGAGCCACACTACGCCCAGGCGGTTGCGGCGGACTTAATCAAAAACCGCTCAGTGAAATTCTATAAAATCGATGAGAACGCGAATCCGTATGTATCTAAAGGTGAGGGGACGACCAAGGTAGTGCGCGAAGGAAAAGTTGTACATATTTATATGACAGCAATAAGGTCACATTTTACCCCCGATAATATAGAAGGCGTGAAAATGGGGGATGAAGTATATTTTCATGTTACCAATCTAGAACAGGACTGGGACGTGCCTCATGGATTTGCTGTCAAAGGTTCTGCAAATGCAGAGTTGTTAATTATGCCGGGAGAAACTCAGACTTTGAAATGGGTGCCGGATAAAGTGGGTATTCACCCTATATACTGTACAGATTTCTGTAGTGCGCTACACCAGGAGATGTCGGGTTATGTGCGGGTATCTCCATCAGGTAGCAATGTACCATTGATGTTTAGTACAGGTAAGAATCTGCCGGCAGCAGATGCCCCTGCGGCAAAGTAGAGAATATACACAAAAGGGTCCGGCCTGCCGGTGTAGCAGATGGTTTGGTGGGCCGGACCTGATTTTAAATAATAAGAAAAGCGCGTTATGCAAAACACAAAACTAAGTACCGTGACAAGAGTGGCACTTTGGGTGGCGGCGGTAAGCCTTGTCGCGGTACTTTTTTTCCCGATGTGGAGAATTGAATTGGATGCGCCGCAATATCCTGAGGGCCTTTGCCTGAAAATACATGCCAATGACATAAAAGGCGATGTGGCAATCATTAACGGCCTCAATCACTATATCGGCATGAGAACACTGCACAAAGAAGATTTTCCGGAGTTTACTATTCTGCCATACTGTATTGGTTTCTTTATTGCCATCTTCGCTATTGCCGGGTTCCTTAACCGCAGAAGGTGGCTGCATGTGTCATTCGCATTGTTTGTCATCTTTGGTATCATAGCAATGGTTGACTTCTGGAAATGGGAGTATGATTACGGCCATAACCTGGATCCTAATGCAGCAATAATAGTACCGGGCATGGCATATCAGCCACCACTTATCGGTTTTAAACAATTGCTGAATTTTGGGGCCTATTCTATACCAGATGTGGGCGGGTGGATATTTATCGGGTGTGGTGGCTTGCTGCTTATGTGTGTGATATGGGAGTGGAGAAGGGCGAAAAAATTAAAAAGGGCATTGCTGGCTTTGGCGGGCTGGTTATTTATTACGACTGTGAGCAGTTGCAGCAATGGGCCCGAACCAATAAAGATTGGTGTGGACAATTGTGCTAACTGCAAAATGACAATTTCAGATGCACGCTTCGGATCAGAACTGGTTAGCAGGACAGGGAGAACTTTCAAATTTGACGACATACTGTGCATGAGCGATTATATGAAGATGCACCCCGAAATAAAGGATGGGTCATCAATATACTTTACTGATTTCTGTACTCCTCATGCCCTTATCGCTACCGGCAATAGTATTCTGTTGAGCAGTAATGAGTTGAGGTCGCCAATGCAGGGCCATCTTGTGGCGTTCAGCAGTATCGACAGCCTGAACAGGGTAATGGGTGTTTATGGCGGAGAAAAAACAAGCTGGGCGCTACAATGAGTAGATTGCTTCATATACTCTTAGTGGTTTTTGTATGCTGTGCATATGAAGGCAGTGCCTTTTCACTGGAAGTGGGTGCCTCCCGTCATTTAAAGAATGTAACCGCAGCCTTGGCTGTGGCAAAGGAATATGATACTATATATGTAGACGCAGGTATTTATCATGAGCATAACCTGGTGATAAATAAATCCGTTACCTTAATAGGTAGAGGAATGCCCACACTTGATGGCGAGCACAAGTACGAAAATGTATCCATTAAAGCAGACAATGTGACCATTAAAGGGTTCCGGATACGCAATTCGGGTATATCCAGTATTGTAGATTATGCCGGAATAAAGATATGTAACAGGCGTAATGCCACAATAGAAGATAATAGTTTCGAAGATTGTTTTTTCGGGATTTACTCCCAATACGGTATCAATTGCAAAATCAGAAATAATACCCTTCGTGCCCACCAGATACAGGAGCAGCAAAGCGGTAATGGTATTCACTGCTGGAAAAGCGATAGTATGCACATTTTCGGGAATAAAATATCAGGGCACAGGGATGGTATATACTTTGAGTTTGTGACCAATTCGCTGATATGGAAAAACGTATCATCCGGAAACCTGCGATATGGTCTGCATTTCATGTTCTCTAACTCAGATACCTATACTGCTAATGTTTTTCAGCATAACGGGGCGGGGGTGGCAGTAATGTTTTCGAGCCATGTGCGCATGTACCATAATCACTTCAAAGAAAACTGGGGGGATGCTGCCTACGGTATCCTGCTAAAAGAGATTTCGGACAGCTATATAGAAGGGAATAACTTTGAGAACAATACCAGCGGCATATTTATGGAGGGCGCCAGCAGAATAGAAATGTATAAAAACTCCTTTAAAGAAAATGGTTGCGCGTTGAAAATACAAGCCAGTTGCATGGACATAACCCTTCGCCACAACAACTTCATAGGCAACACCTTTGATGTGGCAACAAACGGATCATTGGTGCTCAATAAGTTCGCGAATAATTATTGGGACAAGTATGAAGGATATGACATTGACAAAAACAAAATAGGGGATGTGCCCTACAGGCCGGTGAGCATGTATAGTATGATAGTGGAGAAATACCCTGTGGCGATGGTGCTTTTTCATAGCCTGATAACAACACTGCTTGACAAATCCGAAAAAATCCTGCCCAGTATTACCCCTGCCGACCTGATTGATGGCTCCCCTTTAATGAAACCCCTGCGTTTATGATAGTTGTAACAAATATCAGCAAGCGTTTCGGTAAGCTGCAGGTGCTGAAAGGCGTATCGGTAGCGTGCGATGCCGCACAGTGCATAGCCCTTATAGGCCCCAATGGTTGCGGTAAAACAACGCTGATTAAATCCATTCTTGGTATGGTGGTTCCGGATAGCGGTAGCATCAAAGTGTCCGGTTCCGATATATCTGCCGGCTGGCAGTACCGGGCGGCGGTAGGCTACATGCCACAGATAGGCAGGTACCCGGAGAATATGAAGATAGGGCAGGTGATAGAAATGCTTACGGACATACGCCGGGAGACAAAAAAAACCGATGACGACCTCATCAAAGCGTTCTCGCTTGAGCAATTGTATCACAAGCGTATGGGCACACTTTCGGGAGGCACTATGCAGAAAGTAAGTGCGGCTATAGCCTTTCTTTTCAACCCGCAGATACTGATACTTGACGAACCCACAGCAGGGCTCGACCCCATAGCTTCGGAAATACTAAAAGAAAAGATTAGTGCTGTAAAGCAAAATGGTAAACTGATCATCATTACCTCGCACATACTAAGCGAGTTGGACGAAATGGTATCACACATCATTTACATGCAGGATGGAAATGTACTGTTCAATAAAACAATAGACGCATTAAAGACAGATACAGGCGAGGCGAAATTATCACGCGCGGTAGCGCATTATATGAGGTGAAATAGCATGGGCAAGATAATCAAATACATATTGCTTGATATAGTGAAGAATAAGATAGTGGTAGCCTATACTGTATTTCTGCTGGCCATTACCTTGAGTGTCTTCAGCCTGGAAGACAATCCGCAAAAGGGTATGCTTACATTGTTGAATCTTGTATTGTTCATTGTTCCATTGGTGAGCATCATTTTTTCAACAATCTATATATACAACAGCTCAGAGTTTATCGAATTGCTCATCAGCCAGCCTGTGCGCAGAAGTAGCATATGGCTCAGTATGTTTGCCGGTCTGTCAAGCGCATTGTCATTCGCTTTCCTCGTTGGGGTGGGTTTGCCGCTCTTGTTATTCGATCGGTCTGATGTCAGCTTAATCATGGTGGGCATGGGCGTGTTTATTTCTGTCATCTTTGTTGTATTGGCTATGGTGGCTGTGGTAAAGACCAAGGATAAGGCCAAAGGCATAGGAGTGACCATTTTATTATGGATTTATTTTTCGTTGCTGTTTGATGGCCTGGTGCTGTTCCTGCTATTTCAGTTTGCGGATTATCCGCTTGAAAAAGCGATGGTGGGCATAAGTGCGCTGAATCCTATAGACCTCGCAAGGATACTTATTCTGCTCAAGCTGGATATATCAGCGATGATGGGTTACACCGGTGCAATTTTTAAAGATTTTTTCGGAACCGGTGTTGGTATGGTGTTGTCTGTAACCGTTATGTGCCTATGGGTATTGTTACCCTTATTGTATTCGTTAAGGAAGTTTAACCGCAAAGACCTGTAGATATGAAAACAGATATTGAGGGACGCAAAGATGTGGAAGTGCTTGTGGACAGTTTTTATGAAAAAGTGAAGGCTGATGACACTATTGGCCATTTTTTCGCTCATGTCAATTGGCAGCGGCACCTGCCTGTTATGTACGATTTCTGGGAGAATACGCTGTTTTTTACCGGAGGATATTCCGGCAATCCGCTCAAGTCGCACCAGGAGCTGCACAAACGCAATCCTTTAATGGCTGACCATTTCACCAGGTGGCAGGAATTGTTTATCGCCACAGTGGACGAACTATTTGAAGGAGAGAAAGCCACACTTGCAAAACAGCGCGCGCTTAGCATTTCTACAGTGATGCAGATAAAGATATTATAGTTGTGAGGGTTACGGCGTTAAGGAAAAAACAAAAGGCTGCGATTATCGCAGCCTTTTTTACCATCTGAAACAAAACATGCTACTTAGGCAGTAAAACGCCGTCAATAACATGAATAACGCCATTTGATGCAGGTATGGAGGCAATTACAGTTGCTGTGCCATTCACCATTATTTTGCCATCTTTCTTTGAAATCGTGATGTTGCCGCCGTTAACCTGCCCGAGGGATTGTCCATCCTGAAGTTGCTCCGCATTGTATACACCAACAGATACATGGTATTGCAGTATATCAGCCAGGTCATCTTTCTTTTCCGGTTTCAACAGGCCTTCTACCGTGCCTGCCGGTAACTTATCAAATGCTGCATTAGTAGGGGCGAATACGGTAAAGGGGCCGGCATTGCTTAGGGCGTCTACCAACTCTGCTGCCTGCACAGCCTTTACGAGGGTAGTATGGTCCTGACTGCCGACTGCAACCTGCACCACATTTTTCTGAGAGGCATCATCCTGAACACCCGATTGGCCCGTTTGCGGTTGAGCCTGTTCAGATGTTTCGGTTGTTGCTGAATTGCTGTTGCTGTCGCCACCGCATGATGCGATAAATATGGCCAGTGAAACAATTGTAAATAGCGTAATCTTTTTCATAATTGTCTGATTAAGTGAACAATACAGTATAAAGGTATTATGCTTTCATGCGTTATTTTATGCGTACGGTCATAAACGTTATTTCTTTGCCAAACTCTGCCGTTTATGACTTAGCACATATAGCGGAAATGAAGGCCGGTCTTACTTTGCCTTATAAAACTAAGAGAACATGGAAATGATACAGGAAACGCCGGTAGCACCGACAGTAGGACAAATAGTGGCTAACAACTTCAGGACTGCTGAGGTATTTAAAAGGTACGGCATCGACTTCTGCTGCAAAGGTGGCCGCCTGCTGCAGGATGTGTGCCGCGATAAAGGAATTGACCAGCGGAAGATTGAGCACGAGCTACAGGAGATAACGCGGAGCATAGCGCCCATCACCGAAAACGATTATAAGGATATGCCGCTGGACGAACTGGCTGCCTATATTGAAAAGACCCATCATAGCTATGTGCGGGAGAGCATTCCTGTATTGCTGGCCTACCTTGATAAAGTTAATAAAGTACATGGTGGCAGGCATCCGGAACTTAATGAACTGTATATACAGTTTACTGAATGTGCTGAAGAACTGACGCAGCATATGGTGAAGGAAGAAACCATACTTTTCCCGGCGATAAAGAAACTTGCTGCAGCTTTGAAGACGGTCACCATGCTTAACGCTCCTTTCTTCTTCGGGAAGCTGGGCAACCCGATAAGCATGATGGAACGGGAACATACTATCGAGGGCGAAAGGTTTGCCCGTATAACCGAACTCTGCAACAATTATACCCCGCCGGAGGATGCTTGCACCACGTACAGAGTGTCTTTCCTGAAGCTGGAGGAGTTTATGAACAATCTGTTCACGCATATTCACCTGGAGAACAACATACTTTTTCCGGGGGCGCTGAAAGCAGAGGAAGCAATGGTGAGGTAAGTGGAGGAGCTTTACTCAGTTATTGTAACTGACTTACCTAAGTATGCGTCATTCCCGTAATAGAACGTTGTATCTTCAACGATAGCTGCCATACCCAAATATGTGCCCTTATTGTAGTATAACAATGTATCATCGCTAAAATAGGTGCTGTCAATGAATGCGTTTTTATCATTAAGCAGCTTTAAAAAACCAGTTTCAGCGGTCTGTATAATCGCCTCCCTTTTTATACTGTCGGCACGCCTGTTATTTCGTAAATAGAAGTTAACCGCTAAAAACAGAAGTGTGGCAACTGATATGGTAATCGATAGATTCTTCTTCATGGGTCAGGCTTTGCCTGAAGTGATGTAAGCCCTGTCGTTAAAGTTAGGTAATTATTTTAAATGAATCCTATTCTTTAGGGCTTCAATAGATACGGATGTGATAATTCACTTTGCAGAGAGTAAAGTCGGTATAGTCAAGGTTAGTCCGGAATAGCCTGAGGTTCAGATAATTACTGTATTTTTACGGCCATATGAGAAGATTGTTGCTATTCTTGTTTGCTTTCTTGTATGTGCTCAATGCCCATGCCCAGCTTGCCGCAGACTATTACAACAGCGCGGTGGCTAAAATGAGGCTCGGCAATCTGCAGGGGGCGCTTCAGGATTTCAACAAGGCCATAGAAATGAAGCCTAAGTTCGGGTATGCTTATTGCTACCGTGGGGCTGTTAAGTGCTACCTTAGGGACAGCCTTGGCGCCATAGAAGATTATAACACCGCGCTGCGCCTGAACCCGGAAGATGGCAATTCATTTTCGGGCAGGGGGTGCGTGAGGTGCGGCATAGGAGATTTCAGGGGGGCAATAGAAGACCTGAACAAAGCGATAGCACTTAATCCTAATGATGCGGCAGCATATTACAGCCGTGGTATGGCAAGAATAAATACTGTACACCTTGACGCGGGTTGCGAAGACCTGCAAAAGGCAATGAGGCTGGGGGATAGCCGCGCGGCTGAGGCCGTAAAAAAATACTGCACAGACCCCCAGGTGATGCCGGAATAACGGGAATACCTACCATTACAGGGAATAGTTATGTTATAAAACGCTTATTTTGTGCTTCAATGCGGATAGCGTTTGTGCAAGACTGGTTTAACGCCAATGGCGGGGCTGAAAAGGTGGCCGGCGCCATACTTGCCCTCTATGAAAAGGAGGATGTGGATATCTATGCACTTTTCGATAAGTTTTCGCCGTCTGCCCGGGCCGAGATACTGCACAACAGGCCGGTAAAGGTGTCGCTGCTGCAGTATCTGCCATTCATCAACAAGCTGTACCGCTATGCACTACCCCTGATGCCTGTCCTTATGAATGGCTTCAACCTGAGGGGCTACAACCTTATCATCTCCACCTCACATGCAGTTGCCAAAGGTTTTCGCAGCGACCCTGCCATCCTTAACATCTGCTACTGCCACACCCCGCTTCGACCCATATGGGACCAGTATGACGACTACGCCGCCACGCACGGGCTGGGCAGCACCTCCATTTATAAATGGTATGTGCAGTATCTCCGCCGCTGGGACCGCAGATCAGCCGCAAGGGTGCATTACTTCATAGCTAATTCAGAGCATGTGCGCAGGCGCATCAGCAACAGTTATGGCAGGGATTCAAAGGTGATATATCCTCCCGTGCGCGTCAATAAGTTTAAACTCCATACAGCTCCGCGCGAGGATTATTATTTGTGTGTAGGCAGGGTAGTGCCTTATAAAAAAATGGACATGATAGCCCGCGCTTTCTCCTTCATGCCCGACAAAAAGCTTGTGCTGATAGGCGATGGCTGGGGGGCAAAGGAATTCAGCGGCCTGAAAAAATACAATAACATAGAATGGCTGGGTTACAAGCCGGATGAGGAAATAATTGGCTACATGCAGCGGGCTAAGGCCTGTATCTTTGCGGCCAAAGAGGATTTTGGTATAATGTGCGTAGAGGCCCAGGCATGTGGCACCCCCGTTCTCGCGTTGGACTATGGCGGCTACCGCGAAACGGTGGTGGACGGGCAGACGGGCTACCTATTTGCCGGGCAGACGGAGCAGGGGGTGATAGATGTCGTAAATACATTTGAAGCAAAGCCATTGACCGACCATAATTTAATCAGGGAAAATTCGTTAAGGTTCTCTGAAGAGCGGTTCAATAAAGAGTTCACAGAATTTGTGGAAATAGCCAGAAGAGAATTTGAAAATTTGAATAAATAAACATGCAAGAGGCGCATTACATAGGGAGCCCTTCTCATGGATTTGGTGCGATGGATAAGTACGCTGCAAGGCTGCTTATGTTATCCTTTGTGCTGCCTATGCAGTGGCAGGTATGGATAGTAATGGCCACCTGCGTGTATTTTGTAGTCCGCACTATATGGGCGAAGCACCCCATACCCGGGGGCAATTTCCTTTGGGCGTTAGCGCTGGGCGGTGGCTTTTTCCTTTTTCTTATCGCAGCGCTCTTTGCCCCGCTGGAGTATAAAAAGGCCGTGCTGCATGTATGTGAGCGCAGGGTGTCCTTTCTGCTGGTGCCGTTGTTTTTCGCCATTATCTCGCCCATGTTCAAAAATGTGCTGATGAAGGAGTTGATGTACTTCGTTTACGGGAGCTTCATTATCTGCGTTGCTGCAAATGCCCACTTTGCATACCAGCATTTTGTTATGCATGCGGTTGATGCGCCGCTGTCGCATGTGGCCTACCGCACCCTCATACACCTGTTTACTGATATTCACCCCACCTACCTGTCGCTGTATTTGTGCCTCTCGGTTTGTATCATGCTGCTGGCTCCTAAACTGAGCATACGGGTGCATCCATTCATGCTGAATGCGCTGCTATATCTGTGTTTTATCTTTTTGCTCGCCCTTGGCGCAAAGACACCTATACTGGCGCTGGTGCTGATACTGGCGCACTATGCCTGGGCGCACAGAGGCGAGCTGCGCCGTTACAGGCTGTTGTTTGCCGGGCTGATACTCACCGCCGCTGCCGCATGTATTTTCATTCCCTTCATAGGCCAGCGCATGGGCGAGATGGTGCAATATTTCAAAGCAAAAGAACAGGGCAACCTCACTGATAATTCAGTGCTTGCACGCAAGGCCATATGGGATATGGATATAGCCATGGTGAAGCAGCACTGGCTCTCGGGCATCGGCCCCGGCAGGGTGCAGCCCGTTATGGAGGCAGAGTCCGCTGCCCGCGGTATCCCCACCGCTTACCACGATCCCCACAATGAATATGTTTACCAATGGCTGTGTTTCGGTATTGCGGGCATAGTGATATTTGTCGCCACATTGTTCATGCACTTCAGGCAGTCCATCCGTGCAGGAGACCATCTGTACCTGTACCTGCTCATCCTATTCTGCGCCACATTCTTCACAGAAACCGTACTCTCTTTGCAGCGTGGTATATTGCTGTATTCAGTATTTACAGCTTTGCTTTTTTACTACGGGTCGGGTAATGGTAAGTTGCGCGCTAACGAATTGCAGAGTGAGGGCAAGTCTCTTTAGAGGGGGGATGTCTATATCTTCTCCAGCCTCACTACTTTCTGTTGTGTGGGTGATACCGCCTTAAGCATATATATGCCTCCAGGAAGCCATGTCAGCGATAAGGTAATAGGCGTATTATTTCCCTTGAACAAATACCGGCTGAAAGAAAGGATGGTTTTCCCGGTAACATCCATCAGTTGGAAATCAACATTGTTGTCTGAATCCGGCGATACTGCTATACGCACCTCCCCATTGAATGGGTTTGGCATGGGTATCAGCCAATTTGCCGTAGTGAATGGCGGTGGGGTGTCCACCACATGCAGCAGCTGCTGGGTGCATTGGAAGTTGGGCACGCCGTAGCCTATCTGCGCTCCCGGTGTGCTGTAATGGCTGGCACACCTGATGATGGCCTGCCGCAAATGGTAGGGTGTAGCGGTAGGGTTGGCCTGCCACAGGCAAGCTGCCCAGCCTGCAATCTGCGGGGTGGAGAACGAAGTGCCGCTTTGCGCGCCAGCTCCTGATGGGAAAAGAACTGTAGCAGGCTGTCCCTGACAAGCTACATCTGGTTTTATTCGGCCTGCTGCGTTAGGCCCATATCCACTTGATGCATGTATGTTGCCAAATTGATCGGTATTGCCTATGGTAAGCGCGCTGTCGGCATCACCGGGAGTGAGAATATGGTTGCCCCATCCGGGATACCCGCCGCCGTCATTGCCCGCGGTAGCTACAAAGAGCATCCCTTTTTTTGTGGCAAAATTTGCCGCTTTCGCTCCCACGGTTGTTTTGCCGTCAAGGTCGGTGGCGAAAACCTGTCCTGCCCCGGGAGGGTAACTGAAAATGTCGTATCCCACCGATTCACTGATAATATCTGCACCTATACTGTCTGCCCGTTCTGTGGCTGCCAGCATATTGTCCAATTCGAGGGGTTGGTCGCTGCCGCCTATCTCAGTGAGATAAAAAGCGTATTCCGCCAATGGTGCCGCGCCGACGTAGTTGCCCGGTGCATACCCTGCCATAGTAGACAAGGCAACAGTGCCGTGGTTATCTTGCTGAAAAACATTTCCTGAACGCCATACAAAATCAAACGAGTCCCTGACCCTGCCGGAATTCCACATGCTGTCAAACCCCACAGTGGTATGTGCGTCTACAAATCCCGCATCTAATATCGCTATCATTTTCCCCTGACCCATAAATCCGTTGGCGTGGAGATAGTTGCCCTTCACTAATTGTGTTTGGTTCCAGTTGTTGTTGTAATACGAAATGTCAAAAGCCGTAGTTTTTTTTGCGGGGATATTCGTAGCGGGGGAAGTTGGGGATGAGGATGGTTTATGTAAGATGAAAGGATAATATGCGATAAGTTTCACTTCGCTGACGAAGCTTTTTCCGGACAGGTTAATGATATTGGCAGAATCGGCAGCGGCTAAAAGTATGGTGCAGTTGTTCATCCACTTTGACGAAGAGTGCCATTTGCCACCGGTAAGTGTAAGTACACTGTCTATATAGGTTTGGTTCACCGGTAGGTCGGTGCTGTCTATGGCTATGCCTTGTGTGGTGCGCCGTGCTATAGCCCGTGGTGATAAATAGGCTGTAGGCGAACTAAGACTGTAAGGGGTGTTATTTTTATCAGTAAAACTTACCCGGAACGCGAATTGTTGTGCTGATGCTTTTTCGCTGAGAAAAAACGACGTTATTATCCACACAGCACCAATCACTTTCCTGCACATAATCGCTAATTGTGGGCTATCGCCCGCATGATAACGGTGTAGCCCTTCCTGTTTTGCGGATAGGGTGCGTTCCATACGTAATTCGTCCATTCTTTGTAAATCATGCCCACATTGGCGGCATACACCTCTTTGGCATATGTCTTGCGGCCATGCGGCATGGAATCCACATCCTGGTAATTTATATTTTCATCAGCTTCCAGTACGGTAACTGTGTTGTCAAAATTTACAAAACCATTGAAATAAGAATGGCCATATTTCTGATAGGTGTAATTCCAGTCTTTCAGGTAAGAATACAGTGTATCCTCAACCTGCGCATATTGGTTGCCCTTCCACGAAAAACCTTCCTGTATAGGGAACATCAGCTTCACATATTGGGTGCCATCCTGTGCATATAGTAAGCTGTTTTTGGTGGGCTGGAGTAAAATAACCCGGTGTGGTGTCCAGCCTGCGCCCTGGTATGGCTGGTACTGCACATCCATTATGTAGTTAAGTTGTTTTTTATAGGTATATGTGTCTGTAATGGTGTATTTCAACTGGCATCTGGTCTCGACTGTTATTCCGTTATAGCCTGGATGTGTAAGGGCGTAAAGAGAGTCAACGGGATAATAGTAGATAGAATCAACTGCATAAGTAACGGACTTCCCAAACTGGAGCGGGAAATAGTTGCGTGTTTCATCTGCTGTACTGACCCTGACTTTTTTGCAGGAAAAAAATGCAAATAAGCACGATAATACCAATATAGAACTAATTAAGACCTTCCTGATCATAAGCTACCGAATGCCGTTATTTCACGTAAATATAATTAAAGAAACGAAAATAGCTAAAAATACTTACTAAAATCGCGCTGATATTACTGAATTTCTTTCTGTATTATGCCGCCCGCCACCACATCATCGCCTTCATAGATAACCGCCGATTGTCCGGGGGCAATGCTGCTCACTGCATGTTTGAAATCTACCAGTATTCCGCCATCTACATTAGTCAGGGTGCTTTCGGTGCCGGGGTCGCGGTAGCGTATTTTTGTGACGGCTTCCATGCCATCCGGAATGGCATCGTATTTTATCATATTTACTCCCCGTACCAGCATCTGGCTTTTTTGCAGTTCATGGGCTTCGCCCAGCACAACCGTATTGCTTTCCGGCAGGATATTGGTCACGAACATAGGTTTCCCGAATGCCACGTCCAGCCCCTTGCGTTGGCCTATGGTATAGAACGGGTAGCCCTGGTGCTTGCCCACTATCTGCCCGTCGGCCAGTACGAAGTTGCCTCCCTTTACGCGATCTTCCAGCCCATCCACATTTCTTTTCAGAAAACTCCGGTAATCATTGTCGGGCACAAAACATATCTCATAGCTTTCCGCTTTTTTAGCCAGTTCTGTATAGCCCATGTCGAAGGCTATCTGCCTCACTTCGGTCTTTAAATAGTTGCCAAGCGGGTATAGACTACGCGAAAGGCAGTCCTGGCCAAGGCCCCAGAGCACGTAGCTCTGGTCTTTGGTGAGGTCTTTCGCTTTCGACAGCACAAAACGGTTATTCTCCTCCCTCACTTTTACATAATGCCCCGTAGCTATATAATCGCAGTTCAGCGAATTGGCGCGTTTCAGCAGCGCAGCCCACTTTATATGGGTATTGCACAGCACGCAGGGGTTGGGGGTGCGCCCGGCAATATATTCTTCCACAAAATTATTGATCACGTGGTCGCCGAATTCCTCACGTATATCCAGCACATAATGGGGAAAACCATGCTCCACCGCTGCCGCCCTTGCATCGTTGAATGAATCCAGGTTGCAGCACCCTGTTTCCTTTTTACCGCCTCCCGATGAGGCGTAATCCCACGTCTTCATCGTAATGCCTACCACTTCATATCCTTCGTGGTGCAGCATAAGTGCAGTAACGGTACTGTCTATACCGCCACTCATGGCCACCAAAACCTTACCTTTCTTACTCATATTATGACTGCAAAGATACGGATATTGGAAGTAAGTCCGGATTAGGCGTGTCTATGTGCCAATAGAGGCATATTGATGTTGATAAAGGTTATTTTTGAGGTTTTATAAACAATATGCAGCAAACAGTTACTTTTCCCTCAGGTACAGTACATTATCATTTTCAGAGCTCTTTCGAGGAACTGTGGAGCCGTTATGATAAGGAACAAACAGTACTCATAACCGATGAGTATATAGCGAAACTATACGCTAAAATGCTTAAAGGGTATAAGCTGCTGGTGATACCTGCCGGCGAGCACAGCAAAAACACAGACACCTTAAAATTTCTTGCTAAAGAACTATTGAGGATGGAAGCCACCCGTAAAACCATGCTGGTAGGTATAGGTGGCGGTGTTGTTACCGATATTGTGGGTATGCTTGGCTCGGTATATATGCGCGGGGTGCCGTTTGGTTTTGTGCCTACCACCTTGTTGGGTATGGTAGATGCTGCAGTAGGCGGGAAGAATGGCATTAATATCGGACTGAACAAAAATATACTGGGCACGATAGCGCAGCCTCGGTTCATATTGTATGACCCCGCTTTCCTTGATACGCTGCCTGATGATGAGTGGAGCAATGGTTTTGCCGAGATCATAAAGTATGCGTGTATTTTTGACGCAGATATGTTCGCCGGTTTGCAGAACAATAATATTTCTTACTACCGGGACCATAGCGATGACGCCCTACAGGCCCTGATACAGAAATGTGTGGCCTGGAAGAATAAGACAGTGGTGGAAGATGAAAAAGAAACGGGTATAAGAAAGCTGCTCAACTTCGGACATACGGCCGCACATGCTATAGAGAATCTCTACGAGATACCGCATGGTAAAGCAGTGGGCATAGGAATGGTGATTGCAGGCAGGGTATCTTGTCAGGTAACAGGTCTGGAGTATAAAGTAGTGAAAGACCTGGAAGATATGTTGGGGCGTTACCACTTGCCGGTGCGATTGAAAATTGATGCTAAAAAGGCAATGGAGATATTGAGAATGGACAAAAAACGACATGATGAGATGATAGATTATATAGTGCTGGAAAAGATAGGCATGGCGGCAATTCACTCCCTGCCCCTTACCGCAATAGAAAAAGCCCTGATAGATTATGAAAGCGACAATTAACCCCGGTAAGATTGGTGGTTCTGTTACTGCCCCGCCTGCGAAGAGCCTTACACAACGCGCTTATGCTGCTGCTTTACTGCATAGAGGAAAGACCATTATTCATAACGCCGGAATTTCAGAGGACGAAAACGCCGCTTTGCAGGTCATCAGGCAACTGGGGGCAAAAATTGTTTCGCACCCTGGCAATACCTTCGAGATAACAAGTAGTGGCGTAGCGCCTATATCTGCCGTAGTAGATTGTCGTGAAAGCGGGTTGGCGGCACGCCTCTTTACACCCATCGCCGCACTTTGCGATAAGCGCATACAAATAGAAGGTGTGGGCACATTGCTTCGCCGCCCTATGGATGGGTTTGATGAAATATTGCCCTTGCTCAATGTGTACCTCACAGGTTTTAATGGCACATTACCATTTTCTTTGCAGGGGCCACTACAGCCGAAGGATATTAAAATTGATGCAGGCGATGGTTCGCAGTTTCTTAGCGGGTTATTGTTTGCGTTCAGCAGCGCGGCAACTACGCCTGTCGCTATACAGGTGAGCGGATTAAAAAGCAAGCCATACATAGACCTTACCCTGGAAGTATTGGCACATTTCGGGAAAAGAATAACCCATAAAAATTATCAGGAATTTTACATTGACCCCGGTGCCTTCAGACAGGTAGGTGATGTGGAGATGACTATAGATGGCGACTGGAGCAGCGCAGCCTATTGGCTGGTGGTCGGGGCGATAGCAGGAGATATGACAGTGCTTAATTTGCGACAGGAATCGAAACAAGCCGATGTGGCCGTACTGAAAGCGCTGCAGGCCGCAGGGGCGCAAATGACATGCGCGGAGGGTAGTATATCTGTGAAAAAATCAGACCTGAAAGCATTTGAATTCGATGCTACCGATACCCCTGATCTTTTTCCCGCGCTGTCTGTTTTGGCTGCTTTTTGCGACGGCGAAAGCCATATCAGGGGCGTGCACAGATTGTTTCATAAAGAGAGCAACCGGGTAGAGAGCATTACCGAGATGCTGCACGATTTTGCCGTGCCTTTTTCTGTAGAGGATGATACGCTGTTCATTACCGGGGTGCAGAAAGTGCAGGGGACGATTATTGACTCCTATCATGACCACAGGATTGTGATGGCGGCAGCTATAGCCGCGCTACGGGCAAATGGTCCGGTAGAGATAAGCTTCGCCGAGTCGGTTAGTAAATCTTATCCCGGCTTTTTTAGAGATTTGATGACGTGTGGCGGGGATGTGGTTATCTGAAAGAATACTATTTTTACCGCTAAGGCGCAAAAACCGTAGAGAGAAATAATATTAAATATCGCCTTTACGGTTCTGCGGTTTAAATGTCCAATATGAACACATTCGGCAACATATTCAGGGTTAGTATTTTTGGTGAATCTCATGGCAAATGGGTGGGAGCGACCATTGATGGTTGCCCTGCCGGCCTGGATATTGCAGAGGAAGACTTCGCTCCCGACCTTGAGCGCAGAAAAGCGGGGGCTACCGGTACCACACCACGGGTAGAGGACGACAAGCCGGTTTTTGTGAGCGGTGTATATAACAATAAGACCACCGGTGCTCCGCTCACTATTGTGTTTGAAAATAACAACACCCGCTCTGCCGACTACGATACCATAAAAGCCACACCACGCCCGGGTCATGCAGATTTTGTACTCACCAAAAAATTCAGCGGATTTAATGACCACAGGGGTGGTGGGCATTCCTCAGGCAGGCTCACGGTGGCGCTGGTGGCAGCAGGTGTAATTGCGAAGAAAATACTTGGGCCGGTTGCCGTCAATGCCACGCTTATAGAGGCCGGAGGCAATACCGATATAGAATCAGCTATCAACAAAGCCATAGAGCAGCAGGATAGTATTGGTGGTATTGTTGCCTGTCACGTTTCCGGCCTGCCTGTGGGCATTGGTGAACCGTTCTTTAATTCGGTTGAATCGGTCATCAGCCATGCAGTATTTTCTATACCGGCGGTAAAGGGGGTAGAGTTTGGCAGCGGCTTTGCGGCTGCCCGTATGAAGGGCAGTGAACACAATGATGCAATCGTTGATGAACAAGGCACTACCCGCACCAACCATGCCGGCGGCGTGAATGGCGGCATCAGCAATGGCAATGAACTTTACTTTAGGGTGGCGGTGAAGCCCACCAGCAGCACACCTAAGGAACAGCAGACCTGGAGCAATGCCACTAATTCGGTGGGGGCGTTTACAGTTGGTGGCAGGCACGACCTGTGCATTGCCCTTCGTGTGCCTGTGGTCGTAGAGGCCGCAACCGCCATCGCACTTGCCGACCTGCTGCTGGTTTCAAAGGCATACAGGTAAAAAAATAATGACTATTAACGCAGTTTTATGAATAAAACAGTGATGCAATAGAGCAGGAAACGTAATTTTAGCCCAAATAGGATTAAGGAATGAAGAAAATTATTATACTTTTTATTGCAGTTTTAATTAATAATGTTGGTTTTGCGCAAAGAACAGGAACGGTATCTCCTGAACCCGTTCGTTTTTTTACGCAGGACATGTCATTTTCCGGCGGCCCTGCCGCGGGTAAAGCCACCGCCTATGGCGATACCCTTACACTGTCTCATATTGCCGCTACTGATTCACTCACCATATATAAGTTAGATTCAGGCGGCTATGTCACCGGCACCAATTTCTGGGGCGATATTGCTTTTGCAGAGCGCTACGACCATACCGACGATTCCGGCAGAAACATGCAGGTTATCGGATTGTTCGCATTGTTTTCCGGCCATGTAATGCCGTCGTCAGGCAAAACAGTGACTTTTACGGTTTGGGATGAAGGGGCAAAGCAGATTATCTCAGCTACCCGGTCATTCAGGGGTTTTCCTGATAATATACTGAACACGCTTACCGTACCGGTTACCAACCTGGGTATAGGTGCCACGGTAGATACCTTGAAGCAATTCTACTTTGCCACACCTACACTTAATTTCTACAGCTCATTTTTTATCGGCTACAGCATTGGGTACAATTATTCCACATTGGCTGGCGATACACTTGGCCTCGCGTCTACACTTGATGGCGACAGGTTTCCGCTGGTAGATTATACTCTGTCATACAATGTGTCTGCATTTGATACCACGCTCGATACCGTTTTTAATGTGCAAAACGCGGTGATGCAAACAGATAGCGTATGGTACGATAATTACGCGCAGAACGATTCTATCCGTAATAACCTGGCTATATATCCTATAGTCATTAGCGGGAGCCCGGCAAGTGTTAAGGGCATCACACGCAACAACCTCACCTTCTTTGGCAATTACCCCAACCCGGCAACGGATAATACCAGCATCAGGTTTTCCCTCGCGGCAAACACTGATGTAACCGTTCAACTGATGGATATGGCAGGGCGCACATTAAGCACGGTTAAAGAGAATAACTTATCCACCGGCGAACACATAATATCGCTGAACACCTCCCAACTTCCTGCTGGTGAATATGTGTACCTACTGCGTACCTCCGGTGGCGATGGTATAGCGGGTAAAATAATAATAGCCCCCGCCCCCTAAAGGGGAGTCGAGAATTTGACTTTAGTTCAGAATTTCAAACGAAAGAATATTATCGGGCAAATTCATTTTCAGCATCACATGGGAAAGCCCCTTTAGGGGTTTGGGGTGAGGTTTGGGGTTCTCAACCACTCCACCATATATTTCGGATCCAGTTGGTAGTAGGCATATACACTCTTGAACTCTATATGTCCATCGTTCACCCAGTATATGGCCGGCACCCCGCTTTTCTCGCCCTGTTTCAGCCCGGAGTTTACCATTTCTTCAAATTCCTCATTGTGCGGATAATGCAGGTACGGCACCTTTTCGGCATGCGTCTCGTCAAAGAACGGTTTCTTGTTATCCTCGTGGCCTGCAAGCACCATGAATATAGGTATCTCCGGGTGCTCGCGCTGTATAATATGCAGTAGGTAGCCGGCCTTTTTGCAGTGCGGGCAGGTAAGGCTCATAAAGGCGATGATGTGTTTGCCTTTTCTCAGGTCAACCGTCGGCTTTGGGTCATATTTATACAGCAGGTCTAAATTTATGTTGGCAGTATAGCGTTCCGGGTTTGTGCCGGTGTACATGGTGTTTACCACAAAAGGAATGGAAAACGCCGCCGCGCACAATACCATGCACGCATACTCCTGGTACTTGTAGGGTTTTACCGGGTATATATACATCAATACCACGGTAGCGGCTATCATGGCCACGTTTTTCCCTATGGCCTGGAGCGGGGTCATGGCCAGCTTATTGCCAAAGCAGCCGCAATTGCCCGTATTCCCCTGATTATAAATGACGATGAGCAGGTATATGATAAAAATAACCAGCACAGCAATGACCGCCTTGTAGGTGAACGGCTTCAGGAAGATATGGAACAGCAGGAATAAACCGAGCAGAAACTCAAAGCCTATCATCACGCGGGCTATTATCCCAGCCGCCATCATGCTGTTTATGCCCATGTCTAAGAAAGTCCACTGGAAGCTGTCAAACGCGTTGGTGGCATTGGGGGTATCTACCAGGTAAAAGCCCTGGAACTCAACACCTGACTTAGTGTAGGCAGAATAAAAAAAAGTTGCGGCCAATGCCAGCAGTAATATAGCGCCGGTGATCCGTTTTATATAAAACAGCGCACCCCTCTCAGCCGTGGAAATTGTATCCATAATAATATGGCTCCAAACCTACACAAAAAGATGGTATCAGGGAAAAAATCTAAGGATTTGGTTTGTTAAAAAAGGAAGGTTTGGCATTAGTATAAAACGCAGGTCTCCACTGTTTTTACATAATTATATTCCTTAGTATAAGAATTTGCCTCGCACTTGCTTTGCGCTTTCGACCGAGTATCGGATATATCATACTCATGCACTGCTGTGTCCGGCAGGCCGGGTATACCGCTATACGTGATTTCGCAACGGCATATGTAATTTTTTACACAGGAACTTGTGGTGCTGATGACTGCAAGTACTAAAAGCGGCAATAAAAAAGGGCGAAATTTCATGTATCCTGTATTTATATGGGGTGAAGTTAGTGATATGTGGCTAAATATCAAAATCTATGGTGTATAAACAAATAAGGGCCGATGCGGCCCTCGTCTGATGGTGTTGAAAAGTCTTAGCTGGTTATTATTGCTTGCCTACGGCCTCACAATAAATCTGGGCGTTACCAGGTGGTTGCTTTCATGCCCCGCTTTGTCTTTTATGTAAAACTCATAGTTAAGCGTATCGGGCAGGGTATCTATTTTTGGCAAAGGCCGTATATAAAAAAAGCAGGTGCCTTTTATCCCTTTCTTGGGGTCTAATATTGACGGGTCTATAGTAGGGAACGGCATTGGCGTAGGATAGGAGTCGCGACTGTCTATCAGGTATATCTGCGATACCGAATCGCCGGGCACAGCCACATCCGCGTCCCCGTCTTCCAGGCCAAAGTAAAAAAAGCAGGTATCACGGTTCGCATACATCACACTGTCGGCCTCAAACGCTATTAACGATATGTATGGTATCTTTGACATCGTATTTTTCTCGCACGAGGCAAATAGCACGGCAACCAGTAAAATAAGGGCTATGTGGCGTAGGTTCGTCATCTGACCAAAGTTAATGAATGTGGCTAACAATACAACGTTAAATCCGGAAAGCATATTGCGCGCCCACAGCGGTAATTTCGATGAGCTGGCGCTCCGTATCTTTCATTTCCAGTACGCGCACAATGCCATATACCGGCAGTATTGCGATGCCCTGCGTGTAGATGCCGCCAACATAAGATCGCTCACAGAAATCCCTTTCCTGCCTATATCTTTTTTCAAAACACATAAGGTAATGACGGGCGACAAGCAGGCAGAGCTGGTGTTTGAAAGCAGCGGCACCTCAGCCGATACCCCATCCCGGCATTATGTAGCCGATACCGCTATCTACCGCAATAGCCTGCTTAGGGGCTTTGAGACGTTTTATGGCCCGCCCGCCGATTATGCCATACTTGCTTTATTGCCCTCTTACCTCGAGCGTGGCAATGCATCCCTTGTGTATATGGCAAAAACACTCATGGAGGCAGGTGGCCATGCCGATAACGGCTTTTATATAAACGAGTGGGCGCAACTGCACGATACGCTTGCTCGCCTCAATAAAACCGGGCAGAAGGTACTGCTATTGGGCGTTACCTTCGCCCTGCTCGATTTTGCGGCAGCCTACCCAATGCCCCTTGCCAATACCATAGTGATGGAGACCGGTGGCATGAAGGGCCGCCGTGAGGAGCTGACCCGTACCGAAGTACACGATACGCTGAAACGGCAATGGCAATTACATAATATTCATTCCGAATATGGTATGACGGAGTTACTTTCACAGGCCTACGCCCCTGCCGATGGTATTTTCACTGGCACCAATACCATGCGCGTGTTTGCCCGCGATATCAACGACCCCTTCGATATTGCCGCCACAGGGCAGGGTGCGCTAAATATTATAGACCTTGCAAATATTTATTCCTGCTCCTTCATCGCCACCGATGATATCGGCAAAATAGCACCTGATGGTACCTTCCGCGTGCTTGGCCGGCTCGATCACAGCGCTCTTCGCGGCTGCAGCCTGATGTCTGTATAGGGGCCGGAATTATGGATTGGTGGATTGTTCCGCATTTACCCAATTCCTGAAACATTCTGATTCCCAATTTCAAAAAAATAATTTACCTTTGCAGCCCCTGAACAAAATACCACAAATGCCCAGGTGGCGAAATTGGTAGACGCACTGTGTTCAGGTCGCAGCGCCTGCAAGGGTGTGATGGTTCGAATCCATTCCTGGGCACAATACCTAATCTTAAAATCCCTGTAAACACTGAGTTGCAGGGGTTTTTTGTTTTGATTTGTAACCAATTTGTAACCAACCCTCTATTTTTTCTCGGTTATTTGTATGTTTTTGTAACACTAACCGTTTTTACTTCAAAGAACTTTGATTGCTACAACAAACTTAATAATTGTAACGATATTTCACATGACATAGTGCAAAATATTTTGATTACATGACATAGCGGGGTTTCCTTTTTTATTTTTTCTTCTTTGGTGCTGGGGTGAGTATATGGTTTTGCATCTGGGCGGCGTAGGTCGTGTAATCAATAGTTTCGATTATCAAAAGGCGAAAGTAGTCGGGGTTATTATGGCTTGCCGTTAAAATACCAAGTAATGACTGTTTTGCGCCTCATTACTGGCATGTTTTGTCTTGCTGGCGCAACGGTCTCTTTGGTAGGCGTATCTCCTTAATTGAGTAGTTATTGCTTGGGCTTGTAGTATGGGTCAAATTCAGCTTGAGGTGAATATTGCCGCAAGTTTTCTTCGTCCGCCCTTTTACCATCCTTAAACTGCATTACCAGCTTGTCTTTTTCAAAATTGGTAAAGATTTCCCACTCATTTTTAAACCGCCTTGTTTTGTCATATACAAACTTTTCAAAAATGTTGTCAACAAGTAAATGCTTTTCAGCCATATTGCAGGCTTGGCGTATTCCATCGGGTAAGTCATCATATTCCATCTGTCCCCCGTATTCAATCATTACGTCAACTTGTACCAGTGGGAAAGGTAAGTTATACCAGTTACTATACTTTGGCAAATAGGCTGGTAAACTTTTGTACCGCTGTTGGCAAAGTCCCTCTGTACGAGCAAACCTGCAATCCACGTTTTGGCATCGTAGGTAATCATTGTATTCATCACCACCATTTGCCATGAAGTGCAATATCCATCCGCCCTTTAGCAAATCTTCGCTGGCGTTCAGGTGTGGGTAATACTTGTATTTGCTCCATTCCCTATTTAACGTCTTCATAAGGATATTATTAGCAGTATTGTTTTTACCGTTATTTGTTCATTTTCACTCAGAATTTAGTGCTTAACTACTAACTCTTGTGTTGTTGGATTGATTGCGTTTCCATTAAGTGTGCAGTAATAAATCCCATTCTGCATATTGGTTGTATTAAATGTTACATACCCGCTACTTGAATTAATATCGTACTTACTTATTAATCTACCTACCACATCAGTTATAGAAATTGTAGCAGATACTACAATTCCAGTAATAGTATAGTTGATACGAACTTGTCCATCTGTCGGGTTTGGGATAAGTTGCAATGATGCATCAGCATTACCATTGTTTATTACTCTCATACCTAAACGACTGTTGCTGCAAGTCTCACAAGGTATAGTTCCGGGAAGTGAGTAAACAGAGCAATTACTTGTGGTTGGATCAGTGAACGCAGTATAATAGGTTGCAACGGCAACAAAACTATCTACCCCAATATTGAATACCTGAAGTATATTACTGCTGTCAATTGTATTTATGATGCTACCTGTTTCATCAATTATTACTTGCTTATATTGACTTGAAGAATTTTGGTAAGCAATCGCCATGTCAACTTTATTGTCTAACTTGAAAAGGTTTTCTGATGCGTAATAAGCAAGTCGTGGAGTATATCCTGATAAAGTAGGCACAGTAATGGTTTTCCATAAAGAGTAGTCAAGATTGTAGAATATTACCTGATCTGTCAACAAATTTTGAACCATATACTTTTTCCCATTTAATAATAAATTCACTACCTGTATGGGATAATTTAAGTTGTTAGAGGCAACAAGGTGATTATCAGATGAACCGCTATATCTGTGCTGCAAGGTCATTTGCGCATTAGCGGCAATTGTGGTTGTTAGCAGGCATACTGCAAATATTTGTTTTTTCATTTTTTAAAAATAGCCTGAGGTTCCGCGGCTGGTAAGATGTGGTTGGAATAAGCAAAAAAATAGGGCGTGAACCTCTGCGTGTCCCCCGCCTCTTGTAGGTGTGTCCAAACACCGTGCAGAACAGAAAACAGCACAAGGAACACACCCCGTAGGGTGCGCCTTGCTCACTGCTTCCTTCTGCTAAATTTTGGACACTTTACAAGAGAAGAAACAATAGCAACCGCAACATTTTAATGCCTTTAATTGTCAGTACAAATATACTGGCAAATGGCATATCTGCACTGAGTATCTATAAAATAGCCTCAATGTTTTATATTTTTGTTGTACCAACCCCAATAAGCCAATGGAAAAGCAACTTAAAAAAAAGAAGCGGTTAACGATAAGGCAAATTGAAATTGCCACAAACACGGATGATGTTACAATAGGGGAGATGCTGGCAGAGGACAATGACCCTAACTATAAGTTTCCTTACAATAAGGAATTTGTGGCAGGAAATAATTTGCGTAAGACATCAAAAACTTGAAGCTATCTTATGCTTAGCAATTTTGTGATTTCCCCCCTGTAAAATTCTAAATTGTCGGGTGATGTGTATTTGATTATGCAATCTTTTTCAAGGTCATACTCAGGAGCGTACAATTCCCTTTCTCGACCATTCGCAAGTATGTGAAATGTAGGTTTACTTTTAAAAATACTTCTTGCTTCTGTGGAATTAAAGACATTTATTAAGCTAATTATGCCATTAAAAATATTTTGGCTATCAGCAGAAATCGCACTTTGAAAAATTTCATAGACTGGAGTAAATAATTTAGAAACTTGGGCTATAATATCATTTAGAATAATATCCAATTCGCTTTTGTCAGATATCAGTTTTGTTTTACCAGCATTATCAATGTATCCCATTTCGTTACAGTTATAAAAAAAAGCACCAAACATTAATTTATGCTCTTTAATGTAACCATTTATTTGTTTTAATGTATCGCTGAAACTCGCTCCATTTATTTTTTTGATTTCCCAAATTGTGATTGGTTTTAAACCATAAGTAAAATTCCGCAAGCCGCTTTGGTGTTTATAGTAGCAGGAGATATCTAATCTTAAAGCTTCTACTTTAAAGGCAATATTTGTAAAATTTTTCGACAAAAATTCTAATAGGTAAATTCGTACTTCCTCTTCTGGTTTATTTGTTAATAATACCCGGCCTCTATAAGGACAAAAGGCATAGATATTGCCATAAGCATCAGTATCCTTTCTTAAAAATTTCAATGGATCATTTACGAATAGATCACTCATTAATTAAGAATATAAATAAACGATTCTATAGTTGTCCTCCATTCTTGATTTACTTTACTTTCGAATTCGTTTCTAATGTTATTTTTATCAATCCACTTCGCAACATCATCACACACACGGTCTGTGTATTTCCCTCCAACGTTACCTTGCCCCCACTCGTCTTTTAATTCCTGAAAAAAATCAAGATTAAGTTTACTTTCAATAATATCACTGAAAATAGTTTCTATTTTTATTTTGAAATTTGTATATTTTGTTTCAAATATTTCAAAAAGCTGTTTACTTACTTGTTTGAAAATCGGCGAGCCATCTGGGGATGCTAATTGGTTGATATCGTTCTTAATCTCGTCAATTTTTGTTTTTGTGTATTCGGGAATTACTACCCGAGCATATAGCTGTTTAAAATTCAACGCAACATCAATATACCTAAGCGGGTTAACCCACTCATTTGAGTTAAGGTAATGTTTCGTTCTTGCGTTTTTTGTGTTTCGAGTATCCCTATATATTGCAACTAATTTTGTCTTAAAAGTTTCCGCTACAAAATTTAAAAGTGTGTGTAGTTTTAATTGTTCCTTTAGAGTAAACAGCCTGTCGGTATCTTCATCTGAAAGCCCACCTTTCTTAATTTGCTCAAAATCCTCATATATCTGAGAAAGCCTATCCGAGGTTAACTGGCGTTTTTGTATTCCTAATTGTTCAACGGCTTCAAATAATTTTTTCTTTTCCTCTGCTATATCCTCAATCAATTCGTTGTCAGGGTATTTATCATCAATATAATGTCTAAGGGGATTATAAAAAAATATTTGATCTTCATTTAGTTTTATTCCTGCTGGCTTAAATATATCCAAGATTGCATCAGCCTTAATTTTTGTACCCTCGTCAAAATCATCGGTGAGTTGCCCATCATCTCTTAGTGTACGCTCTGCGTCATTCTTTCTTGGCAACACAAGGAACATATGCCTTTCGTGGTGTTTTTTACTGTTAAAGGTTGTCGCTCTTTTTAGAAATTCGGTAACGCTGGTTTCCGGTGCGGATTCAAATTTGCTGGTAAACACGCAGAGTGTATCTATCCTTTCCATCAACGCAGAAATATTTGCCCTTGGAGAGCCATTATCCAAACCTTTTGTATCTATAAATGATTCAAATTTGTTTAGTAGTGGTGCAAACGAAATATTAATAATAATTTTTTTAGGCAATACCATCTTGGGGTATAGTCCAACATTTATTTTATTAAATGTTTCATACATCCATGAAGTTAAGTTTTCATTTTGGCTCGGAAAAAGGATATTAACTGTTCTCTCGTCTAACTTAGCAAGCCTAATGATTTCTGTAATAAATTCATCATCACTTTTTCCGGAATCTTGAAACTTTTTATATAGGGCAATTGCGTGGTCGATTACAGGGGTTTTTATTTTGCTTGGCTCTTTCTGGCTTTCCAACTGGAAAGGTGCTTCTGGCTCTAATAAATTTGCATTTTGTGTAGCCGAATTTCTTTCCGGCGGCATAACGATGTTACGAATTGCTCTCCGCAATTCTTTAGGCAATGATTCACTGTTTTTCTCTTCGTCATTTTCAACATCATTCTCACTGCTTATATCAACCTTGGACATTAGGTATTCGGCAAATATTTTCAATATTTGGATTGTTTCTTCATTGGTATATGGTTCTAATTGTATTGAGGTAGTTGGGCTTGCTCTTAACTCCACTTCACACATTGTTGTACCTCCGCTTGACACCGTAAGTACAGTTTGCATTTCTTTAATTACCCGCTGTTTCTTGTTAACCGTTCGTTCTGTCTTAGTTTCAAAAGTCAAATCAAGAAGATGACAAATGGTTGTCGTTTTGCCTGACGCAATTTGTCCAATAAAAGCAACTTTATATTTTTCAATCGCTAATTCATCTGCAAGATTTTTGGCAGTAAGAACCATTTCATTCAATAGATTGACAATAATAATATCGGAAGCTTTTGGATTATCAGTTAATTTCAAATTGGCTTCTCTGTCTTTTGCCTCAGTTTCGATAAGAATACCCAATTCTTCTGCCTCCTTATATGTGTACATAAATGTGTGATTTTGCTTAGGACGCTAAAAGTAATCGAAATTACTTATTGCAGTAAGGAAATAATCCGCTTAGGTTCCCCGCATCGCGAACTGGGATACATCAGCGATATTGGCAGATATAAGTTGCGGCTGGTATGTTGGGCTGCAAAAAGGGTTACACGGCAAATTTGACCCGAATAAATCGGTTTGCGAGAAGTTTTTAACGCAAGTTAGATGGCGCTACTGGATATCAATATTTTAGTACCTTTATTATGTTTTCATGGTGATAGGGTTTATAGGGGCTGGTCTGTTCTCAGACTGGCTTTTTTATTGCTGGCATGTTGGGCTGTAGAATTTGTAATACCCAAATTTGACCCGAATAGTTCGGTGTATGTGAAACTTTTATTAATACCTACTAAGTGACTTTTTCATCAAACTTAAGTTTCCATTCTTTAAAGCCTTCTTCCTCATCCAGCTTAATCCCCTTATGGTCAATAAATAGGAACGACAATTCTTGATTGCCGGCTTCCTTTATTTCACGTCTATATTGTTCTCTTCCCTTTTCCTGTATGATTGCAATTTGCGTTTCAATTGTAGCAATCAGGGTTCTGTTAGTATCTGAGTTCCTTTCAACTGCCCATAAATAGGTTGCATGAGAATCCAACAGTTCCCAGCAGAAATAATCTCTATTATTACCTTCGATAAAAAACAAAAACCCAAACATTGGTTTTAAAGTAAACCTTAGCTTCTGTTTATTGGACTGCTTTTTTTCAGACAAGTATTTTAAGGGTCTTTTATTTCTGCGTCCGTATGTGTCCACAATTATATTTAGGATATCAATTTCTGATTGATTAAAAATATTTGCTTTTTCATCAAGTTGTGCATAGATTTCATCTGTCGTAAAAGTTGCTTTATTAGAATTGTTTTTTCTGGTTGTGTTAAATAACCTTTTTGTTCTATCAATATTTATGCTTTCAATTATTGCTGTATTTACTTTGCTTATATCAGCGGAGGTTGCTTTATGATCAATAATTTCAAGCCCTTTTTTAGTTGCTTGAATTTGCACAGTAAAGCGTTTCCGCCCATTAATTACTTTGGCGAAATAGTCCTTTATCAGATTAAATTCAGCAATGATAAAAGGGTTTTCAATTTTAAAACGTATTAGAGTATTACTCCAAGAAAATGTTTTGTAGAATTCAACATAGCCATTGCAGAATTCAGCATCTTTATAACTGACCTCGAATTCTTCATTGTAAGTTTGTTCTCTGGTTTTAAAGGCCTCAATTTGCTCAGGTACGATTACAAAATCTGGCATAGAGACTTTTGGGAAAGTAGTTGTTCGAGTAGGTGTGTTTATTGTTAATGGATCTAAAAAGGGTTTAAGTGCATTGAGTCTAAATGATCCTAATAACTTCTCAAACTTCTGCCAGTCGAGGTTCTCAAAACGAATCAGTCTGATTACAGTGGTTAGGCTTTGGCTGTTGAAAGGTGAAATATCTGATGGATTATAGTTTATTATTCTCAATAGTAATTCTTCGTTTGTGTATCCACCCGCTACTTCTAAGTACGTACTTACGTTCGATTTAAAAGCTAAAGAATCTGGGGGGAACGACGTATTTTCTATGCCAAAAGAATCATTTGGTGTTAGGTAAATTTTACCATTTCTAATTAATATGAATCTTCTTTTAGACATAACACTTATGAGTTGAAAGCATGCCATCGCGCAGGGTCAAAAATCCAACCTTTTTTTGTTGCAACTCCCCAATCCTTAAAACTGTTTAGTAATAAATGCATCACACCAGTGTACTCATTAAAGTACTCATTCTTTATTCTCTGGAGTTGTACCGTACGAGACAAATTGTATTTCAATATTACTCCCCAGTCAAATATTCCCAATTCCTCGTTCTTATCGTCGTATCGTTTCAGCCAATAAGTATGCTTTGGATTATCTTCGTTTATTTCGTGGGCATCAACAAGCCGAAAACCACCGACACGCCGGCTGTCGTCGCTAAAGACGTTACTTTTGCTTTTGAGAATAAAAAACTTGAGACAATCGATAACATTCAATAGTGCAATTTTATACTCCTCTTTAGCATGGTGAGTGAAAAACGGACTATTCAATATTGATGAAAATTTATCTAATTCTCTACTATAATCTTTTAACACACTAAATCCTAAGAAATTAGTTTCAAAAAGATTTTTTTGAATCTCTATTAATGGTAAATTCATTAGGTCAATTAATGCGGTAGCGGATGGAGGTTGTTCATATTTATAAATAAGTTTCAGAAAATGTCCACATAGGTGCAATATTTCGGCATCAATCTCCTCTTTATAGTGATATTCAATAGCATCATATTTTTCTTGGCTTTCCAATAATGCTAATAAGTGTTTTTTAATACTCTCCACGAAAGCTTTTTTGTTGTTTGCTTTATTTTCGGTTGCTGAGACATTATACATTACTGGTCTTCTAAACCTCAGGTCAAAAGGTAAGTCTTCAACTTTCCCGAATTCAGTATTGAAAATGCAAAGAACATTACCCCAGCCAACTTTTTTTGCTGCGTAACCCAATTCTAATAGAACATTTGGGTTAGGTGTTTTTCTTCCGGCGTCATGTTGATTAATAATGCTGACGTCGGCGATGAATATGTCGCAATTTTCAATTTTATCGAATATTGTATCTGCAATATGAGGTGTGCCATATACTTCACGGGTGTCCCTATCGAAAGCGACCTCAAATATCAACCCCTCTTTATTGATTTCCTTAATTGCCAATTCAATACAATTTTGAATGAATCCCCTGTTTTTATTGTTGGGTAAATCAGACTGCCACGAATAAAATATTGTTTTGCTCATTACCGGCTTTTTTTAATGATTCTCGCACGTTATGGTCTGCGATACCTCTGGCTCTTGCTAATATTCAATTGTTGATTCTGTACTTGGTGACTTCTGAAAGTAGCAATAGTATCCATCATTTGCCCTAACGTAAAGATATATCCGTACAGTTCTATTCGTATTAGTATCAATCTTATTAAGTTCCACAATTTTGTTGATTAGCGGCCACATCTCAGATGTGAATGCCTGTTTTTCTAAATCACTGACAACAACATCGTAACTATTGATGTTATCCTCGGCTGGTTCTTCTTTATTAAATACGACATAGTTTTTAACGGTTTTATATTTATGTGCCTTATGTGTCGTGGTTGCCTTTTGTCCAGGGCGGCACACTCCACAAGTGCCACCGCTATTACAATATTTGCAGTACTTACAGTTTTTACAGACTGAGCAATTAGCTAAGCCAGTGCAGGACTTCTGCCCTTGGGAGAACAAAGGAAGGAGTAGTAACCCTGTTACAATTTTGATGATAGTAAAAATGTGATCTCTAAATGCAATGGAGAACATTTGATAAATAATTTTCGTTTCCGGTTTCTGCAAATATAACCGACGGCCGATATATTGGGCTGGTAAAAGGTATTTAACCGAAATTTGAGCCGAATAAATCGGTTTGCGAGATACTTTTGTTTCCCTGTTGGAAACGGCAATGGCTATTAGTGAAAACGTTGTACTAATTCTTTAATTAGCAAAGTTCCAATCGAACCTGTTAAAATACCCCAATACCATTTTGGGTCTTTCCAAAATTTCACGCTTCTTTCTAACTTTTTATATTCTAAAATTTCTTTATTTTTAGATCGTTCCTTTTCAGTTTTTTCCCATTCATAATATTTCTCAAAGGAACCTAATTCTTTTACTTTCATTCCTTTGTCTGTAAGAATATAGGTACGTTCATCACAGCGTTCTATAAATTTCGAATGGAATAAAAACATTTCAACCTTATCTGCATATGCACTATAATCGGTCAGTTCTTTTATTTTGTATTCATCTTTAAAAACGTTTAAAATAGTTTTCGCTGAAATCTCAATATTATTCGGCTCGTATGCTTTCATCATACCAACCACTCTATTTAATAAGTTTTTAAATTCTTGACTGAACTGAATATATTCCATAAAAATCCGTTTACGTCAAACATAGTGAATTTATTAACAGGGCATATCTCGGATTTTGTAGTAAAATGCAGTTTGCAGTTGCAGTAGCACCGTGTAATCCTTTACTGGCAAGGTTTATGGGCAAACTGCAAAACTGCAAACTGCAAACAGGCTATTTCTGCTGGTAGCGTTTTTCGTACACGCCTCTACTTACGCATTTTACGAAATCACTCTTAAGATAATAATAAACCGCCCTTTCAGACAACCCTTGTGCCATACCAAGTTTTAAAGCATGGCGGGTATTAAAATGTTGCGGCAATTTTTCGTAAAATATCCTATATCTTGGGTCATAGTGTTTGGTTGTGATATTCGGAGAGACAAGCCCCATGATACCTTTAGCACTATTGCGAAAATACTCTGTTATTTTAATGGCATCATTAACATGCTTTTCAGTTATGATTATTTTGGTCTTATTACTGCTTAATGCGCTGGGGTGTTTATGTGCGTAATCTAACACGGTTAGTATCAGAGTAAACCTAATAGCATACAGTTCTAATTTATTGTATATACCAATCATTTGCTGATCATTCGTGTTTTTGCATAATTCGGTGTTTTCATTTTGCCACGTCAGGATTTTGTTGAACGCATTGAGAGAAAAAGCTAATGATGTAGGTTGGAGTTCGCCGTCAGTGGAATAACTGCTCTCCACGTCCGTAATTGTTCGTACAATTTTATGATACTGTTTTTCCAGCCCGCTGTTTACTTTCAGGTTGTTCCATTTTTTGGGTGGGTCAATAGTTACAGTTGTAAATAGTAGCCTGTCAACGTATCCATTCATGTCTTTTAGGCTGGTAATATACTTAATCAAAACATCCGTCTGAATGGTGCCGATGCAATTGACAAACGGCTGTTTTATCAATACGCCCATCCGGTTTTTTCTATCAACTCTCATCAATTTTGCACTCCATATTGACAGCCATATTTGCATATCATCCCCGCTACGGTATTTGTTCATTGAGTTTAAGAAAGCCATGAACTCGTCATAGTACAAGGTTAGCCCTTGTGGATTTTCAGCTAAAATATCCTTTAACGCCTCCATGGTAATATCGTTAACTAAACATCTACTGCAAACAGGTTCGTCTTGATTTTCAATACCCTCAGTTATTTGCGTTTTGTAATCCGCATACACTTGCCTGAATTTGCTATCATACTCGATCTCTTTATCTGTCAAGGGTTTTAAGGCTCTTGCAAGTGGCGTTGATTTGTTTATTCCTGATTTACCAACTATAAGTAAGTACAGCATTGCCGTGGATACCAGTTCACCTTTAAATAGTATCTGGAAATGGTTACGGATTGCCCCGGCCACCGCCGACAATATTCCTGATGCATAATATTCCTGGGGAAAGTTCAAACATTTTTCCACGTCTTTAATATGTTCCCTAATCGGCTCAGGGAACACGTCAATTGGAAATGGATTTGCATATTTTTGCAGGTGCTTATCCAGCATTAAATTTTTAGTCTTTTCCTTAAGGGCAAAAATGGCTCTTGATTCTTCCACCGGCATATCATCTTCATCGTCGATTGGCATATACCGTGGCGGCGGTTCTTCAAATATATCCGGGTCGGCCATGTCTTCGTTGTTTTCGAAAGCGGTAAGCGGTTTATCACTCAGGGCATCCCTTAACCTTTTAGCTTTTTCAATTTGCTGTTTTTCCTGTATCTGGGTTGATGTCTTATTTTTAAATATCATGTTGTTGGTTGGTTTCGTTTATTTTTTAGTAATTTCCTCTTGTGTCTTGGTGGTGTAGCCTTTAAGCCATGCAATGATTTCATCCTTGCAGAAAAATATCCGCCTACCTCCATTAGGGATGTGATATTTTATTTTACTTTTGCTACATAGTTTCCGCAAGTAGCTGATTTTGTAACCTGTGTACACGGCTAATTCTTCGATTGTCCACATTGTTTTCTCGTTAATGTTAATCATACGTTTGATTTCTCCCTTGTAACGACCAACCCTGACGATCGAAAGAAAATTGAAGATATATTTGTTGGTATATTTTTATTTAATTTTCCACCAATTACTTATACGTATATAAAAATTAGCATGAGTTCAAATTGCGCAGTAGTAGTCGCAAATATTTATCAAAAAAGATAGTTTTCTGTTTATTTTTGCACAATGAACCATATTTCACTGAATCAGAGCAGTTTGCCAAATTGTCCGGAGTGCAGAGAAAATGATTGGAAAAAAAGTGGATTTGACGATAGTGTACAGCGTTACCAATGTAATCACTGCGGTTCGGCAATAACGGATAAAACGGTAGAGAAATTAAAGAAAAAGTTGGAACTTTTTGTTGATTTCTTTTTGATCGAAGCTAACAAGGAGGAAGGGTTGAGTGACAGTGAGATTACCAAAAGATGGGAATCATTAGATGGAACTATCGTTGCGGAATTGGCAAATAGACACGGAATTAGTATCGGCACTGTTGCCAGTTGGATAAAAGAATACAAGGCTAATAAAGATTTGCAGGAAGAAGTTTTTATAACCGTTGCTCAGGGCATCACATATAAAGGGAAGAAGCCGCTTAAGTGCGGCTTCTATTTCAACTATATTAAGTATTAGGAAAGCGAAAGAAGTGCGTGGTCTACTGTTGTTTGCGGCACTCGAATGTAACGCTGGGTTTCCTTTATAGATTTATGGCCGAGTGCTTTTGATGTTGTCAGAATATCCCGTGTGCCGTCAAATACATTAGTAGCAAAGGAATGGCGGGAGCAATGGTATGTTATCTTTTTCCCCAGCCCTGCTTTCTCCCCCCACAGTTTCAAATTTTTATTTGTTCCGTTACCAGTAGGTAAAGGGAATACAAGGTGGTTATCATCGCCAGGATTGCCCAAAAGGTCCATCGCTTTCTGTATTAGCAACTGGTCTAATGGTTCCTTTGTTTTTACTTGTGTAATTTTCACCCTATTGTCGCTGGTGATATTCTGCCATTTAAGCACCTTGATATCGCAAAACCTGATACCAGTGTAGCAGCTAAAGAGAAATGCACGCTTAACCGTGTCATTGCCGCAATATGTACCTTCCAGCAATGCTACCTCTTGCTTTGTTATGGTTGCCTTCGGCTCGTTGCTTTGCTTAGATATTTTAACATCGTCCGCTGGGTTGCGTATAAACAAACCTTCTTTAGTAGCCTGTTTTAAAACCCTTTTCAGTGCTTTAAAGTAATCATACGGTGTTTCGCCGCTAAGGTGCTTTGCGAGGTACAGAGCAAATAATTTCAACATATTTTCAGTAATCTCGGTTAATGGTAAAATTTCCTTATCCCGTAACAACTCTTTCTCCCAAAATTCTTTCAATTTATTTAAGGTCGAAGTATTGCGCCGTTCTCGTGAAGGGTTAAACACCATGTAGGTTTCAAAATATTTAAAGAAATCCATGCGCTGACGTTTAACCGACTGGGGTGTAATTATACCGTCCATTAACTGTTTTTTCTTTTCAAACAGTAAGTGGTCAAACCGTATGCGTGTTTCTTTGTTAAGTTGCTTGGTAATTGCATCCTTACCATTTAGCAATATTAACCCCGTGGATTCTTGTTTCCTTTCGCCGTTTATATAGTAGTCTATATAAAGTGCTTCACCCTTTTTGCCTTTGCGTTTGTACTCGTTTACGTTTATCATTGTTTTTAAATTTAGTTTCAATTTTGCTTTGAAAACGGATGCAATACTATGGTGCAATTCTGTTGCAGCCAAGCTACTTTTCGTGTAACCAAATTGTAACCGAGAGAGGGTAATTTTGTTCAGTGGGTAAGGTCAACCTAAGTCCACTAAAGTCCAATCATAAAGAGTTGTTAATGTTTATTAAGCGGTGGTTTTGTTGCATTCCTGGGCACTTAAAATGAAAGCGGAGAAAGAGAGCGTAGAGCGTTCAACCTTTCTCCGCTCTCGCTTTCTCTCCAATCCATTCAAAAAGTCTGGAATACATAAAAAAAGCCGCGCAAGGCGGCTTCTCTGGGTAATTGATCACGGTGAAAATATCAGAGCTTTGGAATGTCGTTAAACTCGCCCACGGTTACATTCATTGTGCCGGCAGAATCTGCCGCGCTGTATTTAAAAGTGCCGCTTATCTTTCCTCCGCCCGACTTGGTGATTTTCACCTCCCCGCTGGTGCTCAGATACTCCCTCCCCGATGCATTCACATACACCGTGGCGAAATTGCTTGCCCCCGCGTGGTCCAGGTTGTAGGTGCCTACCGCATCAGATGGCACATAGATTTCTATAGTTGTCACCATGCCGCCATCGCCTATTATTTGTATGCCGGGTATACTGCCGCTAAGTGTTTGGTACTTGCCCCCGCCCGATGGGGTGAAATCTACACCGTCCAGTTTGCAGTAGAATGGCTTGCCCGTTCCGGCAGTAGTGGTGGTGCTGCTGCTTTTCTTGCAGCTCGAAATGCTGAAAATGGTTGCCGCAAGCAGAAATGCAGCAAAAAATTTCTGTGTCATAGTAGTTTGTTTTATGACACGAAAGTAGGTAGCGGCTGAGTGCGGTCAAATACCATTTAAACGGTATTTTCTCCTCAGTAGAAATACGGATATGGAAGTTACTTGGCTTTCTTTATGCAGTCCATATAGTGCATCACCGCATTTGCATATTCGGGCGAAACTGTCTTCTCATACCCTGCCAGGCTGTATTTTGTTATTTTTTTGGTGCTTAGCTGTGCGGCTGCGGCATCAGTCACCGGGAAGTAAGCGCTTCGTATGGCCTGCAGCTTATCGCTCGTAAAATCATGCGAAACCTTCAGTGTCTCATCTACTATGGTGCTATTATCTTCAAAAGTGATGACTAACTTCCACTCATCTTTTTCTATCTGCTCACCCTTCTCGTCCTTGGTGTAAATATTATCCAGTTCGCCCACCGTTTGCAATATCATAAGGAAGTTGTCAGATTCGTAGTCAGGGTCTATGTTTATTGATCGGCTCACCTTAATATAGGTTACCTCGTCCGGGTCATTTGGCGATGCAAAGTCGAGTATCTTCTTGTCAGGCGAAACATCCTTTATCACCTGCTTGCAAAAATCCTGGGCAGAAGCAGAGGAGAAAATCAGGAACGCGAAAAGCAAATATATATATCTCATACGCTTGAGGTTTTGATACTGTAAAAGTATGTGGGATATAAAAGTACAGAATTTAAGGATTGTATGTCTAATGCTTTGTTTCAAAGGTAGCTGTAATATAAAATGGCAAATGTGTATTTTGTGCCGGTTCACATATAAATGATGAAAAAGACAACTGCGGCCATATTGTATATTGGGTCTTTAGTTGCGTTAGTATTGGTCATGTGGCTGGTATTTAAGGCAGGTAAGGGGCTCGAGCCGCAGGGGACCGGGTCCGCCGGGTATTTGTTGCTGCAAACAGTACAGGGGCAAGCGGCGGATAGCATATTCAGCCATCCGCTGCCTGTATTCATTTTACAGCTTATGCTTATTATCGCCGCATCGCAACTTTGCGGCCATTTATTTAAGAAAATCGGCCAACCATCGGTAATGGGCGAGATTGTGGCCGGTATTTTGTTGGGGCCGTCACTAATGGGGACGTTGTTGCCGGGTTTCAGTGCTTTTGTTTTCCCTGCCTCGTCGTTGGGTAACCTACAGATGCTTAGCCAGGTGGGACTTATCTTGTTCATGTTCGTTATAGGAATGGAACTGGATACGCAGATGCTGCGGCAGAAGGCCAGGGCTGCCATACTCATATCCCACTTCAGCATTGTCATACCGTTTATTCTCGGGCTTATATTGTCCTACTTTCTATATGCGGAATATGCACCTGAAGGCATTCCTTTTTATGCTTTTGCATTATTCACCGGTATAGCGCTCAGCATCACCGCTTTCCCTGTGCTGGCGAGGATAATACGGGAAAGAGGATTGTCGGGCACAAAGCTGGGCACAATGGCCATTACTGCTGCTGCTGCCGGCGATGTTGCAGCTTGGTGCATATTGGCCTTTATTGTAGCTATTGTCAAGGCGGGTTCCATTAGTTCATCCATCTACACCATTATTGCGGCAGTGGTTTATGTTGCCGTGATGCTGTTGGTCGTTAGTCCACTGCTGAAAAGGATTGCTGGTCTGAGGAGTGACCATAACATATTGAAAAGGTCGTCTATGGCGATAATATTTGTTGTTTTACTGGTAAGCAGTTATTGTTGTGAGGTAATTGGTATCCATGCCTTGTTCGGAGCATTTCTCGCAGGTGTCATCATGCCTGCAGAATGGAATTTTCGCAAGCTGCTTATTGATAAGATAGAGGATGTGGCACTGGTATTGCTTTTACCCCTGTTCTTTGTTTTCACGGGGCTGCGTACCCAGGTAGGTTTGCTTAGTGATACATCCTTATGGACGACATGCCTGCTCATAATATTGGTAGCAGTTGTTGGGAAATTTGGCGGAAGTGCCATAGCTGCACGAATGACTGGTGAGACAGTTCAGGACAGTCTGTCCATTGGTGCGCTTATGAATACGAGAGGGCTGGTAGAATTGGTGGTACTGAATATTGGTTATGATCTCCACATTATCACGCCGCAAATGTTTACTATGATGGTAATAATGGCGCTTGTTACCACCTTTATGACCAATCCTGCCATTAACGTTATAAATAAATTGTTTTCCGAAAAAGTAAACGGGTCATAGCTTTATTACCTTTTGTGTCAGGATATTATTCCCTATCGACAGCCTGGCAATATAAACACCTTGGGTAGGAAGGGTGACAGTATAAATATAAGAGCCCGCTTTTTGTTGGTCAGTTTTCACCACTTCATTGATGTTCCTGCCCAACAAATCATAAACCGCCAGTTGAACCGGTTCGTCCTTGGTGAGATAATACCGGAAATTGATTTCCCCTCCTGTAGGATTTGGATAAATGTCAAAGATGTCGTTTGGCTGTTCGGCGTGTGCCAAGTTGGTCGTAGCCGGAATGCAAGGGGGAATAGCGGTTAAGCTCCCTCCTAATGCAAGAAAATCAGCATAAAATGCCTGATAAAAAATATTGGCAATTGTATCGTCATGGATGATCAGGGTATTCTCGTCATTTTGTGTATTAGCGGCATTTGTCCAGTTGTGAGAGCCATTAAGCACAATTGGGTCTGAGCATGTGTTCGATTGGTCTATAATTGCCAGCTTGTTGTGGTAGATATATGAGCCGGAATAGGTTTTAAGGCTCGAGCCAAGTCCGCTGGTGAGTATCGGGTATGCAGCACTGCTTATACTATTGCCGTCTACAATGCCTGCCGTATATACACCCATAGTATCTCTGCCGATGATCGCATTAGCGTCATTTGCCAGCGTAAAAGTATAAACGCCAAAATATAGATCCGTAGTGGCACTATTAATTGTAGACATTATGCGGTCATTTGTGCCGTCCGATGGACTGAAATAAAGTTCTATGGTTTTGCCGGCAATGTTGAAGATATGTCTGCCCAAGTCGGTTTTATAGGGCCCGAATTTTGAAAGGGTAGTATTTGGAACCATGCCCGTATCTCCCCACATCATGTTAAACTCACTCGTATAAGTATGAGCTAAAGCTGAATCCTGGATAAAAAGAATGTTGTTTGGGTCGTCGTTCAATTGCTGCTCGGTCCAGTTCGTAGACCCGGCAGAGACAATTGCGTCATTGGGGTTAGAAGAGTTGGCGTCAATAATTACAAATTTGTTGTGCATGATATTGTATGCGCTGGTTGTTGGGCTTACAACCCGGGGAATTGCCGGATTGAGTAGAGAAAGCCCGGTGTTTGATGCTGTGCCGTCATATATCCACCTTATTCTTACTCCTCTGGAATATGCGCTGTTTATCGCTGTTGCCATGTTGGCAAATCCACTGGTTTGCACATAATTATACATTGCGATATCAATGGAATACCGGGCCCTGTTTATATAGGCGATTATCGTATCGGCTACGCAATTGCTCAGGTATATTGCATTCACCCCGGTTGATACCGTATTGTTTACCGGATTGTTGAAATAGATAATTATTTTGCCTGAAGATGCTGAAGCACTTACTGCCGTCGTGAAATAGGAGGTGGAGGAATAGCCGCTGGTGTCTGTGCCCGAGCAACGGGCCTGTACCTGGTAATCGTAGGTAGTATTAGGTGTTAAGCCTGATACGGAAGTGGATATGCCTGCAGATGTTAGCGCAGTCCATGGAATAGTTCCCGTTTGTCTGAAACGTATGTTGTAACTCAGTGCTCCGGTTACCGGTATCCAGTTCATGGTGGCCGTATTCAAGGTAATTCCCGAGAAGAATAAACCGCCGGGCATCGGGCAGCCCGATGTTGACGCCACAGTCCCGTTTACCAGCAAGTTCATTATCTGCAAACTGCCGCTGGAACTCCCCGCGTTGAAGCCATATGCCCTGAATTTCAACTGAGAAGGTGCTGTAACGGTTAGCAGCGTTGTCCAGGCAACAGCTACAGTCGTGCCGCAACTGGTGTTTGACGGCGCATGATCTACTCCCTGGTCAATCCAGGACATGCCGCCATCGGTGCTGTACGCAAGCCGCACGGTGGCAGGCCCCGATCCGGATCGCCTGAGTTCAAGACTGAATCCGGTTACGTTGAGCATAAATCCGGTGCCGGGTGTAAGTGTTACTTCCACTGCGGGAAGCGTTGTGGTAAAGGAGGTCGTGGTTGCGAAAGATGAGGATGAAAATCCCGAGCTGCAGGGTGATGAAGGTAGTGTTGCTCCGTTTACTCTTGATAGAGGGCTGGTTGTCACATGCGTTGCTACGCTGGCTAATGCACCACTGGCATCTGTTGTGTAGTTGATAATCTGCCCAATCGCAGCATTGCTGAGCAATAACAGGATACAGGCTATGATAAGGGAATAGGCAACTCTGTGAAAAAAAATATGTTTCATAAACTTGAGTTTGCCGTGAATATGAATTTAAAGATAGTAAATAATACGTTATGCCGACTACCATTCACCCTGCATCGGGTAATATCTTACTGTGCTGGTTATGGGTAGATTGATAGATGCCCTGATGCCTGAGTTTTGCCCACCTCGACAATCCCATGACTGAACGAAATCAACCCGCGCTACCCGCACTAGTTTGTACCCTATATTATCTATGCCCACAAAGGCTTCTGTATAGTATTGCTTTTCGGTAGCATAGAAGGCGTTGCCGCCCACCAGCAGGTACCAGCGTGCCTGGCGCAGCAGGGGTATCTTATTGCTCAGTAAGCCTTTCAGGTGGTATTCTATATGCGCTTCACCGTAGATGGGTTCCTTATTGCTGAAGTTATAAAATGGTGCCATCTGGAAGCTTTCAAGATAGGGAGACGCAATACCCATGCCCCGGTTGCCATACAGGTGGGTCAGGTCAGGTATGGATACGTAGTTGCTGTTCAAAAATCCACCAACGGCAAGGTGATAATTTATACTCCCCAGCAGGCGCATATGCTGCTCATCGCGCACAGAAAATCGCCATTTATCGAAATCGACTACACTGTTGAATAAGCCGGGTATACCCTTCTTATACGTCAGGGTAAATCGAGGCCAGTTGCTGCCTGTGGCTCTTTTATGGTCAGGATACTGTATATACTTTATGCCCGGTTTGTAGGAAATTGAGGCTTCTATCAGCGCTGCGTCATGTTTTTCCCAGGCAGTTGCGGCATTTACAAGAAAAGCGGGCGCGTTTGTTTTGAAGCCCTCTATACCGCCCTTTAGGAAGCTATAAGTACTGGTGTTTTCGAGCGGCAGCCTTTGCTGGTATGATGCTTTCAGGTACCAGGCGATGCCCGTACCGTAATTTCTGCTTACATAGGCCGAGGCATCATATCGCTCATATATTTTCAGGTCGCCCTCGCGCACAAATAATGCGTAATAACTCTTCAGCCATTCAGATACCGGGTTTTCGGGATTGTATTGGAAAACATATTTCCCGCCTTCTATGCCATAGGTCCACGCCCTGTTGGGGAATGATTTGTCTTGCGTAACATAATATACCCGCCCGATAGCGTTCAGGTGTGTATTAGTGAACCCATAACGTACAGCAATATCTGTAAACAGGTTCTTGCCCGTATCCAGCAGCCTGCGGTAGTGCAGCTTAGGTGCAGCGTTAAAGCCCTCTACGGTGTTATAGTTTACCATATTGTCGGAGCCAAAGAGTATTGGGTTGGTGCTGTAGTTATTTTTATACTTTTTTCCATGGAATTGCCATCCGCTTATAAAAAGGCCCACGGGTTTTATCTTATTTTCTTTGCGGCGTAAAGAGTCCACGAAACGCGGTGACGTAATAATTTTGTTCAGGCTGTCTTTTGATACGAAATTATCTTTTTCATCTTTTTCTAATGGTATGGGACGTGCATTGTCCCAATAGCTGCTATCTTTTTTATTGGCCAGCTTATCATATATACTTACTATCTTATCTGCAAAAATGGAGTCAGGTATGGAGTGGTTCACCACCTGATTATTATAAACAGCTACCCCTGTGCCGGTAATGTCGAATGTGAATATTTTAAGTGCGAAGTACAGCACCTGGCTTTTTATCACCCATGTATCTTTTTCCAGTGGCAGTAATATCTGGTCTATCTTCAAGGTGTCAACCATGTCCATGCCCGATTGTCGGGTGAGGGCCATATTCAGGCTATGCACCGCCCAGTCTTCATCAACAATGTAAATAATGCCGCTGAAGCAGGGTTCGTAAGCCCTCTTTGGTATTACCTGTATTTTATACACAGTGTGCCCAAGCTCGGTAAACTCGCCAAGCAGCTTGTACTTATAGTACATGAGAGCGTTATCGCTGATAGGTGAAATGAAGCCGCGAGAGCCCCTGCCCATTACGTTTACATTGTTTTCATAAAAGGTAATTACTGAAGGGAACCGGGATAGTCCCAGTCCATTGGCATTGCCGCTCTCGCGCACAGAGTGTATCACGGTCTTATTCTTATCGCGGGTGCTGTAGTAGTCCGCATGTTCTTCTGCGAGGTATAGTACGCCTTTGCCCATACTGTCCACCACATCTGACTCGTCTATAACTACCTTACCCAAAAATTTTCCAGGCATTTGTCTGGAGCGGGCTACTGCTTTGAAGTATATGGAAGTCTGAAATGATTTTACCTGGTCGAGGTGGTGTTCCCTTTTTTTTATCGCGTTCCTGATGATGGCATATGCCGGGTCTTCTGTATTGGCCAGTATCACTACCTCCTTCATCTCCAGGCTTTGGTCCTTCAACACAAAATTGTGCTCTATAGTTTCGTTGCCCGAAAAAGAAACATTGAATGAGTTTTGCTTATAGCCTATATACTGGCATACTACTTTGTAAAGGCCGGGCTGTATGGCCAGTTCAAAATCGCCATTGCCATTAGCGTTCACGCCGGTTGTAGTACCTTCGATAAATATAGTTGCATAAGGCAGGTGGGTGCCTTGTTCGTCTGTCACCTTTCCTTTAAGCAGGCCTGCATAAGCGCTCAGGGTATTCAGCGTATATGCTAAAGTGAAAAAGAGAATTCTTCTCATTGAGGGTGAAATGCTTATTTTTTGCTGAACAGCCCGTGTATCTGCGCGTCTATCTTTCGCACCACATCGGCAAGGTCTTCCTCTTTATCCGCAAAGTTGCAATTGTCCACGTCTATGATTAACAGCGGGCCATCGGTGTATTTATCTATCCATTTGTTATACAGCCCATTCAGTCTTTTCAGGTAGTCCAGTCTTATGTTCTCTTCATATTCCCTGCCACGTTTTTGTATCTGGTCTACCAGTGCGGGCACAGATGCCCTGAGATAAATAAGCAGGTCCGGTGGCTTGATGAGTGCTTTCAGGTTCTGGAAGAATGAAGTATAGTTTTCAAAATCGCGCTTGGTCATTAGTCCCATGTCAAAAAGGTTGGGGGCAAATACATAAGCGTCCTCGTATATCGTGCGGTCCTGGATTACTGTATCGGTGCCGCTCCTTATGTCAATAAGGTTTTTTATACGTGTGTTCAGGAAGTATATCTGCAGGTTGAACGCCCAGCGGGGCATGTCCTCGTAAAAATCTACGAGGTAGGGATTATGTTCAATATCCTCAAAATGCGGCTCCCATTTGTAATGCTTTGCCAGCATTCCGGCTAAGGTTGTCTTTCCTGAACCGATGTTCCCGGCTATGGCTATGTGTTTGGTTGTGTTCTTTGGAGGCATCTTGAAAAAGTATTGCAGCTACACAATATAGGAAGCTATTTCAATAAAATAAAACGGATTAGGGAAAATAGGATTAATAATAATTTATCCCTATCAGTTTTCTTGCCCCGGCAATGGTCTTGGCTGCGCCTGCGCGGGCTTTTTCAGCGCCTTCTTTCAGTATTTTCTGTATAGCGGCCTCATCCTCCTGTAGCGCGGCGGCTTGTTCGCGTATGGGGCGCACAAAGGTCACCATATCTTCCGCCAGTTGTTTCTTCATGTCGCCATAGCGTATGGTGCAGTTGTTGAACTGGCTGCGATAGGTGTCGGCTACGCCGGGTTTTGCCGTAAGGTCCATCAGCAGGAAGAGGTTCTGGATATAATCCGGCATTACCGAGTTATGCTCCGTAGGGCCTGAATCTGTCTTTGATTTCATTATCTTCTTCCTTATTGCATCGTCCCCGTCATTCAGGTATATGGTGGAGTTCTCATTCTCACTCTTGCTCATTTTCCCCGTCCCGTCCAGGCTCATTATCTTCACCGTGCTTTCATTGAACCGAAATACCTGCGGCTCCGGGAAAAATTCACCATACCTATTGTTGAACCTTTGGGCGAAATTGCGTGCCATCTCCAGGTGCTGCTCCTGGTCTTTGCCCACAGGTACTTTTACCGCTCTTTGTATCAGTATATCGGCAGTCATAAGTACCGGGTAGGTAAGCAGTCCGGCATTTACGTTTTCCGGTTGCAGGCGTACCTTGTCTTTGAAGGTGGGTACCTTTTCCAGTTCGCCTTTATAGGCGATCATATTCAGCATCAGGTACAATTCCGGAATCTCAGGTATATCGCTTTGGGCATACAGTGCTACTTTGTTCGGGTCCAGCCCGCTGGCTATGTTCTCTGCCACTACGCGGTACACATTTGCCTTCAGCTCCTTAGGGTCGGGATGTGTGGTAAGCGCATGATAGTCGGCTACAAAAAAATAGCAGTCGTAGTTCTCCTGCATCATCACATAGTTCTGTATGGCGCCAAAATAATTGCCTAGGTGTAAGTACCCGGTTGAGCGTATCCCGCTCACCACAATTTCCCTGTTCATGGTGCAAATATAGGGAGGGAGGTTTTCTTGCAGGGAATAAAATACCACGTTAGGGGTATTGCCATTATTGAACCAAGGCATTACATTTGCTCAATAATCATTTGTAATTGCCTGCATTAATACAATATAAAATATGAAGTATACTTTATCACTATTTTTAAGGTGTAGGTACGATGAAATTCATAGTAGTTGGATAAGGACAAATTTCATCCAAATTATTGTTACTTTTGCGCACCCAAATTAATAGTAGTGAGGTCAGTTTATATTACAAGACTTTCAAAATGCCTTCCTAACGAACCTGTTTCAAATGATGAAATGGAAGGCATTTTAGGAATGATAAATGGAAAGCCATCGAGGGCGAGGTTGCTGGTATTGCGGAATAATGGCATTAAAACAAGATATTATGCTATTAAGGATGGGATAAGAACGCATACGAATGCTTGCCTGGCAGCCACTGCTATAAAAGGTTTGTTTGACGATAAATTCCCTATTGAGAACCTTCAGCTATTGACTGCCGGTACCACTTCTCCCGAGCAGATACTGCCATCCCATGCCTCAATGGTACATGGTGAGTTGGGTAGCGGGAACCTGGAGATTGTGAGCACATCCGGTTCATGTTGCAGCAGCATACAAGGCCTTAAATACGCCTACATGTCTGTAGCCGCGGGGTTTAGTGATGTTGCCGCCAGTTGTGGTTCAGAACGGCTATCTTCGTGGCTTATGGCATCTCGCTACCAGTCTGAGGCCGATAGCTGGAAGGAAATGGAAAGAAATCCATATATAGCCTTCGAAAAAGACTTTCTGCGCTGGATGCTGAGCGATGGCGCAGGTGCTGCATTGTTACAGAATAAGCCAAACGACACAGGCATCTCGCTAAAGATTGAGTGGTTGGAGATTAATTCATTTGCCAACGAACTGGAGACTTGTATGTATGCCGGTGCCGTAAAAAATGCTGACGGCTCACTTACCGGCTGGAATGATATGGATGTGGCAAGATGGGCTTCTGACAGCGTGTTTTCATTGAAACAGGATACCCGTCTACTTGGCGAGAACATTATAAAAAAGGGCGGCGCATACTTGAGCCGTTTAATGAAAAAGAATGGGCTGAAAGCGGAGGATATTGATTATTTTTTGCCACACATGTCCAGTGAGTTCTTTAAAAAGGAGATGTATGATACCATGGTCGAAATAGGCCTCGAGATGCCTTACGAAAAATGGTTCTACAATCTCCCTTGGGTAGGCAATGTGGGCAGTGCGTCTGCATTCCTCATGCTGGAGGAACTCTTTCACAGCGGCAGGCTGAAGAAAGGCGACAGGCTGCTTGTAATGGTGCCCGAGAGTGCGCGTTTCGTCTATGCATACATGTATCTGACTGTGGTTTAGTACCTTTACCCTGATGAAGCCAAAGATACTGGTACTGTATTACTCACAAACAGGCCAGCTCCGACAGATTTTAGATAGCATCTTATCAGGTATCCTCGACAAGGTCGATGTTTCTTTTGGGGTCATTGAGCCGGTTGATCCTTTCCCGTTTCCGTGGACCGCACTTCAGTTTTTTGATGCCATGCCCGAAACGGTTGAGCATCTCCCTCGGCCAATAAAACCGTTGTCGGAAGATATTCTGGCACAAGAGTATGATCTGATAATTCTCGGTTACCAACCCTGGTTCTTAAACCCGTCACAGCCTACAACAGCCTTTCTGCAGAGCGAATATGCAAAAGTGTTTAAAGGCAAACCCGTTATTACGGTAATAGGTTGTCGTAATATGTGGCTACATGCGCAGGAAAAGGTGAAAGAATACCTTTGTGCCGCAAATGCAAAGCTGGTGGGTAATATTGTGCTTACAGACACTAATCCTAACCTGGTTTCATTATTGACAGTTATAAGGTGGTCTTTCAAAGGGCAGAAGCAGGCATCAGGCATGCTCCCCGCAGCAGGTGTGCAGGATAAGGATATTGCAGATGCAGGCAGGTTTGGCTTTATTATATATAAGCACCTCAATGAAAACAATCTTATTGGGCTGCATCATGAATTTCTGATGCAGAAAGGTGTTTTGCTAAAACCGGGCCTGGTGGTGCTGGAGCAGAGAGGAATAAAAAATTTCAGAAAATGGGCTAAGTTCATACGGGACAAGGGCGGGCCGGGCGACCCGAACCGATCCGGGCGAGTGCTACTGTTCAAAAACCTGCTGTTGGTGGCTATATTTATCTTGTCGCCTGTTTCGTTCCTTACCGCTAAATTGAAGCAGTTGTTAAAATACAACTCGCTCATGCGTGATGTGGAGTATTTTAAGCAACTACTGTTTGAAAAAGGAAGGCTTTAACCGTAATTTCAATCCCTGATGTTGCTACTGTATAACTTCTTCCTGTATCTGTATCAATTGGCGATAAAGGTGTATTCTTTGTTCAACGCCAAAGCTGAAAAGTGGGTTGTGGGGAGGGGTGGATGGCAGCAGCATGTTGCAGCTTCGATAAAGCAGGGAGAGAAGAGAATTTGGTTCCATTGTTCCTCTGTGGGTGAGTATGAGCAGGCAAAGCCGCTGATAGAGGTGATGAAAGCTGAATTTCCAGCTTATAAAGTGGTCGTTACTTTTTTCTCTCCCTCGGGTTACGAGGCATGTAAAGGCAGTAAACTCCCTGATTATGTTTTCTATCTCCCGCACGATAGTAGTAGCAATGCCCGGCAATTCGTTGAAATGGTGGCCCCGCAAATGGCATTGTTTGTAAAGTATGAGTTCTGGTATCATTATCTCGCAGCCCTGAAAGCGAAGGGCGTCCCCACATTACTGGTATCAGGCGCATTTCGTGAAGGGCAGCCATTTTTTAGATGGTATGGTGGATTGTTCCGCAGGATGCTACGGAACTTCACTTTTTTCTTTCTGCAGGACGAAGGTTCTAGGCAGATGCTGGGTAAGATAGGTATCGGTAAGGATGCTATTGTTGCAGGCGATACCCGATACGACAGGGTGGCAAATATTGCAGATAACCCCGCGCCAATTCCTGTTATCGAAAAATTCAAAAGCGGACATAAGATACTTATTGCCGGCAGTACCTGGCCCGGCGACGAAGAGGTGCTGAAAGAGTGTATGTCCGTCCTGCCCGCTGACTGGAAACTTATATTAGTGCCACATGAAATAGATGATGCGCATATTAGGAAAATACAACTGCTGTATAACGATACAGCGGTATTATACACCGGGCTTGAGGCCGATGATTCAAGTTACAACAGCAAAGTGCTTATCGTAAATACTATGGGTATACTTTCCTGCATGTTTGCTTACGGCAACATAGCATTTATTGGGGGAGGGTTCCAGAAAGGGGGTATTCATAATATTCTGGAGCCTGCGGTATTTGGCCTGCCGGTATTATTTGGCCCCGTTTATCAAAAATTTGTTGAGGCCAAAGAACTTGCCGGTTTGAATTACGTATTTCCTGTAAGTAACGCATCGGAAGCCAAGGAAAAGTTAAATGAGCTTATTGCTGATAAGGAATACCGGAAGTCGATAAGCAACTCGTTAAAGCAGTTTATGCAGGATCATATTGGGGCATCGGCAATAATTTTGGATAAGATCGGGCGGGAAGGTTGGCTGAGGCAATAATGAGCATCCTTTAACGTTTGGGTTTATTACCGTAATTTTGCACTCTTAAAATTTTAATATGCCAGGAACAGAACTATTCGGAGCGGAAGAACGCAAAGAAGTTAATGATGTGTTGGAAACGGGTATGCTTTTTCGTTATAACCACGACGCACAACGTAATGGTATTTGGAAGGCCCGTGAATTTGAAGCGGAAGTAAGAAAAATAACGGGTGCAAAATATGCTCATGCGGTGTCTAATGGTTCGGCGGCTATTGCTATTGCGCTGGCTTCAGCAGGCATAGGTGCCGGAGATGAGGTAATATGCCCTCCCTTTACTTTTATCGCCAGCGTGGAAGCTGTGTTTTTTGTGGGTGCGATCCCTGTTTTTGCCGAGATAGATGAAACACTTTGCCTTAGTGCTGAAGGTATAAAGAAGGTGCTGACCCCAAAGACAAAAGGCATCTGTCTGGTACACATGTGTGGTGGTATGGCCGATATGGACAGCATTATGCAGGTGGTAAACGAACACAACCTTGTGTTGGTAGAAGATGCCGGGCAGGCTTTTGCATCTTCATATAAAGGCAAATATGTAGGGTTGTTCGGTAAAGCGGGTAGCTATTCATTCGATTTTTTCAAGATCGCTACGGCAGGTGAGGGTGGAATATTCGTTACCAATGATGAAGAAACATACAAGCTCGCCGATGCTTATTCCGACCACGGGCATAATCATGTAGGCAACAACCGCGGTATGGAGCAGCACCCTGTGCTTGGGTTTAATTACCGCATAAGTGAGCTTCATGCGGCCGTTGCGCTGGCACAAACTAGAAAGGTGCCTCAGATACTCGCTGCAAACCGCAAAAATAAGAAGATGCTGGAGGAGATACTTTCACAGACGGAAGGCATTTCATTTGCCCGTGTAGCCGACCCGGCGGGTGATTCTTCTACTTTCCTTAATATGATGCTCCCCGATACCGAAACAGCGCAGCGCGTTGTTGACGAATTGAATAAAGCAGGTGTGGGTGGATTTAATTATTGGTTTTTGAACATGTACCACTTCATCAATCAATGGGATCATCTGAAAAATATGAAGACTGTGGCCAAGTTGCCGGCTGAAGCATTTGGCATTCCGCAGGATTACAATAATCTGCAATTGCCAAAAACGCAGGAAGTGATAGGTCGCCTTGTGTCATTCGTAATCCGGTGTACATGGACTGAAGATGAAGTGAGGGGATTGGCGCAGAAAATTTCAGGTTGTGTAAAAGCTGCAATGCCACTACCTGCTTAATTATGTTTTTTTCTACCTCAAGTAATACCATGCATAAAAATTTTAAAAACATTGATAAGGTCGTTTTCGGTCGTGGTAGTTTCTCTGAGATGGAGAATATACTCGCTGAAAAGCGAAATGAAAACAACCGTTTTTTTCTTTTTGTCGTTGATAATTATTTCAATGGCAAGGAGTTGGCTAATAGAATTCCTGCTTTGCCGGAAGATGTAGTGCGGTTCATTGATGTTGATCCGCATGAACCTACCACGGAGCAGATAGATAATCTTCGTGATGAGATATTGGCATCCAAAGGCTTGCCTGCCGGAGTGGTGGGAATCGGTGGGGGCAGCATTATGGATATAGCTAAAGCTATATCACTGATGTTTACCAATGAGGGGTCGTCGGTGCTATATCAGGGACTCAATCTTATTAAAAAGCCCGGGATTTATCACCTTGGCGTACCTACTATTTCCGGTACCGGAGCCGAGGTGTCAATGACGGCGGTGCTCACCGGTCCGGTAAAAAAGCTGGGTCTGAAATGTGATTGGACGGTATTCAACCAGGTGATACTGGATCCGGAGTTGATAGCCTCCGTGCCCACTGATAAATGGCTGTACACCGGCATGGATACTTATATCCACTGTATCGAATCTGAGAATGGTATTTTGAACAATGCATATAGCCACGCATATGCAGAACAATCTTTGAAGCTTTGCCGCGAAATATATCTTGGCGATAAAGCCGGTCAGACGCCCGAAAACGATGATAAGTTGATGGTGGCCTCAATGATGGGGGGGCTTAGCCTTACTTACTCTGAGGTTGGGGTGTGCCATGCTTTATCATACGGACTGTCTAAAATATTGGGTGAGAAGCATTGCTATGCAAATTGCCTGGCGTTCCAGCACCTTGAGGATTATTATGGTGAGGGCGTAAGGGAATTAAAACAAATGTTGGTGCAGCACAATGTGCAATTACCGCAGGGCCTTGCAAAAAACTGGTCGGATGAAACAATCACGGCAATTGCAGAGGTTGCCTATAATTTGCCACACATGTGGAATCATGCCATTGGCACCGATTGGAAAGAAAAAGTATCATTAGATACTATTAAAGAACTATATAAAAGAATGTAATCGTGAGTGTAAAAAAAGTAAAAGTCGGGAATATCAATTGTGGTGCTGATGAGTTGTTTCTTATCTCCGGGCCATGTGTCATTGAAGAGGAGTCTATTATGATGAAGACGGCTGAAAAGCTGAAGGAGGTAAGCGCAAAGCTGAATATTCCTATTATATATAAATCATCATTCCTTAAAGACAATCGGAGCAGCCTCAAATATTATGACGGTCCGGGTTTGGATGCAGGGCTGAAGATACTGGCTAAAGTAAAAGAGCAGTTCGGTTTCACTTTGCTTACCGATATTCATTATCCTGATCATGCTGCACCTGTTGCCGATGTGTGTGATGTGTTGCAGATACCGGCGTACCTCTGTATGCAATCTGGTTTGATGGTGGCAGCCGCAAAGACAGGAAAGGTAGTTAATATCAAACATGGCCAGTTCCTTGCTCCTGATAATATGAAACATCCGGTAGCAAAATGTGAGCAGGCCGGAAATGATCAGATCATCCTCACTGAGCGTGGATATACCATGGGTTATAACGACCTTGTAGTCGATCCGCGTAGCTTCTATCATCTGGCACAAATAGGTTATCCGGTAGTTTTTGATATTACACATGCCATCCGTAAATATGGCATTCCGAGTGCTGATGCAAAGGGTGGCGCAAGGGAGTTTCTGCCGGTGCTGAGCAGGGCAGGGGTAGCTGCAGGGGTGGATGGAATATTCATTGAAACCCATCCCGAGCCGGAAAAAGCGCTTTGCGATGCCGCCAGCCAGCTAAGTGTTTATGCTCTGGAAGAATTTTTGAAACCGCTGATTGAGTTACATGCTATAGAGGTTAAGTATCGCGGATAATTTTTTGTTTGTACGTATAGTTTTTATAACTTTGTCGTATAAATGGTTGGTTATGGATGCCAAAATAACATTAAGTTTTGATGCTGCTATCATAGAAAAAGCTAAGCAATATGCTGATAGTCAAGGTATTAGCTTAAGCAGGCTTACTGAAATATTATTACGTAAGGCTACTTTTGGTGGTTATCAGGAGATAGAGGATATACCAATTGCTAAGTGGGTGCAGCATGTTTCGGAGGGGGAAGCCGAATACATTTCTACTCCGCGAAAAAGGAAAAATATGAAAGAAGAGTATTTTAAAAGCAAGAAATGAGAGTATTTCTTGATGCAAATATTCTTGTTTCTGTGCTGAATAAAGAGTTTCCGTATTATACCTTTACGTCGCGGATTTTGAGCATGGCGGATAATAAGGAAGCTAAAACTACTTTGGTGACGTCGACTATTTGTCTTGCAATTGCATTTTATTTTGCTGAAAAGAAGCATGGCCATATAGCCGCAAAAAACAGAATGGGCATACTGGTTGAGCATATTGATATTGCTGAGTGTGGGAAAAAGGAGGCTTTATTGGCTGTGCAAAATAAAAAAGTGCTGGATTTTGAAGATGGGTTGGAATACTATGCAGCCTTGCATGCAAAATGTGATTGCATTGTAACGAATGACTTGGACGATTTTTATTTTTCAGATATGCCGGTGTACGCACCGGAGAGATTTTATAGAAAATACATACAATAACACATACTAAACAGGTAAAAATGGAATTATACTTAGATTCAGCGAATCTCAAAGAAATTGAAGAAGGGTTCAAATTAGGATTTCTCAACGGGCTTACCACCACGCCCACATTCATGCAGCGCGAAGGCATCGCCGACATTGATGCGATGATCGTGAAACTGTCTAAAATGGTGCCGGTTCTCCAGATTGAAGCATTGGGAAATACTGCTGAAGATGTGGTAAAGGAAGCTCATCGCCAGCTTAACCTTGGCCTTGATCCTAAGAAGACTGTGTTTAAGATACCTGTATCATTGGAAGGTGTGCGCGCTTGCAAATTGCTTCGCAATGATGGCCTGCTGGTGAACGTACACCTTGTATATACATTGCAGCAGGCTTATATGGCCATGCACGCCGGTGCCAGTTATGTATGCCCGCTCGTTGGCCGCCTGCAAGATCAGGGCCATGATGCGCTGGCGCTGGTGAAGCAGTGTGTGGATGCTGTAAATCATTACGGCTATGACACTAAGATTATGTTTAGTTCTGTGCGCAACTCTGAGCATGTGCGTAATGCTATAAATGTTGGTGTGCACACAATCACGGTGCCACTGAAAATATTAAAAGCCCTCACTGACAATAATTTTACCACCATTGGCACTGAGCAGTTCCTCAGCGATACACGCCTGATGACGGTGAGGGTGAAGGAAGCTATTAGTGCGGTTAATCCTTTAGTAAGCGAAAGTTCCAACCTGAAGGATGCCATTGTGAAGATGACGGAATACGGTTTTGGTTGTATAACAGTCATTAATGCTGACGGTACTCTGAAAGGAATATTTACTGATGGTGACCTGAGAAGGTTGCTCCAGAAAGACGGTGAGCATATCTTGGATAAAAAAGTAGGCGATGTTGTAAACACCTCTCCGGTGAGTATTGATGCGGGTGCTTTACTGAATGAAGCTCAGGCTATCTTCAAGAAGATGAATGTAGACACCATACTGGTAACAGAAGGTGGTAAGCCATACGGTATGCTGGATATTCAGGACCTGAAAAGATATTGATCTGAATGAATACTGCCGAACTCACCCATCTTAAGAGTACGTTTTCAGGGGTATTTCTTGCAGAGCCGATAATTCTGCAGGAAAAGTTACTGAAGGCTAAGGCTTTTGTTTTCGATTGGGACGGGGTATTCAATAACGGCACGAAAGACGCAAGTGGTTCCAGTCCGTTCAATGAGGTGGATTCTATGGGCATTAATATGCTACGGTTCAACCATTATTTGTGGAAGGGTAAGAACCCCGTTGCCGCAGTTATTACAGGTGAGCTAAACACAGCCGCATTTACATTTGCTCGTCGGGAGCATTTTCATGGAGTGTATTACAGCATCAAGAATAAGAAGGAAGCTTTGATGCACCTTTGCGAAATGCACGGTATTGAACCCCAGGAAGTGGCATATTTTTTTGATGATGTACTCGATTTGTCGATAGCTGAAGTTTGTGGGCTGCGCATAATGATTGGTCGCCCTGGCAGCCCATTGTTCTCAGGTCTTGTGCATAATAACAAGCTGGCTGATTACATAACGGCAAATGATGGCAGCAGGAACGCATTGCGGGAAGCATCTGAATTGCTGATTGGTCTTAGCAATCATTACGACGACACTATTATGCAGCGGGTGCATTACACCGAAAAATATCACCAGTATATCACGCAGCGCAATTCGTGCGAACCATCATTCTACACTTCATCGTATTCCGAAATCATACAACAACAACCTTAAATGATAGTTGGTATTATCCCTGCGCGGTATGCGTCAACGCGTTTTCCCGGTAAGTCGCTTATTGATATTCAGGGTAAAACCATGATACAACGTGTATACGAGGAAGCGGCAAAGAGCAGTTCGTTGAGCAAATTGGTAGTGGCTACCGATGACCAGCGTATTTTCGATCACGTTGTTTCCTTTGGCGGCGAGGCCGTAATGACCGGCCCCACACACCCAAGCGGCACCGATCGTTGTTGGGATGCGTTGCAGCAGATGGGCGACAATTACCGGTATGTAATTAATATCCAGGGCGATGAGCCTTTTATAGACCCCGCTCAGATAGATGAACTTGCAGCCATACTGGAAGATGGCACTGTGGAGCTGGCTACTCAAATGATACCTGTAAGCAATTATGAGGAGTTATTTGATAAAGGGGAGGTGAAAATTGTGCTCAATGATAAAATGGAAGCCCTTTATTTCAGCCGTATGGTGATACCCTTTATCAAGGGTGTAGATGAAAAAGACTGGCACAGGCATCACACCTATTATCGCCACGTAGGTATGTATGCTTACAGAAGGGATGTGCTGGAGAAGATAACAAAGCTTCCGGTTTCCTCATTGGAGCAGGCTGAATCCCTCGAGCAGTTGCGTTGGCTGGAGCATGGTTTTAAGATAAAATGCGTGGTCACCGGTTTCGAAAGCCATTGCATCGATACACCGGAAGATGTGGAGAAGGTACTCGGGCGTATGGGAAAGTTATAATCTTTTTTGAACGAGGAGACTATTCGCTTTTTGCACCGAATATTTCGTTCCTTTTTACACACTATTTAGCTTTTACCTTCTCTTATATGCACTATCTTTGCGCGCGTGAAACAGGAAAGCATTTCAGTTTTTGATATTTTTAAGATAGGTATTGGCCCCAGCAGTTCCCATACACTTGGCCCGTGGCGTGCCGCCCATCGGTTTATTGATACGGTAAAACGTAAAGGAATAGAGAAGGTTACAAATGTGCGGGTGCTGCTATATGGTTCTCTTGCAAAAACAGGAAAAGGCCACGGCACTGATGTGGCGGTGATATTAGGCCTGTGTGGCGAAGACCCGGTTACATTCGATGTGAACTTGATAGACACTCGAATGGAGCAGATTGCCACACGCAGGAAAATGAACCTGAACAACGAACACGAAATAAATTTCGACCCTGCGGAAGATGTTGTCTTTCTTTTCGATCAAAGCCTTCCGTTTCACCCTAATGCACTTACTTTTCTTTGCTCATACAATGATGGTGACGAAATTGCCGAGACTTTTTACTCTATAGGCGGTGGCTTTGTGGTGAAGGAAGGTGAGGAAGATGATGATAGCGCCCTGGTTAAACTCCCATACCCCATAGAAAAAGCAGAATATCTATTGGGTGCTTGCGATAAGACTGGTCTTGATATTTCGGGCGTAGTGATGCTTAATGAGAATACCTGGCGCAGTGAAGCGGAAACAAAGGCCGGTGTGATGCGCATTTGGGAAACCATGCGCGATTGTGTGTTCCGTGGCTGCCACATAGGTGGCGAGTTGCCGGGTGGATTGCAGGTTAAACGCCGCGCATTCGACCTGAATAAAAATCTTACCGAAGGCAAGTCATACAATGGTTTCGATGAGTGGCTATCGATTATTCGCAGCGGTGGACATTCGTTTAAGTATACGCTCGATTGGGTGAGTTGTTTTGCCCTTGCGGTCAATGAAGAGAATGCCTCATTCAGCCGGGTTGTCACAGCTCCTACCAATGGTGCTGCAGGTGTTGTGCCGGCAGTGTTGCTCTACTTCATCACTTTCTGCGACGGGTACGACAACGAAAAAATTATTAAATTCCTGCTTACGGCTTCCGAGATAGGGAGTATCTTCAAGAAAGGTGCCACGCTCTCAGCCGCAATGGGTGGCTGCCAGGCCGAAATAGGGGTGTCCTCATCTATGGCTGCTGCCGCCCTCACGGAGGCGCTTGGCGGAACGGTAGACCAAAGCCTTATGGCTGCAGAGATAGCTATGGAGCATCACCTCGGGCTCACTTGCGATCCTGTTGGTGGCCTTGTGCAGGTGCCATGCATTGAGCGCAATACAATGGGGGCTATCAAGGCTATTACTGCATCGCAACTTGCCCTTCAAAGCAATCCTGATCATGCACGAATTTCATTAGATGCAGTGGTAAATACCATGTGGGAAACGGCTCTGGACATGGACCACAAATACAAAGAAACGGCCGAAGGAGGTCTGGCAGTGCAACTGCCTATCAGTCTCAGCGAGTGCTGATTTTATTGTGTTGCATGTTTATTGGATGGTCTGTGTTTCTTGTTTTTACGGCAATATATTGAATGTCAATGTGTTGAATTTGATTTAGAAGGTATTTTCCTGAACAGGTCATTTCAATGCAATGTTTTTCTATTTTTATTGTCATGAGCGAGGTGCTGGATTTTTTTTCTAAATTATTTGATACCACCGATTTTCCGCCCCGTTGGCATTGCGGGCGATGGACTGATTTTCACGGATGGCTATACATCATCAGCGATATTTCCATATGGGCCGCTTACTTTGCTATTCCGCTCATCATTGTAAGGTTCATTTCAAAGAGGACTGATGCACGCTTTATCCGCATTTATTTTTTATTTGCGGCATTTATTCTTGCCTGTGGCTCCACCCACCTCATTGATGCGATAACATTCTGGTTTCCTTTTTACAGGTTCAATGCATTGGTCAGGTTTTGTACCGCTGTTATCAGTTGGGTTACTGTATTTAGCCTTATCAGGATGCTGCCAATAGCCACGTCATTAAAAACTGCAGAGCAGCTTGAGGCTGAAATAGAACAGCGCAAAAATGCAGAGCAGCAATTACAGCTAAACAACAAGATGCTCAATGAGGCGCAGGATATAGCAAGGCTTGGCCATTGGCAATGGGATGTTGTCAATAATAAAGTAACATGGTCTGATTCTACGTTGAAGATATTCGGGATGCCGGCGGATAAAAAGGAGATGAGCTACGAAGAGTACTTGCAGCGGCTGCATCCCGAGGAAAGGGACATGATAAAAGGCAATATCGAAAAAGCGCTCGTGGATAAAGACTATCCGCCATTTTATCATAGGATTATACTCCCCGATGGGCAGGTAAGAATATTGCTGGGAAAGGGTGAGGTCATCAGTGATGAAACAGGGAAAGTAGTAAGAATGGTAGGGACAGTACAGGATATTACCGATCAGCGCAATTCTCAGCAGGAACTATTACTGAAAACCCAGAAGCTGGAAGCCTCAAATGTTGAGTTGCAGAAGTTCGCTTTTATTGCATCCCATGATCTTCGGGAGCCATTAAGAAAAATAATCGCTTTTGGCTCCATGCTAGATCGCGAATACAAGGATACACTCGGTGATAAAGGAAATATGTACCTGCTCAAAATGACAAGTGCCTCATTAAGAATGCAGAAGTTGATAGATGACATACTCGATTTTTCAAAGCTTACAGTTAATCCTCAGGCTTTTGAAAAGGTGAAGCTGAATGAGGTTGTGGATCATGTGCTTTCCGACATGGAGGTGGCCATTACTGGCAGCAATGCAAATATCCATGTTTCACCGTTACCGGAAATTGAAGGGAATCCCAGTCAGTTAGGGCAGTTGTTCCAGAATCTTATCGGCAATGCCATTAAGTTCTCAAAGCCCGGAGAGGCACCCGAAATACGTATTCACTACAAGTATGTAAATGCTTCAGGCCTGCCTCAGGATTTCCTGAAATGCAACCAGTTTCATCTTTCAATGAATAAACGGTTTTGCCAGATATTCGTTGAAGATCACGGCATTGGTTTCGATGAGGCGTATCTCGATAAGATATTCCTCATCTTTCAGCGCCTGCACGATCGTACTGAATTTGAAGGTACAGGCGTAGGTCTTGCCGTTTGCAAAAAAGTAGTGGACCTGCACAGCGGTTTTATTACGGCTTACAGCAAGCAGGGCGAAGGGGCCACTTTTGTTATTATCCTCCCATTGACACAAGACCAAAGCGATAATTGATATTTACAGCACTTGCACTATAAGGAATTTCAGGTATTGAGTGGAAGGTACATTCCATAATATAGGGTGGTCTGCCGCCTGTGTGCGCCACTCCACCTGCCTTAGTGTGCGCCGTGCGTCCTTGGCAGCATCGCCTATCACATTCAGGAACATCTCAGGTGTCACTAGGTTCGTACACGATGCCGTCACCAGGAATCCACCGGGCTTCACCAGCTTCATTCCTCTCAGGTTTACCTCTTTATAGCCGGTTACTGCCTTTTGTATGTTCTCCCTGCTTTTCGTGAATGCTGGCGGGTCTAGCATCACGGTGTCGTATCGTTTGCCTTCCTTGGCCCACTGTTTCAGCACGTCAAAGGCATTCATCGCCTCAAATTTGCAGACGTCTTCATAGCCGTTCAGTTGGGCGTTTTTACGCGCTGTGGCCACTGCGCCCTCCGATATGTCTATCCCCATCACGCTTTTGGCGCCGTACTGTGCCGCGTGCAGCGAGAATGTGCCTGTGTAGCAGAATACTTCCAGCACATCAGCATCCTTTACTATTTGTTTTATCGCCCGCCGGTTGTCCTGCTGGTCCAGGAAATAACCCGTCTTTTGCCCGTTCTCTATATCTACATGAAATTTCAGTCCGTTCTCATTGATGATGATATTCGTATCAAAAGGTTCAGATAAAAAACCCTTTATCTGCTCCATGCCTTCTATCGTCCGCACAGGCACATCATTACGCTCATATATCCCTTTAGGGGTAAATATTTTTTGTAGGGCGGCTACAATAGCTCCCTTCCATCGTTCAATGCCCAGTGCCAGCGATTGTATCACAAAATAATCGTTGAACTTATCAATGATAAGCGCGGGCATTTGGTCGGCCTCGCCAAATATTAAACGGCAGTTCTCCACATAGCCCAGCAGCTTACGGTACTCCCATGCCTCTTTTATGCGTTTATAAAAAAATTGGTCGTCTATGGTCTCATTCTTATCACGCGTCAGCAGCCGTATGCGTATTTGCGAAGCTGGGTTTATATAGCCTTTCCCTACAAACGATCCATTGGATGAATACACCTCTACTATATCTCCCGGTTCCGCAGTTCCTTCGCTGTCACCTAATTCATTACCGAATATCCACGGATGCCCGCTTGCTACTCGGTCGCCAATTTTTTTTCTCAAAAAGAATTTCGCCATGCCGCAAATATAGTTCGATTAAAAGGAAAAAGCCTACCCCGGAAACGAGCGGAGCAAGCTTTTTACAAAGGTGACTATAGGGATCACCTCATTATTACCAGTTTAGACGTTTCGGTTTTCCCGTTTGCGTTCATTGTCACAAAGTATATGCCCGGTGTCAGTTGGCTAATATCAGTGATAATGGTTTGTTGGCCTTTCTGCAAACTAAGGTTTTTGCTGAGCAGGGTCTTCCCTGTGATGTCGGAAACAGCCATCGTTGCAGGGGTTTCATAGTCGCTGTTTATCAGAGCGCTGAATGTGGACCCGGCAGGGTTGGGATAAATAGTGAATGAATGATACTCATCGGGTGTAATATTATTTGTCCTTAATGTCACGCCTATAGTATTTAATGTGGTATTGGTTTTTATTGGGGCATTGTAGTCAAAATAAATGGAGGCGCTGTTCCTGAAGGTTGTGCCCACAGGCAGCCCAGCCCTCGTTTTTATGGTGTAGGTGAACAGGCCATTGCTTGCTATTGGTTCATTCATTGCCGGAGGCAGGTTGATGTTGTTGAATGTGAATGTGGCAATTCTGTATGTGCCCACTTGTGTAAGGGTTATCTTACACTGTGCCGACTGGTAAATGGGGCGCAGTGACGTCCAATCAAGGTTATTGTCAAGTGTGTCTATTACCACCACATTCTGTGCCTGCCATGTACCCAGGTTTTGGAAGTGTACCATGTACTCAAGCACGGAATCATCGTAGCTGATTATGCCTGTAGGTCCCGCACCTTTAGGGCTTACCTCTTTAAAATTAGGGTCGTAAGAAGATACAACCGTAGTATTAAGATAGTCAAGGTTATTTGCCGGTGAGTAATCTGTGAGCCAGTTGCTCATTGGCGCGGTATATGCACAGGTGTCTTTGAAAACTACGTTCGTGCCCATAGGTATGGTTGTAGGTACGCTATAGCTGTTCAGGAATGCCTGGGAGGTGCCCGGTGCAAGGGTAGGGAAACCGGCTGCAGTATTATACCAGTAAGGTGAGCCGCTGAATATTGCGCCGGGTGCAAATGTTGGCGCAAAGAGTTGCCCGTCCGGCTTGTATCCGGCAAGTATTGATGTTTCCGTTACTGTACCTTCATTCGAGATGAGCATATGCTGGTTGTAAGTATTGCCCGGCACCGGAAGATTGCTGTTCCAGATGCTTACGTGTATGTCATGAATAGGGTTGATGGTATTTGCAAAATTTACTGTATGCACGCAGCCCGAGGATGCTGTAACACTAACCGGGATATAATTGGTTTGGCAGGTAGAAAGTGGATAAAAAGAACGTACGGTTTCTGATATGGTGTACGATCCCGTAGGTACTTTGAAGGCATAATCTCCGCTCGCGTCAGTATAGGTATATCCTATCCCGCTGCACAGTATCTGTATATTCGGTATGCCTGCTTCTCCCGGGTCCTGTACGCAATTATTGTTTGCATCATGGTATACCTTTCCTGATATAGTGCAATAGCAACTGGTTGCTGTGGTGTTATACCCCAGCAGCACATGGTGCGATGCGGTGCACCCTGCTGCGTCGGTTACATAAGCCCAGTATCGTCCTGTAAGCAGACTCGATATAGTGCTTGTGGTGCCTCCCGTAGACCAGCTATAACTATAGGGGGTAGTCCCGCCAGTAGCCGTGGCAGTAATAGAGCCGTCGTTTGTGAATATGCATGAGGCTAGCGTAGTAGAAGCACCCAGGCTTACCGGCGATGTATATGGTATATGTAATGATTTTATCAGCTTGCACCCTATCGCGTCAGTTATGGTCACAGTATGGCTGCCGCTTGCTCTGCCGGTTACGGATGCCGTACTGCCACCACCAGTCCACGAGTAGGTGTATGGCGTTGTTCCCCCAGAGGGGGCTACGGTTATGCTCCCTGTTGCGAGGGTGCATAATGCCGGCACTATTGCTGTGGTCGCTGTGATTACATTTACAGGGGGCACAACTGCTCCGCCCGTTCTCACGCAGCCTGTGGCATCAGTCACTTTAAAATTATGCGTGCCCGCTGGTAGTGATGTGGCCGTAAGCGTGGTTTGAACTGGTGTTGTGTACCAAACTATAGAGTAGGGGCCTGTTCCGCCTGTTGGTGCCACTGTGGCCGATCCGGTCGGCGATGTGCATGAGCTGGGGGTAGTTGAATACGTAACGGTAATTGGTGTCGACACGGAAACGGTAGTATAGCCTTTGCCTATACATCCGTTGGCATCAGTTGCAGTTACATTATATGCGCCTGCCGGCATCCCCGACTGTGATTGTAACGTAACAGAGTTGCTCCATACATAGCTGTATGGTGGTACGCCTCCCGTTGGGAAGGCTATGGCAGCCCCGTCAGAGGCCGTGCATGTGGTGGGGGTAGGGGTAATAGGTACAGAAATAGTTACCACTTGTGATACAAAAGCCCATCTGTCCGCACTACAACCCGAGGCGTCTGTAACTGTTAGTGTATAATATCCGGTAGTAAGTCCTGCAATAGATGGCGTGGTAGCGCCGTTTGACCATAAATAGCTGAATGGCCCGGTACCCCCGGTGATGGTACTTGAGCTTACAGTACCGTTGGTACAGTTGGCGGGGGTCGGTGTTACTGAATATGAAAACGGGGCGATTGAATTGATGGTAACACTGTCAAAAGCAGACTCAGAGCCGTAAACGCAGCCTGCAGCATCTGTTATTCGCACTCCATATCCTCCGCCCGGAAGACTGGCCGGGTTTGTCGTGCTCAGCGTGGTCATGCCGGGTATATTGTACCATTGGTAGCTATAGGGGCCGGTACCTCCTGTCACAGTTGCGGTGGCTGTTCCTAATGCCGGGCAGTAAGCATCGGTGGTAGTTATGCTATAGGTGAATGGTGGCATTCCGCTGAAAGAATTCCAGTCAGTAGCGCTTGCAGCATCTGTTACCATAATAGTCACCGGTCCCCCCGAATAGCTGGTCAGCGCATCGGTACTGCCCGTAATGCCTGTATGAGTGGTGGTGGTGCCGGCAGTGCCATATGTTGTCCATGCTACTGTTACCGGCGGCGTGAATCCTGTCAGGGTTACGGTAAGTACCCCATCATTGTGGCAAGGCGTGGTTGTCACAGAAAACGTAGTGACTTGCCCTTTTGTAGTTATTGCAAGTGCAATAAAAGCGATTAGGTGAAGGATCTTTTTCATAATTTTTGGTTTGGTTTGAAATGATATGGACGCTGATTCAAAAGAGCATGTTAGTGTTGATTTTATATTTATTTATGCGATAAGTGTATTGGATTACATTTCAATAACTTTTAGCAAATTCATAAAACGAGAAAGCCCCGGTTCCGGGGCTTTCTCGTTTTATGAATTTAGTCTGTCTTACGACTTGAGGATAACCAGTTTCTGTGTTTGTGTAACACTCCCGTTATGGAAAGTAACAAGGTAAGTACCTGCCGACAATTTGCTTACATCTACTGGTACTGTCTGCGTTCCTTTTTGCAGCTCTATTTGTTTTGCGATAAGTGTTCTGCCCGTGATGTCAGTAATGTTCATCGATGCCGTATTTGCGATTTCACTCACTATCACTGCGCTGAATGCTGAGTTTGTCGGGTTAGGGTAGATAGTGAACGAATTCCCGCTGGCAGCAGTTACATTATTTACATTGCTGATGCCACCTCCCGATGTGCTGAGTGTGTTCAGCGTAGTATTGGTTACAACAGGCTCGTTGTAGTCAAAATAGATTGATGCCCTGTTCCTGATTTGCGCGCCTACTGCCAGTCCAGGCTTCATATGTATCGTATACGTGAACATGCCGTTGCTCAGCATCTCATCTGTCGATTTCGGGGGCAGGTTTATATTATTGAAGGTGAATGTGGCTATCCTTCTTGTGCCGCTTTGCGTAAGGGTTACCCTGCATTGCGATGAAGAATATACTGGCCTCAGCGATTCCCAGTCAAGGTTATTGTCCAGCGTATCTATTACCACCACATTCTCTGCCGGCCATGTTCCCGTGTTCTGGAAATGCACCATGTATTCAAGTACAGAGTCTGTATGAGGTATAAGTCCTGAAGCGCCTGTTCCCTTAGGGTGTACTTCTTTGAAATTCGGGTCGTATGAGGCCACAACCGGCGTGTTGAAGATTTTTGTGTTGTTCCATGGAGTTTCATCAGTCGTCCAGTTCGATGTCGGTTGTATGTGCACCGCCGTATCCCTGAAAACTAAGTTCGTGCCCAAAGGAATGTTCGTTGGCACATTATACGTCATGTAGAATTTGTGCGAACCGCCCGGAGGAAGCGATGGCATACTGTCTGCCGAATAATAATACGGTGCGCCTGCAAAATATCCGGCATTAACGAAGCTCGGTTTGTATAGTTGCCCGTCCGTTGCATAGGCGATAAGCACTGAATCTTCCGTTACAGTACCATCATTGGTTACCACAGTTACCTGCTTGTAAGTATTGCCCACCACTGGAGGCATATAATTCCATGTGCTGATGTGCATATCATGTGTTGTATCCACAGAGTCTGCGAAATTGAGGGTGTTGATACATCCTATCCCCGCAACAGTAGTCATGGCGATGTTATTGGCCTGGCAGCTTTTCAATGGATAGTGTGTGTTCACTGTTTGCGAAACCGTATAAGTACCCGATGGCACTTTGTAGGAGTAATACCCTTTTGCATCGGTATAGGTAAACACGCCACTGCCGAAAATGCCCCCTGCTATTTTTATCTGTATGTTGGGTATGCCGCCTTCTCCGCCGTCTTGTATGCAGTTGCTGTTGCCGTCTTTGTACACATTGCCTTCCAGCAGGCAATAGCAACTGGTGTTGTTTGTGTCATACGTTACTGGTGAATGAATGTACGGCGTTGTGCAGCCTGCGGCATCGGTAGCGCGCACCCAGTACGAGCCGGGTGTAAGGCCGGTGATTGTCCTTGTCGTTCCGCCTGTGGTCCAGCCATATGAGTAGGGTGGTGTACCGCCCCATGCCCATGCGCTGTCTATGCCGTTGTTGGCATAAAGACAGGTCGAAGGTGTCGACACCGCGCCTATACCCACCGGCGATGTCGATGGCAGGTGCCATGTTCTTGTAGCTTTACAGCCCACGCCATCAGTCACCGTTGCTGTATAATTTCCGGTAGGCCTGCTGGTGATGCTCGCAGTAGTAGCGCCTGTACTCCACGAGTAGGTGTAAGGCATCACCCCACCTGTAGGGTACACCGTCATGCTGCCGTTAGCTGCCGTGCATACTGCCGGTGTAGCTAAGAAACTCAGGCTTACCGTATTTATCGGCGGCACAGTGGCTCTGCCTCTTTGCTTGCAGCCCGCTGCGTCTGTTACTTCAAATGCGTATTCGCCTGCTTTCAGCGTTATGGCGGTTACCCCCGAGTGTGGTGGCGATGTAAACCATGTAGTGCTGTAGGGTGGTGTGCCGCCGGCTACGGTTAGCGATGCGGTGCCTGTTGGGCTGGTACAAAGGCTAGGTGTAGTAGTATATGTCACAACTATTGGTGTGCTGGTGCCCACAAATCCGCCGTCTGTGCCTATGCAGCCATTTGCATCAGTCACGTTCACTGTGTAGAATCCTCCGCTTATGCCTGTTTGTGATTGTGTTGTAGAGCCATTGCTCCATATGTAGCTATAGGGCGCAGTTCCGCCGCTGCCAAACGCTATTACCGAGCCATCGGCTGCGGCGCATGTAGATGGCGTGGGTACCACAGGGGCCGTAATGCTGATGGTTTGTGGTACAAAACCATACGCTGTTGCCTCGCAACCCAATGCGTCTGTAACAGTAACCATATATGTGCCGGTTACTAAGCTGCCTATGCTTGGGGTAGTTGCCCCGGTCGACCACAAGTATGTGAATGGAGCTACGCCGCCCGTTATAGCAACTGATGCTGTACCATCCGTGCAGCCTGCCGTTGTAGTGTTTATTGTATCCGTCAAGCCGGGCAGCACGTAGGCAAATACCTGCAGTGGGTCCACCAGCGATCCGTAAGTACATCCTGCAGCATCTGTCACGGTCACACCGTATATGTTGCCGGGTACCACAGGTGTTGGGTTCATGGTACCTACTATACCTGCTGTTGCTATATCATACCATGTGTACGTAAAGGGTGCTGTACCGCCGCCGCATATGCTGGCTGTCAGGGTGTCCATAGCGGGGCAGGTGCCTGCGGCCACTATTACAGGACAAATGTTAAATGGCGCTGCTCCGCCATATACACCAGAATCAAACGTGCCCAATGCATCAGTTGCAGATATCGTTATTGGCCCGCCCGAATAGCTCGTAAGCACATCCGATGGCCCGGTTACGCCCGTATGTATGATTGTGGTGCTTGCCGAACCCTGTGTGTACCACTTCACGGTAATAGGTGCAGTCATGCCCGTAAATGTGGCCGACAATACGCCGTCGTTATTGCAGGGCGTGGTTATCAGGCCAAAAGTAACCTGGGCCTTTGCGCCAAAAGAGAGTGCTGCAACAAGGAGTAACGGGAATAATTTCTTCATATTCATGTTTTTTGCCAATATAATAATAGTACAGGCACGCCGTTTTCACGCCGCCACCTGTGTGTTTATAATGAGTTTAACTTGTCAGTTCGCCCCAAAATATCCGTAAATATAGGCAAAAATCAATATTATAGATGGCTTTTCACTGAAAATGCCGCATTTCAGATTTTTGCAAAGCAACAATCATAATAAGAAACATTAATAGTTTTTTGTATTACTCCGTAGGAGCTACCTGTTAGTAGCATATCAATACTGATAATAGGTTATGCCTCGTAGGCGGCTACCCTTCATTCCCATTGGTCGCAGCAACACCCGAGCAATAGCGAGGACATTAATGCCCCCTCTCCTTCGGAGAGGGCTGGGGGAGATGTCATCCGGACTGAGGCCTGTGGAAAACATGTTATTGGCAAACCTTTATACAGGCCCCGGCATGTTTTGGCATCGCATTTGTTCTATAATTTTATACAAAACAATCACGCATATGACTTTGAGCGAAACTTGGTTCATGGAAGGCTATATCGATTTTGAGCTGCAGCGGTACAGATTGCTCGCCTACCTGCAGGAGGTGAAGCAGAGCTTTAACCAAACAAAACTGTACCCACAGCTCGCCGACATTGTGTTTCACTACAACAACCTCATCGCCTTTCGCAAGAATAAACAACTATTACAGGACCGGTTCCCGCGCAAGCTCGATAAGATTGACATGCAACGACTGGAGATGGTATATGAGCATGTGCTGGCCGATAATGAGCTGATGCAGGAGCTGGAGCAGATAACCCAATACGCTGCCGACGAAATGAAAAGCACCATCAGCGAAGGTGCCGAGATATACGACTTTGTGGAGAAGCAACTGCACATTGAGCCCGTAGGTATCATGCCTTTGTATAAGAACGAGGGTTACGTTTTTCTCCGTTACGGCCACTATACCGATGTGCGCATATACAACTACAGCATTACTCTTTTCGAGCACCACAACGCCCGCTACAAGGGTATAAAGATGACCTACATAGATACCCGCACCAAGCACCTCGCAAACACTTACGAGCAGATAAAGCTGGACATCATCCGGTCCATCCGCACACTGCCCAATCCCGCGGTGTACAAGGTCGAATTCCCGTTAACGGTACCGTTCAATGAAACCTTATTGCCCGTTGCCAAAAGGGTTCTGGCCCGCCACATAGACCAGGGTGCTGCGTGATAATTAACTCCCCTCCTGTGGTGAGCTTTTCGCCGAACCATTAGGAGGGGATGATTGGAGCCTGCGACAATCTGGGGTGGTGTACTCCCCTCCTGTTTTTAGGAGGGGATGATTGGAGCTTGCGACAATCTGGGGTGGTTTACTCGCGGCTTTTTATTATTTTAGCATAACAAACAAAAGCCATGCGGCAAAACCAGGTAAATAATGTCAATTATTTAAAAGACCGCAGAAAATCTTTAAGAAATAACCTTACCCCCGCAGAAGCAAAACTCTGGTCGGCGCTAAAGAACAGTAGCTTTAAGGACAGGAAATTCAGAAGGCAGCACAGCATTGAAAACTATATTGTTGATTTCTACTGTCCTGCCGAAAAAATTATTGTAGAGCTGGATGGACAAGTGCATATGGATCCTATGCAGGCACAGTATGACACTGAGCGTGATAAGCGGCTCTCCGAACTTGGAAACAAGGTGCTGCGGTTTGAAAATAAATTTGTGTTTAATGACCTCGATGGTGTGCTTAGGGTAATAGAGGAGCATTTTAAGCAGACGTAAGTGTATTGCGTGAGTACACCACCCCGGCTACTCGCAAGCTCGTAGCATCCCCTCCTAAAAACAGGAGGGGAGTGCGTTGCGCACCACCCTCACTTTCCCACAGCCCGTATTTATCAAATAAAAAACGAAGTAGGAATGTCTGGATGAAGAACTAAAGTAAAATCAGGGCAAAACTCCCCTCCTGTGGCGGTTTTTAAATAAAAACCGGAACACGAATGCTTGGATGAAGAGGCACAGTAAAATCAGGGCAAAACTCCCCTCCTGTTTTTAGGAGGGGATGATAATAAAAAGCGAAGTCTTTTTATTATCTGGGGTGGTTGGCTCGCGCACTACTCCTTCACCACTCTCCTCACTTCTATCTCATCTTTCGTTCCTTGATGCTTTGTCGGTCAAAAAATAAGGCCAACAAATGCGGAAAATGATAACCGATAAGCGTAAGGCTAAAAAAAATGAAGCATGGTTGACGGGCAACCGGTAGTAATGATTTCGGCTGTATTTCAATGAATGCCTTCGCAGAAGGGGGCTTATTTTTAGTTCCAGATAACATATCTGGAACAACAGGTATTTTTATCATTCTAACGATATATATTCTTTCATTTTTTTATTGCAACGCAATTAATTTTTGATTATTTGACAAATATTTCTTAACCTTTGCACTATGGACATTAACACCGATATAATTTCTGATCTTGTTTCAAGTGCAATATGGGATTGTATTAAGGGCATTGCTAACATTCTGATTAATATTGCTAACGACTATTTAGTTTTAAAAAAAATAATTTCTGGTTAAGTCAATTTAACCAGTTTAAAAGAACCCCACATACTTAGGATTATACCTACTCCTTTCGTAACAATCCCTTGCAATCGCCAAACTCATTACACAATCGTCATTAAATCCACTTGCCGCCCCGTATTTCACATAACCACTATCATTTTGTTTATAATTAAACGCCTCTAATTCAGTTCTTAAATAACTATCCTTTACTATTCTTATCGTCTGCGTATCAAACAAGTAAATCAACCTGTTTATCATTTGTGGTTTTGTCTTGCAACTGGTATTTATATCCTCAATGTTTCTTAATGTTTTTCGCAAAGTTTGATACATCGGTAATCCGTGGTTGTTAGTCTCAAAAAATATTCTTTTAAACTTCCAAACCTTATTCAACCTACCCACTGGTCGCAGGGTCTCCCTGCGTCCTGAATAGCTGCAAGGGCCTCCCTTGCAAACTCATATGCCACAGCATCCCGAAAAATCTCAAATCCGGAAAAAACGCTCAAACCCTCGCCCACACTGCACCGAAAAACCGTCATGGTACAGTTACTGTACCAGCATGTTTTTTTTATTTTGCCGCCACCACCACATTCCCGAACTTTACTTCACACCTTCAAAAAAACAGGGTTACGTTCTTTGATACCGATAGCTATCGGGCTGGCTTTGTGAACTTTGTTATCCCGATAGCTATCAGGATTGTCCTTTGTGGTTAATTTCAGCCCATGGACTTTAGACGTAAAGTTTGTAAAAAATGTGCGCAAATAGTGCGCAAAAAAGATTTTGTTGTATATTGTATATGAGTATGTTACACATTAAAACACAAACCCAAAAAGTATGCGAAAAAAGTGTGCAAAAAAGCCCTTTGGGGTACACTAAGGGTTTTAAATATACTTTTACAGGGGTTAAATAAAACACTATGTTCCTGCAATTCGGAGAAAGTGAGACCGGCACAGATTTGCTCAGCAAAAAACTGGCGCTGATAAATGAACAGACATCGCCGCTGCTGCGCATGATGTGGATATATAATGTAGATGAACCGGAGCGCCGCACGTTTGAAAACAACATCTGCACCTTCCACATAGGCAAGGGTTACTTCCTCTCGGTAGCGCACAACCTTCGCTCGCAGGCGGGCTTTTACCGGTCTATTGACGAGCAGCTCTTCAAAACGGAACTGTTTCCCAAGCTGGATGGCTCACAAAACCGGCTGATGGAAACGCACTACTTCACCGACCCCTACACCCACAAGAAGTACCTGAACAGTGTTGATCCGGCAAACCTGCAGGCCATAGCCAACATCCTGAAGCAAAAGCGCTTTGACACACGGTGGGTAACGCTGGCGCAAAAGAAGATTTGCAACCCATATCTCGTTATCCAGTTCAGGGAGAATTCGTTCTATAACGACCCTTCACTGGCGCAGTTCTTCACAGATACCCGCAGACTGTATGATACTGATGCGCAGAAGCACACCTATCTGCTGGAAATGGAATTGGTGAACGCATTTTACGGGGCTGATATTGCACTATACAAAGTAGTGAACACACCCGCAGAGGTGATAGCCCGCATACCCTCCGTGGACATCGGTTTTGACCTCCTCGCTGACCACAACGAGCAATTGTATTGCCTGCAAAGCTCGCCCAGCGGCCCCGCAGGACGGCTACTGAACGACGCCAGCATAGAGGGCCTGCTAGACCACTTCAATATTTTCCCCGATGATGTTGGCGGCAATTATGTGTTTGAAGGTTACCGTTACTTAGTGAAGGGTTACTTCAGGTTCGGCTCATCGGGTGCGCCCTACATCGTTTATGATAATGCGTCTGGAAGGTTCGTGGTCAATGCCATTCAGAGCGAGGCCAGTGGTATCCAGTTCTCCATCCGCAATGAGAAGGAAGGGAATACGCAATACATTAATGCCATAGCCTCGCCGCTCTACATCATCAGGGATGAGCTGAAGCAATACCTAGTGTAAAAGAGTAGGTAGTATTTCCGGGTTTACTTCACCAGCTTCATCTCATCTACCAGCCAGCCGGCGCCGCCAAACTTCTCTACGATAAACAGGGTGTAGCGAATATCTACAGAAATGTTGCGGCAGCGGTTGGGGTCAAAGTAATAATCGCTCATAGTGCCCTCATACGCTCTGTCGAAATTAGTGCCTATCAGTTCACCCTTCGCGTTCAGCACCGGGCTGCCCGAATTGCCGCCCGTAGTGTGGTTTGAGGCTACAAATGTGACCGGTACATTTCCGTTCACGGCCCATCTCCCGAAGTCCTTTTTCTGATACAGGTCTTTAAGTCTTTCCGGCACTTTGAATATGTCCGAATTCGGATCGTGGAGCGCTATCACATCTCCCAGGTTTCTCTGGAAGGAGTATCCCGCAGGGCCGTCAGGGTCAAGGCCTTTTACTTGGCCGTAGGCTACCCGTAGGGTAAGGTTGGCATTGGGGTAGTATATCTTCGATTTATTCATGCCCATCTGCGCCTTCATGTACAGTCTGTTCAGGTATTTCATGCGGGTGTAGTAGCCCGATAGCTTTGGTAGTATTTGTTTGCGTTCGGCATTCATGGCGCTGTATAGCTGCCATGCCGGGTCGTTTGTTACTTTGGTGCTGTCGCCTGCTTTTGCACCGGATGCGAACGCAGCCAGTTTTTCTTTTGAGGCCAGCAGCGAAGTGCTATACACATCCTCGCCCCAGGCGCTTATGTCCTGGTTATGTGCTTTGTAGGTGGTTTTGTACCATGCGGGCAGTGTTTCTGCGCATTTCTCGAAATACAGTACCATCAGCGTTTTGAACACATCCTTATCTGTGGCGGCATCATAGTTTTTGAAGTGCCCATCCATGGCGTTTGCCAGCTTTGTGAGTGTATCCTGTAGCGCCTTGTCATCTCTGCCCAGGCGAAAGCAATTGATCATTTTTTCCAGTGCAGCACCCTGCTGTATGAGCTCAATGCCCAGCAGTGCCTCCTTGTTATATTGGTCCAGTGTGATCAGTGGATCTATTGGTATGGTGGCATTCAGCATCTCAGGCAGTATAGTCTTTGCCAGCGGGTATTCTCTTGTAGTGTCGGCCCATTTCTGAAACTTGGTTTCAAACTTTTCTTTCTTACCTGTCGCGTCATTCAATTTCAGTCCCACCACTTCGCCCTGCCACTTCTTCCATCCGTTGGCCACACTAGCCCGTTTGGAGGTGTACTTGAGAAATATGTCGCGCGATGCGGTCATGTGTTTTGTCCACACATCGAGTTTGCGTGTGCGGGCATCTATGCTTATCGGGTCTATAATGTTGTACACCTGCTTCAGCTCGTAGGAGGATATATATTCCTGTGTGGTGCCGGGGAAGCCATAAACCATTGTGAAATCACCTTGCTTATACCCGGATGTGTTTATTTTAAAATACTGGTCTGCACGGTAGGGTTTGTTGCTCTTGGCGTAGTCGGCGGGCTTGTTGTCTTCACCGGCATATATCCTGAACATGCTGAAGTCGCCTGTGTGGCGTGGCCACATCCAGTTTTCCACATCTCCGCCAAAAGCACCAATACCATTAGGAGGGAAGCCTACCAGCCTTATATCCCGGTATGTTTCGGCTATGGCCACCCAGTATTGGTTGCCGTCAAAATATGGTTTTATAAGGGCGTCCATTTTTGTCGCCTCTTTGAAATCACTTTCGGTAGCCCTTATTTTTTTCGCAATAAGGCTGTCTCTCTGAGCTCCTTTCATCGTGTCGTCTATTCCGGCAAGTATCTTGTCCGTTACATTTTCCATTCGCCTGATGAAAGTGACGGTAAGGCCGGCTACGGGTAGTTCCTCGCTCATGTTCTTTGCAAAGAAACCATGTGCGAAGTAGTCGTGCTCGGCGCTGCTCAGGCCCTGCACACTGCCATAGCCGCAATGGTGGTTGGTGAGCACCAGCCCCTGTGGGGATATTACCTCGCCTGTGCAGCCCTTACCAAAAAGCACTACGGCATTATTCATGCCTGTGCCATTTTCATTATACAGCATGTCTACCGGGATGCTTAAACCCATAGACCGCATATCCTTTTCATGTGCTTTCAGGGTTGCTGGTATCCACATGCCTTCCTTAGCATTTAGGGTTAGCTGGCAGAATACGCTAAAATAAAACATTAAACCTTTGGTTAATAAATGGCTGTATTTCAATTTACCGGACATATATTATTTTGCTTTAAAGAAATAAATATACACTTTTGCTGCCAAAATTAGTGGTTAATATCTTATATTAGCGGAAGATTAGGCCTTACTTTCGGAGAAATATGAAAAAATATTTGCTACTTATAGTCGTTTTGTTATGTTCGCAACTCAATAAAACTGACGCACAAACACTTAGAATATCACCCGATTCGCTCTTTTATGCCCCTGATACGGTATGCATAAATCAGCCGGTAACCGTTCTCGCGGATACGGCTGTCTTCAATGCGAAATCATACTACTGGGGCTTTTGCTCTGGTTTTCTGATGAATGCGCCTACAGGCACAAACCTTGGCGATAACTTCGGGTTTCATATTCCAACCAATATTGACATCGTCTATGATAGCGGTACCTATTATGGGTTCGTGATTAATTCAAGGACTACCGAATTCATTAGGCTCAATTTCGGTAACAGCCTTACCAACACACCTACCGTTACCAACTTCGGCAACCTCGAAAATGCTTTGCCTGTTAACCCCACATCTCTTTTCATTCTTAAAGACACTATGTCACGCCAATGGCACATATTTGTTACGGGTGGGTTTGATCCGGGAACATCTACTATCGGACGTATCGATTTTGGCCGATACCTAAGCAACCCAAAACCAAACAGCGTAAATTTTGGCGACCACTTTGGAATGCTCAACTATCCTAAAGGGATTTTCGTAGCGCAGGATAAAGACTACAACTGGTATGGCTATGTGGTGAACCATAACACTAACAACCTTATCCGTCTTGACTTCACCTACAACGTTTCTAATACGCCCCGTATGTTCGATTACGGAAATCCACTAGGTGTAATACAGAATCCTACTGACCTTGCCGCCGTTTATGAAAATGGCAAGTGGCATCTGTTTATTACCAACGATGGAGTGAACAGTTCTATCGGTCGCGTTGATCTTGATACATCGCTTGTTCCTGATTATGCGTTCCTGCACGCAGGCTCCAGTGCGCTGATTACCAGCAACCTGCCTCCGGGTATAGACCCATTGCCGCAAACATTTAATTACCGTATTAACAGGCCATCATCTATCACCCTTACACGCGATTGCGGTGACTTGTATGCTTATGTGACTGATAGCACTACACATCAGCTTATCGGTATCCAAATGTCTACTGCTATGGGGCCATATACTGCGGTTGATTATAACAATGTAGGCGGAATGAGGTTCCCTTCCGGTATCTCCAGCATATTGCGCAATACCACTAATGATGACCTTTATGGTTTCATCGTTAATCCCGGTGACAGTACGCTTACGCGCATCAATATCGAGCAGTGCAGTCACTCTACCATTCCTTCTTTCAGAGAAGTAAAGCCCCCGGTTTATTCTTACGATTCTCCGGGTGTTTATAATATCTATTTTGTCATCAACCAGGGTATGCCCGATATGCGTGTTGATTGCAAAGAAATTACTGTACTTAAATACCCGCCTATTGCGATTAATCAGGATACTACTATTTGCCAGGGCGATACGATCAGGCTTTATGCAGTATCAAGCCTGGCAGATTCTTTCAGGTGGCAGAGGGGGTATAACATAGATACAATGTATCTGTATCGCGACTCTGCGAGGGTTTATCCCGAGCACTCTTACAGGTATCCGGTTACTATTCATTATCCTTTTGGTTGTATAGTAGATACCGCTGTACATGTGCATGTAAGTAAGGTTCAGGCAGATGCAGGGCCTGATAGGTATATATTCGATGGTGCTACGTCTATACTTGGTGGCCCGTTCACTACGTTGGCGGGCAATTACCAATACAAGTGGGAGCCATTCCAGTATATGAGCGACTCCACTGTGCCTAATCCTTACGTTTACCCGCCAACTGATTTCACTTATTACCTTACAGTTACCGAGTTGAACGATACCTTTGGCTGCGTTGCAAAAGATACAGTTGTGGTACGCCTCAATTGCGGTGATATTTACTTGCCTAATGCATTCTCTCCTTCAAGCCAGAATACGGCCGTGAACAGGTTTACAATTCTCAATCAAAGCATTGTAAAGCTGAATTACTTCCGCGTTTATAACAGGTGGGGTGTGCTTGTGTTTGAGACCACTAACCCTACACAAGGGTGGGACGGGACTTTTAACGGTAAAGCCTGTGATCAGGGCGTTTACGTTTGGGAGGCGGATGGTTTCTGCCTTAGCGGCAAACGTATCAAAAAGCACGGCAACGTAACATTATTGCGATAAAACGTAATTTTGGTAAATTTCGCAATGGCCGCTTTTTTGTTTCAGTTCGAACTTCCTCCGTTTAACGATGAGCTTAGTGCTGTCGTACCTGTGCATCGTGAGCATATCAATAAACTATTTTCGGAAGGGCGAATATTGTCATATAGTGTATCTCTGAGTCGTAGTATGGTGTGGTGTGTGATAAACGCTGAAGATGAGCAGGAAGCTATGGAAATGGTATTGTCATTCCCACTTTATCATCATTTCACAGAAGTGTCCTGTCACCCGTTACTCTTTCATAATACACTCCCTGCTACATTACCTGGTATTTCACTGAATTGAGATTTGCATCAGATGTCGGAGGATTTCAGAGCCCTAGTCGCATGGCTGTGGTCGTCGTTCACCTATATCCCTTACGCACCGCACTGAGAATCCAAAATCATTACTAGTTTCATAGTTTAGCTTGTCATCGTAATTGATGAAAAAATATAGCCCTTTATCTTTTCCTTTTCGGTCCTCGGACTGTACCCACCAAAATGCCTGCCTACCCACATAGCTATAGGTGCCGTTAGCATTTCTGCATCCTGCTGCCAGTGCATTGAAGCCGCTTTTATTGCTGCCGTTCCAGTCATTGTTCCAGCTATGTATCCCTTTAAGTTTGCGTGCTGCCGAGTCAATGCCGACACATGCCACAAGCCGGTCAAAGTCTGTCTTTGTGGCCACACGCCAGCAGCGCGGAGCTACGCCGTATTTTACAGCATACCAGTTATACAGTTTGCCATACATGGTTGCATAGCAGCCTTCATTGTCATACTTGCAGTAGCATCCCATCTTATGCTCATTGTAATATCGCCATTCTTTTATGGTTCTCGCTTCAGGTATCGTTGTGCCATCCCAGTATACCGATACGTCAAGGTTGCCCGCCATCCATTCCTGTTTACCTATATACACAGATGCTGCATTCTGTGCATTGGCGAAATGAAATGAAGCGATTATGGCTGCGACGACGAGTACGTTTTTCATAAAAGGGTATTGCAATGTATGCAATTCACATTTTATGCACACGTAATAAAAATAACAAACTTTGGCATGGTTTTTACCGTATATGATATAAAGTACTGTCTATGCGCCTGAAAATCCTGTTACTTGGAGATGACCCTGTTGCCATGGTTGCCGATGCGCAGCTACTGAGGGAAAGAAATATGTTGGTGTTCACGGCATTCAATTTGCAGAACATCAATGAGATGATTGCGGAGGTAAGGCCCGATGTGATATTTTTTGATGCCCACAGGTCGAATGACGAGGTCACAAATGCCTACAATGAAATGGTAAATGGCATTTATTTTACCAATATACCCGTAATATTCACACTTGCAGAAGATGAAGTTTACCTTGTTACACGAAAACGCACAGAGGCTAAAGATAAAAGGTCTTTTATAGCGGATAATATGACCGACGCTGTAAAGATTGCTTTAAGCAGCAGCAAGGGATATCATAAAAACACAAAGAATAGACCTGATGATAGTGTGGGTAAAAAGAATAATAATTCACATATCAGTTCACAGATGCGGTTTCCTTTTCGGTAATAAGGTGTTGGTGAATTTCGAGGGTTTTGTTTCGTTGACCAATAAGGGCTTTGATTTCGATTACTTGTTTTCAAGTACTCTCACTTCCACGCGCCTGTTTTGTTCAGCGTCCCATTCATTCTGTTCATCTGCTACTACCGGTCGTCTCCTTCCGAATCCGGCATATTTCAGCCTTGTAGAATCAATGCCCTTGCCTACCAGGTAATTGTATATTGCCCTTGCCCTGTTCACCGACAGGGTTTGCTCATAAGTGTCAATGTCCCATGCATCGGCTGCATCCTTTATGCAGCATACGTGCCCTTCAATGCTTATTTTCAGGTTCGGGTAACGGTGCAGTACATTATACAATTTCTCCAGCGTTTCTTTCGATTCCGGTTTTATCACATGCCTGTCTGGTGGGAAATATACATTCTTCAGCAGTAGGGTGGCACCGGGTTTTAAATTCCTTATCTCATCTACATTGCCGGTAAACCTGATTTTTTTTGCAGTGTCTTTACCGGGCTTTACGGGCAGTTTGGAGGTTGCTGGTGCCAGTTTTTTGGTCTTGTTGTTCACTACAATGTCCACGCGCCTGTCGGTAGGGTAGCCTTCCGGGTCTGTTTGTCTTTTGCGGTCCACTTTCCCTTTCCCTTCCACCAGTTTCACATAGTGGGAGTCTATGCCGTATGTTACCAGGTATTTTTTTACATTTTTGGCCCGCTCCATAGACAGGCTTTTGTTATACCCCTCCGAACCCAGAAAATCAGCATAGCCCACAATCATTACCGAACTGCCGTTGATAATCTTGTCATTGTAAATAAGAAGGTCTATCTTTTTTTCAATATTCGGGCTAAGAGCGGCTACATTCAGGTCAAAATATAGCCTGAATGTATCTACCGGCTTCTGTGCAAAAGCCGGTAGCGTTCCGATGGTAAATAATATGGCTGCTAATATTTTCTTCATTAGTTGCCTTTAACAAGGCGCTATTTTTATTCAGCGATTTCTATGCCAAAGTTGCTTATGATGGCAAAGGTTTTTTTCTCAGTACCCAATACCCTGCAAAAGCAAATGGCAAGTAGGCCACCAAATTCACTATACCAAACCATTTCGGATGGGGCAGGTGCATCATATTATATATACCTGCCAGCGTGAGTGTTATTCCAGCCACTACAGCCGGTATTGCTGTTGTCCTTTGTGCTACGACGGTTGATATTACTCCCGCTAAAAACGAGCCAGCAGCATACATGGCTACTAATATCATGAAAGCTGTGTCCGACATTAAGCCACCGCTACCGTAAATGGTCTCTACTCGCACTTCCCCGAAGGTCATTAATATCACCCCCGACATCACCCCGGCCACAACCGGCAATATGTATTTAGTAAAACCCATCAGGCCGATTTGCACTATAAAGTTAGTGCGAAACTTATAAAATAATAAGCATTTCTTTTAAAAATATCAATACCTTCCCATAAAGCCTTATTTTCGGGTTATGGTCAAAAATATACTAAGCAGCAGGCCTACCCGGCTTTTTCTTGTGCTCACTTCATTTTTTGTGGCCAATGCACTTATTGCCGAATGTATAGGGGGTAAACTCTTTTCGCTGGAGGCGGTTTTCGGGCTTATCCCACACCCGTTTTCTCTGCTGGGAGAGGAGGGGTTAACATTCACGCTTACTTGCGGCGTACTACTCTGGCCGCTGGAATTTGTAATGACCGATATAGTAAATGAATATTATGGGCCCAAGGCTGTGAGGCGCATATCCTATATTGCAGTAGGGCTGATATGCTACGCATTCCTTATGTTTTATTTTGCCATTCATGTGCCTGCCGAGAGGTCGTTCTGGGTGGGCAGCAGACAGGCAGAGGGGGTGCCCGACATGCAAGTGGCGTTCACCAGCATCTTCGGGCAGGGGATGTGGATCATTGCCGGCAGCGTAACTGCATTCCTTGTGAGCCAGCTTGTGGATGTGTGGATATTTCATAAAGTGAAAAAGGCCACCGGCGGGAAATACGTCTGGCTACGGGCAACGGGTTCCACGCTGGCGTCGCAATTCGTGGATAGTTTCATTGTGCTGTTCATCGCGTTCAAGATAGGGAATGGCTGGTCTTTTCAGCGGGTGCTGGCGATAGGCCTGGTGAATTACTCCTACAAATTCACGATGGCGTTAGTGCTCACGCCCGTCATTTACTTCATTGAGCACAGAATAGACAAGTACCTGGGCCGGGAAACCGCCCTTAGAATGAAAGCTGAAGCAATGGGGCTTACAGACTGATGATACTAACCTGGCCACAGATGCTATTTGCACATTTTTTTGTACACTTTTTGGGTTGAGGTTTTGAAGGTAACTATCGCTAAGTTGGGACTAAGATTTTATTAGATGTGATTATGTGCCGTTGGTGTGGGGTTATTGACCTACTGGCGGCTCTTCAATTTTAGGCTCGTTTAGGTGGTCTGCTACGACCTTGTTGGCGTGGTCTGCTAACACCTGCATAGCCTCACTAAACGTGGCGTTAATAGCCAGCTTTTCAGCGTACTTATCGGGGCGTGGCTTCTTTTCCTTGTGCCTCTTTTTGGTTGCCATAATGCTAAGTTACGAAAGTCATTTGAAAAATACTGTTAACTCTTAGGCGCACTTTTAATTACAAACTTGGAAAACACTGCTATTAATTCGGTAAACTTTACCGAAGATATAATAGTGAAATACCAAATAATTGCTTTCAGTATTTTGGGTGTGTTAAATGTATTTGACATAATTGTAAATTCTTTATGAAACGCACCCTTCACATCTCCTTCTATAAAAAAGAAAATAAGTATCAATACGATTGTAATTAAGAATAAAGAAATTGACTTTCTGAATTTTCCAATTAGTACGTGTAAAAGGGTTTTTGAATTATCCTTTTCATCTTCTAAACTATACAACCTTGCAGAAAAGTTAGAATTGGCAATTATGGATAATGCCGTTACATTAAAACCAACCGCCACCGATAAAAATGTGATAATATACTCAAACGCTTTACTATTGTCATAATCAAAGTAAATTGCCAATAGCCATATTGCAACTAAAGAGCATACCCAACCGCAAATTTTTAATAATAGTTTCATATTTTTTTTAGTTCTTTTTTTACTTTTTCCCACACGTCTTTTTCGTTAAAAGTGCCGTTATTGTTCATTTTTGCACGAACGTTTATTTTCCTCAAGACCGCATCAGGATTAAATAGCATTGTTGCCCCATTAGCATCCTTACCCGAAATAGTGACATCTCTGTATGCATCCCTATTTCTAATTAATGATGTTATCTTTGTTTTTAGGTCATCTCCTACCATCTTCTCTTTATACTTAAATTCCAATACTGCGGTAGTTGCTCCATACCCATATATCTCCTTTCCCAGTTCATCAGAAAGAACGCCTGTATGACTAAATAGCCCCGGCACGACAGACATCTTTATATTGTTTACACTCTTGATAGCACCTATGAAATCACTTTCATTAATTGCCTCTTTTATTGTGATGCTTGTCGTTTTGAATATTTCAACAAAATATGTCCATAAAAGTATCTTCCTGTAAATATTAGAAATCCACAAATAGCCAGTTGAAAAATCAATAATAGCAAAGTCTTGTTTAGGCTCAACAAAATCTTTTGACCTTGGGTTAGGTGATTTTTCGAAAGTTTCTGCATGTATAACTTCTTGCGGCAACGGATATACAGAGCCGCCGTTTATAGGTATATAAAGTAGGTTATCTTCATAGTGTGGGTTTAAAATGTATATAGAGCCGCTGTGCCTATAATGATGCGTTTGTTCAGGAAATTTTTCCCTAAACTTATCAATAGAAATATGAGAATCGTTTATTATCACAAAAAAACCCGTAAATTTTAAGTCTTTATTCATTCTGACTGCTTTAGGTTATACAAAACATTTTTTGCTCGACAACCTAAAGTGTTTTAACTTTGAGCCGTCAAGCGATTGGCAAATTAATCCGCTAAGATTATTTTTACGATACTGAAAAGCCGACTATGGGGATAGTCGGTTTTTCGCTTTTATAAAGATACTACTTTGCTATCAAATTACGATACGTCAATTTCACACCGCTACATTTCAATACGGTATCTTCAAACCTTTTCGGCTGTGCTGCTTTACGTGTGTTGTAACGATACGCACACTCATTTGCGTATGACTGCATGTGCTTACGGCTAATGTTGTGATATACACCAACCACCATGCGGTCAAACTGGCTAAATGCACCCTCTATGGTGTTTGTATGCCAAACCTTTTCACGTACATATTCGTCCATTGCGTGGCGTACCGTTTCATGCTTTGCATATTCCTTACCTACACCGATGTAAGACTTAGCCTCGTCAGTCATAAGTATTGAGTCTGTATCAATGTGCTTTCTTACTAATTCCTTTTCATTTTCTGTGCCGTCTATCACATCGAAACGTATATTACCACCACGCTCGATATAACCCGATACCATTGTTTTATGGTCGTCTGTTGCCTGTTTGTTGTTGCGGAATGTCCTACGCTTACTCTTAGCCATGTTCTTTACTTTCCCGCCAACCCATGTAATATCGGTTTCAACTACAACACCCTCACCACCTAATTTTTCGGGGGCTATTTCTTTAAACACTTCACGTATGCGATGCAGCAAATGCCATGCGTTAGATTGGTGTATTCCTAAGTCCCTGCTTAACTGTAAAGAACTAATACCTTTTTTATGGTTTACTGCTAAGAAGATAGCACCAAACCATGTGCGCAAAGGCAACTTAGTATTTTCAAAAATTGACTTAGTTATTGCGCTGAATTTCTTTTGGCACTCTTTATTACGGCACTTGTAGCCCCTATTAGTTTTGTATGGATTTTCACCGCCACAATGCACACAGGTAACATTACCATTCCACCTAACCTTCTCCCAGTAAGCAATACAGGTATCTTCGTTCTTAAAGAAGTCAAATAATTGTGGGAGTGTTTTAAATTCAGCGAACATTATTTTATCGTTTTAATGGGACAAAGATAATATGCCATATGTTATAAACCAAATCATTAACGAACATTAACAAATGGATTTTTGTAGGTTTATGGAAACAATATCTATGTCGCATATAGTCACTCATGAAGAATTGTATATTCTTGATGAAATATTACCGCATTTAATATTGAATGGGGCGTTTAATATTGCTGATGCTCACATGAACCATGTTTTAGCTAACAGGTATAGGAACGCAAACGGGGGAACTGATTCACAAGCCATGTTTAGTGCTATATCTGAATATAAGCGCAACAATGTATACAGCCACATAACTGGTTTCCTATTAAAGAACGTGTTTGTGGAGCAAACCGAAGATGGGGAATTAATTCTAACACGGAAAGGAGAGTATTTATGCGCACATGGAAAGTTAGAAATATACAATTTAGAAGTAGAAAAAAAATTCAAAAAGGACATTATAATATCTACGGTTCAGCAATTAATAAGTTCAATTCAACCATATGGTGAATTTATTATAGAACCCCCGCAAGCGGCAAAACCAACAAGCGTTTTTTTTGCCCCAGTCGGGGCAAGTAATGAGAGTATGAAAGCATTTTTAGATGACATAAAAAATCAACGTATTCAATATATGGCTTCTTTGAAAGAAGAGCATAATAGATTGATTTTAGATGAAGCAGCAGCACAATATTTAGTCGATGAAGGATATGCTATAAACAGACACGATATTAAGGTTGATGGTAAGATATACAGGCAGCTTACAGATAAAGGTAGAGAATTAAAGGAGTGTGGGAGTATTGATGCTTTTAACCTTAGCGTTGCCGAAAATAATCATAGAAAATTGCGCCAAGACCGAAGGGTAGATTATTTGTACTGGATAAATTTTTGGATAATGATTGGTGCGGTTGCAACTTTGATTTATACCGCCTTCCAGTTATTTGATTACTACGAAAATCATGATTTAAGCGTGATGTTGCTCGAATATTTTTGCACAGGCGCAGCAATAGGATTGTTATCGGGAGTAGTATTAACAATACTATTGAAATCAACAAACAAGCCCAAAAAGAATGGCTCATAATTAATTTATTTTAGTCCCAAGTTCACGATAGTTACCGTTTTGAAGCATAATTAGTTGGTAGATAATCAGCAACAAAATATTTTTTGCGCACTATTTGCGCACTTTTTTCTTGGGTATTAAGGCGAAAGTTGCGACAAAAATAACCACAAGTGCCACATAGGTTCGATCATGCTCACCACAGCGCAATGTTCACAAAGCCATCCCGATAGCTATCGGCATCAAAGAACGTACCTGCGTTTTTTGCGAGTGTAAGGTAAAGTTCGGCAATAATATAGCGGCCGCAAAATAAAAAAAACATCATGGTACCGTAATTGTACCGTCATGGTTTTTGGGTGCAGTGTGGGCGCGGGTTTGAGCGGGATTATAGGATTTGAGAATAGTTCGGCAAGCTCACAATTCGACTCCGTTCACTTGGGGGAGCGGGAGTTTGTACCGATTGGATATTTATAAATCGGCACATAACTTATGTTCAACCCGCTTCAGGGTTGTGTGCTATGCTCTTCAGACCGTAGGTTTCACCTACGGTTATTCACATTTAAGCCCTTCGGGCTAATTCAATCTTTATACCGATTTTTAATGTCTAATGGGTATTGATTTAACCGCAGAGGCGGAAATACGCAAAGTCCATTTTTATTCGCCTTATTAATCTAATCAGTGCAATCCATCGATTGAAGAAATTCGTGTAGACAAACGAAAAGACCGGGAGCGCACACTCCCGGTCTTTCTATGTTCAAATACTTGCAAGTCTTATCGGTCCTAATCCTTTTTGCCGCCGCCGAATTTATAACCAAGCGATAACTGGAATGAAGGGCTACGGAACAACTGCGTGGAAACGGCTTTCGCTCCTGTAGTACTTGCATTGTCCCAGATGGTCTGCACATCGCGCAGGTCGATCGTTACTTTGGGCGATACCTGGTAAGATACCCCGAACAGATAACCAAGGCCGAACCTGGAATTGAAATCGCCTGCCTGTATTTTGGCAGCGTTATCATTGCCCATTGTTGGTACAATGGTTGCAGAATTCGGGTCTACCGTACGGTAGTTGCCTGTGTTGATGCCAAATGTGTACACCACATTAGGGCCTACAGCAAAATTGAACCTGCCTGCAGTGAAACGTAATGCTATAGGCATCTCGAGGCTGTGCAGGGTAGAGATGCTGTATGGGTTTGACACTAACTCCCTTTTATAGCCACCATTGGGTTCTGCGGTGTACTGATAATAGTTATCGTTGAGCGTAAAGTTGTCATTGATGCGGTGGAAGTATTTAATTTCCGCCATGAGGCTCAGCGACTGGCTGAAAGTGAGCGTACCATTCAGCCCGAACTGGAAGCCCTTGAAATTGTTAGGCCCGAAGAACGTGCTGTTGATACCCGCGCTGATGCCTGCCGCGAAAGTAGCATTGCCCGCATTGTACTTGATGTCGTTGAATGCCGCGTTCAGGTTTTCAATTGTTTTAGCACCTTTGGTTTGCTTGTTGGCAGTTTCCTTCATAGCAAAGCTTTCTGACGACGAAGATGGTTTAAGCGGAGAGGTATCTGCATCCGGGTCTTCGGAAGTAGGTACTTCGTTGCCGTTCTTCAATGCGTCTGCTTTTTGCGCGCTTGCCATTTCAAACTCTTCCGTAATAGACTCTATTGATATAGTATCGAGGTGCATGTTGCCTTCTTTTGGTGCATTGCTCATGTACCTGTGCAGCAGCACTATTTTTTCTATCACTTTTTTGTGCTTCCTTGAGTTAACCAGTGATACTTCATCTATGTTTTCCCCAGCTTCCCTGCTCCCGGCTTTGGCGGTCTTGTTGGCGGCCGGTATCCTGTTGCTGAAAGCTGTAGGCGAAGCCGTCCTGGTATTAGTTGAAGCAGATGCCACAACCTTACCGTTCACGCTATTGTTTTTATGGGCAATACTTGCGCTCTTACTACCGCCACCCAAAGTAGCCGGCGTTTTAGCAATTGCGGCTATTTTTTTCCGGCCACTTGTATTCTCTTTCTCGCCGGTTACGTTCTTAGCAGCTACTTTTGCCGCTATAGTTTTCTTAGTACCTACGGTAGTATTACCACTTGCTGCCGAACTGCCTACTATAGCCAGGTCATTGCCATGCCTTGCAGCTTTGGTGCTGCCCGGCTTTGTGGTTGCAGTTGTATTGCCTGTGCGGTTGTTGCCTGTCTGCGCGGTAGCATTATCCTCTTCGTCGATTTCTGCGGTCTTGGTCTTTGTTTCGTCGGTTGAAGGTGTTTTTACGACGGTGGCTGTAACGTCATGCCCGCCCTTAGGTGCGCTCTTTTTCGCAGTTACTAAGCCTGTTGCTGCAGTGCCGGTTTTAGTAGCCGTACCAGTGGCAGATGCTGATTTCTGATCTGCTGCGCCTGTGCGTTTTGTGGTTGCAGTTGCTGCAGTTGCTGCAGTTGCTGCAGTTGTTGCAGTTGTTGCAGGATTGCCGGTAGCAATCTTCCTGTTGCCGGTGGTAGCTACTTTTTGCTCTGTGGTTTTATTTCCGGTAGTTTCTGCGGCTGCTATATTATCTGTAGCTACTACTTTATCCCCAGCTTCATTAGCTTCTTCAGTTTGAGTAGCTGGTATATCGCTGCTCTTTACTATGTCTTTGCCGGTGATTACAGCCTTGCTACTTTTTGCTACATCATTTCCGGAAACAGTGCTGCCGCTGGTTTTGCCGCTTGCAGTTTGTTTGCCGGAAGTAGTATGCCTGTCGGTGGCCACACGTTTGTCGGCGGTGGTATTTGTTGCTTTTACATGGGTGCTGCCAGCATCGCCGGTTGTCTTTACATCGCTATTGCCTACGATAGCTGCATCGTTGCTGCTTGCGATAGTATTGCCTGTGATAGTACCGGATGTAGTAGCCACATCACTCATAGCTGCTACGCGCCCAGGCTGCGCAACCTCATTATTGCTTCCGGCTACTGCGTTACTGCCTGCAATAGTGTTTGCTACAGCGGCTGTGCTGTTATCAGTGATGTTGGTTGAAGTTGCGTTATCTTCGGTATTTCCGGTAGTGTTATTTGAATTAGCAGTATTGTCCGTATTGTCAGCAGTAGTGTTATTGGCAGAAATGCTATTAGCTGTAGGTGCGGGAGCGCTCACGGCTATAGATGTGCCATTGGTAGTATTGTTGTGCAGGTTGCGGTAGCTGTTCAGCTCATAGCCGCCAAGGGCTATAGCCCCCAGCAGGGCCATAACGCCCAGCGCACCAAATGTTCTGCGCCACATAAACGCACCGCGCCTGCGGGGCATCTCTTCTTCGAGCAACTCGCTCATGCGGAGCCACGCTCCCGCGCGCTCCTTCTCCTCTCCTCCCAATAACCGTTGCCGGACAAGGTCGTCGATATTTACCATATTGTTATCCATGTGGATAAACGTTTAATTATTTAAAAAAATTTCAAATTCCAATCCTCAAAACTTACATCTTCTGGTGCAGCCCTTGCCTTTCTATTTTTTCTTTCAGTACCCTTCGGCCTTCGCTCAGGTGCCATTTTGATGTTCCCTCGCTGATGCCTAATAAATTTCCTATTTCTTTATGCGTAAAACCTTCTAAAACATACATATTAAATACATTCCTTGTAGCTTCCGGCAGTTCGTGCACCATGCTCAGGAGCTGATCGTAATACAGCTTGTCGGCGTGGTCTTTATGCACATATTCATCTTTTTCCACCATTACCACCTTCGCATTATAGCGCGCGTGCTGCTTCACATAGTCTGCCACGGCGTGAAAAATAATTTTCCTTAACCAGCCTTCAAAAGAGCCCTGAAAATTGTACTGCTTTATCTTCTGAAACGCACGCAGGTAGCCATTATTCATCACTTCCTCCGCCTGCATTTCGTGGTCGATATACCGCCGCACTAAAGCCATCATCTTAGGGTAAAACAGGTGGTACAACTTTTCCTGTGCGCCCCGCTCATTGCGAATGCACCCATGAATGAGTTGCTCCAGCTCACTGGCCTGCCCTGTAGTATATGCCAAAGCTATAGACAAGTATATTGGTGATTAAAAACTAACAACATTATAGACCGAAACCGAACCTGAAAGGTTGGGTCAGTATGGTTAATATGGTATGAAATTACCGATTTTTGGGGAGAATGATGAAAAATTATTAATGGGTAGTTAATATAATTGTTAGTGATTATGCGATTGTAATATTGATAACTAGGGCGTGATCATCACCCCATATTGCAATTTGATAAATGGATTATATCCCCTATATTTGCTTTGTGAAGTTCATTTGTTCCATACTTGCTTTTGTGATACTGATGCTGTCTGTGCAGCCGGTATTGATGCCTGTGTCGGCAAATGACCCGTGCTGCATAACCGACGACTGCTGCACGGACGGCAACGAAGAACATAATCCGGAAAAAGACTGTAAAAGCGGATGCAACCCATTCCAGGTGTGTGGCTGCAGTGCTTTCTGCGCCATCATACCCAAGCCCATTGTGCTTATGCCATCAGCCCCTGCTGCAACAGTAGTGCAGTGGGGTATCTCTTCTTTCAGTATCGCAGATGAACCTGCATCAGGGTTCTGGCAGCCTCCCAGGGCTATAGCTTAATCATATACAAAGCCTCAAGCAAGGGTGTAAAAATAGTTTCACGCAAAGGCGCAGAGGCGCGGTATTCCGTAGGGTGTTTTAAAGCTCGCAGGGCCAGACACACTACGATAATCACTTATCCTGAAAAAATTACTGAAATGAAAAAAGCATTTGTATGCGTTGCCGTGTTCATCGCGGCCGCATTATCTATAAATACGGCTGCCGCACAAGCGACAGATTCGGTGAAAAAAATAACCATAAAGGTCACCAACCTGCATTGCGGCAATGATATGCCCACCATAAAAAAGAACCTGCTGAACCAGGAAGGGATAGACGAAGTGGTATTCACAGACTTGTCGCGGGAGTCTTCGATGTTCACCATCACTTACCATACCTCGGTTACCAGCCGGGAGCAGATAGAAAAGGCGGTAGAAACTACTCCGGGGTGTGATGACGACAAGGAAACCCCTTACCGTGTGAAAAAAGAGAGTTCACGAAAAAAGGGTAGGTCATGAGGGGGCTTATAATTGCCTGTTTGCTTGTTGTATCATCAGCGCTGCATGCGCAGAAGATTACGGGCAAGCTATTCGGGCAGGAAGGCGGCAAAAAAGAGATACTGCCGGGCGGCATTGTGCGATGGATAGGTACGACAACAGCAGCGGCAGCCAATGAGAACGGGGTGTTCGAACTGGCGGGCGATGGCATCACTGACCGCCGCATTATAGCCAGCATGGCCGGGTTTATACCAGACACTATTGCCGTAGGGGAGAAAACATACGTGAGCATAGTGCTGCGCAAAGACCGCAAAGAACTGAACGAAGTGACCATAACCGACCGCAGCGGTGCCTACATCTCGAGCCTCAGTGTGGGCAAGACGGAGGTCATCAACCAGCGGGAGCTGTCGAAAGCGGCCTGCTGCGACCTTGCGGGCTGCTTCGGCACACAGGCATCGGTGCAGCCGCAAACCACCAATGTGGTGACCAACGCGCAGGAGCTGCGGATACTGGGCCTCTCAGGGGTGTATAACCAGGTTTTGTTTGACGGCCTGCCAATGGTTTACGGGCTCACCTATACGTATGGCATCAGCACATATCCCGGTACGGTGGTGGATAATATCTATGTATCTAAAGGGACTACATCGGTGCTACAGGGTTATGAGAGCATCAGCGGGCAGATAAACCTGGAAAGCCGGCAGCCGGATAAGGCCGAGCTGCTGTACCTGAACGGCTATATGAACAGCTTTGGTGAAAAACACGTGAATGCGAATGTGGCAACAGCACTGGGCAAAAAGAAGAAGTGGCATACGCTGCTAGCGCTGCACACCGTGCAGCCGGCAAATAAAACCGACGGCAATAACGATGGCTTTATGGACCTACCCCTGCTGACCAGGTATATGGCCTACAGCAAGTGGAAGTATGGCAATGACAAAGAAAAAGGATTTGCAACGCAAATAGGCCTACGTGTAGTAAATGAAAAACGCGTAGGCGGCCAGATGGGCTATAACGAGCAGTACAACGAGGGCAGCTCCATGATATATGGCCAGTGTGTGCATTATACGCAGCCGGAGGTGTATGTGAAATCGGCATGGCGGTTTAATGAGGACCATGCGGTGGTGCTGTCGGTATCAGGTTTTTACCATGATCAGCAATCGTGGTTTGGCACAACGGCTTATAAAGGGCAGCAGCAGAGCGGCTATATGAACCTGCAGCACGAATGGATATGGCAGGAAAAGCACCTGCTGAAATATGGTGTAAGCTACAGATACCAGGAACTGACAGAAGACATACGGTTTACGGACACCACGCTGAAGCGCGGCTATGCAGGCAAGTACCTGACGCAACTGCGTGTGCCGGGTGTGTTTGCGGAGAATGCATTTCACTTGTTTGATGAGAAGATAGTGCTGCTGGCGGGCGCGCGGCTGGATAACCACCAGCGCTGGGGTACTTACTTCACCCCGCGCACTATGCTGAAGTATGCTATAAACGACAAGCATACGCTGCGGGCATCGGCGGGGACGGGCTGGCGGCAGGTGAACCTGTTCAGTGAGCAGCCAAACCTGCTGGCAAGCTCCCGCGATATTGTTTTTGCAGAGGCGCTGAAGCCGGAGCAGGCATTCAACTGGGGAGTGAGTCATACCTATAAATTCAGTATGGGTAAGACCACAGGCACACTGAGCGGTGATTTTTACAGCACCCATTTCACTAACCAGTTCTTTCCTGATTATGATGCGGACCCCACGAGGGCCATCATCAGGAATTTTACGGGTCCATCACGGTCAAATGGATTGCTGCTTGAAGCATCTTTTATATTCTTCAAACAACTTGATTTCCGTGCCGCATATAATTACCTAGATGTGTACAGGATAACGAATGGAGTAAAGACCAATTTGCCATTCAATCCATATAACCGGGTGATGGCGGCTGTATCGTATCGCACGAAGAATAACAGGTGGCAGGGCGATGCCAATGTGCATTGGTTTGATAAGATGCGCCTGCCCGATACCCGCAGCAATCCTGCACCTTATGCGCGGCCACTGTATTCTACGCCTTATTATACACTCAATGTACAGGCCACATTCAGGTGGAAGAAGCTGGAGATATATGCCGGCTGCGAGAACATTTTCAACTACCGGCAGCCTGACCCCATCATCAGTGCCAATGACCCCTTCGGGAAGTATTTCGACCTTTCCTCGGTATGGGGGCCAACAAGAGGCAGGGAGATATATGGAGGGGTTAGGTATAGTATTAAATAGGCTACCTCAGTTTATCGCAGGAGCATACCTGCGATAATCGGGGTGGTGTACTCGCGTAAATTCGCCATCTTTGCAACCCCAAACCAAAGTATCATGCTGCAATTAGACCGTGCAAACCTTGCTAAAGTGATCGTGCACCGTGTAGGCAACAAAACAGCCGATGAAGGCTATAAGTTGTCGGAGAGCACAATAGACCTTGCGCACCAGGGCGACGTGGCCCGTGTGCTTACGGGTTATTTCCTCAAGCCATTTGAGCAGGTGCCGCTATACAATTTCACCCATGTGAACAAACTTAGCCAGAATGAGGTGTATGCCACGGCTATAGATATGTTTACGAACCCGCGAGGGTTTGTAAAATCATCGAAAGAGATCGGGCGGCTGCTTTATGAATGTTCGGTGCATCCTAAGGTAAAAGACGGTGAACTGTATGTGGCGTACTTCAAAGGTTGCTACTACGAGAATAAAGAGGTGGATGCCATAGGCATATTCAAGTCGGAGAATAAGGACACCTTTCTGAAACTGGATTTTGACGGCAGCAACTACCTGGTGGGGTATGAAGACGGCGTAAATATCAATAAGCTGGACAAAGGTTGCCTCATATTGAATACAGAGAAAGACAAAGGCTATGTTGTGTGCAGTATAGACAACATCAGCAGGGGAGCGGAAGCGCAATACTGGAAGGATGAATTTCTGAAGCTGAGGCCCGCAAATGATAACTACCACTACACCCACAACTACTTAGATACCTGCAAGAACTTTGTGACCACACAACTGGAGCAGGAATACGAAGTGACCAAGACCGATAAGATAGACTACCTAAACAGGACTGTTGACTATTTTAAAGGCAATGAGACTTTCGAAGAGGATGGTTTTTTGGAAACCGTTTTTGGCGATAAGGAGGTAATCAAGTCATTCAAAAATTTTAAAGATGTTTATGCCTCTGAAGCGGGGCTGGAGCTGGATACCGAATTCGATATTTCATCGCAGGCAGTAAAGAAGCAGAACCGCGTTTTTAAAAGCGTACTGAAATTAGACAAGAACTTCCATGTGTATATCCACGGCGATAAGAGCCTTATAGAAAAAGGCTACGACGCAAAGGTGGGCAAAAGCTACTACAAGATATATTTTGATGAGGAGGCGTAGGGTGATATGCCAGAATGCTATAATTTTAGTCCAGGCAATATTTAATTCAACAATAAGGCAGATACACGTATGACCAACCGCCAGCTTTTTCAGCAATTTGTAGCCCAGACATCCCCATCTCCGGTGGGGCTGGAGATTGTGTCTGCCGCAGGCAATTATATGTATGGCGCTGATGGTAGTAAATACCTCGACCTCATTGGTGGCATCAGCGTGTGCAATATAGGCCACAAGCACCCTGCGGTTGTAGAGGCCATTAAAAAACAGGCAGATGACTACCTGCATATAATGGTGTATGGCGAGCTGGTGCAAAGCCCGCAGGTGCAGTACGCACAACTGCTCGCCCGCCATTTGCCCGAAACGCTTAACTGTGTCTATTTCACTAATTCAGGCGCGGAGGCTACCGAGGGAGCGCTGAAGCTGGCGCGCCGCCTTACAGGGCGCACCGATATTATCAGTTGCCGTAAAAGCTACCATGGCAATACGCTGGGCGCACTCGCTGTAATGGGCGATGAATACTGGCGCAATGCCTTTCGCCCGCTGATGCCCGGTGTGTGGCACTACGATTATAATTCGGATGAGCTAATAGCGGCTATCAACGGGCAGACAGCCTGTGTCATAATTGAGACCATACAGGCGGAGGCCGGCGTGATAGTACCCAATGCGGATTGGTTGGAACGATTGCGTAAAAAATGCACCGATACCGGCACGCTCCTCATATTTGATGAGATACAGGCCGGCTTTGGCAGAACAGGAAAGCTGTGGGGTTTTGAGCATTATGCTGTGGTACCCGACATTGTACTGCTGGGCAAGGCGCTGGGCGGTGGCATGCCCCTTGGCGCGTTCATCTCCTCTCACACCAATATGGCTGTGCTCACGAATAATCCCGTGCTGGGCCACATTACTACATTTGGCGGCCACCCTGTATGCTGCGCGGCGGGCATGGCCGCAATGAACGTATTGCTTGATGAAGAGTTGGTAAGCACCGTTGCCGCTAAAGAACAACTGTTTCACTCCCTGCTTACGCACTCGGCCATAAAGGCTGTGCGCAGCAAAGGGCTGCTGATGACTATAGAATTAGACAGCCCTGATCATGTGTCAGGGACATTACAATGCTGCCTGCAAAAAGGTTTGTTTTCCGACTGGTTTTTGTTTGCGCCGCAATGTATCCGCATAGCCCCGCCTCTCACCATCACCAACGACGAGATACGCACCGCCTGCGCTATACTACAGGATTGCCTATAAAAAGAAAAAGGCGGGAGATGCTCCCGCCCTATATTGAGTTCCGTTGAAAGCTTATTTTGCTATTGTAATTTTATACACATTGTTGGCTATGTTCAGGTCGGCATCGGCATCGCAGTTGCCAAAGCCATAGTTCAGCACACGCTTTGGCGGCGTATAGCCGCTCACATCTATCACGCCTGCTTCGCAGTAGTCGCAATTTGTGGCAAACTGCAGCGGCGAGGAAATAGCACAGGTGAATACGTGCCCGTTTGGCCTGGTAAGCGTAGCGGTGCCTGATACAGAGAATACATCATCCTGTCTTGTAGTGTTAGGGTTGGTTTTGCCTTCTACCCACCTACGCACCAGGTTGCCCCTCCATACGGTGTATTTGCTTTTCAGCGGGTCGGGACTGAGGTTCAGCGAGTCGTTCACCACTACGAGGTAGTACCAGTTGCCCAGTACGGTAGTGTCTACTTTTACTGTTTTTATAGAACCTGTGAGCCTGTTGCCGTTGATATAGTAGTTATCGAAAGTGATAGTATGTGTCTGTGCTGTATCAGGATAGCGGCCGTTGTAAGAAACCACTATCGTGCCCCTGCGTTTTCTGCCGTCCAGGCACACACAGTCTGTGGGGCCGAAGCGTATGGTGAGTGTATGTGGGGTGTGGGTAGTGTCGGTGCCTACTGTGGCGCATGTGCCTAAAGTGTTCTGTGTAGTACGTAAGTAAGCTCCGTTATATACCGATCCTGCTGCATCAGCAATTGATATTACGTCATTGTTCACCCACTCTATCCGCGATGCATCTGATGCGTAACCGCCATTATCATCCTCGTCTGTGAGGCTGTTTGAGGCTGTACGGGAACAGGCAGAAACAAATAACATTGAGGCTGCAAGAAAAAATGCCCCTGTTTTAAAGATCGAATTGCAATGCATAGTAGTTCTGTTTAAAACGCCTCCTAAAAGACCGCTTTATGATGAATTTTGGTGCTAATATAATGAATAGTGATTAATGTTGCACATACATCCCGTCAAATTATACCTGAAAACCATTGTTTCCGGCTTTTATGCTAAAAAAAGCAGATAACAGGGATGCGAGGGTTACTGATTATAGAGTTTTTTTAGCGCCCCGTTTATATCAGGGTAGTCAAAGTTGAATCCGGCAGCTATTGTTTTGGCCGCACTTACCGTGCAGCTTTTCAGCACCTCGGTACTCATCTCGCCCAGAGCTATTTTCAGTACAAATGCTGGTACCGGCATGGGTATTGCCAGCCCTCCCTTTTCTTTGGCTATCGCGTGCATTAACTGCCGATGGCTTACCGGGTTGGGTGAAACCCCATTATAAACACCCGACATTGCCCCGTTTTCCAGCGCGAAAAGGAAAAGCCGGGCTAGATCGGTCACCTCTATCCAACTTACTACCTGTTTCCCGCCCCCCAGTATAGGCATAACACCAAAGGAGAGCGGCCCTGATAATTCCGGAAAAGCACCGCCATCCTTACCCAGTACAATCCCTATTCTGATAATGACTGTCCTTAAAAAATCCTTTGCCTGCAATGTAGCCGACTCCCATTGGCGACAGGTATTGCCAAGGAAATCGTCATACGGTGGGGCAGATTCTGTAAACGGGGACGTCCCAGGGCGGTCAGGCCCGTAAAAGCCCATTGCCGATGCAGCCACTAATGTTTTGCACGCTGGCGCATGTGCTTTCAGTTGTGCTACCAGGAAATCAGTACTATGCACCCGGCTGTTTATGATTTCCTGCTTGCGTTTTTCTGTTAGTCTTTTCTCCGCTATCGATTCCCCCGCGAGGTGTACCAAGCCGTCGAGCCGGGCAAGGGCAGCCTTGTCAATCTCCCCTTTTTCCGCATCCCAATGTGCATAGGAAACAGATTCTGATGCATGATTTCTGGCCGACCGGCTAAAAATCAACACCTTATAACCTTTATCAATAAGGACTTCGGTTAAATACCTGCCTATAAACCCGGTACCGCCTGTAATTCCGACTGTTTTCATGTGTATTATGTAAATGTATCATAGCATTGGCAAAAAAACGACTGAATCTCTGAGTATGGCCCTGCTTTAACATTAATTTTTATCCAGGTATGCAATATTTTACCGCTGCAGGCGTTTTTTTGAAAACTAAAATTGCGCCAATGCATAAAACTTTACACAAAAAACTTACTGAAAAGAGCTTTTATCACCACCTTCAGCCGCTGTCTGCTAATGACAGGGGAGGGGTATTGCTACAGGACAGCAACTTATTGCGCGAAATAGCTAAAGACCTGCTACAGCCAAGACCACAGGCAATCGCCAATTTGTTGAAGATGGCAAAGGAGGTATAGGGGGACTTAATTGACCACAAACTTCTTTACTATTCTCTGTTTGCCGATAAGAACCCGGAGAAAATAATTGCCTGAGGCTAATTCAGGTAAGGAGATTGTTTTTTTGTACTTCTTTGTTGCCGGTTCATCCCATTGCATTATTATTTGTCCAACGGAATTGTAAATGCAGACTGCAAAAGGTTGTGCATCCTGCAATAACATTTTCAGCGTTAGGTCACCTTTGGTAGGCGATGGATAGATATCCATTTCATTTATTTCATAGGGTGGGCCTGGGTTATAGATTTCGTAATAAAACTTAGCCATTTTTTGAAATGTCCAGTTACCCATTTCATCATAGGTTTGCCACTTCTCTGAAATTACCTGATTGAAATGATTGTATGAGTATTCAAATTTATCACCTTTGGGATTACTAAGTGGCGTACTCCTATACTCGGTTAAAATAGAAATTTTATTGTGTGATTTATCAAAAATATTTGTAACCCTATAATAGGGTGTCGTTGGGTTGACAGAAACGTCATAAATGCTGGCTATGATGGTATCATTTAATTGGGAAAAATAGTACCGGCCTAGTATGTGAAGTTCGCTATCAATTTCACCATTTTTGTAGATGAGATCATAACTCCGGAAAGAATCAGGCTTATTGTCTGAATAATAAAAAGCTATGTTCTTTTTCATATTATCTTTTTGCCATGGATTCTTCCACTCATCCGCATAAACATTAGTTAACAGGCCATTTTCATTGTAGGTGCAGCTCAGTTTATAGAACCATGTTGTATCGCTTTTGTTATGGTCGATTTCCAGGAATGAAATAGGTTTATTTTTTGCGTCATAGCTATACCGGTGAATGGATATGCGATACCCGTTGGAGTCTATTTGTTCGAGTAAATTGTTACTTAAATCATAACTACGGCTTGAAATAGTATAACCCTTCCAGGTACCATTTACAAACCTCCAGCATTTTGCAAAAATAATGTTATCGTGTTCATCAAAATATTGTCCACTTATATTAGTATCGGTTGCTGAATGTCTCCATGCAGAATCAAATTTCGTTACTCCTGCATATCCCGTTTCATAATCAAGGGTGTGTATCAGAGAAAATGGATAGTCGTAAAGGAAGGGGTAATTTGTTACAAAAGAGAATATTCGTGGTTGGACCTGGCCTCCTCTATCCAGAGAATATTTATTATAGCCTCCGGAGTCGACACAAGGGATAGTGGTATCCCGGTCATACATGGCAAATCCAACTATTCTTGATGGAGTTTGAGAATAACCAGTAAGACTAATGAGTAATAAAAATAAAAGAATATATATGCCTTTCATAAGCTACCTAAAGATAGACGTAAAATCCGAGCCACATCTTGGCATCTGAAGAAATAAATGTCTATCCTTCCCGCTGCACCTTCCATTCGTCCCTGTGCTTGCGTATGGGGTGTTGCTTTGATTTGTTGAAGATCATCATGCCGTTTTCCCGGCCGGCTCGTCTGGCTCTTTGTTCTTCGGGGGGCAAGTTTTTTTCTTCCTTACAATCTTCGCTGCAGCAGCCGTCATATTTTGCGGCACACTCATCGCATTGTATAAAGAGCAAGTGGCAGCCGTCGTTTTTGCAATTGGTATGTGTATCGCACGGCTTCCCGCATATATGGCACTGTGCCAGTACCTCATCAGTGATGCGTTCACCCAGTCGATCGTCAAATACAAAATTTTTCCCTTTGAACTTTAACGGCAGGTTCTGCTCTTTGGCTCTGCGGGCATATTCTATTATCCCACCTTCTACGTGGAAAACATTCTTAAAGCCATTATGTAGCATGTATGCGCTGGCCTTTTCACAACGAATGCCCCCGGTGCAATACATGATAATATTTTTATCTTTTTTATCTTTCAGCATATCCACCGCCATGGGCAACTGGTCGCGAAAAGTATCCGACGGTATCTCTATTGCCCTTTCAAAGTGCCCTACCTCATATTCATAATGGTTGCGCATGTCCACTATTATCGTATCCGGGTCCTCCGACAGTTCATTATACTCACGCGCTTTGAGGTATTTACCTGTCTTTGCGGGATCAAAATCCGGGTCATCAATGCCGTCGGCAACTATTTTGGGCCGTACTTTAAAACGCAGTGCCCAAAATGACTTCCCGTCATCATCCACAGCTATGTTCATGCGTATTCCGTTCAATTCGGGAGCTGCGGCATACAGGGTATCCCTGAAGGCCTCGTAGTTGCCCGTGGGCACACTTATCTGGCCATTAATGCCCTCATGCGCCACATAAATGCGGCCGAAAACTTTCAGGGCAGTAAGTTTAATGTATAGGTCGTTTCTGAACAGCACCGGCTCCGCTACCGGGAAGTATTTGTAGAAGGATACTGTGGTACGTGGCTCTGTCTCAGCCAGCATACGCTGTTTCAGTTCCTCATTGTTTACGCGGTTGTGTAACACTGGCATGGTGTACCTTCTTTGTTTTTAATGAGGCTGCAAAGATACAAAATGTCTGATTTTCAGCAAACTAAGTTAGCAGTAAAATTTGTTATTTTTGCCGCATGATTGAAGTAAGCAGATGGAGTGTATTGGCTTTTGCAGCGGTGCTGGTATTGGCAGCACCCGCCTATGCCCAGAAGAAGAAGGCTGCCGCTAAGCCCGTTGCCGATACCAATGCGATGCTCAACGACAGATTTTATGGTACGCTGCTTGACGGGGATGATAGTGTGATAACCGTGTTGCAGCTTGATCATATGCGGCGTGATAATTTTGGATTCTTTACCCTTGATCAAGTAGAAAAAAGGCCGGATGGCAGAGTGCTTCAGCTTGACCCAATTAACGGAGAATGGAGAATTTCGAAAGGTTCTGCAAACAGTGAAGATGCTACAGTCGTGCAACTGGAGGGAGAGGACAGGATGATGTTTTTTTTGCGTCAGAATGATAGTACGCTTTTAAAGCTTACTCCCACAAAGGAAGAAATAGAATCTACAGAAAGCTATCTGCTAAGGCGGAGAGTGATACAGGTGTCCGCAAAAAAAGACACCCTTTCTCCATCAGAAATGGCTATGCGCAGATGTTCGGGCAAGTATGCGGGCAAGCTTCCCTGTGGTGATTGCGCTTCTATACTATCTACACTGACTTTGAAATATGGCGGACGAGGAAAATCCGGTGAATACACACTTGCCGATAAATATATAGGTACAAAAAGTGGTGATATTATCAATGAGCGAAAAGGCAGATGGACGTATATGGCGAAGAAGGGAGGTAGTATTGTAGTGCTGGATGTGGATAAGCGCGGGCGCGAAACCTATTACCTCATAAACAAGAACGGCAGCCTAACACCGCTGGACAGGAACCAGCAGAAAATAGACAGTCCGCAGGACCAGACAATGAAGCGGCAGTAAATACTGCACCGACGACCTACAAATCATGACAGACGACTCGAAATTATCCATGTTTACTAACCGACTGCAGAAGGTGTACAAACACTTCAGCAAGCTGGCACGCAGACAGGAGATTGCCTGCTACAGGTTCTACGACCATGACCTGCCTGAATTTCCATTTGCTATAGACTGGTATAATGGGGTGGTGCATGCTGCTGAATATAAACGCAGGCATGGTATGGAGGATGAAGAGCATGAGGCGTGGCTACAAAGTTGCAAAGAGGTACTGGCAACCGTACTGGAGATATCGCAGGACAATATCTTCATGAAGGTGCGCCAGCGCAAGGCGGGCAGGCAGGGGCAGTATGAGAAATTTGACGAACAGAAAGTAGAACGGATAGTGCCTGAGGGGGGGCTTAGCTTCATCATTAATCTTACCGACTACTTAGACACAGGGCTATTCCTCGATCACCGCATAACGCGGGGCATGGTGCGTGATGAGGCGAAAGGTATGAATGTGCTCAATCTGTTTTGCTACACCGGTTCGTTTAGTGTGTATGCGGCCCATGGCGGGGCAAGTACTGTGACCTCTGTGGACCTCTCAAAGACTTACCTGAACTGGGCCAAGCGAAACATGCAATACAACAAACTCTATAAAGACACCAAACATGACTTTATACACGGGGATGTTATAGAGTGGCTCGACTATATGCCTGCCAATGCCTACGACCTAATAGTGTGCGACCCCCCAACATTCTCTAACAGCAAGCGCATGGAAGATAATTTTGACGTGCAGCGCGACCATGTGATGCTGCTGAAAAAGCTGCTGAAAGGCTGTACTGACGGCGGGCGTATTTACTTCAGCAATAACTACCGCAACTTTACATTAGACAGGGATAGCATACCGGCGCTTACTGTAAAAGATATTACCGGGGCTACCACCCCATTCGACTTCCAGGGAAAGCTGAACAGAAAATGTTTTCTGATAGAGAAGTAGCCGGCATGCCTACACGGGCTTCAGGTTCAGCTCTTCGGCTTTTTTCAGCAACAGGTTATAGGCTGCCTCATAGTTGTTCGGGATGATGCCATCGAGTATAGCCTCACGGATGGCGGTTTTCAGTACACCTACTTCGCGTGAGGGTTGCAGGTTGAAGACTTTCATTATTTCCTCTCCGGTTATTGGGGGTTGCCAGTTTCGGATGCGGTCGCTCTCTTCCACTTCTTTCAGGCGCTGCTTCACCAGTTCAAAGTTCTCGAGGTAGCGTTTCACTTTTGCCCTGTTCTTAGACGTGATGTCGCTTTCGCATAAAATCATCAGGTCTTCGAGCTGCTCACCGGCATCAAACAGCAGGCGGCGCATGGCCGAGTCGGTAATATCCTCTTTGGTCAGGCTTATGGGGCGCAGGTGCAGGCCCACTAGCTTTGCCACATATTTCATGTGCTCGTTAAGCGGCAATTTCAGTTGCTTGAAAATTTTGGGCACCATGCGCTCGCCTACCACCTCGTGGCCGTGAAATGTCCAGCCGTGGCCATCTTCATATCGTTTGGTGGCGGGCTTGGCTATATCGTGCAGCAGGGCGGCCCAGCGCAGCCACAGATCATTGCTTTTGCTAGCCACATTGTCCACCACCTGAAGGGTGTGGTAAAAATTATCTTTATGCCCCTTGCCTTCTATTATCTCCACGCCTGATAGCGCCACCACCTGCGGAAAAAACTCCTTCAGCAGGCCGCAACGGAACAGCAAGTCAAAGCCAATTGATGGTTTTTCTGTCGTCATTATCTTGTTCAGCTCATCGGTGATGCGCTCCTGCGATATAATCTTTATCCGCTCCTTGTTGCGGCTGATTGCCTCGAACACGGGCTCAATAATTGTAAAGCCTAATTGATTGGCAAAGCGTATGGCGCGCATCATGCGCAGCGGGTCGTCGCTGAAGGTCACATCCGGGTCCAGTGGGGTACGGATGATCTTACGCTCCATATCTGCAATGCCACCGAAGGGGTCTATCAGTTGGCCATAATCTGCTTCATTCAGGCTAATGGCAAGTGCGTTGATGGTGAAATCGCGGCGAAGCTGGTCGTCCTCAATGGTGCCGGGTGATACCTGCGGCTTGCGGGAGTCTGATGTGTAGGATTCTTTACGCGCGCCTACAAACTCCACATCAAACCCATGATGGCGGAACTGCGCTGTGCCAAAGGTCTTAAAGAAGTTCACCTGTGGCCTGTGGGGCAGCAATGCAGCCACGGCATGTGCCAGTTCTATCCCATCGCCATCGCATACCACGTCCACATCCTTTGTGGGGCGGCCCAGCAGCTTATCGCGCACAAAGCCACCTATGAGGTAGCAGTGCATATTAAGGCTACGGGCTGCTGTGCTGATATGCTCAAATAAACCTGCTTCTTCTTTTGTACAAATTATATCCATAAAGCGGCTGCAAAGCTATGATACTTGGTTGGTTTAAGGCGTAAATATGCCAAATAGTAATTCGTCATTTCTCCCTGCGTTCCTCCCGACTTTGCTGGGATTCACTTCCTTCGAAATGACGGCTTTGATTCTGTTTATGCCCTTATTATTTGGATTTCTCCTTCATCATCAACTTTTACAATTCTCGATGGTGCGGCAATGCTGTTATCATCCTGCCGGTATTTGACCACATAGTCAACTCCGCTGATGATGGCGTTCTCTATCATGCTGTAGATGGAAGGGGTAGGATGCCCGCTGATGTTGGCAGAGGTGGAGATGAGCGGGCGGCGAAAGCGTTTGATCAGCGCCTTGCAAAAGGGATCGGTAGTAACGCGGATGGCTATGCTACCATCTTTGTTCACCACATTATCGGGGAATCCGAGTGCACCGTCGAACACAATGGTTGTGGGGCGATCGAAACCTTCTATGATGGCAATGATATCGGGTGGGGGAGCTGCCACGTATTGTAGCACATCGCGTGCATCTGCCAGCAGTATGATCATACTTTTCTCCTTTGGCCGCTGCTTGATGGCGAATATTTTTTCCACTGCGGCTTCATTGAGCGCATCGCAGCCAAGGCCCCAAACAGTATCGGTAGGGTAGAGGATGGTGCCGCCCTGCTGCATTACAGTGATACAGTTCTTTATGTCGTTTTCGAAGTCCACCATAACAGTTGTTCGTTGGTAATATCTTTAGCGCACCTGAAGTGTCCCTCCGGGCATTGCCGGTGACCATGCAGCCCGCAGGGGCGGCAGTAGAGGTGTTCTTTTACTTCCACGACATGGCCATTATTGCGCAATGGGCCAAAGCCAAAGGACGGCACTGTGGAGCAGAACACAGCTGTAACCGGGGCATTGAGGGCAGAGGCAAAATGCAGTGGTGCAGAATCGTTGGCGTAATTCATATCGGCACTTTGCATGAGCGCAGCACTCTGCAGGAAGCTGAGCTTACCGCATAGATTGGACATATATGGATGGGTGGTAGCGGAAAGGATGCTTTCGGCCAGTGCGGCATCAGATGGCGCACCGATGATATAGATGCGATAATCGGTTGGAAACTCATTGGCAAGGCTCACCCATTTCTCTGCCGGAAATTGCTTGGTGAACCAGACAGAGGCCGGGGCTATACATATATAGGGCTTCACGAGGTATTGGTCGATGGCCTGGTAATCGGCTAAGGTGGGGTAGAGCCGTGGTAGCGATTGCTCAATGGCTATAATGTCGCGGATGAGGGCGTGATTGCGATCCACTTCGTGTACCGGTTTTTCGGTATACGGTGCGGATAGGGTATGCTTAACTTTTTTTGTGTAGCAGAATGAAAGGGGGTTCTTGTCGAAACCTGCCTTGTACCCAGCACCTGAAAGGAAAGTGATAAGGCCCGATGAGCCAAAACGGTGCGGGTTGATAACATGGGTATATGCCTCGCGGCGCACCCGCATGGCTATTTTTACCAAGTTGCTGTTTTTATTGTTCTTTTTGTCCCATATCAGCAGATTGGTGATATAGGGGTGGCCCTGGAGCAACCCTTCATTGCCCTTGCGGAGCAGGAAATCAATCTGCGCATCGGGATAGTTGTGGTGCAGGGTTTCGATAAGGGCAGTTGCCAATACGACATCCCCGGTGAAAGCAGTCTGTATGACTAAGAATTTATGCGTCACGTAGGGGCAAAGCTAAGTTAGATTGTCAATATAGTGGTAGTATTGGGTTTTGAAAGGTTTTAACAATAAAAAGCCGGTTTTTCAGAATTTTGGTGCTAAATTTGTTATTACTCTTATTTAAATTTTAAACTGTAAATAGTAAAAAATGAAAAAGGTTGTTCTCTCATTGGGATTATTTATGTTATGTTCGGGCGTGACAATGGCGCAAGGCAAGAAAAACAAAAAAGATAAAGGAACTGAATCTGCAACGGTAACTACGGCACCCGCGCCAACAATATCCGTAGCGCCAACCGCACAAACCTCGCTTACGGCTGAAAACATGGCATTCAAAGAAATGACCCATGATTTTGGTACTGTGCCTGAAGGGCCGGATGCAACGGTTGAATTTGTGTTTACGAATACCGGCAAGGAGCCGATAATCATAGAAAAAGCCCAGCCATCGTGTGGCTGCACGGTGCCATCGTTTCCTAAGGAGCCGATAATGCCCGGTTCGAAAGCTACAATCAACGTAGCTTATCACAGCAAGGGCAGGCCCGGAGCATTTACCAAGAACATAACGGTGGTATCAAACGCCGGCACCAAGATGCTCACCATAAAAGGCAATGTGGAAAAAGCGCCTACCAGCTCTGTGCCAGAGAATACTTCAATGCTCAAGACCAACTAATACTGGGCAGTAATAAAAACAGATGAAGAAAGTAATAATTGCTTTGCTATGCCTTGGCATGAGCGCCACCACGGTAAATGCACAAGAAAAGAAGTCAGAGCACGCGCCGGTATCGGGGTCTGCTGTGCCACAGGCTACAACACAGCAGCCAGACCCGAATGCGGGAAAATTCAAATTTGAAGAACTGATCCATGATTTTGGCGAGGTGATGGAAGGCCCTGCGGCAGAGTGTGATTTTGAGTTCAGGAATGTGGGCAAAAGCCCGATCATCATTACAGAGGCGCACGGGTCGTGCGGGTGTACTGTGCCGAAGTGGCCACAGGAGCCTATATTGCCCAAGCGCAAAGGGGTGATACATGTGACCTACAACACGGCGGGGCGCGTGGGGCCGATAAACAAGGATGTGTTCATTACCTCAAATGCAGAACCTAATCTGATGAGGCTGCGCATAATTGGCACTGTGAAGGCGAAGCCGGAGGAAAAGCCGAAGCTCGAAACACCGCCGCCTGCCACGCCCATAAAGTAAGGATGCCTCAGGCTAACCTTTGCTTTTTTTTAGCATTTTTGTTTCTAAATTGCAGCATATGAAAAAGATATTCTTATTTATCGCTTTATCTATTGGCATCTTATCGGTAAATGCGCAGAATGTGCAGAATGCCCAGGCAGCGCCCATACATGGTGCGGCATTTAAATTTACAGAAGAAACGCATGACTTTGGGGTGCTGAAACGCGGGCCGGTGGCTATGCATTCTTTTGAGTTTGAGAATATAGGTGACCAACCTTTGGTGATCATGAACGTTACACCCTCATGCGGCTGTACAAATGTGGACTGGCCCAAAGCGCCTGTGATGCCCGGCCAGAAAGGCAAGATACAACTGGGGCTAAAGACCGAAGAGCAGCATGGTATCTTTAACAAGGAGGTGTATATACAGTCGAATGCGGTGAACAACCCGAGAAAGGAAAAGCGTTACACCATATATATAAAAGGTGATGCACGGGACGAGGTGAAAAAATAATCAGGATTTTCAGGATTTGAAAATTTTCAGGATATAGAGAGGGCTGCTTTTGCAGCCCTTTTCGTTTATCATTTTCCATTCTTGCCTTCCAGCATGGGTACGAATGAAAAGTCGCCGGTCACTTCTTCGGTAATGCTGCCATCTGCGTTTTTTGTCACGCGGAGCATTTTTTGCTTGCCGTCTTCCCCTACGGGTATCACCATTATGCCGCCGGGTTTCAGTTGGGCCAGCAGCTTTGGCGGGATGAAGGGGGCGCCGCAAGTGATGATTATCTTGTCAAATGGGGCGAAGGAGGGCAGGCCCTCAAATCCATCGCCGTAGAAGCGGCGGATATTTGGGTATTTTTTCAGGAAGAAAAATTTACCTACATATTCGTATAGCTCTTTCTGCCGCTCGATAGTGTATAGGGAAACACCCAGCTCGCCAAGCACTGTTGCCTGGTAAGCACTGCCGGTGCCGATTTCCAGTACTTTATCGAATTTCTTTAGTTCCAATAGCTGGGTCTGGAAGGCTACGGTATAGGGCTGGGAAATGGTTTGGCCGGCTGCTATGGGGAATGCGCGGTCTTCATAGGCCTGTCGTTCAAAAGCGGGGTCGAGGAAAAAATGGCGAGGTATTGTGCCGATGGCGGCAAGTACACGTTCGTCTTTTATTCCTTTTTCCCGCAGTATCTGTACAAGTTGTTTTCTGAGTCCTTTGTGCAGGTAGTTATCATCTTTTGGCAGGCTATGCAACATGCAGGCAAAGTTAACAGATAAAGGGCGCAAATTTACACCAGGATGAGGGGTAATTTGCGACGGTAACTATTAGTTAAATCACCGTTAAACTGTATCTTGCAGAATGTGCTGATGTGTATGGCTTTGGTACATTTGTTTTCGCATGAAGAAAATTTTTCCACTTATTGTAGTTCTTATCACGCTATCGGTGGTGGGCATACTGTTCATTCAGATGTCGTGGATAAACAATGCGCTGAAACTGAAGCATGAGGAATTTCAGCGGTCGGTGGAGAATACTTTGAAGCAGTCGCGGGAAGCTCTGCACAGTAAATTTGTATATAAATCGGGACAATTCATGCCCAATGATGAGTCGAAGCAGTTCTTCCTTCAGAATAACTTTCGTGTGGATGGTGTATTCTCGAAAGAAGAAGTGCGTGAAATCATCACGGAGAAACTGAAGCAGAATAACATCAGGCTTTCGTTTGAATATTGTGTCACCAATTATTTTAATTTCAGTATTCTTCAGTCAGATGGTTTTCGGATGGAGGACGCCCATTCAGCAAAGACTATAGCACTGGCGCCGGAGGATGCGGTAAGAGCAAGAGAGATACTTTTTCTATCTATTTATGAGGATAAGAATGCCATCATCCGTGAGATGCTGTGGATGATCATCGCATCGGTGGTATTCACTACTATTATAGTGCTGGCATTCTTTGTAACGCTGCGCACGCTGTTCAACCAGAAAAAATTATCTGAGATAAAGTCGGACTTCATCAATAATATGACGCATGAGCTGAAAACGCCTCTTGCTACCATATCGCTGGCCATAGATGCGCTTACCAATGAAAAGGTGATACATGATACTGATAAGATAAAGGTATACAGTAGCATGATAAAGGAGGAGAATAAGCGTATGAACAAGCAGGTGGAAAAAATATTGCAGGCGGCGCGGCTGGAGAAGGAAGAGATAAAACTGAATATACAGCAGTTGGACACGCACCAGATAATCAGTAAGGTGGCCGATAACATGACATTGCAGATTCAGGAGAAACAAGGTACGCTGACACTGAAGCTAAACGCAACCAACCCTGTGGTGGACGCAGATGAGGTGCATTTTTCGAATATCATCTTCAACCTGCTTGACAATGCAATGAAGTACTCTAAAGATGCGCCGCATATTGAGGTGCAGACCCTCAATACCGGTAACGGTATGCTGTCCATAAAGATCAAGGATAATGGTATTGGTATGGACAAAGAGACCCAGTCGAGGATATTTGAGAAATTCTACCGAGCGCATACGGGCAACATACACAATGTAAAAGGGTTCGGGCTGGGCCTTAGCTACGTGAAGGCGATAGTAGACGCACACGGCGGCAAAATAAAAGTGGAAAGCGCACCGGGTAAGGGAAGCACGTTTACCCTTATCCTGTCTCCGGGAAGCAGCAAGGGATAATCAGGGCCTTGCGATCAGAAGTCTGGTAAATTGAGTCATATCACCACACACAGGCTTTTGATGGCGGCACCAAGACGAATGGAGTCGTAGATGCGCGGTTCATCGGCGCCGTGTTCTTTTACCGAATGCTCATGAGAGGCTACGCAGCGTTCACAGCCGTTTACGGCAGATAGCATAAGGCTCATTAATTCAAACAGTCCTTTCCCCATCGTTGGGTTCATCATCGTACTCATGCGCAGACCCGCGGGCTGTTTGTTATAGTATTCTGTCATGTGCATGAAATGACGGAAACGGTAGAAGATGTTGTTGGCGCTCATGAGCGATGCGCAGGCGTGTGTTTCTGCAATTTCTTCGTCTGTAGCCCCTTCATTTTGCGCTTTGGCTTCGAAAGCTGCTATAAGCGGGGCGTTCTTTTCATTGACCGCTACGGAGAGCGCCAGCAGGTATGCTTCCTTCCGGGTAAGGTTGCTGCTGCCAAGTGTGGTGGATACGTTGAGTTTGAGGTCGCGCAGATAACGGCTGTTTACTTTTGCCAGGCTGTGCAGGCAATGGCTGCTGTGGGCGGCATCAAGGCCCAGGTCCTGCAACATGCTGATTACCGTTTCATTTGTATTGGTCGGTTCCATATGATATTATTTATAAAAGACCGCAAAGGCCTGCGCAGATATATTGCTTTTACGCTATTGCCTTTGCGGTCCGGTATATATTAATTAATGCAATTATCCTACTGCCGCTGTTAATGTTTCTTCTCCTTTCGTCCAGTTGCAGGGGCAAAGTTCATCGGTCTGGAGTGCATCGAGTACACGCAGCACCTCTGCTACGCTGCGGCCTACGCTCAGGTCGTTGATGGATACCCAACGTACAATTCCTTCGGGGTCTATGATGTAGGTGGCGCGATAAGCTACTTTTTCTTCAGCAGAAAGTATGCCGAGTTCTTCGGCCAGACTTTTTGAAGTATCGGCTATCATTGGGAATTTCAGGTCGTTGAGGTCTTTGTGGTGTACGCGCCATGCATGGTGCACATATTCATTGTCGGTAGAGGCGCCGAGCAGGACAGTGTCCCTGTCGGTGAAGTTTGTAAAGTTTTTGTTGAATTCAGCTATCTCTGTAGGGCATACGAAAGTGAAATCTTTAGGCCACCAGAACATTACCGCCCATTTTCCTTCGATGTCTTTGTTGCTGATTGTTTTAAATTCTTTTCCTTTTTCGAGCGCTACAACTGATTTTTTTTCAAATTCCGGGAACCTGCTTCCTACTGTTACAAAAGTGTTTGCCATTTTTTTATTGTTTTTTTTAATCCGGCGCAAAGGTCGGCCTTTAAAAACAAAATAACATGACCTGCGTCATTATGATTAGCTATCACTGGATAAAACAATTCAATCAGTAACAAAAAATACTATCGGTATTATTGCTTCCTCACAACTCTACATATTAGCAGGTCGTGAATATTTCCAGCGACGGTGTGACCAAAGCCAAGAAGCGGGCATGGCGATAATGTCTTTTTCCACCCTGCGGGTATGCATCTCCGAAATTTCACCATCGGCGGTAGCGGCGGGGTCATCAACCAGTGTTTCCGCAAACATTTCGTAATAGCCCCTTTTCACTTTCTTCACACAGCAGTAAACCACCGGCAGGTTCATTTTTTTTGCTATTACTTCGGTGCCTTTGAATACAGGTGTGTCCTGGTTGAGAAAGGTTGTCCAGTATGCCGATTCCGGCATGGGGGTCTGGTCGGATATGAATACTGTTGCGGTAAGTTCTTTCCGGTTGGCCAGCATCTCTTTGAAGGCGGTCTTCATGGGGATCATTTTGGTGCCGAAGCGACTGCGCATGTTGAACATAAGGCGATCAAAGCGCTTGTTGGACAGCGGATGGTATAGCACTACAAGCCGTTGCTTGCACAGAAGGCTGAAGGGGTGGCCTGCCCATTCCCAATTGCCTATGTGGCCCATGACCATTATCACGCTTCGGCCTTCATCAGCATATTTAGCGAAAAGGGCAAGTGAGTCGGAGTTGAATTTGCAGCGTTTCAGTATGCCCGCTTTGCTGATGGTAAGTATCTTAAAAGTTTCTACCATAAAGTCGCAGAGATTGTGGTAAAATTCCCCGGCTATTGCAGCAAGCTCTTTCTCTGTTTTCTGGGGAAAGGCATTGCGCAGGTTTTGCAGCACTACCTTCTTGCGGTAGCCAAGGCACGTATACAGGATGAAACACAAAAAATCGGAAAACAGGTATAATACCGGGAATGGCAGGATGGAAAGCAGGTATATGAATGGTAAAGTAATATAAAATACGACTGCTGCCAATATGAGGTGTTTGTGCAAATTTATATTATTTACCTCAATCAATTCGCATGCGCAAAACCCCGTAATTTCCGGGGAGGAAATTATAAGGCCATGGCAAATTGTATACCTCCCCATACATGGTAGTTGCCGGTCTTGAAATCGCTGCTGCGCATGGACTGGAAATACTCGAGGTACAACCCTCTGTAAATGACCACAAATCCGAAACGGTTTTGAAATGTGATTGGTGTGATGTGGCCAGCATCTATGGTATATGGGCTGCTTTTGTTTAACATGCCCCCCTGTAGTGTGGCATCATATGCAGTCACATTTACTTCGGGATGCTCATAGGCATATAAGCGGAAGTTATTTCTATTGGTCGACACATTTGCGAATGGAGAGTCGAAATGACCAATCATAATGGTGCCGCCTACTGCCGCCTTATTGCTGAAAGTGCCAACGCGGGCCATGGCATCCATAGATAGGGAGAGTGCATTCCGGAAAGACCATAGCTGTTTTTCATACCCGGCCTGGTAATTCAGGATAATATCATTATTCACCTGGTTGTGCCACCCTTGCGGTGTAATGTTGTTTGTCCATTTGTGGATGCCTTCCTGCATTTCTTTTCCTCCGGCGGCCTGGCCGATAACGCCGGTAATTATAGAAGAGGAAAAACGTTGCCTGTTCGCCGGGTCGGTGGAGATGCTGAAAGTTTTGAGGAACAGACATGCGGCGAATGGTCTGTCGCCATAAAGTATAGCTTCTTTTTCGATAGCTGTGGGTGTGTAGCCATTGTGCTCGATGCCTATGCCATGCCGGGTGTTATCCCATTTGGGGTGGAGTAGCAAATGGCTTAGCGGGAAATATTTTATTGCAGGTGTTACCAGTTCGAGGTGCATGCCTTGGGTGTAGTATTTATCGGTAGCTGAGAAGAAATCGTTCTCGTAGTTGAACCGGATATATTTTTCCTTATGAATATGCTTGAAGGACAATGTGTTATCGATGGCCTGTGCGCCAACAATTAATGGCAACAATAGCAAGAACATCAATGATGTGTGTTTTTTGTACAACATACTGTATAGTTATACGAAAAAAATGCCAGCAGGGTTTGCTATAATGCAAATGTGAACTGGAACCCGCCCCAATGATGGTTATTGCCGGTGCGGAACTCTCGAGTAAGGAAGGAGCGGAAGAATTCGATACGGAAACCACGGAAATCGGTAACGAAGCCTAAACGGTTCAGGAAGGTTATTGTGGAAATGTCTGCTTGTCTTATAGTGTAGGGGCTGCGGCGGTCGAATAAGCCTCCTTGCATGGTGGCATCGTAGGCTACGATACTTACCTCGGCATGGTCATATACGTATGCCTGGAAATGATGTCCGCGGGCAATGCGGAAGGGGTTGTATAAATGGCCAAAAATAATAGTTGCCCCGGAGCCTGCTTTGTTGCTCAGTGTGCCTGCCCTTGCGCGGGCATTCACATCGATGGAAAGTAGTTTGGCGTAGGAGAGCAATTGTTTTTCATAGTTTATCTCGTAGTTGAGTATGATGTCATTATTTATCTGGTTATGCCAGCCTTTCGGCACGGGGCTTGTACGAGTGAAATGACGGTGAATGAATGTTTGCAGCACTTCACTGCCGGTCCCCTGCCCGATGATGCCTGTGCTAAGCTCCACGGAAATACGGCGATGCTTTTCCGTGTCGGTAGTTATCCGGAATGATTTGAGGAGCAGGCAGGCGGCAAAAGGCCGGTCGCCAAAGAGGATGTCAGTCCGGGTTATGTCAACAGGTGTATAACTATTGTGAATAAGGATGATGCCATATTTTGAATGGCCGTACACAGGCTGTACAAGCAGCATGTTGACCGGAGATATTTTCAGCCAGGGCGATACCCACTCAAGTGCCACACCACCTGTATAGTACCTGTCGGTGCCTGTGAAAACATCATTTTCGTAATTAAACCGGGTGTAATTTTCGGTCGGGACATTGCTAAAGGACGCATTGTTGTCTGTGGCCTGACTGATGCCGCGTTTAGGTGCGAGGCCAAAGAATAAGGATGCAATAAGTACCGTAAATATTTTACTTGAGCTTAGCATTGTTTGTCCTAAGTTAGATTCTGAAAGCTATTTGAATGCCGCCCCAGTGGTGTTCTTTGCCTGATTTGAATTCGCCGGTAATGTAAGACTGGAAATACTCGAAGTACAGGTCGTGAAACGAAAAAATAAGTCCGAAACGGTTTTCAAAAGTTATTCTATTGAGATTGTCGGTACGGATAGTATATGGGCTTGTTTTGTTGAACAACCCGCCTTGCAGGGTGGCATCATAGCCTACAATATTCGCCTGTGGGTGGTCGTAGATATACACCCTGAACTCATCGATATTAACGAGCGTGCTTTTATAAGGTGAATAAAAGTTGCCAAACATGAATGTAGCGCCCACGGCTGCTTTGCTGCTGAGTGTGCCCAGCCGTGCCATGCAGTATGCATCAATAAGGAAGACATTTTCCAAGCAGAGCAGTTGCTGCTCATAGTCGGCCTGGTAATTTAGTATAAGGTCGTTGCGCACCTGGTTTGACCAGCCCCTCGGCGCTACATTTTTAGGCATGAAATTATGGACGGCAGTTTGCAGCTTTTCAGCACCGGCTGCTTCACCCATTACCCCATAGCTGAAATTTGAAGTGAAGCGCCTCTTGCGGATAGTGTCGGTGGTAGTAATATATGTTTTGAGGAACAGACATGCAGAAAATGGCCTGTCGCCGTATATGACCGCATCGCTGGAGATACTGCAAGGAGTGTACACATCGTGTTCTAAACCGGCCCCATATCTTCGCTGACCCGGTATGGGGGTAAGGAGCAGGTTGTAAAGCGGTGACTTTCTGAGCCGGGGAGAAACAAGCTCAAGTGTCATGCCCTGTGTATAATACATATCGGTGGCTGAGAAGTAATCGTTCTCGTAATTGAGCCTGAAGTAGCTGTCTTTTGCTATGTTCTTGTAAGACAGCGTATTATCAATTGCCTGCCCTTTTGCCGTGGCGACAACAAGGAGCAGGAAAGCGAGTGTTTTTTTCATATAATGTAGGGTGTAATATTATTAAAGAGAGTATTCTTATAGTTTGACGGTGGTCAGGAAAAAAGATGATAATCGTCGCTACAATATTTAATTAACCATTCATTAGGAAATTGGCATTATATTTAGCATATTTGTTTGTCAAATGCATTTATGGCATACCTCATAGCCGATAGCGGGTCGACAAAGACGGATTGGTGCCTTTTGCGTAAGGGTAAAAAGCCACTGCGTTTTAGCACACAGGGTATCAACCCATATCTGCAAAGCAAGGAGACCATAGTTGAGTTGCTGAAAAAGGAACTGCCATGGGACAACGAAAAGTATAAAGCGGTGCACCTGCATTATTTTGGTGCGGGCGCGGCCAACCCACAGAAACAGGCATTCCTCAAAGATATTTTAAAGGCACATTTTGGAATAAAGAAAACAGAAGTGCAAGGTGATATGCTGGCTGCCTGCAGGGCATTGTGCGGCAGTAAGCCGGGCGTAGTGTGCATATTAGGCACCGGCAGCCTGAGCTGTTACTATGACGGTAAAAAAATAAAGGAACAAAAGCCGTCGCTGGGGTATATAGCGGGTGATGAAGGGGGCGGCAACTATATAGGCAAGCGCATACTGCAATACTATGCATATGAGACTTTTGACACAGAACTGAAGATGGACTTCGAGATGCGCTTCGGGAATGATATACGCGAAATAATAAACAAACTATACCACCAGCCCAACCCAAACAGGTACCTCGCATCATTTGTGGTGATGCTGAAAGAGAACCGGGGGCATTACATGGTAGAGAACATTATTGAAGATTGCCTGAACGACTTTTTTCATACCAGCATATTGAAGCACCGGCACACGTGGAATATGCCACTGTATTTTTCGGGTTCTATTGCCTTTGAGTTCCGGGATGTGCTGGAAAGCCTGTGCAACCAGTATGAACTGGAAATAGGCGACGTGATAAAAAGCCCGATGGAAGGAATGATAAAGTATTATAAGAAGTTGATCGGGTAATGCTCAATTGCGCAATGACTCAATACTCAATGATTAGCGCTACTCCTCATTTACATACACTCGTTTTACACGCTGCGATATACTGGTCATTATTTCATAAGAGATAGTGCCGGCCCAGGAGGCAAGCTGTGTTACCGGCAGGTCTTTTCCGAAAATTATAACCTCATCACCTTCCTGTGCTTCGGGTATGTGGGTGATGTCCACCATGCACATATCCATGCAGATGCTGCCGAGTGTTTTAGCCTGCCTGCCGTGTATCAGTACATAGGCGTTGCCCTTGCCCAGTGAGCGGGGATAGCCATCGGCGTAGCCAATGCTGATGGTGGCGATACGCATGTGTGACGGTGCGATAGTGTGATGGCCGTAGCCAATATTGTCGCCTGCAGGGATGGTGCGTACCTGTGCTATGCTGGTTTTTAAAGTGCTTATCTGTTTCAGCTTGCTTTGCAGCATCTGGCTGCTGTCTACCCCATAAAGGCCAAGGCCGAGGCGCACCATGTCGAAGTGCAGATCGTGATGGCGGATGATGCCCGCTGAGTTGCAGAGGTGGAGCATAGGCTTATATGGCAACTCTGCCATAAGCTCATTGCTCATTTGCGTGAATAGCAGCCCTTGCTGTTTTGTAAAAGAGTCCTCTTTAGGGTCATCGCTGGCGGCGAGGTGGCTGAAAATACTGGCCACCTGTATGCCGGGGCTATCCTTTAGCTGCTGTGCCAGTTGTGTCATATCGGCAGGGTTGAAGCCGAGGCGGTGCATACCTGTGTCCAGCTTTATGTGAACAGGATATTTTTTCACTTCCAGTGTATCGGCAATATGCACAAACGCTGTGAGCGAACGGAAATTGAATATCTCGGGTTCCAGTTTCCATGCTACCATGCGGTCGAAGGAAGAAACATCAGGGCTCATGACCATGATGGGCATTTTGATGCCGGCTTTTCTAAGGGTGATGCCTTCATCGGTGTAAGCAACACTAAGGTAATCTACCCCGGCATATTGCAGCAGATTGGCAATCTCGAAACTGCCGCTGCCATAGGCGAAGGCTTTCACCATAGCCATCGTTTTCACTCCGGGCGATAACTCGGCCCGGAAAACATTCAGGTTGTGCGTAAGGGCTGACAGGTCTATGGACATTACAGTCTGGTGAACTTTCTGCTCCAGCAGCAAGCCTATTTTCTCGAATGCGAATACACGCGCACCTTTCAGCAGTATGGCCTCTTTATTGAAAGTGAGCAGGTGAAAGTTCTTTAGAAAATCTTCGGTGGACTTGAAGAAGATGCTGCGCAGTTTTTTGTGTTTCCTGAAGGAAGATTTATTCTTATAAAGTGCGGGGCCGATGCCTATGAACCTATTAATGTTGCCGCGGGTTACCAATGTAGCTACCTCGTCGTAAAGATCCAAATCACGTCGACCTATCTCCAGCATGTCGGACATGATGACGGTGTGCTGGCTGTGCTGCCGTTGCTGTGCCAGAAAGTTGAGCGCCAGCTGCAGTGAGGTAAGGTCGGAATTATAGCTATCGTTGATAACCGTGCAGTCGTTGATGCCATGCCTAAGCTCCAGCCGCATGGAAACCTTTTGCAGCAACAGCATTTGTGTTTTTATTTCTTTCGCGCTTACGCCCAGCAGGAGCATTACACACCAGCAATGAATGGCATTCTCCACAGATGCATCGTCGGTGAAAGGAATGGTAATGCTTATTTCTTTTCCTTTATAGCGTGCGGTTATTGTAGTCTTGTTGCCTGTTTTGCTGATGTCGTTTATGCGCAGGTCGGCATCCTGTTTCTGAGACCATGTGAATAGTTGCAAAGGGTTCTCTGTATTGCCGGCGCGTACCTGGTGCATGAATTGTATCATGCATTGGTTCAGCTCAGAGTGGTCGGTGCAGTAAACCAATTGCGCTGTGTGGCGGAACAACATCAGCTTTTCATTTATCTTCTGGCGGTTGTTCATGAAGCCTTCACTGTGCGCTTCGCCTATGTTGGTGAAGATACCAATGGTAGGCAGTATCATACGTTCCAGCTTCTCCATTTCACCCGGCTGAGATATGCCGGCCTCGAATATTGCGAGCTGGTGTTCCTGTTCCATTTGCCAAACAGATAGAGGTACACCCACCTGCGAATTGTAGCTTTTGGGGCTGCGCACAATATTATACTGCCCGGCCAGCAGCTGATGGAGCCACTCCTTTACTATGGTTTTGCCATTGCTGCCCGTAATGCCTATTACCGGTATCCGGAATTGCTTGCGGTGGTTAGCGGCTATTTGCTGCAGGGCGGCAAGGGTATCCTTTACCTGTATGATGTTCGCGCCAATAATGCCGGATGTATCCAGCTCATTAGATACCAGGAAATTGCGTACGCCTTTTTGCCAAGCTTCGGGAATATAACTGTGGCCATCGCGCAGGGAGGTTTTAAGAGCAATGAACAATGAGCTTGCCGGATGCCCAATGTTGCGGCTGTCAATGGCGAGGGTGTCTATGCCTGTTTCCGTTTCTGCTTTCGCCAGCCATGTGCCGTTGCACCACTTACGTATCTGCTCGATTGTATTCATGGAATGGGCTGCAAATATAGTTCACAAATAATAAAATATCCTATCTTATTAAGTGAAAGTCGCCCTTCATCATATGCTTTTTATCGTAGAGGGTATAAGTGGCCATATAAAAATAGGTGCCGAGGTCGGCGGTAATGCCCTTGTATGTGCCATCCCAGCCGGCATCTATATCTTCGGTATAAAAGACGCGCTCGCCCCAGCGGTTATAGATACTGAATTTGAAATCCCTGAAGTAACCGAGACGACCCACGACCCGGAAGAAGTCGTTCATCCCGTCGCCGTTAGGTGTGAATGCGGTAGGTACAAGAATATCGCAGGGGTCGATGTTTATAGTGACCGAAGCTGCCGCGCTGCATGCGCTGTCTGCTACAGTTACAGTGTATGTTGTTGTTTGTGCGGGTGATGCCTGAGGGGCATCACAATCAGCGCAGCTTAACCCGTAAGGAGGTTCCCAACGATATTTTATACTTCCTGCTTGTCCGCTTTCGCCATAAGCTAGGAGAGGCACCGGGAAATTTACGCACAGAGTAGTGTCGGGTATAGTATTCACGCTTACCGCATCAAGAATAACGAGTGCTGTCCCCTGTTTGCTGCATCCGTTGGTATCGGTAACGGTAACGGTATAAACAGTGGTTGACAGGGGCGTAGCATAAGGCGCAGGACAGTCGCTGCAACTCAATTGTGCCGCAGGCTGCCAGATATAGGTCAAAGGGTGAGCGTTTGTTATTATTCCCGGATCCAGAGTAGTGCTGTTGCCTTTACAAATCAAATCGTTTTTGGGAGCGAGTAACATGCCCCCTACCATCACAGTAACAGTGTCCCTTAAAGTACACCCCTTTGCATCTGTGATGAGTACATTGTAAGTAGAAGTGATGGTGGGGGAAGCTACAGGCGTTGGACAATTATCGCAGCTAAGGTCGGGGGAAGGTTGCCAGGCAAAAGTAAGCGGCAGGACGACCTGCGTTGCAGAGGCGCTCAGCATGGTGTTGTCGCCCATGCAAATAAATTTGTCCGGCATTGGTTCTAAAATATTGGCGGGAACAACAACCTCAATAGTATCTGTTTTAACGCACCCGAGCCCATTGGTAACGGTAACAATGTACGTCGTTGATGCTTTTGGCATTACTGTGATTGTGGGGCATGTGGGACAACTGACGCTCGTGTCAGGTGTCCAGGCATATGTGAGGCCGGTATCTAAAGGGGTGATAGATAAGTTAGCGCTGGCGCCGGGGCAGATAACTGTATCGGGGCAACCATCAAAAAGATGTGGTTGAGGCAGCACTTTTGAATATATTGTATCGGGGCAACCATAACCGGGGTAAGGCTCCAATACCAGCATGTAGGTGACCGGGCTCGTTGGCTTGGGCACTCTGGTAGAACGATTGGTATCAACAAGCACACCTGTTGAAGAGTCAAACCATTTGTAAACGTTGAAACCGGTAGGGCCTATAAGCGTTATGGAGTCTGAATCGCAAGCGACGGTCTTTATAGCAAAAAGTCCGTAAGACATATCGAGATACCCATAGCCGAAATGTGCGCCCAGTCCGCAGTCGCCTGACGCGAAATCAATAATGACTGTTTTCCCGCTAAATCCGGATAAGTTTATGCTGCCGGTTGACCATCCCCTGCAGCGTACCGTTGTATCTATGGTAGAGTTATAAAATCCGGGTATGGTAGCGGCCGCCACATATGCAAACTGAAAGCAAGGTAAGGCTCCGGTAGTAAATGAGTCGTATGCGCGCACTTCAAAGCGGGGCTGAACGGACACACTATGGCCGGGATCCTCAAGGACTACTGCAAAGCGGTAGATGAGGCTGAAGTCCACAGCGCCCGGAGGCACATGGACATAATAGCGTGCTTTCTCTGATTGAGCGCCAACTTTATTGTTGCCCAGCTTCAATGAGAAATTTCCTCCATCCGGTGCAACAATAGGAAACAATCCGAAACTGTCTAAACCCGGACCTGACGTGAGTGTATGACGGTCGACTGTGGCGGGTGTGCTGGCAGAAGCATTTATCGGGCAGCAGCTACCTGTGTAATAGTGCCATATAGAGGTATTGCCGAACTCAAAATCAATATTGGGAGTAGGTGACTGCGACCGCACTGTGGTATGCAGTGAGAGTAAAAAAAGAATGAAGAAAAGGGCTTTCATACGTTGGGTTAAGGTGTTGAATACGTAGGTTATTATTCAAATATACGTAAATATAATAGTTATTGTTAAAATTATAATATTTTTTTATTTGCCATGCAATTAGGTGTAATCGTGAATTCCCTTCTTAATTAAGGGCGTATATTGCTACCCATTTGTAATTATACGGCCGGGATATGCAATTTGAGGAGGTTTTATATTGGTCTTTCATATCGGCGATAGCGGTTCAATGCGCCTATGCGGCCTATTTTTTTCTGCGGGTATTTGTCTTGTTCAAGACCAGGCATCCGGCTATTGAGCCAAAGGGCGTAAGTATTATCATTTGTGCAAAAGACGAGGCGCATAATCTGCGCAAGAACCTACCGGTTGTTCTGTCGCAAAAATACGCGGCTGATTTCGAGGTGATTGTGGTCAATGATGCGTCAACGGATAGTACAGGGGAGGTGCTACAGGAAATGTCCAGGCAATATGCTGCCCTGAGCGTACTGACCATACTCCCGGAAGAAGCCCGGACACTTAAGGGTAAGAAGTTTGCATTGAGTAAGGGTTTAGCCGTCGCAAAGTATGGCTGGCTACTGCTTACTGACGCCGACTGCCTGCCGGCAAGTGATAGGTGGCTTGAGGAAATGGTGGCGCCGCTGGGCGCTGGCAAAGAAATAGTGGCCGGCTATGGCGGATATCATACTGCGCCCGGAGTACTCAATGCATTTACCCGGTGGGAGACGTTGCATACCTTTATGCAATACAGCACTTATGCTATGGCGGGGCTGCCCTATATGGCCACTGGCAGGAATATGGCTTGTACCAAAAGCATATTGTTGCGGGCGCAGCAGCACGAAATTTGGAACAAACTACCATCCGGCGATGACGATATGCTGGTTCGCATTGGCGGGACAGCGAATAACACGGCTATTGTTTGCCACGATACAGCCTTTACTTATTCAGATGCGAAGCCGACATGGAAGGAGTGGGTGGCCCAGAAGCAGCGGCACCTGTCGACCGGGAAGTACTATAAAGCACATATACAGTTATTGCTGGCTGGGTATGCTTTTTCTCATGCCTTGATGTGGCTTTGTTTCCTGGTGATGCTGTTCTTTTACTGGAAAACTGCTTTTATACTGGCGGGCATCCGGTGTAAGGCATATTGGGTGCTGTGGTCGGCAGCGGCAGGGCGTGTGCAGGAAAAGAAGCTGATACCTTTGTTCCCGTTCTTCGACCCTGGCTGGGCGGTATATAACTTTGTATTTTTGCCCTACATAACCTGGAAAAACAAACAAAATTGGAAATAATACTGAAATACTTTGCCGACTTTAGTGAGGAGCAATTGGCGCAGTTCAGGCAGCTTGAGGGCCTGTATAAGGAGTGGAACGAGAAGATAAATGTTATCTCGCGCAAGGATATAGATTCGCTGTATGAGCGTCATGTGCTGCATTCGCTGGCCATTGCAGCCTTGTGCAATTTTGACGATGGGGCCGAAGTGGTGGATATAGGCACAGGGGGTGGTTTCCCGGGCATTCCGCTGGCGATATTCTTCCCGAAAGTGAAATTCCTGCTGGCAGACAGTATAGGCAAAAAAATAAAAGTGGTGCAAGAAGTGGTTGCCGCAACCGGTCTGAAGAATGTAACAACTGTGCATGGCAGGGTAGAGGAAATAAAGGGGCGGACCTTTGATTTTGCTGTGTCGCGGGCAGTAGCCCCCCTTGGCGACTTATGGAAGTGGATAAACCCGGTAATCAGGAAAGGGCAGAAAAGCGAAGAACTGCCAAACGGGCTGGTATGCCTGAAAGGGGGCGACCTGACGAAGGAAATAAACGAGTCTGGGCTGAAAAAGATAGTGCAGGCATGGAGTGTGCATAACATCTTTCCTGAACCTGCATTCGAGGATAAGTATGTAGTGTATGTCCCCAAGTTGTAATGTGTTGGTTGCTTTTTTTATTTAGCATAGTAAAAACAATTCTTTATTTTTGCGCCCTCATGCTGAAATAGATAAATATTTATATGGGTAGGATATTTGAAGTAAGGAAGTCAAGTATGTTTGCGCGGTACGACCGTATGGCGAAGCAGTTCAGCCGCGCCGGTAAAGAAATTGCCATTGCTGTAAAAAAGGGTGGGCCGGACCCCAATACCAACCCTATGCTGCGCCGTGTGATACAAAACGCCAAAGGCTTTAACATGCCCAAGGACAGGATAGAGGCGGCGATAAAAAATGCGTTGGGTAAGGACACCAGCAATTACGATGAGGTGTTGTATGAAGGGTATGCACCACATGGCATTGCTATACTTGTGGTTACAGCTACCGATAATACCACACGTACTGTAGCCAATGTGCGTTCTCATTTCACGAAAGGCGGCGGGTCGCTGGGTAATAGCGGTTCCGTAAGTTTTCTGTTTAAACAAACGGGTGTGTTCAAGTTGAAACCTGAAGGTCTGAATATGGAAGATATGGAGCTGGAACTGATAGATTTCGGACTGGATGAAGTAGGAGAGGATAGCGAAGGCAACATAATAGTGAGGTGCAGTTTCCAGGATTTCGGCAGTATGCAGAAGGCATTGGAAGAGAAAGGCATTACACCTATATCTTCAGAAATAGAGTGGCTGCCTTTGAATACCGTACAGATAAGTGAAGCACAATCGGAAGACGTATTCAAGCTGATAGCAAGAGTAGAAGAAGATGATGACGTGCAGCAGGTGTTCCATAACATGGGATAAAGTTGATTGGTTGACAAGTTAATTAGTTGATTAGCGATATGGTTACCGTATCGCTTTTTTATTGTAGGTTTACTGTATCCTGACTGAAGTGTCGTATGAGATACGTATTCTTGTTATTTTTTGTTGGATCGTTTATTTTTTCATGTTCAAATGAAAAAAGAACTAATGATTTTGAAGCTATTGCAAAGAACATAAGGACAATTAACTTGCCCCTATACGGCACCTGCGGACAAGATTTGAACTGTATAGAATTTTTGAGGAAAGACACAGTCATTTATCAATATTTGCCAAATGCATGTCAAGAACCTTTTAAACTCTGTGTAATAGGAAAAATTAGCGAAAATGATAAGTATGTAGCATTGTTATTAGCAGATACATATGGTGATTATCAGGGGCATTTTGTGACAACATTCACGCATAAAGGAGTATTAATCTCAAGTCAAGAGCTTTTTATACGCACAGGGTGTGGGGAAGATGAAAGTTATTTTGGAACCTTCAGCTATGCTATTACAAAAGATGTGCTCATCAATATGAAAGATTCAACGGCAGAGTTTAAGAGGGATAGTGCGGGCAATATCATTCAAGGGTCAGTTATTCCAAAGGTGCACAATAACATTTTCAGAATAACTGATGGCGGCTTAATAGTAAAAAAGTAGTACGTTTAAATCATGAAACACACCCGTTCATTACCGTTACTTGTTGGTCGTAAGCCTGTGCTGGAGGCACTGGAACAGGGTGTAGCCATTGAGAAGATATTCTTGCTGCGTAGCGCAACAGGACTGGAGATAAATGCAATAAAGCATAAGGCCAGGGAACAGAATATTCCTATTAGCCAGGTGCCGGTGGAGAAACTGGACTACCTGACCAAGGTGCAGCACCAGGGTGTAGTGGCATGGACATCGTTGTTGCAATATATAGACCTGCAAGCAGGTATATCGTATGTGGTGGAGAAAGGTGAGGTGCCGTTGTTTTTAATGTTGGATGGGATAACAGATGTGCGTAATGTAGGTGCAATTGCCCGTAGTGCGTTATGCTGTGGTGCGCAGGGTATTATCCTGCCTACTTCACATGCGGCATCCCTAACTGAAGATGCTATAAAAACATCGGCGGGGGCATTGCATAAAATACTATTGTGCCGCACTCCGTCTGTGCAGCAGGCAATGGATGTACTGCGCCTGAACGGTATACAGATACTGGGCACACAGATGAAAGGAAGCGTGCCGGTTTACGAGAGCAACCTCACCATACCTACCGTTATAGTGATGGGTGCGGAAGATACAGGCATCAGCAAGGACGTGCTAAAACGCGCAGACCAGTTGATAAGGATACCTATGGTTAAAAATTTTGATTCCCTTAATGTGTCGGTGGCTGCGGGTATGATTCTTTATGAGTCTTTAAGGCAAAGACTGCTCACGAATTGACTAAATGCAGAATGCCGGTGATGTGGTGGATTAATATACTGTTAAACCTGCACGATATGCGGTAAGAGTTTCGTAACTTAGTACAAAGGAGGGTAGTGGTATGAGAACTGAAGGTGAAGAATTGAAGATACCTCCGGCTTTTTCCGGGCCACCGCAATTACTGTTATATACGCGATACGGCGACCCCAGAAGCCCCGGTTGGGAAAGTAAATGGATAACGGCCTGGAACGTGCAACAGATACACCCGTGGTTCCCGCAGAAGGAAATAAGGATACACAAACATTTCCGGCCTTTACTGCACGATGCGTTTAACGCATTGACCGCATTAGGGCTGAATCGGGAAATAAAATCCTGCATGCGTGGTTATGATGTGTTTTGTCTGCCTGACAGTCCGATACTATCTGTGCATAGCTGGGGTGCGGCAATAGACATGAACGCAGAAACAAATCCTTTAGGCAGCATGGGGGAATGGAGTAAAGAATTCGTGGAACTGATGCTGAAAAATAACGTATTCTGTGGCCAGTGCTGGACGGGTGTAAAAGAACCCATGCACTTTGGTATGGTAGATGGGGAATGATATGATGGCGGATAGGATAGCAATGCGTACCTTCGGGTGAGATCAATAGGTAATTATATGCTGTTCAGGAACAAAACTGTTTTCATAACCGGTGCCAGCAGGGGCATTGGGGAAGCGATAGCGTTAAGGCTGGCAAAAGAGGGCGCTAATATAGTAGTTGTTGCTAAATCGGTGAACGAAGACCCGCGCCTTGGAGGTACAATCCATTCGGCAGTAGAGAAAATAAATGAGGTAGGTGGCAGAGGTCTTGCGGTGCAATGTGATATAAGGGACGAGGAGCAGATTATAAGGGCCGTGCAGCAGGCTGTTGCCGTATTTGGTGGTATTGATATATTGGTGAATAATGCTTCGGCAATTTCACTGAGCAATACCGAAGAAACAGAAACGAAACGTTTCGATCTCATTCATAGCATCAATGTTCGCGGCACTTTCCTGGTGACGAAACATTGCGTCCCATTCCTGAAAAAAGGGAATAACCCGCATATACTCACGCTGTCCCCACCTTTGAATCTTGATCCACGCTGGATAGAGCCTTATATCGGGTACACCATCAGCAAATACAGTATGAGTATGATGACCATGGGGTGGGCTTTGGAGTTCAAAGGGAAGATAGCAGCAAACTCTTTATGGCCGGTGACGACCATTGCAACAGCAGCAGTAAAGAACCTTTTGGGCGGGAATGAACTGATGGATCGCAGCCGAAAACCGGAAATACTTGCCGACTGTGCATACTATATTCTTAAGCGTCCCGTTAAGGAATGTACGGGCAACCTTTTCTTGGATGAAGACGTGCTGAAGGCGGAAGGGATAACAGACCTTGCCCCATATGCATTGAAGCCGGGAAGCGACCTGCAACGGGATTTATATGTCTCTTAACACTTTTATTACAATATTGCGTTAGTTTTTTGATTCTTGCAGTCCATACTCTCTATACAAAATATTTCAAAGTCTTACGGGCCGGTGCTTGCGCTGAATGGCGTATCGTTTGATGTGCCGGAAGGAAGCGTATTTGGTGTGCTTGGCCCCAATGGCAGCGGAAAGACAACACTGCTGGGGATAATACTGGATGTGCTTATAGCCAATGCGGGCAGCTACATTTGGTTTGGTGGTATGAAGCATGAAGATGCGCGCAGGCAGATAGGGTCGCTGCTGGAAACACCTAACTTTTACCATTACCTCTCGGCATACGATAACCTGGAAATAACAGCCTCTATACGCCAAAAGGGCGTGGACGACCGTGAGCGGGTATTGAAGTTGGTAGGGCTAAGCGAGCGGCAGCATAGTAAATTCCAGACATTCTCGCTGGGGATGAAGCAACGGCTGGCTATAGGTGCGGCATTGCTTGGCAGCCCTAAAGTATTGGTGCTGGATGAGCCTACTAATGGCCTTGACCCTGCCGGTATAGCCGAGATACGGGAGCTCATTCGCAAACTGAACAGGGAAGGCATCACCATCATCATAGCCAGTCACTTGCTGGATGAAGTGGAGAAAGTATGCACCCATGTGGCTATTCTGAAAAGGGGCAATTTGCTGATCAATGGTCCTGTAAATGAAGTGCTGCGAAGTGAAGACCAGATCGAAGTAAGTGCAGCGGATATGGGGCAATTGGAGCGGGTGCTACAGACGATGAGTGGAATTAAAAAGATACGTGTGGCAGATAATATGCTGCACTTGAGCTGTGATGCGGGGATTGAACCACAGCATGTAAATGAGTTTTGTATGGGCAAGGGGATAGTGCTATCTCATTTGCAGCTAAGGAAGCGGAGCCTTGAATCAAAATTCATGGAATTGACGAATTAATTTGAAAATGTGCTAATTTGAAAATGTGCTAATTTGAAATGAAAGGAATGCTGGCAATAGAGTGGCTGAAAATAAAACGTTACCGTACCTTCTGGGTGCTAGTGGGGCTTTTTGCGCTCTTGCTGCCCATTTGGAATTATGAAATAGCGAGTGGGTTTATGCAGATAGGCGGCAATGGGAAGAATGGCATCAATTTTTTAGATACGGCTTATTCATTTCCGGGGGTATGGGGTAATATCGGTTTCTGGGGCAGTATTTTTGTCGTGTTCCTGTCTATACTTGTCATTATCATCACTACCAACGAATATACCTACCGCACACATCGCCAGAATGTACTTGACGGCTGGCAGCGTATGCAGTTCTACAATGCCAAGGTGCTGGTGGTTTTGATACTTGCTACAGCCGCAGCCGTTTACCTGTTTATCCTTGGCATTATTTTCGGGGGCATAAATTCCGGTTCGCTGGCGGGTATGTTCTCAGGGCTGGAGCAGGTGGTATATTTCTTTTTATTGTCTTTGAATTATATGGGGTTCGCCTTGTTTATCGCTATATGGATAAAAAGGAGCGGACTGGCAATCGGCTTATTCCTGCTGTATGCCATGATTATAGAGAACATAGCGAGGGGCATCATCAACCATTTTATGGATTTTCCTGTGGCAAACCTGCTACCATTGCAGGCCAGCGATGAATTATTCCCTTTTCCGCTGATGCAGATGGCAAGGTCGCTGATGAAGGCAGAGTCAGATATATCTATGTCGGCTTATGCGATAACCTCTGTGGGGTGGTGCCTTGTCTATTATTTGGGCAGCCGTATGCTGTTGTCGAAGCGTGATTGGTAATTTATATATACATAATTTGCAGCATTATTAAATGATTAACAGTCATTTTTGGTGCTTATTTATTTCCATGCTTTTATTATTCTGAATGTTCCGTAATTTTGTGCGATATTATCTATTCATGCTTACAGGGAAAGAATTAATACTGGCAACAAAACCATTTGCTAAGGAGATAAGGTGGAAGAGCTGGTACTATATGCTTACTTCATTGCTATTGCTTGTCGGGTCCATATTGGGTAGCCTTTACATGAGCGGGATGAACAGCTTTGGTATGATACTGGTGAGGATAGCGTGCAGCGTATTTACTGCCATGATGCTGTCTCGTTTTTTTATGATATTCCACGATTACCAGCATCACACCATTTTGCGTAATTCATGGATTGCTAACGGTATTTTTACGGCGTACGGTATCTATATGATTACCCCTCCTAATATATGGAAGCGCTCGCATGACCACCACCACAATCACAATGCTAAGTTATTCAGCGCGAGTATCGGATCGTACCCGATAATGACCAAGCAGAAATTTTTGGAGGCTAGTAAGAATGAACGTATGGGTTACCTTGCTATCCGCCACCCTATAAACATGTTATTTGCATATTTCACCACGTTTATTTATGGTATGTGCATTTCCTCGTTTATGAGCAGCCCACGCAGGCATTGGGATTCGCTGGTCGTGCTGGCATTGCATTTTGGTATCGGCACATTCATTTTTATCCAGTTCGGATGGCTTACCTGCCTGCTTGGGTTTTTTCTGCCATTTTTCCTCTCTCATATGCTGGGTGCTTACCTTTTTTACGCACAGCATAATTTTCCCGGTGTTACTTTCAAGAAAAATGTGGAGTGGAGCTATACAAATGCGGCACTGGAGTCATCGAGCTATATGGACCTGAACCCATTCATGCAGTGGGTTACCGCTAATATCGGTTTTCATCATATTCACCATCTTAATTCTAAAATTCCTTTTTACCGCCTGCCTGAAGCAATGGCTGCGATACCTGAATTGCAGAATGCCAAGGTGACAACGCTTATGCCGTCCGATATAGCGGCGTGTCTTCGCCTAAAGGTGTGGGATGCAGAGCAGAACAGGATGATTGGGTTCAATGAATTAGGCCTGGCGAAATAGCGATTTCCTCCGGATTGAGATTTTTCAAGGTAAGCGTTGTCGCTTACCTTGTCTGTTTATGCTTTACCCTGTTTTTCCAGCTTTTCAATACGCTGTACGATAGTGTCGAGGTTGCGGAAATGCACAAATGCTTTCCGGTACACATTGGCATCGAAAGCAGGGGAGCCCATATACACGCCGCCGGGTTTTTTGATGCTCTTAGAGATGCCTGATTGAGCGGTGACTATAGTATTATCGGCAATGTCCAGGTGCCCTACTATACCTACCTGTCCGCTGAACATACAGTTCTTGCCGATTTTTGTAGAGCCGGCCACTACATTGCAGGCGGTGAGGAAGCTGTTCTCGCCTATTTCCACATTATGGGCTATATGCACCAGATTATCGAATTTAACGCCCTTACGCAGTATGGTAGAGCCGATAGTGGCGCGGTCTATGGCGCAGTTGGCTCCAATCTCCACATCGTCTTCTATGACTACATTGCCTATTTGGGGGACTTTTTTTGTGCCTTCGGGAGAAGGCTCGAAGCGGAAACCATCGCTGCCTATCACGGTGCCTGAATGAATGATGCAATCCTTGCCTATCAAACAGTCGGAATAAATTTTTACGCCGGGGAAAAGGGTGGTATTATCTCCTATTACCACATTCTCCCCAATAAATACCTGCGGGTATATCTTCACATTATTGCCAATTGTTGCGCCGTCACTCACCACTGCAAATTCACCGGCATATATGTTGTTACCTACTTTTGCCTTATCCGAGATAGCGGCTAGCTTAGAAATGCCGCTTTTGTTCAGCTTCACCTGGTTATACATTTCCAGCAGCTTGGCGAAAGCTGCCGCGGCGCTTTCTACCCGGATGAGGGTGCAAGTTACAGGTGCGGTAGCTGCAAAATCATTATTTACAATAACCAGCGAGGCATTTGTAGTATAGATGTATTGTGTATAGGCCGGGTTTGCCAGAAAGGAGATGGAGCCGGGTACGCCTTCTTCTATCCTTGATAGCTTAGTGATCTTCACATCGGGATTGCCTTCTATCTTGCCATTTAATATACCGGCTATCTGCTGCGCTGAAAATTCCATCTTGTATGTTTTAATAAGTTGCCTAAATTAATGAAAATCCGGAAAGTTACTCATGTATGGCCCCGTATTCTTTCAGAATATCATGCAGTATGTCCATGCGTATCTTAAACCATTCCTTAGAGGTGTCGGATGCCGGCATTTCAAAATTTTGCGCGAAGAAGTAGGGGTAGTTGCGCTCATCGCTTTTGTTCATGGAGCCTTCAGGTTCTTTTACATGTTCTATACGTTCGGCAAAGCCTGCTACCCAGTAAACGTTATTGTTGTTTACATGCGCGGTGCCTGTTTTGTAATACAGGTTATAGCCGGGAGTCTGGTCGCGCAGCATCATGGTCTTTACTATGCGTTGAGTGCGTTCGGCAAAGGGCAATTCAGCAAAATACAACCTCTTCAGAAAGCCGGTTTGCTCATCAGCCGAAATCTGCAAAGAGTTGTTCGTCCATATCTCATCCACTGCGCCGGTCATTTTCATATTGCCGTATTTCACAGTGTCCAGATAGTGCTGCATACGCGCGGGGCCTATGCGGCGTGCCAGTTCTTTAAAATAAGGCTCTGAGCTTGATGTGAGGGCTTCGCGCAGGGTCATGTCTTTGTCCCACTCGGGCTTGCGCTGCACGCTGTCCCATTTTATCAGTAATTGGTCATCGGGGGCTATGGCTGTTTCCAGCGCTACTAAGGATAAGAATATCTTGAAGGTAGAAGCAGGGGTTACACGCTGTGTGCTGCGGTCTTTATTGTAATAGTGTATGGATTCGTGGTTGTTATCACGCAGCAAAAAGCAGGCGTTCTTTATACCCTGGCCTGCATAGAATTTGCTCCACTCCTCATGTTCTTTTATTCGCGATTTTGTACAGGATGACCATATGAACAAGGTAAGTAAGCCTAATAAAACTTTATTGTACATGATTTTTTTATTGAGGTGCAAAGGTAATGTCATTTATGATTTGGGATATGTGATTTATGATGTGCAATGAAAATGTATTACCTCGTCCTGAAATCGCTTTACACATTGTCTATCTTTTTGCGCACTTTTTTTCGTACATTTTTTGGGTTGACGTTTTAATGTGTAATCTATTAATAAACAAATGATAACGAAATAATTTTTGCGCACTATTTGCGCACTTTTTTTAGTCGTCATGCCTTCGCAAATGCTTCGGCAGATAAATAAGTCGGGAGTTGCCAGTCATTCAAAGAACTTGCCCAAAATTTTTCCGGGAGAATGTAAAGTTGCGCAAGGATATGGATGCTGCCAAATAAAAAAAGCATGACAGTACAGTTTGCTGTACCGTGATGTCAAAAAATTTTTCCGCGGAAACGCTTGCGGGTATTATGTTTTGTGGGTTTCTGAATTTAGTGGGAATATGTGTATGTGATTGGTTGGTAGATGGTTGCGGAGAGTGTGAAAATTGCCCCTGTCTTAAGTGTTGCTACTAGTAGCCCTATGGGTGTTTCGCAAGGGTGACCCTTGCAGTAGTACAGGGAAGCGAGACCTTCGACCAGATGGGGCGGAACAATGCAACTCCTTGTTTCCGTCTGCGCCGAGTCTCCATTTTTCTTGGGACTTGGCGACACTTGCCTACCGAGGTAGATAAACGGGGCTATATTGCAAGCCATAAACTTTAGCCCATCGAATGCCTTTGCAAAAGGAGTTCTATTTGCAGTTCCAGATGAATATCTGGAACAACTGTGGGGTGTGTAGCGTTCGCAAGTGGTTGAATACTCTCACTTTCGTCAGGCATGAGACTAGCTACCACGCAACCGTAAACAGAGTCAATGGTTAACATTTTTTTTAGAGGAAGACTACGCAAAACAGGGGGGAATTATTAAAAATATACTAAGTTTAATGTATTAAGTTGGATTGACAAAAATAACAATATCTATGAGTTACTACTATAATCGGTTTTCTGATGACTCCAATTTGAGTCAATATAGTAAATACCTACAAAATCAGAATTACGTTAGCCAAATTACACAAACGATACGAGATACAGGAAGTAAGCACACTGCTGCGTTACAAGTGCAAACTAATGAAATTAAAAATGCTACAGTAGTATCATCGAATTCAATAAGAGTGGCGTTAGAAAATGGTTTTTCTGAAATGAATAATTATCTTGGTAGTATCAGTGATGGTATAGATTCTCTTATTGATGCAGTCGGAGTAGGATTTTCTCAGATGATAGAAGAACAGCGGATAAGCAACTTGTATCTCGACAAAATTGTAAATCTACTTCGTATCCCAGATAAGCAAAAAGAAAGGGTCTATCATATCGAAGAAGGCTTAAAATACTTGACCAATGCTTTTAAAAGAAGTACCAATGACCTATATTACAAAGATGCGTTAGAAGAGTTTCAAAAGTCTTTGGACATTGAGAAAAGGGATTTTTTTTCATTGTATTACATTGGTTACATACACTTGTATTCGACTATAGAATTAAATGCGGCAACTGCAGAACAAAAATTTCGCGATGCAGCTAGATATTATCAGGCTGAAGCAGCTATTGGTGGCACCAACTTCTCAAAAAATCTCCTGCCTAATACTGTTAATTTTAAGCTCAATGCAGCCCAGTCATTATTACATGCTGCGTGGGCATGTTATTTACAAGAGAAAACATCAGATGCATTCTTACTCGCAAAAGAGTCGTGGGAAACAGAACCTGAATTTAATGCTGCCGGTTTTATGTATGCTAAGTATGCCTGTATCGAATATCGGATATCTGAATGCACGAATTCGTTGAGTAAAATAATAGCGCACAATCCAAAGTTCTTTTACGACGCAAAAGCTGATATTAACTTAGGAACAAATGACGAGGTAGTTACTTTTCTTAACAATATAGAGCAAAAAAAAATTGATAATGCTTTTGAAGTTTACACTTCATGTATCCAAATTGCTATTGATGATTCAGCCGGTACATGGTATCTTTCAGAGATTAAACGTTTTCTTGACAAACATGAGTATACAAGTGCTTTGAAAGCTCATCAATTGTTAACGAGTGTAGAAGATTGGACATTTAATGCTGAAATATACTCACTAGATAAATTTAATAATGTTTTTAGACGTGAATCAACTTACTCCTATCGTGGAACCGTTGCACAGTTTCTGCGATATGAAAAAGACAAAAAAATACAATTTCCTACAACACAGGTGCAAAATAAGGTAGATGAATTAGAAGGCTTGAAAGAAATAGTATCTAATGGAAAAAATGGATTAGTCAAAAGCACAAACAGAATAATCAAAAATGTAATATTGACATATGGGATTGCTATTTTTATTGTAGGTGCATTATGTATCATCCCTTTACCCGATTCTCTCGAAAGCTATCGGGAAAATATACCTGTTCCGTTAATTATTTTGTTATGTATTGTTGCGTTAATGGTGATATTCTATTTCGTAATTATTACTTCTTCAAGTCGAAAATTAATATCTGACAAAAGCAAAGAGATCACTTCCTTGGAAAAAAAAATATCAGAATTGAAGGAAATTATGCCAAAATAATTTGCTCATACATGCCAAGTTAAACGAAAGTGTTTTCGCGATTGTCAAAAAAGGTAAATAATATAAATGCATGAAGTATATAGTTCTACAAGGTTCTGAATTATGTGAGGAAATATACGTTAACCCTGCGCAGATAGTAACAATGGAATGGGATAGCACAAACAAATCTGTTACCACTGTGTGTATGTCCGCAAGAAAACTTTCTGTAATAGAAACTATCGATGAAATACTTAAAAAGATAGAAGCGTTAAATCAGTAAATATCCCCATCATGTCCCCGGCGGTCCCGCCCCCGCACAAGCTATGTTATGGAGATCGGGGGACACTCCTTTCCGGGGACGGAAAAAACTATTGGGTTATCCCGGCATTGGCTACACGTTCTTTCACCCATTGTAGCACCAAGTCCAGTTGTTCTTCCCGGCTCAGGTTGCTGTTGTCCAGCAGTAAGGCATCTGTGGCCCTGTGCAACGGGCTTTCTTCACGGTTGCTGTCTATATAGTCGCGCAGTTCCAGGTTGTGGCGCACCTCGTCTATCGAAATGTGAGGATTTGTTGCGTACATCTCTTTGAAACGGCGCATTACACGCACCTCGGGGTCGGCTGTCATGAATATTTTCAGTTCGGCATCGGGGAAAACGGTGGTGCCTATATCCCTGCCATCCATTACTATGCCTTTTTTCCTGCCCATGCGTTTTTGCTGTGCTACGGCAAAAGAACGTACTTCTCTTATGGCTGCCACCTCACTCACTTTTTCTGATACTATCATATCCCTGATATAGGGCTCGACGTCTTCTCCGTTCAGCTGTATCTCCGAGCGTTGCGCATCATCATTGAACTCAAAAGACAGGTTAATGTTGGCAATGGCATCAAGCACCGCAACGGGGTCGGAATAGTTTACGTGGTTGCGCAAAAAATAGAGTGTTATTGCGCGATACATGGCGCCGCTGTCTATGTAATTATAGCCCAGCCGTTTGGCCAGTTCCTTAGCCAGTGTACTCTTTCCGCAGGAGGAGTACCCGTCTATCGCTACAATTATTTTATGGGATGACATCGGGGCAAAGTTAAGCGAATTCAAGTCTTCAGATGAAATGTAAGGTCATTATAATATCATTAATATAATGTTTACTATGCTGAGGAATGATGATTAAATAAAGTCCACCATCTTACTCGTTCTTTTTGCATTTTTATTTCGTTGCAAAAGTCTTTAAATAGCTTGCTATTCGCAGATTTTGCGCCTCAAAAAAAAGAAAAATAACTTCGCAATATTATGGACTTTATTCAATCATCATTCCTAAATAATATATTATTAGCATCTATCAATTTATCCCCCTATTTTTACACCCTAAATATAAAAATTGATGAACCTGGAGTTCAATAAAAATGAAGACGGGATGAAGCTGGCAGTAAGCCAGATGAAGCAGCGGCAGGCGGTGATAAACCAAGGTGGCGGCAAAAAAATTATTGACAAGAACCGCGAGAAAGGCAAAATGCCCCCCCGCGAGCGTATACAATACCTGATAGATAAAGGGAGTGTGTTTACAGAAATCGGCTCCTTTGCCGGTTATGAAATGTATAAGGAGCATGGCGGCTGTCCGGCGGGAGGCACCGTGGCAGGATTGGGTTATGTGTGCGGCAGGCAATGTGTAATAGTAGCCAACGATAATACCGTGAAAGCCGGTGCGTGGTTTCCGATAACAGGTAAGAAAAACCTGCGGATGCAGGAGATAGCCATGGAGAACCATCTGCCCATTATCTATATAGTAGATAGCGCGGGTGTGTACCTGCCTATGCAGGATGAGATATTCCCTGATAAAGAGCATTTTGGCCGGATTTTCCGTAATAACGCACAGATAAGCGCTATGGGCATACCACAGATAGCCGCGGTAATGGGCAGTTGTGTGGCCGGTGGCGCATACCTTCCGATCATGAGCGATGAAACGCTGATGGTAGAGCAGAACGGGTCTATTTTCCTGGCAGGACCTTACTTGGTGAAAGCAGCTATAGGCGAGGATGTGGACATACAAACACTGGGTGGTGCGAAAACACATACGGAGATAAGCGGCATAGCCGATTATAAATTTGAAACCGAGCAGCAATGCCTGGACCAGGTGCGCCGTATCATAGACAAACTGGGTGAGCAGCCCCGCGCCGGATATGACAGGGCAAAGCCCGTAATGCCCAAAAAAGAACTGAACGAGATATATGGCCTTGTGTCGGCGCTGAACAATAAGAATTTTGATGTGGTGGACGTGATAAAGTGCATAGTTGATAATTCGGAGTTCGACCAGTTTAAAGAAGATTATGGTAAGACGATAGTGTGTGGCTATGCCCGTGTGGACGGCTGGGCGGTGGGCATAGTAGCCAACCAGCGCAAGATAGTGAAGAGCGGCAAGGGCGAAATGCAGATGGGTGGCGTTATCTATAACGACAGCGCTGATAAAGCGGCGCGGTTCATTATGAATTGCAACCAAAAGAAGATACCATTGGTATTCCTACAGGATGTGACCGGCTTTATGGTAGGTAGCCGCAGCGAGCATTCAGGCATTATTAAAGACGGGGCAAAACTGGTGAATGCGGTTGCCAATTCAGTTGTGCCGAAGATTACTATTATTATTGGCAATTCGTATGGCGCGGGTAACTATGCCATGTGTGGCAAGGCATACGATCCCCGATTCATCTATGCATGGCCAAATGCTAAGATAGCCGTGATGGGTGGAGAGCAGGCCGCGAAAGTATTGTTACAGATACAAGTTGCCTCACTGAAAGCAAAAGGTGAAATCATAGACCCGGAGAAGGAAAAGGCAATGCTCAAAGAGATAACCGATAAATATGACGCACAAACAACGCCATATTATGCAGCAGCAAGGCTTTGGGTGGATGAAATTATAGACCCGGTGGAAACGCGGTCGGTAATATCGGAAGGTATTAATGCTGCAAACCACTCGCAGGTGAATAAGGATTTTAAGATGGGGGTGTTCCAGGTGTAATACCCCAAACCCCTAAAGGGGCTTACTCTTGTTGTGTACTTTTAAATTGAACGAATACAAAAAATAAGAAACCCTTGAGGGGTTTGGGGTATGATTGAGGTAAAGAACGTACAAAAAAGGTTTGGCGAAAAAATAGTTTTGCATGATGTTTCCATGAAAATGGAGGCGGGCAAGACCAACCTGATCATTGGAACGAGCGGCAGTGGGAAGACCGTGCTGATGAAAATAATGATTGGGCTATTGTCTGTGACATCAGGAGAGGTAATATACGAAGGGCAGGACATAACCAAAATGGATGTAAAAGAGCTGAAAGAACTGCGCAAGCAAATAGGCATGTTGTTTCAGGGCAGCGCCTTGTTTGATAGTAAGACGGTGGAGGCCAATGTAATGTTCCCGCTGGATATGTTTACAACGATGACCTATCGTGAAAAACAAAAGCGGGTGAATGAAGTGCTGGCAAGGGTGAACCTGGTGGATACGAACAAAAAATTTCCGGCGGAGATAAGCGGGGGTATGAAAAAGCGTGTGGCATTGGCCAGGGCTATAGTGCAGAATCCGAAATATCTTTTTTGTGATGAGCCCAATTCCGGCCTCGACCCGCAAACATCTCTGGTGATAGATAAACTGGTAAAAGAGATTACGACGGAGTACAACATCACAACTGTGATAAATACCCACGATATGAATACCGTGATGGAAAGCGGCGACCACATCGTATACCTCTACCAAGGCAATAAGGAGTGGGAGGGGTCGAACAAAGACATCATTTTCAGCAAAAACGAACGTTTGAACGAATTTATTTTTGCCTCTGAATTTCTGGCTAAGGCCAAGGAGATGAGTATGCTGGAGGCAAAAGTGAAGGATAAGGGGTAAAAGGCTTTTATTTTGTATCGTTTTCATAGGTTGGGTAACTGCATTAATACATGAGATACAAGAAAAAATACTTTTTTGTAACAGCGGTGATACTGGTTTTGCTTTTCTTCAGCCTGCCGCGTAATTACGATTGGTTTTTCGGTGGTATCCTCAATCCTCCGGTCAGTTATGGCGAGCAGTTAAAATACCTTGACCCCAACGACAGGCGAATGCTGCGGTATGGACAATCCTATGAATTTTACATGAAGCTTGCAAATGTATTTTCGCGTGTGCATAGGGATTCTGTTGTATTGTTGTTACCGCCAGGTGAGTATCTAAAAAATTTAGGTATCAATTTTATGGTAGTGGAGCCGGCGGAGTTTTACTATTATACAGGTTACAGGGCAGTGTGGGCAAACAGCCCGGATGCCGGCAGGGCAAATTGCGTGGTCGTTCCTCACGAGAAATGGGTTACACTGATGGGGATACGAAGCGAAGAAGAAGCACAACAATTACTGAAACTTTACAGACCTTATTTACCCTGATGAACCTGTTTGGCCTCATATTCCTTCTTGTAGCCCATTACTTCTCCGGCAGGGGAGTGCTGAAGCTATTCAGGATAAACGTTTCGCCCGTTGTTGCCTTTTGCCTATCCATGATGATGGGTATTGTGCTGCTTTCTTTTGCGCCCTGTCTTTTGCAGGTGCTCAGTTTGCCGATTACAGCAGTATCTGTTGGGGTAAGCGTTGCGTTGTTTGCGATTGTTTCCAGCATTCCGTTATTGATAAATTTCACTAAGCCGAAATTCAGCAAACTGAAACTGCCGGCAATATACGAATGGCCATATATCATTATCATACTGTTATTGGTAGTAGTCAGCGTATGGCGTTGTTTTTTCTTTCCACCCACGCCCCGCGACCTGCTTACCGGCCCTGAACTGATTGCTGAATATACCGTGCGGGAGGGTACTATGATTAATTCGGTTTTTTCTGTAGACCTGAGCACAACGAACAACATATTCAAATCGCCTTACATCACAGGCTTGCAGATGATTTACAAGTTTTTTGTATCCCCTTTCGGGCAAACGTGGCTTTCGGTTTTGTTCATTTCTTTCACTGTGTGGTTGTACAGTATTGCAAGAAGCCGTTTACACTCTTTATTGGCAGGGTTTCTCATTGTCTGTTTTATGGCAGTGCCAGAATTATACGCTTATACTTATATTGCCCTTTACGATTATAGTAATATGGTATTCTTCTTCGCCGGGTTTTATTTTCTTGCGCAGTATATGGAAAGCAAACGCATGAATGAGTTTGTTTTTTCAGCGTTCCTGTTTGGTTTTGCCACTTATATCAGAACAGAAACGCTGGTGCTGGTAGTGTTTCTCATGCCGTTGTTGTTGATGTATTTATGGAAGGAGCGCGAAAAGCCTGTAAAGGCAATGCTGAATTCGGGTATTTTTCTTGGGGTGCCGGCCACATTTTTTTTCATTTGTATTTACGGTTTTGTGAAAAATTTCGTTCCCATTCCTTTCGATGCAGCCAGTCAGTTGAACCAGAATTTGGCTGATTTTTCGGTCTTATTTCAGCGCTTTTCAGATTTGAATGTAATTATTCTTTTTTCCGGTGAAAACATTTCCGTGTTTGGCTATTTTATTTTCATTTTTTGTTTGGTCTTTCTTGCCGATTTGCTGTGGCTCAGGAAATTTAATATGGAAAGCCGGATTGCTTTGTATGGCATATTGGTGGTGTATATAGGGCTGCCATTTCTAGGGTATTTGTTCCCATTGGTAGACTTGGCTAATACTACAAAGAGGGGGTTGTTTAAGATTTTCCCGTTGATGCTTTTTTACATGTGCAATAGCGGGCTGCTGCTGCGTATTTCCGGTCGATTAAAACAAATAGAAAATAACGACATTCGACCCTGAGTATTGCCGGGTTTTTAATTTAGTCTATTTTATTGTTATTTTTATAAAGTGTCTGAAAGCTTAATAATGACTCGGGTAAAATTTTGTATCTTTCCGGCGGTATGAGCAATCATACCATTTTTTATCTGATGACCCTGTATTTTTGGGTAATGCAGATGGGTTAGTAGTTAATAATAAATTATATATGTTTGCTTATCTGGAAGGGGAACTGGTGTACAAATCACCTTCGATGCTCTATTTGGCCGTAAATGGCGTGGGGTATGAGTTAAATATCACGTTACAGACGTACGGAAAGGTGCAGGACCTTGATAAATGCAGGTTTTATATACACCTACAGGTGCGCGAGGATGCGTGGGTTTTGTATGGTTTTGCCGATGAGGAAGAGCGCGCAACCTTTCGACAATTGCTCAATATAAGCGGGGTTGGGGCTGCAACCGCCCGGATAGTGTTATCATCGCTTACTACCGATGAACTGGAACGCGCTGTGGCCACCGAAGACAGCAAAACCCTGGAGCGGGTGAAAGGCATAGGTGGGAAAACTGCCCAACGTATTATTTTAGAGTTAAAAGGGAAGCTCTCCGGCAGGAAAAATACCTCCCAAACGTCGGCTGTGATACACAATACAACGCAGGAAGATGCGTTAATAGCTTTAGTGAATTTAGGCATCAGCAGAAGTGTAGGGGAAAGTGCAATTAAGAAAATTGATAATGTTTCTTCATTGTCAGTGGAAGAACTGATAAAACAGGCGTTGCGCGCTTTGTAAAAATCACTAAAGCATTAAGGTTGAAGGGGAAAAGTAATTTAGGATATATTGTTTTGTTATTAATGGTGCTCGTGGCGGTTATAGCTAATACTGCTGCCCGTGGCTACCGTCCCCGTTTTTTTTTCTATCCACCTGAGCCGGACACTACCGGCAACAACGACAGCCTGGCAAAAAACGATAGCGCAAGAAAATTAAGGTTCCCGATATATGATCGTACGGGCGACCCGGTGATAGATGCCCAAAACCCACGGAGCATAGACCTGAATGACCCGAAAAATGAGCAAAGGGGTTTTGAATACGACCCTAAGTCGAATAGTTACAATTACAGCGACAAATTGGGGAATGATTTCATGCGGAACCCAACCTACCTCACGCTTGATGAATATGGGAAATACAGGGGCAAACAGGAGGAGGATGCATACTGGCAGCGCAGGATGGACGGCCTGATGCTCTTCAACAAAAAACCGGAATTGCCGCAGATGTACAAAGAGGGCCTGTTCGACCGCATATTCGGGGGCAATTCCATACAGGTGAAACCTCAGGGCAATGTTGACGTAACATTCGGCGGGAACTGGCAGAACATAAAAAATCCCACCCTACCGCAAAGGGCGCAGAAATATGGCATCTTCGATTTCGATATGCAGATGAACATCAATCTGCTGGCGACTGTTGGTGATAAACTGAAGCTGAACATAAGTAACAATACAAAAGCAACATTCGACTACCAGAACATCCAGAAGCTGGACTATAACGGGAAGGAGGATGAAATGCTTAAAAAAATTGAGGCCGGTAATGTGAGCTTCCCTCTCAGGAGCAACCTGATCAATGGTGTGCAGTCATTGTTTGGTTTGAAGACACAATTACAATTCGGTAAGCTATGGGTAACAGCCGTGCTTTCGCAGCAAAAATCGCAGCGTAAGAGCCTCACGATTCAAGGAGGGGCGCAGTCGCAGCAGATAGCAATAAAAGCAAGCGGCTACGAAGACAATAAGAACTTCCTGTTATCGCATTTCTTCCGTGATAATTACAACTATGCTTTGAAGGATTTTCCAAAGCTCCGTTCCAACATAAACATCAGCAAGATACAGGTATGGATAACGAACAGGAATGGCGTGGTGAATGGCGTGCGCAATGTGGAGTGTTTCATGGATCTCGGTGAGGCCCAACCATACAATAAGTCGATGTACAATCCTAACACGACTGTGCGCAATGGGCTGCCCGATAACCAATCGAACTTCCTTTACAGGCAACTGGTGCAAAACCAGTTCAGTCGACTTCAGAGTTCAGCTATAAATACCCTGGTTACCACTTTAGGCCTTGTACAGGGACAGGATTTTGAGGCTACAACGGCCCGCCAGCTTTCCCCTTCCGAATTTTCTTTTCATCCGCAGCTAGGCTACATCATGCTGAATACCCAGATGAACCCTGAAGATGTGCTGGGCGTGGCCTTCCGCTATACTTATAATGGGAAGGTGTATCAGGTGGGTGAATTCGCGGAAGACCTGCCGCCCGATACCACCAATTCAAAAGTAATCTTCCTGAAATTGTTAAAGGGTACGTCGGCAAGGCCGACATTGCCAGTTTGGGACCTGATGATGAAGAATGTTTATGCGCTAGGCGGCCTGGGTGTATCAAAGGAAAATTTTGTGCTCAATATCTTATACCAACAGCCGGCAGGCGGAGACCTCAGGTATATACCGGATGGGCCTTCAAAAGGTATACCGCTGCTTACGCTGCTCAACCTTGACCGGCTTAACGCGCAAAATGACCAGGTACCCGATGGTATATTCGACTTTGTGGAAGGTACCACGATTAACACACAGCAGGGCAAGATTATCTTCCCAGTTCTGGAGCCATTCGGAAGCGACCTTTCGGCATCAGCATTTGGTGCCCAGCCAGACCCTAAATTGTATAAAAAGTATGTGTACCAGGTGCTGTACGATTCTACCAAGGTGGTGGCCCAGCAATCACAGCAGATAGACAGGTATATTTTGCGTGGCAGCTATAAATCATCTTCATCGTCTGACATCTTCCTTGGAGGATTCAATATACCGCCGGGCTCCGTTTCTGTTTCGGCAGGCGGCACAAGGCTTGTGGAGAACCAGGACTATACTATGGATTACAGTTTAGGCCGCATAAAGATATTGAATACGGGTATCTTGAATTCAGGGGTGCCTATCAATATTCAGTATGAAGACAATGCCACATTCGGTTTTCAGCAGCAGAATTTCATGGGGTCGAGGGTGGATTATTATGTAAATAAAAAACTGAACATAGGCGGCACATTCATGCGGCTGAATGAGCGGCCGTTTACCCAACAGGTGAGCTACGGCGAAGACCCGATTAAGAATACGGTTCTAGGCTTGGATGCCAACTATCAGTCAGAGATGCCCTCACTATCGCGTGCGTTGGATAAACTGCCGGTCTATTCCACTACCGCGCCATCTTTTTTGAACAGTAATGTGGAGGTAGCTGCGCTGTTGCCGGGGCAGCCCAAGCAGATAGCTGCGTTAGACCCGGAAGGCTCTGTGTATATAGATAACTTTGAAGGCACCAGCAGCAGCTACGACCTCAAATTTCCATCGCAGGCATGGTCGCTTGCAGCTACTCCGTTTGGGGCCATTGGTGTGAACAATCAAAAACTGTTCCCCGAGTCGGCGTTGCACAACGACCTGAAAGTAGGTGTGAACCGTGGTAAGTTTGCGTGGTACAGCATAGAGCCGACACTGCTACAGGATAATGGAGGCGGAGTTCCGGCATATGTATCAAAAGAGCCGCTTCAGCACTTTATAAGGTTGATCCAGCAAAAGGATGTGTTTCCGAACAAGCAGGTTGTGTCTATACAAAGCATGCTGGCAACGTTTGATATAGGTTTTTACCCTAAAGACCGCGGCCCCTACAACTTTGACGCGGATAATGTGGATAATGACGGAAAACTGCTGAACCCTACCGTGAGGTGGGGTGGTATTACCCGCCCGATAGATAATACAGACTTTGAAGCATCCAATGTGGAGTACATTCAGTTTTGGGTAATGGACCCGTTGGTGCATGACAAAAACCCGAATGCAAAAGGCGGGTCATTGTTCTTTAATCTCGGGAATATTTCTGAAGATGTGGTGAAGGATTCCAGGATGTTTTTTGAGAATGGTATTCCCGCGCCTTTTGATGCCTCTAAGCTGGATACGACCGCTTTTGGTTATGTGCCCAAATTTGCCCAACAGATAACCCGTGCTTTCGATAATGACCCTACCTCGCGAACATTGCAGGATGTGGGTTATGATGGCCTGCCTGATTCGTCCGGGGGCGGCCAGTATAATGAGCGTGAATACTTTGCAAATTACCTCCTTAAGCTGCGCCAGAAGATAGGTGCAGGCAGCCCGGCATATATGGACGCATATAGTGACCCGGCCACAGATAACTATCACTTTTTCAGGGGGCAGGATTACGACCAGATGAACAATGGCGATGGGCTTGGTATTCTCGGTCGTTATAAGAAATATAACAGCCCGCAAGGCAATTCGCCGATCACTGCCGCAAATGCTACATTCGCCACTTCTTCCACAACTATACCTGAATCGGAGGACGTGAACAGGGACAATACGCTTAATCAATCGGAGAGTTATTTTCAGTACCGTATCGATTTCACGCCCAATATGCAGGTAGGTACAAATTATATAGTAAGCATACAGGATAATCCTAATGGTGTGAAGCTGCCAAATGGCAAGACCGAGCCGGAAAGGTGGTATCAGTTTAAAATCCCCGTGCGTGAGTTTACACACCGTATAGGTGGTATATCCGATTTCAGGTCTATACGTTTTATGCGTATGTTCCTCAGTGGGTGGGAAGACAGCACCATCCTTCGCTTTGCTACGCTGGAGCTGGGCCGTAACCAATGGCGTACCTATATTTACAATCTTGATAACCCAGATGAGAACATACCCCAACAGCAGGGCCAGGGGCTTACCGATTTTACAGTAACGTCAGTAAATATTGAAGAAAACGGACGCCGCGACCCGGTGAATTATGTACTGCCACCGGGCGTTAACCGCCAGGTTACCAATGTGCAGGGCCAGCAGCGGCCATTGCAAATGAACGAGCAGTCTATATCTCTCAGGGCTTGCGCGCTGATGGAGGGTAGTCGCAGGGCTGTGTATAAAGAGGTAAACGTGGATATGCGCCAGTTCACTTATCTGCGCACATTTATCCATGCCGAATCAATGGTGGGTTCGCCGGCAATAAGGGATGCCGATGTGAGTGCTTTTATCCGTATAGGCAGCGATTTTACGCAGAACTATTATGAGTATGTAGTGCCGGTTGCTGTAACTGCTCCGGGTAGCACTCAGGATGTGCAGGTATGGCCTGCGGCAAACCAGGTAAACTTATTATTACAGGACCTCGTAAACGCCAAAAAAGAAAGAGATGCCAAAGGGCTGCCTAACTCACAGCCTTATACAACCAAGGATTCTAAAGGTAATACTATTGTAGTATTGGGCAACCCGAATATAGGCGCGGCAAAGAATATAATGCTGGGTTTGTTTAATCCTAAAAAGACTCCGCAGACCCCCGGTGATGACGGCTTGCCGAAGTGTGCTGAGGTATGGTTTGATGAGCTGAGGATGGCGGGTATTTATGACCGTGCGGGCTATGCTGCTGCCGGTAAGGTATCTGTGCAGCTTGCTGATCTTGGTAACGTCAATCTCTCCGGTAGTATGCATACCCCCGGCTACGGCAATATTGACCAAAAGATAAACCAGCGCCTGCAGGATAACTATTATCAATACAATACATCAACCAACCTGAACCTTGGTAAAGTAATGCCAAAGAACTGGGGTGTCCAATTGCCGTTCTTTGCGGGTTATACACAAAATGTAAGCACGCCCAAATACGACCCGTATAACGAGGATGTATTGTTGGGTGATCAGTTAAGTGGCGCTAAGAACGCGCAGGCGCGGGATTCGATTAGAAAAGTGGCGCAGGATTTCACCTCTATAAAGAGCTTTAACTTCACCAATGTGCGGATACAGGGCAACCCTGCCGCACCGGCAACGAAAAAGCGCATGCCGTGGAGCGTAAAGAATTTCGATTTCAGCTATTCTTACAATGACCAGGTAAAGCGTAACCCTACCATTGAAAAAGACCAGATGAAAACGCAGAAGTACGGACTGGGTTACACTTATGCACTTAAAACAAAACCAATTGAGCCTTTCCGCAGGATGATAAAATCGAGGTCTAAATGGCTTTCGCTTGTCAAGGATGTTAACCTGACCCCCTTGCCTTCCACGTTTACCATGCGCAATGACCTGAACAGGATTACTGAAGAAACGAAAGTGCGCGATTTTAATGATGGCAGCGGCTACAGGATACCTCCTACATTCTACAAGAATTTTACCTGGAACCGTGCGTATACGCTTCGATGGGAATTGATGAGGTCCCTATCGCTGGATTATGCCGCTACAAATATCTCGCGGATAGACGAGCCTTACGGCCGTGTGAACACAAAAGAAAAGAAAGACTCGCTGTGGCGGCAGATAGGCACTTTCGGGAAGAATACTTATTACAACCAGACATTCAACAGTACCTACAATGTGCCATTGGCAAAGCTGCCATTTACCGACTGGATGAATTGCCGCCTGGGTTATTCGGCCAACTACACCTGGACTACTGCCCCCCCTGTGGCGTATGAACTGGGCAATACAATAGGCAATACGCAAACAAAAACAATAACCGGCGAGTTGAATATGATGCAGTTGTACAATAAGTCGCGCTGGCTGCGGGCGCTCAATAGTCCGAGGGCAAAGAAAAAACAGCCGGGGCCGGGTCAGCCTCAGGGTAGTACCGTCATGCCGGGAGGGGGGGATGCCAAGAAGAACGTGAAGGATTTGCGCAAGCCAGGCTCGCGCAAAGATGCTGTTGAAGATAATGTGAAAAAGGGAGACGAAAGTGGGCTGCTTAAGCCGGGAGGAAAGTCGGATACGGCTAAAGCGGATAGCAGTGTAAAGAAGAAAGAACCTCCGGATAAGAAGAAAGAACCGGAAAAAGCTGACCCGATAAAAGAAAAATACGGAGACCTGCTTCAAGGCATAAATACCGCCAATATGACCGATAAGCAAATCGATTCGGTGGTGAAGGTGCTTAGAGCACAGGAACATGCGAAGAAAGTAGCAGAAAAGGCAAAGAAGAAAAAAGAACGCAAAGCTGCAAGAAAACTGAGGCGCAGCAAAGTGCCGGAGTTATCTACGACACAGGAAGTGATAGGGCGTGTGCTTACTATGGTGAACCGTGTTACGGTTAACTATTCACAAACGGCAGGCACAATTCTGCCCGGCTATATGGATAGTACCCGGTTTTTGGGTGTCAATAATTATTCTGGTGCGCCGGGCTTTAATTTTGTTTACGGTTACCAGCCTGATGGTGCGTGGCTTTCCCGGCAGGCAAATGCCAACAGGCTTTCGAGGGATACGTTCTTCAACGCCCAGTTCCAGCAAAACTATTCGCGGAACCTGAATGCCCAGGCTACGCTGCTGCCTCACAAAGACTTCCGGGTGGACCTGACGCTCACGCAGACATTCAGCAAATCGCACAGCGAATTATATGCAGATACCAGCTACCACCCTGACAGCTCGTTCCATCATCTGAACCCATATGAGGGCGGGGCTTTCAACATATCGTATGTTGCTATCAAAACAATGTTTAAAAATACCGAGGTGGGCTCACCTACTTATAACCAATTCCTTTCTAACCGAACAGTCATTTCGCGCAGGCTCGGAACAAGTAACCCATATACCAATGGCGTGCCTGATCCTTCCAATCCCGGCTACTACAAAGGCTATGGTCCATTCTCGCAGGATGTGCTTATCCCTTCATTCATTGCCGCTTATTCAGGCAAAAGCCCTGAAAATGCCGCGCTGATAGATTACAAGCATACTAAGGTGAGCGATAATCCTTTCAAGTATTACACGCCGTTGCCCAACTGGAAGGTGACTTACAACGGCCTTTCAAAATTGCCGCTATTCAAAGAAATGTTTACGAATTTCATAGTCAGCCATGCATATACAAGCACCATGTCTATGAACGCGTTCAACTCAAACCTGCTCTTTAATGACCTTTACGGGTTGGGCTTCCCGTCATTCCTCGATTCGAATTCAAACAACTATGTGCCTTTCTTCCAGGTGCCGAATGTCACTATTTCTCAGGCATTAAACCCCCTCATAGGTTTTGATATGGCATTTAAAAATAACGTTTCTGCAAGGTTTGACATCCGCAAGTCGAAAATGCAGAGCCTGAGCCTTATAGATTACCAGATAAGCGAGAACGCAAGTACGGAATATGTGGTAGGTATCGGCTTCCGAAAGAGAGGTATAAAGCTGCCATTTACCGTATTGGGTGTGAAAAGGTTGAAGAATGAGCTTATCTGCAAGCTGGATATTGGTTTGCGTGATGATAAATCGAGCAATACCTTCCTCGCCAACAACATTAATGTAGTGTCGCGCGGGCAGAAGGTGATACGTATATCGCCGACCATAGATTATTCCGTGAACCAGAAACTCACCCTGCATTTTTATTACGACCGCCAGCAGACCATACCCTACGTGTCCAATTCATACCCCACAACTACTACCCGTGCGGGTGTGACGCTGAGGTTCCTGTTTGCACAGTAGATTAATGCATAAATTGGTTTGTGAGGAAAATTATTTATGTGAATAAGTGATGAGGTATAAAGCAGCGTTATTTTTTTATATCGTATATTTGTAGTTATAAATTTTTATATAAATGGCCCATTCCTTCCAGGAGCATTTTGATGCACTGATAGACAAAGATGTAACCATAGAGCCTAAAGACTGGATGCCGGATGATTACCGCAAAACGCTTATCAGGCAGATATCGCAACATGCCCATAGCGAGATCATAGGCATGTTACCGGAAGGCAACTGGATAACCCGTGCCCCAAGCTTGCGCCGCAAGGCGGTATTGCTGGCAAAAGTGCAGGACGAGGCCGGCCACGGGCTTTACCTCTATAGCGCAGCCGAAACATTAGGCGTGACCCGTGACGAACTATATGACCAGTTGCATACCGGTAAAGCGAAATATTCATCCATATTCAATTATCCTACGCTTACCTGGGCCGATATGGGTGCAATAGGTTGGCTGGTAGATGGCGCAGCTATTATGAACCAGGTGCCGCTTTGCCGTACATCTTATGGCCCCTATGCACGTGCAATGGTGCGCGTATGCAAGGAGGAGAGTTTTCACCAGAGGCAAGGCTTTGAGATAATGCTTACCCTGTCTAAGGGTACCGCAGTGCAGAAGAAATTAGCACAGGATGCATTTAATCGCTGGTGGTGGCCGTCGCTTATGATGTTTGGCCCGCCCGATGCCGAAAGTCCGAATACAGAGCAAAGCGTCAGGTGGCGGATCAAGCGTTTTACTAACGATGAGTTGAGACAGAAATTTGTGGATGTGACCGTGGAGCAGGCCAAAGTACTGGGGTTGGATGTACCGGATAAAGACCTGAAATGGAATGAGGCGCGCGGGCATTATGATTTCGGCGCTATCAACTGGGATGAATTCTGGAATGTGGTAAAAGGCAATGGCCCCTGCAATAAGCAGCGGCTTGAAACCCGGAAGAAGGCTTGGGAAGACGGGCAATGGGTGAGGGATGCCGCAATGGCACACGCGCAAAAGAGGAAAGAAAAAGCGGCTAAAGCCGCATAATGCTGTAGCACACTTCATTTTTTAAGAGTTTGACATGGAAAAGGAAATAAAGAATAAAAGCGAATGGCCATTGTGGGAGGTGTTTATCCGCAGCAAGGCAGGCCTCGACCACAAGCACGCAGGTAGCCTTCATGCTGCTGATGCGCAAATGGCAATAGAAAATGCGCGCGATGTATATACACGACGTATGGAAGGTGTGAGCATTTGGGTTGTGGAGAGCAGGCATATCCATGCCTCCGACCCCGGCGAAGCGGAGTCGCTTTACGACCCGGCGAACGACAAAATATACCGCCATCCTACTTTTTATAATTTGCCCGATGAAGTGAAGTATATGTGATGAATGATTTTTGATGTATGATTTATGATTGTTGACCATATTAATTGATAAGATATTTCATGGATTCCCGCTTACTGGACTATACACTACGCCTTGCTGATGACGCGCTAATAATAGGGCACAGGTTGGGCGAATGGTGTGGGCACGGGCCGGTGCTGGAGCAAGACATCGCCCTCACCAACACATCGCTCGACCATTTGGGTCGCGCCCGTAGCTTATACCAATATGCTGCCGAGCAGTTTAACGCATTTTCGCCAGAGGCAAAAACGGATACTTTCACATCTGTAGCATTGCAGCAGGTATTTGCCACAGGCTCACCTGTGGATGAAGATGATCTGGCGTATCTGCGTGATGGTTGGGATTTTCGGAATGTGCTGCTGGTGGAGCAGCCTAATAACGATTGGGCATATACCACAGCGCGTGCTTTTTTCTACGATGCCTTTAATTATCTTTTCTTTAAAGCACTGGTAAGCAGCAAGGATGAAACCTTGTCTGCCATAGCAGAAAAGTCGCTGAAAGAAGTGACTTATCATTTGCGCTGGAGCAGTGAGTGGGTGGTGAGGCTGGGAGATGGTACGGAAGAAAGCCATGAGCGTATGCAAAAGGCCGTGAACGAGTTATGGAGCTATACAGGTGAGCTGTTCATTGCCAACGAGACAGATAATGTGTTATTGCAGCAGGGTATAAGCGTTAACCTCAATGCATTGAAACAACCCTGGGCCGACATAGTTCACAATGTGTTTGCAGAAGCGAATATTATTGCGCCCAAAGATACCTGGATGCAGCAGGGGGGCAAAGATGGCCGTCATTCCGAGCACCTGGGCTATATACTTGCTGAGCTCCAATTCATGCAGCGTGCATACCCCGGTATGGAGTGGTGATTTTATCTGCTACTTTGCCCGGTATATTTATTCTTAATCTCATTGAATGGCCACATCATTAGTTTTACCCTGTTATAATCCCCCTCCGGGATGGGAGCTAATAGTAGATGCCGCCTATCACAGCTTTTGCGAAAAAGCTGATGGTGCGGTGGAGCTGGTCGTTGTGATGGATGGTGCCGCAAGCAAAGAAACCAACGAGGGGCTGGCTTTTCTTGAACAGCATATTCCCGGCATTAAAGTGGTACGGTATGAAGAGAACCGGGGCAAGGGATATGCGCTCAGGCAGGGTGTAGCGGTGGTCTCAGGGGAGATTATAATATATACGGATATTGACATGCCCTATACCATGGAGAGCCTCTATACCGTTTATGATGGGTTGCGAAAAAACGAGTACGATGTGGGGGTGGGGGTGAAGAACGAACAATATTACGCCCAGGTGCCGTTTATGCGCAGGGTTATTTCCCGCTTTTTAAGGATGCTTATCCGTTTGTTCCTGTCATTGCCTATTACCGATACCCAATGCGGCCTTAAAGGTTTCAAGCGGCCGGTGGCTGCACTTTTTCAACAAACTACCATAGACCGCTACCTGTTTGACCTTGAGTTCGTCCGCAATTGCTTCAAAGGTAAAAAGCTGCGCGTGAAGGCTATTTCCATTACGCTCAAAGAAAATGTCCGTTTCCGTAAAATGGATTATCGTATCTTATTGCCCGAAATGCTGAATTTTGTAAAGTTGCTTTTCAAATAGACCTGATGAATAAACTGCGAAATACCATATGGCTTTTTGTGGCTATCGTTTTTGCAGTAGGGTTGGTCATACTTACACTTTCGGGTATGGTCACAAATCCGGCCCACGTTATTCCCGAGCTTGGTGGCGATGCCATAAAGAATACATTCACCTACATCTATCATAGCACACTCGGCAGCGGGTACTGGTTCGACGGGATGAATTATCCCTATGGCGAGCATATAGTCTATACCGATGGCCAGCCGGTTTTATCGGTTTTGCTGGCGCGTATAGGTGGTGTTACTGCTGAGCAGGCACTGGCTGTGTACTGGATTTTGCTGGGCATATCTTATGTGTTGTCCATAATTTATGTTTACGGGATATTGCTGCATTTTAAGGTGCCGCCTTTCTGGGCCATTGTTTTTGCGGGTGTCATTTGTATTTGCACACCGCAGATATTGCGCCTCAAAGGGCATTACGCATTGGCGTTTCCCTGTATTATCCCCATGCTTTTCTACTGGACTATAGGGTATCACGAGCGCAGCCACTGGCGCTATTGTGTTTATTTTTTCGTTACAGGATGCATTGCAGCCTTCCTTCATCCTTATTATGCAGCACTGATGCTGGTATGGACGACTTTCTACCTCTTTGGGTATTTCTTTTTTGTGAAGGGAGAACTCATGGCTAAAATGAAACATGCTATCCTGTTGCTTACCTCTGTTGTCTTTGTACTGGGTGTGATAGGGGTGGTAATGAAGTTCACAGACCCTGTTAAAGACCGCCCGGCAAGCCCGTTTTATACATTGCACGAAACCTGTACCCAGATAAAACAGTTAGTCACCTCCACCTATTCACCTGTATGGAGCACCTTTGAGAAGTCTGAAAAGTACCATATGGTCAGCAGCGGAGGGGAGGGTTATGCCTACCTTGGCCTGGCGGTTATGCTGATAGTGGTCATCAGCTTGCTGCTATCGCTGATAAAAAGCATAAGGCAGAAGCGGTTGCATGTAGTAGGTGGCCAATATGGTTTCTCCCCAGTATGGTTGTTTACAGCTTTCGCGGCACTGCTATTCGGCATGGGCATACCGTTTAAGTGGCACATGGAGTGGATAATGCAGTACATGTCTATTTTTAAGCAGTTCAGGTCGCTGGGGCGTTTCAGTTGGATTTTTTATTACATCGTCACCATTTATGCTGTCGTAGTATTATACCACTTCTGCGCCGGAATGAAGGGATGGAAGAAATATGTATTGGGCTATTCTCTCTTATTACTGTCTCTCGGGTTGTGGGGTTACGAAGCATCAGGCTACGTGAAGTTTACCCGCGACCTTTCACTCAAAGCAGAATACTATTATGGAGTGGTGTACACGCCTAAGGAACAAGGCTGGGAGACATTTTTAAACGAGCATCATTATTCGGGCAATGATTTTCAGGCTATACTCATTATACCATACTTCCACATAGGCACTGAAAAACTATGGGTAGGAGACCCCGACTGGAAGATTATGCTATGTGCCAAGGCTGCGCTGCAATTACATTTGCCGGTGATAGATGTTATGATGTCGCGTTCATCATGGTCGCAGGCCATGGGCCAGGTGAAGATAGATGGAGGCCCCTTTACAGATAAGCCAATATTGCGTGATATTAAGAACAGGAAGCCATTCCTCCTCATGCATTTTGAAGAAGACTCCCTGAATATTGATCAGAAATACCTGCTGCAGGCATCCGAGGCTATAGGGCATTTTTCGCAATGCCATGTATATGCCTGCTATCCCGACCGCCTCGCTGCAAATGACAAAAAGTATGCCGACAGCATTGCAGCCATATTGCCATTTATGAAACAGGCTGATACTATTATCAATACTTCTGCCGCATGTTACATAAACCACTACAATGAAAAATCAGGCACGCATTTATTCGGCGCCGGTGGGGTGCCGGCTGAGGATAAGGATAGTACGGTATTAGTTACCATCCCCGTTACATCAATCCCCGGGAAAGAACTGTATGAATTTTCCTGCTGGTTCCTGCTCGGCAACCAGGACTTCAGGTCTCCATATGTAACCCTACAGCTGCTTGGGGATCATGGTGCCGTAGTAAGCGAGTGTGATGCCGTTACCAACAAGAGTGTGGATAATCATGGCATGTGGTTTCGCACTTCCAAGTATTTCCTGATACCTGACAATGTAAGGTCGGTAAGGTGCAAACTGAGAAATATGCCTAAGCCTACCTATGTAGCTATGGACGAGCTGATGCTTCGCCCCTCCGATGCGCTCATTATATCCAAAGCGCCTGATGGTACGGTAATGGTAAACAATCATTTTTTAAAACAAAAGTAAAGCGTGCGCGTATGACCAGTGATGATATTTGGCAATGGCTGTCAGTAGTAACAGACCCCGAGGTGCCGGTGCTTACCATTCTCGACCTTGGCATTGTACGTAAAGTGGAAATTATTGACGGGGACAATGCGCAGACGGTAAAAGTGACCATTACGCCCACTTACAGCGGTTGCCCGGCTATGGATGTGATTGCGATTGGCATAAGAATGGCGTTGGCCAGCCATGGCGTGAAAAATGTAATTATAGAGCCGCAACTCAGCCCAGCATGGACAACAGACTGGATGACCGAAGAAGGAAAAGTGAAACTGAAAGAATATGGCATAGCCCCGCCCAACAGAAAAGCATTTCAGGCATTGGGCCTTTTTGAGGAAGAAATAACGAGCTGTCCGCGTTGCGGGTCGGAAGAAACGGAACTGGTAAGCCGGTTCGGGCCCACCTCTTGCAAGGCATTGTATAAATGCCTGTCGTGCAAAGAACCGTTCGAACATTTTAAATGTCATTGATCATGTACGAAAACAAGGAACAGCCACTGGCCCCCGTGAAGGTGTATTACAGCAGGCTATTGCGAAACATGCTTATAGCTGCCGGCATTTTATCTTTTTGCCTGCTCCTTGGTGTTTTCGGGTACCATTACGTGGCACATATACCCTGGATTGATGCCCTGCACAATGCCTCTATGATACTTAGCGGCATGGGGCCTGTAGTCACTATTGACAATTTTTCGGGTAAGGTTTTCTCCTCGGCTTATGCCCTTTTCAGTGGGGTCGTTTTTATCACCAATATCGGTTTTATACTTGCCCCGGCCATTCACAGGCTGTTTCATAAGCTGCACATGGACGATGGCCCCGATGAGGGGGCGTAATAATCTGCAATTAATATTTGATTATGTTATTTTTTCATTATCTTTAAGAAAAAAGGTTATGAAAAAAATACTCACTTTAATCAATTGTCTGCTTTTTTCGGCCATTTATACAAACGCCCAAATTTTCTGGACAGAAAATTTTGAAAGCGGCAGCACATCAGGTGCGGTAGCATCAGGTTACACAGGGCCTAACGGCACATGGGCTATTACTTCAACCGGCACGGAAGGAACCTTCCCGAACGAGTGGTATGTTAGTTGCGCTGAGAATGGGTATACATCCGGTGGTTGTGGTTCCGGTTGTGTAGCAGCATCAACTACTGCCACCAGGGCTACATTGCATGTTGGCTCCACTATTTTGAGCGATATGGGCGCATCTTATTATGATGGAGCGGGAGGGAGTACAAACAGGCGGGCAGAGTCTCCTGTTATAAATTGTACAGGCAGGTACACTATTTCTTTATCTTTCAATTATATAGAAGCAGGTGATGTAACTAACGATAATGCTACTGTGTGGTATTATGATGGTACGACATGGAGCTTATTGAGCGATCCGGCAAAGACTGCGCCTATTTGTCCGGGTGGGCAAGGGTTATGGACAAGCTACACATTTGCTTTACCTACAAGTGCTAATAACAATCCTAATGTGAAGATTGGTTTCAGATGGGTAAACGATGCGGTAGCGCCTGCTACTGACCCTTCATTCGCGGTTGATGTTGTTACTTTAAGCGGTACACTTTTTACCGCCACACCCGTACCTTCTTTCACCGTTACCCCGAGTTTATCAGGTTGTGCCGGTGATTGTTTCCTGTTCGATAATACAACTACCGGCGCTATTGATAGCCTCAGGTGGAGTGGGGCAGGCGGAACGATTCTCAACCCCACATCCGATACCAGCACTGTATGTTTCGCAGCAGCAGGCACATTTACAATGACCCTCACAGTGTATAAGTCCGGTACGCCTTATACCACTACCCGCACCATTATGATTAGCCCAACCCCGGCGGCCATTACAGGTTCGCATACAGGTTGCGTAGGTATACCTACTACGCTCAGTAGTATTACCCCCGGCGGTTTCTGGTCTAGCAGCAATCCGTCGATAGCTACAGTAGGTGGCACAACGGGTATTGTTTCAGGTGTAATGGCCGGCTCGGTTAATATCTCCTATTCCCTTATGGGCTGCAATGCAATATATACGTTCACTGTTTACCCATTGCCATGTACATTAGGCTCACCTGTAAGCAGCACTTATTTAAACGAAGTTCAGATATTTCCTAACCCTGCTACCAAGGAGCTGTTCATCTCTATGGCCGATGGCGCATATGCAGCATATGATATTACCAACGAGGTAGGGCAGTCGCTCTTAACCGCGACAGTGCACAATGGGCATGCAAAGGTGGATATCAAGGCGTTGCCCGCCGGCCTGTATTACATAAGGTTGCGTGGAGAACATGGCAGTCTGGTGCGTAAGTTTGTGAAGGTGGAGTAATCTTTACCTGAACTCAAATCCCGACTTGGCGGTTATATCCGCAACCGTTGTTCTGAAATCCACTGGCTTTCCTGATACCGTAGTGGTATTGGGGAAAATATAGGCTGACCATTCTTTGGTACTGTAGTTGTATATCACCTTCCAGCAGTATTTAGGCACTACTACTTTTTTCGCGCCTATTTTTTTGGCTACGCCATAGCTGCCTATCCACACGTAGATTGAGTCATGGGCTATAGCCATATCGCGCTCCTGTACTTCCAGCGTTTTCCATGCTCCGGCATTGAGCCTGTGTGTTTGCGGAAACATATTGCTGAAGTAAAAACACTCTGCCATAGCTTGTGGCCCATTGCAGCCATTATTGGCTGCGGGCATATTGTGCCCGCGGTCATAGCCGCTGCCCGCATAGTCTTTGTCCAGGTCTGTCGCACTTACATTGAGGGGGTCCGGTGCAAATTTGTCCGACCGCTTTATCGGGTCTTCGCAGTTCACATCAGCAGCCCTTAGTGTGTACTCCACCACCCAGGGTATATGCGCGCTGTTCACAAAGTAGGACCTGTACCAGGTATGTTCCAATGTCACAGTATCCGGGCCGTGCGTGCGCCGCCTAAATGCCTTCATGCCGGTGGCGGTAGTTGGCGTTTTGAAGAGATTATCCAGTGTGGCGGCAAGGCGTATGCCTGCGTACAGCAGTTGCCTCTTTACCACTACCTTGTTGCGGTTCACATAGGCGGCATTTATAGTATCATTCTTAAAATTATAAATGCGGCCCAGCAACTGCCGGGAGTCCTTCATCCATGCCTCGGGGTCTATTGTCTTTATGGCGTCAATCTTTTCGTCAGTCAGCGTGGCGAGCAACTCCATGCAGTCGTCTTTTGTTATTGCTTCTTCGTCTATTATGTCGCTGTCCCACACCTTGTGCAGGTTAGATGGTTTGTTGCCATAAGTTACCTCCACGTTATTTCCGCCACAGTCTTCGCCGTAACCGGTATGCAGCGGCTGGGTTATATCGCCCGTCAGGTGAAACAGCACTAGCAGGTTTTGTTGTGCCTGCGCTTTGGTTAGGGTTTCTTTATGCTTAAGTTCTTCTATCACCCTGTTCAGTTCATGCACTATATTGTGCTCATCATTTGGTTTGTATCTTCCGCCTTTTTCCAGGTTTATGTAATGCCAGGGTTTCATATAAGCATACCTGGGATTGTTGTGCATATCGTCCATCCAGGTGCCTGCCGAGGGCACACTAATATTGTCCAGATACTTCCTCACCTCCTTTTGGGTGTTCTCGTCAAGCATCCCGAATCCTATTTCGGCTATTATCTGGTGCCCCTGCTTGCCCCATGCCCCGGCTTTCAGGGGCAGGTAAACAAGCGCTATAATCAGGAGTGCTGAAAGTCTTTTCATTCTTAATAGTGTTCTACTCCTTTTTCTTCAAAAAGAGCAGTTGCCCGTAGTGTTCGGCAAGGTGTGTGGTGCGGCTGGCAAGCACACTCAGTTTACAGCGGTGCGGCTGTTTCGCAAAATCTTCTTCCGATATTGAAGTATGCTTCGCCAGCCAGTCTTCGGGTGCCATTGTGCTGAAAGTGGCATTCAGCGCGCTGTTTATTTCTTCCCACTTAGCCCGCAATTCTGCTACGGGTGGAAACTCCTTGCCCGATTTATCAGGGTTTAAAAGAAACAAGTCATCAAAATGTGGGTAGCGTTGCGGCCCTATGCCCAGCAGTGGCAGCATCCGGTCATGTACCGCCACCAGGTGGCCCAATAAGTACGTGCCGGTATTTCTCCCCGCCGATACTTCTTTCGGCATATCTTCGTCGGCAATCTGCCGCAGCACATCGTTGGTCATTGCCAGTGTGGCATTCCAGCTATTCACGGCTATTTTTACTGCTAAGTTCAGAGGTTCCATTTTGTGTGGTTTTATTTTTTCTTTTTCGATTGTGCGTAAATAGTTTCCGCCATTATCACCTCGTTTGCACCTTCCAGGTAGGGGTTTCTTTTCATTGCCTGCTCCACTGCCTTGTCCATCACTGCCAGGTAGTCGGTTACGGGCTTGTAGTCTTTATCAAAGTATTTTTTCAACCTGTCCACATATTCCAGCATTTTCTGCGAGTTCAGTGCCTTCGTGTCATATTTCAGTTGTGCCAGATATTCCTCTTTTATGCGCACCAGCACAGTAGGGTTGTCCACTTTTCCCTGCTGCGCGTCATCATAATATACGTCCAGGTTCTTGTATTCATTCTGCTGCCCGGCGCTGAGCGCTATGTAGTCTGTTCCAGTGGCCGGTCCGAACTGCAAGTCTCTTGAGCGGTTCTCGCCCAGCCGTACATTAAATACCGGCTCCTTCGATCGGTGCGGCTCGCCCAGCTTATCCGTGTATTTTCTGGATAGCGGCATTTCCCTTGTGTCTATTATGTAGGCGTTTCTTTTTCTGTCCTCGGCATACATCCTGTATTCCTTCAGTGCGTCCGTCACCACATCCGTAAAGGTATAGGTGTCTTTTGTATTGGTTTTAATGTTGTGAATAGTCACCTGCTTTTTCCGGCAATGCTCAATATCACCTGTAGAGAATTTTTCGCCCATCAGGTCTTTGTAGTTATTGAAAAGGTAATTTTCCTTCGGGTTCATTTTTGCTATCAGCGCCCTGCAGTTTGTTTCCGCTGTTGTGCGCTGCCACCCTGCACGTTCCAGTTCGGTGGCAACTATATTGTTCAGGCTCACTTTAAAAAAGTGGTGCGTCCCCTCGTCAAAACTCAGCAGCTCGCCCCCTTTTGTAAAGTTGATGACCAGGTCATTGTCTATCGGGTCATACTTCATGTCCTGTTTTATAAGCCTCACGCCAAGGTCTGCCGCAAATACCGCGTCCACACCCTCCACCCTATTCGCGCTCACCACGTCGTCTTTGTCTTTTATTTTCAGCACGCCGGGATTGTTTTTGGCTATATTTTCAAATATCGCCATCCCCGCAGCATCCTTGGCCATGTGGTCTAATATATCCCTGATGGCCTTATACTTTCCGGGATATTTTTTCCAGTCAATGTCCACCCGCACCACTTTCGACCAATCATATGGTTTTGGCTGGGTGTCAGGTGCTTGCGCTTTGGTGGGAATGACGGTAGATAGCAATACGGCAAGAACCAAGTATAATCTGTTTATGCCATTTATGTAAGGGCGTTTTTGTTGCAGCATATGATGGTATGAAGTTACGGCATTTCTCTCATTTCATAACGACGCCCGGAGGGGTACAATACTTTCAGATAATTTCCGGTATTAATGTGAAAGTATTTTCCTGATGAAAAACCTGCTCCTGATTATTTGCGTGGCTTTCTTTGTAAATGGCAATGCGCAGCGCCTTATCGATGGGTGAGGGTATAGTGTTTCGTTGGTGGGCATGTTTCCCGGTGGTGAAGCGGATACGCTTTATAATGGCACAAATTATACGGCAATGTTGGAACTTGTGCCTACAGGCGACGAAATATATGGGGGGCTGATGAAAATACATGTCGATACGATACTGGTTGGCGCAGGTTTTTACGATCCTTGGGGGCTGCCACCAGCTGTTAACATTGGATGGCTTAATTTCCCGCCAGGAATTTACCCGGTGAAGGTACTGTTTGGTGAAGTAAACAAAAAAAGGGCCGCGCCATCAGCGCAGCCCTTTGTATTAAGCCCGCATAGCGGGTATTAGTTGTTGTTACCGCTGGTATTGAAGCCGCTGATGCCGCTGTTATACTGTATGCCCGAATAATCGGATACTGCAGGCGATGACTGTATGTTGCCGTTTATCTTGAAGTTCCACTTCAGTGTCCCCTTTGCCGAATCGACAGCATACAGGTAGCCATCATAGCTGCCCACATATACACTGCCCTTATAAGGCACCGGGCTCGATTTAATCAGCCCCTTGGTAGCGAATTTCCATTTCAGGCTGCCGTTCAGTATGTTGATGGCATAGAGGTTGTAATCGTAGCTGCCTATATACACAGTCTGGTTGCTGATGATAGGCGATGAATTCACCTGGCTGGTTGTTTTGAATTTCCATCTGGGACTTGCGGTCTGTGTATCGATGCAGTACACATAGAAGTCGTTAGAGCCTACTATACACATGCCCGCAAAGGCAGTAGGTGAACTGAGGATGTTGCCATTGGTCTTATACGTCCAGCGTATCCTTCCAATCTCCGGTATAGGAGGGGTAGAGGATGAAGGCATCGGGTCGAGGTGGATACAATACACATTGCTGTCGTTATAGCCACCTATATATAGGTAGGGCTCACTCACGCATGGCGAAGAAACGAACCTTGCGGTAGTATCTGTAGCGCCTACACCGGGATAATCCCAAATACAGTTGCCGGCTATATCCGGTCCTGCTGTTTTGTCAAGGCAGTAGATGTGACCATTGTTAATAGTTGGGTCGCCCTGATAGGCTACATATATACGATTCTTATGAATAACCGGCGCAGATACAAAGCCAGAGCCAGGGCCATTGGCCACTGGAGACCCGAATTTCCACTTAATTGCCGCAGTACCTGTGTCTATAGCGTATAAAGTATCGTTTGTGGTAGCCAAGTATATAAGGCCCGCGTCAGCAATTGGTGTAGCCATTACTGTAAAGAAATGGCCCGGAGGGCTTACTGTAGTATGGCCGGGTAACACCATTTTCTTCACCAGCGCCCCTGTCTTTGCGTTTAATTTGTAGATTGTATCAGAGTTCACCGCAGCCTGATATACCATATCGTTATATACAAGTGGCGATGGTTTCAGTATCCTCCACTTTTGAGGTATGTTAAAGGTATCCGATGGCATACTAAACTCCCACACACGGGCTCCCGTGACGGGATGGAGGCCATACAAAACAAAGTTATCGCTGCTCATCAGCACCGTAGGGAAATATGCATCCGGCAACGGGTCGTCAGAGCTCATGTTCTTTTTACATGCAGCAAAAGACAATACGCCTACAGATAACAATAATAAGGGTATTCTCAAACGTCTTAACATAGCCTTTGGTTTGTTTTCTATGTTGCAAGATAGACATTTTTAAAAACTTTTTGAAAACTTTATATTAGAATAAGCACCTCTTTTGAGTGGCATGATGCTAACAATGAGTACATTATAATTTCAGGTTAATAAATACATTCCTGATAATAACCATAAGATATGCCGGAGTATATCTTAGTAGTTTTTCAGTTTAAAGAACTCAATGGTGTATTCCTGCTCAAAGCCGGGGTTAATAGCGTGAAAGAAGAAAATTTTCATATTCCTGCAACCCTGTAGCTCACCGGCATAAAAGTGCTTCATTTCCTCCTGGTTCTGGATGACTTTATTTACCAGGACAGGTTGGTTAAGTGCAGGAACAGATACCCTGTATGCACCCCTGTTGCCGTCATCATAGTAAAAGAATACATGCAGGTTAGGAGGCTGGAAAAACATCCTGCGAAGCATACCTCTTGTAGTATATTTGAAATGCACGGTCATATAGACAGCTTCATCGGGCGGAAAATCGATTTTTATCTTCTCATTTAGCCGTGCCGTTCGGGTGCCAATCTTTTCAAATTTTGGATATGCCTGCGTATCACCCCTATGTTCTAATAGCAGGTAGGTATCGAAGTAACCATTCTTCAATGAATCGCGGCCGTTTACCCCCGCAAAGCCATCGTAGCGGTAGTTGAGCCTTAAGGAGGTTTTTGACATAGGTTCTTCCCAAAAAAAGTATTTATAGTCGATCGGAAAGTTCTGTATCATCACCAGCTCCGGCCGGTTTGGCCCTGAAAAATAAGCAGCGTTAAGGGAGTCGAAAAAACCGGCATACCCACATGTTTGCGGCAGAGGTCTGGGGTGATAGTTGAAGTTATAGAAATGTAGCAACTCAGTTTCCCATGGTATTATATCCACCGTTTTATTGCCGATGTACTGTATCTTATCTTTGCTCAGTAACCGGATAGGATCCATTTTCTTTTCACGTTTTTCAAAAATGCCTTTTACATAATCAACCGGTGAAAAATAAGCATAATAGTAGTTTGATTTTAACTTAGGCAGCAGTGTGTTATCGGCTATATCGGGATAGACAAGATTATACCACGAAAAACAAGCTACAGTAAACACGGTCACTTTCGATAGCATGTGTTGCTGCAACCCACACATCACAATGGTTGCGAGGATGAGGAAGGGCATAGTTGCGAAATACTCTCCGTAGTGATAAAAGTCTGCACGGGTATAGGCATTGCGATACAAAACCAGGCTGGCTGCCGCAAGACAGCAAAGGAAGAAAAAAATACCTTTGTTCAGTGTTTTTTTCTTCCAGGTACTATATGCAAAATAGCATAGAATACAGGCAATAACTGCTTCCATGCACACGCCTGATATATAGATTATCTCGCTGCGCTTGATGGGCCAGTAGCCGGCTTCATCATATTGCGTCATCATCTCAAGGCTGTTTTTAAAATAACCTGTTACACTTATATGCGTACCCCAGGAAATTGTCGCGAATAACCCGGTAGAGATTAACAGAAAGAAAATTAGTTTTCGGGGCGCGCGGAAAGCGATGATTACTCCCAATACAGCCAGTCCCGTAATGGCCAACATCCCGTAATTGATTTTTATAAAAAACAGTAATACCCCCGCCAATCCGCAATAGGCGAGCTCGAAGTTGTTTTTGAAGTTATTCAACAGATTGAGTGCTGCATAAATGATGAAAATAACAAATAGGCTCTGCGAAAAAACTGTGGTGCGAAAAATGAGCATGGTTATCAATGCAATAACGAACCAGCCTTTGTTGGCAAGCACATGCCGGTATAGAAAATGAAAACAGCCGAAAAGGAAGAATAGGTCACCGGCGAGCAACAGCAGATTATTGACATACAAATTGCATCTGGTGCTTAAGGTGCCGAGCGGGCCATAGGTGAAAATGAAATCTTTGCCGAATACCAATTTGTCCCTGATAGCCAGGTTCAACGATGTCATCCACCCTCCATCATATGAGTAGGGTATAGCCCGGCTGAAATGCAGCGGAAGACTGTAAATGGCAATTATAAGAGAAAGTATTTTTATCTTATGTTTCTCCCAGAATAACGGCATAGGGGCCTGTGCTCTATAGTTCATAATAGTACGGCTCTATCAGGATAAGCCATAAGGAAATGCTAAAGATAACGGAGCGGATTCCTCCTGCGCAGCAGGATGTACCTTTTAATATTCATCCAGAATGCCAGAACCATATAAACGATAACCGGCGACCCCAGAGTGAGGAATGAAATGTAAATGAACCACAAACGTATGCGCGCCGTAGCTACACCCATGCGTTCGCCCATGGCCGAGCAAACCCCGAATGCATGCCATTCGATAAAATTCTTTATGTGGTATAGTTTACGCATATTTGTAAAATCAAATCCTATTTTCGGCAAAGCTACACTGAATTAAAAACTGATTTATCTGCTTGTAAATTAAATAAAATAACCTTAACAAAAAAAATAAAAGCGCATCTACAAAAGAATGATAATCCACAATATACGAATCTTTTCCCTGAGTCTTGCTATTATGCTTTCAGGTTGCAATTCATCGAACGGGCAAAAAAGCGAAAAGAGAGATCCCCAAAGCAGTATTAAAAAGGACACCCCTACTATAGTGCAGGCCCCCAAACCGGAAGCGCCCACGCCACCTCCTCCTCCCACATTGGATACGGCACTTTATAATAAGGCCAACATGCGCCTCGTAAATGATTCGCCTAAGTATGGATGGCCGGTAAAGACGGAATATCCGCTGCCGGGCGCTATACTGCCCTTTAAGCGGGTAATAGCCTATTACGGTAACTTTTACTCTACACGCATGGGCATACTTGGAGAACTGCCGCCCGACGAGATGGTGAAGAAGTTACAGGGTGAAGTAAAGAAATGGACTGCTGCCGACCCATCTACTCCCGCCATTCCCGCCATACACTATATAGCGGTGACCGCACAGGGAGCGCCGGGGAAAGGCGGTAAGTATATACTGAGGATGCCCTTCGCGCAGATAGATAAAGCGATGGAGATAGCGAAGAAAATAGACGCAATAGTATTCCTTGATGTGCAGGTGGGGCTGAGTACGGTGCAGTACGAAATACCCCAATTAGAGAAATACCTGCAACTGCCCAATGTGCACCTTGCCATAGACCCTGAATTTTCCATGAAGTCGGGGAAGAAGCCGGGAACGGTAATAGGCACTTTTGATGCTGCGGACATAAATTATGTATCGGGCTACCTGGCGCAGTTGGTGAAGAAAAACAACCTGCCACCCAAAATGCTGGTGATACACAGGTTCACGCAGGGGATGGTGACCAACTATAAACAGATAAAGCTACAACCTGAAATACAGATAGTGATGGACATGGACGGATGGGGTTTCCCGGCCAAGAAGGTGAACTCCTACAAGCTGGCGATAGTACGCGAACCAGTGCAATATACCGGATTCAAACTCTTCTACAAGAACGATATAAAGACACCTCCTTGGAAGACCATCATGACACCTGAAGAGGTGCTGAAGAAACTATATCCCAAGCCTATATATATACAGTACCAGTAAAAAAAGCGTCCCGCACTTCTACTGTGCGGGACGCCAATTAATAATAATCATTAGTACTATACCGCTGCTGCGACATCCCTGCGGATAACATTCAATGCGCCGCCGGCCTTGAACCATTCGATCTGCTGTTCGTTGAAGGTGTGGTTCACGGTTATTTCTTCACAGGTGCCGTTTGCATGGTTCAATACGAGTGTAAGCGGCACACCGGGTGCGAATGTGGTGAGGCCCGCTACATCTATATTGTCGTCTTCTTGTATTTTATCGTAGTCGGCCTTATCGGCAAAGGTGATGGCGAGCATACCCTGCTTTTTAAGGTTGGTTTCATGGATGCGTGCAAAGCTCTTCACCAATATCACATTAACACCGAGGTGGCGTGGCTCCATAGCCGCATGCTCACGGCTGCTGCCTTCGCCATAGTTCTCATCGCCTACCACTATGCTGCCAATACCATGTTTCTTGTATTCACGCTGCACCTTAGGCACTTCATCATAAGCGCCGGTAAGCTGGTTCTTTACTTTATTTGGCTCCATGTTGAAGGCGTTGATAGCACCTATCAGCATGTTGTTAGAGATATTATCGAGGTGGCCACGATACTTAAGCCATGGGCCGGCCATTGATATGTGGTCGGTTGTACATTTGCCAAAGGCTTTTATCAGTAGTTTCAGCCCTTTCATATCGCTGCCGTTCCAAGGTGTGAATGGCTCAAGCAATTGCAAGCGGTCGCTTGTGGGGCTAACAATCACCTGGACTTTAGAGCCATCAACAGCCGGGGCCACATAGCCTGGGTCTTTTACATCAAATCCTTTGGGAGGCATTTCGAATCCCTGTGGCTCATCCAGCATCACTTCCTGGCCTTTGTCATTGGTCAGCTTATCGGTAAGGGGGTTGAATGACAATCTTCCCGCTATCGCGAATGCGGTAACTATTTCGGGCGAGGCCACGAAAGCGTGGGTAGATGACAGCCCGTCATTGCGTTTCGCAAAGTTCCTGTTGAAGGATGTGACAATGGTATTTTTCTTAGCCGGGTCGTTCACGTGGCGAGCCCACTGGCCAATACAAGGGCCACAGGCATTTGCCAGCACCACGCCGCCCATCTGGTCGAACGTAGCGAGCATACCGTCGCGGTCTATGGTATAGCGCACCATTTCGGAACCGGGCGTGATGGTAAATTCACTTTTTGCTTTCAGCCCTTTCGCCATTGCATCTTTAGCGATGAAGGCAGAGCGGGAAATATCCTCGTAAGAAGAGTTAGTGCAGGAGCCTATCAGTGCCACTTCAACCTCGTCGGGCCAGCCATGCTCTTTTACAGCAGCTGCCATCTGGCTAATAGGCGTTGCCAGATCGGGTGTGAACGGGCCATTTACATAAGGCTCCAGTTCAGACAGGTTAATTTCTATAAGCTGATCGTAGAATGCCGCAGGGTTCTCATATACTTCTTTATCGGCGCGCAGATGCTCGATAACCTTATCGGCCATTGCGGCAATATCGGCGCGGTTAGTGCCTTTCAGGTAGTCGGCCATTTTGCTGTCGTAGCCGAATACGGAACAGGTTGCGCCTATTTCGGCACCCATGTTGCATATAGTGCCTTTACCTGTGCAACTCAGGTTGTCTGCGCCTTCGCCAAAGTATTCCACAATGGCGCCGGTGCCACCTTTTACGGTAAGTATGCCTGCCACTTTAAGTATAATGTCTTTTGCAGATGTCCAGCCGTTCAGTTTGCCGGTGAGCTTCACGCCGATCAATTTGGGCATTTTCAGCTCCCATGGCAGGCCCGCCATTACATCCACTGCATCAGCACCGCCTACCCCTATGGCCACCATGCCGAGACCGCCCGCATTGGGGGTGTGGCTATCGGTGCCTATCATCATACCGCCGGGGAATGCATAGTTCTCCAGCACAACCTGGTGAATGATACCTGCGCCGGCGGCCCAGAAACCAATGCCGTATTTATTAGAAATAGACGCAAGGAAATCGTATACTTCTTTATTCACATCGAGAGCGGTAGCGAGGTCTTGCTGCGCGCCTGTTTTAGCCTGTATCAGGTGATCGCAATGCACGGTGCTGGGCACAGCTACTTTGTCGCGGCCACATGTGCTGAACTGTAGCAGGGCCATCTGTGCTGTGGCATCCTGCATAGCCACACGGTCGGGCGAAAAATTCACATAGTCTTTTCCGCGGCTATATGCCGATGAAGGAACATCATAGCTGTGTGAATACAGTATTTTTTCGGCCTGGGTGAGGGGACGGCCTAATAATTTTCTGGCGGCTTCTACTTTGCCGGGTAACTGATCGTAAACTTTTTGAATGAGATCTATGTCAAATGCCATTTCGTATGTGATTAATTTTTCGTGTATGAGGTTGCAAAATTATTCAAATTAAGAGAGAAAATAAAATAAAACGGCAAATAGCCCCCGCTTCCAGAGTTATAAAATTGCACATTTTTTTGGGTATCGGTTTTCATATGTATATTATTGATTTTCTTTCGATTTTAAATATTTTTTTGCGCACTATTTGCGCACTTTTTTTTACAAATGCAATGCCGGTTTTTTTACGCGGTAGTGCGATTCAGGTAAAGTTACGAAAGGGAGCGGCTGCTACCAAATTGATTTGGCATGACGTAAAATACTTTGCGCCATGGGTGCGGTTTATAGCCGATTTGATGGGATGAAAAATAAAATTTAACAGTCTGAACCCACCGAGGTGGGCACGTCAGGATTTTCAGGATTAAGGGACGATTAGGCAGGATGCGGATTTTTTGCCAGCGCTACCCTTATAAAAAAATGTGGTAAAATCATTGCTGCTTTCTGGCAAAACGACGGCCCATCAATGGGTGAAATACTATACCCCACAGCTTTTGCTATTTGTTCTTTTTCGGGTAGCACTCTACGAGCACCTCGCCCACATTGTACCGGAGGTTTTTCTTCTGCCATTCATAGGGCATCTCCAGCCGGAAACCTGAAAAGCGTGTGGTAGTTGGGATATCAGGTATCTGGTAGTGAAAAATATGGACATCATTCACAAAAAAGCTGACAGTATTGAATTCGTCTTTCGATATAGTGACCTCATTCCATCCACCACTCTCCCAGCTTTTCGCCTTGCCTGTTTCCACTACTTTGTGATTAACCTCCCAGTTGTCGTAAACCACATCTATTTTAAACTGACCTTTGTCATTGATCTCGAAATAGACATTATCATCGCCACATGAATAGGCAAATTCTGCCGAAAATTTAATGAACATTTTATCGGAGCCTTCCTTACGTTTTACCCAAAAGTGAACGCTGCGACTGAACTCATATTCGCGTCCTTCGGTATAGCAATCGCCGGAGCCGCATGAAACGCCAAACCATGAATACCGCTGCAAGGAATCGTAATACATAAATGGCAATCCATCCGCAAGGTATGCGGGCATCCTATCTATAAAGCCACGGCATTTTGTCTTTGCTTCGCTATTGTGGACATTCGCAAGCCACGGGATAGTACCTTTACCACTGAAGTTATCGCGCTGACTGATGGTATCAACCGGATAAACAGCGCGGCAATATTCAATTTCGGAATTGCGTGGGTGGTATCGCGATTGGTTGTATCGTGGTTTTCGGTAGCGGCAATAACCGCCTATCCATATAGAACCATCTTCCTTAGGTTCACTTTTGGGCTTTGTAAAATCCATTGGTGCTCTGTAATTGCTGCTGGACCCCAGGTAATTGCCGGAGCCTGATTGACTACTCATCCGGTCTATCTTATATTGCTCCGCACTGAAGGTGGTGCCCCCACTCAGCTTTTCTACCTCTCCCGGGCGCCTTTGCGCAAAAACGCCGCCCACCTGAAAAATGAGGGCAACGCATAATAAAGTAATAAACCGGCCTGCATGGGCCATTAAGTGTTTTGTCGTCATGATGCGAACCTTAATTGATTGCCATTTTGCCACTTGCAATATTTTGACCATTGTTCTGAACAGAGTAAAAATATAGTCCGGCAGATAAACCCTCGCCTGAAATGATTGTTTCCGAATTGTTGACAGGTAAACTACGCACTATTCTACCCATTGCATCGGTTATTGTAACCGATGCACCGGAAAGGCCATTGGGATCGTCAATTCTCATCATAGCTATTAGTGAAAACGGATTGGGGTAGAGTTGCACTTTTGTATGTGCATTTGCCTCCGGTAAGCCTGTGGTAGCCGCGTGCCGTATGAGCGTATATTGGTTGGTTTGAGCATGGTAGGCAGCCACAAGGCCAATGTTTGGTGAGGTAACATACCAGTTATAATCGTAATCGCCTGGGCTCCAGTATTTGTATATGCGCACCACATTTGTGTAAGTGGCATGTGGCGTGATGAGTGTGCCGTAACCATCGTAGGTAACGTCAACAGTATTTGCGCTACTAGTGGTTTTCTGGAAGGTATCCGTAAACGTATTTGTGTAGCTGAAGGGGAACATCATGTATGACTCAGGATTTGGTGAATAATCCTGACCTGTGCCAATACCGGAATAATTATTAGCCAGCTTTTCCCATTTTGTGGAAGATAACCTCTGATATATATATGCGACGCTCCCTGACACAGGAGTGACCAATCCGCAAAGAGTGGCTGTGGGAAATGTAGCTGTATAAGGTGTTGATGCCGGGTTTACGATACTGATAGTGCCGGTAGCGGTGGGCACTAATGCGCTTATATTCCATGTAACGCCGGCACCGCCAACGCCGGGTGGTACAGAGGCCGGAGCAGAGTAGGCACTATCTACAGTGCCGACAGGGAACGGCAACATAGTATTGACAATAACAGGTTGTGCAAATAATACCGACCCGGGACCAAGCAAAAAAAGACCCGATAAAATGGATGTTATGCGAGCTTTATTCATAAATCAGTATTGTTTGGATTAATATAAACATATACGTAATCAAACGAAAAATAACTACTTCTTGCCACATTGCAAAATGTGGCAGGTGTATTATAGCCAACAATTACATTTTAGTGGTATTTCTCATTCAATATGTTTTTTTTGAATTATGGGTGCTGCTATATACTCCTTTCGCATAAGGAATGCTCTCTCTTGTGTTGAAAATGCCAATCAATTATACAACAAAGGCTGCCTGAGGCAGCCTTTGTTGTTATTGCAAGTATTTAAGAATTATGGGAAGATGCCGAGCTCTTCGTAAGATACGCCTACTTTGTTGATGGCAACGATGAAGGCGGCTGTACGCATATCAACAGCACCATTGTGCTTTATCCACTCATCGCGGATCTCGTGGTAAGAACCAATCATGGTGTCTTCGAGGCCGGAGTAAACGAGGTCAACCTCATCGGGGCCACGGAGTATCTGTTTCCTTTCGATGTCGGTTACTTTTTTGCCGGTCAGGCTTTCCACAGACTGCAGGATGCTGTCGTTCTGGTTTTCGCTGAAACGCTTGTCCATACGGCCAAAACGCACGTGGCTCAGGTTTTTCAGCCACTCGAAGTAAGAAACGGTAACACCACCCGCATTCAGGTACATATCGGGAACAACAATCACACCTTTCTTGCTGAGGATTTCATCAGCTTCGGGGGTAAGCGGGCCATTGGCAGCCTCACCAATTATCTTAGCCTGTATGCGGGCTGCATTGCTGCCGTTAATCACATTCTCAAGCGCGGCGGGGATAAGTATATCGCAAGGCACCTCAAGTGTGAGGGCGCTGCTCTCAATGTTTGTAGCGCCGGGGAAGTTGTGCAGGTGGCCTGTAGTTTTACGGTGCTCCACCACTTTATAGATGTCGAGGCCGGCTTCGCTGTATATGCCTCCTTCGTGCTCTGCAAGGCCAACGATTAGTGCGCCATGGTCGAAGAAGAATTTTGCTGCGTGGTAGCCCACATTACCTAAGCCCTGAACAACAACTTTCTTGCCTTTGATGCCGGTGGTCATGCCCAGCTTCTGCATATCTTCAGCTATGCTGCACATTTCGCGGATACCGTAGAACACGCCAAGGCCGGTAGCCTCTGTGCGGCCACGCACACCACCTTGTGTAACGGGTTTGCCGGTAACACATGCCAGTGCATCCACTTCACCGGGTTTCAATGATGCGTAAGTATCTACTATCCAACTCATTTCGCGGCCACCTGTGCCATAGTCAGGAGCGGGAACATCGATGCCGGGGCCAATGAAGTTCTTTTTCACCAGCTCGCTTGCGTAACGGCGGGTTATTTTTTCCAGCTCGAAGGTTGTGTATTTCTTAGGGCTGATTTTTATACCGCCTTTAGCACCACCGAATGGAACGTTGACGATAGCGCATTTGTAGGTCATGAGTGATGCCAGGGCCATTACCTCGTCCTGGTTTACATCCAAGCTGTAACGGATACCGCCTTTACAGGGTAGTTTGTGATGAGAGTGCTGTACACGGTAAGCCTCGATAACCTCAATCTTATCGCCGATGCGCACCGGGAATTTCATACTGTAAACTGAATTGCAGGCCTTGATCTGCTCAAGGATACCTGATTCGAAGCGAGTGAATTTTGCAGCTTTGTCGAAGTTGCGTTCTACACCCTGAAAAAAGCTGTAATGAGCTTCCTGGGTTGGCTTAGCAGTTACTTGTTCCACCTTTCTTGTTTATTTTATTTGTGATTAATTATGATTTTTTTCCTTTTCTAACCTGCTTATTTTGCGATCAAGATATACGAGGTATGCGAAAATTCCCGCAAAGATAGTAGCTAATACGGTAACCACAACGTATATTTTGCCATTGGCACGCATAGCATCAGCCATCTCGGGTTCGGCGCTTACGAATAACGGAGTTATTATTAATAAAAAAATGATTGTTGCTATACGCTTGCCCATTTGTTATCGATTTTGGCTGAAGCCGGTTTAAGCTATTTGTATCATTAAAAATTATCCTCTCTTTTATAGCGTATCAACGCCACTCTGACCATCAGGCTCGATACCCACAGCCCCAACAGAACCCATCCCATAACAGCCGGGTAAAACACCAGCCGCATATCACTATCCAGATCGTATTTTGCAAACGCGGGGTTACCGCCATTGCCCGGATGCAGAGAATCGACCATGCGGGGCAGAATGAAAATAAGGGGTATCATCAATGCGAAGGCGAAGACATTGTACACCGCGCTTATACGAGCTTTCTTTTCCTCGTCCTTAAGGCCGCTGCGCAATATGCTGTAAGCAAAATAGATAAGCATACTCAGGGCGGCACCCAGCAGCTTGGCGTCTGGTGTCCAGGCGGCGCCCCAGGTATATTTGGCCCATTCCATACCTGTAGCATAGCCTAATATATTAAAAACAATACCTGTGTTTGTAAGTTGAACGGAATAAATATCATCCTGCATATTGTTGGTGCGCAGGTACCTGATGGCATAGTAAAAAGCACAGGCATAAAGCACGATCATGGCAAACCAAATTGGCACATGGAAATACAGGTTTCGGATAGTTTCGTTAAGTATCTCGAGGCGGGGAACTGGCATAAGGAAGCCGGCTATCATGGTGTAGCCTAAAAGGATGAAACAAACTATCTTCCACCACCATTTGCGCATTGGCGACCTTAGAATTTTTGCAAAAGTAGTGCTTTAATGCCAATGAGCAATTTCATTTCCGTACAGCTCAAATAAGCATAACTTATCATGCAATGTAGGGCCACTCGTTGTCTGGCTGAACGAGAGTGGGGGAGTACTACTTACTGAAAAAGTACTGCTCTTTCTCTATCAGTTTAGCAGCTATCCTTCTGCGGGCATCTTTGGTATTGTATGCCGCCACTTTCGTGAACCGTTTTACGCCCATGAGCATCATGCGCTGCTCATCGCCATCGGCAAAGGCATTCACTGCATTTTTTCCGGCAGCATTGATGCGGTCGCCGGCATCGTAGATGAAGGTGTGGGCTATGTCGGCGGCGAGGGCTGCGTGTTCGTGGCTGCTGTTCTGCATTTTTATAGCGCGTATAAGTATCGATTCGGCTTGGAAGGTGTCTATGAGCATATCGGCAAGGTTCATCAGTATCTCCTGCTCATATTCCAGTTGCATCATCAGCTTCTGGGCGGCGGCACCGGCGCACATGAGTATGGCTTTTTTGAAGTTGGCGATTACTTTCAGCTCCGCGGCAAATGGTGTTTCATCCGTATCGAAATCGGGGATGCTCATTAGCTCCTTCTGTATGGCCATTGCCGGGGCCATAATGTTGAGCCTGCCCTTCATGGCGCGTTTGAGGTACATATCTATAACCAGCAGCCTGTTTATCTCGTTGGTGCCTTCAAAAATGCGGTTGATACGGCTGTCGCGATAAGCGCGGGAGATGTTGTATTCATCAGAAAAACCATTGCCGCCATGTACCTGCACACCTTCGTCAACCACATAATCAAGGTTTTCCGAGCCCAGCACTTTCAGCATGGCGCATTCTATGGCATATTCCTCGGCTGCGCCTAATAGGGCGTTCTCGTGTTGTCCGGCATTCTCCAGTTCCTGCTCCTTGCCATCTATCCAGGCGGCTGTGCGATAGAGGGTACTCTCAGATGCAAATATCCGGATGGCCATTTCGGCCAGCTTGTGCTGAATGGCCCCGAAAGTGGCAATAGGCACTTTGAACTGCTCGCGGGTCTTGGCGTAAGTGATAGTAGCTTTCAATGCTTGTTTGGCACCGCCTGTAGCTGCTGCGCACAGCTTAAGCCGGCCTATATTGAGAATATTAAAAGCGATGATGTGCCCCCTGCCGGCTTCGCCAAGCAGGTTATCCTTAGGTATTGTGCAGTTCTCGAAAAATACCTGGCGAGTGCTGGAGCCTTTTATGCCCATCTTGTGCTCTTCCTCGCCGAAGGAAAGGCCGGGGGTATTGCGCTCCACAATAAAGGCGCTGAAATCTTTACCGTCTATCTTGGCAAAGACGGTGAACACATCAGCAAAGCCGGCATTGGTTATCCAAATCTTCTGGCCGTTGAGGATGTAGCTTTTTCCATCTTCGCTGAGTTTGGCGGTGGTGCGGGCAGCGAGGGCATCGGAGCCAGAACCCGGCTCTGTGAGGGCATAAGCGCCTTTCATTTCTGCCGTAGCCAGCTTAGGGATATACTTGTCTTTCTGCGCCTGCGTACCGAAGTACAGTATAGGCAATGAGCCTATGCCATTGTGCGCTGCCATGGCCACAGCAAACGAATGGCCGCCACCAAGACATTCATTGATAACGGTAGCGGTAACAAAATCCTTGCCAAGGCCGCCATATTGCTCGGGGAAGGCAGCACCGAGCAAGCCGAGCTTGCCCGCTTCATCGAGCAGGGACTGCATAAGACCCTCTTTCTTTTCGTCCAGCTCTATGAGGTGTGGTACCACATCCTTTTGCAGGAACTCATTGCACATGTCTATGACCATGCGCTGCTCATCGTTAAGGTCTTCGGGGGTAAAAGTATCTGCGGGGGCAGAAGCCTGCAAAAGAAAACCGCCACCTGGTATTGCTGAAGAATGTGTTTGTGTATCCATGGGACTATTTATTATTACAAAGCTATTAATAAATAGATTAAACTCAGCTACTACATCAGCCAAAGTAAAAACGGTTAAAACCGTTAGTATATCCAATAATCATGGTTTCCCACGGTTAAAACCGTGGGCTATATAGGATATCCCTTTATGTAAGCAGGTTTTAGAAAAAATTCCAATCAATCCTTTTGTGGCGGGTTCACCTCATAATTTTTAGGGATAGAGAACGGATAATCCTGGTCCTCATCGAATTTCACCCGGTTAAAATCCATTTCCAGGGTATAAAAGTCGTTGCCGTTCTGCAGGTTCAGTATCCTGTCTGTGGACATGCGGCGGCCATCGGCCTTCTGATATTTATTGTACCGGGTTATCGCCTTGGGGCCGTTGGGGGTATGGGTGAGTAATTGCGCAAAGCTCATGGTGCTGTCAGCTTTCCGGTAGGTAACTTCCTGTATATAGCCGGAATCCTCTACATGCAACACCCACTTATCATCGCTATTAGATGCGGCGGTTATTTCGCCATCGCGCAGTGGCTCACCAAGTATGAGGTTTTGCAGGGATGAAAAATCCACCCGGGAAGGGAGTATTTTCGACATATTGGTGAGGGGTACGCAAACTGCGGTCTTCTGAAGGTTGTTCACCATAAAAAAGCTATCCGGTGTAACGAGAACCCTGGCAAAAGGGATGCCCCCCAGCGCTGTGATGTTTATCCAGATAACGCTGTCTTTTCTCAGGCGGAAATGGGCGGTAAAATCCTGTTTGTCATCGGGCGCTTCCATATGCATCTTCGCCTTGCCGGAAAAAGTGCGGTATTGCAGCCTGTTTGTCCATAGCGGGGTAACATCGGCAATCAGTTTTGCTGAACCGGCGACACTATCCACAATATTGGCCAGCGAATCAGAGTGAGAAATGGAATCAGCCTTTGCGAGTGAATCTTTGGCATTCCATACATATACTTCCGGCTTTTTTCCGGCCACCAGCCTGCGAAACGAGCAGGAGTAAAGATAGCTGGCCAATATAACAAATACAGTACCGAGAACGAACCTATTCATACAATTTTCCTTCACTTATTTTTTTGTCCAGCACGGCATCATCGCCACCGCCCATTGATTTTGCTTTTTTCCAGTATTCGAGTGCCTTCCCTCTTTCGTTCAACTGGTAACAAACATTACCCAGATGGTCGTAGAGTGTTGCGTCAGCGCGGTCTCCGGCAGCTTTTATTGCGCGCTCTATAAAGTCTTTCGCCTTGAGGTAATTTCCTTTTTTGTATTGTATCCAGCCGTATGTATCGAGGTAAGAGGCTTCACTAGGCCTCAGGTCCAGAGACTTCTGCGACATGCGTTCGGCCTCGTCCAGCTTTTTACCGCGCTCAGAGAGAAAGTAAGCGTAATTGTTGAGCACGGTAACATTTGCAGGGTCGAAAGACAGGGCCTTCTCGAAGGCTTTGTCAGATTGGTCGTCCTGTTTATTGGAGTGGTGTATATCGCCCAGCAAAGCATACATGTCGGCCAGCATCCTTTTGTCATTATCGGGCTGCATATCAATAGCCCTGTTTATGGCGTTGATAGCCTGCGGGTATTGCTTTTTGTTCATGTAGCCAATGCTATTGAAGTAGCTGTAAATGGCCACATTAGGGAAAAGGCGCATAGCACGCTCACTGTTTTTTATTAGGGAGTCGGCATATTTCTTATCTGCATAATTTATAAGTAGCTTATTCCACAGGTTTGGGTTATTAGGTTTTATGCGTAGCGCCTTGCTGTAGGCCATCATGGCGCTGTCGTGTTTGCCGGTAAGGTCGAGCAGGTCGCCAAAGAAGGCTAGTGCCTGGTCGTCATCAGGGTGTTGCGCCACCAGTTCCCGGATGATAGGCAGCCCCTCTTTGCCAATCATCGAGTCGTTCGGGAGGGTCTGTATGAATGACTGAAAAATACCCAACTGGTCTTCCGGCTCCACGTTCTTCGATAATATAACACCTTTTACATGTTGCCTGTATGCCGCGGTATCGCCATTCTTCAGGTAATTCTCTGCAACGCCATATTTTATCAATGGGTCATCGGGGATAATCTTCGCCGCTTGCTCATATACCTCTACCGCTTTTGGATGGAGTTTGTTATTGTCATATACATCTGCCAGCAGTTTGTAGTATTTGGCGGTCTTGGGGTCGGCGGCTATCATTTCCTTCACCACGCCGGCGGCCTTCTCCACATCATTCATATCAAGGTAAAGCTGCATCTTGCGCAGCATCATTTCCTCATCACCTGTGTGTTTCAGCAATGCCTTATCAAGGTATGTTATGGCATCGCTATACTTCTTTGACTTTGCAAAATACTCAGCTGCAAGCAGGGCGTAGTTGGCATCTCCGGGTTCGGCCTTAAAGAGTTCGGCAGCTAGATTTGCGGCATCCGGGAAATCGCCCCTGTCGGCCAGTAATGAAACATAATGCTCTTTGTACCACTTATTTCCGGGGCTCAGCGCCAACGCTTTTTTAATGTATTCTTCTGCCTTTACGGGTTTCTTGCTGACAGCGCTGATGCGTGACAATTCATACCATGCGGCAGCTACTTCGGGGCGAGCGTCCACGTACTTCTGCAACAATTCGCCGGCGCGGCTGTTGTCATTATGCATCCGTGCCTTCATGGCATCGAAATACCACTGGTCGGCAATGGCATTCTTTCCGGCCCTGGTCATATCAATTACCGAATCGCCCAGCTCCCGCTGCCCATAGGCAGCAGGCACTACGGCACCGGCGCACAGGAATAGGGCCAGAAATATTACGAACCGCTGAAAAATCATATCTGAGAAAAATCACCGAGGCTTACTTCCTTCGGTTTGTCAATGTAAGTTACACTTTTCCCAATGATGGAATTATCTATCCGGGCATTTTTAACAATACTATCGGATTGGATAATGCTGTTCGTAATTCGGGAGTCCTCTACAGTAACGCCCTTTTCAAGCGAAACATGCGGGCCAACAACTGAGTTTTTTACCGTCACACCATCTGCTATGAAGCAAGGGGCTATAATAGTAGCATTCTCAATAACTGCTTTGGCAGATACCAACTTTTCTTTATCCCGTTTTAACTCAAGAATACGTTGGTTGGTATATACTGCCGCGTCTTTAAATCCGCAATCGAACCACTCCTGAACCTGGTCGGTATAGAACTTAATGCCGTTTTTCAGCATATGTTCCATCGCATCGGTGATTTGGTATTCCCCTTTCAGGGTAATGTTGTTATCAATAAGGCGCTGTAGTTCCTTTTTCAGGCCGTCTCCGTCCTTAAAATAATAGACACCAATAATGGCGAGATCGGAAACAAACTCCTGCGGTTTTTCCACAAATGCCTCAATCTCATTGCCGTTGTTCAACTTTACTACGCCATAGGCGCGGGGATCTTCCACCTTCTGTGTCCATACTATTGCTTCCTTGTTCTTATCTATGGCGAAGGTGGCATTGAACAGTGTATCGGCAAAAGCGATGAACACATTGCCTGAAAGCGTATCGCCTGCACACAGGATAGCATGTGCTGTGCCAAGCGCCTGCTCCTGGTAGCATATCTTTCCCTTTGCGCCGAGCGCTTCAGCCACGCTGCATAAGTGGGCTTCCACTTCCTTGCCGAAAGTGGGCGCTATGACGAACGCTATTTCTTCTACTTTTTCGTTGCAGGTAGCGAGGATATCCTCTACCAGCCGCTGTACTATAGGCTTGCCTGCTATGGGCAATAATGGTTTTGCTGTGGTAAGCGTATGGGGGCGCATTCTTTTGCCCATACCCGCCATTGGAATAATAATGTTCATTAAGTTGAAAAGTTAAATAGTTAAAAACCTATAAGTGCGTTATTTGTTATTCCTCAATGAGTGCCGGAGTGGCCAAAACCACCCTCGCCTCTTGCTGTTTCTTCAAGTATCTCCACATCATCCCATTCCGCCTGTTCATATTTTGCCACTATCATCTGAGCTATGCGCTCTCCATCACTTATCACCTGCTCCTCGCCCGAAAGATTAATGATTGCCACCATTATTTCCCCCCTATAGTCGCTGTCTATGGTGCCGGGAGTATTTATCAGTGTCAAACCTTTCTTTATTGCCATGCCGCTACGCGGGCGTATCTGTGCCTCATAACCCGCCGGAAGAGCTATATACAACCCGGTAGGTATGAGTTTGCGTGCCATTGGTGCCAGAGCCACCGGTTCCGGCAACCACGCCCTCAGGTCCATGCCACTGGAGCCGGCTGTCTGGTATGCAGGCAACTCATGAGGCGACTTATTGATAATCTGAACCTTTACTCCCATAGTGAACCACCTTCCCGCATACTTTTCGTTACGGGCAGGCAAAGGTAAGTAGCCGGACTTAAAAACAAGGGGTAAGCAGGGCGTTATTTAATTAAATATCTGCGATATCATACTATTTACAGACCAGGAGTGACCGGGTTAACACGCCTTTTTCGCCACTTAACTAATTCGTACCAGATAACCGAAATAAATCCGACCATACTGCTTACTGCTATTTGCGGCAAGGGTAATCGGATAAACTTAAACAAAGCGGCAACAGGTGCAACAAAAATGATTAAACCGGACAATACCATAGTTATACAGATAATCAGCAAGACGAGATTGTTCTTATACTTTGCTGTAGTTACAATAGAATAGTAAAATGAGCGGTTGACCAATGTGAGTAACACATTTGCCATTATCAGCGTGATAAATACCATTGTCCTCGTTCCTGTTTCATTCTGCCCTTGCCACACGGCATATTGGTAGGTGAATAGTGTGCCGGCGGTTATCGCCAGTCCCTGCATAATGCTGGTGGCCAGTTCTTTATACTTAAAGAACGTATTTGTAAACGGCCTGGGCGGCAAAAGCATGGCGTTTTCCTCCATCGGCTCATTTTCATATATGATGGAGCACGTAGGCGCCATTATCAGCTCAAAGAAAATGATGTGTATGGGCGAAAAGATGTTTGGATATGCCCACCCCAATGCCAGTGGTATAAATACAGTAAGGATAATAGGGATATGTATGGAGATGATGTACTGTATTGCCTTCTTGAGGTTGGCGTATATCTTCCTGCCCATAGCCACGGCATGCACCATTTTTTCCAGGTCGTCATCTGCCAGTATCAATGAGGATGCCTGCTTTGCTATTTCCGTACCTCTCTTACCCATGGCAATACCTATATGGGCGGCTTTCAGCGCGGGTCCGTCATTTACCCCATCGCCGGTCATGGCCACGATCTGGCCATTCGCTTTCAGCGCATTAATAATTCTGAGTTTTGCCTCAGGGAACATACGTGAAAAGATACCGGTCTTCATTACTTCGTGTTCCAGTTCCAGCTTATCAAGGTGCATCAGCTCCTCACCACTAAGCGCGTGCGCCGCATCCCTGAAGCCTACTTTGCCCGCAATAGTCGCTGTAGTAGCGGCATTATCGCCGGTTATGATTTTTACAGATATGCCGGCTTTGTAAAAAGAATCAAAAACCGACGCAATATTTTTCTTTGGCGGATCGTAGAATGCTACCAGCCCTTTGAATATAAACCTGAACTGATGCTGGTGCTCAGGGAATGTATCCCCGGCAAACTCCGCCACGCCCACACCTAAAACCCTGAAGCCTTCGGCCGACAATGCCCCTACAGCATCTTTCACCTTTCGGGTATCTTCGGTCGATAAGCCCGAAACACTGATCATGGCTTCCGGAGCGCCCTTGGCGGCTATTATCCTATGACCCGATCTGTTCTCGAAAATATGGGTCATCATGGGCGGCTTTCCGCCCAGGGGATATTCATGCACCATCGAGTAGCCGGCCCGTTCATCAACCTCATGCCATTTCATATACGCATCGTGAAGTGCGACCTCCATAGCATCGAACGGCACAGGCTCACTGGCCCACATAGCAAGACGTATCAGGTCTTTTTCCCCACTGCCGGGCTCATCTTCTATCTTCGTAATTTTCCCGGCGTCTAAAACAAACACTTTGGCAAGCGACATTTTGTTTTCGGTGATAGTGCCGGTTTTATCAGTACAGATAACCGTGGCGCTACCCAGGGTTTCTACGGTTTTTGTCTGTTTCACAATCACCCCGATCTTCATCAGCCGCCAGGCGCCAAGCGCCATGAATGTGGTGAAGGCTACCGGTATCTCTTCCGGCAATATACTCATGGCCAATGTCAGTGCTTTGAGCAGGCTGTCGAGTATTTGCCGTGAGTGATAATAATTAATACCCCATACCACCACGAAAAACGCTATGCCTACAAACGCCATGATCTTCACAAAATGGCTGATTTGCTTTTGCAACGGGGTATCTTCTTCTTTTATTGATGCCAGGCTCTCGCCAACCTGTCCCAGTTTAGTATGGTTGCCGATAGCAGTTACCCGGCAAATCGCCAGCCCGCTCACCACTGTGGTTCCCTGGTAAACCATCTTATCGTCGCTGCCTTCCCATTTAAATGCCGGCAATGATTCCCCGGTGAGCATAGACTCATTTACTGAAAAGTCATTAGCCTGTATGATGGTGCCATCCGCAGGAACCGCAGCACCCTCTTCTACCAGCATACTGTCGCCTACTACTATCTCTTCGCTTTTTATTTCACGAATGGCCCCATCCCGTATTACCTTGCAATATGGCTGTGTCAGCTCTTTCAGCGCCTCAATGGCATTGCGGCTTCTCGCCTCCTGGTATAGGGAAATTATGGAGACCAATGCAATTGCTGATACCATAAAAAAGCCGTCGCTTAGCTGCCCGCTCACAAAATATATGGTAGCTGCCGCAACCAGGAGTAAAAACATGGGTTCTTTCACCACATTCTTCAATGCGGTCAAAAAGCCATTCTGTTTTTTTCCGGAAAGCACATTGCGCCCATACCTGCTTCTTGCAGCCTGTACCTCCGCATCCGATAAACCCTTTGTGGAAAAGTGGTGGGGTGTAATCATGTAAAACGTAAAACTATTATATTGTGCTGCCTCACTTCATGGCAGAGGTCATCAGCCTTTCTTTTGTGCTCCTTTTACAATGAGCATCACCCCGGCGCCCATCCACACGAGGCAGGCCACCTCTACATAGATGGGAGGCATGCTGAACTGCACCACCTCCTTATTGGCCATAACAGAGTATAATTCCATCATGCCCACTATCAATAAGATTAGCCCAAGAATAATTCTCCAGTTCATATTCGGATTTTCGAAGAACGAAATTAGGTCTTTTAGTTCAGGAATTTATGGTGTAGTATCTTGCGCCCATGAATGCTATATTTTCATACGAACATTTATATCAATTTACATACAGTATTTTCATAAGTATGGGGTGTAGTGCCACCGACGCAGAAACAGCCACAAAAGTGCTGCTATCAGCCGATTTAAGGGGTATAGACAGTCATGGTGTAGCTAGGCTTAGCGGGTATGTGCGCCTGTGGGAGGCCAAAAGGATAAATGCCCGCCCCGCAATGAAAATAGTGTACGAGACCCCCTCAACCGCCGTGGTGGATGGCGATGCAGGTTTGGGGCTGGTAGTGGCCCCATTTGCCATGCAGGTAGCTATAGATAAAGCCGGGAAAGCAGGCACAGGCTGGGTAAGCGTGCGCAACAGCAACCATTTTGGTATAGCGGGCTACCATGCCATGATGGCATTACAGTATGATATGATAGGCATGGCCATGACCAATGCCAGCGCATTGGTAGCCCCTACATTTTCCATAGAGCGTATGCTGGGTACTAACCCTATTGCGGTGGCCATACCTGCAGGTGAGCAGCCGCCCTTTGTGGCTGATATGGCTACCACTACCGCCGCAAACGGAAAACTGGAAATACTGCAACGTAAAAATGCCGATGCCCCCACAGGCTGGGTGCAGGACAAGGGAGGCAATACATCGACCGATGCCAATGAACTGAAAAAAGGTGGTGCGCTGCTGCCTCTGGGCAGCGACCGCGAGCATGGCAGCCACAAAGGCTACGCATTAGGCAGCATAGTGGATATTTTCTCGGCGGTGCTGAGCGGGGCCAGCTATGGTCCGTGGGCGCCACCTTTTCCTGCCTATGTGCCTATGCCGGAAAATATGCCCGGCGCAGGACTGGGCCATTTCTTCGGGGCGATGCGCACGGATGCTTTCAGGCCGGCAGAGGAATTCAAACAGCACATGGACAACTGGATAACACGGTTCAGGGGTGCAACCCCCGCTCCGGGGTGTGAAAAGGTGCTGATACCCGGCGACCCCGAACGAGAGATGGAAAGTGAAAGGAGAAAGGACGGTATCCCGATAGTAGATAGTGTGGTTGAAGACCTTGTGAAAACAGGAAAGCTGTTTGGCATTAGTTTTTAAGACGGTAGATAATAAAAATGAATATTGATTTATCCGGTTAACCAATCAATAAAGATTGTAAATAACTAAAAAGAACAGGGCGCATGGTCATAAATCGCTTGAGAAAACTATCTTTATACCAAAATATTCAAGACTAAATGGAACTGGCCCCGGTGCAGGTAAATGAGCAGGAAATATTGCAGGGCGATGGAGAATTTTCTTTTCCGGGTATCGTTGACGCACCGTTTTTTGACAGCACCTTTCACCTTGCAGCACAAATACTCAACAGGCCGTCCATACTTTCAGGCGTTATCGACCCCCAGGGGCAATGTTTTAAGCTACAGGAAGGAATACCGGCAATAAAAGATGTTTTTGCATTCGCGGCTGAAACGGTAACAATAATTCCGGACCTTTCTAAGGACAGCACATTTAGTAGTCATCCATTAGTGACCGGCGCGCCGAATTTCATTTTTTATGCAGGCATACCGATGGTGGCTGCGAATGGCAGCGTGACAGGCACTTTTTGCATATGGGACCCCACACCGGCAGTATTGACAGAAGAGAAAATACTTGCCCTGCAGTCGCTGGCGGGTGTAGTGTCCGCCCATTACGAGCAAGCCAAGAAACTTGCATGGCAACACCAGAAAATTGAAGAACTGAAAACTGCCAACGCAGATCTGGACAGTTTTGCAAATATTGCCGCCCACGATCTGAAAAGCCCGCTTAATGCTATCATATCGCTTACCCACCTTATAAAAAGCAATTACGGAACAGCGCTTGATGAAGAAGGGAATGAGTACATCAGCTTTCTGGGTATGGCGGCCAATAACCTTACTGAACTGGTAACAGGGATACAGAACTATTCGCGGTCCACACAGGTGCTGTCTGAACAGAAGGAGTCCATCATTTTCACCGACCTTATAGAAGAAGTAACAGGCCTGCTGGAGATACCCGGAAATGTATCTATACAATACGAGAAAAATGAGATGGTCATCGCTTCATCAAAGGTGGCGCTTACACAAATACTGCTGAACCTGCTGGACAATGCTATCAGGTACAATGACAAAGATGAAATAGTCATTGATATACAGTTTGAGGAGGGCAAGAACTCCTATACCATCAGTGTAAAAGACAATGGGCCGGGCATCACCGGTGTGGCCAAGGATAAGGTCTTCGACCTCTTTAAAACACTTCAAAAAAAGATAAAAGAGAAAAAAGATACGACCATAGGGCTGGCCATAGTGAAGAAGCTGGTGGAGAAACTGAACGGCGCTATACATATGCTGCCCGAGGAGCCATGTGGTACCACGGTTATTATTACTATACCGAAATAGTTATCTGATTTCCCGATATATTTTGATTGCTTTTACTCCTGTCCACACATACAATCCAATAAAAACGAAAGACAAATACAATCCAATTGTACCATCACTAACGTTTGCTGTTTTGTAGTCTTTTAGCGAAAGGTATTTGAATTGTTTATCCCAAAATTCATAGACCAATATCACATCACTTGCATTAATCTTATCAGCTAAATCTAACTCTTTTTCCAGTGAAATTTTTTTATGATAATCTTCTGCATCAATTTTCAGAAAAACGGTATCTCCCGGGTTTATTTTATATAGCTCGCCCAAATAGGTAGCATGATAACCTGAATTCTGCATTTCAAATAACAGCTTCGGATATTCTCGTAGCTCAAACCTTACATAGCTGTGGTCTCGTCGTCCTCTGCGTTCGTGAATCTCAGGCGTAGCGTCTATTCTACCGATTACCGTCTTGAATTGTAAACTATTTATTTCTGCGTTTGGGTAAATGTAAGAATTGAGAAGCGAGTATATCAGTAATAGATAAAACATCATCCCAATAATTGCAACGCCTAACGTTATTTTTTTCGCGGATTTATTTTGAGATTGCTTTTGGTCTTCTTCATTTTGCACTTCTTTATCAATATTGCTTTCTGTTTCGTGTAAGACCGAGATGATTTTATCGTAATCATATTCCTTATCGTCACGCGCAATAGTATATCGTGACTTAGCAGTTCGAAGTTTTATGCTCAAACTTCGGCCGTTAGCATCAAATACTTCTTTCGTTTTTATAACATCTTTTATATACAGTGTTTTGATTTTTGTACGGAATGGGGAAAAGACAACAACCCGGTCAAGATAAACTTCAAAATAACCAGTCCAGAAATATATGCCGAATATATAAAACATGGCAATGGTTCCTAACAAACCACCAAACAAAAAAGGCAAAAACTGAGGGTAGCCATCAATAATGGAATTTTGCAAACAAAGCACACATATTGCACCAAAAAACAGTGCGCCAAATAAGAAAAATATAGCTAAACCGCGTACGGGTTTTGACTTAGCTATTAGTTCATTATCAGTATTTGGCATTATTCTGCAAAATAGGAAAATATGGTTTATGCCAGTAATACTTTCAAAAGCAGGCATCATTCTAAAGTAGCCGTGACCTTTAGGTCATGGTGAAGCGAATGATTTGATTGGCTTTAGCCAAAATACTCATGCAGAAATTTAAAGCATGATAGTATAGTTATCCTCACTTAGGCATTTCCCCTTTATTCACAGCTACCGTGCCACGGGGTTTCAGTATCTGATACCAGGTAAAATTACTATTGGCTTCCAGGCCATCGCCGTATAGGGTCTCGGTAGGAGAGGAGATTTTTACCGGTTTCTCCGTGAAGAATTTCTGTATACCTTCACTCCATATCAGTTCAGCGGTGGTGAGTTCCTGCCCCGATTCGCTCAGTATTTTCACGCTGTCCCATACTATCACGTCGCCCTTTGTTGTGTAATAGCGTGAGGAATCGGCGGTGAGCACATGTTCTATATTTCCGCTATCGTCGAAGAATTCGGCTTTCAGGTCGCGGTTCATATCTATGAATGAGGGGTTTGCGGCTTCGTTACGCACAAAATGCCGCGCGAAGGCCCGCATTTTCACCTTGCCGTCTTTACTGTATATAAGGGTCACGTTTTCCGCCCGGTCTTCCTGCCTGTTGCCCTTGCCGGTGAGCGCCATTATCTCTTTGGGGTCGTTATTGCATGAGGCAAGCATTGCTATAAACAAAACACCCGGAACCAGGATCCGGGTAATGCTTTGGGGACAATATTTGCGCAGCAGGTTAATCATACTTTCTCTTCATGAACCACTTGTCGTTGATGGATACGCCTAAAGTGAACCTGATATATGTTTGTTCCATCAGGCTTTTTTCGGTAAGCCCGAGCCGGCCTATATCCACGGCCATATGTATCTGTGACTGCGACCTGCGGAAGGGAAGGCTTGCTCCGGCGGTTACGCCATAGCATGGCAGCACGGTATTATATAATCGCAGGTAATCGGTGCCGTAATACAGGCCCAGCCTGTAGGTGACCCGCGCCATATAGTTGCGTATGCTGTTGGCATCTGGTGTGAATTCACCACCCAGGGCCAGCTTGTAGGAACTGCTACCAACACCACTGCGCAGAATGGTATCGGGCTGGCTTTTAAAGCCGCTCCATTGCGCGGTGGTAAAGTCGATGCCAACGTTCCACTTAGTGCCATGGGTAAGCATAGCGCCGATGCTGAACGACATGGGCAATGTAAGTTTTCCCTGCCGCTCACCGGAATTATAAGTGGTGTCATTAATCATGGTATCCCTCAGGTCGTAACTGCTGACCTGATACGCATTCAGCCTCTCGAACAGGTTCTGGTTCAGGGTGAAGGTGCCACCCAATCTTAAGCTGTAGCCGGAGTCTAAGGTTGTTTCATACATCACGCCGCACTTCCAGTGCAGGCCGCCGAAGCGCAGATAGTCATTAAAGTCGGCTGTGTAGGCTTTGTTTATCTTTTGGGTATCTATAGGAAATGCAGTAGTCCTTCGGCGTATAGTACCGAACATATAGCCCAGGTTGAAACCGAAACTGAAACCTTTATATTTTGCCCCTGCGCCAAAGTAAGCATAATTCAACCCGCCGCTTCCCTGGTATATCCTCATTACCGAATCAATAGGGGAGGGAGGGGTAGTGGTATAGGCAATCGTGTCGGCCATGAAATAGTATGCCTGTGTATACGGCTTGAAGCCAATGCTGATACCTGCATTTTTATGCACCGGGAAACCTAAACTGAGGTGCGAAAGCGTAGCAGTGCCTGTTCGGTAGTTAAATCCTGAGCCATTGATGGTGCGTGTGCTGGCAGTGCCACCTACCTCAAAAGTCGTGCGCTCAAGATAAGAATAAGATGCCGGGTTATCAGAGTTGAGTATATAGGCATTTTTGTAAGCAGAGGTAATATTACCCATGCCCCTAAGCACGGCATTATTGCCATTGCTCATTTCCCCGATGCCATATTTAGAATAAGGATTATTCTCGCCTTTTTGCGCAGCGCCCCTTACACCCCATAAAATGATTACTACTACAAGGAAAAACTTAGCGCGGCAATGCAACATTATAGTTCAGAATTAAGTTTAATCCCTTCAACAATAAGTCAGGGTCGGCAAATATCTTACTTTTCACCTTGGTTGCAAAGAAAGGCGCGTCACCACCCGTTAAGATGGCGTTAAAATCAGGGTATTGGCCCGCATACTCCCTTATCATCCCGTCTATTTCAGCGGCCATACCATATATGGCGCCACTGCGCATACAGGTCTCCGTATCGTAGCCCAGCAGCATGAGGTCACCCTGTGTACTTACTTCCGGAAGTTTATCGGTAAGGGTGTGCATCGCCTTCAGGCGCATCTGCATACCGGGCGATATAGCGCCTCCCCTGAACGTTTTGTTCTTCTGCACAAGGTTATAAGTAATACACGTGCCCAGACTGATGACCAGGTTATTCATATTGGGGTAATGATGGTACGCGCCCACCACCAGTGCCAGCCTGTCCGGCCCCAGCGACTCCGGAGAAAGATAGGCGTTGTTAATGGGGGTGCGGGTGTGGCCATCCAGCACTATCATGCTTCTGATAGCCGACTTTACCACTTGCTCCACCTCACTGTCGTGGTGCGCTACGGAACACAGAATTGCTTTTACGGGCTTGTAGGCATCCAGCATATGGCTCACTTTTTCAAGCGCCTGCTCGCCGGGAAATGTTTCTTGCTTTTGTAAGGTATCGTTATCGAATATCGCAGCCTTTACATTCGTGTTACCCCAATCGATACAAAGATTTATGGACATTGCTGTTTTTTTTGTGTGAAAGGTTGCCAAGTTAATAAAAAATCGTTCTTTTCCATAACCACAGGTGTTTTTTACTCATATTTTCTTTATTGCAGATTTATCACAGCAAGTAGTTCGGGGCAAGACCGTATGTAGTTGTTATCTTTATCAAAAAATTACAATCATGATCGCATTTTTAGGCACTGGGCATCTCGGCGCAAACTTTGTAAAGGCATTCCTGCAACGCGAAGAGGAAGTGCAGGTGTGGAACAGGTCGGCGGCAAAAGCAAAGGCACTGGAGGAATTCGGCGCGAAGGCATTTGATGAGGTGGCCGATGCGGTAAGGGGTGCATCAAGGATACACCTTACCCTCAAAGACGATGCCTCGGTGAACGAAGTACTGGAAAGAGCCCAAAGCGGTTTTGAACCGGGTGTAGTCATCATAGACCATACAACTACAACCGCACATGGCGCAGCCGACAGGACCGAACTGTGGAAAAGCCGCGGCTATACTTACCTGCATGCACCGGTATTTATGGGGCCGGCAAACGCATTAGACAGCACCGGCACCATGATGGTCTCCGGCGACCCGGAAGTGATAGAGAGCGTAGAGGCGGAACTATCGAAGATGACAGGCGTGCTGCTCAACTTTGGTGCTAAGAATAATACCGCAGCCGGTATGAAACTGATAGGCAACCTTTTCCTGGTGGCCATTACCGCAGGCCTTACTGATGCCCTTACGCTTGCCAAAGCGCTGGATATACCCCCGACCAAAATAAAGGAGCTGTTTGAAACATGGAACCCCGGCAATGGCGTTCTGGCGCGGTTTGCCAAGATTACTTCCGGCACATTCGACCAACCCACCTGGGAATTAGACATGGCCCGCAAAGACACCCGCCTGATGATGGAAGAAGCCACCCGAGGCGGCGAAACCCTGAAAGCCATACCTGCCATAGCCGCAGAAATGGACAACTGGATAGCCAAAGGTGAAGGTAAGAGTGACTGGACAGTGATAGGGAAGGATGTGATTTAAAGATACCACGCCTTTATCACCTTCATATGGTGTAGCATATGGCCCACTATTATATAGCCAAGCGCCCTTGCGGTAATAGGCCCCGCCTTTGTCTTGGCCCTGAACTCGCTCTGTGATGCAGAGATTGGTGCAAACAATGCCTCGGTGGCAGCCCGCACCGCTTTAAATTCTGTAAGCAGGCTTTCAAAAGTCCGGTCTGTCACATTTGCCTGCTCCACATACAGGTGGTCGTTCATGGGGTGCAGAATGGTTTTGCTATCGCCTCGGGCAGCCACCAGCGCACGGTATGAGAACACCCGCTCGGCATCAGTGATATGCGCCAGCAGTTGCTTCACATTCCACTTATCGGTATCATAGCGGTAATTATGCTTCTCGGCGGGTATACCTTCAAAAAAAGCAATAGCCGCTTTCGTGTTCTCGTGCAGTATTGCTAAAAAGTCCCCGTTCGGAACCATGTCTATATATGCCTGAAAATATGGGTTGTATTCCCCCTGTTGTGGTCTTTGCATATAGTGAATATAATACCCAAATCTTAAAAAACAAAAAATGCCGGGTTTCCCCGGCATTTAAAGCAACCTCACCCCGGCCCTCTCCGAAGGAAAGGGAGGTGTAATGTATTTATTAATCTAAAGCTGTTGCACCTTCTATCAGCACACTGGCTTTGTTATTGAGCATTTCCACGAAACCGCCGTTTATTTCGTAAGTCTCGGTGGTGTTCTTGTCCTTCAGTATCTTCATTTTACCCTTACCGAGAGAGGCTATTATAGGTGCGTGGTTCTCCAGTATCTCGAAAGACCCCTCAGTGCCCGGCAGATATATGCCATACACCTGCCCGCTGAATACCTTCCTTTCCGGTGTTAATATGTCTAGTTGCATGTTGTTAATTTGGCAATTTGCCAATTCGGCAATTCGGCAATGACCTCATTGGCACATTATCGAATTGTCGAATTGTCGAATTAGTTTTTAGCTTGCTCCATCAGTTTCTTGCCCTTGGCTATAGCATCATCTATGCTGCCCACCAGGTTGAACGCTGCTTCAGGATACTCATCCACTTCACCGTCCATGATCATGTTAAAGCCGCGGATGGTCTCCTCGATTGGAACCAAAACACCCTTCAGGCCAGTGAACGCCTCTGCCACGTGGAACGGCTGGCTAAGGAAGCGCTGCACTTTACGTGCGCGCGATACCGTCATTTTATCTTCTTCACTCAGCTCGTCCATACCCAGGATGGCGATGATGTCCTGCAGTTCTTTATAGCGCTGCAGTATCAGCTTCACACGGTTAGCGGTATTGTAGTGCGCGTCACCTACTATCAGTGGGGTAAGGATACGTGATGTACTCTCCAGTGGGTTCACCGCGGGGTAGATACCAAGGTCAGCTATCTTACGGTCAAGTACGGTAGTCGCATCCAGGTGGGCGAAGGTAGTTGCCGGTGCCGGATCGGTAAGGTCATCCGCAGGTACGTAAACCGCCTGCACCGATGTGATCGAACCATTCTTGGTAGAAGTGATACGCTCCTGCATCAATCCCATCTCGGTAGCCAGCGTAGGCTGATAGCCCACCGCCGATGGCATACGGCCCAGCAGCGCCGACACCTCGGAGCCTGCCTGTGTGAAACGGAAGATGTTATCTACGAAGAACAGGATGTCCTTTCCTTTGCCTGTGCCATCACCATCGCGGAAATATTCTGCGATAGTAAGACCCGAAAGGGCCACACGGGCACGTGCTCCGGGTGGTTCGTTCATTTGTCCGAATACGAATGTTGCTTTACTGTCTTTCAGTTCGTTCATGTCCACAGCGCTCAGGTCCCAGCCACCTTCTTCCATGCTGTGCTTGAACTTATCGCCATACTTCACGATACCCGCTTCAATCATCTCACGCATCAGGTCATTACCCTCACGTGTGCGCTCGCCCACACCGGCAAACACCGAAAGGCCCGCATACGCTTTCGCGATGTTGTTGATAAGCTCCTGGATAAGTACGGTTTTACCCACACCCGCACCACCAAACAGACCAATCTTACCACCCTTTGCGTATGGCTCGATGAGGTCAATTACCTTGATACCTGTGTAGAGTATCTCGGATGAAGTACTCAGGTTCTCAAACAATGGTGGTTTGTTGTGTATGGGGCGGCCGTTGGTTTTGTCAGCGGCTTTCAGGCCGTCGATAGCATCACCGGTCACGTTAAACAGGCGGCCGTTTATCTGCTCGCCTATCGGCATGGCTATCGCCTTGCCCGTGTCCCTTACTTCAGTGCCGCGCACCAGGCCCTCGGTACCGTCCATCGCTACCGCGCGAACGCTGTCCTCACCCAGGTGCTGCTGCACTTCCAATACCAGTTTATCGCCGTTTTCACGGGTCAGTTCCAGTGCGTTAAAGATTTCCGGCAATTTGCTGCCGCCACCGAAATACACGTCCACAACCGGCCCGATAATTTGCTTGATTTTACCAACGTTTGGCATATATAATTAATTAAGTCCTTGAAATTTTGCGCAAAGGTAAGGGTTAGCAACTAAAAAAGAAAAAGTAAAAAAGGAAATTATCCACATATTACTACTTATTGACGCGAAATACATGGTATATAATTTGAATATTGCACACTTTGCTTCAAAAAAATTGTTTTGCACACTTTGTTGTTCATAATCACAGAGTTAGGTTGTTTTTCATTGCTCACTTCTTGCTCATTCGTTGCTCACTACGCTGCTCACCTTTCTTGCGTGAATTGTTACTGCAAAGGCAACCATACCGCGATATGGTAAAGGTACGATACGGGATAGGGTGTTTCCAAATCGATTTTGCATGATGCAAAATAGTTTGCGCCATGGGCGCGGGTTATAGCCGATTTAGGCGTTTGGAAAATTTATTTTAACAGATTTCTGCTAACGTTTTGGGTTGTTTTTTTCTGCATGTAAACCCGGTGCCTAATATCCAGCGAAATTGTTGCAGGGCCGAAAATAAGAGGATTTTTAGGTTATATTATGTGTGGTTACATTCGCCAGTCATGAGACTGGCGGCAATGCAACCGTAGACGGGAGACATACGGTCAACGATTAAATTTTTATAGGAAGAAGATTACAGAGAACGGGGAATATCAATCTAAAAAGTAGTATTTTTATATCAAAGTAAAGCACTACTTTATTTTGATATTTTATTACTATTTTAATATTATTGAAATAAGAGAATATGGCAGCAGAAATTCCGTATATGACCGCGCCGGGATCTATTGTAAAGATACTGGAGAAAATCAAAGAAGCACAAACACCAGATATATTTAGTTATGATTTTCTTAAAACAAAACTTGGCTTTAATGGAGGCAATTACATGACCTTTATTTCATGGGCGAAAAAATGCGGATTATTGGGTCCGGATGGTAGTCCTACTCAACTTTACAAGCAATTCAGGAATCCATCTACATCCGGTGCAAGTTTAGCTTCAGCATTAAAAATCGGTTATTCTGAGTTATATACTAGAAATGAATATTGCCATGATTTAGAAAAAAAAGCGTTTAAAGGCTTAGTTATGGAAGCCACGGGAGAATCTCATGATTCAGCGAAGGTAGAGAGGATTGTTTCAACTTTTTTTAATGCAAAAACAATTTGCGATTTTGATACTAAACTTTCAATCCCCAAGGAAAAACAGCCCGAGGAAGATAAAAAAGAATCTGATACTACTATACACGAAAAAGTAAAACATGATCGAAAATTAAATTTAGGTTTAAACTATACAATTAACCTTGTTCTTCCAAAGACAGATGATCCCGCTATTTACAACGCTATATTCAAATCGCTAAAAGAAAATCTTTTAAATGAATAAACAAGATATCGAAGCCAACATTAAACTTTTTACTCTTGCAAATTCTTTGACAGAATACAGCTTAGATAAAGTTGAAAATGAGTTGGATTTAGACTTAGGAAGAAAAGCTCCAATTGAAATTAAAAAGAAAGAGTATTATCTACAATTTGATAAAAACTTTCGACAAGAAGCAAAGGAGATGGCCGAGCATTATGAAGTTTTCTATTGTCTAGAAAAATCTATCCGTAGTTTAGTAATGCAGCTAATGTTTGAAAAGTATGGAGAAAACTGGTGGAACGAAAAAATAGATGAGGAAGTAAAAAAAAATGTCGAAAAAAATATTCAAAGAGAAGAAGATTCAGGCTTTACAATTCGTTCTGAAGAAAAAATAGACTATACAACGTTTGGTGAATTAACTCAAATTGTGACAAAGAATTGGGGTGCATTTGAAGACTTATTCAAAAGAGGGCAACGAGCATTTTCAAAAATAATGACAAATTTAAATCAACTCCGTGGCCCTATTGCACATTGTTGTCCATTAGCCGCAGACGAAGTACTTAGACTTGAACTAACCGTAAAAGATTGGTTTAGATTAATGGAGTAAATCAAAGATATGCCGCACCAGCCAAACCCATATAATAATCTTGGAGAGGAACTTTACCACAAGCTTTGGACAACAAAAGGTGCAAGATTTTACGCACACAAACGATTGTTGAAAAAATCAAAATTATCAAACCAAACCATTGGCTATTTAACGGCATACGTTATTATTATTAATTTACTGGGGATTTATCATTTTGATAAAATAATTTTGTCAGGACAATTTATTTCATTTGCTACAACAGCGCTTTCAATCTTGATTCTTGTTTTTAGTCAAATTGAAGCTTCATTTGAATATAATCTTAGAGCAGAAAAGTATCATGATTGCGCTAAAGCCATTGGGAAACTGTATTTAGAATTACGAGATATCATGCTTTCTCAAACACTAAGCGATCCTGAAAAAGAAACTGAATACAAAAAAGTAGCTAATGTATATGCAGGCATTATTGAACGTTTTGACAATCATGATTTTATCGATTTTCAAAATTTCAAAGCGGAATTCTACATCGAGTTTAAAGTTTCGACTATCGAACGAGCATTAATTTACTTTAAGCACTATTGTATCACCTTTCTTTTTTACCATTGTTTGATTTTTAGCCCTATCATTGTCACAACAATTTATTTGTTAAAATAACCCTCCCCGCACTGGTCCTCGTTTGTAATAGAAAATATAACTCGTCATCGTTTGCAACGAGGATGAACCGGAAAAGAGTTTGTAACGAGATTACTGGATATGCATAATGAAATAGAATTATTACATTAGCCTTCAGTAATGATATTTTACGGATACATATTTGCCAGTGTGCTGAAATACAATCTTTATTTTTGGAGTGAAAGGAGAGCATACTATTCCGCATCACTATTTGTGGGGTTCAGTCAGCTTTTGTTAGTATTTGCTATACTGTTGATGATGAAATACATGGCAGGGATAGATTGGGTAACCTGGTTTTTTGAAAGCGGCCCATACCTGTTCATATTTGTGATGATTGGCTGGCTTGTAGCACTCTCTTACTATTATACTTTAGACAGAGTTGATAGGCTGCAAGAGAAATTAGCTGAAAAACCTAAAGTGCAGCGAATAATGTGGGGTGTTATCGCGATACTTTCTTTTGTTACTCCTATGGCTTTGCTATACGTTTTCTCGCCGGCTAAGTAAAAAAATCACGTTTCCGCCTTTATTGCGCTTATTTTCAGCATCAAAGCATCAGGGTACTGAAGATCGAGCTGACAGTTCGCTCTCCGCGTTTACAATTATGTCTGCCTTTCAAAAACTACATCTTCGTGGTATCGCCAAATTCATGAATGAAGAGAGCTAGCCATTACAACACCTTTTCAAAACACACGCTATTCTCCACACCGGCATACTGCCCGTAGTTGGGTATGATGGCGTAGGTGTTCTTCTTGTAGAGTGCTATTGCTTCGGGTTGCGCAAGTCCTGTTTCCAGTATACAATTTGTATATTTCATTTCCCTTGCCCACGCTTCCAGTTCTTTGAGCACGAGTGAGGCAATGCCCTGGCCGCGCCGGGCAGGTGGCACATACATGCGTTTCACCTCCATTGTGCCGGGTGCAAATTCTTTTATGGCACCGCAACCCACAGGCTCATCACCGGCATAGGCCAGCACCACATGCCTGATGAGGTCTACCTTATTGTACTGTGCGTAGAACGCATGGTCGTCACCATCCCTGATGGCAAGGTCTTTATCTAAAGCCGATACAAGAGTAAGAAAATCGGTATGTGATGAATCGGTGCGGGTTAAAGTGATCATCGGATTATTTTATCAAAATAATTGGCCATAAAATTATTGCAAAACATGGTTTGCCGCAAATGTTTTCCCCCTCTGGTCCTCGTTTATGATGAAAAATTAAAACAACACTCATCCTTCGTTTATAATGAGGATGAACCGGAAAAGCGTTTGCAACGCGACTATGGGCCCACATAATCAAGGGAAATCAGTACATTAGTCATAAATCCCTGTGAAACATGTCCGGGCCTCGCTACTTCATCGTTAATAAACCATTCCATATGGTCTCACAATTCGTGAGTGTGGAGGATGTGCCACTGCTCAGTCACCTGAACTATGATTTTCCCACGGGCACGCATGCCGTAGGTCGTCTCGACGGCCTGTCGGAAGGTCTGCTGCTGCTCACTACCAATAAGCAGTTGACCAGGTTGCTCTTTGATGCGGACAGGCCACATAAGCGTACCTACCTGGTGCGGGTGAACAATGTAATAACCTCCGAAAAATTGCAGCAATTGCGAGAGGGAGTGACCATACGCGTTAGGGGCAAGGGCTTCTATAAAACAGCCCCCTGCGAAGTACAGTTGCTCGACTCCCCGCCCGATTTGCCCGCTTACCAGTTGGAACTGAATCCACACATAGCCCACTCATGGCTGCGCATTACGCTATGCGAAGGCAAGCGTCACCAGGTCCGCAGTATGGTACGTGCTGTAGGCCACCCATGCCGCCGCCTCATACGCATTGCTATAGATGATCTTCATCTTGGCGGCCTTTTGCCGGGTCAGGTGCAGGAAATTGAGGAAGAAAATTTCTTCCACCTCCTTAAAATTGATAGGGGAGTGCAAAGGAGCGCTGAGGCAATGCCGGCTTAGTTTGCGTACCTGCCATCGAGAGTGTACATAACGGGCAGCAGCCGGTGGTTTTTCTCAAAGTAGTCGTAGCTCGCTTTGAGACTGGCCCAAAACTCCATGCGGATGTTGTCGCCGGGATGTTCGCTGCGCAGGTAGCTCATGCCACTTTTGTTCAGCCGCGTGGGAAATATGTGTACAGGTATAAATTCCTGCCCGTTCATTTTTGCGCTGAGGCAAATGGTGTACAGTTCTTTTATGCCATCGTCGGTCATTGGCATACAGCCTATGGTCACGCAGCCGCCATGTATGTATATATCGCCCCCCAGGTGGTTGGCGGTGCCATTCATATGGTCGGAATAGTTGGGGTAATTGAGCAGCATAGATAGGTGGTATTCGCTGTGCGGGTTGAACTCCTCTATAAAGTAAAACCCCTCGGGCACCTGTCGGTCGCCCTTGGTGCGCTTTGGCCCCAGGTGGCCCGATATGGCGCAGATGGGGTAGGTCTTGATAAGGGTGTAGGCAGCAGTCTCGTTATTCCGCGCCCATAGTTCCATCTGGTTCTGCGATTTGAATGCGCGGATGTATATATCGGCAGGGGGCCATGCCATGCCTTTTTTCCTGAATTCGCGTGCGGCGGTATCGCTGTATTGTTTTAAGGCATCAGCCACACGCACAGAAGACAATTGGCTGTTGCGGAAATGTTCGTCTTCATTTTGTGCAAAGGCAGGCATACAGGCGCATAAAGCAATAAAAAGAAACCATATTGTTTTTGCCATAGCCTTATGTGGTAGCATTGTTACAATACAAATATAGCATAACTCTTTTACTCAATACCCTAAAACGAGAAAGGGGCGAAAACGCCCCTTTCTATTATACTAAAACACAAGAAGGAAAACTTAGTGCTGCACCTGCAGCTTGTTGCTGTAGCTGATGGTGGCAGTTTTTACAGAAACCACATACATGCCATTGGCAAACGAAGACGCATCAATAGTATTAATGCCTGTGCCGGCAGTCATGATAACTGTGTTGTTGTATAACACACGGCCTGCCACATCTGCAATAACTACACTGGCTTCTTCAGTTGCTTTTGTATTCCAGCTTACATAGATTTTGTCGCTCGCAGGGTTAGGGAAAGCAAGTATTGATGAAGCACCAGCACCAACCGTATTTACACTTTGTGTGTGCGGGGTAATGGTTTTGGATATGGTATGCATAGTGAAGCTGGCAGCCGTCATAGATGGGTTTGCTGTGGTGAGGCTGATGCTGTTGTATGCGGTAGTGATAAAGTTAAGCGAATCAGGGAATACATAGTAGGTAGCGCCTACAGGCAGATTGCTGAATGTATAGTGGCCTGAAGCATCTGTGTATGTCTGTGCCATTATCTGGTGTGTAGCTGAGTTTACCACGCACACGTGCAGGTTAGCAGCAGGTATTGCACCGGCAGTACCTTTGTTAGCGCCGGTAGTCACATCGCCGGCAATGAAGCCGGGGCCGGTAGTAATGGTGCCGGTTGCCATTGCAATATCCTTATTGATGTCGGATGTACCTGAGATGTGCGGTATGACCAGTGCGTTGTACCAGTAGAAATCATTATCGTGGTAGGTAGGTATATAGCCTGTGCCTGTGCTCGGTATAGAATCGATAGCTGCAGCTTTTACCCTAAACGTATCGGTAGGTACACCGGTGAACTGGTAGAAAGCACTTGTGCCTGAAGAGTAAACGGTCATAGAGTCATAAGCCTGGAGATTGTTGGTAGAGGCATCGAAAGTAATGAGCCAAACTTTTACCGGGCCCCAGAAGCTGCCGCTGGTGAAGTTAATAGTACCCGAAATGCCATCGAACGGATTAACGGTAACTGTTTTGTATGATGATGCAGGGCCGCTGCAACCGGTAATGGTGTAAGTAATAGTGGCCACACCTGCCGAAACGCCAGTTACCACGCCCGATGATGCTACGGTAGCTATGCCGGTAGAACTGCTGCCCCATGTGCCTCCCGATGGTGTTGCGCTGAGCGTAATGGTACTGCCCGCTGTAACACTCGACGCACCTGTGATAGTACCTGGTATAGTGGTGCTGGTAACAGTTATTACCCTTGTAGCCGAAGATGAGCCGCATGTGCCTGTTGTAGTAAGCGTGATGGTAACTGTGCCGGAAGTTACGCCGGTTACTATACCTGTAGATGCGCCAACTGTAGCTGTGCCTGTACTGCTGCTGCTCCAGGTGCCACCCGAAACGCCACTAGTGTCGGTTAATGTGATGGTACCGCCAACACATACCGTAGATGGGCCCGATATAGCTGCCACAGGAGTAGCAATTACGGTAACCGACTTAGAGATAGAACAGCCGCCTAATGTGTAGTTAATATTTGTTACTCCCGCATGGCTGCCGGTTACAATACCTGAGCCGGAACCCACGGTTGCAACATAACTTGATGATGAATACCATGTACCGCCGGTTGATGCCGAAGAAAGAGTAGTGGTAGCACCAACGCATATAGGCGATGTGCCGCCGGTGATAGCTGCCGGGGCCGCGCCTACGGTAAATGTGCCATAGACAGATGAAGAACCCAATGTGTAAGTGATTGTGACCACACCTGCCGACACACCCGTGACGGAGCCTGAGGCCGTAGTAACCGGGGTTACCGTGGCGATAGATGGGTTACTGCTTGTCCATGTGCCGCCGGGGTCGAGGCTATCAACAACAAATAGGGACGAGCCGATACATAGCGTTCCGGTGTTGGGGTAGAACGGTGATAGCGCGTAGGATGCATAGGAGAGCACCATTGCTAAGAAGCTTAGCGTAAGAAATTTTTTCATAGATAAACGTTTAAAAAATTTAAAATGTGCAGGTTGTTTTTTGACCTGTGCATAGTATGACGAGTGCAGGGCAGAAAACGTTAGTATTATAGGTTCATATTTTTTGTTCAAGTATTTTATTTTCTTAAAGTATATCCTTATAGGAAGGTATATAAAATGAAAAACCCTGCATCGCAGGGTTCGTCATTTTATATTAATATGATTGGTTCTTTTATTGTTTTATCTCCGGGTGCGGCGGCGGCACGTTTGATGCGCCTGATTCGTTGTTGTCTGCCGGGCGGTAGGTAACAATGTTCTCATCACCTGCTTCGCCATATTTAAAGATGAAGCGGTCGCGGCTGATGCTTTTCTTGTCCATCATGTGCTCTATGACGGCATTCACATGCTCCCATGAGCGTTGCTCTTTTATCTTGCTGCCACTGCCGCCACCAATGATCACCACTTTACAGGTAGGGTTTGCCTGCATCTGCTTTGCCAGCACATCAAGCTGTGCCTCCATGCCTTTGCCAATATTGTTGTTGTTGTTGAACAGCAGCGTGCCGGCGCCTATCTTACCGCAAGGGCCGTTTTTGCCGCCGCCACCGCCGCCACCTCCGGTGCCATCACCGCCGTCAGCGTCCATGTTTTTGCAGTCGTCAGGGCAAGGGCATTTGCCTACGCCATCAGCATCCACCGGCTGGCATTCTGTTGGTGTTATGTGCTGCTTGTCTTTGTAGTCAGGTACGCCATCACCATCTGTATCAAGCGGACAGCCATGCTCATCAACAGCTATACCGGCAGGTGTTTTGGGGCATTTGTCAAACTGATCGGTAACACCATCAACATCGTCATCAGGCAGTACCGGGTTAGGCAGTTTCATGTGGCGCGGATAAGACAGCTCGCTGTATGCATGGTCCAGCGGATTGATCCAGTACAATGGCTCCACGGCTTTTTTCTTCAGGCCAATATTATAATTGAGGCCAATGGAAAAATAATTCACGGAGCCTGCGCGGCCCGATGAAACATTATTGCCGAGGGCAGGGCCGAAAGCTGCGCCGCCCAGGTATTTATCGCTGGTAAAGGTGTAGCGCTCCTCTATCTGCACATTCCATGTCTTGTTTATCTTGTACTGCACACCGGCGCCTATGCTGGGCGCAAAATCAACTATTTTGCCTTTAGCAAGTTTTGAAGTCTTGGCGGGGTTATCGCCATCGCTCTCAAACGATTTGTCCATGCCTTTGCGAAGTTCTTTGCGAATTTTCCTGTTCTTGTCGTTGGGGTTTTTTACTATAGTGCCGAAATTGTATGGCTGGAACTTGCCATCAAGTGCGTTTACGCGTGTTTTATAACCTAGCGCGCCAAGGCCAAAATATCCGAAGATGGCAATCTTATTGCGCGCCTGGTGAAAATTGATGTTGTAAGCATTAAACACGAGGTCGAGGTTGAGTTGTACGGCCTCGGTGCGTGTGTAGCGGTAAATAGGATTTGGGTTGAGGCCTGTAGTATTGGCATAAAAGAGCGGCACATAACCAAATTTGGTATAAGGCCCGTCGTAAGAGGCTGTAGGTTGCCCATCCAGGTTTTTGCCAACGCCATATATGAATTGTGTGCGCAGGGAGAATATATAACCCAGCGATTTGCGCACATGCACATGCAAGCCGCCGCCGCCTCCATTCCACAGCATGAGGGTGGGTATATTCGCCATTACATTATAAAGCCCCCCGCCAAGACCTATTTCCCATTTGTTACGCGGTTTCGGGGGAAATATCTCTTGGTGGTTCATAAACCTGGTGAACTGCTTGCTCCTTTTGCCTTTTGGGTAATACAGGGAATCCAGTACATCATAGTTCTTTCCACGGTACGTCATATCACGATTAGACCATTGCATAGACGAAGCCGTAGTGGTTGGTGTTTGAACTGGTTGTGGCTGGCTTTCCTGTGCAACTACCGACTGGACGATAAGTGTGAGCAATAATCCGGTAAGTAATAAGTACCTCTTATGGAACATGATATACGTATTTATGTTTTATCTGCTATGTTGGCCGCAGGCTATATGGGCAAAGGTATAGAGGTGGTACCCAAAAAACAAACGGCCATATGAAATAAACAGCTATTTTATCATTTTATTGTGGATAACTATTGTGCCAATAAATTATTTTCGCCGAATAGAAATCTAATATCGACTTTTACACATTCTACGAAGGGTTTTAGATGGAGCAAGTAAAGAAAGTAATAGGTAATGAATTGTCGCTGTTTGAGAAGAAGTTCTCGGACAGCGTTAAAAGCTCCAACCATCTGCTCGACCGTATTATGCGGTTCATCATCAAGCGCAAGGGCAAACAGATGCGCCCGATGTTCGTTTTTTTATCCGCCAGGATTGCAGGGGAGATAGTGGATGCCACCTATAGGGCGGCATCGCTTATAGAGCTGCTGCACACGGCCACGCTGGTGCACGATGATGTGGTGGACAATTCAATGAAGCGCAGAGATTTCTTCTCGATAAACGCATTATGGAAAAACAAGATAGCCGTGCTGGTGGGCGACTATCTGCTATCGAAAGGCTTACTGCTATCTATAGAGCATGATGATATAAATATATTGAAGATAACATCGAGGGCGGTGAAGGAAATGAGCGAGGGTGAGCTGCTGCAAATGGAGAAGGCGCGTAAGCTGGATATAGATGAAGCGGTTTACTTTGAAATAATACGTGCCAAGACGGCATCGCTATTGTCATCGGCTTGTGCGGCGGGGGCATACTCGGCTACAAATGATGAAAGTGTTTCGGAGTATTTCCGCCAGTTTGGGGAGAAGATAGGTATCGCTTTTCAGATAAAGGATGACCTTTTCGATTACGGGCAGGACAATATAGGAAAGCCCACAGGTATAGATATTAAGGAAAAGAAAATGACCCTGCCGCTTATTTATACGCTCAACAATGCAGACCCTGCTACAAAGCGGAAGATAACCTATATAGTAAAGAACAACAGCACCGATAGGGATAAAGTGAATGAGGTGATAGCCATAGTGCAGCAAAGCAGCGGGATAGCCTATGCGAAGCAGAAGATGTTGCAGTATAAAGAGGAAGCATTACAGCTATTGAACAAATATCCCGATACACCGGCAAGGCGGGCAATGGAGGAACTAGTGAACTATGTGATAGACCGGAAGTATTAAACTAATGCGGTAATTTGGTTAATGTGGAGGGAATGTGATGGAATGAGGCCATTTTTCATATTCCATTACATTATCTCATTCCCATCACATTCCTTGCACATTATCATTTGATCTTCATTTTCAGGTCGTCAAGTATGCGGGTGGCGCATTCCGGGCATGTGGCCATGATATTGGTAAACTCCATCACCGTGCCATCCGGCGCGATGTTTATTTCCTTCTGCACATCGGTGGTAATGAAGAAGCCCCGCACGGGTATGGTGGCGCTCCCCTTGGCATGGCTTATTTTGAAGGTATAACCTTTGATGGAGTAAGGATAACTGTAGAGTGATCCGGGGAAAAGCAGGTTCAGCTTCACCTGCGTTAAAATGTCCTTTCGTTTAGCTTCATTGCCTTTCAGGTTGCCAAAAACGACGATGGGGTCGGGTATGGTATCGCAGGTGAAGGTGACGAGCCGGATCTGTTTCGAGGTTTTGGCGTGCATTACTGAGAGCCTCATTTTTTCGCCCTTGGCCGGAAATGGCATGGCCAGCACCCTGAGTGTATCGCCTTTTATTTCGGGCTTGCCGATGCGCAGCGCCTTATCAAGGCTTTTGATTTTTATTTCCTCCGGTTTTAGCGTAGGGCTATACACCTGTATCATATTATTGCCCGCTATAAAGAGCAGCATACTGTCTTTGTCAGCGCACCATTTGTTCCATACGCGCACACTGTCTATCTGGGCATTGAGGGGGTTACAGAAAGCACAAAAAATTATAAAAGCAAACAGTTGTTTCATTGCCATATGCACACTACCAAGTATTGATCAAATCGATTTTCCAATCACAATATAGGCAAGAACAGCCAACATAAGAATAATAACAATTGCTATCCATGCAAGGTAGTTGGTATTCATACCCCTACGCTTGCGTTTTTTAATATGAAGTGTTTTGCGGAGATTATGGTTAAGCCTGTTTACAATATGTTTTGTTTCTTCAGGCTGTTGTTCACGAAGCCCTTCCAGTGCATCACTCTCCATGCCTTCTTCTGCCAGCCATTGCTCCACCTCGTTTTGCTCGGCAGGCGATAGCTTGCCCGCGAGGTAAGCCATCAGCTTATCTTCAGACAGGCTCTTTTTCCCATCTCCATCAAAAGGCAATATGTTATTCTCTTCGTTCATTGCCGTTCGCCTAATTTCTTTAATAATATAGTTTTCAAATTTCTTTTACCGTTCTGTATATAGCTTTTTACCTGCATAAAGGTATAGCCTGTTTGCTCTATTATTTGTTCATAGCTGCATTTCTTTAAGTAAAACAGCACTATTGTCTTTCGTTGCTCTTCGTTGAGCAGTTCTATGGCTTCATTCATTTGCTGTAGGGTGTGCTCGTGCCATTTTATTTCTTCATCATTGTTAGCGTGGTCCGGTATATGCTTTAGTGCGCTGTCATCGATATTATAGGTTTTGTCGCGGAGCTGCTGCAGGCAGTGGTTGCGCATGAGGATGTATAGCCAACCTTTAAAATTAAGTATTTGCTCTTTGGGCAAATGGGTAAGCACCTTTATGAACACCTGCTGCACAGCATCCTCGGCCTGGGTTTTGTCTTTCAGGTATTTAAGTGCCACACCCAGCAGTAGAGCAGTATAGCGCTGCAACAGGTAGCCCAGCCACTGGTTGTCATCATCCCGGCGGTAGGCGAGGATGAGTTCTTCATCGGAGAGGGTGGTATGTGGTTGTGCGCCCGGCAAATGGTTTATTTGTGTGGTTGCAAATTACATAGCGTTATTTGCATTAAAGACGTATGAAAGTAAAAATTCCATAAAATGAGCCCGCAATGATTTTTTTAGCCTGAAAGGCTTACTGTGAATAGCCCCGGGTTGGAACCGGCCTAATTAAGTATTTTCATATTAACTGCGTGGTAATCTCTAAATTAAGAAAGTCCGGAGGACTTGAATGTGAGTAACCGTCGGTGAAACCGGCGGAAAAATATGCATAAAAACCAACCCCGGAGGGGTTGAATGTCTTGTGCTCAATAACTGAAATTTTTACCTTTATTTATAAATTACATTTCATGAGCTATCGCCAGATTTTATACCAAATTGTATTCGGAACAAAGGGCAGGGAAGCTACTATCACTGAAGCGTATTGTGAAGAATTGTATAAGTATATATGGGGGGTGATAAAAAAACGCAATTGTAAACTTTACCGTATCAACGGAATACCAGACCACATACACATTTTTTCGGACCTTCATCCATCTATATCGCTTGCAGATTATGTTAAGGACATAAAAGTTTCCAGCAGCCAATGGCTGAAAGAATCCGGAAAGTTTCCTGAATTCAAGGGTTGGCAAGAAGGTTATGGTGCATTCACCTATTCTGTAAATGAAAAAAACAAAGTGATTGACTACATAAAAAACCAAAAGGAGCATCATAAATCAGAGAGCTTTTATGATGAATATAAAAGATTGCTTGTTGAAAATGAGATTGAATTTGATGAGAAATATTTATTGTAATTTCTACACAACATTCAACCCCGTTGGGGTTGGGTGATATGCATTTTGCACCCCGGGTTTCACCCGGGGCTATTCATGGTAAAGCCCTTTCGGGCTATAAGCGAGTAAAATATTAGGAGTAGATAGGAGTACGCTTTTGTAGCCTTTATTATTACCTTTATGGCGATGAGAGTAACGAATCTGATATTTTTAGTTGCGTTTTTCACCTCAAATTCTTTTGCGCAAAAAAACAATAAACTATTGTCGCAATCTCAAAGTGTCGAAGCTAGTAAGATTGATTTTTTTAAAGTGCCGAAAGATTGTGCCGTAAGGTATAGTGGCGGTGCCTTGCAATGGACTCAACATTCCGGGGATTCAACCAATTATTTGTGCTTTGCCAATGTTTATTGTAAAAATTCTTACGAAATAATTTTTTTATATAGAGATATTGCTATTAGGAAAGCAATAGGCTACGATGTGTCTGACATATTTTTTAGTAAACAATTAGGGTCTAATAATTTTGAAAATTTTGAGTGCTATGTATTTGTATACCCTCAGCGTGACCTCAATGAACAAACGGATATACATGGATCTAATATTGATTTTCCTGTAGATGTGAATGCGTATAAGAGATATTGGGATAATAATGTTCCTGATAATGAGAATCACTATAAATTTAAATTTATATCTAAGACGAGAGTTGAAAATTTCGAGCAGTTAAGTGAATTTCAATTTAAGGTGATGTATGATTTAGTTGATGCAATTTCAAACTGAGATGCTATTTGGTTACTATTTATCGAATTGCATCAAACCTACTACCTTTGCTATCCAATTTCCAAATCTCATATAATGAATAACGCATATTTTGATTTTGCTGAACCAAAGAATGAGCCTGTTTTAAGCTATGCACCAGGCAGCGCGGAGCGCAAGGCTTTACAGAAAGCGGTTGCCGAACTGAAAAGCCAGAAACGTGACATACCAATGTATATAGACGGTGAAGAAGTGAGGAGCGATGTGAAGAAAGAGATCCGTCCGCCGCATGAGACAGGGCATTTGTTGGGTCACTTCCACGCATCATCAGAGGAGCATGTGCATGATGCGATAGATGCCGCGCTTAATGCGCGCGAAAGCTGGGCGGCTACAAGCTGGGAGCACCGTGCATCAATATTCATGAAGGCAGCAGAGCTGCTGGCCACAAAATACCGTTACCGCATGAATGCGGCTACTATGCTGGGGCAAAGCAAAAATGCTTTCCAGGCAGAGATAGACAGCGCATGTGAGCTGATAGATTTTCTGAGGTTCAATGTTCACTTCCTGAGCCAGATATATAAGCAGCAGCCTATATCGCCGCAGGGTATGGATAACAGGATGGAATACCGTCCGCTGGAGGGTTTTGTGCTGGCGGTCACGCCGTTCAACTTTACCGCCATAGGCGGCAACCTACCTACAGCCCCTGCCATGTGCGGCAATGTGGTAGTATGGAAGCCTGCCAATACGCAGATATATTCGGCAAGCGTATTCATGGAGATATTAATAGAGGCGGGATTACCGAAAGGGGTTATTAACCTTATTTATCCTTCGGGCCCGGTAGTTGGTGAGATATGCTATGCGCATCCATATTTTGCCGGCGTACACTTTACCGGTTCTACAGGTGTGTTCCAGAGTATGTGGAAGAGCATAGGCAACAACATAGCACGGTACAAATCGTACCCGCGTATAGTGGGCGAGACGGGTGGTAAGGACTTTGTGTTCGTACACCCGACCGCAAATGTAGATGCCGTAGTTGCAGGCCTGGCAAGAGGTGCGTTTGAGTTCCAGGGACAGAAATGTTCAGCAGCGTCGCGTGCCTATCTTCCGGCCAACCTTGCTGATGAGATAAAGAAAAAACTGGTGGCAGAACTGAAGACGATGAAGATGGGACCGGTAGATGACTTTACCAACTTCATTAATGCAGTGATAGATGAAAAAGCATTTAACAGTATAGCAAAATACATATCGGATGTAGCTGAGAGCAATGGCGCGGCTAAAATACTGTGCGGTGGTAAATGTGATAAATCAAAAGGTTGGTTTATTGAGCCTACGGTAATAGAGACCACCGACCCGTCCTATGTGACCATGTGCGAAGAGATATTCGGCCCTGTGCTCACCATGTATGTATATGAAACCGATAGCTGGATACAGCAACTGGAAGTGCTGGACAATACTTCGCCATACGCCCTTACAGGTGCCATATTCGCGCAGGACCGCCATGCCATAGAGTTTATGACCAAGGCATTGGTGAACAGCGCAGGCAACTTCTACATAAACGATAAGCCGACAGGCGCTGTAGTAGGCCAGCAGCCATTTGGCGGCGCGCGTGCATCAGGCACTAATGATAAAGCGGGGTCGGTACTTAACCTGTACCGCTGGTTAAGTCCGAGGACGATAAAGGAAACGTATGTATCCCCTGTAGATTACAGGTATCCCTTCCATCAGGCGGATTAGGCTGTAGTAGAAAGAATTTATTCAAAAGTAGAAAGCGGTTTTTGTACTGGCTTTCTACTTTTCATTTTGGCTACTTGTTAAACTCCGTCATCGCTTTACCTATGCCTTGGGTTGCAAAACACTCTATGGCATCCACGCTTTTCAGCAGCATATCTTTTACTATAGGCACTTCTGAGGGTTTCCATTTGCCGAGTACAAATTCTACCTGACGGCCTTTTGGGAAATCACTACCTATACCAAAACGTAGCCGGGGGTATTTATCGGTCATGAGTACGAGGTTGATATTTTTGAGCCCGTTATGCCCTGCATCGCTGCCCGATGCGCGGAGGCGCAGGGTGCCAAGGGGCAGTGCAAGGTCATCAACAATCACAAGCGTATTTTCAATAGCTATTTTTTCCTTATCCATCCAGAATTTCAGGGCTTTTCCGCTAAGGTTCATATATGTAGTGGGCTTAATAACTACAAATGTCTTGCCCTTCCATTTTACTTCTGCCTTAAAAGAATGGCGGTCTAACGTATAGTTACCACCATTTTTCAATACGAATGTGTCAGCTACTTCAAAGCCTATATTGTGGCGTGTGGCATCATATTCCGGGCCTATATTACCAAGGCCCACAATGAGGAATTTCATGGGTGCGAAGTTAGGTTAATGGGGTAATAGGTTAATATATCGATTAGTTAAAAAGTATATAGAGATTCTTGGGGGTTAATAATACAATGTTTATGAATGTGTAATGATTGTTCAAATCTTCGGGGTAATCTTTTTGACTCGGAGCGGGCAATATCGTACCTTGGCGGCTCAAAAAACAAAAGAAACAGACATTATGGTATCAGAAATGGAGGCAGTTTCCATCAAACAACAAAACACAGAAGCTATGTCATTGGGAATAAAAACAGTAACGGTAATAGGTTCAGGTACAATGGGAAATGGTATCTGCCACGTGTTCGCGCAGAATGGGTTTAGTGTACACATGATGGACATTAACCAGGCCGCAATGGATAAAGCATTGGCCACCATAGGGAAGAATATGGACAGGCAGATTGCTAAAGGCGCATTCACTGAGGAGGCGAAGAGCAATGCACTATCTTGCATTAAAACATATACCTCTCTTGAAGAGGCTGTAAAAGGATGCGACCTGGTGGTAGAAGCTGCTACTGAGAATATTGACCTGAAAATCAACATTTTTAAACAGCTTGACGCTTTGTGCGAACCACATTGCATATTGGCTACCAATACGTCATCTATCTCTATTACCCGCATAGGTTCACACACAAAGCGCCCTGGCCAGGTAATAGGTATGCACTTCTTCAATCCGGTACCAGTGATGAAATTGGTTGAGGTGATTAATGGCTACGCAACTACTAAAGACGTTACCGACAGGGTAATTGCGCTGTCGAAATCTCTGGGCAAAGTGCCGTGTGCAGTGAATGATTACCCGGGCTTTATCTCTAACCGTATCCTGATGCCGATGATCAATGAAGCGGTACTGGCACTGCAGGAAGGCGTAGCTGACATTACAGAGATTGATACAATCATGAAGTTGGGTATGGCACACCCTATGGGCCCGCTGCAATTGGCTGACTTTATTGGTCTGGATACCTGCTATTCTATTATGAATGTGCTGCACATGGGCTTCGGCAACCAGAAATATGCACCGGCTACACTGCTCGCCAACATGGTGCAGGCAGGTTACCTCGGTGTTAAATCCGGAGAAGGTTTTTACAAGTACACACCCGGCAGCAAAGAGCTGGTTATAAGCGAACGTTTTACAAAGAAATAATTTTCTGATAATAATTTTAGCATTGAGGCAGGCAATTTGCTTGCCTCATTTGTTTGAGGTAAATGCTATCTCAAGTAATAGTAAATTTGCAAAATGCAGCAATTGGTCATCGCATCAAATAATGAAGGAAAAATAAGAGAGATCAGGGAACTGGTTCAAGATGTAGAACTATTATCGTTGCGAGACATTGATTTTACGCAGGAGATAGAAGAGCCCTTCCATACATTTGAAGAAAATGCGCTGGCCAAGGCATCGGCTATTTATGAGTTTTGCGGAAAGAATGTATTTGCTGATGATAGCGGCCTGTGCGTAAACGCATTGCTTGGCGCACCGGGTGTGGACAGCGCACATTACAGCGGCAAACGGGATGATGAACAGAACCTGCAAAAAGTGCTGCACGAACTGAAGGGTAGTGCAGACCGCAGCGCATTTTACAAAGCCGTCATTTGCTTAATATGGGATGGGGAAGTGTATTATTTTGAAGGGATTTGCGAGGGGAAAATAATTGATGAGAAAAGAGGTGAAGGAGGTTTTGGGTACGACCCGGTGTTTGTACCTGATGGATATGATATGACTTTCGGTGAGTTGCCGTTAAACATCAAAAACCGGATAAGCCACAGGGGCAAGGCTGTAAAGAAGATGGTAGAGTTTTTAACGGAGCGCATACAACAACAATGAAATTTTCGATAGGGGATAAGATATTGCTGAAGCAGACCGGGGAAGAGGGTCATGTAACTGCCTACATCAACAAACAGATGATGGAAGTGGAGGTGAATGGTGTCACTTTTCCTGTGCATATCGACGACATAGACCACCCTTACCTGAAATGGTTCACTGATAAGACCAAAAAGAAGAAACAATCACTGCCGGAGCAACTGCCTGTAGAGAAACTCGCCGAGCGCAAGCAACGGCTGGCAAAAGGCGTTTACCTGTCGTTCATGCCTGTGTTTAAGCACGACGGTATAGAGGATGTGGTAGACCAGCTGAAAGTATACCTGCTGAACGAGATGCCCGTGCATGTGAAGTTTGTATATGATGTACGGTATGCGCAGCAAAGCGAGTTCAGGCATGAGGGCTCACTGCATAGTTTTGGGAACATATACCTGCACAGCATTTCTTATGCGGATATGAACGACCAGCCACGGTTCAACTGGCAGCTTACAAATGCCGCCGACCCTGATATGGCAGTGGAGGAAGGTATACTGCGCATAAAACCCGCAAAACTATTTGAACACATCAACCGGCTGATGCTGAAAAATGAGCCCACCTTCAGCTACGTGCTGATAGAGGATTTTAAAGTGAAGCAAGCGCCTGAGCCGGCAGAGCGGTTTGTGCCACCGGTAAACAAAGCCGTTACAGTTACACATCATAATATAGAAAAGCCGAAACACGAAATAGACCTGCATATTGAGGCATTGACCACCAACCGAAAAGGCCTGTCGAATGCCGAGATCGTGAAGCTGCAACTTGACACCCTTCAGCACTACCTGCACCTGGCCATAGTACACCGCCAGGAGCGGCTAATTGTGATACACGGCTTAGGCAAAGGCAAGCTGCGGGAAGAGGTACATACCATCCTGAAACAAACCCCTGAGGTGAGCAGGTTTAAGAATGAGTGGAGTGGCAGGTATGGCTTTGGTGCTACCGAAGTGTGGTTCAGGTATTAGTATGCAGCGTTACCGCATTATCGTTATTTTCTCATTGTGCCTGTTGCCATTATCATCAGTGATGCTCACGTTGTATATGCCGGCGGGGAAATCAATGACCCTTATAGTTTCCTGTTGTTTATTGGTAAGTAGTGTGGTTATTATTTGTCCCATCATGTTTGACAGGGTGATGGTATAGGGTTGCGTAAAATTGGTTTTGATATTTATTTCTTCGGATGTAGGGTTAGGGAAGATTGAAAAATCATGCTTACTTAGTCCATTGACCTTGGCAAGATAATTTATCGGATGAGGATAGGTATAATGACCGCAAGGTGTGCCGCCTTTAACATAATATAGTAATGTAGTATCGTTTATTTTTGGTGGCGATCCGCCTAATATGTCCCAATGATAATTCAAAAGGCCAAGGCCAGTTTTGTATGCCATACTAATCATAGTGCCTTCCGTGTTATAGCCAAACCGGTAATTGTTTATATTGGATTCGACCAGTAAATATTTATTACTCACCAAACAAAAGGTGGTATCTTTTGGATAATAATATTGCATGTATGGATGGCGTTTCTCTTCAGGCATTATTGTTGTGTCTAACAAAAGGTCAGTACTAAATGTAAGCGTGCCGACAGTACTAAAAGTATCATAAGGATATGGTAGAGAAGGATTAAAAAAGCCTGTATAAAAAATCCACGGTGGCGTAATATGCATTGTCGCTTTCCAGCCAAAATAATTATATAGAATCCCGCCTGGCACTACATTTTTTGCTGTTATTGAATCGAAATAATATCCATAAGGATAGCTACCATCGCTTGGCGCGCCGCCGAATATGCTGTTTTCAAAAACATCACCTACGTTCCAATCGTATAGCTGTGTATAAGTTGGATTTATTAATGATACTAATGTGAATACTGAATTAAAAACACCATGTGCGGGAGCTGAATATCCCATATAGCTCCATGCCCCTATTAGAAAATCCAGATAATAATCAACTCCAATGTAATGAACAGTATCAGGCGCATGATACGGAAACGTATATAGGTCGAATACTTTTGCAAAACCATTGTTTTTACTCAGGATGATTTCAAAATTATTAATGGAGTCTGTTGGGTTTATGCCTGTTGCATTGTATGCATTTATCCTGATTGTCTTTATCGAATCAAGGATTCCCAAAACAGTCATAGTATCCTGTGCGGTAACTGTAGCCGTATAATATTGTGCGGTGGTGTCATTATAAAATACCCATGAATCGCCCGCATGCGCCTGTGGTTTAATAATCACCGTATCCAGCCAGATATTGTCGAATAAAAACGTTCCGTCATTTTGTTGAATTACTTTTTTTCCTAGCCAGCTTCCACCATTGGAATCCAGCGGGGTTGTCCAGGTTTCAAGATAATTTCCTCTCGCTGTGTGAAAGGGATAATAAATAATGTCGGTGCCACTTGTGCGTGCAGAATCTATTCTTATCCCCCTCAAGTACCCATTGCCATTAATAAAATAATGCTTCACACCGCTTTGCAGGCATTGGTAGTTTTGTGCCCTGGCGGGGATGAAAAACAATACGGTAAATAAAAAGGGTAATAACGCTTTCATAAAAATATGTTATAATAAAATTACACAATATTTTGATAAAATCAACATCTGTAGGTATCGTTAATTAAAGCGTAATTATTGTACGGTTTCCCCTATCAGGCATAAATTTTATGTGCATTACAGAAAGGCATGTAAAATGAAACAGGTTATTTTATTCATGGCTATTATTATTTTCTGCGTGCAGTCATATATCCACGCACAATATGAACAGCCCAAAAAGTCTTCAAGGCCCTGGGGCTATGTTGGCTTGGTGGGTGGCTTCGGGCATAGTTGGGTGCATAATATGCCGGTGGGTACCAGCTACAGGCCCATGCGGTCGCTGGGGGTGGGGTATATAGGCATGGTCACAAGGCATTGGGGCGCAGGTGGGGCTTTGTTGGTTTCATCAGAAGGTTATGAGGTGAATTACCAGAACAGGATGCAGTCATTAGCGCCTATGTACCTGCGTATGCCTGCCCGCCTTTATTACTTCTTTGGCAAGCCTACGAATACCGTGAGGCCCGATATCTACTTTGGCCCTTCTGTAGGGGTGAAAATAGCCGAACATAATAATACCTCCCTGGCATACCGTGAACAATATAAGGTAAGCAATTCAAATCATTTCAACATGTATGATGCCGGGCTGAACGGAGGCGCCGGGCTTAGTATCAGGTTTCTGCAAAACCTGTGGCTGAATGTGGATATGGGTGTTTATACCGGGGCTACTGACGCAGTAAATGATATGTACGGCCTCTACAATCCACAGAGTGATCTGGGGCTGAATATCGGCTTATTGTTCGGGATACGATAGTTTGAAAAAGTTAGATCGGTGGTGTACTTGATACAGCAACGCCCCGGATTTCCGGGGCGTTGCTGTTAGCCTGTTTTTTGTGGTATTAACGCTCCACTACAAAGCGGAATATTTTGCTGTCGCCATCCTTGCTTACACGCAGCAGGTAAATGCCATTGGCTACAGCAGGCAGCTCTATGGTGTTGTTCAGTTCGTTGCTTTGAACAGGAGTGGCATTGTTGTAAACCACCTGGCCCAGGAGGTTAGTCACTTCCATATTCACTATACCGGCACTTTCCAATGTTCCTTTTACGGTGAAGCTGCCGTTGTTCGGGTTAGGGAAGAGGCTGATATTTTCAAGAGCGGCTGAAATGCCCGATACGCCAACATTTGTCATTACCACGAGCTTGTTGCTGGTGTTTATGGCATTTGGCACACAACTCATAGTGCTGGTTACCACCAGAGCTATAGTGTCCACGCTGGTTACACCAACAAGTGTATAGGTGGGATTTGTGGCACCCGGTATTATGCTGCTGTTCTTTGTCCACTGATAGGTGGGGGCAATACCGCCGTTGTAAACGTAAGAGTTGAACGTGATGTTAGAGCCGGGTGATACATGTACGCCCGGAGTGGCGGCTATGTAAACAGTAGGCGTATTCGAAATTACGTTCATTTTTATCACGTTGCTTGTGGCCGTTGCAGGCACCGGGCAGTCCATACTGCTTACGAGCGTACAGAAAACACCTTGCCCGTCGAGTAGCGTAGATGACGACCACGAATTGGCTATGGCGCCTACCACAGGTGAGCCGGGACCTGTCCACCACTGGAATGATGGGGAAGAACCGCCGTTAATCGGGAATGCATTGAAAGTGACCATAGACCCCGCGCAGATAGTATCGCCCGGTGCGCCGGGAATATACGGGCTGCTTGCCCCGATAGATATAGATACTGGCACAACCGGGTTAACGGTAACATAAACAAAGGTATCTGCCGATTGGCAGCCATTTATAGTATCATGTACGAAGTAGAAACCGGTATTGATAGGCGCAGCACCCGGAATAGTAGGGTTCTGCATCGTAGAGGTGAAACCCGCCGGGCCTACCCAACGGTAGGTGATGGTAGAAGATACAACGGTATCGGGATTAGAGAACAGCGCGATAGTGAAGCCCGCACAACCCGAACTTGCTGAGATACTTGGCGTTGGCGGAATAACATCGTTTACATCAACCGCTACTGAAGTGGCACTTGCCGGGCAGCCATTGTGAACGGTAGTGACTGTGTAGGTACCTTCATGTGCGAGTGTAACCAGTGGTCTTGTCGGGTTCTGCAGTGTAGATGAGAAACCAGCAGGGCCGCTCCAGTTGTAGCTGGATACTGTGTAAGGGGCACTGTTATAAAGGTTGAGCGTATTACCTACGCATACCGGTGTGCTTGCCGTAGCCGTTGTTCCGGGGATAGAGGCAACGACTCTTATATCGTAATAGTTATCGGGAGAAACATACAACGGGTTGGTAGCTGTAAGGCGTATCCTGTAGCCTATCCCTACAGGAGTGAGTGCAGGAATCGTGCAGGTGATGAAGCCCGATGTGGTAGTAGCCGATGTGCCGATAACAACAGGGGCAGCGAAACTGCCGGTCATATCAGAAAGCTCAACGGAGAACATATTGCCACCGAGGAAAGTAGCGGTAGTTGGAAAAATAGTATAGGGCACGTCTAATGTGCCACCCGCGCATACCAACGTATCAGTATATGGTTGATCAAGTACGGCATAAAGGTCTACAGCAAACTTTGCTATGAAGGCATCATAAATGCCGCCGCCATATGCGGGCTGTGCAGCACCGGGTGACGTTATACCGCCTGCACCATAGAGGCCGGTGCTTGTTGTATGGCCGGATATAACAAGCTGTCCGGCGGGGTCCATAGCAATACCTGTGGCATAGTCATAAAAAGTGCCGCCGAAATAAGTGCCCCATATTCTCTGGCCTAAATTGTTCATTTTTGCCATAAATGCATCATAGTCGCCGCCGATGGCAGGTTGTGTCGCGCCTGTGCTTGAGATGCCTGTGGTGCTGAATGTGCCACCTGCTATCACTGTATTGCTGTTGAGGTCGAAGCATACACCCTCTCCATAATCGAAGGCGGAGCCGCCGTAGTAGGTACTCCATAGCCTGTTTCCTGTTTGGTCGAAGTTCGCTATGAATACGTCTTGTATGCCGCTAAAAGTAGTCTGGTGTGCGTTTGCGCTGGCAATGTTGTTTGTGCTGGTTGTATTACCTACTATAGCAAGGTTGCCTGAAATCGGGTCGCAGGCGATACCATTTGCAATTTCAGTCGCAGTGCCGCCAAAGTACGTGCCCCAGGTACGGGTGCCGCCTGCATCAAACATTGCAATGAATGCATCGTTGGAGCCGCGCAGTATGGTCTGGAAAGCACCTGTGGATGCCATCGCGGTAACGCTGCTTGTTTGGCCTGCGAGGAATACATCCCCGGCGGCGTTTGTGGTAACACCCATAGCCAGGTCTTGCGCAGAGCCACCATAATAAGTGGACCACTGAATAGCACCCGCAGCATTAAATTTGGCAAGGAACGCATCATTGGCGCCGCTGCGCGCAGGCTGATATACAGTAGGTGAAGAAGCTATGCTGGTAGTGCTGGTTGTTTGACCAACTATGTAAACATTATTAGACGCGTCAACCGTTACAGCTGTTATACTGTCGGTTCCTGCACCGCCGTAGAAGGTGCACCATTGGCGTGCGCCCACATTGTTGAATTTTATAAGGAAGCCATCGCTGCCGCCGAGGTTTGTAGTGTGGTATGCGCCAAAGGTTGATAAAACACCCACAGGCGGAGTTGATGTAGTTGCACCGGCTAGGTAAACGTTACCACCTGAGCTTTCCAACGCTATTGAATGGGCCCGATCTGTGCCTGCGCCGCCCACGTAGGTAGCATATTGGAGTGTACCGGCAGGGTCATATCGTGCCATGAAGGCATCATAAGTGCCGCCCTGGTAACTTGCCATGAACGGGCTGCCGGTTGTGGTAAGCGGATTGCTCGCGGAAAATCCGCCCACGAAAGTATTTCCGCCGGGACTTTCTGCGATGCAGGTGGCAACTTCAAGCGATGTGCCGCCATAATAGGTGCTCCACATAAGAGCCGGGTCAATAACAATAGCGTCTTTATATGTCCCTGTAGCGAAAGTAACGGTATTGCCTTTGAGCCTGAAGTTGGCAGCTACTTGTTTCCCTGTGCTTGCTTCATAGGCAAAAGGTGTTTTCTCATTTACAATTCCCATCGGGGTCTCAGCAGTTAGCGAGCCATCTTTTTTTATTTTGAGAGAAGTGGTGCCGCCATATACAAGTTTTATATCACTTACTTTCCCGCCCGGACGAACATTAAAATCATACTCTACCATGCCATCTTTTATGTAAAGCACCCAGTCGATATTCGGATAAATGTCTTTGTAGGTAATCCTGTTCCATGAATGAACGGTGAACCCGTTAGTGCCATATCCCTCCAGGTAATAATTCTCATAGTACCCGTTCCTGTCTGTAGCTTCAACCTTCGCATTTGTATTTGCCCCTTCCAGGGAAACATCCATACGATAAGTTGTGATTTTAGACGTAGCGGAGAGTTCGCCGTCTACTTTAGCGAATTGATAGTGCAGTTCGCCGGCGCCTACGTACATCATCATACCAGGAGTGGATAATTTGTAGTGTATATCATTACGGGGACGGTTGTGCTGGTCTACCACTTCGCCCTTATTTTCCACGAAACAAAGCGGTTTTTTCAAGCCCCGGGTTTCGGTCTGTGTTTTTGTTTCTTTTGCTATCAGCGACAGTGATAGCAAACAGCATACAATAAGGGAACCGCACTTTGTACCATTCAAATACATATTGAAAATATTTATCGGTTATTTATCAAACTGCAAAATAAGCATAATATTTGGAAACCCCAACCCCGATTTGAGCGAAATAAGGCTGAATTATATTGTTCCGTCAACGAGTGTCGCCAACATACGGCGATCAGTGTTGCTCATGGACTCAATATTGATGCGTACAAATGGCATAATGAGCAATTCTCCTGCTTTTTCGGGCCACTCTATAAAACAGTATGCTTTGCCACCCCCGGCCTGCGCTATACAGTCTTCCATACCGGCATTAATGGCCTCTGTCGTATCACGGAGACGATACCAGTCGAGGTGGTAAATAATGTTGTCCTTTCCTTCCTCACTTGCAAAATGGTACTCATTTATTAGTGCGAAAGTGGGACTGCTCACGGTATCTTCCACTTTAAGGTAATCGCACAGGTGGTGAATGAATGTGGTTTTACCGGCACCCATCTCACCATTGAAGGCAAATACATGACAGCTTTTGAATGAGTCCCAAAACTTTTTTACCGCCTCATCAATGGTATCCAGTGTATAAATTAGTTCCAGTGCCAATGTTTTACTCACTTGTAGTTGCGGCAAAGATATTTGATTTATTCTGAGTAGGTAGGTTATAGCCATACGCAGCCTGTGAGATAAGGTAATTTTGTTAACTTTAGCCTGAATTCATTTGCATTTTTGTTCCGACTACTTGTAATATATTATACCTGAAATGAAAATACGTATTGCCTTATTAATGACCGTGGCTGTACTTTCTTCCTGCGCGGCCCATGCTGATGCCTTTTGGAAAAGGGTTACTGCAACCGGTGTTCCATCTTCGATTCAAAGCGGGAGTGCGGCCCGTTACGAGGTCTATACTACTAACGAAACTGTGCTGAGGTCTTTTCTTTTTTCTCTGGCAGCAGCACCGGGTGATGAACGGATATTTACGATACCCATGCCCGATGGCACGCTACGTGATTTCAGAGTATGGTACACCCCCATGATGCCCGATGAACTGGCTGCCCGCTATCCGGAATTGAAGACCTTTACCGGTATCGCCACCGATAATCCGCAGGTGACTGCCAAAATAGACTTTACGGTATATGGGTTTCACGCGATGGTCTTCAGTGAGCAGGGTATTTCCTTCACCGACCCCGCTGATGACACGCACAGCGGCTATTACATAGCCCACTACAAGAAGGATGAGATAAGACAAGACGTTCAGGAGGATAGCCGGTGCAGCACTGTGAATACCGCCCCCCCGGCCATGCAACAAAGTGTGGATACGGATGCGAAAGGGTATAGGGTAGGGAACGGCCACCAGCTGCGCACCTACAGCTTTGCACTGTCGTGCTCTAACCAGTATGCAACTGCGGCAACCGGCATTAGCTCACCAACAATAGCGCAGGTGCTTAGCAAAATGACAACAACCATGAACCGTGTAAACGGTGTGTATGAGCGCGAGCTTTCGGTAACCATGGTGTTTGTGGCAAAAGAAGATACGCTGATATGGACATCAGCAGTCAGCCCGGAGAACGGCCCCGACCCATTCGCCGCGATTAACAGCAACGCAAACTCATGCCTTGCTATGAATCAAACGGTTTGTACGGACCGCATAGGCATTTCAAATTTCGACCTCGGGCATGTGTTCACAACAGGTGCTGGCGGGTTATCACAGATTGGTGTGGTGTGTAATCCGGTAGCTAAGGCGCAGAGCGTTACAGGCAGGGCAAACCCAACCGGAGATGGCTTTGATATTGACTATGTGGCGCATGAGATAGGCCACCAGTTCGGCGGCAACCATACGTTCAATAATGGATTAGATGGCAGTTGCGATAACGGTAATAGGTATGGCCCATCGGCATACGAGCCGGGCAGCGGATCTACCATAATGGCTTATGCAGGTATCTGCTCGCCTGATGACCTGCAGAAGAACAGTGACGATTATTTTCATGCGGTGAGCCTGAATGAGATAAATTACTATATCACCACATTTGCTGAAGGCTGCGCAACAAAAACCGCCACCGGGAATAAGCTTGTATATATTCCGCCATTCACTAAAAGCTATGCTGTACCCTATAAAACCCCATTCGAGCTGACAGCCCCAACAGCCACCGATTCAGTGTCTAGCTCTTTAGTGACTTATTGCTGGGAACAATATAATTTATCCGGTGTCGCAGATGCCGGACAAAGATTGGTGAATGTGCAAACAACGGGGCCTGTATTCCGCTCCTATGAGCCAACAAAATCACCAACAAGGGTATTTCCCCGCGATAGCATGATGCTGGCGGGCATACTGAGCGATGCGGGGAAGGATGATGCTCAGGGCGAAAAAATTCCCGATGCCGCACGCTACCTCACATTTAAGCTCACCATGCGGAATATTTTTAACAGCAAGGGAGCAATATTGATACCCGATGATACCATACATCTTGACGTAATCAATACAGGCGAAGGTTTTGCCGTTACCAGTCAGGATGATTCCACCGCTGTATATGTGGGGAGCAGTACCCACACCATCACCTGGAAGATGGCCGGCACGAATACCGCGCCCATCAACGCTTCGAGTGTGGATATTTATATGTCGGAGGATGGCGGTTATACATGGCCGTACTACATTGGCAACTTCCCGAATACGGGCAGCGCATCTGTACCGATAGCCAACCCGGCCACAGCTACCAATAAGGCCAGGATAAAAGTAAAAGGCAATAACAACGTTTTCTTCAACGTGAATAAATATAATTTCTCCCTTACCCACAGCGATGGGACAGATACTGCTATAGCTATATCGCCCGTGCCCGCACGCACTACTTTGCGGGTGGCTTCAGGAAACAAAGGGGTATTGCAATTCCATATTTTCGATATGGCAGGCAAGCAGGTATATGCAGGCACCGTCAACGGACTGCTGGATATACCGGTATATATGTGGCCACGGGGTATGTACATCATCAGGATGATAGATGCTAAGAATGAAAAGACCATAAAGAAGTTTGTTGTTGAGTGACCCGCATAGCCAATGAGCACAGCCGATAATAGTATATTAGGATTAAAAATGCCGACTGACCCGCGTTGGGCAGACCTCGCATCAGTATCTCTCGAAGAGATACTCACAGACCATGCATTTTGCGAACAAAAAGCTGCCACACAATGTATCTCGCTCATTCAGAGGTATGCAGATAAGGAAGACCTTGTAAACGTCCTGTCGCCGATAGTAACCGAAGAGTGGGGGCATTTTCGAATGGTATGGGCGGAAATGAAGAAACGGGGCTATGCTCTCGGCAGGCAGCGCAAGGACGACTATGTGAACCTGCTGCTGCAGCACGAGCCAAAGCAAGTGCCGGGCGAGGATAAGTTGCTGCACAAATTGATGATAGGCGCAATGATAGAGGCACGTAGCTGTGAGCGGTTCCGGCTGCTGCACGAAGGCCTTGAGGATGAAACGCTCCGCAATTTTTATTACAAATTCATGGTGTCCGAGGCAGGGCATTACCGCCTGTTCATAGACCTTGCAGAACAATACTATCCCGTAGAAAAAGTGCGTGCCGCATGGCAGCAGTGGCTGGCCATTGAAACGGAGGTGTTGCAATTGCTTGTGCCGCGTGGAGATCGCATGCACTAAAGTGTCATCCTGAAGATAACCCCGTTATCCCCTGCAAACAGTAAATCACCATTTGGGCATAAAGCGATTGATCGCAGTGTACTGTTTGTGAAATGATCATATTCCGACCAGTTTTTCCCGCCGTCCCTTGTATAAATCACTTTGCCTTGTTCACCTGTCGCCCAACCATTCATTTTATCTTTAAAGACGATGCTGTACAGATGGTAGCGTGGTATCGTTATGTCATTGCCATTGCGAAGTGTTTGCCAACTTGCCCCGGCATTTGTTGTATGCACTATACTGCCATTATAGCCACAGGCCCATATTTCATTGCCATGTATGTCCATGTTTGTAAAGTTGTCATGCTTCACATTGAGGAAACTCCACGTACTGCCCCCGTCCACCGTTTTCCTTATCAGTCCGTAGCCGCATATGTAGCCGCTCTTATCTGGGTTCATGAATATCTTATTGAATTGGTAGTGGAATGAGTCACGCCTGGTGAAAGTCCCTGCGCTGTCTATATATTGCATTATCCCCGAGTTTCCGCTTACGCCCCCTACTACAAGAGCGTGTGCTGCATCCGTAAAGGCAATCCCTGTGTACGCAAAATATTCCAGTTGGCTGAATTGCCACGTTTTGCCCGTATCATATGATCGTAGCAGTTTTCCGTCAAACCCGCAAACATACAACGCCCCCGATGGCGATAAAACAATGTCGTTCAGGATTTTTCCGGCTTCAGGAAAAAATTGCTTTTGCCAGCTATAGCCCCCATCGTGGGTGGTGAGTATGACCGCGTTATCAAAACGTTGGCCGCCAACAATAAACCCTGTTTTTTTATCGAAGAAAAATATCTTCTCTAGTCTGTCATTGTCTGTATGCGAATCAAGTTTTTGTACTTTGCTGAAATGGATGAGGTCTTTTTTGCAGGCACTGATAAAGGATACGCAGAAAAGAAGAAAAAGGAACCCATGCCTGTTCATAGAATAATATACCTGTTTGCTCGCAAGATAACTAACAATGAAATAAAAGCCAAAAGCCTTTATTGCAAGGCTTTTGGCTTTGAGGGTAAGAACAAATTGCTATTCCTTTATGAATTTCGCGGTCGTGTGCAAACTGCCCTCCCTGTATAATACGTTATACAGCCCCGCAGGTAGTTTGCTTAAATCTGCCACGTATTTATTATTACCAAAAGTCACAGGTGCATTTATTACCTGCCCTATACTATTGTATATTATTACAGTTCCTTCTTTCCCCGTATGCACAATATACAATTTGTCTTTTGCCGGGTTCGGGTATATATGCAATGCCGTAGTTTTTTCTATGTCATTCACCCCGCTTGGTGGTAAGGGCGCTGGCGGGTAGTAGTAATTCTTCCATGCGGTATCGGCTACAATTTTTATTTTATCGAAACTGGCCACGGGGCATCCACCCGCGCTGTCGGCCACTACCATTGCCATGACAATATGCGCACTGTTTCCTGCATTAAACGTAAAATCATTGCTGGACAGAACGAAGCGCCTGTCAGCGGGATTATTATTGCACGCACATTCCGACCATTCTGTAGTATCTGATGGATCCCCGGTATAAACGTAATTATAATCAGGGCCTGACGAATAGGCATTGCATGGTACGCCGGGCATGTGGGTATTCTTTTTGAAATGCTGCCCGTTTCTCAGTTTGGCACGCATATAGTTATTATATTGTGAGTCTGTAGTAGGGTTGCCAATTATTGAGTTATCATTATTATAATACACAAAACTTCCAACAGGTACATGGCTACTACCCACATCACCCGGCAAAGAAATCATTGTCACGCCTGTCATTGGTGCATTGACCCCGTAGGAATTATCTGGATGCCCTGCCGCTCCGCCATCATCATTTGTGCCATTATAGCCAATTCCCATTCTCCACGTTGAGTCGAAGCCGATATAATCATCTAAATAAAAACCTATGTCTATATCATCACTCAATGCTAAACGTACATCGTGATAGTTATTCGCTGACTTGTTTATCAATGTAAAATCATAATAGACCACATTGTCTATTAGCGTACCTCTGTTGTATCCGTATGCCATTGCGCGAACTTCCATCCCGAGTGGAATACCATCTGATTGCGAATGGGTTGGCCCGTTGTCGCTGAACACCCACCAAAGCGTCTGGTCGCCCTTTACATCAGGGTATTCGCCCAGCAGTGGCTCATAATTGCCATTGCTGTTCAGGTCCACAAATGGGGCCATATTGTCTGTTATAGTCAGCGGTACTCCTCCATTGCCTTGTGCATAGGTATTCCCTCTTCCCGGCCATGTGAGTATTGGTTGGGGTATGTTGGTTGTGGTATGGGTAGCCAGCGATTGGAAGTACTGGATGTCCGTACGGTTTATCTTCCATATTTTGGCCCAGTTGTGGGCTGTTGCGTAGGTAAGTGCACCGCTGCTGTTCAGCGGGCCGGGCCAATAGTCATTTCCATCCTGCCTGTAGGTTTGTGCGGCTACATGCAGGTTATTGCCGGCATCGTAGCCGCTCATCCACAGCGAACCTATAAAATTTACACTCGCAGGTGAGTTTGCTGGGTAGTGTGCATGTGCCCTTTGTGTTACAGGGTTCCACCACATATCGCCATGCACCAGCACCGATGCGTTTATTTTATTGATATTTACAGAGTCCATTGTGTTGAATGGGATCTGGGCAATTGTTGACACAGGCGCTGATAATAGAACCGAAATACAGAGCAATGTAATTTTATATTTCATATGAGGCAATGTTGAGGGTTATGCAAATGAGTATTGCTCATATAGACGTAAAAGCATGTAGCATTCTTGGGTGAAAAGTTAAAAATGTCTAATTGCGGATTTTTTACACAGTCCGCAACCAACTTAAGACCAGTCATATACACATATTCAGACTAAATTCAGAAACCCGCATAACGTAACACAGGCAAGCGTTTCCACAGAAAAAATTTTTGACATCATGGTACAGAAAACTGTACCGTCATGCTTTTTACATTTTGCAGCTACAATACAATTAATGAGCTTTACCCAACTCCTGCAAAAATTGGGGCAAGTTCTTTGAAATACTGCTTTGTGATCCCGATAGCTATCGGGATTGTGCATCCTCTTGGCTGTGGTCGTATTTTTACTCCCGGCCTTACAACTAAAATGTGCGCAAATAGTGCGCAAAAATGATTTTGTTTTAGTTTGTTTACTAGTAGATTATATATTAAAACAGCAACCCAAAAAATGTACGAAAAAGTGTGCAAAAAGTGCTTTTCCCCCCTACTCCTATACGCTAAACCGTCAACTGTAAACTAAAGTGTAAGGTAATTTCAGCACGGGGCAATTGCTTACCTTTGCCCGCTATGACACAGGAAAACCTGAAAGAAATGAGGGAGCGGATGCAGCACCTGCATTTTTTTCTTCATATTGATGATAAACTCGCTAAACTGGAGAACGACCGGCAGCTTACCCTTGCCCCCGGCTTCTGGGACGATAATACCCGCGCCACCGGCATACTCAAAGAAATTAAGATTAATAAGTACTGGACTGAATTTTACGATAAAGTAAAGGGCGCGGTAGAGGATTTTGCGGTGCTTTTCGATTTCTGGAAGGAAGGCGAAGCTAAGGAAGAAGAAGTGAAGGAATCGTACGATAATGCTATAAAAGATGTAGATGAGCTTGAATTCAAATCTACCCTGAACGAACCGGAAGACGAAATGCCCGCCATGGTGGTCATCAACAGTGGTGCCGGCGGCACAGAAAGCCAGGACTGGGCAGAGATGCTGCTGCGCATGTACCGCATGTATGGCGAAAAGCAGGGCTGGAAAGTGAGTGAGATAGATGTGCAATATGGTGATGGGGCAGGCATAAAGCAGGCCACGCTTGAATTTGACGGGGAGTTTGCTTACGGGCTGCTTAAAGCGGAAAGCGGGGTGCACCGCCTGGTGCGTATCTCCCCGTTCGATTCTAATGCACGCAGACATACTTCATTTGCATCAGTATTCGTTTACCCGCTCATAGACGATACTATAGACATTCAGGTTAGCCCCGCTGATGTGGAATGGGCTTTCTTCCGTTCAGGTGGCTCCGGGGGGCAAAATGTGAACAAAGTGGAAACAGCAGTGAGGTTAAAGCATATACCCACAGGAATAATAGTAGAGTGTCAGCAGGCACGCACACAAGGTGAGAACAGGGAAAAAGCAATGACCATGCTGAAGAGCCGGCTGTATGAAGAGGAGTTGCGTAAACGTCTGGAAGTAATGAACGCTACCAATGCCGGCAAAAAGAAAATAGAGTGGGGGTCGCAGATACGCTCGTACGTGTTCCACCCTTACAAAATGATCAAAGACCACCGCACTGATTATGAGGTAGGCAATGTTCAGCCGGTAATGGATGGTGAGCTTGAAGGTTTTATAAAGGCATACTTAATGAGCGCAAACACCACCGCCGAATAATGAAGCATGAGCAAGGACGCAAAAAAGATATTTGACTTCAAGTTACTGCGGCGTATCTTCTCGTTTACTGGGCCGTACCGGAAGACATTATATCTTGCTATGGCACTGGCTGTAGTGCTGGCGGTGCTATCCCCCCTGCGGCCATACCTGATAAAGGTTTCTGTGGACAAATACATTAGCGGCAACCTGCTCACCGGCCTTATCTGGATAAGTGTGTTTCAGTTCGGTATACTGCTTGTGGAGAGTGTACTTCGGTTCTGGTTCAGCTATCGCGCCAATTGGCTGGGGCAGGCCGTGGTAAATGATATGCGGAACAGGGTATTTAAGAAAATACTCTTCCAGGATATATCATACTACGACCGCACGCCGATAGGCACACTCACTACCCGCACTATTAACGACATTGAATCCATCAACGATATTTTTTCGGAAGGTATCATATCCATCGTTGCCGATTTGCTGACCATCGTTGCCATTATCACAGTCATGCTCACCACCGACTGGCGGCTCACGCTTGTGTGCCTCGCAACATTTCCTGTACTTATTGTTGCCACATGGTGGTTCAAAGAAGCGGTTAATAAGTCATTTCAACGGGTACGGAATGCGGTAGCCGCGCTCAATGCATTTGTGCAGGAGCATCTTACAGGCATGTATATAGTGCAGGCCTTTGCCGCCGAAGAACGCGAACTCAACAAATTCAGGGAGATCAATAAGGAGCATAGGAATGCTAACATCAAAGGTATCTTTGCCTATTCTGTGTTTTTTCCCGTAGTTGAGATTATTCTTGCTGCATCGCTTGGCCTGCTCGTGTGGTATGGTGCTACACGTATCATGGATTACCAGACCACGCCTGGTGTCATCATTGCCTTTGTCATGTACCTTAACCTGTTGTTCCGCCCATTGCGTATGATGGCTGATAAGTTCAATGTGCTGCAGATGGGCGTGATTGCCGGTGAACGGGTGTTTACTGTATTAGACAGCGATGAGCACCTGCATGACAATGGTACACTGAGTCCTGAAGTAGTAAAAGGTGATGTGGAATTCCGTGATGCGCATTTCAGCTATAAGCCCGATGTGCCTGTGTTGCGGGGTATATCTTTCAGGGTGCCCCCTGGCAAAACGCTTGCTGTTGTGGGCCATACTGGCGCGGGCAAAACATCGCTTGTAAGCATACTCAACAGGCTGTATGAAATTGAAAGTGGCCAGATATACATTGATGGTCGCGAATTGCGGGAATATGACATATACACCCTACGATCGCATATCGGTATTGTATTGCAGGATGTATTTCTCTTTTCAGGTACTATTGCCGACAATATCACTTTGCGCAATCCGGATATTCCACGGCAAAAAGTGGAGGAAGTTGCTAAAATGTTGGGTATCCACGACTTTATCCTGCGTCTCCCGGGTGGGTACGATTTTAATGTTATGGAACGCGGCAATACACTATCACAGGGGCAGCGACAGTTGCTTTCATTTGCACGCGCGTTGCTTTACGACCCTTCCATACTCATTCTTGATGAAGCCACTTCATCGGTGGATAGTGAGAGTGAATTGTTGATACAACATGCTATTGATACCCTTATCAAGGGACGCACATCTATAGTTATCGCCCACCGCCTATCTACCATTCGCAAGGCAAATGAGATAATTGTAATGGAAAAAGGCAATATCATAGAGCGCGGCACCCATGACTCACTTATTGCAGCACGCGGAGCCTACCACAATCTATACACTGCCGTAGAGCAAATGAAAGAAAAGGAAGTGATTTAACCCTTATTCGGCTTGAACTGTGTTACAATCAGCCTTATTCTGCCATTGAGGTCCATAGGCTCATAACGGCAAGAATATCCATCGGGGATTGAGTAATCGTAAGGTACACCCAGTTCCCTGTCGCCGGGATGATCGAAGGTATAGCCGCCTGCAAATTTATAATATCCTCCCTGCCTACTGCCTATGAAACCATTCATTGTTGCCTGCTCATAATTTACCAGCATCGTCAACTTAGTGAATGACCCACCTGCTGTATCCGGGTTCTCGTAGTAAGTAAATGCAACAATTGCCCCTGTGGCTGCCCCTGTTTGGCATATGCCGGTTCCTGAGCAACCGTGCCCTGCGACATATGTACCAAAGGTAACCCTGCCACTACCGGCAAATAAAGAGTTTGTGGTCAGCATAATGCAGAAAACCAGACAAATAACAAAGATTGATTTGGATTTCATATGAGTATATTGAGGTCTTAAAAAATGCTTTTTTATTTAGTTATGAATTAGACAATATTATTAATACATTTGATTTCGTTTCAAAATACGAACTTCGAAAAGAGGTTCACCGCTTTTTGTGGTGGATAACATATTAATAACATGCACCCTATACATAATAGGATAATTGCTATATCGATCTTGTTGCTTTGTCTGCTATCTGGTAGGCAGATTGGAGCGCAGGTAACAGAGAGCCGGAAAATAGACTCATTAAAAGCAGAATTGAGAGCTGCGAAAGCAGATACAGTGAAATTGCGCATATTGAAGGCCTTGTATATAAACACTAATTGCCGGGATACTGCAAGCAGCCTGCAATACATAAATGAATATCTGGCTATCGGTCAGAGACTGAAACGAGATGAAAGTACAGCAGATGCTTATATATGGTTGGGATTGCATTATTCCACATACGCAAAAAATTTCCCTAAGGCCATTTACTGGTTCAGGAAGGCCGCCATTCAGGAACATGAAATAGGTGACAAGAAGGAAGAGGCAAATATTCTATCTCTTCTTGGCACGTCGTATAGGAACAATTCTGAACATGCTAAAGCCATTGAGCATTACGAGGCTAGTATCAAGTTAAACCCTGACCCTCCCAAAGTAATCGGGATATATGGGAATATGGGTACACTTTATCTGGATATAGGGGATTATCCGAATGCCGCTGAGTATTTTGAAAAAGCGTACAATCTTCAGAACCAGCAATTGTTGGCTAATAAGAAAAGTAGTGTAAGCGACAGTCTCAACCAGATGGGCCTGCTTATAAGCATAGCCGAAGTTGACATTTCTATGTCGCAGTATGACAAAGCCCTTGGATATTACCAACATGCACGGGAGCTTAACCGTTCGATTAAGAATCCGTTGATAGACCTGTGGATTGCGCAGGGCGTCGGCAGATGCTTTCAGTTGAAAAAGGATTATCCACGCGCCATTCAAAGCTATGGGGAAGCGTTGCGCATGAGCAGGGATATGAAGGACATTGAAAGCGAGTCGGACATACTAAACCGGCTGGGAAATATATATATAGCAAACGGGGAACTTGACAAAGCAATAACCCATGCGCAGAATGCACTTGCCATGAATCAATACAATATGAACTCCGGCAGTTTACCTGGTTCGTATTTGTTGATGGGTAAAATTTACGCAGCAAAAAGGAATTACCCTAAAGCAGTTGGCTATCTGCAAAAGGCAATAAGCCTGTATAATAAAACCCGCAAAACGGATGATGAGAGCACAGCATGGGCTGAACTGAGCAACGCCTATGAAAAAATGAACAGGACGACAGATGCGTATAATGCCTACAAACATCACATAGTATTGCGCGATAGTATCTTTAGTATTGAAAAAGCACGGCAGATAACGAGTACCGAGATGAGGGGCGAGTTTGACAGGAAGCAGGCCGCAGAAAAGCTGGTGCAGGCAAAAAAAGACGCGGCCACTAAATTGCATATGCAGATGCAGCGTTGGATGATATTCGGAGGCTTTGCGGCATTGGCTATGGTATTGGTGTTCTCGTTATTTGTTTATCGCAGTTATAAGAAACAAAAGAAAGCGAATGTAATCATATCGAATGCGAACAGCGCGCTCAGGACGGAGAAGCAAGTATCTGAAACGTTGCTGCTGAATATACTGCCTGCCGATGTTGCCAGCGAACTGAAGGAAAAAGGAAGGGTGACCGCAAAACTTTTTGACAATGTAACTGTGCTGATGACAGACTTTGTGGACTTTACCATAGTAGGAGAACGTCTTTCTCCGGAGGCGCTGGTAGCAGAACTGCACACCTGTTTTGAAGCTTTCGACAATATAATAGGCAAGTACAAAATAGAAAAAATAAAGACAGTAGGTGATGCCTATGTGGCTGTATCGGGGTTGCCGAACGCCAATGCCAACCATGCTGAGGATATAACGAGGGCGGCTATAGAGATACGGGATTTCGTAGAGCAGCGTAGGCAGGCGCTGGGCATGGATACGTTTGGAATCAGGATAGGTATTAATTCAGGCAGGCTGGTGGCAGGGATAGTGGGGGTGAAGAAGTTTGCCTACGATATATGGGGCGATACGGTGAACACCGCTGCCCGCATGGAACAGAGCGGGGCTGATGGAAAGGTGAATATATCGCACGATACGTGGATGCTGGTGAAAGATAAGTTTAACTGCACCTACCGTGGTGAGATAGAGGCGAAGAATAAAGGCAAGCTTAAAATGTATTTCGTGGAGGGGTTGTGTGCCTGATGCCGGTTATTTCCTTTCCCAGTTATACTTATACCGGGCTCCGTGATATTTGCCGCTGTATTTGTGCCCTTTGCCGTAGTGGTAGCCGCGCAGGTCGTTGTGGCGGTAATTGCGGGTGGAGCAAGACGATATAATCAGTATAACGCAGGCGGTAAGCAGTGGTATAGTCTTTTTCATTTTTAAGTATCTGTGGTAAAAGTAGATAATTTTTTTAGTTAAGAGAGGTATAAGCGAAGTGCATGTAGCTCTAATAATGAACCGCCATGAATGACAATGCGACCGATACGGCACCATTTTTTGAGAACGATGCCAGCTTTAATGCGCTATACCCGGCAGAGATGCGATTGCTGGCGGGGCGGCACTGGACACCTGTTCATATAGCGAAGCTGGCGGTGGATTTTCTGGCTGAGGGGGGCGGGCGCATATTGGATATAGGCAGTGGCATCGGTAAATTTTGTCTGGCGGGCGGCTACTATGCGCCACATGCGGTTTTTACGGGCATAGAGCAGAGAAAATACCTAGTGGCGCATGCGCAGAAAGCGCAGAAAATACTTGCGCTGAAAAATGTATCGTTCATACACGGCAATTTTACACAGCTTGACCTGAAGGACTACGACCATTTCTATTTCTTCAACGCCTTTTTTGAGAACATAGATAACAGGGACAGGATAGACGAAAAGGTAGAAGTATCTGAAGTGCTGTTTGAATACTATGTGCGCAGCCTGTATGAGCAACTGGAGCAGATGCCCGTGGGCACGCGCATAGCCACGTATCACGCTTTTCATGGGGAGATACCGGGGAGCTATGAAATGGTGGCGCTGCAACATGGCGGGGATTTGGGTTTCTGGGTGAAGAAACGGTGAGGTGCTGTGCCGAAAATGCCTCAAAATAGTTGTGTTTTGCGCATTTTTTTTGGGTTGATGTTTTAATGTGTAACCTGCTAATATACATAGGAGAACAAAATACTTTTTGCACACTATTTGCGCACTATTTGTCGTGAGTCATAAGTCGTCATGCCTACGTAAATGCTCCGGCAGATAAATGAGTCCGGGAGTGCCTGCGACCGGAAAATCTGTGAGGTTTTTTTGCGCATTTTTTGGGGGGAGAATTATTGAAAACACAATTAGCTAATTGCCAGTTGTTTAGGGTTTTTCCGGTTGCGCATTCTTTGCGCGTTTTTGCGCATTTTCAGCTCGTTTGCTGCGCGTTTTTTTGTTTTGAAGGGTAGTAGAAAGTAGAAAGTAGAAAGTAGAAAGTAGAAAGTCGCGAGAAAAAATGCCCATCGGCAGTTATGGGGGCACAAGGGTGCGGATGCTTACCACAGCACGGAGTTCTCCGCCGCCGCGGGGCAGGCACAAAGCAATATTTCAAAGAACTTAACCGATATTTTTCGGGGTATGAGGTAAAGTTCGGAATTGTGGTGGCGGTGGCAAAATAAAAAAAACATCATGGTACAGAAACTGTACCGTCATGGTTTTTGGGTGTAGGATGGGCGTGGGATACAGCCGAAAATGGTGTTTTTGAAAATGTCTGAACCTCTGGTTAAACGAGATTGGCCTGATGCCCGTAGTTGCGGTTGGAAGTGCATATTCGCCAATCAGTTGCCGATGGCTATCGGTAGGCCACCGCGAAACCGTAAACAGAGTTTACGATTAACATCAATTTTTTAAAAGGAAGATTACGGAGATCTGGGGTTAACATTTTTTTAGGTGAAGATTGCGGAGAACGGGAGACATTTTAAAGTCTAAACGGTATTATTCCATCTGCAGGTTACATTTCCCTATCTTCGCTAACTAAATGTATATATGATAGAGCAAGTAGAGATAGGGGCGTTGCAATTTGAAGATTACAAAGAATTGCTGGCGGCAATGCGGGCGGCATACCAGGGCTGGCAGGGCGGGTATTGGAGCCCGGATGCGATACAGAGCCTGATAGATAAATTTCCGGAGGGGCAGATAGTGATAAAATCCGGCGGTGTGGTAGTTGGCTGCGCGCTTTCGCTTATAGTGGATTATAAAAAATTCGGCGATGTACATACTTATAAGGAAATAACGGGCAACTATACCTTCAATACGCATACCCGGAAGGGTGATGTGCTGTATGGCATTGAAATATTCATTCACCCGGATTACAGGGGGCTGAGGCTGGGCAGAAGGCTTTATGACGCGAGGAAAGTGCTTTGTGAAAACCTGAATTTAAGGGCGGTCATTTTTGGGGGGCGATTGCCTAATTATCATGGTTATGCAGCCGATCTAACGCCTAAAGAATATATACAAAAAGTAAAGAACAAGGAAATATACGACCAGGTGCTCAGCTTCCAACTGTCGAACGATTTTCATGTTATCAGGGTATTGAACAACTATATGCCGGAAGATGAGCAAAGCAAGGAGTTTGCGACGTTGCTGCAATGGGTGAATGTGTATTATGAGGCCGACCGAAAAAACCTGTTCAATGTAAAAACCTATGTGCGGGTGGGGCTGATACAATGGCAGATGCGCCTGTATAAGGATATAGATGAAATGTTCAGCCAGCTTGAATATTTTATTGATTCGGTATCGGGATACAAAAGTGATTTTGCGGTACTGCCTGAATTGTTCAATGGCCCGTTGCTGGCTAGGTTCAACCATTTGTCGGAGGCGGATGCGATGCGGGAGCTGGCGAAGTTTACCCCGGAAATAAAAGACCGATTCAGGGAGTTGGCCATTCGTTATAATGTAAATATCATTACCGGGAGCCTGCCCAGCATAGAGGACGAGTCTATGAAAAATGTAGGGTTCCTATGCCATCGCAATGGCGCTATAGATATGTATGAGAAGATACACATAACGCCCGATGAGTCAAAACACTGGGGCATACGGGGCGGCAACCTGCTAAAGGTCTTTCATACTGATGCCGGGCGTATAGGGATTCTGATATGTTATGATGTGGAATTCCCGGAGCTGGCGCGGCTGCTGGCCGATGAGGGTATGCAGATACTGTTTGTGCCGTTTCTTACAGATACGCAAAACGCCTACATGCGCGTGCGCCTTTGCGCACAGGCACGCGCTATAGAAAACGAATGTTATGTAGCTATAACCGGGAGTGTGGGCAATCTGCCTAAGGTGAAAAATATGGACATTCAATATTCGCAGGCAGCGGTATTTACACCCAGCGATTTTGCATTCCCCTCGAATTGTATCAAGAGTGAAGCTACAGCTAATGCTGAAATGATACTGATAGCAGAGATAGACTTATCGCTGCTGGACGAATTGCATAGTTATGGAAGTGTGCGGAACCTGAAGGACAGGCGGACTGATTTTTATGAATTAAAGCTAAAAGCTCCTGATGCGGAGCCGGGTGAAAGTGAGCCTATGGCAAAGGTAGCAGGGGCGTAAAGCAAAGTGCAAAGCACGTATAGTATAAAGAAGAAGGCACCCGTGGATGGGTGCCTTCTGTTATGTGAAAGATATGTATGGTTACTTCCTTACTATCAACCTGCCGCTGTAGTGCATAGTTTCGGATTTTATCATAATCATATATATGCCATCTTTCAGGTCGGTTAAATTTAACTGTACCTGTCCGGATGAGGCATCAACATTGAGGGTGGAGTGATACACCTCGCGGCCAATGATGTCGGCCACAGAGATGGTTGCATTGCCTGTCTCCTGATTTTCCCATTTGATATGGACTGTGCCATTGGTAGGGTTGGGGAATATGCCCACTTTAGCTTCGGCAATGAATGTGCTGCCAACGCTGCCCGGAGCAGTACCCTTTGATGCGGACCTCTCTTCCGGCCCTTCGTCAAGCGCAATAGCATCCATAGGGTGATGAGAAGGTGCAAATGGCATAATCATTACAGTGATTGTTTTGGAAACAACGCATGAGCCAATGGCATAATTGATAATAACCGAACCGGAGGATACGCCCGTAACCACACCTGTGGTGGGGTGAACTGTGGCCTTGGATGGGTTGGTGCTTGTCCATGTGCCGCCTGAAACAGCATCGCTGAGTATGAGCAGGCCGCCAACGGCCACTGTGGAGCCACCGGAGATAGGAGCAGGTGTGGTGTTAACAGTGACTGGTTTTGCCGCACTGCAGCCCGCTACAGTATAGTAAATATTTACTGTGCCTGTGCTTACGCCTGTAACCAGGCCGGTGGAGGTAACGGTAGCTGTTGCAGTGCTGCTTGAAGACCATGTGCCTCCGGCAGTAGCATTCGATAAGCTGATAGAAGCACCTACACACAAACTGCTTGCACCTACGATAGACGATGGAACAGGGTTAACAGAAACTGATTTGTATGCATAGCAGCCGCCCACAGAATAATAAACGGTAACTACGCCCGGAGTAACACCCATCACTACACCGGAACTGCTAACCGTTGCGATGCCAGTGTAGCCGCTGGCCCATGTGCCGCCCGATGGAGTGCCGATGAGTGAAACCGATGAGCCAACACAAACCGTGCTGCTGCCTGTAATGGCAGAAGAGCCAGGGGTAACGGTAACTATACGAGTAGCAAAACAACTGCCTACTGAATAGGTGATAGTAGCTGTGCCTGATGCTATACCGGAAACAACACCTGCCCCTGATACGGTGGCAACAGAAGCGTTGCTGCTGCTCCATACGCCACCTGAAGGTGTAGCCGTGAGCGGGCTTGTGCCGCCGATACATACGATAGCGCTACCGGTAATTACCGGGGCGGCTGTAACGGTCATTGTTTTTGATGCATAACAGCCGCCATGAACATAATAGATGGTAACTGTGCCTGAAGCCATGCCTGTGACAACGCCTGAAGAACTAACCGATGCAACAGATGGCGCACTGCTGCTCCATGTGCCGCCGGTAGGAACCGCAGACAGTGTAGTTGATGACCCTATGCACAAAGTGCTGCTGCCTGTGATGGCGGCGCTGCCGTTTACAGTGACGGTGCGTACTACTGAGCAACCGCCGGAAAGTGTGTAAGAGATATTTACCACACCTGCGGTAATACCATTAACAACGCCTGAGGAAGTTACTGTGGCAATGGCTGTGTTACTGCTTGCCCATACGCCCCCTGCCGGGGTTGCCGTGAAGGTAATGGTACTGCCCGCGCACAAAGTGCTGCTGCCGGAGACAGTAGCACCAGCGGCAACAGTGATTAGTTTAGTAGCAGTGCAGCCGCCTGAAGTGTAGGTGATGGTCAGCGTGCCCGAAGAGATGCCTGTAACGACACCTGCTGAGTTAACCGTTGCCCTGGACGGGTTGCTGCTTGTCCATGTGCCGCCTGATGGTGTGGCGGAGAGTGTTATAGTACTGCCTGTGCACACGGTGCTGCTGCCTGAGATAGCGGCACTACCGCTAACGGTGACCATGTGGTAAGCTGCACAACCGCTAGTGGTATTGTAATAGATGGTAACAGTACCCGCGCTGACGGGGGTTACGAGGCCAGTGGAGGAAACTGTAGCGGTAGCGGTGCTGCTGCTTGTCCATGTGCCGCCGGCAGGAGTGCCTGTCAATGGCAAAGGAGTACCGATACATGTGGAACTGCCGCCTGAAATAGAAGCGCCCGACACGACTGTAATTGTGCGGGTAGCACTGCATCCGCCTGAATTATAAGTAATAACTACAGAGCCTGTTGCAATGCCGCTTACCACGCCCGTGCTGCTGATGGTGGCGATGGATGGATTGCTGCTGCTCCATGTGCCGCCACCAGGTGTAGCAGTAAGCGATATGGTAGTGCCGATACAAACGGAACTGCTGCCGCTGATAACCGCGCTTGCATTCACCGTTACTGATTTATAGGTGTAGCAGCCGCTTGAGGCGTAGTAGATATTCACAACGCCCGGGGTGATGGCTGAAACGACACCTGAAGTGCTGACGGTGGCAATTGAAGGGTTGCTGGTGCTCCATGTGCCACCGGGAGGGGTAGCGGTCATGGCTGCCGTAGTGCCTACGCATAAGGAACTGCTGCCGGTGATGGTAGCAGAGGTGTTAACTGTCATGAGGCGGAAGGCGCTGCAACCACCGGATGTGTAATAGATATTTACAATGCCTCCGGTAATGCCCGTAACTAAGCCCGATGAGCTGACAGTAGCAATAGAAGGTGAACTTGTGAGCCACGTGCCACCTGATGGAGTGCCTGTAAGCGTGGTGGTGCCACCTATGCAGACGGAGCTGCTGCCTGTGATGGTGGCGCTGGTGGAAACGGTAAATGATTTTATAACAAAGCTTGCGCCTACTGTGTAGGTGATGGTGCAAGTGCCGGCGGCTACGCCGGTAACCAAGCCTGTGGAGCTAACGGTAGCAATAGCAGGATTGCTGCTGCTCCATGTGCCGCCGGGGGTGCTATCGGTGAGGGCTACTGATGCGCCTACACAGGTGCCTGATGCCCCGATGATGGGTGCAATGGCGGTAGCGCCTGTAACCGTGAAAGATATGGTGCGGAAACAACCGCCTGCTAATGTATAGGTAATAGTGCAAGTGCCCGCTGCAACTCCGGTAACAACACCTGTTGATATGTTGACTGTAGCTATTGCTGTGTTGCTGCTGCTCCATGTGCCGCCGGATACGGAATTGCTTAAAGTGCTGGTGCCGCCAACGGGAATGGAGGTGATACCTGTTATTGCCGATGGGGCGGGAGTAACAGAAACTGCCCTTACAGCAGTGCAACCACCGCCTACGTAGGTGATATTAACCGTGCCTACGCCGAAGCCGGTTACTACTCCTGCTGAAGATACCGATGCAATGGTAGGCGCACTACTGGTCCATGTGCCGCCGGAAGGTGTGCCTGATAAAGTAATGGTGCTGCCTACGCAAACTGTGGCCGGGCCGCTGATAACGGCACCGGAAGAAATAGTAACGAGTTTGGTAACGAAACTTGCCCCTACGGTATAAGTGATTGTTGTAGTACCTGCTGAAATACCTGTAACAACGCCTGATGCGCTAACAGTTGCTACTGACGGGTTGCTGCTGCTCCATGTGCCGCCGGGGGTAGTGTTGGTTAGCGTAATGGAAGAGCCTACACATGTGGTTGAAGGGCCACCGATGGGCGGGATAGTAGCGGCAGTAACAGTGAAGCTGATGGTGCGGAAACAGCCGGACGGCAGGGTATAGGTAATTGTGCAACTGCCTGCGGCAATGCCGGTAACCAGGCCGGTAGTGCTCACGGTTGCAATCAAAGTATTGCTGCTGCTCCATGTTCCTCCTGCTGTTGCGTTAGTAAGTGTGCTAGTGCCGCCCACAGTAGTAGAAGCGATTCCGGATATGGGCGCAGGCATCGGTGAAACTGTGACTGTGCGTGAAGCAGAACATCCGCCAGCGAGGTAGTAAATGTTAGTAACTCCAATAGCCATACCGGTTACAACGCCGGTGGCAGAGCCTACTGTTGCAATAGTAGTGCTGCCACTTATCCATGAGCCGCCTGAGGGCGTTCCGGATAGCGTAATAGCTGTGCCAACACATAGAGAGCCGGGACCTGATATAACTGCTGAAGAGTAAATAGTCATTGGTTTGGTAACAAAACTTGCACCAACAGAATATGTGATGGTAACAGTACCGGCAGCAACACCTGTAACCAAACCGGTGGAGGTAACAGTGGCAACAGATGGGTTACTGCTGCTCCACGTGCCGCCTGGAGTAGCATCACTGAGCAATGTAGATGCGCCAACGCAGGTCGATGAACTACCTGTGATTGGGGCAATGCTGCTAGATGGAGTAACGGTTAAAGACCTCACAACAGAGCATCCGGAAACAGTATAGTAGATGTTGCAAACACCGGGTGATATGCCTGTTACAATGCCCGTTAAGGAGCCAATCATCGCGACAGACGCACTTGAGGTACTCCATGTGCCGCCGGGTGTGGCATCAGTTAATGTTATAGTGCCGCTCACGCTTACTGTTGCCGGGCCGGAGATTGGTGCCGGTGCCGGTGTGATGGTAACGGTGCGTGTGCCGAGGCAGCCATCAACTGAATAGCTGATAGTGGAAACACCTATAGCCAAGCCGGTAACCATTCCTGCTGCGGTGATTGAAGCAATAGTCGGGCTGCCACTGGTCCATGTGCCACCGGAAGGTGTGCCTGTAAGTGTAATCGAATTGCCTACACAAACAGATGCCGGGCCGGAAATAACCGGAGTAGGCGATACTGCAAAGGGGAAAGTAACGAAGCCTGCGCCTACTGTGTAAGTGATGGTGACTGTGCCTGCAGACATGCCCGTAACAATACCAGTGCCGGGAGTAATGGCTGCAATAGAGGGGTTGCTGCTGCTCCATGTGCCACCGGAAGTTGCATTGAAGAGAGTAACTGTATTGCCTACACAAACCCTTGACGGGCCGATGATTGAGTCTATCTCTGAGCCTGAGCTGTCTGTAATGGTGACATGCGATGAACAACCGCGGCGAGTGTAGGTTACCACACAACTGCCGGGGCCTACGCCAGTAACTATGCCGCTAGTTGTGCCAACTGTAAGTATAGTGGGGCAAGAGCTGCTCCAGACACCACCCGGAGGGGTGCCGGTGAGTGTTATTGTTCCCCCTGTGAGTACGACAGTGGGGCCGGAAATAACCGGGATCGGATTTACAGTAATTACTTTGATAGATGGTAATCCCATGCCCGGGCGAAAATAAGTGATGGTATCCACGCCCGCCGATATTGCCGTGAGAAATCCTGAAGTTGATCCGATTGTGGCGATACTAGGGTTAAGACTTGTCCAGAAACCACCTGCGCAACCAGAGTCGAGTGACACATAGGTATGTGTCGCTCCTACGCACAAGGTTTCGGGGCCGGTGATAGTACATTGAGCCCTTGAATATGTTATTGAAAATAACATGCCCAACAGAATCAGGGAGAAGATCTTCTTCATAAAAATAATTTTTGGCGGAGTTAATTAATTTCCAACACGAAAAATAAGACTTTTTTTTAATTAACGTATGTTTTAAGTGTATTTAAAAGACGTTTAAAATGTGAAAAACGTTTGTCACCAGAATTGAATATTTAGTTTTAAAAACAACCTCAGTATGTGAATAATTGTTATGTGATTATTTTCTGACTTAATTGTAATTGTCGGTTAAAAAATAAAGCCCGGATTAACCGGGCTTTAAAAATGCAGTAAATAAATAAAAATATTAATTCTGTATAAATAATTTGCCTTGATATTTTTCACTGCCATTAGATATTGTGAGCAGGTAGATGCCATCTTTCAACCCTGAAATGGCGATTGGTGAATGACCTGATGGTGTGATAACATTAAGCGTTGACACGTGTACTTTACGGCCAGCCATATCGGAGACGGTGATTTCAAAATTGCCCGTCGCCATGCCTTGCCATTGAACAGTAAGGTCGCCGTGAGTGGGATTGGGGAAAACATTTATTGAGGCTGAAAGCAAATTGCCTGGCTTGATGTTGTCCTGACCGTCATCATTTGGTTGTTTAGAGCTGCTGAATACATCACTGACGGCCCCGATAGCAAATGCGACATTATCATTGCTGACAGGCACACTCGGGCCGAAGGGGGAAAAGTACACGACGATAGTTTTATGAACGCTACAGCCGCCGGCCCAATAGTGAATGTCGGAGGTACCGGGAGTAAGGCCGGTTATCAGTCCTGTAGTTGGATTTGCCATAGCAACCGACGGTGTATACGATACCCATGTGCCTCCGGGGGTAATGCTGGAGAGTGTGATGGTGCCGCCTAAAGCTACGCTGGTGGGCCCTGTAATGGGCGCGGGGTTGGGGTTTACCGTTACTGCTTTGGTGGCGTAGCAGCCACCTCCCAAGGTGTAGCTTATGATTGCAACACCAGCACCAACACCGGTTACATCACCTGATACTACAGATGCAATTGCTGTGCTGCTGCTGCTCCATGTGCCGCCGCCGGTTGAAGCGGAAAGGCTGATTGTGGAGCCGACGCAAACAGGACCGCTGCCGAGAATAGTTGCCCCTGCACTAATCGTCAGGGTAGTGACAGTGTAACAGCCATTGAGTGTGTAGGTGATATTGACCACACCGGCAGTAATGCCTGTAACCATGCCCGCAGCACTAACGGTGGCACGAGACGGATTGCTGCTGCTCCATACACCGCTTGATGGCGAACCGATAAGGTGGAGCGGAGTGCCGATGCAGACACCGCTGCCGCCTGTGATAGTGGGTGTGGGATTGACGCTGACCGGTTTTGTGCTGAAGCACCCGCTGAGCGCATAAGTGATAATGGCCGTGCCGGAAGACACACCCATTACATTGCCTGAAGGATCGACAGAGGCGACGGATGGTGCACTGCTGCTCCATGAGCCTCCGCTTGATGCAGAAAGCAGGATAGATGAGCCGGAGCATACGATGCTGCCGCCTGTGATGATGGGCGCGCCACTAACAGTAACGGTTCTGTATGTGTAACATGAGCCAAGTGTGTAGGTGATATTAACCGTGCCTGAGCTAAGCCCTGTTACGGTGCCGAATGGGTTTACTGTAGCCCTGAATGTATTGCTGCTGGTCCATGTGCCACCTGATGGAGTGCCTGTTAAAGTGAGTGTAGAACCGATGCATGCAATACTGCCACCAGTGATGGATGGAGATGTATTGATGGTAACTGATTTGTAAGTAAAGCAACCACCTATAGTGAATGTGATATTTGCAACGCCACCGGATACGCCAGTTACCATTCCTGAAGCGTCAACTGTTGCGATTGCAGTGTTGCTGCTGCTCCATGTGCCACCTGATGAAGAGCCCGAGAGAGAAAGTGTAGAGCCCGAGCAGATGGGGCCGCCGCTACCTGTAATGATGGGCGTACCATTTACTGTCATGGCCCGGTATGCATAACATGTGCCGAGCGAGTAGCTGATGTTTACTGCGCCACTGCTAAGGCCGGTGACTACGCCCATTGTATTAACAATAGCCCTGAAAGTGTTGCTGCTGCTCCATGTGCCGCCTGAGGGCGAACCTGTTAATGTAACAGTAGAGCCGATACAAACTGTGCTGCTGCCTGTAACGGTTGGCGATGCGCTAACCGAAATGGTCTTATACGCGAAACAACCGCCAGTTGTATATGTGATATTCGCCACTCCGGCCGAAACACCTGTTACCACACCGGAAGAAAGCACGGTGGCAATGGCAGTGTTACTGCTGCTCCATGTGCCGCCGAAAGTTGATGCGGTAAGTGTGCGTGTATCACCAACACATACGGGGCCATCGCCTGAAATGTGTGCTGCCGTGTTAATAGTCATTGTTTTAAATGAAGCACACCCACCCATAGTATAACTGATATTTACTGCTCCTGCCGATGTGCCCGTAACAATACCTGTGCTGCCTACGGTAGCAATCATAGTATTGCTGCTACTCCATGTGCCGCCCGATGGGGTGGCAGATAACGTAACCGGTGCCCCGATGCAGGTAACATCTGTGCCGGAAATTGTTGCACCCATGCTGACGGTAACGGGTTTGAAAATGTAGCAGCCACCTTGTGTGTAATAAATGTTTACAACACCGGGACTTACTGCTGTAACCAGGCCGGTGGGGCTTACAGTGGCTACGCCGGGACTGCCGCTCGTCCATGAGCCGCCGGATGGGGTGGCGGTGAAGAGATCTGTATATCCGACGCAAAGACCGTCGCTGCCTGTGATTATGGGGCCGGCATTGACAGTGATCGTGAAGAAGGAGTAGCAGCCACCTGAGTAGTAGGAGATAGTGGCAACGCCCGTGCTAACGCCTGTGACTACACCAGAAGTACTAACCGATGCTGTAGCCGGGTGAGATGAACTCCATGTGCCACCAGACACTGACGCAGTCAATGCAGCGGTGAGACCGGCACAAACTGTGGGCGCACCGGAGATAGTGGCGGGTGGCGTAACTGTGAACAGATGGGTAACGTACATAGTGCCTACTGTGTATGTAATAGTTGCCGAACCAGCCGAAATACCGGAAACAACACCAAATGCATTGACGGTTGCCACCAATGGGTTGCTGCTGCTCCAGGTGCCGCCGGGTGTAGCATTGCTTAATGTGGCAGATGAGCCGACACAAGCCCCTGACGGCCCGGTGATGGGTGTAAGTGAAGTGACACCTATAGTAAACGGCACATAAACGTAGCAGCCACCTACACTGTAAGTGATATTGCAAACACCTGCTGCCGCGCCGGTAACAATACCTGTGGTAGAACCCACAATAGCAATCATCGTATTGGAGCTGCTCCATATTCCTCCGGGAGTTGCATTGCTTAGTGCAGAGGTGCCTCCGGGAGTAGTTGTGGTAGTGCCCGTTATGGGTGCGGGTGCGGAGTTGACTGTTATTGGTTTGAAAGAGTAACAGCCACTTGCGGTGTAATAGATATTCACTACGCCGGGGCTAACCGCCGATACAAGGCCAGTAGGGCTTACTGTAGCCACACCAGGGCTTCCGCTGGTCCAGGAGCCGCCTGTAGGGGTAGCCATTAATGTGCCTGTCATGCCAACGCACAACATGCTGCTGCCTGTGATCACAGGAACAGCATTTACAGAAACGGTGTATACCCGGTAACAGGTACCATGTGTATAAGTGATCATTGCCAATCCGGCCCCGGTGCCGGTTACCACGCCGGCAGGGCTTACTGTGGCTATTGAAGAACTTGCTGAACTCCATGTGCCGCCTGAAGGCGTACCAGCCAGCGGCACAGTAGCACCTGCACAAACTGAAGTGCCACCGGAAACAGTAGGCGATGAATTTACGGTCATTGATTTCGTTGCGAAACAACTTCCTGCAGTGTAAGTGATAGTAACAAAACCTGCCGCCATGCCACTAACAACTCCTGTGCTGCCTACCGTTGCAATGCCAAGGCTGCTGCTGCTCCAGGTGCCGCCTGAAGGCGTGCCGGTGAGTGGCAATGGGCTACCAATGCAGGCGAGCCCGCTGCCCGCAATGGATGCGGCCGGACTTACCGTGATGGCTTTATGTGCCGAACAGCCCATGCGTGTATAAGTGATGGCAGCTAGGCCACCGCTAATGCCTGTGACTACGCCCATTGTATTTACAGAGGCGACCATACCGGTGGTACTCCATGTTCCCCCGGTGGGTGTTGCTGTAAGCGGAAGGGTCATGCCGGCACAAACGGTGCCCGATCCCGAAATGGCAGGGGTGACGGTTACTGTGAATGCACGGGTTACATAAGCAGTGCCAATGGCGTAAGTAATGGTGACCGTACCAACGGCTACGCCCGTTACAACACCCATGGCGTTAACGGTTGCAACGGAAATGTTGCTGCTGCTCCACACACCGCCGGACGGGGTTGCTGTAACAGTAGCTGTTGTGCCTGCGCAGGTGCTTGTAGCACCACTGATAGGCGAAATGGAAGCGGTAACTGTGATCAGAGCAGTAGCATAGCAGCCGCTATGTGTGTAGGTGATATTGCAACTGCCCGCTGCAACGCCTGTTACAATACCTGATGAAGAGCCAACGGTAGCAATAGCTGCATTTGAACTTGTCCATGAGCCTCCTGTAACGGTATTACTTAATAAGGTGGTATTACCTGTGCCTACTGTGGTGATGCCTGTGATGGCAGGTATAGACGGACCTACATTGATTATCTGGTAGGCATAGCAGCCGCCGCCGGTGTAGTAGATATTGACCACTCCGGTGCCTACACCGGTAACCACGCCTGATGGGCTGACCGTGGCTACTGTTGGGGTGCCGCTGGTCCAGGAGCCTCCGGATGGTGTGCCGGAAAGTGTGATCGTATTACCTGAACAAACGCTGGTGGGGCCGGTAACAGCAGTTGCAGCGTTGACCGAAAAAGGTGAGGTGACAAATGAAGTCCCTACCGTATAGGTAATGGTGCAACTGCCAATGGACATACCCGTCACGCTGCCTGAAGCGCTCACTGTGGCAACGGAAGGGTTGCTACTGCTCCAGGAACCTCCGGGGGTGGCATTGCTGAGTGTTGCCACCCAACCCACACATGTGCTTGTACTGCCGATGATGGGGTCGATGGCATATGCCGATATTGCAAAAAACAAGCCCATAGTCAGGGCAAAGAACTTTTTCATAATGCTTTGTTTGTGGTAATGTTTCAGGATGCCTGTTAATACACAGGGTTAAGGTTAGTACAGACCCATGCAAGGTAGATAAATTTCAAGGGGGGTAAAATAATTATAGATGTCTTTTTTGTTATTGGTTGGCTAATGATTTCCATGATTTTTGTTAACAGGCGAAATAGATGAACGTATTTAAAAAAAGCATCCCCCGACTTCGGAGGATGCTTTTTAATATGAACAAAAATCGATGATTCCTTAATGTGCTATCATCAGCTTGGATGTGTAGAAAATATCTGACGACCTGATGGTGATGTGATAAATACCATCGGGCAGGGCATTCAGATCAAGTTCTGAATGGTAGTCCGCAGCCGCAGGGTCAACTTCAGTGTTGTAAACGGTAGCACCTTTCATGTCCCTTACCACGATGCCTGTATGGGCGGTAGTAGTTACCGGCCATTCGATGTACAGTATGCGTGATGTAGGCACAGGGTAAATGGATAAGGTTGCATTGGTGGTAACGCCGAGTATTTGCGTATTGTCGTATGGTTTGATAGTACCCAGAGTAGTGCTTTTCCTGAACCCGATACCTACGGCTGAGGCAGACGAACCGCTAAGGGTGATGGTGGCCGAAGGGGTAGTGTAATACTTATGTGCTTCGGGGTAGATATAGTATGTACCCGCTGCCAGTCCCGTGAATGAATAAACACCTGCGGCATCGGTATAGGTGTAGGTGATCATGCTGCCTGAAGTATTGTAGAGGTATATGAGCATGCCGGGTTCCGGAATATCTCCGGCAGTACCTTTGCCCGCACCGGCCACCACATAGCCGCTGATAAAGCCCGGACCTGATGGTACTGTGCCATACACCATACTGATGTTCATTGCATCCCTTGCGCTTGTATGGGTTACGCTTGCTCCCTCGTACCAGTTAGGCGTAGAGAGGCCGTATGTGGGTATGTAGCCGCTGGTGCCTGCTACCGTACCGTTGAGTTTTGCTTTTACAAGGTAGCTACCTGCTCCGGGTGATACAAACTCATAATAAGGTACACCCCCTGAGAGCATACAAGTAGTTGTAGAATCGAGTGCAGTGATGGAGCTGTCAGATGGGTTGAACTGGATGAGCCACACTTTAAATACATCAGACGAAGAACCGCCTGTATAAGTTAGCTGTCCGGCGATGCGGTTTGCATTTACGCTAACTGTAGTTGTGTTAACGCAACCGGAAGCGTCTGTGCCTGTAACGGTATAAGTAGTTGTGGTGGCAGGTGAGGCATCTGTAACACCACAAGTGGAGCAAGACAGGCCTGTAGTAGGTGTCCACGAGTAGGTAACACCTCCAGCGGCAGTTATGGTTTGCGCACCACCGCATGGATAGGTGGATGATGTGGCGATAGTGGGTAATGAACTAATAGATACAACAGCGCTGCCTGACATTGCAGCAGAACAGCTTGTTGTAGCATTGGTGGCAACAATAGTATAAGTGCCTGCCGTAGTAATACCTGCAAAACTAACAGGAGCCCCGGTTCCGGCTACAGGCGTACCTACCGGTGTGCCACCCATATAGAGTTGATAATTAACACCGGTAGCCGAGCCGGATAAACCGATGGGAACACCACTTCCGCCGGTGCAATAGCTGCCACCGCCGGTTACTGTGTAAGTTGCAGGTAAAGGGTGGACAGTTAAAGTAGCAGTTGCCGTAGTGCTGGTACAAGCTGTGGTGGAGTTTGTGGCTACAACGTGATAGGTACCTGCGGTGGTCATAGTGCCGAATGATAACGCTGACCCAATACCCGGAATTGGAATACCTAATGGTGAGCTACCCATATATAGCTGGTAAGAAACACCCGGGTCAGAACCGCTTAATGTTAAGGCTGAACCGCTGCCGCCTGCGCAATACCCCCCCCCTGCGAATGATAAGGTATAAACAGTGGGTAACGGGCTTGTAGACAATGTAACAGAATCATTCATTATTGTAAGGCACGTTGTGCCGGGATAAGCCATGATGCAATAGAGACCTGGGGTAGTAACCGGGCCGAAGCTAAGTGTGCTGCCTGTGCCAATGATAGGGCCGATGACAGTGCCTACACCTGCTTGGTGTAAGTAATAACTTACTCCGGCGTCAGAACCGCTTAATCCAAAAGATACGCCCGATCCGCCTGAGCAAAAGCTGGCAGTGCCGCCTGAGCCACCGGTCATTGTATAAACGGCGGGTGCGGCCGTAACTGTAACGGATTTTGTAGAAGAGCATCCGCTCGATAATGTATAACTGACCGAAGTGGAACCAACCGATGCACCTGTCAGAATACCGCCAAGAGAGCCGAAATATGCAACCGAGGTAGTTGCACTTGACCAAGTGCCTCCACCTGTGGTGCTACTTAAGGTAATTGAACCCCCAATACAAATTGACGAAGAGCCTGTAATAGCTGCAGGGGTGGAACTGACTGATACCATGGTTGAAGCAAAGCAACCTTCAGATGTAGTCATGCTTATAGAAGTTGAGCCAACTGATGCCCCTATGAGTATGCCAGTAGTTGCGCCCAATGTGCCAAAATAAGCTACAGCAGTAGACGAACTTGACCACATACCTCCACCCGGGCCGCTGCTTAATGTAGCAGAGCCTCCGACACAGAGCGATGAAGTTCCTGTTATGATGGGAGTAGGGAATACGTGAGTCGGCTTGATGGTAAAGCAGCCTGCGGTTGTTGCATAGGTTATTATAACCGTTCCTGAAGCAACGCCTGTTAAGACCCCAGCAGAACTAACAGTTGCAACCGATGGGTTGGCGCTTGACCATATACCGCCAGAGGTAACGCTGCTTAATGTTATGGAACTGCCTGTACAAACTGAGTCTGGTCCTGTGATAATACCTGGTACAGGATTTACTGTTATTATTTTTAGTGTTGAACATCCGGTTCCGAGCGCATAGGTGATGACCGTGGTGCCGGCGGCTACGCCGGTCAATACGCCGGTTGCCGGGTCAATTGGAGCCACCGACACACTACTGCTCGACCATGTGCCTCCGGAATATGTATTAATTAACATAATGGAATTGCCTACGCATAATGTAGATGGTCCTGTGATTGGAGCCGGAGCCGCATTAACCGTTACCGGATGGGTAACAGAACTTGCCCCAACCGTATAGGTGATAGTGGTGACACCTGTGATAAGTCCGGTTACGATGCCGGTGGACGCACCTACGGTAGCAACGGTGGAGGTTGAACTCGTCCACGTGCCGCCGGGAGTGCTGTTGGTGAGTGTTATGGTATTGCCTTCGCAAACAACTGACGGACCGGATATAGGTCCTTGCGCAAATGCGGCAGTGCACAGCAATAGCGCGATCATGATGAGTGTATAGTGCTTCATAAAATTTGTTTTTAGGTTTTTAATACCGTGCTATACTTTAAGGCGTAGTTTATAACACAGATGTTAGAGCAAGATAAAAATATTTTTTCATTTAATGGAAAGATTTATATAGACAGCTTCTAAATAGAAAATTCCCGGAGAGCCGGGAATTTTCTATTAACTCACACAAAAAAATATAGTTATTTTTCCACAACTATGCGCCATGTATAGCTCAGCCCTTCGGCGCGGAGGCTAACGAGGTATATGCCATTCTTTGCATTGCCGAGGTCAAGCTGTGTTTCTCCGGCTTTGTCCATATTCAGGGCACCGGTATACACTGTGCGGCCCACAACATCTGAAACTAATAATGTGGCATTGGCTTGTGTCTGTTCAGCCCACCTGATGTTTATTATACCGCTTGTGGGGTTTGGATAAATATCAATGTTGCCTGAAAGCTGTGCGATGGGGGCTATGCCTGTTACTGTCACCGGCTTTATCTGGCGCGATGTGAGGAACTGCCTGAAGTTTACCCCCTTTGCGCTGTCGGCAACATCGCCTACAGTTATGGCGGAGGAGGTGGTAGTGGTGTACAGGAATTCTTCGGGGTAAATGATGTAATTACCTGCTGCAATATTGCTGAATGAGTAATTGCCTGCTGCATCGGTATAGGTATAGGTATAGGTAAGTATGTTGTTGCTTGTGGCATCTTTAAGGTAAACAATCATTCCCTCTGCGGGTATATCACCAATCGTGCCTTTGCCTGCCCCTGATGATATGGTGCCACCTATAAAGCCGGGACCGGTGGGTACCGTGCCATAAATCATGTTGATATGCAGGGTGTCGGTGGCATTAGTGTGGGCTGCGTTTGATGCGGCATACCAGTATGGTGTAGAGAGGCTGTATGTGGGTATGTAGCCGCTGGTGCCCGGCACTGTGCCAAGCAATTTAGCTTTTACGCAGTAGTTGTTTGCAGGCTTGCCGGTGAATTCATAGTAAGGCGTGCCGGAGTTCATGCAGGTGAGCGTAGAGTCAACGCCGGTAAGGGTGCTGTCTTCGGGGTTAAAGCGGATGAGCCATACCTTGAACACATCGGAAGAAGAGCCTGTGTACGAGATGTAACCGGATATCCTGTTGCCATTCAGTGTCACGTTTGCCTTTGCAATACAACCATTTGCTGTAGTGCCGGTTACGGTATAGGTGGTAGTAGCGAGGGGACGTGCAATAGTAGTGCTGCATGAAGGGCAAGACAAGCCGGTGACGGGCAGCCAGGAATAAGAAATGCCTCCTGCGGCAGACAGGGTGTAGGTGCCACCGCATGTGGCAGCACTGCTGCCGACTGATATGGCGGGTGCGTTATTGACAGTAACCACTATTACCGATGTGCAGCCCAGTAGTGAGTAGCTGATATTGCCCACGCCTACCGACATACCGGTAAGAACGCCTATTGTGCTCCCAATCGTAGCAACATTGGCAACCATTGGGTTACCGCTGGTCCATACGCCGCCGGGTGTGCCGGAAAGGTTTACCCGACTGCCTACGCAGATGGTTGTGGAGCCGCTGATGCTGGGGTTTGGCCTAACGGTCATGGTCACATTTGCGCTAACGCTGGCCGGTGTGGCGCATGGGGCACTGCTGGCCAGATTAACTGTTACTATATCCCCGTCTCCGGGAATGAAGCTGTAAGAGTTACCTGTGCCCATAAATATGCCATTCACCATCCACTGATAAGCGGGTGAAGGGCCGCCGTTCACCGGTGTTGCCGTGTACGTTACCGTAACGCCTGTACATACCGTATCATTGGGGCTGACACTGATGCTTACCGAAGGAGTTACGGTAGGGATAACAGTGATAACAGCACTACCGGCCATGTTGTTTACGCAACCTGTAGCGGGGTTGGTAGCCACAACTGTATAAGTGCCGGCATCGGTTTGCGGGCCGAAGTTAATTGCTGTGCCCGAGCCTGTTAGCATACCCTCAAGTGTTGCACCATTATACAATTTATAACTCATGCCGCCTGTAGAACCTAAAAGACCTATAGGCACGCCTGTGCTGCCTGAGCAATAACTGCCGCCACCTACCATAGAGAAGACATCAGGGAGCATATTGATAGTTACTGTTGCACTTCCTGTCATTGTTGTTGTGCAGCCGGTTGTGGCAGAAGTGGCTTTTATCGTATAGTTTCCTGCCGATGTCTGCAGGCCAAAGTCGAGCGCAGAACCGGTGCCTGTGAGGGGGCTGCCTGCAGCGGCCGTGCCATTAAATAACTGGTAGGTAATGCCGGATGCAGAGCCGCTGAGTCTTACGGGTACCCCTGTGCCACCATCGCAGTAGCTGCCACCGCCTAATGCAGTGAACGGTGCGGGCAGAGGGATAATTGTTATTACCGCGCTGTCGGGCATAAGGGTTGTGCAGCCATTGAGCGGGTTTACGGCTCTAATTGTATATTTCCCGGCGGGTGTGCGGTACCCGAAATTAAGGGCCCCGCCTGTGCCGTCTAATGTGACGCCTAATAATGTGCCATTATGAAGTAACTCGTATTCGATGCCGATGGATGAGTTGACCAATGCGACCGGTAAGCCCGGTCCACCTGAACAGTAGGAACCGGTTCCGGTAACTGCAAAAGTGTTAGGCGATGTGAGTACAGTAACGGAAGGGCTACCTGTCATATTATTAGCGCAACCGGATGCCGAATTGGTAGCGGTGACACTATAGGTTCCGGCTATGGTCTGGTAGCCAAAGCCAAGCGGCGAACCTGTGCCACTGACAGGGCTGCCTACGGCAACACTGCCGCGGAATAACTGGTAAGTGATGCCGGTATTGGACGAAGAAAGGTTTATTGCGATACCCGCTCCGCCTGAGCAATAGCCGGAACCGGAAGCGGTGATATTGTAAGCAGTTGGTAGAGCGTTAAGCGATACGGTTTTAGCGCCGGCCATAGATCTGGTGCAGCCTGTAACAAGATTTGTAGCTACAGCGGTATAAGTGCCGGAGGCGAAAATGCCAAAATCTATAGCTACACCGGTACCGGTAACCGGGCTGCCGGTAGCAATGCCGCCATTATAAAGCTGATAGCTGATGCCTGTAGCTGAACCATCGAGCCCAATGTGGCTGCCGGGTGTACCGAAGCAATAGCCTCCGCCACCTGTTAATGTATCTAAGGGAGGTAATGGGTTTACTGTAAGGGTTGGTGTGCCGGTCATTACTGCTGTGCAACCGCTGATGGTATTAACGGCAAGAATATCGTATGTGCCGGCTGTGATAAATGGCCCGAAATTTATTGGGGTGCCGGTGCCTGCGAGAGGCAGGCCGATATGGGTGGCATCGCGGCGCAACTGGTATTGCATGCCGGTTGAAGAGCCGCTCAGATTGATCATTACTCCTGTGCTTCCGGCGCACATGGTCATAGAACTTGCGCTTACCGTATAAGCAGCAGGTGATGGATTGACGTTGATTGACGCACTGCCGTTCATGTTATTGATACAACCCGTAGCTACATTTGTTGCCTGAACGGTGTAAATTCCGCTTGCTCCCTGCAGCCCGAAACTAATTACACCACCAGAAGCACCTGTTATTGAGGCTCCCGTAAAAGTGCCGTCTTTTTTTAACTGGTAATTTACTCCGCTTTGTGAGCCGCTAAGATTAATCGGGTAGCCCAATCCACCGGAGCAGAATGTGCCTCCGCCTGTTACGTTAAAAGCAGTAGGTAGCGGTGTAGTGTAAATATTCGAAGTGCCGCCCATATTGTTTATGCAGCCTGTAGCTGCATTAGTTGCCTTAATAATGTAGGCTCCGGCGGTTTGCATTCCGTAGTCAAGGGATGCACCTGTTCCTGCGATGGCGGATACCAAGGTGGTGCCACGAAATAACTGATAGTTAACCCCGGTTTGGGAGCTCGGGAGGCTGACCGGGAATCCTGTGCCGCCGAAGCAATAGATGCCGCCCGCTGATATGGGATATATTGCGGGCAATTGGTTGATCGTTACCTGTTTAGTGCTCCTGCATCCCGATAGTAGTGTATAGCTAATGTTAGCTGTGCCTGCGGATACTCCTGAAACAATACCAGACGGACCTACTGTGGCAATGCCAATATTGCCGCTGCTCCAGCTACCACCTGTGGTAGGGCAATAAAGCGAGGTTGTAAATCCGAGGCATGCCACCCCAGTACCTGATATCGGCGCCGGTAAGGCATTTACCGTAATGCTCAGGTTATTTGCGCATCCTCCGGGCATTGTATAATAAATGGTAGCCATGCCGGGCGACATAGCGGTAGCTGCGCCTGTTAAAGAACTGATAGTAGCAACACCCGGGCTGCTGCTACTCCATGTGCCACCGGGCATTACATTAATGTATGATAATGAGTTGCCCGCACAAAGCGATGTTGAACCTGAAATTGAAGGTGGTGTTGAATTTACCGTCATAGTGTGACTTGCTGCGCAGCCTGTGGGTAAAGTATAAAAAATGGTTGCTGTGCCGCCGGAATTTCCGCTGACCAGTCCGAAGGAATTCACTGAAGCAACAACCGGGTTAGAACTTGACCATGTGCCGCCGGTGGCGGGTGTAGTGGCGGCGGCAGATATACCTGCGCAAATAGCTGAAGGGCAGCTTATTGAAGCAGGAACGGGGTTGATTGTTACGAACTTCGTGGCGAAACCGGCCTCTGAATAAGTTACTGTGATAACGCCCGCCGAGACGGCAGTTAAAACGCCGGAAGAAGCATCTATTGTAGCTATGGAAGGATTGCTGGTGGACCAGTTGCCGCCTAGTGTTGTATCAGTATAGGTGGCATTGGCACCGGCGCAAACATTCGCCGGGCCTGAAATAGAAGTTATCTGCGCATGCACAGACATAGAAAGTAATAACGACAATAAGGTCAGGGTCACGTATCTCATCAAGTTCTGCTTTAAAGTGATGAAACCCAATTGTATGTTATCAATATGTTGTTCCACCCTCTGCCTGTATAAGGCGTAAAAAACACGGTGAATGTTAGTATTGTAATGCATATTTTTTATTTAATAATTCGTTTCAATATATTTAAAGGGGTTCATCGTATTAATATTTTGTACTATTTTTTACTACCTTCATTGTTTTTACTTTATGTCCTGTATTGTCGAAGATGGATAGGAAGTACATGCCATTAGGCAGATCGCTTAAGTCGGTCTGTCCTCCATTCTTTTCGATCAGCACTTCCTTTCCATCCATGCATAATACCCTTATTATTACTGGTTTACACCATTGAACATTAATCACCGATTCTGCCGGGTTAGGGTAAACGATCAGGTCATCAGGAGCACAGCCACTGGCGGTAATCCGAGGGGATTGTGCTTTGCATCCATACTGATTAGTGACAACTACGGAATATTTACCTGTGGATGAAACAATAAATGAATCGGTTACCGCGCCGGAAATAGGGGCTCCGTCCAGCAGCCATTGATAGGATGTAAAGCTGTCCGGCACATGTATGAAACTTTCGTTCTGCGTTATGGACGGTGCAGCAGGAATAGGGAGTACAGTGATATAAGTAGTTGCAGTATCTGTGCCGCAATGATTGGTGAAAATATAACTGATGGTATCAATACCTGTCCTTATGCCGGTGAAGATATTGCCGTGGATTGCGATGTTGGTATTACTCAGTTGCCAGGAGCCGCCATCAGGAATGCCAATAGCAAGAGTGGTGTCGCCCACGCATATGGCTGCGCGGCCGGTAAGCAACTGCGCGGTAGGAACGGGGTCGACGGTAACGACATAGATTGCTTTATTGGAGCAGGTGCCGTCATTCACGGTATATTGAACGGTGTCCTTTCCTTCAGTAAGGCCCGTTATGATGCCAAAGGACGATACGCTGATATTGGTATTACCGCCACTCCAGGCCCCGCCACCAACAGAATTTGTCAATGTCACAGATTCACCTATACAAATCAGTGAGTCGCCTCTTATTTTTCCTGCATCAGGCAGGGGGTAAACGGTTATATCTTTTGTCGTGGAGAGTGAGCCGCAAGCATTAGTAAGTGTATAAGTGATTGTTACCATGCCCGCAGACTGCCCGGTTACCATGCCGCCGGAAACGACGGCGTTCAGGTTACTCGCGCTCCAGATGCCGTTGCCGGTAGTGTCTGTCAGTGTTATTGTTTCGCCAACACAAACCCCGGGTGGACCTTCTATTACACCGGCATAACTTAGTTTGGGGTTAACGCTTACGCGCACCACAGTAAAACTGGTGTCAACACCGTTACTTATGTTTACAACAAAACTGTCATTGCCTACATACCCGGGATATGGGGTATAAGACAACCCTGAAGGCAGGTTATAGCCACCAGTTGAGACTTTTGCGTATGGGAAAGAGGCGATTGTGCCGTTGAGCGGAGGTATGGCTACCGTCCAGAGATCAGTTTTGCCTGTGGTGTAATCAAGAACAGCCAAAGCAGAATCAATCTGAGTGGATATGTTTTCACAAACATTAATGTGCTGCGAACGTCCGTTGTAATAAGAGAGTACCTTATGTATTTTCCGTGCCCGTTGATTGACGAGGTCGATAAAATAGATTGAACTACTGTCACCGGCGAGAACGGATAACGGCTGGTTAATAATGGTTGATGTAGCAATAAATCCATCCCCGTTGAAGCCGGGAGTGCCATTGCCGCAGATTGTGGTGATGATACCTGCTTTGTTTATTTTTCTTATGCGGTTATTCAGGCAATCGGCAATGAGCAGGTTGCCCGCATTGTCGACTGTTATGCTTGTTGGCTGGTAAAGCCGCGCATTAGTTGCCGGCCCATTATCGCCGCTGTAGCCCGCGCTGCCAGTACCGGCGATAGTGGTGATAATGCCGGATGTGTCGACCTTGCGGATGCAGTGATTTCCTGTAGCACCCAAGCCGCCATCGCAGATGTACAGATTGCCATCCATATCGGTGGCAAGACCCCAAATGTTGCTCAGGAGTGCGCTTATAGCAGGTCCGCCGTCACCACCATATCCGTTGCTGCCGTTGCCAGCCACAGTAGAGATGATGCCTGCAGTATTTATCTTGCGTACTTTATGCGTATTATCATCTCCAACGTATACATTTCCTGCTGCGTCTACCGCAATGCCAATGGGCCTGTCGAACTGTGCTGAAAGGGCCGGTCCGCCGTCTCCCGAATCGCCCGCGATACCTGTGCCTGCAAAATTGGTGATGATACCTGAAGGGCTTACACGCCTTATCCTGTAGTTAGTTTGGTCTGCAATATAGATGTTGTTTGCGCCGTCTATAGCGATACCCCAGTTTGCATATAACTGTGCGTTGGTTGCAGGGCCGCCGTCGCCACCTGATCCGTGAGAACCTGTTCCCGCAACTGTAGAAATGATGCCTGTCGTAACATTTATCTTGCGCACACAATGATTGTCCTGATCACTTACATAGATGTTGCCGGCTGCATCGCGTACTATTGACGTGGGTGTATTAAATGATGCAAAGACTGCCGGTCCGCCATCGCCTGAGTAACCATGAGTGCCATCCCCTCCTATTGTGGTAACTACCTGCCCCAATGTCTGATTGGGGCAAATAGCTGCGAGAGCCATCCACAAGAATAGGAATAGGTAGGACTTCATACCTCTATTTTAGGCTTTTTTTTCGATTTTATTGTACATTTTACATGCCATTAACCATATTCTTTATTGTAATTGATAGGATGTCAGGCAGATAAAAAATGACCCCTCAGCTTAATAGTGAGGGGTCATTTTTTTAGTTTGGTCAATACCAGTTAAAACTAGATTGATAGGAGCATAGGATCATTTGGTCAGTTTATAACCAACGGATAGGCGAAAATAGGGTGCTGATAGGGGAGCGTTTATATTAATGCCGCCTTTGTAGTCGGCTTTAGCAGGGTTTTGTTGTATTTGTGCATCCACGAGCCACTTTGTGCGATAGGTGTAGGAGACACCTACCATATAGCCGGGGCGGAATTGATATCCTGACTGAGCAGGTGCCAATGGCCCGTCATCAGCAGATATGTTCTTCCCGGAATACGTGAACCCGGTAAGTGCGGGTGTGCCGGTAGGTGCTGTGTTCGAAACAATAGTTTTTTCGTAAGACCTGGTTATGCCCTTTTGAGTATAGGTCTCTTCAGTTATTGCCGGGTAGCTTGTGTAGACCATATTAGGGCCACCATAAACAGCCAGATGTTTTGATACATTGTATTTCAGCATTACCGGCAATTCGTATTCCATTGCCGTGCCACCTGTTTTGTTTGTTTTTACAATAGAGTCGTGTGTTTGTGAATATGTGTAGCTTGTAGTATAGGTGGTGATAATTGTGGAGCCACTAGTTACAGATTTTACAACGGTAGGGCCGTTTTGGGTCACTTTCGCGTTTTCAGGATTGGCACTGTAGTAGGTTTCCGGAGCACCTATCGTTCTGTGTGGTGCCGCTGCGGCTTTAATGGCGGGCTGTATCATCAGGGAGAACTTTGGACTAAGGTTGTACTGCAGGTAAGGAGATACTACAGCTTTTTTTGCAGCCTCCGCTGTAAAACCACCCTCATAACCCATCTTCACACCTGCCTCAAACAGTGAGAAGACGGGCTTGTGTTTGGCTTTGCCTTTAATAGCGGCAGCAACCGGTGGGGTGGTGGAACTCTTGATATTTTCAGTACCTGCGGGTACTTCGGGTTTAGTTACGACTGATAGGGTCGTATTGGGGCTGGCATCAGTTACATGGTCATTCGTTAAGTCTTCGGGTGCAGGGTTTGAGACAGGGCTTTTTTGATAGGATGAGGTAGTAGGTTGAGGGTCGTTATAGGAAGACGAGGGGTTTAAGGATGTAGCTTTGTTAGCATAGTTGCGGGTTTGCGGTTTTTTGTTTTGTTTGTTTTTTGTAGAGGCAAGCGCCAATTGTTTTGAAGAAGCATTATGTGGTGTATTAATTACAGGAGCTCCTTGTTTGTTGTCAGTTTCGTAATTGTTATCACCGGATGTGGATGGTTTGCCGCTGACGGTAGCTGATGTTTCATTAACTACTGCCTGTGCAGACTGCGCACCGGGAGTGTTTTCATTATTGCCGGAGGGGGCTGATTGCGCGCCTTGCGTGGTGTTGTTTTGCGCAAGCGGGGCAGTTTGTATATTGCCTGAATTGCTCATTTTTTCCTTGCTGACAACGACCCCGAGAATTACAATCGCTGAGATGATCACAATATGCGCGATCCAGCGAAAAGGCAAACCGGATGGAGCAGGGGCTAACCCGTCCAGGCGTGTCTCCAGGGTATCCCACACATCCGGTGGAGGGGTTTCCCTGTAATTGCCCAGCTTTTCTTTGAAAAGGCGGTCAATATGTTTTCGATAGTTACTCATTTATTTTTCTTTTACTTCAACAACTGGTTTATTTTTTCTTTCAATCGCCTGCGTGCATCGTTTAGGTGCCAGCGGCAATTGTTTTGTTTCAGGTTCAGCATTTTTGCAATCTCCTTGTGCGAGTAATTCTCAAATACGAAGAGGTTGAAAACTTCTCTTTGGGCATCCGGTAATGTTTCAATGACCTTCAGCAATTCTTTATGTGACAATCGTTCTACCTGCTCACTGTGTATATAGGCATCTTCTTCTTCTACTTCTTTTATCGGTTCATCCTTTGCATTTCTCCTGAAGTGGTCTGTTACCGCATGTACAACTATCCGCCTCACCCAACCTTCGAATGACCCCTGGAACGAATACTGGCCCAAGTCACGGAATACCTTAAAAAATGCGTCGTTCAGTATTTCTTTTGCTACAGAGTCATTATTGTACACATACTTTTTAATGGTGCCATAAGCCTCCGGCGCATACAGGTCATATAGTTTTTTTTGCGCACTACGCGAATGAGCAATACAATCCCCTATCAGTTTGTGGAGTTCATCTGCCATGACAGAACCCTTTTCTGAAGCAGGAAAATGTGTGCTTACGTGTAATGTTTTGGGCAATGCGCTGTTCAAATTTGACTATTTCTACATTTTCACTATTTTTCAGTTTATCGGACACTCAATGACCAGTTATTAATATAGGCGTATATCTGGCGAAAAATGTTAGCGATATAGAAATATTTTTTTAAAACTATGTATTTTCAATCTTCGAGTAGGGGAAAATAGTATTAAAAAACAGACCTTCCCCATCAATAATGAGAGAAGGTCTATAAAGTATCAATCTATTATAGCAGCCGGCCTATTCTACTATAAACCGGAACATGGTATTGCTATAGGCCGATTTTATATTTAAAATATACATTCCTTTGACCGGTAGGTTATCGGGTTGCACCTGGTCATCTACAAGGCCATTAGCCGTAATAACATCTTTTCTATATATCACCTGTCCTAATGCGTTTGTGATTTCGAGAATAACCTGATCGCTGCCGGTTTTTCCTCGTATGGTAAATATGCCTTTATTGGGGTTAGGGAAGAGGGCCATTTCGGCTTTTTGCCCCAGGGCATTTATGCCCACGTTCCCTATAGTAATGATGAAGGAATTGAAAGTGGACAATTTGCAAAGGTCTGTGCCGGTAGCCACGCAGGTAACTGAATCATTGTTGGCCAGGGTGCTGGTGGTGAAGGTGTCGGTGGTGGCACCGGGTATCGGGGCGCCATTCAGCAGCCACTGGTAGGAGGGTACAGGCCCGCCGCCGGTTATGGTAGCCACAAATGTAACTGCGGTGCCCGGAGATATAAACAGGCCGGGATAAGCGCTGAGAATGACCGGTGGAATGTAGGGTGCGACCACATTGAGTACTTTCTGTGCAACTGCCGTGTCCGGAGAAGGACATGCGGCATTACTGGTCAGCTCCACGGAGACCACGTCGCCATTAACAGGTGATGAATAACTGAATGTATTGCCTGTGCCTGAGTTGATGCCATTGAGCTGCCATTGATAAGTTGGGCCTGTGCCGCCATTTACGGGTGTGGCGGTATAAGATGGTGTTGTGCCTTCGCATATAGTATCTGCGGTGCCGGAAGCAGGGGCGATGGTGACAGTGGGGACTATTGTGGGGTCGATAGTGATGGCCTTTGAAACCGTGCGGGTAGCACAGGCATTAGATAATGTGTAGCTGATGGTATTTGTGCCGGCAACAAGGCCGGTAATGAGGCCGAGTGTACTTACCGAGGCTGTGGTATTGGCCCTTGACCATGTGCCGCCAAGGCTGAGGTTGTTGAATTGTACCTGGCTGCCATTGCAAACATTCGTGGGGCCGGTGATGGGGCTGATGCCAATAGTATTGCCCGCAGAATTGGTTAGTATGGGTAGATTCTCATCGAAGTAGATGCTGGCGCGGGTGATGATATTTGTGCCATCGGGCAACCCTGATTTAGCATTGGCAGTAAATACCACCTGGCCGTGACAAGCATCATGATGGGAACTGTCGGGCAGGTTAATGTTCGGGAAGTCGAATTTTACGATTGTGCGCGAGCCCCATTTTACAATCACCACATTTACCGGGGCTGAAGACGAAACAAGTTTTATTGTTTTAGGATTTATATTGTCAGGCAGGGTATCTATTACCGCTATGTTGCGTGCGGTATCATTGCCCATGTTTTCAAAATCTATGGTGTACTTCAGTTGTGTGCAGGGGATGATCAAACCGCCGGGATATACGGTTATTCTATTCGGGTCGAATGATGCACGTACCGTATCAACGCGTTCCTGGTAATTATTGGTGGTGTCTAAGTCTCCCGTAGTTGGTGTAATACGATAGGTGGAGAATACAGTATCGCCTGCTGTAAGCGGGGCGCCGGTGCGGACAAGGGTATAGTTAATGTGCGTATTAAATGGAGCCGTAGCAGAAACCGTTAAGGGGTTGATGTGCCAGGTAACCGTATTGCCAGATACTGAAAATGGCGCTGGCGACGAACTGTGGAAATTATATTTAGGGTTGACGCTCATGATGACCACCGCGCTTACGCCCATGCAAAAAAGATTGTTGATGTCAATGCTGCCGCTTGCACGTGTGCTGCGGCAATTCAGATTTGTGTTGGTGATCCCTATATTCATAGCTGCGCTCGTGATGCAGTTAAAGCCCACGAACTTGTCGTAATAGGTATTTGCCATTGAGGTAATGGTGTCATAGATAACGCCATCTGCGGGGCAGGTGAATTGAAGCCCGGTATCGTGAGCGATAACCCTGAATCTATAGATGGTGCCGGGAGCGCCGAGCGCTTTGTAATAAAAACCATTCGTACTTATGATTGTGTCTATATGCACGCCGTTAGAATCCACCTCGGTATAAACGGGGTGATAAATAATTTTGTCCCCGCCATCTTTAACACAATTGCTGTTGGCATCGTAGTAAAAGAAAACAGGCAGTGTGCGGCAGAAATTATAAGTAACGGAGGTGGTGGCAGAATCCTGCGGAGTGGTGCCATCATACAATACCTGCTTTACCGTATATGTGCCTGGTAGGTTGTAGTTGTGGAAAATATCGGCATGGCACTCTGAGTCGGCAGAGAAAGAGTGCAGTGGGGTAATGTCGGAAGTGCCATCGCCGTAGTATGTTTTAACTTTAGTGTCGAGGCCCACGCCGCATGTGTTGATCTGGAAATCAGGCCCTACACAAGATGAGGATGGTGTATTCAGTACAGGATTTGAAGTAATAGTGTTGTACACATTTACGCGCACCACCGAAGAATAGGAAGACAGGCCACTGGAATAACAAGAGAGCTTGCAGCGATACCATGTTTTCTTCTGCGGGTGAACAACTATCTTTTCAAAATTGCCGCCGGGTACGCTGTACCACGAAAAGCTATCGGCAGAATATTGCCACTGATTGATGATGCCGCAGGTAGTAGAAGCACCTGTGAGGTAAAGCGTGTCGGCCTTGCCGCTGCAATGAAAAGTGTAAGTGGCATTGGCTGTGCCGCCTGTGGGCGTGCCCGAACAGGATGAACTGACAGAGATGCTGCGGGTGGACACACAGCCGGTGGCAAATGAATTGCAGGTGATGGTGGTGGAACCGGGTATATTGCCGGTAACAACTCCTGCAGAAGTGATGGAAGCTATAGTAGGGTTGCTGCTTGTCCAGGAGCCAGGTATGCTGGTGCTGAGTATAATGGTATCTGAAACGCATACGCCAGATGCGCCGCTGATGGCAGGTGTGGGGTCTATGGCCATAGATGTGGTAGCGCTGCAGCCGGATACAGTGTAGCTGATGGTGGCTGAACCGCCCCCGATGCCAAGCACGATGCCGCTTGTGGCACCAACCGTGGCAACGGCAATATTGCTGCTGCTCCATGAGCCGCCCGGAGTAGCGCTATAGAGGGTGGATATTGCGCCCGCGCAGATACCTGTAATACCCGTGATGCCGGCCGGGGCAGCCCTTACAGTGACGGGCTTAGTGACAAAACCGCAGCCACCACCTATAGTGTAGGTGATGGTAGCAGTACCCGCACTGATACCGGTAACAATACCGGTAGATGGCCCCACTGTGGCACGTGAGGTATTGGAACTTGTCCATGTGCCGCCGGGTGATGCATCGCTGAGCGTAGTGGTAGCCCCTACACATGCCGTGCTGCTGCCGGTGATGGGCAGTACAAGATTAAGTACATTAATAGTGATGGTGGCATAACATCCGGTGGACAGGGTGTAAGAAACTGTAGCTGTGCCGGTAGCAATGCCGCTGACAACGCCGGTGGTGCCAACTGTGGCCACCGAAGGATTGCTGCTGCTCCATGTGCCGCCCGCTGTGGCGTTAGACAAGTTGATTACAGAGCCTACGCATACACTGCTTGGCCCGCCTATGGGTGCGGGGGCAGGGAGAATGGTAAGTGTGGCGGGCCCAATGCCCCTGGTGCATGCAGTAATATCATTCGTAGCAATTACGCTATAAGTGCCCGCTGCAGTTTGAGTGCCAAAGTTGACGGAAGTCCCTGTTCCGGGTAGTGGTATTCCGATGGGTACGCCGCCATTATATAGCTGATAGGTTACCCCGGTTTGTGAACCTCCGAGAAGTATCATAGACCCGGCACTGCCTGAGCAGATACTGCCGCTTCCTGCAAAGAAAAGGGTATAAACATTTGGTAGAGAGTTTACTACTACCGGTAGCGTTACTGTGCCGGAGCTGTGGGTATAAGTTATAGTTGCTGAGCCTGTGGCTACGCCATTAGCCATGCCGCTGGCTGAGCCTATGGTAATAATAGCCGTATTGCTGCTGCTCCAAGTGCCGCCTGTGGTTGCATTGGTATAATTGCCGATACTACCCGGACATAAGTTGGCGGGGCCGCTAATGGGGCCGGGGATAGCATAAGATGCAAAAGAGAGCAGTAAAGCGAATAAAATAAGGTGAAAGTGCTTCATAGCCGCAATTTACGACTTTATTGGGCTATGCTTTATATCCGACAATTCCGTTTTTTGGAAAACGACTAATCCGCAAAACCAAAAGTACACTTTCTGTTACCCCTTACTGTTAGCTGCCGCCTCACAACTTCATAACTGAAAATATATAATTAAACAGGTTTTAAAGATGCTTTAAAACCTGTTTAATACAACATCACTAAGCCCTAATCCCGGCCTCTATCGTATCTATGATATTGAATAACTGTCCCGCCACCTGTGGCACAACAGCATTACCATATATCCTTATACTTTCCTGTCGCCACTTAGAAAAGGTAACTCCGTCCAGTCTATCGGGAAGCCCATCATTTCCGCTACGAAAGATGGGTTGAGTTGGCCACTTCTCCCAGTCCGTAATCCTATCTCCAGCGGCAAACTTAATTGCCTGCCGTTTTTTAACGCCTTGACCGCATACAGATGATCCACCTTCATATCCATATCGCTCGCCAAAGGTGTCATGAAAAGCTCCTCCGAACGAACGATCACGGCAGGCCACAAACCACACCCGGTATCTGCGGTGCGGGGCGTTGACGCCTGAAGCTGGAAGTACAAACGCTTGGACTTCGTACCCTTGGCTTTCCAGGTCAAGATGCACCTGGTCGAATACCAATCCCCCCGACCAATCAACAAGGCCGTAAACGTTCTCACCAACGACCCATTTCGGTTCACACTCCCCAATAACCCTAAGCATCTCCGGCCAGAGATAACGATCGTCTGCCGTGCCTCTTCGCTGGCCGGCTGTGCTGAATGGCTGGCAAGGAAACCCTCCGGAGAGCACATCAACTTGCCCTTTAAATTCTTTCGCATTGAAATCTTTTATGTTTTTATAACTCGCCGCATCCGGCCAGTAAAATTGAAGAATAGTCTGGCAAAAATCATTCCACTCACAATGGAACACATTTTCCCATCCCGTTAATTCAGCAGCTATATCAAAGCCGCCTCCGCCCGAAAACAGGCTCCCATGGTTTAATAACATCAATTAGCTTTAATTCTCTTTTTTAGTAAAATTCCCTTATCATATATTTGCATCGCGAACCAACACAGCCGGTATAATCATCGGCATGTCTGCTCCATTATAGAGAGACCCGCCCGGGCAGGTGGTAACACCAGGGCTGTGTTGGTTCGCACCTCCAGTTCGTCCGGGCGGACGCTACTCAAAGGCATAATTCGCTGTCAGGCATTCAATCTTCTTCTTGCCCGAACCTTTATTCACGCTCACACGCTGCTCTACCTGCTTTTGGCACCAACCATACTCTTTAAGGTATTTACCCAATATATCAGATGGGTAGCTGGATAAAAGGAACTTACCCTTTACTGTGGCCAGCGTCTGTAACAGTCGCTCAAAATCATAGATACTATACCCTTCGTAATGGCCGCAATTTGAATTGAAGTACGGCGGGTCGCAATAATGGAACGCGGCCTCATGGTCGCGGCTCTGGATGATATAAACCGCATCAGCGCTCTCTAATTGCACATTCTGAAGCCGGATGGCATACTCTTCAGTAAACTGTACGCCCTTATTTATTACCTTTTTTGTAGTTGTATTCTTGCCTTTATCATACCCCCAGCTATTGTCTATTATCGAGGCGAACGACTGGCTCGCAAGCACCCACACCGCCCAGGCTCTGTCTAAGTCACCAAAAAGGTGGGGGCTATTGTATATAACCGAAGCGTCCTGGTGTTGGCTCCTACTGTGCAGCGTAATGTTCACCTTCTTTTGAAGACTCACAAAATCCTGCTTGATAACCTTATAAAAGTTGATTAATTCCTTATTCGTATCATTAAGGATTTCTATTTCCGATGGCGCTTTCGCAAACAACAAGGCCGCCCCTCCCGCAAACGGCTCGTTATATAATACATGCTCCGGGAAAATCGGAAGGATGGTGCTTACAAGTTTCTGCTTGCCACCATAGTAAGTTAGTGCTGGTTTCATATATATCTATTAATTGGTTCCAATCTCTGCATGTCTGGCCCCACTAATAGAAAAGAATCAACTACCCCAGCGGCACACGTATATTCAACCACACCGGCACCGTGCTCGCCGTCATCAGGTCACCGGCAATACTCACCTCCCCGTTAGTCTTAACCCTTACAAGGCAATACGCATCACTCCCCGTTGTCACCGGCATTATATACACATGTTCCTCAGCAGGCCTATGCCCTGTAGGTAAGGTAAAGACCACATAGTCCGCCGTAACGGATAGCCCCCCGTGGTCTGTCACACCTACTATATCAACCACATTTTCAAACACATTAAGACGATACTTTATTGGCGATGAACCCGACACCGTGAAGCCGTTCGCATATTGCGTAATACCGGTGGCCGCAGCCGAAACCACCTGCCACTCCCATCTCAGCAAATGCTTCAGCACAGCAAACTTCACCGCATCACCCGCAGTACCCACAGGGTGCTTCGCCAGGCTCACTATCGCCTTCCTACGCTTCGCAACCTTCGATAACCCGTCGTAATAAGTAAGATTAGCATTTGACGATGTAATTACCGCATACGCATCTTCCGTAGCCTCATCCACCCCAGTCACCGTACAAACCTCCACCTCTATCAGCTCCCCGGCATAAAAAACCCAGCCCGGCGACAAAGTATAGTTGTAAATAGTCCCGCCCGTATGCGATCGTGTCATGGCGCACCCATACACCACATATGGCCGCACACCGTCATAACCACGCATCGCCAGCGCCACCACCGTCTCATTCAATCCATCCCTCATATACCCCAGCTCATCCTGGTCAAGTGGAAATCCGCCGGGCTGGGTAAAATCATGCTTCTTCATATCCTATATTTTAAAAAACAACTATTTCAAAATTACTTTTGCTTGCCAACCGGTACTTGTTCACCAGTGCCCGCAACCGCGCCTCATTATAAGTTACTGCGGCGGGCACATTCACTATAAACTGTACACCCGAACCGTTATATAGCTCACTGTTCAGGTACAGGTATCTCGGGGCATCATAACCGACCACCGGCAACTCGCTGCTCAGCGACAGGTACACTGGCCGCTCCTCATTCGTCCTGAATAAATACACCGGGTCCCTATACTCCGGGTCGCTGATGAATATCCTCCGCTCCTCTGCATCAAACACATCATTAAGCGCCGCCTCCAGGTAACACACCTGCCCGTTATGGGCAAGGAAATAAAGCGTTTCCACACGTAATGCTCTGAACCGGGTATTTAACCTCCTAACCGGACTGGTCAACGCTCGCAGCCACGCCACAGTATCAGCCACCCTGCGCCGCACCGGCAGGTACGTCCAGTTCAGAAAATCATAATCAACATCAAACAGCCCCATAGTCTAAGAATAAGGTACAAACGTTACGTTAGCATCATAATACGCCTCATCCAGTGCCAGATAACCCGCATCTGGTGTCCGCCAATTCGTTACAGCCGTTGGTGCCACACCCGCATACCCCACCAGAACCACTACCACCTCAGCCACCGTCACACCGTCCACAGCCATCATAGCCGTTATAAAATCATCAAGTATAAAACGCCCGTTAAAGTTGATATTTGCCAAAAAGCTATTGATGGCATCCTTCACCGGCGTCGCCGCAGTTCCGTCCAGCCTTGCCCCATCAGCGCCTATCACCAAGGCGTCATAATGTATCACCATCTGCGGCTGGAATGTATCCGGGTCGTTGCTCGTGCAGTTGATGCGCACTCCCGCATCCTTTAGCCGCTGCATATATGCGGCAAACGCAGACAGCTCTGCAACACCTAACGGCTCAAGTGCGCCCGGCACTCCCTTGGCCACCTTTATACGCACCTCATTGTTCAGCTCCACAGAAGCCGCTACGCTCACTATCAGGCTGCTTGCCCCCGCCGGGGCCACCGGGTCATACACATCGCTGTCATCAGGCAAATCATCCCCATATTGGAAAGCCTTCGCCTTTGCTGCATACCAGCTCAGCGTATGCGGCTTCATTGCCGCCAGCAGCGCTTTAATTTTCGCTTCAAATGCATCCCATAGGCTCTCATGCGTCCACACCGCATTAGCTACCACCCACGTCCATAGCCACCAGATAGCCGTTAGGCTGTCACTCGTCAGCAATGCCTCCAGCACCGCATCTCCGGTTACATTACCCCATATCTGCGCCTGTATCTCCTCCCGTGTCCTTGCCATTTTTTTACACTTTACTTTTTTATTTCAACACCCGTCAAATTCGGGCTACTAACAATAATATGCTCAAAAAGATAAACACTTTCTGTAATGTTCATCTTATGCATCGGCGAAGGCACACCACTCACATCCATCTCCACATCACCGGCCAGTAGCACCGCATTGCCCACACTATCCCGCAGCTCCCAGCGCAGCACAATTCGCCGCCCCGCGCTGTCCTTCACGCAACCCATGTAATAAAGCCGCTCATCCGCCTGGCCGCTCAGCACCTCCACATAACGCTTCGCAGCCATCACATCATTCTTCACCGTTTGCGCACTGACATGGTTTATACTCATCAAAAAAAACAAAACAAAAAGTAGATTCTTCATAATAAATTATTAGTTACATAATAATGGAAACGAATGTGGAGAGGCATACACAGGCACGGCCATCAATTCTCCTGCAGCAGTCGAACCACCTGCGGCAGAATATATCGAACTTATGTTAATCGTCTGCGCACCCTGGCTCACGCCGTCAAGGAACGGCTCAAACGTGGATGAAGCACCGTTAATGTGTACCTCTATACCTATATAGTGTACACCCGTGCCATACGTGTTGGGAAATGTAAAGAAGTTCGTGCCGCCATGATGGAAGTACCCGCCGTTAAGAGAATAATATGCGTATCCGTAATTATCAAGCCCTATATACTCATTCGTATTAAACAGCGAATTTGATATTACAATACCAATGGAAGTTCCCGCGCCCGGCGCAGTACATTTAACTTCAAAGTACCAGTCTCCGGTGGTTTCGTTAGCTGTGCCGCAGACACTACCTTTCATCACCGCCGCCACAGTACTGTACACCATATTACCGCTGCTCAGCACCACATGCGTACCCTTATGGCTTGCATCCCACGTTTGGCACGCCGTCACATCAGGCCCCGCCAGCAGCATATGCCCCGGCGTTTGCCCCATAGACAAACAGACCATGCACAACATCAATATCATCAAAATACCCTTACGCATATCCAAAGATTATTACCCCATGATGAGGTCGTGAAATATTGCAGCACCACCACCACAGTCGTTGTATTTATCGCCGTAGGCAGTGCTACACTGCCATTGCCAAACTTCGCACCCCAAACCACCGTATAAGCCCCCGTCGCCGTAAACTCAATACGCAGCAGATCACCGTGGTTCGGACTACCGCTCATGTTCGTGGTCATAGAAGTGATATTCGCAGCCTGCGCCTTAATCTTCACAATGTCTACATTGTCACTATTAATTGTCGGCGTAGCCGAAGAAGTAAGGCTATCCACCCTCGGCACCCACCGCTTATTCGTAAACGTCACCGTATTCGTCGGCGTCACACTCGCCGCCGGTATCGCCGCCCACACCGGCAAGCCACCGCTCACCGTCAGCACCTCACCACTTGCCCCTATCCCACGCTTGCTCAGCGTAGTCGTTCCGCTCGCATACAGAAAGTCACCCACAGTATAGCTGCTATTATCAGTTCCCCCATACGGCGAGGCCAGCACCCCGCCCACCTCATTCGTCAGGTTCACCACACCCCAGCTCGGGTTACCGCTCGCATGGCCATGCAGCACATAATTCGTCTGCCCCTGGTTCCTATACAATGCACTCGCCAAAGCCGGCACGAAATAAGTAGGCGCAGCTGATGAACCCGTATTATTACCCAAAATGCTATACGCCGCCGCAGGTGTTAGGCTATACACAAATGTCGGCGTAGTACTCGGCGTAGTCACCGCCACCGTAAACAAAGGGTTAAGGTTTCCGCTGCTCACATGGCTCACAGGAGATCCGCTACCGTCTCCTATATACGCCCTGAGCTGGGGCATGCTCCACTTATAAGTCGTGTACTTTCCCGTTGAAGGGTTTAGCCGCGCGCCAAGAAAGTAAACATTAACATCTACATCAGGCCCGATTGTAATCTCTCCCACCTTCTGACCGGCGGCGCCCAGCGTGGCTATCATCGCCACCAATAAAATTATTATCCTTTTCATACTCTTTTTATAGTTTAATCGGCATACAAATACTCATTCGTTTCATCATTGCGTAATGGATCTCCCGTAACATCATTTCGCAGCATATTCGGCGGCCAGTCGCCAAGCGTACCAAAAACTACACCCTGCTTCACTATTTCCTTCCGCACCTCGGCTCCTTTCGTCCCGGCCAGTGCCAGTGCCGCATCACTCACCACATACACAGTTCCCGGCACCGGTATATCCGTTATACTCACATCATTGTCCACGCAAAACTGCATTCCCGCACCCATGCTCCCGCACCCCTGGATAATCACATCCAGCATACTTTGGTTAGCCTGTACGGTTACTGTTATCATATTCCTATATTGTCATGGTGAGCTTGTCGAACCACGGTTATTTATAAAATGCGTTAATAAAAGGGCTCACCGTACTGTCCGCAACACTCTGTGGGTTCGGGGTCATATCCGCCACCACCATCCCGTCATTCATAAACTCCAGCGCTATTTTCCGCACCAGCCGCTCTGGCCCTTCGTCGTCTCTATACATATCAATGCCTACACACATCAGCGGGTTATCCTTATAGTCCCCAGGCGCGTCCATTATCAGGCTCACCTGATGCGCTGCCGTACTCTCCTCCACCACAAAATCACCATCGGCAATTTTCATGCTCCCGTCCTCATTCAGCCCTATGTCCATCATTTCCCTTGCCATACCTATTAACCATGTTTCACGTTCTCATTCTCCATATCATCAAAAAGGATTACTTCAGTAAGCGTGGCCAATTCAAACGCCGCCTTACCCGATGCTCCGCTCGATGCCATTCCCGCCCCAACCGCGTCGAAACCTGAAGAAATCGCCGTCTCCAGCGTATCCTTAATATAATTTTTCAAAGTGTCCAGGTTATCCTTCAATTCCGCAATCTGAACCAACCCCCCTTTGCCCGCCCCACTCAATTCAATCTTGCCGCCCTTCAGCAATACTGATGCCGCACCCTGTTTCACCTCTGCCTGGTCCTTATCCAGCATAAACGATACCTCGCCTATAATGACTTCTGTTTTCACCAGGTCGCTGCACTTTACCAATGTCCACTTTCCGGGGCCATCCACCTCGCCAACTACCACATTACTTCCTTCTGCGGGGTATAGTACAATGCCGTTATTATTCAGCGTCACAGGCCCCAGCATTATGCCGTCTGTTTCATGCGCCGGGTCGTTCACTGTCAGCTTCACCTTGCAAGTCAGCTTATCATTATCCACGCTCACCACCTTTCCGCTCATCATCGGGAACCGGGTTTTATCAAGGGTTCCCGCCACACGCTTCACATTCTCACTTATACGTTCTTCTATCTGCCCCATCTACGATATTTTTACACCGAGTTCACACCGCCGCCTCGCGCCGTTCACCCCAAATGTTGTTTCCACGCTCTCCGCCAGATACAGCCCGTTCATTTCCGGGTCTGCCGGGTTCACCAGCTTCACGCTATACCCCGGTGCCACAAATGGCTGGAGGAAGCCCGTTACCTCACCCTCATAGCCCGTATAGTTCATCCGGTGTTCTTTCTCCTGGGCAATGTCCCGCAGCGTACCCGCCGAATGAAAATTATTCAGCAGGAAGCGGTGTTTTCTTTTCGCGGACTTATTCTTGCTTTCCGTCATCACCCGCTCGCCGCTCGCCAGTTGCCCGTTGATGATTACCTGCACGTTTTCCGTAGGCTCTATCACCCTTAGCCCGTTCTCCCTCGGCAGGTTGCGCCCAAGCGTATATTGTACCGTTGGCAGGTCAAATACCTTCGTTCCTGATAGGTACGGCGTATATACCAGGCCGCACCACAGCTCGTCAGGCTTTATAAAAAAAACTGACAATGTCTTGTCGCTGCACTCCTTTATATGGTCCAGTACCTTAGTCCCGTCACATCCGTTCAGTATCATGCCGGCCACCTCCCAATCTATATCACAAGTCACCTTGATGTCCGTTTTCGGCTCAGCGTACTTTTTCCCTTTCTCATCACATATGCCCGCGGCCATCTCCAGCAGCGTTTCCACCTTTGTTGGCGGCAGGCTGCCCGTAAGGCTTATGTTCTGCCGCATCTGTCGGGCGTAGCCTTCACACTCCACCGTCACGGGGTCATCGCCGCTTATCCGCTTCACAAATCCCCTGAATTCCTCCGTGTATTCCTCATTATAGGCCAGCCTTATAGTCACACGGTCGTTCGGGTTCAATAGCTGCTTGGTCACATGTTCCTCCCTCGTTCCCGGCAATATCTTCATCCCGCCCTGGGCCCGTTTACCTTTCTGGGTCAACGCCACGCTCGGAAGTTGTATCGTGGCTGTTTCCTCATAGCCATGTATCCCGCGCTTTATACGCAGCTCATGCACCCCGCTAAAACGGAACGCACCTATCTCCACATCGCTATTCAATTCAAAAAAAGCCATATTTACAACTCTCGACTTACGAATTACTACTCAACTATCTCCACCAGGTTGAACGGACTGTTACTATACAGCGTCAGCTCATAAGGCCGCACATGCTTCACGCCCCGCGCTTCAGGAAACCGGAGGCTCCTTATTGTCACCTCATCGCTGCCCGGCCCGTATGGGTCTTGCAGCAGCGCTATGTCCGTCACCGGGTTGCTGATATACACCGGCTTACGCACCTTCCACAGCTCCATCAGGCGGCTATAATCATCCTCCGGAAACTCGTCCTTCTTGTTGATGAGCAAACCCCGAACTTCTATCACCGTGAAGCCGTTCGCTATAAACTCCGTCACCGGCGCGTTATAGGTCAGCATAGTATCCCTATACACCTTGTTCGGCATCACGCTCACCACCGGGTACGGCAGCCACCACTCCACCAGCTTGCCCACGGGTGCCGCGCTCGTCACGCTTATTCCACCGCCTGCGTCTGCCACGCCCCCGCTCGCTTTTCCCGTTTCATCAGGGTAAGTTATTTTCACAGGCAGGTAATATTCCCGTCCGCTCCCGTCCTTCCGGTAAAACGGGCTACCATACTTTCCCGTCTTTTTCAGTAGCCCTGGCGCGCTCGGGTTCTGCAAGTCAGGGTCAAAGTTGTCAAACTTGATACCCCACACTTTTTCAAAAACCGATGCTACAGTATATCCCGGCTGTGCCATTTTATTTTAAAAACTCTTTAATCAATTAACCAATTTGTCATGGTGAACCACGAACCACACCTACGCTGGCAGCCCGGCAAAAATCCTGTCCATAATTATTTTCACCTTATACTCCCAATCCGCTGCCTGTTCCACCGCATTCGCACCCTCCACCTTCATGTTTTCCACCACATTCTTAAAATTGATGTGGATAACCTTCTGGCCTCCACCTGTTATTTTTTTGCCTATACCTCCCATTCCATCCTCTCCACCCATTCCGCTTACACCAGGCTGCTTGTAATGCACTAATTTTTCAAGACCGCTCCAGTCCCTCGCCAGCATTTTAGCACTCATAAATCCACCGCTATCCTTATACATTTGCCGATATACGTTCATTTCCTTATTGTATGCTGCGGCGTTTGATGTATAATGACTACCCCACAACTCCTTCATTTTTTTAGGGTTCAATGCATTCGCATCAACTATAAGATTATTTAAATCAAGTGCCGTCACCTGCCTTTCGTTTCCCGCAGCCATTTTTTGCAAACGATCCACTTCTTTCATTGTTTCTGCAGCAAATGCCTCGTAATTATATATATCAGCTTCACGTCCATGAAGGTTTACAGGCACTCCTCGGCCGTAGTTATTAGAACTCCGAATTCTCATCATATCCCACCATCCAAGCGGCGAAGAGCTCTCCTGGCCGGTGCGCATTGCGGTAGCATGTATCTTTGCTTTAACCGCAAGGCTATGCAAATCATTGGCTTGTTTCTTCTGTTCATCGCCAATCATCTTATAGCTGGCATATTCTATACGCTTATCATACGCCTTATTTACCTTCCCTACTATAGCCAGCAGTTCTTCATTCTTTATTTTTTCCTTATCTATATTGCCAAATAAGTCTGGGTATTTCGCATTCAGTATATCCAACATCCGGCCTCGCATCTGGTTGCCTTCATTCAGTTGGGTTATAGAGGTTACAAGCGTAGCTATTTCCATTTGCTCCCCTATTAGTGTCTCAGGCACACTTTTGCTGATGTTCAGCCAATGCAGCACATCGTGCCCGGCATCCATAAAAGAAGATGCCATAGGCATCAGCGCATTACCTATGTCTATCTGCATCGCCGCCCACTCGCCCTTCATTTTCGCCATTTTTCCACCCGTGGTTTCGCCAATAAGGTCCATCATTTTATAGAACTTGCCTCCCTTCGATGTGGCCAGTTCAAATGCCTTGGCTATTTGCAACGAGCTAATTTCACCCTTACCCATCAGCTCTTTTAGCTGCCCTACGCTCACTTTCTGCTTATACCCAAAATCCTTCCACCTGTCCGCCATTACAGATAACGGGTTGAAGCCGGCATTTACATATTGTAATAAATCCTGCCCCATCAGCTTACCGCTTGCAGATGTTTGCGCGTAAGCAAGTGTTAATGCTTGCATCTTCTCTACATTACCCATCGACACATCCCCTATTTGCCGCAACACACCCACTACGCTATTATCGTTTACACCAAAACCCATTAGCGTTTGAGCGTTTTTATATACGCTCGCACCCATTATCGTATTTTCTTTCAAATACCTTAGCTCAGCCACAAGCTCCCTGCCCCTTGTGGCGCTACCGGTCATAACTTCAAAACTTTTTGCAGCCATGCCAAATTGCATAGCTGCATCAAGAGATGAAGCAACAGTAGATATTCCCATGCTAATGCCTCTCGTAATGCCGGTAGCTATAAGATTACCCCCTACAATACTCCGGAGCATATTATTAGCACCGGCAATCTCACTCGTATCTACTTTTATTTTAACAGGGCTGGATAGATGGTTCAGGTGGGATTGCGTTTGCTTTATATCATAGTTCACTCTGGCAAACGAACTATGGGTATTGGCGGCCATCTTTTGGACGCCGCCACTAACCATCTCCCTTATTTTAATAACAAACTCTAAGATGTCCCCGCCCATAACTATTTATTTTTGCTTTCCTCCTTGCGGATGTAATTAAGGTGGGCCAGCTTATTATAAAACTCTTCATCTGTGGCCGCTTTGTGGTCATACCCCGGTAGGTAATACTCAAGCAATGTTTCCTGGTACATCAGGAGGTCGGCTCCGGGGCCGCCGCCCTCCTCTATAAGTTTACCAGTATAGCCTTCTTACCCTCCATCTTAGTTTTTATCTGGCGCATCACGCCCAGGAACATGGCATCATCCTTCAGTATCTCCTCGCTGCCGCCTATAAAAGTCACCTTTGCCAGCTCTTCATACATATCAAGTGCCGCGTCCGGGTCTGCCTTGCTCATGGCCATGTTCATCTCGCTGCGGTTAGGGTTCTTAAAATACCCTATATGCCCATCCACCTCCAGGCCATATATACCTATCGGGTGGCTTTGTTTCCAGGCGGCTATCTGCGCCGCTTCTGCAATCCCTATTAATACCTTACTCATAAACGTTGTTTAGTTTTACCGCCAAACCCCGTCCCATTTACGGGTACGGGGCTTTTTGGAGTTATGAGCTTCTCCTACTCCCCTCCCTGCCTGCCGGTAGGCAAGCTGTTATTAGGAGGGGCCAGGGGTGGTTAAAGCTTCGGCTTCAATCCCAGGAACACGAACGGAAGCGTAACTTCCATCATCTTCTCACCCTGCAAAATGCTCTTTTCAAATTCCTGTATCGATACGCTCACCAGGGTATCTATCTGTATCAGCCTCGAGCCTTTCGATTTATATTCCACTACCACCTCAAACTCCATATCGGTCAAATCCTCACCACCTGCCGCTATAGCCGCCCTGTTCAGGTCATTCAGTGCGCCGCACAGTATCTTCAGCTCACCGGTATAGCCCTTATTCCCGCTTTGCACGGCCAGCGGATGAGAACCTTCCGCGTACAGCAGTTCCTTCTCCTTCGTCACCTTATACTTGATGCCGCGCAGCTTCACTAAGCGGCTACCCGCCACAAACACCCGTATATCGCTCCACTCGTAATCTTTCGTATTAAAAAACATAGCGTTATTTTAAGAATTTAAATAATATTGATACTTACGACTCTAACGCCGGGTTCGCCATCCCCAGGTTAATGATGATGTTGCTCGAATAGCCCACCGGCACTATCTCGAGTTCCACCTCCAGCTCACTGGTGCTTAGTATATTTTGTTCCGGGTCCACAAAGCACGTCACCTCACTTATTTCACCCTTCGCCGTCATTGTGGAGTTAATCTGGTTCTCTATCTGTTGTTCCAGCCATGCGCAGTGCGCACCGCTCAGCTTACCGGCCACTATTAACACCTCTTCATCCACTTCCTGTACAAACGTTGTATAGGCAAGTATGTGCGCCTTATCTATCACTCGTCCGCGCGCCAGCATACAATAGTCGTCAGTGGTCGCAGTGTTCATCGGGTCGCTGCTGAAGAAGTATCCCGCCACGTTCGCGTAGGTCTTGAATGTCACATATCCTCGGTCTGCTATCACCTTCATATCACCGGCTCCCACTTCCTTTACGGTCTGGTGGCCCACATAGGCCGCCGTTATGGGGAGAGCGCCGTTCTTCACGCGGCTTATTTTCCTTTGCACCGGGATCAGGGCTATAAGGCCCATCAGCAGCCCAAGGCAGCAGGCGTTTATGCCGCTTTCCTCGTCACCGGCCACAGTATCGCCTATCATCACCATCACACGGTTATTACTCGTGCCAGTGGTAAGGTCCGTAAGGTCAGCCGGCACTCCGGCATAAGAAGTACCGCCCAGTACTGCCCTGAAGGGAAGTTGTGCCAACCGGTACGCCTCCGCCATAACCTTCATGTTCACCAGGGCTTCCGCCACTTCGCTGTTCAGGCCGCCTGCTATCACAGGTGCATCCATCGCCGCGTCATCAGTCATGGCGCCAAATACCTTTATCTTGCCCTCAGCGTAGTCAAGCAGCTTTTTCCCGCCATCCGCGTAGGTGTTATCACATATCATGGATAACGTCACCGTATTCGGAACCAGCATCAGGTATAGCTGCACTTTCGCACCGGCTATCTTATAAAAGTCCGTCACCTGCCGCACCGCAAACTCATTGCCGTCATCAGTTATGCCGGCATCCTCCAGTCCTTTTAGCGAAGTGATGAGTATAGGGTCGCCCAGGGCGTAATCACCTGTTCCGTCTATTCCACCGGTCAACACCATGCCCACTATACCGTCATTTGTCTGGATTGTGCCGCCCAGCTTACCGTTACTGATATTTACTACTACTTCACCCATTGCATGGATTTTTTTAAATACGCTTTAAACTATTTTTAAACCACTCCCGCCAACGGATCTTATGCCTGGCCGGTCACCTCGTCAAGTATCGTCTTGGCGGCAGTTATCCCCCTGTTCACCTTCCCTTTCACATTTGGCGTAAGGTTAGCCCACTCAGGTATCAATGCCGCTTTAGCGTCTATTGCATCATTATATGCCTTCTTTGCGGCAGCTATCTCTTCGCTATCTCCTTCTGCCGGCTCCACACGCTCAGGCAACGTTATTTGCTTTCCGGCAGGTGCATTTCCGGATGTTTCTGTTTCTGTTTCTGTTTCTGTTTCTGTTTCTGTTTCTGTTTCTGTTTCTGCCGGGGCTTCCAGCTCCTCCCTGGTCACATGCGTTACCCCGTCCTTCTTGCCCCTTTTCTTCAGGGTGATGGAATGGGCGTCCGCCGCTTCCTTAGTAAAAAAATGCTGGCCGTCCGAAGTATACCAAAACTCATTTTTACCCTTATGGTTGTCGAAGAACCTTTTGCTGTTTTTGTGCATAATTGATATTTTATTTAAAAATTATTTATTCCCTAATTCCTAATATTGAATAAACCCCAACAAATGCGGGTCTGTAAACACCCGTTCCCTCCGCGCCACCTCATACCCCTCACGGCTGCCCTCATCATTCGTATTCCCCTCTATCGTGCGGATCACCCATTGCCCGCCCACATTCTTCGCCACGGCCTCTACTATCCCGGTATGCCCGGTTATCTTGCCATGTTTCCATACTATCTGGCTCCCCACGCGTACCTGTTCCGGCGAGGCTTTCGCCTGAGCTGCCGTTATTTTAAAGTTCACCGCCGTCCGGTTCCAGCAGTCCAGCACCCCGGCGGTCTTCACCACAGGGTTCTCCATCAGCAGCATGTCCGCCGCCTCTCCATAGCACCAATGAACGAACGCCTGGCACCAGGCATATCCGGGGTTCAACCCCACGCTCCGCAGGTATTCGTTCACCATTGGGCCACGGTTGCTGCCCTTCGGCTCCTCACGCTGCCCAAGCTGTCCCACAGCCGCCAGCACAGCCGCGCGGCTTAATGAATTAGCCTTACTATACGCCAATCGTTCCACGCCTTACCTTTTTAATGATGAATACAATAAACCACGCCAAGCCCACCAGGGCAAAAATGTTTTTTACCCACTGCCACAGCCTGGCAAACCATCCGCTATTCTTTTCTTTCACAACCTCCGTCCGGCTTTGCACTACCGCAGCACTATCTGTCCGGTATTGCTGTATGGCCGCCTCGTTTACCTTCCTGAAGCTATCTATCACCTCCCGCGTATGCACACTGTCCAGCACATACCTCGAAACCACATATCTAAGGGAGTCCTCCTTGCAGCGCACATTGATAGTGCCATTCTTATTCACGGTCACAGAGGCCGTTATATGGCCTGCCCGCTTTGTAAACGTCCTACCTACAGTATCTCCGTTCACGTCAGTCACCGGCTCCAGTTCCGCGTCACTCAGATCTATTGCTACATCCTCGCCCGGGATAGTGTCTATTTTCTGGTAGTCATACCGCACCTTAGTAGTAGCGGCATCCCGCTTCACGGAAGAACTGTCCCGCACGGCCACACTATCCACCTTTGTAGTGGCAGATGCTATCGTAGTCGTTTCCTGCGTGGTCTTTTTGGTCACATTACACCCAAAAAAAACAAGCAGTATTATCAACGCCATCATTAGCGCCCATGCACGGATGATATTTGCGATTGCCTTATTCATTGCTTGTAGGATTTTTAGCTTTGGCCTTTACTTTTTCATAAGCCGTTATCCCGGATGCGCCCAATACTGCCGTCAATACCATAGTGAATTGGTACTCGTCGGCCACCTTACCTGTAAGCTGCCCATACACCACCATAAACAACAGGCACACCATACCCGATATGGCTATGAACCGCTTTGATGAGATAACCCCCGTTTCTGCAAATAATTCCCAGAAAAAATTCAGCCTTTTCATATCAAAATTTATTATGCCTATTCATTTGGCGGATGCTCATTTTCCTTTCCCTGATTGTGAGCGTATGCGCCCTAAACGCTTGTATCCCTGCTACGATAGCCACAATACCTGCTACAATGCTCACCAGTCCAACCAGGTTAGATTTTGTAAGCCATGCAAGAAAGGCGCTGAAACCGCTGCCTACAGCGCTGCCTATGCTCAGTAGTAAAAGGTTGGTTTGGTTCATTTTTATATTCCTTACCGTTTTTCGCCGCCAAATCCCGCCTTGTTAGGGCGGGTTTTGACTTATGACTTTTGACTTATGACTACCTCACCAGCGCACCGCTGTACACGCTCGTGCTATGCGTGCCAACACCCTGTATGTCCCAGAACCAACTGGAGTAAGGCCACTCCTCACCGCTATTTATAAGATGGGCTATCGTAGTGTTCGCCGTCACCGTGGCAGTATATACGCACACCGGGTTCACACTATACACAGCGTCCGCCGATACATATAGCTTCGCCGTACAGCTTGTATTCGTTCCGCTGATGCTCGTAACGCCCAGCCAGGTATATACACTGGCGTAGTTACCGTTCAGCGTGCTGTAAAAGCGGGTGGCTTCCGTGTTGTCAATGGTATCTAAACTCGTATAGAGCCTGTTTTGCCCAAGGCTCGCCTTCCACACCTTCTCCGCCCTGAGCGGAGTTGTCTTCGCTCCACCGGCAAGAGTGGTACTGTTATAGTCACCCGCCATCACTATCAGCGGGCTTTGGCCTGGGCACACCTTTTGTTGCGCTTCCGCGCTCACAGTTATTGCCAAAATCGCTACCGCCGCAATAAAAATTCTTTTCATATTAAGTTCGTTTTTTTGCCGCCAAATCCCGCCTTGTTAGGGCGGGTTGGCGAGGCAGCCTCAGCGCTGCCCTCCTTTTTAGTGGTTTTATATCATGGGCAATTATCACATTGCCGTATTATCGAATTAACTTACACCCCTCCGGTCTTCGCTTGCTTCAGCACCAGGATACCAAGGTCATCAGCCCTGCGCCTGCGGCCTCCCTGGCGCGCTTCAGTGCTAAACACGTCGCCGTAGTAGTTAGGGTCGCCCTTTTTACTGAACATTTGCACCGAACCCATCGCCTGGGCTACTGCCGACCGATGGAACGCTACGCAGCATACGTCATCGTCTTCGGCTACTGCGGCGCTCAGCGCGTTCACATCCAGCGTGTCGCCGTCCAGTTCGGCTGCGGCCACCCCCACGCTCGAGCGGGTGATCAGGTCAAAACCAAACAAACGGCCTACCGTACCCTCCTTCATGTCATACTCCTTAATCGCATCACGGTAAGGGCTGGCTGCTATATCAGAGGCAAACTGCTGGAACATATTTTCCTCAAACGTTAAGCAGCGACCTACCTTCGGTACGTTATTTTTATTCATTACGGCCTGCATCCTCATCACGTCCTTATAAGTAACAGCCTTGCGCAAGCCGGTCTGGCCGCTTTCCAATGCCTCAGTGGCCTCGCCGCTCGTGTACAGGATGTTCGCAGCAGGTAAGCCGCTTATCCACTTGATGATCATATCATCGGCCATGTCTTCCAGCAGTGTGCCGAAATGGTCGGTGATAATATCGTTTATCTTATCATAGCTGATGGTTTGCAGCTCGCTCCAGGTAATATGTGAGGGGGTAGTGCTATAAGGCTCCAGTTCATAAAGAACAGTTGTATCCGAGCGCCTTACCGTAGTAGCAGGGAATACAGTGCGGTTTTTCACCACCGCCGGCTTCGCGCCCGGTTGCGGTATCAGTACCGCCGCGCCGCCTATCACATACTTTTCCTCGTTGGTCGCATAGCGTAGGAAAGCATTATCCTTCCTGTACCGTTTTATTATTTCCCTCGCCCACACACGCACATCCACGCCAAGGTCTGAGTTCAGGTCACACATAAACACATCACGCATATGCTCCGGGCGCGCACCCGCCAGCATAACGGTTAATACAACCAGGCTCAATACCGTCACTCCCGGCGATACCCCAAAATTCACCTGCGCTTGGCCGGCTATCAGGCCGCACATCAGCAGCCACATTACTAACGAGAACAAAATTTTCACGTACCTCATCTTACCTTATCGGTTTTATTGTTATTAAAAATATATACCTGCCAATTCCTAATTCCCTACTCCCGGGCTACTTAAAAGTCTCCTCATACAATGCCTTATAGGCTGCGGGGCAATCCTTCTTGAAGGCTTCCATTTGGTTGCTTTCCATCAGCTCGTCCCAGCTTTTTCCGGCATACTTCGCGGCTGTCGTTTCTTTCCCCTTCTCTATCACTTGCGTCACAGATACATATGCCCCAATGCCTTCCAGCACTTTCTTTAGCCCTTCAGTGTTGTCGGCATAGTCCTTTTCAAGTTGGGCGCGCAGCTCATTGCTCACCTTGCCGCTTTCCCCGGCCTTGTCCAATAGTTCCTTGTTCGCCGCCGCAGATGCCCCGGCCTTAATGTCGTTCAGCTCCTTTTGCAGCCGCGCCGTAGTCTGCTTCTCTGTCGCCAGCTCAGCCGTTACCCTCGCTGACCGTTCAGCCGTGTCCACTATGCTCTGGGCTATGGCCGTATCGTCAGCGTTATCCGCAATACCCAGCTTGGCGCGCAGGCTGTCCGTTATCTGGAACGTTATTTTTTTCATGCTAAAATGATTATTGAATTGATTGTATCGTTAAAAGAATGATCCGTAGTTAGTTTAGCCTGGTACTGACCCCATACCTGCTCATAGTCCGTCATACTCTCCGGCACCTCTACTTCCGGCCCGTCATATATGCCGTCTATCAGTCCCAGCTTCAGGGCTTTATCTGCGCTCAGGTACACATTCTTGCCGTTCAGCAGCTCTTCGGCCACCTTCTTCTTGCTCATTCCGGTCTTGCTCACATACATATCGCTCAGTATGCTCTCACAGTCATCTATCTGGTCGGCTACCGCGCGCAGCTCTTCCGCCGTACCCCATGCGCCACCGCTTGGCTTGTGCGTCATCAGCCGGGCATACTTGCTCATATACACCTTCTTGCCTGCCATAGCTATCACGCTGGCCATACTGGCCGCTATGCCGTCTATATAGATGTCTATCTCGCACTTACTGTTCCTGATGGCGTTGAATATGGCAATGCCCTCATACACGCTGCCGCCATTGCTGTTGATGCGCACATTTATTTTAGTGCAGGTCTTCTCCAGCTCCTTTAGCTCCTTTACAAAGCTGCTGGCACTCACGCAACGCTCATACTGGAATATGTCCCCATAAATAAATATCTCGGCTGTGGTGCCGGCTTTATTTACGATCCAGTATTTTTTTTGCGTTACGGTCATTAATGAATAGTGTAGCTGAGGTTTTGGCCGGCCTTCTCACGTTTGCCTGGTGCGCTCCGCTCGGTGTAAAATTGCAACCACCAAAAACCCTTACCAAATCAGCGTTTTGTCATTATATCAAAAACCGATTACCATTATAAGTAAAACCGCTTATCATAAAATCACTTTTTAAGCAGCGCTGTTTAATAGGTGAAATTTGCCACATGGCTAAGGAAAAGCGCGACATGAGGCAGTTGCAGGAATACGCCAAGCTGCTTTACACCACCGGCGATTATACCCAGAAAGAGCTGGCGGCAAGGGTAGGCGTCACCGAAAAAACCATCAAAGACTGGATAGATAAAGGCATGTGGAAATACCTCCGCAAATCACTCCTTACATCTAAGTCCGACCAGGTGCGCCGACTCTACGAGATACTCAGCGCAGTCACACAGCGCATTGAAGACTCAGACGGCGGCTACGGTGATACCAAAATGGCCGACATGATGATAAAATATACCGCCGCCATCAAAAACCTCGAAACCGAGACCTCTGCCGGGCAGATGTTCGAGACTGGTATGATGTTCATCCGCTTCGTAATGAAGTCAGATACCGCACTGGCAAAGGAAATCACTAACCTTTTCGATGCTTTTATCCAAACCGAATTAAACGCTAAGTTTTGATAGCTAATAAAAACATAACAAAAAAGCAGTACCAGGACATTTGGGAATCCTTCCGCGACAATGTCCTGTCTGCTACTACCATAAACCAAAACGAAACGGTCGATGAGAAAAAGAAACGCATCGCACGCCTCGAAAAATACCCGGACGAATGGATACAATACTACTTCCCCGAAGAGGCCGCTGCGCCTCCGGCAGGTTTTCACAAAGCCGCCACAAAACGCGTCATTAATAATCCCGAGTGGTACGAGGTGCGCAACTGGTCCCGGGAGCTCGCCAAGTCCACCAGGTCAATGATGGAAGACCTATACCTCATGATAGTAGGCCATCCCGTAAACAACGACCGTAAAAAGAAAAAATACAAAATACTCATATCCTCCACCATCGACGGTGCCGAGATGCTCATGCTCCCATACAAGGCCCACCTCGAGGCTAACGCCCGTATCATCAACGACTACGGACAGCAGGAGAAGGCCGGCTTCTGGGACAGTAACCGCATTATATCCCAAATGGGCTTCTGCATCAAGTCGTTCGGCTACCGCTCAAAGGTCAGGGGTACTAAATACAAGCACTACCGCCCCGATATTATCGAATTCGATGACTTCGACACCGACTTGCTCTGCCTTAACGAGGAACTCATGGAAGAAGCCTGGAACTGGGTCAACAAAGCAGCTATCGGCACCCGCGCCATCAGCGTACCCACCTTAATCCGGTGGAATGGAAATCTTATAGGCGATAATTGCTGCATCATGAGGGCAAGGGAATTCGCAAACCATGCGGAAACAATAAACCTCACCGATGATAAAGGAGACAGCTCCTGGCCGGAAAAAAACTCCAACGATGATGTAAAGAACATTTTAAGCAAGATACCATGGTCGGCGCAGCAAACGGAGTATTACAATAACCCATACACTCAGGGCAAAGCGTTCAAAGAGATAAAGTGGGGCAAAGTGCCACCGCTCAGCAAGTTCCAGTTCCTTGTCAACTACGCCGACCCCGCCACATCCAACAAAGATGCCGGTAAAGGCAATAGCAAGTCTTCAATGAAAGCACACGTACTCGTTGGCGCGCTCAATGGCTACTACTACGTCATTAAAGCAAAGGTAAACCGCATGACCAACGCCGATTTCATAGACCACTTCTTTACTATGGATCAGTTCGTCAACGGCAAGGCAACCGTATTCAACTATGTGGAGAATAACGCCCTGCAAGACCCTTTCTATGAACAAGTACTGCTCCCGCTCTTTTACCAGAAAACAAAGCAGTACCGCCGCAACATATCCCTTATACCGGACACGGAAAAGAAACCCGACAAATACACACGTATCGAAGGGACACTCGAAACGCCAAACCGCCTCGGCTTCCTCATATTCAACGCAGCAGAGAAAAACGATGAAGACATGAAACGCCTTGTATCGCAAATAAAATCGGTTTCCCCAATGTCAAAGACAATGGACGGCCCCGATGCCCTGCAAGGCGCCGTTAAGAAAACAAACGACCGCACTTCATACCAGGGCGGCATAAACCTGTTCGCTCGCCCCAATAATAAAAGATGCCTCTGATGGACCCACTCGAAAAAGCAACCAACGGCCAAACCGTAACAATACCCTTCAGCGACCTGCAACACAGATTTGTCGCCGAAGACGACCTTCAGGTATGGTGTGATGCCTTCGGCCTGCAATTTGAATATTTACCGGAAATAAAATCTTACAAAATCAGTAAAGCGTAGCACATGCCAATAATATCTATTACAGACATACACCGCCGCATCTACGAAGAGACCGTAGAAGTAATCACAAGGGAAGAATCCGCTCTTGTTGATTCCGCAATCGAATCCGCCATAGATGAAGCCAAGATGTACCTCCACAAATTCGACCTCACCGCACTCTTCGGCGTGGGGGGCACCCCGGCCACGGTCACCAGTTCCAAGCTAAAGAACGTCTGCGTTTCCCTCGCCGTTTGGGAGCTCATTCAGTTAGGTCAGGGTGGCATAGACTACGAAATAGCACGAAACAACCGGAAAGATGCCCTCACTTTCCTTAAAGATATACAGGGAGGAAAGGCGCAACCCGACGGTTGGACCTATAAAGATACCACTGGCGAAACCGTTCCCGATGGCAACAGCATATACTATACCAGCAACCCTAAAAGAAAACACCATTTATAATAATATGTACCCGCACGGACAATAGGAGGTACTGGCAACCTAAAAAAATGCCCATAGACCGTTTTAATCCGCTTAAATTTTGATTTTAAATGAAAAAACGTACATCTGCCCCAAAAAGGGGGTTCTCGGGAAACACAGCCGCTTTATCAAATAAAGAAATTACAAAATTTGAAAAGGGCGTATCCAAAGGGAATGATACACAGTTCAACGACGAGCCGGTAAACCCCGTTCACGAGAAATTTGTAATACGTGAGACAAGGATACAGCAGGCGCAAACCGGATCTTTGCAGATTGATAAGTTCAGGAATGCCGAAAGTGCCGCAAAAAGCAGGTACTATCCCACGCGCTCTTGGCTATACGACATCTACGAAGACTCCCTCCTCGATGGCCACCTCACAGGGGTCATACAAAAAAGGATAGACACCGTCCTCAATAAAACCCTTGCGTTCAAAAAATCCGACAAGGAAGTGGACGAGCTCGCCGACCTCATGAAGACCACCGAATTCCGGCAGGTCTGCAAAACCTTCCTCGAAACTATGTTCTGGGGAACATCCGGCCTGGAGTTCATCCCGGGGCCGGTATTCAAAGCAAAGGCCATACCACGCAAGCACATCAACCGCAAATACCAGCTCATTACCATTGAGCAGGACGGCGAAGAAGGCATAGACTACACCACAGCAAAGAATATCATCATCACCGGTGAGCCGGAAGACCTTGGCTATTTGCTCAAATGCGCTGCCTACATCATCTACAAACGCCAGGGCCTCGGAGACTGGTCGCAATACATCTCCATCTTCGGCCAGCCCGTTCGCGTCATGTTCTACGACACCAACGACCATCAAGCCAAGATAGAACTCAAGGAAACCCTCGACAATTCTGGCAGCTCTCTCGCACTCATGATACCCAAAGGGGTCGATTTCGACCTCAAGGATGGTAAGCAGAGCAATGGCGACGGCAAGCTACAGGAAACCTTCATCAACTTCTGTAACCGGGAAATTTCCATAATTGTCCTCGGGAACACCGAAACCACCACCCACGACGGCAAGACCGGCACCGGGGGGAAATCGGCCATTCACCAGAAACAACAGGAAGAGCTCTACAAGAGCGACATGCACTACCTGCTCAGCATCCTCAACAGCAGCCAGTTCCTCAATATACTTAAAACATACGGCTACCCGGTCGAAGGTGGCCGCTTCTCCAGTACCGAAGAGATTAGCATAGAATACCTCGCTGCCAGGGTCAAGATAGACGCCCAACTCGTAGCACTCGGCGTGCCTATAGATGATGATTACTTTTACGAAACTTACGGCATACCTAAACCCAAAAACTACAAAGAGCTGAAGAAAAAGCTGGAGCAGATATCGAAGCAACTCCAAAAAGAGACCGGGCAGGACCCGGACGAAGAAGAAAACGAAGATAAGCCCAAGCCAAAAAAGAAGCCACAGGCAAAGAAAGTAGCCAAGACACGCTTCAAACGCCTGCGCAACTTCCTACGCAAGTCCGGGTTGGCCGCTTTTTTTTCCTGGGCCCGGGGATAACCGGGCATAGCGGCCTTAGTGCGCGTATCAATGCGCAATACACACACACATGCCCCACTTGTGGTGGTATCGTGCGTGCCGCCCACCCTGTGTTTAGCCCTGTCATGGTGAAAGCCATAGGTGACGATGGCGAACTCGAACCCATTTATGCCGACCTCGTCAAAAACATATACAAAGGGGTCGTAGAAACAGGCATGATTGACAAGGCTACACTCTTGGATGTAGCCAAAAAACTTATTGGCGCCCTCTTTGAGGGCTACGGAACTGAACTCAGCGACATCGACTACGATACTCCCGACTTCCGGATGCTCTCGCACCTCACCCGCAACGTGTACCAGTTCGCAGCCGCAAAAAACTACCAGCAAATAAAATCGCTCACCGAAGCCGTAAGCGATGGCGATAAAGTACGCTCCTTCTCTGAATACAGGCAGGAAGCGAAAAAAATACTCACGGACTTCAACTCCACTTGGCTCGAAACCGAATACAATGCCACTATTGCCGGGGGGCAGATGGCCTCAAAATGGGTAGTCTTCCAGGAAGGGGCGCAAGATATGCCCTCCCTCCAGTACCGCACAGCCGGAGATGCCCGTGTCCGCGACGGCCACCGCCTCCTGGATGGGGTCGTAAAAGAAATATCCGACAGCTTCTGGAAAACATACTATCCGCCAAACGGATGGAACTGCCGCTGCACGGTCATTCAGCTACCACACAAGGCCACGCCCACACCCGACAAAAACATCACCAAACCCGATATACCCAAGCTATTCCAAACTAACCTCGCCGAAAACAACCTTGTTTTCCCCCCCGGCAGCGCATATTATAAGAACTGCCCGCCGGAGATAAAAAAAGAAGGCGACAGGCTGCTATTCAAAGCGCAGCAGGACGCTGCCGTCAAACGCTTGGTTGGCAAAGTCGAAGTCAACCGACCGGAATTGCAATCACCAATTATATTTAATGCTAAGGGGATTAAAGAAGCCTTCAATCAGCCTTTAAACAAAGAAAGTTACTTCGATAAAAACCTAATGCTCGGGAAGATAGATCAGGTGTTGCAAACGGCTACATACAAAGGCTACACCAATTATCCACCCGACAACCCTGCAATAAAGGGATCGCATATATTTGAAACAACAATAGCAAAAAAAAGGTCTTGGCTTATTGTCCGGGAACACATGGATGGCGCCAACAGGTTTTATAGCGTCAGCCAAAGTAAAAAAGTACTGCAAGGCATAAAAAAAACAGGTTAGGCCATCGCCAAAGGAAACAAAAGTCCGATGCTGATCCTAACCTGAAAACACAAAAGTAACAAATATTTTCATATCCGGGCATGAACAACGCAGACCACATAATGAAAAGGTTCCAGTCGCAGGTCGCAGCAGCCCTCCGCGCCCTGCCGCGTCAGCTTGGCGCGGAGGCTCTCCGCTACACCGAGCAACGCTTCCGCGAGCAAGGATGGGATGGCAAGCCCTGGAAGCAACGCCGTCCCGGCAGCAAAAACAACACCGGCAGGGCCATACTGATGAAAACAGGAAGGCTCCGCCGCAGCATCCGGATCACCGGCGCTACCGCCGATCAGGTTACAATCGGCTCCGATGTCCCCTATGCGCGCATCCACAACGAAGGTTTTAACGGCCAGCAAAGTGTAAAAGAGCATAACAGGAACCTTAAATATACCGCCCAATACACCGACCTCACCCAAACCACTAAGCGCGGCAAGTTCCGCACGCGCACCGCCAAAAGCACCTACGAGACCAAAGTAAAAAACTTCACCCGCCGTATGCGTATGCCGCGCCGTCAGTTCATGGGGCCAAGCACATACCTCCGCCGGGGCATGGAGCGCATTATAGAGGCCAAACTTCGCGCCGCCGTCAAACAATTCCAATCACATTAAACACATTGAAAAATTATGCAAGCACACTTCGCAAACCTCTACCTGGTACTCCAGCAGAAAATTAAAACACTGGTTTCTTATATTGATGAAGACACCGGCCAGCTCGCCGACGAGGTACCCGGCCTCAACTACCCATGCATCCTAATCAACTTCGACGATGTGGAGTACTCCTCCCTCTCCGAAAACTGCAAAATGGGCGTGGTGAACATTAATTTTAAACTCGTTTTAAAACCACCCGTAAGGACCAATAGCAATGCAAACACACCCATCGAATACCGAGAGAAAGCCATCAGCCACCTCGAAATAGAAAGCCAACTCCATGCAATACTACAGGGATGGTCGCCCTCCGATGAAGAAGTGCCGGTACCGGACGGCCAGGAGCAGCCCGAAGGATGGGACGGTGTATTTGGTGCCCTTGATAAAGAAAAAGCAATTACCAACAAGCAGCGCGCCGACCTATCCATCCGCGAGATTACCTACTCCCTCGGCTTCGAAGACTACACCACGGCCCTTCAGGTGTCCACCCATCCCGCCACTATTAAGGTAGTACCCGATATAGTTCCCGCTGCCCCGCCCGTAGTCAATACTGTGCCTGGCTTCCGGTTATAAACCCCTCATTTGGTGAGCTTGTCATGGTGAGCTTGTCGAACCACGGTTATAAAAACATTTTCACAGATATAAAATATATCCCTACCTTTGGTACGTTCATACCAATGGCCCCTGGTCGGAAGAAACTATCACATATCGACTTCTCACAAAACGCCCCGCAACCGCCTCTGCAAGCGGCTAAAGGCCGTTCATCTGTCCGCCTCCAATCCCGAAACCAGAAAATAGTAGTTAGATATTACTACTTTAACGCCATACACAAAAAAAACCTCCCCCAGACCATAGAACAGCTCGTTCACGAGTTCGACCTTTGCCCTCAAACCATAAGCGGTGTATTGAAAAAGGAGATTGATACAATAATAGAAATGGTCAGGAAAAAGCCATCCCTTACACCTTACAAAAAAAAATGGGACTACTATAAATGGTAAAAAAAAGCCGCCTCGCGGCGGCCCTGCATGTTACCCCATTACAAGGTGCCATAAATACATAATTCCCTTCACTAATAGTATTATACCCACAACTATCAGCCCAAGCAGCAACTGACCCTTCACATACCCATACGGCTCATACTTCGGCTCCTCCCACTTACGATTCCTCATTACACTAAATCTGATGGTATTCCTATAATAAAAACAATCACCCGCCATATTATATACACAATCAACAATCCAACCCCAACCCTTATACCATCGCCCACAGTCAGCTTATTGGTACGTTTAGCCCGTGGCTCATATTCCATAAGCGTAACGTCATCTACCCATAGTTTCTGCCAAAAACTCTTCTTTTCCATCCCGCAAAGATTACAACTTTTTCTTAATTTTTATATTTTCCTCTCCTTAAATATATACCGCCATGCTTTTTTACTATATAACCCAACACTAAAAAAAGCCTCCTTATATCATCACCATTAATATCAATGGGTTGGTGAATTAAAGACCCACCTAAATAGGTATCCTGATTGGAACTACATGCCTTAATTATACCATTTTCCCCTTGTTGCACCCTTTTTGTTACCCTATACTCTTTATACTCTATAACATAATCCTGTCCCCATAAATAATCATATGGCCTAATTATCTCCCGCAATGCTAAAATACAGCCGGATGGGTACTCAACCATACTATCACCATAATGCCGGATAGCCGCTGTAGCACCCGGAAACAGGTCTCCGGAATTAATATACTCCGTAGTCCCATATACAGCCGCATCTTCAGCTACCATATTGCTACCACCTATCGTTCCAACGTCACTGTATAATGGAATCTTATTATGCCCTTGCTCTCCCTTCAACATACTACCTGTACCTGTAATTAACCAGTCAAGGTTAATTTCTTCAAAAGCAGAGATTATACTCTCTATTTTATCGGCTCCTAACTCCTTTACTTTATCCAAATAGCCATTAGACAGCTTAGCCTTGGAATAAAAATGTGTTTTTTTTATTCCTCTAAAATCAATGTAGGCAAGTATTCTATCGACAGAAGTCATAAAATATAGATTTTTATCTAAAAAAGATTTGGAAATTAGATTATACTCATTAATTTTGTTCTTCACAATAACGAAACAATGAGAACAATCAGTAAAAGTAGTAAAAAATATAATCAGCAGAGGGCGCTAATCGTCCGCACCCTGTCCGATAAGTTCCAGGTTACCGACACCTACATCCGCCAGGCCATCCGTGGCGATGCCAAAAGCGATACCGCCGAAAAAATAAACAAGGAATTTAACCGCCTATCTCGCAAAGTGGCAGATGCCTTAAAATAACCAACATATCTTATGAAGATACGCACTGATTTTTCATTAATAAATATTGTACGCCGGCACTTTGACGTAACCTCAGAATATGTTTCAATGGTCGCCAGGGGCAAAAGAAATAATCCTGCTATCAAAGAATTCTACGACGAACTAAAAACAGCAATTGACCTCGCGGAAGCGCGAGCTGTTAAAAAATTAAAATCCAAAAACTATGTTCCCGGCAATCGTGGTCTTAGCAGGAAAGGCAAAAAAAACTACATCAGCCTCTTAGATAACATGTGGAACTGGTAAAGAATGAAGGCAACCACCAAAAAAGCAGCTTAGCAAAGATGCAATTACTCACCCAAGATATAATAATCCGAAATAAAACCACCTGGCTCTCCCATGCAATGCTGCTGCGCACCTGCAACGGCCTTACAGATAACTACCTTGCTTCGGTACGCTCCTTGTACAAGGCCACCGTAGCCCCCAGCTTTCACGACCGGGAAATACTCCCAGATACCGGTAAGTCTTGGCGATGGGCCACAATCAACAATACATTCTACTACGCATATAATAATATACCCGACAAAAACCCCGCAAAATACCGCAGCCACCTACCCACACTACAAGAACTTACCACCGCAGCCACAGATGTCATGGTGAGCTTGTCGAACCACGACTTTGAAGCCTATCTAAAACAGTACCTATACAGCCACTACACCTCATACCTGCATTGCTACAACGAATGCAGTCCCACACAGCAAACCAACCTCGCACGTGCCGCCGCCTTACTCGAAGGCTCAATTCAATACATCCGCGACAACAACATCAATATAAAAAAGTACGCTTTCTTCGGGCAGCTCGCCGCCTTTATTAATAAATACGAAGTAAAGTACTTCCCCGAGAACCCCCGCGTTATCAAACGCAAAATAGAACCTATAATAAATAACACCTCCCTCGGTGAGGGTCGGGGAGAGGTCGCCATAACCGACATTATACGCCTCCCACGCGCGAGCAACGCCAACGCAGCCAAAGGCTTTAACGATGAAGAGATACGCTCATGGGTATTCCAGTTGCGCGACATGGGTCAGAACTTCACTAACGCCTTTATTATCCGCAAGATAAAAGACATGTGTACCCTCACCTCCAAGCCTTGCCCGGCAGACCGCTGGATCGGTGGCATCATGGAGGAGCATAATACAAAATTCCTTACAGCCGGGCAGCGCTACGGCAGCCGTGGCCGTCTGGCCGCTATATACCGGGGCTACCAGCCATTCCAGAACGCACTATTCGCTGGAGACTGCTGGCAGATAGATGGCTCCCGTGTCAACATTACTTCGCATAGCGCCACTGAGACTTATATAGATAAGAACGGAATAGAGAAACAACGCAAAATCCAGCAGTTCTTATACATAGTGTCCGTCCGTGATGTGCATAGCGGCGAAATACTCGGAAGGCATTACGACATTACCGAAGACCGCTGGGCGGTATTCAACGCCATTAAAATGGCCGTAAAGAATGCCGGTTACTTACCCTACGAAATGGTCTTCGACAAGTTCCCCGGCCACAACACTCCGGAAATGATACACTTCCTTGCCGACCTCCAGCGCTGGGGTACTAAGGTAACCCTCAGTTCAGATCCCAACGTTAAGCCCGGCCTCGAACGGTGGTTCGGTACCCTGCAAACTGTATTCATGCAGGAAAGTGCATTCTACTACGGACAGGGCATCAAGAGCCGCCGCAACTATGCCCACCGCTCCGAAGACCACATCAAGCGGATGCGCAGGGAGGCAAATAAAATAGGTTTCAGTTGGGATGATGCATGTAGCGAAGCCGACACTATCCTGGATGCCTACAGCAACACCCCTTACTGCAAATGGAGCCGCAAGCACCACACCGTACAGCAGTCTCCCGCTGAGCTACACGAAATAAGCAGCAAACCACACATCGTTAAACTCGAAGAGCAGGACTATTACTTCCTCTTCGGCCTGAAGGTAGCACTGCCACACAACCTCGGACTTATAAAAAAGGTCGTACAGGGCATAGACTTCTACTATCGTGTCACAGATTACAATACCATCAGCACCCACGGGAAAGTATGCGTCTGCTACGATATGGACGACCTCTCCCAGGTTATGCTATACAGCCTTACTCAGGAGGAAATAACAGCCGGTAAGCTGCTCCCTGCCCCCGCTATTCGCCAATACCTCGGGCGCGCACAGGAGGAAGTACCCGCGCAGCGATATGGCCCCAATGCCGAGTGGGGTGTCATCGAAAAACGCAAAGCCCTCATTAAGGAACTCCGTGGCTATTCCGAGCAGGAGGTAGAATACCGCAAGGCCGTTGGAGATGGCGTGGACATAACCCAGCTAATCGCCCCAATGAGTACCTCCAAGCACGAGGCAGAGCTAAACGAAACAAAATATTTGAACACATCCAATGATGTCATGGTGAGTTTATCGAACCACGATGAAGAGGATAATGATTTTAACGTCAGAAACGCTTACTAAAAACAAAAACATATGCAACAATTCATCGTGGGTTATCCCGCTAACAAAAAACCGGTATTCGACAACATCGCTCAATATGGCAATATGATGGATGCCTCAGCCGCTTGCTCCGACTTCGTAGGCGCATACACCGAAAGTCTCGACAAGGCAAAAGAAAAGCTAACAGAACTGGCCACACGCAACTTCAGGGCGCTAAAACACTATAAACAGTCCCACCCGGACACAATAGGCACTTTGTAAAATAAAAAAGCGCCCTGGACGGCGCTCTTAAAAAACTAACTACTCACTTCTTAAAAAAACATTATGGCAACAAATATAACAAAAGAACTCGACTTCAAAAGCAAACTAATGGCAGAGTCAGGCTACACGCCACAAGACAAGTCCGACATTAAAGACCTCCTCATAGAGGCCATTAAGATATACGGCTCTGCAAGGGCGGTAGCCAACAGGTGCGGCATCAGCGACGGGGCTGTCAGCCTCGTATTGTCCGGCAAATACAACACCATCGGAGATAACATGTTCACCAAGATAGCTACCGGTATAGGATGGCGCAAAAAGACATGGAACATAGCAGATACCCGGAACTACCGCGCCATCTCCACAGCCCTAACTGATGCCAAGATGCACAACATGTTCCTCGCAATAGCCGCTGATGCAGGTAGCGGAAAAACATCAACACTGGACAGGTTCATATACGAAGACATCACCGCCAATACATTCGTCCTAAAATGCTGGCCTACATGGGGGCCCAAAGAATTCCTCATACACCTCCGTATAGTCTTGGGTGCGCCACTCGTAAAAGGCACCGTCACCACTACCGATATGCTCGAGCAGATAATTAAGAAAATACACGACCGAAAAGGTCACCCGCTCCTCATCGTCGACCAGGCTAACTCCTGTATCGAAAAAATCGTTAAGTACTTCCTGCCCATCTACAACGAAACAGAAGGCAAGCTCGGTGTAGTGCTGTCCGGTACCGGCAACCTCGAAAAAGAACTGAAGACAGGCGTTCATTACGACAAAAAAGGCTATGACGAAATGCACAGCCGCCTCGGGCGCAGCATCATACACCTGCCCGGCAACAACTTCTCCGATGTTAAGAAAATATGTATCGCCAACGGCATTAAGGACAAAGACCTCCAGGAAACCATATTCAACGAATGCCAGCCGCAATTCAAGACCGAACGGGTAAACGAAAAAGAAAACGCCTCAGTACGCATCGTCGACGATGGTCGCCTTATCAAACGCAAAATACTCAAGTACCTCCTAATGGCTAACGCAAATGAAACACCCGCACAAATAAAACAAGCAGTATGAGCTACCTCGCAATAATGGCCGAAGAATACATTAAGGCCAAATCAGAAATACTAAAGGTCACCCACATCGACCGTGACCAGTACAGCGAACTCATGTTCCGCCACGGCACCCTCTTTGCCGAGCAGTTCTGTAAACGCTTCCTCAATAAGCACACCGTCCTCACGTCCCTCCTTCAGGATAGCAGTTACGGTTATTGGGACTGGTGGAAAACCAAATACGAAATGGACGATATACAACTGCACAAGCACAAGTTTATCACATCCACATTCGTACAGGGTGGCCTTTCTTATGAAGAAATGAAAGAGTGCATGATTGGCGACAACCTCCTCGAAGACGACCTGTTCATACTTATTCAACACCGCTTCTAAACAAAGTACTATGGGACGTATAAACGAACAGGCTATAAATGATTTGAACACAATCGCTCTTGCTATCGGCATGACCCTGGAAGACTATGCCGCTCCGACAAGGCGTCGGAAGTTCGTCAACCTGCGCACAATAGGCGAAATCTGGTTGCGGCAGAACCACTCTACCGTGACCGTGTCGGAAATAGCCAGGTTCTACGGATTTAAAAACCACACTTCGGTAGTGAAGATGCACAGGAAAGGGTTGGGATACCTGCGGGTTCGGGATGTAGAATTTTGCGAAAAATACACAGCAGCAATAAAGGCTTTGACAATAAAAAAATAACAAAAATGCTCATAGAACTGAAAATACAACTCACTAAATCCAAGCTGGAGATGCTCTTCGCGCTCTACAACTATTACTTCGACCAATACGGCCCGGAGGATAAGCACGAACAGCTACTATACGAACACTTGCTTCAGATGCACCACAAGCTACAGCTACAGATTAATAAAGACCAGCAAAAAAACACCATCACATTTACCGCTGCCGAGGCCGTCGCCTTCTGGCAAACATGGGAAACAATAAAAGTAAAAAACACCCTCGCCGACATTACCGTCCGGGAGATAATCGCCCACATTCACAAAAAATCTAAAAACAAAATATCCAATGGAAAGAAACGCACCACAACCCTCCGGGTTAATTGACCTCTGCCTCACTGAGCTAATCGGGCTTGATGAACACCTCATAGCTGCTATTGGCACAGACAAGGAAAAAGAAGCAAGGAAATACCACCTCACACGCACCACAACAATAAATGAATTACTAAACGCGCACGGCGCAAACTCAGCAACCAACAAAAATTAAATATATGTCAAAACAAATCGACCTCAGCAAACTATCTGCCGCCGAACTGGAACAGATGCTCAAAGAAAAAAAGAAAGAAGAAAACGCACTTCAGGAAGCCAAGCGCAAACGCTACGAAGATGACCGTAACGCCCTGATCAGCGACCTCGGGGGCTTCGCCGAAACACTCGTACTCCAAATGCTCGACCTCAAAAGGGCATCGTTCATCCAGCTTTCCGCATTCCGGGAGCAGATGCTCGAATACGGCAGCCTCCGCCGGGGAGAGCGCAATAAAGGCTCATTTGAGATAAAAAACGAGGACTATAAAATAATATTCACTTCGCAAATCAACAAACGATTCGATGAGCGTGCCGAACTCGCTGAAACAAAACTAAGAGCATTTCTGGAGTCTTTTATCCGCAAAAAAGACAAGGCAGTTTACAGCCTCGTTAAATCACTTCTCGAAAAAAACAAAGCAGGGGACTACGACATAGACCTCATTAACCGGCTCTACAAAATGGAAAACGACTTTGAAGACCAAAACTGGAAAGATGCCATTCGCCTCTTCAAAGAAAGCTACAACCCATATGGCACAGCGCAATATGTACGATTTTTCAAGAAAAACACCACAAACAACGCTTGGGAGGCTATCGTACTCGACTTTGCAAAACTCGGCACAAAAGTAGCCATCGAACCCGAACCAGAGGTGAAAGAATAACATTTTAAACACCCTTTAAAACACAATTAAATGACAACCATTCAAGACCAGCGCAACTACATCGCCGAACGCATCGCCGATACCGAAGACGAACACCTCGCCGACTGCCTCGACCAGGTACCCGATGCCAACATCGTAGCACTCTGCGATATGATACAACATAAGAGGGCGAATGCCGTACCACGCTCCGTCACAAACCGGCAAATAGTGCAAGACGTAGCGGAAATCATCAGCGGTCACCCCGAAAACATCAAGTATTCAAAACCATTCTTAAAAGATTAACCTGGCTGGCAGCCACGCCGGTTCAAGGCCGGCGCAGGTGCAAACAGCGATTTTGCTGTCGTAAATAAATAAATAAATAAATGGAGTTTATCACATTCAATGCCGAAAACACGGTCTCCGCAAGAAAAGGTGAAGCATACATCAGTTTCTCGCGAAAGGGGGCTAACAGTATTAGCAAAGCTGCGGTTGAAATAACCGGCTTTGAGCATGACGACCTGATAGGTATTCATCAGGACAAGGATAACCAGGCAGACTGGTATATCAGCCTTGCTGAAGGTGGCTTTAAACTGCGCGACGATAAGAACCAGGGCACATTGTTTTTCAACAATACAGCCATGACGCACACCCTGCTTGATGCACTTGATATTGAAGAGGACAGGGCAGCGTTTTTCATCGCAAAGGAGCCTACAGTTATTGAAGATGTCAACTATTGGGCTATCCTCACTTCAAAGCCGATAATAAAGAAGCAACGTAAAAAGAAATAATCCCGGCTGGCAGCCTCCCCGGTTCAAGGCTGGGGCGGGAGCAAACGCAATATTGCGCTCGTAATAAATAAATAAATATGGAACCGAAAACCGCAACAATAGCACGTAACCTTAAAGTCGGCGACCGCTTCTACAAAGCCAAAGACCGGAACAAGTCCGTATTGGAAATGGTCCCACACGAAACAAAAAAGACCATTTACCAAACCTATAAGTTCTGGTGCCAGGGCGACTACGACAAACACCCTACACCCATCAATGGCGATACTCCGGTAATTTTTTTAAGACACAATACAGAAAGCAATGGACAACAACCAGCAACAACCACTCCCGCAGCTGTGGGAGGCTAACTATACTGCCGGCCAGGTGGAGATTATAAAAAAGAACTGGATCACACCGCCCAGCGCCTGCAAAGGTCGCTGCGAGATAAAAGGTACGCACGGTTACGATCACTGTACCGGTTGCGGATGGGACAACATCGGTTTGTCATAGTGAGCCTCATGGTGAGCTTGTCGAACCACGAACTACGACTATTAAAGCATTTTTTAAACCAACATACAGTTATGAGCAAGCAAAACAAAAGAATCTACCTCGCCGGTCGCGTCACCGGCCTGCCTGAAGACCAGGTACAGGCAAAATTCGCCAACAAATCAAAGCAGCTTACAGAGCAGGGCTTTACAGTTTACAACCCCGTTGATCAGATATGGGCTGCCGGCCTCAAAAACGAGCCCTGGGAGGTAATAATGAAAGCAGCTATCCAAATGATGATGAACTGTGAAGAGCTGCACCTATTACCCTGCTGGAAAGAAAGCAAAGGCGCCCGCCTCGAGCGCGACATCGCCCACCGTCTTGAAATGCCTATTGTTTACCACTAAACCCCTGATCATGGAACCAAAAGCATTAAAAAAAGCAACCGGGGTAAGCGACTTCATGGCTATGAAGTTCGATGATTATCCCTTCGCCGATCAGTGGGCGGATGCATTCGGCCAGCCGGAGAAGAACTTTAAAATGATTATCTACGGCCCCGAAAAGAACGGTAAGACCGACTTCTGCCTCAAGCTGTGCAAATACCTGGCGCAGTGGGGTAAGGTGTACTACAACAGCCACGAGGAAGGCAAGTCCAAAACCCTCAAGGATGCCTTTATCCGCAACACAATGCAGGACGTAGCAGGCAGGGTAATGTTATTGCACAAAGAACCCTTTACCGACCTCATGCAGCGCCTCGCTATGAAAGGCTCCCCGCGCTTCCTGGTCATCGACAGCCTGGATTATATGGAGATAACTGAGAAGCAGTACAAAACACTCGTTAGCACCTTTCCGCGTAAGTCCATTATCATGCTCTCTTGGGAGGACACTAAGCAAAAGCCCCTGCGCGATGCCTCTAAAAAGATAGCCAAGCGCGTAGACATTGTGGCCTACGTTAAAGGAGGCATAGTATATCCCACATCCCGCTTCGGCGGCAACAAACCCCTCAAATTTTGGGACAAACCCACATCACAGGCCGGAACACAACTTTCACTCATTCAATAATATATATGCACAGCACAAAAAACTTCATCTTAGGTTTAATAATAGGCAGTACGTTGTTTTTGTTAATAAAAGCACACCTCTTAAAACAGCATCGCTATGACTTGAAAGAAAAAATCAACAATCACATCATTCAAGGTTACGAGTGTCTTTTAAAGCAAAAATTTGACAGTGCAGACTACCACGCCATCATAGCCGATAGTCTATATAAACAACTTTCACTCATTCAATAAAAGCACATGGCAAAGAAAATCAAATCAAAACAAACCGTATTCATTGAACAGAAAATAATAAAAGGTATATGACGCAACTGTATAAAAACACATAAATCATGAGAAATTGGACAAGTTTTCACCCCGTACAATTCCAGAAACAATTTGATGCAAATAAAATGATCAATTGTTTACCAGAAAGGCATTTAATAGATGCGCACACAGCATTTAATAATTCAGGAAAGAACATTTTTCATTTTACTTCTGAGTTAATTAAGTTATTCGACAATACAACTATTGAACCTAACGTATTATCTTTAATAAAACTACCATTTGATTGCTTTTACATAGATTTTCAAGAATATAGCCTTACTGAAGATGTTATTTTTTATACGTATAATCAAGAGGATGGTATTTATTACTCTGGAGCATATATAGGCCACGGCATTGCAACTAAAAAATCGAATGCTCCGTGTATAAATATAGTATTTACATTCTTTACTAAATATGGCCCAAATCCAGTAAGGGCTTCTATTGATATAGATAGCAACATAAATAAAAGTGTGATTACTTGTATTCTTATTGATGATTTTCTTAAAAGTGAAGATTACTCAACAGAAAAAGATCCCTCTCTCAAACAATTTAAAAGAGCTTTAAATATAATATTCAATGCTCTTCTCTATCTATCCTTAAAAAAAGTAGATGTAATCGAAGAATACCCCGTTGATGCTTCCCCAATAGATATTTGCACCATAAAAAACAGCACGACAAAGTGGAAAGTTGATAAAGCAAAAAGAAATCTTTCCAAATTCTCTAAAATAAAATTTGTTGGTCAACAATTTAAAAGTACAGCCACAGGTATGGGTATTAACAAGGCTACCCACTGGCGGCGGGGACACTGGCGCAATCAAGCTACGGGCTTAAACAGGCAAGAACACAAATTAATATGGATTATGCCTACAATAATAAACGCACACAAAGGAGAACCGCAGAAAGGGCATGTATATGATGTACAGTAACATACGGCTTACTATTAAACTAAACAAATATGAACAACAAACGCAAAAACAAAGCACTCCATGGCCGCCGAAACCGCTGGCACCCAAGTCCAATAATATTCAGATACAATGCCAATGATAAGCAAGCGCAGGCAGAGTTAAAACAACTACTGGATGATTTCAGTAAGACCGGCTTTTCCTGGGCTATGATACCCAAACAGGTGGAAGTTCTATCATTCAAGCGCCCACGCATTACCAACTACCACCCGGTAGAAGACGATCGTATTGAGCAGCTCGAAAGCAGGGTTAAGGCGCTTGAGCAAAAAACCGTCAGTATAAACATTACAAACATGCTTGACAGGCTGGATATTGCTGTCGATAACGCCGATACAATAAAAGAAATGTTTGCACGTATTTTAAAAGGTGTTTCCAATGGGCAATAAATACTCCCGCTTTTTCGCCATCCTGAAGGAAATAAACACCAACGGCGGCCAGCTTACCAAAGAGCAGGCAGTTCACGACTATACCAATAAGCGTACTACCAGCCTTACCGACCTATCCGATCAGGAGCTATACGGCTTGGAGCAGGCACTATCCAGTATCTCCCGGCCCAGGGGTATCGTTATTGTGCAGGTGGATGCTAAAGCCGACCGTATGCGGAAAGGAATAATATCCCAATTCCTAAGCATCGGCAAAACAGCACAGGCCGCTAAAGATTGGGCAGAGAAATACGGCGTACAGGGAAAAAAACGCAAGTTCGACGACTACACCCATCAGGAACTATGGTTACTCCTCCAGAACGCCAAAAAAATGAAAGCAGATCATATCAAAGCATTAAATAAAAAATAGATAATAGAACTGAAAAGGGTGCCAACAGAAGACTTGGAGCGTGAGCTAAAGCAACGCAAAGACCGGAGTTTAGGCCGCTGTCCGACCTGTAATTACAATTGGCCTATATACATGGGGTGCTCAGATAGTTGGCGGGAAAAACCGCATTGTTTTGGCTGTAGAAGGCCAGTTGAAACCTGTATTTGTTCCGGTTAATCTAATTCCTCTTATGCTTACCATCACAATGACACACCCCAACCTCCCCGGAGACATCGTTTTCACCTACAACGAGAAAAACCGGCTCTCTTCTCTTCTTATAAGTGAGCCACTTTCCGATAAGCAATACGAATGGCTTATAGCTCGTATCCCCTGGTCGGTAGATATGCTTGCGCCTTTAGCGCAAAAAACACAAGGCGCCACATTTGTTGAGAAACAGCTACAAGTCACGTTCGATATGTTCTGGAACCGCTACAACGATAAAGACCGCTCCTCAAAAAAGAAAACCGCCACCCAATGGGATAAAATGCCAGTCACAGAGCAAGTAAAAGCATACATGTACATCCCCACCTACAACCGCAAACGCGGCACCGCCGATAAAAAATACGCCACCACCTACCTCTCCGATGAGCTATGGAATAATTAATACCTTTGACTATGCCACTACTAAGACTATTACTGCGCTCTACCTCCGAAGGCTTTACCATCACCTTTAATCGGGATACAGAAAAGTACGGCCTGAACATTACAGCCCAAAAGGAAGATAAGACCGCTACCCATCACATACATGAGGGAACTTTAATAAGTTCAGTCGACTGCGATAGCGAAATCTGCCTCGTAATCGACCGCCTTAAACGGGAAATTGACACCGTTTAAAAATAACCGCCAAAACGAAAAGTACACTTTTCCTTACCATTCAAAACGGTAATACAAACGGTAATAATTTTCACAAAACCAAAAGTACACTTTTTATTACCCTTATAATTTCCCTATTGCTACCCGCCATATCGGTCTATATCCGCACCCAAATAGCATTTCCAGCCGCTCCTTAGCTCATTTTAGCCCCTAAAATAACAGGCAAATGGTAGTGAACGATAGTAAAGGTGTTAGCTAAAAATCGGGCAAAAAACAGCCGTAATCCTATCCTGTACTGCTTTTCCGGGCAAAAATGATATTAATGTACTTTTGGTTATGCCCCTTAGTAACGCATCCATTGTGTGGACATTTTCAATGCCGTGCCAAAAAATAACTTGCTGATTATCAATTTATTATAATTCTGGCACGCCGTTGGTAATACTCCTTGCAACAAACTCAAACAAACTAAAAAACTAACTAAAATGAAAAACATCTTCAAAACACTCGCAATCGCAACAGTAGCAATCGTAGCTGCTAATTCTTCTTTCGCTCAGGCAACTGCTACGGCTTCTGCTTCTGCAAACATCATCACACCTATCACTATCGTTAAGACAGTAGATATGAACTTCGGTAATGTGGCTGTTTCTGCTACCCTTTCTGGTACTACCGTTCTGGCACCTGCCGGCACTCGTACCACAGGCGGTTCGGGTGGTGTTACCCTGCCAGCCACTACAGGTACTGTTTCTGCTGCTTCATTCACAGTATCGGGTCAGGCCAGCTATACTTACGCTATCACCCTGCCTACATCCTGCACTATTACTGACGGTGCTTCACACAATATGACTGTGAATGCTTTCACCAGCTCACCATCAGCTACAGGTACCTTGAGCAGTGGCGGTACACAAACCCTGAACGTAGGTGCTACTCTTAACGTATCTGCTGCACAGGCTTCAGGCACTTACACTAACGCAACCGGTGTTCCGGTAACTGTTAACTATAACTAATCGTTTAACTAAAACAGATATTCTCAAACGCCCCGGATGGGGCGTTTTTTTTGTATGCAGTCCCGGTAGATCAGCAATGTCCAATCAATCAAGGTGGAGCTTTTTCTTATTTATAGTTGGTGGTGTAGAAACTAAAGTAGGGGGCAGCATCTTTATCGGCAAAGAGTTTCTTATAGTTGATGCCACTGATAACACCAAGTTGCAGTTCGCCGGGAGCATAGCCTTTCAGCACATCCGAAGCAAGAACGGTACTCAGGTAATTACGGGCCTCGGTGGCGTTTTTGAAATTCTTTATTACAAGTACACCCTGATCGATAGTAAGCAGGTCGAAGAGCAGCTCAAAAGTGCTGGACTCGTATTTGGCTGCGTTCAGGTCTTTTACGGCTTTTTTCAAACCGGATGTACGGGAGTCAATCCCCGGCAGCGCAATAATGCAGAAGTGAGGGGTATCGACAATGAATGTGTAGCTTGACGGTACATCAGCAGGTGGGGCGGGGACACTGGGACGGGTAAGTTTTTCTGATTCAGATGTCTCGTCTGTTTTTTTCGAGGTATCTGTTGTTTCTGTTTTCTTCGTAAATGCATCGGTAATTTTCGGCGTGTAAGCACCTTCTTTATACCATGATGGCTTGCCCCCGTTGCGCACTTCTTTGATGTAGTTCTTTACGTTGTTGGCCCAGGGTGTAAGGGTATCGGCGGGGTTGCTGCGCAGGAATTTGGTAATAGATGAGTCAGCCATGTCATAATTGCCTGCGCCCGCATAGGCCATGGCCTCGGTGACTTCAAAACGTTTTTTGTAGGTAGGGTGGTCAAATTGTTTCTTTGCGGCAGTTACACGCATCAGCACTTCTGTGTACTGGTGTTTGAGCAAGAGTTCATAGGTCTGGTCAAAGTAAGCAGAAACGGTTTTGCCGGCTATCATTTCGTCCTGCTTGCTTTCGCTGTTGCGCGGGCGTATTATATCGGCATATTGCGAATTAGGAAATTTTGTCAATAGCTGTTCGACATATCCTTTTGCCAGGTCCAGTTTATCCTGCTTCATTGCTACCTGGTAGCGCAGATACAGTTCTTCTTCTTTGTAGCTATGGTTGGCAAAGCGCAGGTTCAGTGTATCCAGTGTGTGTGTGGCCATGCTGTAATCTTCCAGTTTGGTATACGCCTTTGCCAGTTGCATATAGGCGCGCTGTTGCATTTTTACCGCAAGTTCTTTTTGCGGGGGGGTATTGGGGATCTTTGCAAGAAGGGTTTCCTCGGTAATCTCGCCGTTGTCGTTTGCTTCGGATAGCAGTTCATCGAGTTCATCTTCTGTGCCGGATGTTTTTGTGGCAGTAAGAGCAATTCCGGAAGTTCTGCGCCAGTTGTCCACCAGCGGACGGTTGCCCCACTTGCGTTTAAATTCTGCGCTGCCCTGCTGCATCAATGAGGTATTACCGAAGTACCAGCTTGCGGCTTCTTTGTCCTGTTCGGTTTCTGCGGGAGCTGCTGCCACTACACCCGAGCTTTGGGCTCTTGCTATGCTGTCCAGTTTTTTCTTCTCCAGGTCGCGCAAATATCTGCGCACAACAGATTGCTGCTCCCTCTTGCTCATTTTCGATAAGGCCAGAAGGCTGTCCTGGTCATGTATCACTTTCGTAGGTACGGATATTTCCTCAAGTCCTTTACTCCGCTGTGCTGCAATTGCAGCCCCTGCTTCCTTGCCGGTCGAATACTTGGCGGCACTATCGTAAGCGCGCTTTGCAGCATGGTAATTGGCGGTCAGGTAATATACGTCGCCCATGGCTGCATAAGAAACTGCTTTTTGTTTTTTTGTGGCCCTGGGCGTGTTAACGCTTTTATTGAAATAGGTGATGGCCTGGTTATTCTGGTTTGCTTTGGCAGCCAGTTGCCCCAATACAAAATATACCTGGTCGTAGTAGCTGGTGTATTTTCCGTCGCGCAGTACTTTCTTTAGCGGCCTCATTGCCTCTTCTACGTTCTCGCCGGCCTGAAGTTTGTTAAACGCCACGTATTTGCGGGAATAAAAATCCATCTCAATTTTCGGATAGAAGGTGAGCACTTTTTCAAATGTTGCAGCAGCCTCTTTGTACTCGCCCATATTTTGCTGTAGTTGCCCCAGAATAAAGGTGGCGCGCATACGCAGTGCGGAAGGTAGGTTGTCATCATCGATGGCTATGGCCAGTTGGGTAGCTGCGGCAGGCTGATTGTCGTCGGTGAGGTATGCGAATGCTTTTTCAATGGCCAGTTTGCCTTTCAGGTTGGCGGGTAGTTTTCTGTCAGATTCGAGAAGCGAGAGTATTGATTCTGCATTCTCTACCTGATGTGCTTCGGTATAGGTGTGCGCCAGCCACAGAATGGCTTCGTTATGCACAGACTTGTGCTTCATGAAGTCAAAAAGCCCTTTTTTCCCTTCATTTTCAACTATCGACGGGCCTTCTTTCGACTTGCTGCTGTTATAGCCTGATTTTTTTGCTTTTGCTTTTTTCGCTTCTTCATGCGAGCTGATGATGTAGCGGAATGCTATGGCCGCGTTCTCATACTGGCCACGGTAATAATATGCCTGCCCTAGCAACAGGTATAGGTCGTCAGCCCATTTTACGCGTGGGTCATGTATCTGGATGCCTACTGAGATTTTTCGTACAATGGTGTCCATGTCGGAGGACATGAGTGTGGAATCCCGGTTAGGGTCGAATGCATACAGGCCTATGAGGGAATCGTAGTTTTCTTTTCTTCCGCGCCGCATGTTTTCTTCGGCCTCCTCCATTTTCTTTTTCGCGTTAAAGTAGTAGTTGTAATGTGTAAAAGAATTTTGGGTGAACCTGCGGATGGGCCCCCACTTCTTCTTCAGCATTTTTTTGTTGCTCCACTCCTGGCGTTTTTGTTTTATTTTGAGCTCCAGTTTTAGCTTTTTTTCCTCCTCTTTGTTTTTTTCTTTTGATTTTGTGAGGCTCTCTTTTAGCTTTCTGACCTTTGCAAGGCTGTCTGTCTTCTGTTTGCGAACCAATTTAATGCTATCAAGCTGCTTCGTGCGCACGGCTTTCACACTATCCATCGATTTGATCCTTGCTGTTTTGGCGCTATCAAGCGAGCGTTTTCGTATAGCGGCGAGTTTATCGCGTTGTGCCTGCTGAACAGACTTGATGCTATCAGTACGTAAGCGTCGTACAATCTCTACACTATCGGCATAGCGTTTGCTTTTCTTATACTTAGTCACTTTTGCTACGCTGTCTGCCCTTTTCTTTTGCCTCACCCTTATGCTGTCCGTTCTTTTCTTCCTTACAGAGGCAATGCTATCGGTAACTGCTTTGCGTGCAGCAGCCATCGAGTCCATTTTTGCCTGGCGGGCTTTTGCAATAGCACTTGTTTTTTTATTACGTGCACGCGCTACACTATCCTGGTAGCGTTTGCTCTCGCGGTATTTACGAATTGCTGCAGTGCTGTCGGTGATGCACTTTCTTGCTGCTTGCAGGCTATCAGTAGTGTGTTTTCTTGTGCTTTGCAGGCCGCTGGTCGCATGTTGCCGGGCTTGTTTAGCACTGTCGGCTTTGCGCGCGCGTTGTTTTTGCAGATTGTCGGTAGTGCGTTTCCGTGCAGCCTGCAGGCTGTCGGTTTTTTGTTTTCGTGCCAGTTTAGCGCTATCAGCTATGCGGGTGCGTCTTTTTTGCAGGCTATCGGCAGTGCGGGCCCGTGCCCGGCGAAGGCTGTCCGGGTTATTGCGGCGGGTGCTATCGGGCATTTCATAATCGTCCCCATCTCCATGCCTGGCTATGGCACGGGTATAGGTTAGGTTATTGAAGGTTATAAAACCTAATACGATTAATAATATTACCCTAAAACGCAATACAACTGCTTTTCTCAAATATAGAACGTAAAACCGCCCTTAATATTATCCAAAATTAGTCTAAAATAGGAGCATATCCCTGAATAATTAAATATAGAAATAAAGGGCAATTATGCAAGGCCTAAATAATTATAAATTAACAAAACAGTTTTGCTATTTTGTCAACCCTTCCTATAATTTCGGGAAGGGAATTGGAGTTATAAGAAACAGAAGTTGAAGGGTTGTTACCAGGTATTGTGAGAAAAGAATGAAGCAGTGAAAACATCGCCAAAACAAACACAAAGTATGCTGCGCTACGCAAGCCTTGCCACGCAACTAATGGTAATGCTGCTGGTGGCTGTGTGGCTGGGATATAAAGTTGATGGCTGGATTAACTGGAGGATACCGGTATGCATGATTTTATTCCCTTTGACAGCATTGATAGTTTCATTGTGGAAATTAGTAAAAGACCTTAGTAATAAGACGAAATGAATAAGCGGTACGTTGCTGTCATACTTACATTGTTTGCGGTGCTGAGCATAGTCTTTCTCGGTATGAGGACCTATGCGCCATCTTTCGATTTTCCGGCGCTGGAAGCGGGCAATGTGATAATGGCTTTGCTGGCCCTTGCCACACATGCTATTATCAGCAAGCAAATGGAGAAAAGCCCCCATGCATTTGTGCGGGGGGTATCGGGTTCCTCCTTTCTGAAGCTGATGGTGTGCATGGTTGCCATACTTATTTACATACTGTTGAACAGGGCTTCTATACATAAGCCTACAATATTTATGCTGTTTGGCATATATGCTATATACACGATTACGGAAACATGGTTATTATCAAAAATAGCAAGAGAGCAGAAATGATATGAAAAAGCAAGAGAAGTCGATCTCGTTTTTGGAACAATTCTTACCCAGGGGTACTTTTGACCAGGTAGCGCCTTTTTTCAGGAGCCATACGATACATCTTACATTGACGCATGAGCGAAAGAGTGTGTTGGGGGATTACCGTCACCCATCGCCGGAGGCTCCCTACCATAGGATAAGTGTAAACGCAAACCTGAACCCATACAGCTTCCTGATAACGCTGCTGCATGAGCTGGCACACATGTACACATTCGTGCACTTTGAGCACAAAGCGCCGCCGCATGGCAAGGAGTGGAAAACCCAATTCAGGCATATACTGATACCTTTTATGGGCAAGCGATTTTTTCCGGCTGATGTGGAAAAGGCCCTGTTTGCCTACCTGCACAATCCGGCAGCCAGCACCTGCACCGATGCCGAACTATATAAGTCGCTATACAGGTACGACGACCACAAGCCAGGCTTCAAACTGATAGACGATGTGGGCATAAACCAGTATTTTGAGACTGACGACGGCGAGGTGTACCAGAAGCTGGAAAAGCTAAGGACGCGCAACAAGTGCAAAAACATTGGGTCGGGAAAAGTATACCTCTTCCAGGGCATAGTGGAGGTGAAAGCCGTGAGGCGCCAAAGGGTAGGGGAACACTGAATGTGGGTGCCGGATGAGCCGGAAGCATCAGGCTACCATAACGTTGCAGAGTTTGAATAATACCCTTGCGCCTACTATAGCATCAATGCCATCTCCGGCATGGTCTCCTCCTGAAACTTCATTGAGGTCGAAACCAATGATCTGTTTTCCAGCTTCCATTATCATGCGGAAGAGATAGTTGATTTGCTCTGTTTCAAACCCGCCGGGTACAGGGGTTCCTGTATTAGGGCATAATTTTGGGTCCAGGCCGTCAATGTCAAAGCTGATGTATATTTTTTGTGGCAGGGCTTCTACTATTTCCTTGCAGATGTCTTTCCATGTAGCCCCTTCGTATTGCCGGTTCTTTATATCGCGGTCGAAAAAAGTTTTAATCCGGCCATTGCTGTTTTGTATCATTTCCAGCTCCTCATCGCAATAATCACGTATCCCTACCTGCACCAGCTTAGTGACCTGCGGCACATGCTGCAATGCATTGTACATAATAGAAGCATGGGAGTAGGTAAAGCCTTCATAGGCCACGCGAAGGTCGGCATGAGCATCGATTTGAAGTATGCAGAAATCATTGTGTACTTCGGAGAGGGCTTTGATAAAGCCTAACGGTGTGCTGTGGTCGCCGCCTATAAGGCCCACTTTTTTCTTTTCTTTCAGCAGGTCGCGGGTCATTTCATATACCCAGTCGAAGAGCATCTTGCCGCCATCATTTATTTCTTTCAGCTTTTCGGTAAGGTGTGCATTCATGGCTACCTCGCCTCCATCAGCCATATTGGAAATGATAAGCTCGGCGCATTGGCGCAGGTAATCACTTTTTGAACGGATGTTCCGGTCAATAGGCATCATGTAAAACCCTTTCTTCCAGCCATCGGTTACATCCGGATCATACAGGTCGACCTGCATGGCCGCATTAAATATTTTTTCCGGGCCACGGGCAGCCCCCGGCCTGTAAGAAACGGTAACTTCCCAAGGTACAGGCAGCAGAATGAGCTGTGCTTCGTCTTCAGTGAATGGCAGCCCGAAAATATTATTGGATTTAAGCCCTATGGAATTCGGGTCGAAGTTTGCGGCATTTGACATGGCCGCAAAATTAAAACTAATTGTGCTAAAAACAGAGCGGCGGCTTTATTTGCGATAAAATTATGTTATTTGTAGGTTGCAGGGCGAAAGAGGTTTTAAATAGCGTAGTGCTTTAGTTCTTTTTAAGGATGCCTATCAATAATTGTACCCACCCCAGTATGAAGAAAAGCCCGCCGATAGGCGTAAGGATGCCAAACTTTCCTATGCTCATACCTTTAATGCTCATAAACGATATGGCAAACAATGAACCGCTGAACAATACAATGCCGATGATAAAGAACAGTGTAGCCAGTTCCAAGCTCCTGCCGCTATATGCCTGGTATACAATCCCTGTAATCAATAGCGCAAAGCTGTGGTAAAACTGGTAGCGCACACCGGTTTCATATACCTGCAGCATATCTGCCGACATTTTACCTTTGAGCGCGTGTGCGCCGAAAGCGCCAAGTATCACCGCCAGCATAGCGAACAACGCCCCGGCTATCATTGCCTGTTTGTACATAAAGAAATTATTTCAGCAAATGTAGCAAGGGAAATGTTTGCGGATTGTAAAATATAATGCGCCTGTTCATAATCACCCCGTCGTTTGTCCAGCAGTTCAGTTAAATGAGCCGCAAGGTCATTTTTGCCTCTTAGCAGGGGCCTCTCATCCTCGCTATCCTTCAGACTGGCGATTAATGCCGGAATATCTGCCTGCAGGTAAATGACAATACCTGCATCCTTCATCAATTGTATATTGTTATTGAAGCAGGGGGTGCCACCGCCACAGGCCACTATAGTGCAGGGGGAGGCCGCTGCAATCAGCTTTTTCAGGTGTTTATGCTCCCTTTCTCTGAAGCCTGCTTCCCCATACATGGCAAATAAAGCCGGCACGCTTGCCTGCTCCTGTTCTGATATAAAACTATCCAGGTCAATGAACTGCAAGCTGTACCCATCGGCTATTTTCCTGCCCCAGTAAGTTTTGCCGGCCGCCGGCATGCCTATAAGGAAAATGAACTTTGCCGTAGTCATACTTACTCGTTAATCGAAAGCCCCTTTAGGGTTTTGGGGTAAAAACTTTAATAGCATCAGCATGCCCATAGAAACGGTCATCTCCTTATTTCGCGCCCGGTCATATGGGAATCGGTATTTTCTTGACTGCACAGTATGCTTGTCCGCTACGGCCATCCACACAGTGCCTATTTCTGTTTTATCACTTTCTCCGCCTTCGCTCATGAGGCCGGTAACGGCAAAAGCATAATCCACTTCCAGCACCCTCACAGCGCCCTGTGCCAGTTCGGTAACGGTTTGCTCGCTTACTGCCCCATACATTTCGATGGTTTCGCTTTTTACACCCAGCAGCTTTTCCTTCATTTCATTGCTGTAACATACTATGCTGCCTTTAAAGTATTCTGATGAGCCCTGCACCTGCGTAATATGGTGCGACACAAAACCGCCTGTGCAGCTTTCAGCAAATCCTAATGTAGCATTGTTGGCAGAAAACCAACGCCCGAGCACTTGCTCCAGCGGAATATCTTCCATTGCCACAACTATATTTTCAAGCCTTTGCGCTATCTGCTGCTGCCAAAGTTCCAGTTCGGCTGATAGTTTTGCGGCATCGCTCCCTCGTCCCGTGAGCCGTAGTTTTACCATGCCTGCACCGGGCAGGTATGCGAGGCGTATGTGTCCCGGCAAGCCTTCCTCCAGGTCTTTAATTCTTTCGGCTACAAAACTTTCCCCCTCACCGGCAGTAACTACTGAACGGTGGATAAGCGCATCGCTAACAAAACGCTCTTTAAACCTCGGCAGCACTTCCTCCTCCATTATATGTACCATCTCAAACGGCACTCCCGGAAGGGAGATAATCACCTTATCCTCCTTCTCGAACCACATGCCGGGGGCAGTGCCCATTTTATTGAACAATACGGTGCATACATCGGGTACTTCTGCCTGCTTCATATTCCGCTCCAGGAATGGCCGGTTACGACTGATAAATATTTCTTTCAGGTGCGCAAGTACACGCTCATCTACAACCATTTTACCACCGAAATATTCGTTCAGTAAAGGTTTGGTAATGTCATCAGCCGTGGGGCCAAGCCCACCGGTTATAATTAGCACCTGTGCAGACTGTAACTCCTCATCAAGCGCCTTGATTATTGCATTGCGGTCATCACCAACTGCCACACGCCGCAACACATCTATGCCCAGTTTATTCAGGCTACGGGCTATCCATGCGGAATTAGTGTCCACCACTTGCCCAATCAGTAGTTCATCGCCAATGGTGATAATAGCTGCAGTTACATTCATGATTTTTCCTGGAAAAAGGGTGCTAACCGGTCATATAATTCAGCCGGTGGGTTGCACGGCCTTTTTTCTTTGGGATCATAGAATACAAGAGTTGTCACCCCTTTATTCAACAACTGCCCCGCCTGGTTATATAGCTCGGAATGGAACTGTATCCTTGCCCCGTTATTCAACTCTTTAAGTATTGTCTTTACTGTTATCAGGTCATCATATAAAGCCGGACGATAATAATGGATATTCAGCTCGGACACCGGCATCATAATACCCATTTCCTCCAACTGGCGGTAGGTAAAACCTAATTCCCTTATGGCTTCAGCACGGCCTACTTCATAATATAAGGCGTAGTTACCGTAATAGAGGTAACCCATCTGGTCGGTTTCACCGTATCGTACCCTTATTTGTGTAGTTGATGTAAACATATCTTACTGCGGCTTTACTCTTTCTGCTTCTTTTATAGCATATACACTTGTTGCCTGCGTGAGACAGGTGACCGTCAGGTCGTTAATGCACACATGCGGTGGCAGCGACGCGCAATACCAGGCTATATCGGCTATATCTTCTGCACGTAATGGGTTTATGCCTGCATATACTCCCTTTGCCCTTTCCTCGTCTCCCTTGAACCGAACTACAGAAAACTCTGTTTCTGCCATACCGGGATTGATAGCGGTAACCTTTACCCCATACGGCAGCAGGTCTATACGCATTGCCTGGTTCAGGGCATCCACCCCGAATTTCGTAGCGCAATACACATTGCCGTTCTTATATACCTGCTTACCGGCGGTTGAACCGATATTAATAATATGCCCGCCTGCCTGCGCCCGCATCATGGGAGCTATCTGGCGTGTCACATACAGCAGGCCTTTCAGGTTGGTATCTATCATCACCTCCCAGTCATCAATATTACCTTCATCAATAGTAGCCATGCCCGAGGCTAGTCCGGCATTGTTAACCAGAATATCTATCCTGTACACTTGTTTTTTCAATTCAGTTACGGCATCTTCCACTTCCTTTCGGTTGCGCACATCAAAGCAAAGGGTGATTACCTTCACGCCGTACGCTGCTTCCAATTCGTTCTTGATTTCCGCAAGCCGGTCTTTGCGGCGGCCCGTAATACAAACCGTATATCCTTCTTTGGCAAACCGTATGGCAATAGCCTTGCCAAAACCTGAGGTCGCGCCTGTGATGAGAATTGTTTTATTCATTTGTATGTATTTCGGGGTAAAGATAAGTGCTTTTATAAGTACTTGCCCACAGGTGAAGAGAACCTTGTATTATGCCTGCGATATTTCGGCAACTTTATTGTCCGCCAGATACTTTTCCCAATCTGCCAACGTACCATTCTTCAGCACACGGGGAAATTTGCTCATTGCTCCCTCCTTGCCCTTTGCGCGCAGGTAGTCTATGAAAACGTTGGCAGGCAGTATTTCTACAAATACTTCTTTCAATGCAGAGGTGCGTTCCACTTCGTAGTCGTCATTCAACTGGCAAAGGGTCTGGTCCAGCAGTTCTTTTACTTTTTTGGCATCTGCGTCTGGGTTGTCGCAGCCTATATACCATTGATGCACAAAGAGGTCGCCCTGCTTCTTTCCTGCTACCGCAAACTCACGTATCGTAATGTTAAGCTGTTTAGAAACGGTTTCAATGGCCTTGTTCATATTGTCTACCGACATATGCTCGCCACACAAACTCAGGAATTGCTTCGTGCGGCCTACAATAGCTATCTCGTACTCCCGTGTATTGGTAAACTTCAACACATCCCCTATTATATATCGCCACGCTCCGGAGCAGGTACTTAATACAACTGCATACTCCACCCCTTCCTGTACCTCGTGTACTAAAACGGTTTCAGGGTTGGGTTTCACATTGCCATCCTCATCAAAATTATCGGCAGTAAATGGTATGAACTCATAAAAAATACCCGCGTTCAGCACAAGCTTTATTCCTCCGCCAGGCCTTGCCTTGAATCCGAAAGACCCTTCTGATGCCATGTAGGTCTCAATAAAAGTTATCGGCTTGCCCAGCAATTTTTTAAAGCTCTCTTTATACGGCTCTATCGAAACGCCACCATGTATATATACATTCAGGTTGGGCCATATCTCATGTATGTTCTTTGCGCCATGATACTTCACCACACGCTCCAGCACTATTTGCACCCATGCCGGCACACCGCACACAATGCCCACATCCCATTCCGTCGCTTTTTCTACTATCAGCTTTATGCGGTCTTCCCATTTCGGGCGCTTGGCTATTCGCTTGCCTGGTTTGTATACCAGCGACGACATCCATCTTGGCATGTTTTTGGCGCTGATACCACTCATATCGCCCTCATAATACTCACCCTTCTCGTACAGAGAGGTAGTGCCCCCCAGCATCAGGATACCTTTCTCAAACGTTATGGGCTCAATTTTAAAATTGGCCATGCTGTATAACTGCTTGAAACCAACTTTTTTTATGGAGCGTATCATATCCTGTGTAACAGGTATATGCTTGCTTGCCGACTCGGATGTTCCAGAACTAAGTGCAAAATATTTCACTTTGCCCGGCCAGGTAACATTCTCTTCCCCCTCCTGGCAGCGGTGCCACCAGTTGTTGTACATTTCGTTGTAGGTGCATACCGGCACATGTTCCCTGAAAGCAGTTATAAAGTCTATTTCCCTGCTAAGTATGTCACCAAATCCATAATGCTTGCCAAATGCAGTATATTGTCCACGCTCTAATAACTGGCGTAAAGCATGGCGCTGGTATGTTTGCGGACTTGCTACCGGAAGTTTGAATTGTTTCCTAAGCTTTAGAGAGCGGGCTATCAGATTACCTAATATGGCCATGTGTGCGCTGCTGCAGGATTTTTAATGAATGGCAAATGTACATTTTACTTTGGTAAACTGCTATATGCATATTACTGTAAAATGAGCAGATTGTTATATCACGGCATAACCTCATCCGGTTTCTTGGTTACTTTTTTAATAGGGTACGATACCCAGCCCGAGTTTTTAGTTTTAAAATACAGGGTGTTTTTTGCTTTGGGCGATACTTCAGTGGGAGCTTTCGTCTGTTTTTCATTCACGGCGCTGATGCTTAGGGTATCCCCATTGTGGATGGCCGCGTTGATAGAATGTGAGCCGATGGAGGTGATTTTAGTGATACGGCAATACGCCTGGTCTTTTTCATTTTTCCAGAAGAATTTATCGGGAGCCTGTGGGCTGCTCCAGACCACGATAAAATGATAGTTCGTTTTTATTTCCGCGCCGGGAATGCCGGGTATTATCCGTTGAGAAGTTGCTTCTAATAATTTAATTGAAGGTTTTGACTTTTTCCCGGCTATAGCTTTTGCATTCGCACAGCCAAATAAATGTATGCTAAGCAGGAAATATAGTATGCTTTTGAAATTCATAGTTGTAAAAATAGGCTGTATTGCGCAGATGCGAAAACAAATGAGATAAATTATAGGTAGCGAACCTGCACTATGAAAAAGGCTGCGAAAACCGCAGCCTTAATATCATTTTCAAATTAGCACATTTTCAAATCAAAGGTGTATCGCCTCGCCCAGTGCAGCCTCAATAGCATCCTTCACTCCCTCGCTCATTGTGGGGTGGGGGTGTATGCTGTCTAATATCTCGTGCCATGTCGTTTCCAACTTGCGGGCAACCACAGTTTCGGCGATTGTTTCAGTAACGTTGTAACCAATAGAGTGCGTGCCTAACCATTCTCCATACTTGGTATCAAATACTACTTTCACAAAGCCTTCGGTAGCACCTGCGCCTACCGCTTTGCCTGATGCCGTGAACGGGAACTTACCCACCTTGACCTCGTAACCGGCATCTTTGGCCTGCTTCTCGGTCATACCTACGCTCGCAATTTCGGGTGAGCAATAGGTACAGCCCGGCACATTGCCATAGTCAAGTGGCTCGGGCATGTGTTTGTATTTGCCGTCTTTGTGCGCTATCGCCTCCACACATATAATGGCACCTTTCGATGCCACATGCGCCAGTGCTTGGCCGGGCGTAATATCGCCGATAGCGTAAATGCCATCTACATTGGTCTTGTAGTATTTATCTACCAATACCTTGCCTTTATCCACATTTATTTTCAGCGTTTCAAGTCCTATATTCTCAATATTTGCAGTGATGCCTGCTGCACTCAGCACCAAGTCGGCCTCAAGGAATTGTTGGCCTTGTTCTGTTTTCACCGTAGCTTTTACACCATCACCATTGGCTTCTACTTTTTCTACCGATGAATTGGTCATCACGGTAATGCCCTTCTTCCTGAAGTTGCGTTCCAGTTCTTTTGATATGTCTTCATCTTCTACCGGCACCAGGCGTGGTAAAAACTCTACTATCGTTACTTTGGTGCCTATGCTGTTATAGAAGTAGGCAAATTCTACACCTATGGCACCGGAGCCTACTACTATCATTGTCTTAGGCTGCTGTGGCAATGACATCGCCTCGCGGTAGCCTATCACCTTTTTGCCATCTATAGGCAGGTTAGGCAACTGGCGGCTGCGCGCCCCGGTAGCCAGTATCACATGCTTTGCCTGCAGTGTGGTTACTTTGCCATCAGCGCCGGTTACTTCTACTTCCTTTTTAGCGTTCAGCTTGCCCATGCCCATGATCACCTCTATCTTGTTCTTCTTCATCAGGAACTGAACACCCTTGCTCATTTTCTCCGCTGCGCCGCGGCTACGCTTTATTACCGCGCCAAAGTCTGCTTTGAAATCGCCCGCTATGATACCATAGTCTGCAGCATGAGAGAAATTCTCATACACGCTTGCTGTTTTCAGCAATGCTTTTGTAGGTATGCAACCCCAGTTGAGACATATCCCGCCCAGGTTTTCCTTTTCTACTATTGCTACTTTATAACCCAATTGTGCAGCGCGGATAGCGGCCACATAGCCACCGGGACCGCTCCCTACTACAATAATATCATATGCCATAAAAGGAAATGTTTTTTTGTTTGTTAATAGTGGACGGCAAAAGTAATAAAAAACACAAAGGGAAAGTACAATTATAGCTGTTTCATATCACTCAATATCATAGGTAAACCAATATATTTGCATATAAGTAAACATATACCTGTTGAAACACATCAAGGGGCTTGATACGCTCAGGGCTTACTCTATTATATTGGTAATTATCGGGCACTGGGGCCTGCTTATACCGACGAACAGCCCATCTGGAAATTTATTCAGATATTCCTGGCTCCGGATGGATCGGTGGGGGTAACTATTTTTTTTGTGTTAAGTGGGTTTCTTATTACATCTATTCTGCTGGATGCGAAGGCAAACAGCTCAGCCCCAAACCATTTTATTACTATAAAGAACTTCTTTTTCCGAAGGGCCCTGCGCATATTCCCCATTTACTATTTAATGATAGGGTTCCTGTAACTGGTGAACTATGTAGATGTGCGGGCAAATATAGCATATGCCCTCACCTACACCATGAATATTTTCTGCTATAACACTAACTCGTGGAACTCTATTTCGCACACATGGACATTATGCATTGAGGAGCAGTTTTACATCTTATGGCCCTGGCTGATACTGTTCACTAAAAATAAATACCTGAAGTATTTATTTGCGGTGTTCATAGGCACGGGCATTATCAGTTCATACTTCGCACTTACCAATGGACATATAGCGCCGTTTTTGCCCCATCATTGTTTTGATGCTTTCGGGATTGGTGGATTGTATGCCTATATGCGGCAGGATGAAACAATGTGCAGAAAATTTGAGAAAGCAATGTGGGTGATAGGGCCTGCCTCCCTGGCTGTGTTCTTGTACTGGCAGGTGCCATTTTATATAAATCAGCCACAACCCGCTCTTAGCATTTTCCGGAAAACCATCATCAGCATTATGGCTTTATGGCTGATAATATTGATCGTAAATAACAAATCAGCAATAATGAAAAAGTATGTGCTGGAAAACCGGTTTTTCAACTTCATAGGCAAGATCAGTTATGGTCTGTACTTGTATCACATTCCTTTCCTTACACATGTGGCATGGCCGCTGAAAAGCTATATGGAAAGCCTGGGGAATGAACATCAGCAATTTAAGCCATTATTTACCAACTATGCTTTTTACTATACGCTATCCGTAAGCCTGTTGGTTTTACTGGCATGGCTGTCCTTTGCCTTTATTGAAAAACCTTTCTTGCGGATAAAGAAATACTTTAAGTACGATGAACCTGCAACAGCAACCACATAACTAAATATGAGAACTCCGTTAGTTTTAAAATGGTTGCTGGTTGCTTTAAGTATTATCGAGTTGCTGTTATTTACCTATTGGCAAAACATAGCCGGTGTTATTCTGTCGCCTCTGCTTATACTCATCGTGTCCTGTTCCATCGGTGTATTGGCCTTAATGCTCAGCAGTAGCAATCGGTGCTTCCCCACCATGGCACCCAAACGCAAAATAATGCTGGTCAGGGCTATAGGAGTAGCGTCTTTTATCTGCCTGTCTGTGATAATGTTCGCTTTATTGCATTCCGCATTTCAGCAAGTGCCGCTTAACGATACCACCTATTCCGATGTAATACTCACCCACAGGCGCATGGCAAGGAAATTTATAGATGGCACACCCGCCTACGAAGCTTTTAAAAATGCGGGATATGCTATTACGCCCGCTTATATGCCCCTACAATGGCTGCCATTCACTATTGCAGAATATTTTCATTTCGACTACCGCTGGCTGGCTGTATTTTCCTTTTGGCTGGCTTCAGCTTATTTTTTTATAATAAACCTCGCATCAAACAACAACAGCGGCAATTTATGGGATATGTTAAGCCCCATATGGCCATTAGCTGCATTCCTCGTTCTGTTCCGCAATGAGCCACTTGCCTTCCAGATAACTTTAGAGGCGCTTGTGGCCGGCTACTACCTGTTGTTGGCAACTGCTATCCGAAAAAACAACTGGGTATTAATGGCTGTCGCGCTTTCCGTATGTGTGTTATCCCGTATGAGTATTGTCATGTGGGTGCCACTGTGCATAGCCGCTTATTTCATATCAGACGAAAGAAAGAAAGCGTTTTCAATTATGGGCATAGGCGCATTGTTTGTTCTGGTGTTCTACTGCCCTTTTTTGATGAACAACCCATCTTTACTCTCAAACCCCTATGCATCTTACGCCAACCCCATAACAGGCCTTTGGCAAAGGGGCGAACTGATGAACGGCCTTTCGTTTAATACGTGGGGGATGAAATTTCTACCGGGCAGCATGGTGGACAAAGTGGCTATGTACCAGAAAATACATTTTGGCGTGTGCGCCCTCACAATATTTGGCTTAATAGTGTTTTATTATAAGACGAGAAATAAGTACTCGCTCAATGCATACCTGCTTTTTTCCCTGAAAATATATCTTACTGTATTCTATCTGCTCATTCAGCTTCCTTTCATTTACCTGTTCATTGTGCCGCTAATGGTTACACCGGTATTGCTTTCCTTTGTGTTCATGTACACTCCTGTTGGGTGTGATTCGGCAATTGCTCAAAAAAAAAACGGGGCGGCCATCTCATTCCTAAATGTATGAAATAAATCAATTTCCGTATCTTTATTATGTATGCCCGAAATATGAGGAACTTCTTTAAAAGCAGGTGGGTTTTATTCCTGATACTGATAATTTTCATTATCTGCAAAATACCTCATCTCGGCTATGCGTATTATTGGGACGAGAGTTGGCCGTATGCAATGGCTATTAAGGAAATGTATACACATGGGATTAGCCTCGTTCCCGATGCAATTGACCCTGAACTATCGCGGGGGCATCCTTTGTTTTTTCATGCCGCTGCCGCTGCATGGATGAAAATATTTGGCGCGTCACATGTCGCTATGCATTCCTTTGCACTCTGCATATCGTTGCTTTTTCTTACTACCATTTTTGAGGCAGGGGTGCGCTTATTTGACAGGAATGTTGCTGTTTTAAGCACAGTTATGGTAGCGTTGCAAGTTATGTTTTTCGTGCAGTCTTCGTTTGTGCTGTTTGATATGCTGGTTGCTTTTCTTGCGTTCCTTAGCCTGTATCTTTATGCTAAGGAGATGTTTGCGGCTACTGCCATATGTCTTTCCGTGCTTTTTTACACAAAAGAAAGCGGCCTGATAGCTGGTTTTGTTATAGGGGTACATGCGCTTGCCAGTCTGACCGACCGCAAAACATCTATGGGTGTGCGATTAAAAAGGCTCGCTTCGATAGCTATGCCCTGTATCCTGATTGGGATATTTTTTCTTCTTCAGAAATATATTCACGGCTGGTTCATTTTTCCGCTATACAACGACCTGATTGAACACAAATGGGAGATGTTCTGGTACAGGTTCAAAGTACTCAGCGCAGCAAACACTTTTTCCCTACACATGAGACATTATTATTTCCTGCCCCTACTGACTATGGCGGTACTAACTGTTGCAAAAACAAAAAATTATCGTCACCTCATCGTTTTCTTTCCGGCACTGGCAATCTATTATTGCACAGATGATATGCGTTCTGGCCGGATTATGCCGGGAGTGCCATTTTTCATCGTTCTCATTTTTTCAATTATTGCCCTGTTGTATGTGACAATAAAAGAACGATACTACGCCAGCTTGCACCAGCAAAGGTTTATGATTCTTTTATGCTCATTTGTCTTTTGTTTTCTTGTCTTTTCTTCAATGAATTTTTTTACGCCCAGGTATCTTCTGGCATCCGTAATACCTGTGCTTTTTATTAATGCCGTTCTCGTCAGCATGTATATTGCCCTAACCGATAAAAGATTAGTCTATCCGGTATTTATCATGATACTTATAATTGGTTTCTTTTCGTTCAAAACGAACGTTGGGTTTGGGGATGTTGACTTAGGGGCATTCGATGGTGTTCAAGTAGAACAAAAAATTGTTGATTACTTTGAACATAATGTTCCATACGAGAAGGTAATTGGGTGCTCTTTTCTTGATAAAGAACATTTGTTGCATCCAGCCACAGGTTTCTTACATTCAGAAAAGGGGTTCAATAACACTAGTTGGTATATTAACGACAAGACAGATTACGCAGTATTCACTAACATAGAACCTGATGACAGGTATGGGCAAGTGAAGAGTGACCCATCATTTATACTTGCTTACCGTTGCCAAAAGGGGGAAGTATGGGGCGAGGTGTATAAAAAAATCCGACAATCAGAATAATTCTCCCTGCGCTGCTATTCCTGAATGCTTAAGCTCATGCGCCAGCAGCCATTTTTTTCGTTGCAGTCCTCCGCTGTAGCCTGTCAGGCTGCCGTCTTCGCCTATCACCCGGTGGCAGGGTATAATGATGGCTATGCCATTCTGCCCATTAGCACTTGCTACCGCCCTTATGGCTTTTTCATCGCCCAGAAATTTAGATTGCTGCTTGTACGACCTTGTTTCTCCATAAGGTATGTTCAGCAAACCTTGCCACACGCTCTTCTGAAAAGGGGTGCCTAAAAGATGTAATGGCAAGTCGAATTCTTTTCGCGAACCGGCGAAGTATTCCCCTACCTGTTGTTCCAGCAACACAAAGTGGGGGTGCTCCCCTTCACCAAACTTATCTCCACTCATCTGCTCAATTCTGTCCATGATACTGTCTATACTTTTCCTGTACTGGAAGTCGAACAGGCAGATGCCCTCATCAGTAGCCCCGATGCGCATTTTGCCTACAGGCGTATCAATATGTTTCAGGCAAATCATCTTTCGTATGGAAAAGATAGCAAAAATTGCTCAACTCTTTTATTGCGGGATCAGCTGCTGCTTTCCGGTATTATATATCCGCATTGATCAAAAAACAGAATATCTCTCCGGGGCCATGTACGCCTACTACCAGTGTCTTCTCAATATCTGCCGTGCGGCTGGGGCCGGAGGTGATGTTGATCATTGAAGGGAGGTCGTTGCCGTATTTTTTTCTTAGCAGTGCAAATCCATCTTCAATATCCGGCACTACCTGGTTGGCGTAAGCAAATACTATGTGTACGGGATAATATACCGGGGCTGTGCGTCCCATATTCAGTTTGCTGCTCAGCAATATGGAGCCGGTGCGGGCTATTAGCGCTTCACAGCCGGTAATACATGCATCAGCGCTTTCCGCTTTAGGGTCGGCAGGGCGCAGTATGCCTACTTTATTGTTGTGAAATATTTTCAGCATCCGCTCGTCAGAGCACAGCAACTGTTTCCAGCCTCGGTTCTCATACAGTATATTGATGTTGTCCATCAGGTCCTGCTCATGCTCGCAGAAGATGAACTTGCCGCCAAGTTTAATGAACGCTTCCGCAAAATCCTCTTCGGGGGCATTGCCGGTCGTGGCGTATATGTTGCCTGTTTCCTTCTCCGCATCAGGGTAGGGCATTGCTACTTTCTCGTCGCTTAATCCTTTGCGGATGCGGCTGAGAATGTTTTCCCGTGCTTTTGATGTTTTGAAGGTCTGCATGTTTTAGTCGTAAGTCGTAAGTCGTAAGTCGTAAGTCGGTTTGGCAAAAATAAAAAAAGCGATGAATTACTCACCGCTTTTTTTATTTGATAAAATATGTTCTTTACGCATTGGGGTTTAGCACGCTGTCCGGTACGAAGGGCTCTTCATTAGCAATCGCATCTTCATACGGGCGTTTGCCCAGCAGGCGTTCCATGTCGTCTTTGAAAAGGACTTCTTTTTTCAGCAGTTCCTCGGCAATAAGTTTCACCGATTCTATTTTGTCAGATAACAGCAGTTTTACTTTCTGATAAGCCTCATCTACCAATTTCCTCACTTCGTCATCAATCATCTTGCCGGTTTCTTCTGAGTATGGTTTAGAGAAACTGTTCTCATTCTGCGGGTCGTAAAATGATATGTTACCTATGTTGGTACTCATGCCATACATAGAAATCATGGCGTAAGCTGTGCGGGTCACATGCTGCAGGTCGCTCAGTGCGCCTGTGGATATTTTACCAAAGACCAGTTCTTCCACAGCCCTGCCACCCAGCGACATCTTCATATCGTCAAGCAGGTGGTCTGTGGTGCGTATATATACTTCCTTAGGCAGGTACTGCGCATATCCCAGTGCTGCTACGCCTCGTGGCACAATAGTCACCTTCACCAGCGGGTGAGCATGTTCCAGGTACCAGCCCGATACTGCATGGCCGGCCTCGTGGTAGGCGATGATGCGTTTTTCTTCCGGCAGAATGATCTTGTTCTTCTTTTCAAGGCCACCTATCACACGGTCTATCGCGTCGTTGAAGTCGCTCATGTCCACTTCGCTCTTGCCTTTACGGGCGGCTATAAGCGCTGCTTCGTTACAAATATTGGCTATATCGGCCCCGGCAAATCCGGGTGTCTGCAATGCCAGTTTCTTAATGTTCAGGTCTTTTGAGCGTTTGATTGGCTTCAGGTGCACATCAAATATCTTCTCGCGGCCTTTTACGTCAGGGATGTCTATTGATATCTGGCGATCGAAGCGGCCGGGGCGCAGCAATGCGGTGTCAAGTACATCGGGACGGTTAGTGGCTGCAAGTACAATAATGCCGCTGTCGCCGCTGAAACCATCCATTTCTACCAGCAGTTGGTTCAGCGTATTCTCGCGTTCGTCATTGCTCATTACCACGTTCTTGCCACGCGCGCGGCCTATCGCGTCTATCTCATCAATGAATACGATGCATGGCGCTTTTTCACGTGCCTGTTTAAACAGGTCGCGTACACGGCTGGCGCCTACCCCTACGAACAGCTCAACGAAATCGGAGCCGGACATAGAGAAGAAAGGCACCTGCGCCTCCCCGGCCATAGCCTTGGCGAGCAGGGTTTTACCGGTTCCCGGTGGGCCCACCAGTAGGGCCCCTTTCGGTATCTTGCCGCCAAGGGCGGTATATTTTTTGGGGTTCTTCAGGAAGTCCACAATTTCCATCACCTCAACTTTCGCTTCATCCAGGCCTGCTACGTCATTAAAAGTAATGTTTACCCTTGTGCCTTTTTCAAAAAGCTGCGCCTTTGATTTGCCGATATTGAAGATGCCGCCACCTGCTCCGCCTCCGCCGCCTGAGCCCATTTTGCGGAAGATAAGGAACCACATAGCCACTATAAATATCACCGGCAGAAGGAAGGTGTTTAGCAGAATATGCAGATAATCGCCATGCTGGTCATAAGAGAGTGGCGGGCGGTCAGCTTCGGGGATATTCTTCTGGGCTTCATCCAGTTCTTTGCCAAAACGGTCAACTGTACCTATCTTAAATGTGTAGGCCGGTGTTTTGTCGTTTGTTACCGCAGGTAGTTTTCCCGGTGTTTGTCCGGCAGGTGTAGTTCCTGGCTTTAAAAACACCTCTACGTGGTCATTATTGATGACCACTATTTTGGCAACTTCCCCTTTGTTCAGGTTTTCTTTAAAGTCCTGAAAAGAATGTTCTGCTGTTGTGCTGTTGAAGTTGCCCCCAATGAAGTTTGCCCCTAATATTGCAAGCAATATGATGCCATAAATCCAATAGATATTGAATTTAGGGCCTTTACGCTGGTTAGGGTTATTGCTGTCTCCCGGCTTCATGCCCGGCTTTTGCGAATTTTCTTCCATTTTTTCTTATCCGTTTTCTGTTATACCTGTTTCAGGTGTTTATTTAGTGTTCAGTGCGTGGCGCGTCAGCCCATAGTGTCTCCAGATTGTAGAACTTTCTTTGTTCGTGCTGGAATATATGTATTACAATATTCACGTAGTCAACAAGTGTCCAGGTATCGCCATGCTCTACATGGTATGGCCTTTCGCCGCATTCCGTTTCTACTGATTCTTCAATATTCTGCGCAATTGCCTTTATCTGGATATTTGAATTCGCTTCACAGAGAATAAAAAAGTCTGCTACGGCTTCGTCAATTTTCTTCAGGTCGAGAGATACGACCTGTTGCCCTTTTTTTTCCTGTATAGCTTTTATGATTGTTTTAAATAGCTTGCTGTTTTTCGTCAGGCGGGTGGTAGTATTCTTTCTCTCTTGCAGCGTGGTTATTATTTTCTCCAAATTTTATTACTTATTTTGTTTGGTAATATCTTTACATTTTATCAAAATTATAAATCTTTTTGCACTAAACCTCACTAAAGTGTCAGATTTCACAATAATTGAACATAATATCATTGATAGTACCAATAACTATGCCATGTTGCTGATAGATGCCAATAAAGCACAGCACGGGCTGACAATCACGGCGCGGGAACAGACAGCAGGCAAAGGGCAGCGTGGAAGAACTTGGGTAGATGTGCCCGGCGAAAGCCTGCTGATGAGCGTCATTATCAGCCCGGGGCAGGCAATCAGGGAGCAATTCGCATTTAATGCTTCCGTGGCCGTGGCTGTCGCTAAGGTGCTGCAAAAAATATATAACAAATGGAAAGTATGCATTAAGTGGCCAAATGATATTATAATCAATGACAAAAAGGCAGGGGGCATATTAATGGAGAATGTATTGAGGGGAAACCAATGGGCTTATAGTGTCATAGGTTTGGGATTAAATGTGAAGCAAGAAAAAATGCCTGACGAACTGTCCAACAGCATTTCACTAAAAATGGCATCAGGCATTGATTTTGACATAAAAGAACTGATGAGCGTGATACGTGAAAATATTATTCGTGTCGCAAATGAACCAATGCCGGGCGAGGAAAGTATGAAGGTATATAACGGATATTTGTACAAACGGGGGATGAAACAGGCATTTATTGATAATAAGTACAAATGGACAGCTACGATAATTGAAGCGAAGAGCGACGGGACATTAGAGTTGCAGTACGAAGATGGGTCGGTCACCTACCTGCACCACGGGCAGGTGCAATGGGTCTGGTAACTAAATTTTTTAGTTATTCTTATGGATTTTGGGAAAATAAGCGAAAACGAACTACTGGAAACAGATTTCAGATTGCCTCAGGAACCTGAGGTCAATGCCGGTGTGCTGAAGAGAGGCAAGGGGAAAACCAGATTTTATATAGGCTGTGCCAAATGGGGCCGCAAAGACTGGGTAGGGAAACTGTATCCTAAGGGCACAAAGGAAAAGGATTTTCTGCAGCAGTATGCAAAGCAATTTAACAGCATAGAGTTCAATGGGTTCTTTTACAATGTCCATTCGCGGGCGCAGGTGGATAAATGGGTAAGCATGGTGCCTGATGGTTTCCTGTTCTGCCCTAAGTTCACACAATCTATCACGCATATACGCAGGCTACAGAATGCACAGGCCGAGGTGGACAAGTTTCTGGATGTAATATCAGCCTTTGGCGAGCACCTTGGCCCTGTTTTCCTGATGCCCAATCCGCAAATGGGACTGAAGCACTTGGAAACGATTGAGCGTTTCATCAGCGATCTTCCCACGGACGTGGAGCTGTTCCTTGAGTTAAGGCATGAGGAATGGTATAAAGATGGGTACAATAAGGAATTGTATGATTTTTTGCGCAGCAGTAAAAGAGGTACAGTGATAACGGATGCTGCCGGCCGGAGGGACTGTGTGCATATGCATTTGTCTGTGCCCGAGTGTTTTATACGCTTTGTAGGCAATGCACTACACAATACAGATTATACCCGTATTGATGAGTGGGTGCAGCGCATAAAAAAATGGATGGGCAATGGGCTGGAAACCTGTTATTTCTTTATGCACCAGCATGAGGAGCTGCATTCACCCGAGTTGATAAAATATTTTATAGAGCAGATGAACAAGCACTGCAACACTAATATACCGTTGCCCATTCTCTACAATGATGGGACGCTATTTTAAATCTTCTTGTTATGGCAGAATTAAAAACAAAGGAAAACAAAGCAAGCGTAAAAGACTTTCTGAACTCCATTGAAAATGAGCAGAAAAGAAAGGATTGTTTTGAAGTGTTGAAAATAATGGAAGCGGCCACCGGGCAGAAGGGGCATATGTGGGGCACTGCGATGGTAGGCTTTGGCAGTTATCACTATAAGTATGAGTCAGGGCATGAGGGCGACATGTGCAAGGTTGGCTTTTCTCCGCGAAAGGCAAATATTACTTTGTACATAATGATGGGCGCCAGAGCCGATGCTGATATGCTGAAAAAGCTCGGAAAGCATAAGGTCAGCGGGTCTTGCCTGCATATAAACAAACTGGCGGATATTGATACTGCTATCCTGAAGAAGTTGGTCAAAGAAGCGTATGGCGGTATGACGAAGAAATATGGGTAGTCCTTATGCACACAAACAATCACGACTATATAATCAGTGGCGGAGAGCAGGGTAAGTCGCGTCTTAACACCCTCTCTGACGTACTCTATACTTATACAAAAGCACTGCTGGAAAAACAGGGAGTATCCGGTGGTGTATCGTTCCTTGATGTGGGCTGTGGTGGTGGCAATGTAGCCGGAATGGTGGCCGAAATGGTAGGGGATAAGGGTAGAGTTACTGCTGTGGATTTCGACGAAAGTATCATTGCTTTGGCCGAAAAGGACAGGGTGGCCGCAGGCAGGCACAATATGCGATTTGAGGTGATGAGTGCTTATGACCTTTCGTTCGATAGGGAGTTTGATGTTGTTTACGCGCGCTTTTTGCTGTCGCATTTAAAAGAGCCAAAGAAAGTATTGCAACTGATGATGCGGGCCGCAAGACCCGGCGGAAAAATAATTATCGAAGATGTGCAGTTCTCAGGCCATTTCTGTTATCCTGCATGCGCGGCTTTTGATGAATACCTCCGCTTGTATGCGGCAGCAGCCCATAACAACGGCGCCGATCCCGAAATAGGACCTGGGTTACCTTCATTATTGCATGGGGCGGGATTACAGAATATTGATTTTGATCTCATTCAGCCTTGTTTCGGCGCTGGGGCGGGTAAATGGATGGCTTATCTTACGTTAGATAAAATAAAGGCTACACTTTTGGCGCAAGGTATAACTGATGGGAAGGCAATTGATAAGCTGTTGATGCAACTGAAAGATTTTACTGCCAATGAACATTCCGTTATCAGCCTGCCCCGTATCTTCAGGGCATGGGGCAATGTATAGAGAAGAACTATCATATAAATAATATCTATTTTGTTGGTTTGCAATGGTGTGTACATGCTATAGTATTTTACCTCATAATAATATTAAATTCGGTTTTTAGTCTGTATTTTGTTTCCCTATGCGCCAACTGCTATTGTTATTTTTTTGTTTGTCAAATGTTTGTGGTTTCGCGCAGTTGCATTTGCCTGCATTTCACAAGTATAGCTTGCAGTATTACTTCATAGACAGTAACCGGTATCTTCACCAGAATAGTCTTTCGGTTATCGCCGATTCAGTAAAAAGGATGGAGCAGATTGCAGAAGATTCCGGCGACCCGGAGTTTGCAGGAGCGTTAAAGTTATTCAGATATATTAAAGAGTTCAGGGAACGAAAGGTAAGCCCTGATACTATTGAACATAACTTACTGCGTTTATATACTTATGCTAGCGATAATACACTTAAATACCTTGAGGCCGATGTACTACAGGCTTTGGGCGATTTTTACAGCGACAATAACCAGAAACAGAGTGCTGCAATAGAGAACTACGTTTCGGCCTATTCGGTGTATAAAAACTTTACTGATGAGGAATATCCGCCAAAGCAGGCAAATATATACACACTCGGAGGTATGTATTACCGCTATGAAGACTATGACAATGCCATAAAATACATGCACGACGCATTGCGTTTGAAACAATCAACCAATAAAAATATTTTCTGTTCCATATCTAATACTATAGGTATGGCATACCGCCAGATGGGTCGATATGACAGCGCCATCGTGTATTTTCAAAGGACCTATGAAAATGCAATAAAACTGAATAATGATGCATGGGCGGGTATAGCCCAGGGAAACATAGGCATTACCTATTTTCGTCAAAAGAGATATGCGGAGGCTGCGCCGTTATTGCAGATTGATATTTCATCCAGTTTGGCGACGAGCAATATCAGAAATGCGGTAGGGTCTATGTGCATACTTGCTTCTATTTACTATGAACAACGCGAATATGGCAAAGCGGAAAAATTATTGCAAGATGCCCTGCAACTTTGTTTTGGCAGGTCATTTTGGCCATACTACCCGTTGGCTGAACAGCTTTATACCCAGATGTCGAGGGTCTATGCCGCAAAAAATAATTATAAGATGGCATACGTTTATGCTGATTCGGCACTGGTAGCGAAGGATAGTGCAGCCAGGCGGAATAGCGCCATCACGCTATCTAAAGCCCAGGAAAAGCAGAATTTTATTGAGCAAAAGCTACAGGAGGAGAAGTACCAGAACCAGGTAAAGATCAGCACGCTGGAACTGAGCAAGAAGCGCATAGAGATGACCTTTACTTTTATAGGGATAGCTATCCTGCTCGCTGTTATCTTTTTTATAGCCAGGGAGCGTAAACGATCAGAGAACCTGTTACTGAATATACTGCCGGAAAAGATTGCCGACAGGCTGAAGAGAAAGGAGCACCCTATTGCCGATTATTTCGACCATGCATCCATCATCTTTATTGACATGGCAGGGTTTACCCTTTTTTCTGACGGGCGCGACCCCAAGGAGATTGTGAACATACTGAATCACGTGTTCACTTCTTTCGATAATATAGCTGAGCGGCATGGTCTTGAGAAAATAAAGACCATAGGCGATTGCTATATGGCTGTAAGCGGCCTGCCTGACCCCCAACCCGACCATGCCGAAGCGGCTACGCAAATGGCACTGGACGTAAGGGCCGAGATGAAGGGCTACAAGGCATCAGACGGCACGCCTATAGAATTCAGGGTTGGGCTGGACTGTGGGCCCGTTGTTGCGGGAGTAATAGGACGCAGGAAGTTCATTTACGACCTGTGGGGCGATACCGTGAACACGGCAAGCCGTATGGAATCAACCGGCCTGGCTGGGGAAATCCATTGCACCGACAGGTTCAAGAAAATAATTGAAGCAAATCACCGGTTCAAAAGCCGGGGGCAAACTGAAGTGAAAGGCAAGGGTATGATGGATACCTGGCTCATAGTGGACTGATAGTTCAGTAAAGGGCTGTTGGCAGGCCATCCATGCTTACCCGGTTCTTTTCCTGTTTGTAGGTTGCTAATCCTTCAATGCCCTTCTTGTCTTCCCATTTTTGCGCATGGTCGCGCTCTCCTGCATATTCATACAAAGGAACGCTATACCCGCACGAGTTTTGTATCGTATGAATATCTGCAACAATGATCTGTCTTGTGGATAACCTCAACTTGAAATGAGCGGCAAGATCATCCCATTCGGCATCGCCTGGCAATACTGTGCGTCCTCTGCCATATAATCGCAGTATATTGGGCGGGCCATCGTATGAGCAGAACATGAACGTTATTCTTTCATTTTCCAGCAGGTGCGCAGAGGTCTCATTGCCGCTGCCTACAAGGTCCATATACGCTACTCTGTTTGGAGACAAGACGCGGAAACTGTCCGAGCCTTTGGGTGAGAGATTGATATGGTGTCCGGGTGCCAAAGGTGCAGTGGCTACAAAAAACATTTTTTGTTTTTCTATAAATTCTTTTTCCTGCGCCCTGATATGATCATGAAAACCTCCCATAATGATGTTTTTTTTGCTGTTGCCAAAGGTAAAGATTTGTTATTCACAGTTTATTCAGGAAGGGCTATATGTAAAAAACGTTTACCCGTTACTACATGTCGCTTGCAATCACTACTTTAGCAGTCCAAAATCAACTCAATGAAATTGCTCGAAAATAAAGTAGCCCTCATCACCGGGGCAAGCAGGGGCATAGGGGAGGCCATAGCCCTGAAATTTGCGGAGCATGGTGCTAATATTGCCTTCACTTATTTATCTTCTGAAGAAAAAGCAAAAGCGCTTGAGGATAAGTTGAATACTTTAGGTGTGAAAGCAAAAGGATATAAAAGCGATGCCGGCGATTACAAGGCTGCCGAGGAATTAGCCAACGATGTGGTAAAGGAATTCGGCACCATTGACATATGTGTGAACAATGCAGGTATCAGCCGGGACAACCTGTTGCTGCGACTCACGCCAGAGCAATGGGATGATGTGCTGCAGGCAAACCTGAAAAGTGTGTATAACCTCACCAAGCAGGTGATACGGCCCATGATGAAGGCACGCGCAGGGAGTATTATTAATATGAGTTCCATTGTGGGCATAAAAGGCAATGCCGGGCAAAGCGCCTATGCTGCCAGCAAGGCTGGTATCATTGGTTTTAGCAAAAGCATAGCCCAGGAGATAGGCAGCCGCAATATCCGCTGCAATGTGATAGCGCCCGGCTTTGTGGAAACAGATATGACGCATTACCTGAAGGATGGCGGCGCTGAAAATTGGTTCAAGGATATTCCGCTGGGCCGATTTGGCAAGACGGATGATATTGCTAACGCAGCCTTATTCCTTGCCTCCGATATGGGCAGCTATATTACGGGGCAGGTGTTGAGCGTTTGCGGGGGATTGACAAAATGATGCCGGATAGTGGAGATACTGGATGGAAGTGATACTGGATAGGAGTGATATTGGATGCGCATATTTATTGAAATATATTATCAAGCAACCAGCATCAAGTATCCAGTATCAAGATTCAAGCATCCAGCATCATTTAAAAGTTTTAACTTTGTTCTTTTTTAAATAATTATAAATGCAGAAAATTCATGCTGCTATCACTGCGGTAGGTGGATATGTTCCGGAATACAGGCTTACAAATGCTGAGCTGGAAAAGATGATGGATACTACCGATGAGTGGATACAGACAAGAACAGGTATAAGCGAGCGCAGAATACTGAAGGGCGAAGGAAAGGGCAGCAGCGATATGGCTGTGGAAGCAGTGAAGGATTTGCTCAATAAGCGTGGTATTGATCCAAAGGAGATAGAGCTGGTGATATGCGCCACTACTACTCCCGATATGCAGTTTCCCGCCACAGCCAACATTGTTTGCGATAAGGTGGGCATGACCAATGCATGGGGGTATGACCTCAGCGCAGCTTGCAGTGGTTTCATTTTTGCACTTACGGTCGGTTCTCAGTTCATTGAAACAGGGAAGCATAAAAAAGTCATAGTAATAGGTGTGGACAAAATGAGTTCCATCATCAATTATGAAGACCGTACTACCGCTATCATTTTTGGTGATGGCGGTGGGGCAGTGCTACTGGAGCCGGATACTGAAGGTTATGGTATAATAGATTCTGTATCGCGCACGGATGGCAGCGGCAGGGTACACCTGCACCAGAAAGCAGGTGGCTCAGTGAAGCCCGCTACGGTTGAAACAGTAATGAACAAAGAACATTATGTATACCAGGAAGGCCAGTCGGTATTTAAATTCGCGGTAAAGAATATGGCCGATGTGGCTGCCGATATTATGGCTAGGAATAACCTCTCCGCCGATACCATCCAGTGGCTGGTGCCCCATCAGGCGAATAAACGCATTATTGCTGCCACAGCAGAGCGTATGAACCTACCCGCGGAAAAAGTAATAATAAATATACACCGGTACGGTAATACCACAAACGGTACACTGCCGCTTTGCCTGTGGGAGTGGGAAGATAAATTCCGCAAGGGGGATAATATAGTGATGGCAGCATTCGGTGGTGGCTTTACCTGGGGCGCCGCATATATCAGGTGGGCATATGATACCGTAAAAAAATAGGTTTATTGCCCGCTACGTTGAAATGTTAATAAGTGTCCGCATTGCATTCGGCTATTTTTATCTTAAATTTGCAGCAACTGATATTATATGAAAAATAATAAACTTAATATACTTATTGCCATCGGCCTTATACTAATGGCTGGTATCGCCCGTATCGTGAACCACGAAATGCATCTATACAACTTTGCTCCTATATGCGCGCTCGGCTTGTTCAGTGGAGCTGTTATCAAAGACAAGCGTATTGCTTTGTTGTTGCCCATACTTGCTCAGTTGATGGGCGATGTGTATATCTCTCTTTTCACCCAATGGCAGGGGTTCTATGGCATCGAGCAGGTTTGCGTTTATGCAAGTCTATTACTCGTTACCGTAATGGGTGCGCGCATGGCACAGCCCAAGGCGGTGAATGTGTTTGGCTACACACTTGCAGGCGCGGTAGTGTTTTTCCTGTTGAGTAATTTTGGCGTGTTCCTTGCCATGTCGTTTGGTAAGGTTGACCTCTATCATTACGGCACAGGGTTTACCGGCCTCGTAAATACTTATGTAGCGGCCATACCGTTCTTTAAAAATACATTAATAGGTGAGTTCTCCGGTAGCATATTATTGTTTGGTGCTTATTCACTGCTCCAGTCAGCTATGACGACAAAAGCACAGAAAGCACACGCTTAAAGTACATCGAAACATATAAAAGAGAAACGAGCGGCAAGCCGCTCGTTTCTCTTTTATGAACATTTTAATAGCCAACTAGGCTGTGTCTTTTGCATCTAAATAGTCCGCTGCGGCTGTTTTTACAAATAATATCCTTCTGCGATGCCCCTCTGCTTAGTCATCCTCTTCCAACTCGAAGAGATCTTCCACGGCCTTACCAAAGGTATGGGCAATCTTGAGTGCAAGTGCAGTAGACGGTAAATACTTAGCCGACTCAATGGCAATAATCGTTTGGCGGGACACATTGACTTTTTCAGCAAGGTCGGCCTGGGTCATGTTTATTCGGGCACGTTCTATTTTTAATGTGTTCTTCATGGTAGCGGGGCATTTGTTAAACGTGGCTTGATATGCAGGTGGTAATAGTAGACTACTATAAAAATAATGAGGATGGTAAAAAGGTTGACTTCCATTACCATTAGAAAGCTGGTATCGTATAAAAAGATAGTGGCGAGTAGGAGCACAAGATAGTTCACATAAACGCTTATCTGTAGCGACCTGAGCCGTATGCTACGTACATACTCGTCCTCTATTTTCTCCTTTGAAAAGGCTACAAAGAATAGACAAACGATAGATAGTACTATAGAGCAGGTGAGATTGAGGTCGGCAGAGAAGCCATGGCTGAAGAGGAACCACGGCTGACCAAAAATGTTTGCTGGAGTACTGGAGTTACTCGTCCTTATCTGAAGGAACCCAAAGACCGGCTTACCGAGAATGCCCGTGGCAATAAGCCATGCTAAAGCAAAAGGGAGGATTAGGAGTCCAATCAAACGCATTTTATTCGGCAATAAAAGATGGTTTTTCATGTGCAATATTTTTTATCAAATGTATGGTATGATTTACAAAATGTAAAGTTAAATTTACATTTTGGTTTTTGTATTTCGTTCTTGTGGGGATATCGCACCGCTGAGTTAGGACGACTAATGGTATTAGTATATTTAGGCATAGAAGTGTTCTCGCAAAGTGGTACGAAAAACGCAAAATAACCGATGGGAATTACCATAAATAAGTAGAGCCGGAATGCATTCCGGCTCTACAAAATACTATTGAATAAATTCTACCCTTTCAGCACAGTGCGGCTGATAACTATGCGCTGCACCTCGCTGGTGCCTTCATATATCTGGGTGATCTTGGCATCGCGCAGCAGGCGTTCTACGTGGAATTCCTTTACGTAGCCATAGCCGCCATGCACCTGTACCGCTTCATTGGTCACTCGCTGGGCTATGTCTGATGCAAATAGTTTTGCTATAGATGCTGACAGTGTGTAGTCTAGCCCTTGGTCTTTTGTCCAGGCTGCTTTATGCACTAATAAACGGGCTGCTTCTATTTCAGTGGCCATATCAGCCAGTTTAAAGGCTATTGCCTGGTGGTTAGATATTTCCGTGCCAAATGCTTTACGCTCTTTTGAGTATTTAAGCGCCAGCTCATAAGCACCGCTGGCTATGCCCAGTGCCTGTGCGGCAATACCAATACGGCCACCTGCAAGCACCTTCATGGCAAAGGTGAAACCGAAACCATCATCGCCAATGCGGTTGGCTTTTGGCACCTTTACATCCTGGAACATGATGCTGTGTGTATCACTGCCGCGAATGCCCAGTTTATTTTCTTTCGCACCCACCGTTACTCCTGGCGAGTCTTTTTCAATGATCAGTGCGTTAATGCCTTTGTGCCCTTTTTCAGGGTATGTCTGGGCAATAACAAGGTAGTAAGAGGCCGAATTACCATTGGTTATCCAGTTCTTTGTCCCGTTCACTAAATAGTAGTCACCTTCATCTTCGGCTGTTGTGCGCTGTGATGTGGCGTCCGATCCTGCTTCAGGTTCGCTGAGCAGAAATGCGCCTATCTTTTGTCCGCTGGCCAGTTGGGTAAGGTATTTTTGTTTTTGCTCCTCGTTGCCGTATTTCTCCAGGCCCCAGCACACCAATGAGTTGTTCACACTCATACATACCGATACCGAAGCGTCTATCTTCGATATTTCTTCCATGGCCAGTACATAAGAAATGGTGTCCATTCCCGAACCGCCGTATTTTGGGTCTACCATCATACCCATAAAGCCAAGTTCTCCCAGCTTCTGGATTTGCTCAGTCGGGAATTTCATCTTATCGTCACGCTCAATTACTCCGGGAAGCAGTTCGTTTTTCGCAAAATCGCGGGCTGCCATCTGCACCGCTTTATGTTCTTCTGTAAGTTGAAAGTTCATGTATGTGTATAATAATGCCACAAATTACGGTGAAAAATCGCAAATCAAAAATTATTGAGGTGGCTATGTTCGCTTAATTGTCCCTGCGGTTTAAAAATATCAGCAGGAAATAAGCCAGTTGGGCTATTGAGGCCAGTGCAGCCACCAGGTACGTCCTTGCTGCCCATTTCAGGGCATCGGCTGCGCCATCATGCTCCTGACGGGTTGTCAGGTTCGTTTCTTCCATCCACCTCAGCGCACGTGCGCTGGCATCATATTCCACCGGTAAGGTGATAAGCGAAAATACTGTAGATATAGCAAATAACCCTATGCCTATAATGGCAACTATGGGGTTGCCACCCCCGAAGCCCATTAGCCCCAGCCCCGCCAGGGTGACCCATGTGGCCAGTGTGGAGCTTACCTGCACCAGCGGCACAAGCGAGCTGCGTAATTGCAGCATACTGTAGCCGTGGCGTGCTGCACGGCATGGCCGCATTCATGTGCCGCTACTGCTGCGGCAGAAATGCTCCTGCCACTATACACATCAGGGCTTAGGTTCACGGTTTTGTCTGCCGGGTTGTAGTGGTCGCTCAGGAAGCCATGTGCGGTGGTAACCGTAACATCATAAATGCCATTTTCCCGTAGCATTCTTTCTGCTACTTCCCTGCCACTCAGGCCGGAGGAAGTAGGGATAGCCCCATACTCCCTGAACTTATTCTTTAACTGTGCGCTCACCGCCATCCCTATCAGCATGATGATGCCCGTAAGCAGATAATACCCAATCATATTTGTTCTTTTCTACGATAAGCTACAAATACCCTACCAATGTAAAAATGGCAGACATAATATTTTGCTAAAAAGTATAAATGAATAGCGCTCACGTGCCTTTAGTGAAATGCCAATAGTAGAAAGCGGCAGCGCGATGTTTTACCTGATCAATGTAACATTGCCTTTCGTTATCCGCTTCTGACCGTTATTGTCAAGGAATTCCAATTGCCAGAAAAACACCCCTGTATCTTGTGGTATATTATGGTGTTTTCCATCCCAGCCGGGTATTGCCAGGTCACTGCTGTACACACGGTTGCCCCATCGGTTAAAAATTTCGAACCTCAGCAAGGTGCTGCTACCTACCGGGTAAGGGAACAGATAATCATTCTTTCCATCACCATTAGGTGTAAAAGCATTGGGAACAGCATAGCCCGAATGAGCAGTAACAATGACGCGGATAAAATCATCTCCTTCGCAGCCTTTATCGCTTATGCCATGAACGGTATAACCAAATACGCCTTCTGTAGTGAAGTGCCCGATTGGATTTGGGATGTTGGGGTCACTCAAAAAATTGGCCGGCGACCATGAGTATGTCGCAGCACCCGTTGCTTCAAACTGGTACATTTCCCCCACTATTAAGGATACATCCTTACCCGCATTGGGCTTATAGGTATCCGATGTGGATGGGCTTACCTTGAACTGAAACTCCCTGCTGATAGTATTGATAAGTACACCATTTCGCCACTCGTGGCAGCATTCGGTTATCAGGTACAGGCCCGCCTGATTAGGGGTGCAAGTCAGAATGCCGGTAGTAGCGTTAAGCTGCATTGGTGCCAGGCAATACATCGGGTTTCCCGCTATTAAACCGGGTGTGTACGCCACATTGTCAAAAGGTGGGGAATCAGGAGGGAAAGGCTTTATATCTACGTTGCTGGCTCCATTCTTAGCGCTGCACAGCTCATAAGTAAGCGAGTCACCATCGGCATCTGTGGCTGAAAGGTCTGTGGTAAGCGAGGTATTCATAGCCAAAGATATTGGCGGAAATTCCTTAAATACTGCACTGTTGTTTTTAGCAGTCGGTATAGTGCAATAATAAGTAGATCCTAAGCTCGCGGAGCTTACCAGGTTGGAGACCTGTGCGTTTCTGCAGCATCGGCTATATGAAATGACATAGCCCGAAGCAGGTTTCAGCACATAGTTAATTTTGAATGTTCTTTTCACGATGCAATAGTCAGCAGACGCAGACCCGCAAGGGCTATTGTAAATCCCTTGTATTGGTTCTGATTTGGTATAGTGTACACTGTCTGCCCTCATGAATGTGTAAGGCGGTACTGCACTATATATGCCAAAAAAAGCCGGGTTATCCTGTGCAATAGCTTCCGGTTGGCCGTTTTGGCAATCCTGGTATATTACCAAAGTAATCTCATACTTAGGCCATGCAATGAGCGGGCTGAAGGACACTGTACTGTCCCCAATATACCTGTACGTCATTTCGCCGCCCACAATATGGGAGGCTTTCAAAGAAAAGGAACAGGAAAGGACGACAAAAAGCAGTAATAATTGAGTAATTGGTCTTTTGGTACAGCAGTACATAAGGTATGGTTTAATGTAAGTTAAATAATAAACGTGGAATACATAAATTTAGTATCTCTGACCATGGTCATCAGCTGCCAATATATATAGACGTAACTTTGATGTTGAATCTTTGTTTCTTTTGATTAGATAGTGCTCACGTTATTCCAAAGAACTCCTTAAATACGTGTTGGAGTAGTTACAATACTGTAAATCAATTAGTAATCGTTTTCTCGGCTTGGTAGTTGATATGCAGTAAATAAAAAATTGATTGTTATGGCAAAGGGTAATAGTTTGGTCATGTTAGCTGGTTTTGGCTTATGGGTAATTGCTGGGGCAATTAGTCTTAATTCATGTGTTCATCCGCCGAAGGTTATGCCTGAGAATAAGCGGACAAACGCCCCGGGTATTTGTTTTGAACGGGATATACTACCCATATTCGTTTCCAATTGCGCCAAAAGTGGTTGCCACGATGCCATTGCTCACGAAGAAGGGTACGTATTGGATAACTATCAGAATATCGTAAGGAAGGGAGTTGTGCCGGGTAATGTTGCTGCCAGCAAATTATATGAGTCTGTGATGCCTGGGAATAATGATGAAAGAATGCCTAAAGATGCACCGCCGCTAAGTGCGCTTCAGCTGGATATGTTGAAACAGTGGATAGCTGCGGGGGCCACTGATGGAGGTGACTGTACAACTCCCTGCGATACCAACAATTACACCTACAGCGGTGCGATAGCGCCAATGATGAAGTTGTATTGTGTCGGGTGTCACAGTTCCGCAAGTTCACCGGGTGGCAGTTTGGCAGATTATAATAGTGTAATGGTGGCTACCGTTACAGGACGGCTTATAGGCAATATTTCTCACCAGGCCGGGTATAACCCGATGCCTCCGGGTGCCGGATTACAATTGTCTCCGTGCGAGGTAACTCAGGTAAAGAAGTGGCTTGCCTCCGGTGCTTTGAATAATTAATGGAAAATGATGATTACATCCCGGGCTATTCTCCGCCGAGGTATTTGAAATTTTTCATCACCAGGTTTATATCAGTGATAGGGGAGTAATGCTCGGCATATGCGGTATTAATATGGGCCTTCACTTCCTGCGATGGCTTATACCCGTTCAGTATGTTATAGGGCTGTATAACCCCATTACGTATCGTGGGTAGGTATTTTTGAGTGGTGCCTTGTGCATAGCCCACCCAGGTCTTTTTCCCGGCCATCACCATCAGGCAGTTTACAAAGAACCTTCCCGGATTTTTTACCACAAAGAATATCAACGGAAAAAAGGTCAAAAAAAGAAACGCGCTGCCAATGTCCACCATGCGTTTGTTGCGCACTTGTGCAAAGTCAGATAGATTGAACCTGCGGTCTATCGTATACAGGTCGCCCGATGTGTTGCTGGAGTTGCTGCCCACAAAGCTGTGGCTCCCCGGCAGGTGTATTTTATATTCGTAGTCTTTGCCGCAATGCTGCATCTGTGCAAAAACATCGGCATAAGATAAACCATTGATACAGAAAATGACCTCATTCACGCCTGTGGTGTACAGCAATTGTTTCATCTCGGCAAGCGTGCCCAGCGCATTGTGGTTATCCCCATGCGGTGATACCCTGCCCGATAATTCAGGCGCGTAGTGTACTTGCCTTAGTATGGCTGCGGTCTGGCGGTAGGCCGGTTCATCAGCTACTATCACCGCTTTGTGCGGCAGCTTATCATAGGGTATGAACCTGAGTATGCCCATGCGGTACAGTATCTCGTGCAGGCCCAGCAGCACCACCGTGCCGCCAAACCCGGTGAATATGATGATGGCGCGCGAATATCTGAACTCAGGGGGCAAGAGGCCGTAGTAGGCCAGTATCGCCACCGTGCCTATCAGCATGCCCCGTGTCACTTTCAGTGCGCGGTAGGGTTGGTCATAAGCGCCGTTGAGATATAGCGAGATAAGCCATAGGGTAATATATACCGGGAAGGTAGCATAGACCGATGACGGCGGTATGGGCATAATGTTCTTTACCTCGCGCACCCAGAATTCTTTTATCCCCCACAGCGTGAGCAGGAGTATCAGCGCATCAAACAGCGGCATGTGCAGGGCCTTCAGCCCTCGCTTCAGCGTGCCTAATATGGCCCGCAGCACTATACCTATGTTAATGAACAGCACAAACATGCGCGCCTCTTTTTTTGTATAGTGCTTTTTTACAAAAGTGACCAGGGCCTCATTGAATATGCGCACATAAGATAGGGTCATTTTCCGCGTGCTCTCCCCTTTATAATGTATCAGGTCGGCCTCCGGAAAGTAGATATTCTTATAGCCCGCTTTCTCTATCCGGTAAGACAGGTCCACGTCTTCGCAATACATGAAGTAATCCTCATCAAATGCCCCGCCCGCCTCTTCCATGGCCTTGCGGCGCACCAGCATACAGCAGCCCGATAGCACATCCACGGCGGCTGTTTCCCGCTCGCCCACATGCACCGCATAATATTTGTTGAAGAACGGCGATTTGCTGAATAGCTTATTGATGCCCGTAGTCTTGAAAATGGCAACCGACAGCGACGGGAACGATTTCTTCGCATCGGGCGCGAACACACCTTTGCCATCTATAAGCCTTGGCCCCACTGCCCCTGCCTCTGGGTGGGCATCCATATAGGCAATGGTCTTCCTGAAGAAATCCTCCGGCATCACGGTGTCGGGGTTCAGGAACAGGATATATTCCCCCTTCGCTAGGGCTACACCCTGGTTATTGGCTTTCGAGAATCCTTTATTGTCCTTATTCTCTATCAATACCACCTTCGGAAATTGCTCCCTCACCATGGCGCAACTGCTGTCTGTCGAATTGTTATCTACAACGATGACCTCCGTATTAAACCCATCAGCCGCACGCATTACTGAATGAAGGCATACTTCAAGGAAATACTTTACATTATAGTTAACAATAATAACTGATAGCTTCATTCCTGCGGGCGGTGTGTTGCGAAGATAAGTCCCTCATTGCTAATAACGAAAAAGCTACCCATACATTGTATGGATAGCTTATTTAAAAACAGTTAATAACACCCGAGCAACAGCGAGGACATCAACATCACCCGCTCCTTCGGAGAGGGCCGGGGAGAGGTCGCCCTATTTCACTAAGTAATAAATATTCGTTACCCACTGGTTGCTGTCCGGCTGTTCCTGCATGCCTGTTATATATTCTTCTATGGTCAATGTCGGGGTTTTTCCTTTCAGCTCCACTTCTTTCATTAGCGCCATGTGCGTATTCGTCATGCTTCCGTACGGGCCTTTATGCACTGCCATCATGGCTTTCGATGCCTCCTGGCGGATGAATGATATGCCTTTCAGCCCCTTTATGGTGTCTGATACCGGGAAGGCGGCCACCATATCGGTTTGCTTATTCAGGGTGTCCCAGGTATAGTAGATGCCTGTGGCAGGGCCGTTTATCTTTTCGCCCACACTCTTGCCAAGCATGCCCATGCTCTCGCCAAAGAAAGCACTGATTTCGCCCCATCCTACAGTTTTGCGGATAGCCGCGAAAACATGCGCCGGATAATCCACCTCTTTTATTTCTATGGCAGGTGCTGCGGCAACATGGGGTTGGGCTTCTACATGAACTTTCATTTTTTTAAGCCCTTCTTCAAAGGCAATGCCCAGCATACGTTTCATGTTCATGAACGGGAATACCTGCATTCCGTTCAGCGGGAAGGGGCAGGTAGTTTTGAAGTTCACGGTTACTTTACTCATACCGGCTGTATCGGTAACAATGAATTCCCCTTCTGCTGTGTTTTCAAATGGCTTATAAAAATCTATATGGAATTTCATTGCAGTACCGGTTGTGTTGGTATTGGTGAGTTTTGCGTTGCCGCTTTGGGCGCTGAGCCAGGTATAGCTGCTGCCTTGCTCGCCGTCTGTGCCATCATAAGTCAGGTTCATACCGGTATCCATGGCGTGCCAATAGCTCCAGTTGGGCCAGTTTTTGAATTTTACAATTTGCTCAAACACCTGTTCTTTAGGCGCATTTATCAATTCGGTGCGGGTTATCTCCACGTCTTTAGGCATTACCAGCCCGGCGATAAGCACACCGGCTATCAATACAACAATCAGGATGAGGATGAACTTTAAAACCTTCTTCATAATAAATACAGGATTTAGCGTATAAAAGTATAAAAAAACGGATGAGTAATATAGTGCATAATATTTTTTTAGGATTTTTAAGAATTGCATGATGACTATCTCGCGTATGGTGTGCGCATGGACTGGGACTTGGCGTATAGTGGCGCAAAAGCTGAATAACTTGATGCAGTATTCCCCCTTCAAGCGTAGGTGAGCATGTAAGCAAACGTAACGATTCTCGCACTACGCATCCTATAGTGAGCTTAGGCCCAAACTCGCACTAGTGGGATATTTATTATATATTTGTATTTATACAAAATATAACATGGCAAAAATTAAGCAAGATATAGTAAAGCTTCAGGAAGAATACGCTGTTTCAAAAAGGAAATTTGATGACTTACGAGATGAGTTAACAAGACAAATTTCGACGCTAATTTCTAAGTCAAACATCTACTTAGCTGTCCCAGTTCAAAATAGAACTAAATCTTGGGTTTCAATTAATGATAAAATAACCCAAAAAAGATTTACTATTAAATCATCGTTGTTTGAGATGCAGGATATCGTTGGACTTAGAATAATACTTTTGTTCAAAAAAGATGTTCAGACTTGCGTAGATTTAATAAGAAGTAATTTTAAAATTATAAGTCAGTATAATACTGAGGATAAATTAGAAGACAATCAGTTTGGCTACTTATCAATACACCAAATCATAGAGTTATCTGAAGATTGGTTGAGGGTTCCTACATTAGCTGAGTATGCTAATATTAAATCTGAAATTCAAATACGAACTTTATCACAACACGCATGGGCAGAGGTATCACAGATATTTCAATATAAGAATGAAGACAATGTACCTAAACCATTAAAGAGATCAATTAGCAGAATTTCTGCATTATTGGAAACAGTAGATTTAGAGTTCGAAAGGGTCTTACTTGAACGGCAAGCGTATAAACGAGAAATTTCCGAGACAAAAAACAACCCAAAATCTCAGGAACATCTAAATGTGGATATATTGATAAAAATATTGGATGAAAAGTTGCCCATACAGAATAAAGAACCCGAGGGAAAGGATGAGGAATACTCTGAATTGCTGGAAAATCTAAAGCTTCTAGGTTTTAATACAATAAGTGATTTATTTACATTGATTGATCAGAATTATGGAAAGGCTCTGAAGGAAGACAAAGCAGAGGCAAAAAATATTATTGAAAATGAAAGCGTTTTCTTGGATGCAAATGAAAAATCTAGAGCGGAAAAGGGAGTATTTTATAATCATACAGGGTTAATTCGTGTGATGCTAAATCATCATCTTGGAAAACCTTGGTGGACAGTAATTAATGAAAAATAGCCACGTGTTTTCCATAGTGTTCAGGCACCATGTTGTCTGTAGTGTTCAGGCACTAAAAAAATAAAAAGCAAAAGTTAACCGTAGACTTTGTCTACGGTTGCGTGGCAGCCAGTCTCAGACTGGCGAAATTATCTACTCGGGTGGCTCCCGCTTCCTAAAAATCTTTTGTCATAGTGAACCCCGCCGAAGTACTGAAAATCCTGATTCAGACAAAAAATCATGCAATCCCCCTCAAACCCTTACCCATGCTGCACCCCAAAACCATGACAGTACAGTTTCTGTACCATGACGTTTTTTTTATTTTGCCGCCACCACCACATTCCCGAACTTTACCATAAACCCCGAAAATTATCGGGTAAGTTCTTTGACCGACTGCTTTATAACTCTGTGCCATGGTGAGCATACAAAACTGCTTTGATCTACTTTATACGGTAAAAAAAGTGCGCAAATAGTGCGCAAAAATTATTTTGTTGTTGTGTGTATGTTAGCAGATTACACATTAAAACATCAACCCAAAAAAGTGTACGAAAAATGTAAAAAATGAGGTTGCAACTCCCGGACTTACGACTTATGGCTAAATATGCTTTCCCCGGCCTATTTAACAAATTAACTTATTACCCATTTAACGTAATAGACTACCTTTGCGACAATGAAAAATTTACGGGAGATAACCCTGCCTGAACTGGAAGGGATGATGGCTGATATGGGCGAACCAAAATTCAGGGCAAAACAGGTGCATGAGTGGGTGTGGCAAAAACATGCCGCAGATATTAATGATATGACCAACCTATCTAAAGCCCTGCGTGAAAAGCTGGCGCAGGATTTTTTCATACCCAAGGTGAAAATGCACCACAGCCAGTATAGCAGCGATGGCACTATTAAAAACCGCCTGCAACTGCACGATGGCTACTATGTGGAAAGTGTGCTGATACCTACTGAAAAACGCATGACTGCCTGTGTGTCATCACAAGTGGGTTGTTCGCTCTCGTGCAAATTTTGCGCTACGGGCTATATGGACAGAAAACGCAACCTGGACTTTGATGAGATAGTGGATGAGGTGACCCTGCTGAACGAACTGGCACTGAAGCATTACAACAAGCACCTCTCTAATATTGTGTTCATGGGCATGGGCGAGCCTTTGCTCAACTACAAGAATGTGATGAAGGCGATAGAGAAGATTTCTTCGCCCACAGGATTAGGCATGAGCCCCAAACGCATAACGGTATCTACGGCAGGTGTGGCGAAGATGATAAAGCAATTGGGCGATGATAAGGTGAAGTTTAAGCTGGCACTGTCGTTACATGCCGCCACCGATCGCAAGCGGAATGAGATAATGGCCATCAATGAGACCAACAACCTGAGTTCATTGATTGAAGCGCTCAATTATTTTTATAAGGCAACGGGCAACGAGATAACGCTTGAATATATCCTGTTCAAGAATTTTAATGACAGCGAGAAGGATGCGGAAGACCTGATGAAGCTATATAGGAAAATCCCGGCCGACCTCATCAACATTATAGAGTATAACCCCATAGATGCGGCAAGGTTTGAAAAGCCCGACGAAGAAACCACCGAGGCGTTCATGAAATACCTAACTGACAACCGGGTGAATGTGCGCCTGCGCCGCAGCCGGGGTAAGGATATAGATGCAGCCTGTGGGCAGTTGGCGAATGTGGATAGTGCAAGTGAATAAAGCCTATGAAAGTAAAAATATACCAGGTAGATGCATTCACCGATAAGTTGTTCGGGGGTAACCCGGCGGCTGTCTGTATTCTGGATAATTGGCTGGATGCGCCATTGATGCAAGCCATAGGTGCAGAGAACAATCTTGCAGAAACAGCTTTTATCTTAAAGAAGGGTGACGTTTACGAAATAAGGTGGTTTACCCCGGCTGTAGAAGTGGACTTGTGCGGCCATGCTACGCTTGCAGCGGCGCATGTCGTATTCAACTATCTTGACCCTGCTGCCAGTGAGGTAGTCTTTCATTCTCACCGCAGCGGCATATTGAAGGTGAGTAAGGATGGGGCGTTGCTAACACTTGATTTTCCTACAGATGTTTATGCCGGTATTGAGGCCCCGGAATTGCTGATACAAGCCCTTGGTGTGGTGCCGCATGAAACCTACAAAGGCAAGACCGACTATATGGTGGTATTGTCTTCGCAGCACGAGGTGGAAACGCTGAGGCCCGACTTTGCAAAATTGGCGATTCTTGGTGAGCGTGGCGTAATAGTAACGGCAAAGGGTGATGATGTGGATTTTGTGTCCCGCTTCTTTGCTCCGCAATCCGGTATCGATGAAGATCCGGTAACCGGGTCTGCGCACACCACGCTTACACCTTACTGGGCAAAAGCATTAGGTAAGAATGAACTCACCGCCATACAGCTCTCCTCCCGTAAAGGGCATTTAACCTGCCGCTACCATGGTGAGCGTGTGGCCATCAGCGGCAATGCGGTAACTTATCTCACAGGGGAAATTGAGGTGGCGGATAAATGATTGCCTGTATTTAATAAGGTGTGGAATGATATTTGTCATGTCATAAACTCATAGTTGCATTTACTTTTACCCTATGTCGCATAAAAAGAAAGGCGGGATAAAGAAGTTTTTTAAAATGCTGGGGCCGGGGCTCATTACGGGTGCCAGCGACGATGACCCTTCCGGCATAACCACCTATTCACAGGCAGGTGCCCAGTATGGCTATTCCACTCTTTGGACAGCCCTCATCACCTTCCCTTTAATGGCATCAATACAGGAGATGTGCGCGCGTATTGGCATGGCGACATCGCAGGGGTTAACCAGTGTATTGAAACAGCATTACCCACGATGGGTTATGTATGTAATGGTGCTGTTCAGTTTCCCTGCTATCGTCATGAACATCGGGGCTGATATAGCAGGCATGGGCGCAGTTGCCAATCTTGTTTTCCCGGAAATTGACGCGGCTTATTTTAGTGTGGTCTTCACGGTAATATTATTAGTGTGCATTGTTTTCTTCAGTTACCGCGAAATAGCTGCAGTACTAAAGTTTCTCGTGATGGTGCTGCTGGTATATATTATCGTTCCATTTCTGGTTCATGCCGATTTTGCAGAGATAATTAGCGCTACGTTTTTGCCACATATAGAATTCACTAAGGAATATTTTGGCATTCTGGTTGCTATCCTGGGTACTACCATTTCTCCGTACCTGTTTTTCTGGCAAACCGATATGGAGGTTGAAGAAATGGAAGAACGGCACAAAGGTCACAAAAAGGTAATTGTACCAAGCAGCAGGGCATTTCATAATATGCGCAACGACGTGAATATCGGTATGTTCTTTTCTAATCTCGTCATGTACTTCATTGTGCTTACTGCCGGTGCCGTACTGGCAAAGAATGGCATACATAAGATTGAAACTGTGGAACAGGCCGCTGACGCACTGAAGCCGCTTGCCGGAGATATGGCCTATTATCTTTTCGCTATCGGGGTTATTGGTACGGGTTTTCTCGCCATACCTGTGCTTACTGGGGCTTTGTCATACATATTCTCAGAAGCATTCGGATGGCAAAGGGGGCTCAATAAAAAATTTCATGAGGCTAAGGGGTTTTACATAATCATAGCCGTTTCGCTCATTATAGGGTTGTCTTTGAATTATATTGGCATAAGCCCGGTAAACGCACTGCTGTATTCAGCCATTTTGTATGGGGTTACCGCTCCGGTGATTATCGCCATTATACTGCATATCTGTAATAATAAACAGATAATGGGCGCGCATACCAATAAAAGGCGTACCAACATTCTGGGTGGCATTACGCTTGTTTTAATGACCCTGGCGGCATTGGCACTGTTATATTTTCTAATATTTTAATAGCTTATTCTGTTACGTGGTTATGGGTTAATAATTCTATTTTTACCCAAAGTCAGTATTATTAAAAACGAAAGGGTTATAGGGCTCGATGGTGTCAGGGCAGCCTCCATACTGGCGGTTGTATTCGGGCATTCGGTTATCTTTTTTGAACAGATTGGGCATATACCGTTAATAGGGAGAGTCACACCACGACTCACCGAAAGTATTTTGAACCTGGGGGTGTTTGGCGTTGAGCTTTTTTTTGTATTGAGCGGTTTCCTTATCGGCGGTATTATCATAAAGACTTTTGAGACAGAGGAGAAGTTTGCTTTTTCAGATGTATGGCATTTTTGGGTCAGGAGGTGGTTCCGCACATTGCCTAATTACTGGCTGGTGCTTACGGTCTGCTTTATAATATATCATGTATTGCTGAAGTGGGACACGTTCAAATTTCATTACCTCGGAGGATATATTTTTCTGCAGAATTTACATTTTCCAGACACGCTGTATGCTTTTCCTGAAGGGTGGAGCCTGGCTGTAGAGGAGTGGTTTTATTTAACATTGCCGGTGGTAATCTATTTGTGCGCAAGTATTTGTAAAGTCAGGGATAAAGGGGCATTTTTGTTCAGGGTATTCCTTGGATATTTGCTGGTGTTCGTGTTAATTAGATTTTTTAATGCATTCAATCCGTTAAATGGCAGGGATCCTGATGTAGGCATACGAAAAGTAGTGCTCTTCCGGCTGGATGCTGTGATGTATGGGGTGCTATTTGCCCATTTGAATTATTATAGGCCGCATATATTTGAGCGGATAAAGAAATCTCTTCTCCTCATGAGCATGTTGTTGTTCGGGGCTACTTTTTATCTATGCATACACTATCAATTAGTATTTGTGTTGTTGGACGAACCAATGGCGCGCTTTGCCCGTAACGCTTTCCTGTATTTGTTTATGCCTTTGGCACTCTCTATGTGCCTGCCTTATGCCAATAGTGTAAAAACAATAAAAAATACTTTCCTGTCAAAAACCGTGCAACACATAAGCAAGATATCTTATTCTATGTATTTAGTACACTTTTCATTGGTTTACAAGCCACTTTTGATGCAGTTCAGAGTAAATAATTTCTCTACTGCCCTGCTGTATTATCTCTTTTACTGGATAGTAGTTCTGGTGTTGTCATCATTGATTTACAAGTACTTTGAATATCCTGTAATGGGCCTGAGAGAACGGTTTAAACCGAAAAGGGCGCTAAATAACCCATGATTCTCAAAAGTTGCCGTTTTTTTGGTAACTTGTTTAGCTAAAACTCATTGGTGTGAACAACAATATTTGTTCATGCTTCGTTATATATCTTGGTTATGAGAAGAAGTATATATTACCTGCACTATATTCTGGTTGTTTTATTTCTTTTTCTGTTTACATCTTCCGAGGGACAGGAACATATCATACATCTTAAGAGCGGCGATGTTGTTGTACCTGCCAACGCAGCGGCATGGATCGACAGTACAATTGCCGTAAAGGAAAAGATGCAGGTGTTTGTCCATTTCACCACATTGCCCGACGATGCGCAAAAGGCTACCCTGAAAAGGCATGGCATTTCACTGGGCGAGTATATGCCGGACAATACTTTTTCAGCAATAGTGCAGCCACCGCTCAACCGTGAGGTGATTTTGTCCTATTCAATCTATGGTTTCTTGAACACACTGCCTGAATGGAAGGCAAGCAAATACATATGGAACGAGGTGGCGCACGGAAACAATGAGGTGGAAGTGCTTGTTACATTTAGTCGGGATATTGGGGGAGATGCCATATCGCAGTTCGTCACCACAATGGGAGGGAAGATAAAACAGGGTAAACTTGAAAAGTACGGGTCGTATAATATTACTATTAATGCTGCGAGAATAGCATCTATGGCACAATGGTATGGCGTATTATACATCAGTCCCGTTACTGAAATTGCCCCTTTGGATGTTAAGTCCCGCCCTGTGGTAAAAGGTAATGTTGCAGTGGGCAAACCTGTATTTGGAGGGTATGGGCTTACAGGTGACAGTGTTACAGTGGGTGTGGGCGATGATGCTTCAGGTATCTATCATGCGGATATTAAAGACCGGATAAGGAATTATAATCCCGTGGGTAAATTCAGACATGGCTCACATGTGAATGGCATAGTGGCGGGTGCCGGAAATATCGATCCCTATGGCGTGGGCATGGCACCACACGCGTCGCTTATTGATTTTTTGTATAGCCTGGTATTACATGCGACCGGTACTATGTATACCCTGTACAATATGACACTCACCAACAACTCGTACACTATCATGGCAAGTAATTGTACCTATCATGGTTCCTACGATGCATACTCCAATTTTCTGGATACACTTGCGTTGCAATATCCCTATGTGCTGCATGTTTTTGCTTCGGGCAATGACGGGCTTAATACTTGTCCGCCTTATCCGCAGGGGTTTGGGACTATTGGTGGTGGTTACCAGCCGGCTAAGAATATAGTGGTAGTGGGTAGTGTGCTGGATGGTATGCTGCAGGCGCCTGATGAGTCCCGTGGGCCTATGAAAGACGGGCGCATAAAGCCCGAAATCACTGCGGTGGGCGTTATTGCCTATTCCACCTTTCCCGATGACCAGTATGGATGGGCTGCAGGCACCAGTATGGCTGCTCCACAGGTGGCAGGCGGATTGGCGTTGCTCACGCAGCGATACAAGCAGTTGCATGCAGGTGCGCAGCCTTTAGGCGATGTATTGAAGACGTTACTGCTGAACGGCGCCATGGATTATGGTAATCCCGGGCCCGATTACACCTATGGTTTTGGTATTATGGACCTTGACAGGTCTTTGAAGATTTTGGATAACAACCATTATTATGCACATGCTGTGGCCGGCGGGGATTCCCAGTCAGTGACTATTAATGTGCCGCCTAATACCGCGCAATTGAAGGTGTTGCTTTGTTGGAATGATATGCCGGCCAATCCCGCTTCTTCCAAACAATTAGTAAATGACCTTGACCTGAAAGTAATCGGCGTTGCCGCTGATGTACACTTACCATTATGTCTGGACCCTTCTCCTTCTAACCTGACCAATCTGGCAGTAGAAAAACAAGATCACCTCAATAATGCAGAGCAGGTAACTATAACCAACCCGGTTGCAGGTACGTATACCATCAGGGTGAAAGGCCATGCTGTGCCTCGTGGCCCGCAGCGCTATGTTGTCGCTTACGACTTCATTCAGAAAGGGCTTCATCTCACCCATCCTATAGGAGGTGAGCAAGTAAGCAACAAGACTGACCCTGTAGATACTGTCCGGGTTTTTTGGGATGCGGTGAGCGATGGGAATACATTTACCGTAGAGTTCTCAGAAGACGATGGCGGCATCTGGACGACAATATCAAATAATGTACCTGCCCATATCAGGTATTGCGGTTTTGTGGCCGGGGGTGTCAATTCCGGAAAGTGCAGGGTGCGTATTTCAAGAAATGGCACATCTGAAACTGTAACGTCGGGGAGGTTTTCGATTAATGAGCAACCCCGGGTGTCGCTTGATACCGCGCAGTGTCCCGGATATGTCAATATCCACTGGTCGCCCGTGCCCAATGCCACTTCCTATTACTTATTGAATAAAGTAGGTAAATATATGCAGGTGGTTGATTCAGTGGCGGATACTGCTTATTCGTTCGCTAATATGTCACTCACCGAAAAGTCTTATGTGGCGGTGCAGCCCGTTATTGATGGGGTGGCAGGTTACAGGGGTATTGCTGCAATTACAACTGCCAATTCAGGCAATTGCACAAAACCGGTATCTAATGGCGACCTGATGGTGGAAAAGCTGGTGTCTGCTAATGCGGGAAGGCAGTTTACGGCCTCCGCGTTTGGGGTTGCCAACGCGGTTAAGGTCAGGCTGCGCAATTTATACACTGCTCCGTGCAGCAATTATACATTATCTTACAAAGCGAATGCAGGCCCCTGGCAAACACTGACATCACCCGCCTCCATACCGGCAAATGGCACGGCTGATGTTGATTTGGTTGGTGTTTCTGTCGCATCCGTAGGGTCATATAATTTTACTGTGGCTGTTCAGAACATGGCGCTGAGCGACCCACAAGCGCGGAATGATACACTTTTATTTACTGTTACATCTCTGTCAAATGACACTGTAAGCCTTGCTACGCCATTTATTGATGGATTTGACGGAATGGCAGCAATCGAGGTGCGGGGCGATTCTATGGGGTTGTCACCCAATGCTCATTGGGATTTTTTCAGCAATGATGAGTTTGGGAGGATGCGGTCATTTGTTGACTATGACATCAGCATAAGCGGTGCGCGTTCCGTGAGCCTTGACGAAACACAGAGTGTGGCCTCAGGTAGCAAAAATACTTTTATCGGAACATTCAACCTCTCAAACTACGATACGGCCTCCGCTGAGGTAAGGGTTGACTTCGATTATGTGCTGCATGGCATTCCCAAATCTTCGGATGGTAACCTGGTGGCTGCGCGTGCATATGATACACTTCCCTGGAATCCGGTATACAATTACAATCTCAGCCGTTACCCGGGCAATGTGGTAAATGTGAAGTCACTTTCGCTCACCGATGCTGTAAGGCTAAGCGGACGTAATTTCTCTACGGCGTGCCAGGTGTCATTCGGACAGAACGATACGTCTCTTATAGCAGAGCGGACATATGGCAACGGCATGACGATAGACAACTTCAGGATGTATACCGTGACGAACGATATTTCGCTGGCAGGTATTGTTTCGCCACTGCCTACTAACTGCGGCCTTACTTCACCCCAGCCACTTGTGGTAAAGGTGCGAAACGGGGTCAATTATACTTTACACAACGTACAGCTATTCTATACAGTAGATGGCAGCACCACCTTTACAGGAGTCATTGATTCTGTCAAAGCAAAATCTGAGGTCATATATACATTTGCACAGCCGGTAAATATGACGGGAGGCGCTACACATAACCTCAACGTATGGGTAAGTGCAGCAGGTGACAGTTATACAGCCAATGACAGTATCCTGAATTATCATTTCCGTAACAGCCCGGTTATTTCCTCTTTCCCATACCTGGAAAATTTTGAACAAAGCGATGGCGGATATTACAGTGTCGGGTTCAATAGCAGTTGGGAATATGGCACACCATCTTCATCTGCGGTTAACAGAGCCGCCAGTGGCGTCAACGTATGGAAAACAAACCTCAACGGGTTGTATAATGACCTTGAATTGTCTTATCTGTATTCGCCTTGCTACGATATCTCAGGTTTAAAGGATCCAATGCTCAGTTTCAGCATGGCTATGGACATTGAGAACTGCGGCGGCACTTTATGTGATGCCGCCTATGTGGAATGTTCTTTTGACGGGAATACCTGGATAAAGCTGGGCTCAGTTGGGCAAGGTACTAACTGGTACGACTCTACTTTTAATCTTTGGAATACCGAAAGGTTCACTCGTTGGCATGTGGCATCGATAGCTTTGCCCAACCCGGGTGCCGGGTCGTCTATACGTTTCCGTTTTGTTCTGTCCACTGACCCTGCAGTTACAGGGGAGGGTGTTGCCATAGATGATATTCATATTTTCGACCGGGCCAAAACAGTATATCAGCCCACTAATACGGTGGCTGTGACCAATAACCTGGCAGGTAACGACTGGAATGAGTATGCCTTGGCGAACCAATTGCTGGCTTCCGTTCAGCCGGCCAATCAGAATGTAAGCAATGTGACCGTTACACTACATCATCATGATACCCTGCACAATCCTTCGGCTACGCAATACACCATGCCCCGTAGCTACACTTTAAAGGCTGCGCAGCAGGCAAGCGACATGGGTGTAAGGCTATATCTTACGGAAAAGGATGTTGTGCAGGTTGTTGCTGATACTGTTTGCAAGTCATGCCCTGAATTGCCTGATGCATATTCTCTCGGTATAACACAATATACCAACAGCAATAACGCAAACGCGGAAAACGGCTCATTGGCAGATGATACAGGAGGAGTATTTACCTATCATCCATACAAGACAGTAAAATGGGTGCCATACGATAATGGGTACTATGCCGAGTTTAAGGCAAAACCTTTTTCTGAGTATTGGTTCAATAACGGAGGCCCCACCGGCACCTTCCATGCCGGCCTGGACTATCTCAGTTTCTCCGCTTATCGCAGCGGCACTTATGCTGTGCTTTCATGGTATTCACGGATAGACTCATTTGTAAACGTATATACTCCCGAATGGTCAATCGACAGCATTAATTTCGGCACTGTTTTAGATACTCCCGCGCTGCACAAGGATGCCGCTATGTACACAATCAATGATTATGTGAACTTTACTAAATACGCTGATTTCTGGTTCCGTATAAAGTGGACGATGACAGGCAAACCCGGTGTGTATTATTCGCCGGTGCGCAAGGTAAGCAGGGGGGATTCAGCAGGCACGCTCATCACATTTGGTGCGCAGATGATTAGTCATAGTGACGTGCTGCTGAATTGGAAATCGAAAATAGATGCTTCAGTGAAACACTATGTGCTTGAGCGTGCAATGGGCAGTGGTGAATATTTCGGAATAGCCAATGTAGCCGCGGTAAAGGGTTTTGATAAAGATTATAGTTATATCGACAAGCCGCAGTTGGGTATGCAGACGGGTATCCTGATTCATTACCGCCTTACCGCAGTATTGGAAGATGGTTCGGCAATAATTCTCCCCGAAAGAACCATAGAGTGGGTAAATATGAATGCGGTGAGCCGTGTATATCCTAATCCGACCCCTGACGGTACGATTAATATCAATTGGCAGGCCGATGAAGGGAGCGTGCTGCAACTCTCCATTTCAGATATCACCGGTAAAAGATTGTATCAAACAAGCGCCGCTGCTACACAATGGGATAACACCACTACCTTGCAGACTTTCAAAGGGCCTAAAGGTGTTTATCTCCTTTCAGCATATATAAACGGGAGGCGGTATATTTTTAAGGTAGTTTACCAGTAGACTAAATTCAGGTCATTTTAAACGAACAGCCCCGAAAATCGGGGCTGTTCGTTTAAACGGTTCAAATTATGTTTACCTTCTTCCTCCACCATCATTGTCGCGGCGTTGCTGCATCGGAGCCTGGCGTGGTGCGGGGGCTGGTGCCGGTCTAGATTGAGGTTGCGGTCTTTGTGGTTCAGGTCTGTTCATTTGTGGCCTTGGCTGTTCAGCCGTGCGTTGCTGTTGTTGTCTTTGCTGTTCTGCTGCGCGTTGCTGCTGCCGCTGTTGTTCTATAGCACGTTGCTGATTGTTTCTGTCTGTTTGTTGTTGCCTTTGCTGCTCTACAGCACGTTGTTGCTGCCTTTGTTGTTCAATAGCGCGCTGCTGGTTGCTTCTATCCACTTGTTGCCTTTGTTGCTCTACGGCACGTTGTTGCTGTCTTTGCTGTTCAATTGGGCGTTCCTGACTGCTTCTGTCTGTCTGCTGTTGTCTTTGCTGTTCAATAGAGCGTTGCTGCTGGTTTCTTTCATTGGTTGGCTGGCTACGTTGCAACTCCGGCCTGTTCATTTGTTGTTGCCTCTGTTGCTGTTGCCTTTCCACAGGTGGCTGGTAGCGTTGCTCTTGCCTCTGGCCAGGGTTTTGCCTCTGCATCTCTTGTCTGAACTCCGGCTGCCTGCTACGCTCCATATTAGTAGCCGGCTGCAACTGCCGACTTATCTGTCTTGGTGCCTGCATCACCTGTTGAGGACGTGCGGTATTCCTCGAATTCCTGTCTATATTGGGGCGATATACGTTCACTCTGTTGCCGCTCACTATCGGTGCTCCTGGCCTGCTGGTGCGCGATAAACTATATACCTGCACAGGTTGGCGGGTGATCCGCTCTACCTGCTCCCTGCGCGGGCCATAATTATAGCGCACACGGGTGGTGTTGTCAACATAGTAATTGTTGATGATAGTTGTCTGGCTAACATAGGTCCTGTTGTACGACGGGCCTCTCCAATAACTGATACAATTTGGCCTGTACATATAATTTGGTTGTACGAACACCCACCAGCTTTCGGGGCAATTATACCCCATGGTAATGCTCACTCTTGGCCCCAGCGGAGCCCATCCACAGTAGCCGTTGCCGTAGCGCCAGCTCACCCATGCAGGGGCCCACTCATAGCCGGGCACCCACACCCAGCCATAGTAGGGGTCATATGTCCAACGTCCATAATGGTACACGGCCCAGCCCCATGGGTCGTCCGTTACCCAGGTATTTCCGTAATCGGTCATTGCCCAGTAGCCACGGCTGCCATAGGGGCGGAAATCCCCTTCCTCGTTTGGCACCCAAACATTGCCATACTCAGGGTCATACACCCACTGCCCGTATGGGGCGAGGTTATCATAAAACATCTGGAAGGATACCGTCACATCCTGTGCGCGGGCTTTGTTGTCAGTGCCTGCTATCAGCAGTACACTTAATATGGATACGCTGGCCAGTAATTTTTTCATTTCGTTCGTTTTTGTTTAATAACAATAACTACAATCCAATATACGCACCAAATTTCACTAAAAGTATGTTAACAATAGCTGATTGAGGTTATTTTAAGAACAGATTGTGATTTGCGCATGAAAAAGACATTGGTATGCCAGCGATAGCAGGATAAATTACAAAGCCCCCGTTAATGATTACGGGGGCTTATTTATAATTATGTTATTGTTGATTATGCAGTTACAGCTAATGCCTCAGCCATTGTTTTTCCAATGTTGGCAGGGCTTGCTACCACACGTATACCACACTCACTCATTATTTTCATTTTTGCTGCTGCCGTATCGTCAGCACCGCCTATTATTGCGCCTGCATGGCCCATGCGGCGGCCTGGAGGTGCGGTTTGCCCGGCTATGAAACCTACCACGGGTTTGCGCATATTGTCCTTCAGCCAGTAGGCAGCTTCTGCTTCCATTGTGCCGCCTATCTCACCTATCATGATGATGCCGTCTGTTTCCGGGTCGTTCATAAACATTTCAACTGCTTCCTTCGTTGTAGTGCCAATGATTGGGTCTCCGCCTATGCCTATGGCGGTAGAAATACCCAATCCCGCTTTTACTACCTGGTCTGCTGCCTCGTAGGTTAGCGTACCAGATTTAGATACCACGCCTATGCGGCCTTTTTTGAATACAAAGCCTGGCATGATGCCCACCTTAGCCTCGCCTGCGGTGATAACACCGGGGCAGTTAGGGCCTATCAGCCTACAATTTTTTCCTTTTATATATTCACGGGCCTTTACCATGTCCTGTACAGGAATGCCTTCCGTGATGCAAATGATCACCTTTATACCTGCGTCAGCGGCTTCCATCACTGCGTCAGCAGCAAATGCCGGCGGAACAAATATGATAGATACATCAGCACTGGTGCCGTCCACCGCATCTTTTACTGTATTGAATACCGGTTTGTCAAGGTGCAGTGTGCCGCCCTTGGCAGGGGTTACACCACCTACCAAATTAGTGCCGTATTCTATCATCTGGGTAGCATGAAAAGTACCCTCAGTACCGGTGAACCCCTGTACAATAACCTTTGAATCTTTATTTACTAAAACAGCCATGTCTTTATTTTGAGGTGCGAATTTAAGCTAAATGCCAGCAATTGCAAATAAATAGAATGGTTGCATATTCATAAAATATATGTAACTATGGTGCTAACGTTTTTGTTTCGTAACTCGTCTATAATATTAAAACTTATACTTATGAAAAACACTTTACTAAAATGCTTATTTGCATTTATTTTTTTGGGAGGAGTCCTCTCGGCCCGCGGGCAATCTATTAGTATTGACAGCTTTATGGTGACGCCTGACAGTATGTGTATGGCCCCGTATTTTTATTTACAAACCAGCGCTTACATACCGGGCCTTAGTGTAAAAACCTATTTTGGAGATGGTACAAATGCTACCACACCTGTTTTGAATGCCGGATCCTATGGCTATGCACATTTTTTTCATGATTATAAATCACCCGGTACGTTTACAACTAAAACTGTTTTGTATAACGGTACAATAAGATTAGATTCAACTGTGAGAAAAAGGGAGTATTTATTTTGTAACACCTTTACAATAAAATGCTTTCGCGATGTAAATAGTAATTGCGTATATGATTCCGCAACCGAAAATTTTGTACAACAACGATTTGTGATACAGGTTTCCAAGGCAGGTGTGCCAATTGATACGGTTACATCGATCAGCGGAATTCATTATACCGTTGCGGGCCCGATAGGTACTGTATTTGCTTTTAAGATATTGTCGGTGTCGGCAGGTATAGTTATCAGTTGCCCTTCATCCGGTGTTATTTATGACACTATACAACCTGTCTCCAATGCCCATGTCGTAAAGTATTGTGGTGTAACATGCAGCAGCGCTTCAGGGACAGATGTAAGCGTAAATGGCAGTACACGCGCCGGCAGGCATACCTATTTGTCGAATTTTATTGTGAGCAATGCTTTTTGCACGCCGCAGAATGTTACGGTTACTATGTACAAGAGTCCCAAGTACACAAATATGAGCAATATCACCCCTACACCAGCTTCAATAGTAGGCAATAAGATCACATGGAACCTTACCGGGGTATCTGTAATTACGCCTGTTAATATTTCAGTACACTATGAACAAAATCCATGGTTGATACCGGGTGATACCGTACAAACTCGTTTTTCTGTAGGTGCCATTACCGGAGAGACTGACACTACCAATAATAACATTATCCGTGTTGACACTGTTTCCGGGTCCTTCGATCCTAACGATAAATCTGTAACTCCGCAGGGTATTATTTCATCGGGTACAATGCTCACGTATATGCTACGCTTTGAGAATACGGGCAATGATACTGCGTTCAATGTCCATATCATGGATACTCTTTCTAATGACCTCGATGTGAAAACACTTGACGTGATAACCAGTTCTGCTAAAATGAACCTTGGGTTATTGCAGTATGGTTCACAATACGTGGTAAAGTTTGACTTTCCCAATATCAATCTGCTTGATAGCAGCCAGCATGGCCTTAATGATGGTTTTGTAATGTTCTCTATAAAAACAAAACCAGGCCTTTCAAATGGTACAATAATTGGGAACAGGGGAGGGATTTATTTCGATTTCAATGATGTGGTTCTGACCAATACCATCTATAACACCATAGGCATACCCACTGAAACTGCGGTATTGAGCAATGAGCAGCTGGTAATGGTTTACCCTAACCCTGTTAATGATGTATTGACCGTAAAAACTGCTAATGGGTCATATAATGCCTTGACTGTTACCAATATGCTTGGCCAGACTGTATTAAGCAGCAGTTTTGATAATAAGCAGACTACCGTAAATGTTAAGGCGTTGCCATCAGGCATCTATTATGTTACACTCAGGGGCGAAAGTGGAGTGAAAGTGCAAAAGTTTGAGAAACTATAGTTGAGGTTACTGTTCTAAACAGAAAGCACCGGTTATGTCCCGGTGCTTTTTGTTTGTGTAACAATTATTTAATTCACCATCACCCAATTAAACCCAAATCTGAAGAGTGCGTCCGGCGCAGCATAAATGGGTAGGATGCTTGTGCCGGTATTGTTGTAATTCAATACAGGTGTGCCGGTATAGAGTATTGCGTTCTTAGAAAATAGTTGCTGCAGGTTATCACCCATCAGGAATGCCCTGAAACGCTTTATACGGAAATTAAGGAAAATGGCCATCTCAGGTGTATTCCCTACCGATTTGCTGTTCTGGTAGAAAAATCTGTTGAGCATTGCATTGTATCCTGCAGGGTCATACTGGGTGTTATATCTCACATCAATTCCGGCAGCCAGTATCAGGCTTCGCTTGAACATCGGTCTTTCGTAGCTGAACCGGTGCCGCCCCATTAGTGCCGGCACATTTACCGGCGCATTATCCGGCACTTGCTGGAATACAACTTCGTTATCGAAATAGAAGTTGCCTAATTTAAATACTTTGCGCCCCCACACCTGACTGATGCTGTAAGTACCTGCATACTGGTCTGGCCGTCCTTGTTCATTTATATAGATATAGTTGGCCACCACATGGTTCCTGTACCCGGCAGATAGCCGCAGGCGTGGACTTTCCAGCATAGCAAAGAGGGTAGTCACGCTTTCCTTACCAAAGTTGTTGGTTATCCTGGTATAGGCATTGGTGTATGTGGTATAGCTGTAAGGCGCGCTGTTTAGCCGCTGCTCGAATCCCGCCGCAAAGCCACCGATATTATTTTTCAGTTGTTTGCCAATCTGTGCATTTAAAAGAAAGCTGCCCGCCTGCGCCCCTGTGATGAAGAATTTTGTGTTGGCGCCATATCCCCATGCTCCCGGTTGCAGGGCTTCTTTTTTTAGCTCACCTTCCAGGTAGTTGCTCACTATGTCATTTTTATCCCTGCCCACAGTGTCCGGCTGCGAGATAAACTGGTCGTACCGTATGCCAAAACCCGCGCTGAAGCCCACTTGCTTGCCTTCCTTTCCCAGAAAACCATTGAGCAGGAATTTATTGTCTATCCAGTTCCATTTTTGCCGGGCCAGCACTGAGTCGCCGCCGGATACATACGAGCCGTTATTAGTGAACTGCTGCTCGAATAAGCTTACATATCGTAGCGAGTCCGGTGCGAGGTCTTTATAAGTATGCTGCTCAGTGCTGGCGGCCAGCCTGTGCGTTACGCTGAACCTCGGCAGCAAACGCGTAGCATATTGCGTGGAATCCGCGTTATAGGTAGTGTCTGTTTTCCCCCACTGGTAGCTATGCTGCAGCAGGAAGGTAAAATCGCGCAGAGAATTCGTTACAGGTGAGCGAGCGACCGTTTGGCTGTAGGTGCTTTCCTGATAAGCTGTCTTTATCGTCCTCCTGTCTGAATATTTCGAACTGTCAAAATCTATTTGGTTCACAATCCCGCCATTCTCATCTGTTTGCAGCTTATTATACACCATTCCCGCATACAGCACATAGCGCTTGTTGTTGCTTTTATAGTTTGTGCTAAGGAAGGCGTTATCATTATTGCTCCGTTGGCTGTTATAGAAGCCCCGCGAATTGGTCTTGCGGTATTCAGCGGCAAAATTCCAGTTGGGCATCACATTCTGTGTATGCATCAGGCTGGCCTTCTGCTCTGCTCTTGAGCCCAGCAGGTAGTTGAAGTTGGAGTATGGCCTGCGGGTATTGTAAAAGTTCAGGCTGTCTACATTATATCGGTACACATCATACACATGGTAGCCCAGGGTTGGCCCCACACGGTCTTCAGGGGTAAAGAACAGGTTGTTCACCGGCCCGCCCAGGTTGCCGAGGTCGCGCCCCCATGTCTGCGTAAATGGTGCCCTGTGAAACTTATTTATCGCCGTATCAGGATAATAAGTACGTACAGAATTCAGATGCTCATAACTTATCTTCGGGTCCTCACTCTTCCATTTGTCATTATTGTTATTGCCCATCGATGTGTCCCTTGCCACGCCATTGGGCAGCGTGCTCACCTGTGCATAGCCAGTAGCGCTGCATATAAGCAGGAACAAGTAGAATGATAATTTTCTGAATATTTTACCCAACTAATTGTGGTTTAACACATAACGCCATTTTTTAATGGCATTCGAGGCGCAAAGTTAACGATAAAGGCCATATCAGCTATGTTTGATAAGCCCGGTCACTATGGTGGCCATTTTAGGCGCTGCGGCCTCTGCTGCTTCCAGCACTTCTTCGTGCGTTATGGTCACCGGCACGTCGGTTACCCCAAGGTCGGTTATTACGCTTATTGCAAAAACCCTCATGCCGCCGTGCCGTGCCGCTATTACCTCCGGTACAGTGCTCATACCCACGGCATCGCCCCCTATGCGGTGCAGCCATTTATATTCCGACGGCGTTTCAAACGTAGGCCCCTGTAACCCCACATATACGCCCGTGCGCACAACAATACCATTCTCGGCAGCTACCTTTTTGGCCAGTTCTATCAGGGCGTGGTCATATGCTTCGCTCATATCAGGGAAACGCGTGCCGAGGCGCTCGTCATTGGCCCCGCGTAGCGGGTGCTCGGGAAAAAGATTGATGTGGTCTTTGATGATCATCAGGTCGCCCACCGCAAAGCCGGGATTGGTGCCGCCCGATGCGTTCGATACTACCAGCACCTCCACGCCCAGCGCCTTCATTACCCGCACCGGGAAGGTGACCTCCTGCATATTATACCCCTCATAATAATGGAACCGCCCTGCCATCAGCATCACTTCGGTATCGCCTATCTTCCCGAACACGAGTTTACCGCCATGTCCTTTTACGGTAGAAACCGGGAAATTGGGGATGGAGGAATAATCAATAGTGGCCTCCTTATCTATTATGTCTATCAGCCCGCCCAGGCCGCTGCCCAATATTATGCCCACCCTGGGCTGTGTGTTTACCTGCCCGCTTATAAATGAGGCGGTTTCCGCTATTTTGTCAAAAAGCTCCATAAGGTATAAAGATAACTACCTGTACTGATACGGGGAATAACGGCAGAGATATTTAATACAAGTTTACCTGAATCCAGGGTTGGGTACTTCGTTTACCGAGCCCAGCCCGGCTACGCTGCTTTTGCGGAATGCCGCCGTTGGGGTCTGTATATTGCTCTCTTTAGGGGGCTGCATGCTTACGCCCGACAGGCCCAGCATATGACGCTGCTCAATAGTGTCCAGCGCGGCCTTGCGTTCCAGGTGCTGGCCCACTATGGTCTTTATGTCTTTGCCGGCGTGGTGCAGTATGTCGTTCTTCAGGCGCATTTCGCGCGCCATTCGGCCCACTATGAACATAAGCGTCACACCTATCAGGGCCAGACCATATATACCCAGCACCATGTACAGCAGGTTGGTGCCGCCTATACGGCTGCGGGTGTTCGGGTCGTAATAGATGTCTGTAAGTGCGGTGAAGGGATAGATCTTGTGCAGGAAAGCCATGAATGCCAGCCCGCCAAGGCTTACTATATAACAGCTTATTTCCGTGATAATGAGGGTGCCGCTGCTCAGCAGCCTTTGGGCGGCGGGTTTGCGCAACGAGGTTGCCAATGGGTCGAGCAGTTCTATCTGCTCCTTGATCATTATCCTTTCTTCCCTGAATTCCTCTAAAAGATCATCTTTTAGTGTGGTTAGCGACATGTAGTAGTAAAGATAAGTTCACCCAAATATAATGGGGGCTTAATACGTATAGCAATTTAAGTATCCACAGGATGTGAATAACCGTGGATAAGAGCGGCTGAAAAAATTTCAGGAGGGGTGGGGCATTTTAAGAAAAAATGACCGCCCGGGATTGCAAAATTTTTATTTATCGGCGATGGCATGGGCTTTGATAAGTTTTTTAAAAAGGATAGTGGTATGGATAACGCATTACAACAATTTGAGCCGGACAATAATAAATTCTGCGACCTCATGTTGGGGTCTTTAGGTATAGTAGCCCTCATTTATACTGTCGCCATTATGTGTTTATAACACGCTGCTTACCGGGTGAGCGATGTTATCAGCGCCTCGTGTTGCGGGTATTCAGCCGCCAGTTGCTGCCGGTCGGCCAGTTCAAAGTCGGCAAAATCAAAGCCGGGGGCAACCGTGCAGTCGCAAAGTGCATAGCCACCTTCATCCTCCACACGCGAGGCAAACCAGCTACCGGCTTTTATCAGCACCTGTAGCTGATCTCCTGCTTCTATATCCCTGCCCAGCAGGTGGCGGGTGAGTGTTCCGTTTTTATCTATCTCGTATATCGCCAGTTCGCTCCCGTCGTAGAAATGCCAAAGCTCATCGCTGGCTATGCGGTGAAAAGCCGAGAACTCGCCATACTCCAGCAGGAAGTAAATGCTGGTGGACGCAGCCCGTGGGCCATGATGTTCCTGAGTGAGCACCGACTGCGGCAGCAGCAGAGGCGCGCGGTACACTTCTTTGAAGGCCCCGCCCTCCACGTGGGCTGTAAGTTGCAGTTGTTTTTTCCAGTAGGTAGCTGATTTCATTGTGTAAAGATAATAGCCTGAAACGAGTTGGCTCTGCAAATCCCCACGCTCCAAACTCACGCCAAGGAAGTCGTATGTCCGGGAGTACGGGAAATACTTTTTGCACATTTTTCGTACACTTTTTTTGGGTTGATGTTTTAATGTGTAACCTGCTAATATACATACTACAACAAAACTTTTTTTGCGCACTATTTGCGCACTTTTTTTACGCTCTGAAGTAGGGCAAAATGGGTTCGAATGCTCTACAGCACGAAGTTCACAAGGCAATCTGTCAAAGAACGTAGCCCTCTGATTTTTGAGGGTTTGAAGTAAAGTTCGGGAATGTGGTGGTGGCGGCAAAATAAAAAAAACATCATGGTACAGAAACTGTACCGCCATGGTTTTGCGGTGCAGTGTGGGCGCGGATTTGAGAGGGATTGCGTGATTTTTTGCCTGAACTATGATTTGCAGTAGTTCGGCGGGCTCACTATGACAAAAGATCTTTAGGAAGTGCGAAGCACCGGTGTAGATAATTTCGCCAGTCTGAGACTGGCTGCCACGCAACCGTAGACAAAGTCTACGGTTAACTGTTGCTTTTTATTCCTGAACACTACGGACAGCATGGGGATCGGTGCATATACGCAAAGATGGCGCCAAGCGATGATGTTCTTTTGTAAACCCATCTGTTTCGTCTTTATTAAACTTGCATTTTTGCGCAAATGATGCGAGTGTGGCAGTGCAAAGCAACATGGTAAAGCACAATGTGCTAAAGCGGTTCATAAAAGTGTTTTTGCAAATATAATAGTTAGGTTGCAAACGATGACGAGTAGGGAGGCAATTGATTATTTTTTGCTGCAGTGCTGTTTTTGTATCTCGATAATATCGTTGCCGTAAGTAGTGATGTAGTCTTGATCAAGTGCAGTTTGAATATCGACACACGCCTTGCTAAATTGATTGTTTTGAATATATATTAACGCCCTAACTTTATATGCGTACGCATTACCTGGATATAATTCCAACGACCTATTTATGTCCTTTAATGCACCTTGTAAATCGTTTAATTTTAGTTTATTAAAACTACGATTACTGTATCCCAATGGTTCGTTGGGTTCAATTGTTAGCAACTTATTATAATAATCAATTGCTTTCTTATAATCCCCCATTTCTTGGTATTTGAAGCCAATATTTGCATACGCACCAACATTGTTAGGGTCTTGTTGGAGTATTTTCTGTAAATACTTTAATGTTTCATTTCCTCTGCCAATATCGTCACAAACAGCACCAAGGTTATTAAGTACCGCAATGTCAGTTGAGTCAAATTTATAAGCAGTAATTAAATCATCGTAAGCACCGCTAAAGTCACGTTTCATAATTTTTGCGGCAGCTCTATTTGTTAATTCAAGTCGTTTCTGAGAATCAACTGTTGCTAATTCAATTGCAATTGTATAATCGGCAATTGCTTCATCATAATAGCGTATAGTTGTTAAAAGGTTTCCTCGATTGTTGTATAGGATACCTTGTGACGGATTCAATGAAATTGCTTTAGAGTAAATATTATATGCTTCTTGGTGATCGCTCAATTTCAGATGACATTCAGCTTTGACAATGTAGTTTTCAAAATTTGTTGAATCATCTAAAATTGCTCTGCTAATTTTTTCGAGAGCCAAGGAATATTCTTGTTGTTTTAATAATTCTTCTGCTTGTTTTTTCAACTCCGATGCTTTTTGCGAAAAACAGGCGTTAGAATATATTAAAAGTAATATCGCAAAGAGATGCTTCACTATATTTATTGAGTTATCATTATGAATTTGTAGTAAGAAAGTATAAATATAGAATATATTTTTTTCTCCACCGGCGCGAGTTTGGCGCATAGCCATGCGCGTTAGCCAACTCGTGCCCGCGCAATCCCTCCGGTTTGCAAACGGCATTCACAACCCTGATTAATTATTGTGCAACTATCTTTGACTCTATATATAGATTGTCGGGAGAGAGGTCTATATCCTCATTCCAAGTGACGAAGCCGAATGATATTCTGGCTTTTTTAAAAAGGCTGTAATCTTCTAATGGTTTATACACATCATATTTAAGATACGGTTTCATAGAAAAAAGGCCTGTTTCGCCATTTTCGAATTCCACCTCAAGCATATAATCCTCCAGTACTTTTACTGATATTGCGAGTGGGTTCATATCTCTATTTTAAAGGTTCTATATTAAATACTTTTTGTCCAGCAACAGCTAGTTGCCAGTCTGCAATAAGGTCTTCTTTTCTAAGTTCAATCCATGCCAGTACCAGTTTTTCTTTGGCCGGGGGCAAAGAGCCCTGAAGTAGTCCGCCATCAGGAATGCTATAAACTGCCGAGTGCTCATTATATTTAACATGAATATGCGGCAGCTTGTGCTGCTTATTATCTATGTAAAACATGTAAATGATAAGCCCTTGAAATAGCGATATTACAGGCATTATGCTGTTTTAAACAAAGTTAAGTAAATATTTCCACTGGCGCGAGTTTACCGCAGTGCCAAGAACGTTGCCAAATCGTGCCTTCGCAATCCCTCCGGTTTGCAATCGGCATTCAATGGCTTTGATTTGGCTTTATGATTTTTTGATATAAATAAGCTATTTCTGCTTACCTTTGCCCGCCCTTACCGAAAAAAGTAAGTTCGGACGAGCACGCTTTTGCAGAGGAGATAATACCTCCGCGAGATGAGACGCAAGCATTGCGTCTCTAGGGGGGGGGGTAATCAGACTAGAGAATGAAATACGACAACGAAATAGCCAAGCGGCGCACATTTGCCATTATCAGTCACCCGGATGCGGGTAAAACCACGCTTACGGAGAAGCTGCTGCTGTTTGGCGGCGCCATACAGGTGGCAGGAGCAGTGAAGAGCAACAAGATAAAGAAGCACGCCACCAGCGACTTTATGGAGATAGAGCGGCAGAGGGGCATCAGTGTGGCCACATCGGTGATGAGCTTTGAGTATAACGGTACGCTCATCAACCTGCTGGATACGCCCGGCCACAAAGATTTTGCTGAGGATACCTACCGCACCCTCACAGCAGTGGACAGCGTGATACTGGTGATAGACAGCGTGAACGGTGTGGAAGACCAGACCCGCAAGCTGGTGGAGGTGTGCCGCATGAGGGACACGCCCATCATTGTGTTCGTGAACAAGCTGGATCGCGATGGTAAGTTTCCGCACGACCTGATGGACGAGATAGAGAAGGAACTGAAGCTGAGTCTGCACCCGTTGAGCTGGCCCATAAATATGGGCAAGGAATTTAAAGGGGTATATAACCTGCACGACAGCACACTGAACCTTTTCACCGCCAGCCAGAAAAGCACGGAAGAGAATACGGTGCCTATACATGATCTAAGCGACAAATTGCTGGACGATAAAATAGGCGAGCGTGATGCCAACCAACTGCGGGAAGACGTGGAGCTGCTGCAAGGGGTGTATGGCGAACTGAATGTGCCTGCTTATTTGGAAGGGAGGGTATCGCCGGTGTTTTTTGGCAGCGCGGTAAATAATTTTGGAGTGAAGGAACTGTTGGATACATTCATTACCATAGCACCGGTGCCGCTGGGCCGCGACACAGATACGCGGCATGTGGAACCGAATGAGGATAAATTCACGGGTTTCATCTTCAAGATACATGCCAACCTTGACCCCCGCCACCGGGATAGGATAGCGTTTCTGCGGGTATGCTCGGGCAGATTTGCCAGAAATACATATTATAAGCACACACGCATAGGCAAGGATGTGCGATTCAGCAATCCGTACTCCTTCCTGGCGCGGGAGAAGGATGTGATAGAAGAGGCATACCCCGGTGATGTGGTGGGTTTGTTCGATACGGGTACTTTTAAAATAGGCGATACACTCACAGAGGGCGAGGTGATGCAGTTCACGGGTATACCCACCTTCAGTCCGGAGATATTCAAAGAGCTGGTGAATAAGGACCCGATGAAGACCAAGCAACTGGAAAAGGGTGTGAGCCAGCTCACGGACGAGGGTGTGGCACAGCTATTCACTCAGCATGGAGGCAACAGGAAGATAATAGGTTGTGTGGGCGAGCTTCAGTTTGAAGTGATACAATACCGCCTGCTGCAGGAGTATGGCGCATCGTGCGCATTTATGCCGCTGCAGTTCTACAAAGCCTGCTGGATAACCGGCGATAAAAAAGCCATTGAAGATTTTGCCCGTTTCAAGCAGAGTAACATCATGGAGGACAAAGACGGCAATTTAGTTTACTTGGCGCAGAGCGAATGGTTCTTAAATACGGAAAGGCAAAACAACCCGGCGATTGAGTTCCATTTCACGAGTGAATTTAAGACGGCGAGGGTTAATTAGCCCTTCGGCAAGCTCAGGATGACAAGCGGATTAGCTGTGTTTCGACAAGCTCACCATGACATGTTGCGGCTATTCGATTATTAACCTGAGCACCGTTGTGCTGCTTTGTGATATTGCCTTGATGTAATAGACGCCGGCCGGGGTGGCAGCGGGCAGGGCTATCTGCTTAGACAGTGTGCCACCGGCAGCAGTACCTTCATCACTCATTATCGTTTTTCCGGCAGCATCTACTACTGCCAGGGTCACCGGCCCGTTGCTGACGCCATTGGCCATTAATGTAAATGTTCCTTTATTGGGGTTGGGGTAGATGTTCATGTTATGTGCCGGCGTACTTTTTATGCCTGTGGAGAGTGATCCGATAGGAATATCTGAGATGCCGAATTTGGCTATAAAACCCATTGGGTAAGCGTTGGCGCTGCTGCCGATTGTCTTGAAAGCACCGGGGGTAGCAATGCTGTCCGGGCTGGAGGTATGGCCGGCAAGGTATGCGTTCTTGCCATCGAAAGCGCAGGTATTTCCCGCATCGTTCTCACTGCCCCCGAAATAGGTACTCCAGTATACGGTGCCTATCGGGCTGAATTTAGTGAAAAACGCATCATAGCCCCCGCCACCATAGGTGGTGTGGTATGCGCCAGGAGTAGCGACACCAGAGGTGCTTGCGGTGAGACCAGCAATATATATATCCCCCAGTTCACCGAAGCATATCTTACTATTGTCAACAGCCTCTTCGGCGGGGCCGCCCAGATATGATCCCCATACCACCTGGCCAGTACCTGCCCTTACCTGTAGCAGAAATGCATCCTGTCCCCCCCCTCTTGCGGTCTGGTATGCCCCCGGAGTGGCAATACCTGTATCGCTGCTTGAGGTGCCAAGAACATATATACTGCCATCATCGGCAATAATACCACCTGATAGGTCGCCGCCCGTACCTCCGTAGTAGGAAGACCACAGCCGGCTGCCGGTATTACTGAATTTTGCAAGAAAAACATCGCTGCTGCCAACGATAGCCGGGTGGTAAGCCCCGGCGGTTGCAATGCCAGAGGGGCTGTAAGTAAACCCTGCCAGGTAAACAAAAGTACCTTCTGCGGCCACAGCGCCTCCAAATTCATCGTTATTGCCGCCATAGTAGGTGCCCCATTGCCTGGCACCCGAAGCATCGTACTGGATGAGAAAGTCATCGTGTCCGCTGCCGCGTAGAGGCATATGGCTGCCGGGTGTTGCGATGTTGGTATGTGAGTCGGACATACCGGCAATATAAACGTGTCCGAACAAATCACATGCCGCAGACTGCGGGTAGTCGAGAGCCGTACCCCCTGCATAGGTTCCCCATATGCGCATGCCTGCTGTATCGAAACGTCCAAGAAAACCATCGTAAGTACCCCCTGCTGCCACTTGCTGTGCGCCGGGTGTTGATATTCCGGTGGTACTGTTCGTGGTACCTAAAAGATACAGGTTTCCGGCAGGGTCAATAGCGAGGTCGTTTGCCCAATCGCCGCCGCTGCCGCCGTAGTATGTGCCCCATATGCGGTTGCCGGAAGAGTCGAATTTTACGAGAAATGCATCGCAGTCTCCGCCGTAGCTTGATTGAAAAGTTCCGACAGTTGCTACATTGCCTACAGTTGGCGCCCAAGTGAGGCCATCAGCATATATCTTGCCGGAGTTATCTGTTTTCATTCCGTAGAAAGTAGTATTGTTAGAGTCAGGGCCATAGTAGGTGGACCATAGTACGGTGGGGTCAATGGTGAGGTCTTTATTCACATCTACGTTATAGCTGAGAATATTGTTGTTAAGCCGGTAAGAAGATGTTATATTTTTTCCTTGTGAGGTAAAGCAAAGAGGGGCATGCTCTCTTATTTCGCCCATGGGTGTGGTGGCTGAAATACTGCCGTCATTATTTACTTTCAATGAGGTGTGGCCGCTGTATTTGAGTTTTATGTCTGAGGCGTTGCCATCGGGACCGATAACGAATTCGTGTTCAAGCTGATTGTTTTTTATATATATGACCCAATCTATGCCCTTATATACATTTTTATATGTAACCCTGCCATAGCTATTAGCATGAAGCCCACCCTGCGGGCAGCCAGCGAGATAGTAATTCTCGTAATAGGCCAGTTTTTCGGTAGCAATGGCAATCGTGTTTTTGCCGGCACCAACGAGTTCTACATCCATACGGTAGGTTTCTACCGAAGCAAGCTGTTCCTGCGTATTAATTTGCTCATTAGCTTTATATTTTGCCATCAGCCATGCCGGAAGGTCAGTATGTTTCACTGTGAGACGGGAGAACTGGTAGTGAAGTTGTCCGTTGCCGATAAATATATTGATGCCGGGTGCCTGGATCGCGTATTGTATATCGCTCCTTGGGGCAGAGTGCTGGTCGGTTATCTGGCCCTTGTTCTCGATAAAGTAAAGATTGCCGGAAACTGAAGGGATGTTACTTTTGGCTATTGAAGTAGCTGAGTGGAAAACTGTAAGTAAGAAAAACGCACTGATTATTTTGTTCATTGCAACTTATTTGTGGTGAATCCTTATTTTTTATAAGTAAATATACTGAAAAAGTTCCAATTTATTGAATTGGTATTAATATATTTCATAAGTAATTCAAATACACCTATCTGCTAAAAGTACTATTGTTTTTTATTGAAGTGATTACTTTTGGTCAATGAGTATCAATAATCGTTTGTCCGGACTGGTATGTTTTTTTACGGTCATTGTTTTTTCTTTAGCCGGTGAAAAGGCTTTGTCGCAGCAGGTGCGGCCCGCTTCTTCTGATAAGATATATAATGAGATAGCGAGCCTGAGGCACTTAGTGAATGTGCTGTATGTAGCAGCCCATCCGGATGATGAGAATACCCGCCTGCTTGCCTGGCTGGTAAACGACCGGCATATACGTACTGCCTATTTATCGCTGACGCGGGGAGATGGGGGACAAAATATTCTGGGCAGTGAGCAGAGCGAAGCGCTGGGCCTGATACGCACTCATGAACTGATAGAAGCACGGAAGTTGGACGGTGCAGAGCAATATTTTTCACGAGCCATTGATTTCGGTTTTTCCAAAACCCATGAGGAGACATTCAGGCACTGGCCGGAATACCTGCTTACTTATGATGCGGTGTGGGTGATGCGCAAATTCAGGCCGGATGTGGTGATATGTCGTTTCCCGCCCAATACTATGGCCGGCCATGGCCAACATGCTGCATCGGCGATCATTGCGGCAAAAGCATTTAAAGTGACTGGCGACAAAATGCAATACACAGAGCAGTTGAAATATTTCCCGTCGTGGCAGCCAAAGCGGTTGCTGCAGAACACGTATAAGTTTGGTGACAGGAACACGACAGCCGAAGATCAATTCAAGGTTGGGGTGGGGCAGTACCTGCCGGGTTTTGGCGAAGGCTGCGGAGAGCTGGCTGGGCGTAGCCGGAGTATACATAAAAGCCAGGGGGCAGGCACGCCAAGTGTGCCCGGTGTGCAAACGGAGTATTTCAAATTGGTGGATGGGGATAGCCTGACGGCCTCATTTTTTGACGGCATCGATATAACATGGAACCGCGTGGGCAGGGGAGATATTGAGAACGACCTGAAACAGGTAGAGGAACGTTTTGACTTCAGGCATCCTGATGCCAGCATACCCGCTTTGCTTGCGGTGCGTGGCAAAGTAGCGGGGGTAACGGATGAATACTGGCGGAAACAGAAGCTCGCGGAAATAGACAAGGTAATCCTTGATTGTTCGGGATTTATGGCTGAGGTGTATGCAAAGCAGCCGCAGGCTGTGAGGGGCGCTACGCTGCCATTTACATTGCGTGTGATAGCGCGCTCGCAGACTCCGGTAGTGTTGAGCAGCATAAAGTGGGGCAATGGTGATACGGTAACAAATATGATTCTGTCGGTGGATACGCTGCATACTTTTGAACATGCTATCAGCATACCCATAAATGAACCATTTACGCAGCCTTATTGGTTATCACGCCCACATGCCGAGAAGGATATGTTTGCTATAGCTCATGATACGCTGCTTGGACTGCCGGAAACGCCCAATGAACTGAATGCCACGCTGATCCTGCGGATAGGTGGTGTGGATATGACGGTAAAGGTGCCGCTGTCGTACAAAAAACTTGATCCTGTGAAAGGAGATATTGTGGAGCAATTGCGTATAGTGCCGGATGCATCGGTGTCGTTCAACAATGCGTTGCTTGTGGCAAAGCCGGATGGCTCGGTAGAAGCACAGGTAAGGATTCATGCCTTTAAAGAGATCAAGGATGCCATGCTTACAGTGTCGGGAAGCAAAACATCGGTTGCTACTATCAAGGGTCTGAATTTTTCCGCTTCAACCGATACTATCATACCTATCAGCATATCGCCACAGGTAGCTGCACAGCAGGGAGGCGATGATTTTTATTTATCTGCTGAGGTGGCAGCCGGAGGCCAAACCTACAACAAATCGCAGCACCTGATACAGTATAATCACCTGCCCACGCTCCAGTATTTCACAGACCCTTATGCCAAGGTATTGCGTAGCAACTGGAAGTGTACTGCTAAGCGCATAGGGTATATAGAAGGGGCAGGAGATTTTGTTCCCGCATTGCTGCGGCAGGCAGGGCTGGAGGTGGATGTACTAAAGGATGGTGATATGGCCGGCGCGGCGAACCTGAAAAAGTATGATGCCATCATTACCGGGATAAGGGCGGTGAATGTGGAGAAAAGAATGGCCTATTGGCTGCCCGTGCTGATGCAGTATGTGCAGAATGGCGGCACATTAGTGATGCAGTATAACACACTGCAGGATATGGCCACCACGAAAATAGGCCCCTACCCAATAACACTGTCCGGTGACCGGGTAACTGAGGAAGACGCAAAAATGGAATTTACTGACCCCGCCAGCCCCTTGCTGAACTATCCGAATAAAATAACTGACAAAGATTTTGAAGGATGGGTGCAGGAGCGGGGACTGTACTTTGCAAAAAAATGGGATGAAAAGTATAAAACGCTTTTCTCGATGCATGATGCCGGGGAGCAGCCATTGACGGGTGGTACACTGTACACTAAATACGGGAAGGGAAATTACATCTATACATCATTATCCTTCTCCCGGCAGTTGCCGGCAGGGAATAAGGGGGCGATAAGGTTGCTAATGAATATGATAAGCTCCGAGCCTAAAGGGAGGTGATATCTAAATGGTCAATTTATGAATCAACTTAAAAAACAAAAATGGCCTGTGTGGTATTTTGCAGTTATCTTGTTGCTTGTGGTACAAATAGTGCTGTATTTTCAATTCACGCAATATTATAAATGAGCCAGCTCGATTGGGTAGTCTTATTGATCACTCTGTCTGCCATGATAGCTTACGGGCTGTATAAAGGGCGGGGGCACCATAGCGGCGCACACTCTTACCTGCTGGCCGACAGGCAGATGCCGTGGTATGTGGTGCTGCTGGGCATTATGGCCACGCAAGCCAGTGCTATTACTTTTCTTTCAGCACCGGGGCAGGCATATACCGATGGTATGCGCTTTGTGCAATACTATTTTGGCCTGCCGATAGCTATGGTGGTCATCTGCGTTACGTTCATCCCCATTTTTCACCATCTGAAAGTGTTTACTGCGTATCAATACCTTGAAGAAAGGTTTGACCGGAAAACAAGGCTTTTCACTTCGTTGCTGTTCCTGTTATCACGCGGCCTGTCGACAGGGGTGAGCATCTACGCGCCTGCTATTATCCTGTCGTCTATGCTGGGGTGGAATATATACCTGACCAACATAATTATGGGTGGTCTGCTCATCATATATACCTATGCCGGCGGTGCGAAGGCAGTGGCCCATACCCAGAAGTTGCAATTCCTCATCATACTGGCATCTATGGCGCTGGCAGGCTATTTAGTGGTGCAAAAACTGCCGGAGAGTGTGAGTTTTAGTGATGCGCTGTACATAGCGGGCAAATCGGGGAAGCTGAATGTCATCACCACGCAATTTGACTGGAAGGACAAGTACAATATATGGAGCGGTATTATAGGCGGTTTTTTCCTTGCACTGTCTTACTTCGGGACCGACCAAAGCCAGGTGGGGCGGTATATAACCGCAAAGGACACAACCGAAAGCAAGCGGGGGCTGCTGCTGAACGGGATAGTGAAGATACCTATGCAGTTCCTGATATTGCTGATAGGGGCTCTGGTATTTGTGTTCTATACCTTTAATTCCTCGCCCCTGTCGTTCAATACGGCGGCATACAAAGCCTATCAAAAAAATGAACCACAGCAAGTGGCTGCAATGGAAGAAAGCTATGGCAGGCTGCACCGCCAGCTACAGGAGAAAACGCAGGCGGTAGTGCGGTACAAAAAGTACAATGACCCGCAGTTGGCCGTGGCACTGAGTGAATTTGCCGGTTCCCGCCGTGAGATAGACTTAATGCGTGACAGCATATCCAAGCATATAGCTACCCATTACAGCCCAGACAAGAATGATACTAATTACATCTTCCTCTATTTCGTGAAGAATGCACTGCCGAAGGGTATAGTGGGGCTGTTGTTCGCGGTCATCATACTGGCCTCGTGGGGGTCTATATCTGCCGCGCTAAACTCGCTTACCGCCTCGTCCCTGATGGATATACACCTGCCGGGCAAGCAACCACAAAGCGCAAAAAGCGAAGTAAGGCACGGAAAGATACATACTCTGGCCTGGGGGGCATTCTGTATCTGCGTAGCTATGTTTGCTGCAAAGCTGGGTTCGCTGATAGAGGCCGTAAATATCCTGGGTTCGCTTTTTTATGGTACTATACTTGGTATCTTCCTGGTGGCCTTTTATGTAAAGCGTGCGAAAGGCAACCTTGTTTTTGCAGCGGCTGTGGTGGCGGAGTTAAGTGTAATAGTCATATATATACTTAATATAGTGTCTTTTTTGTGGCTGAACGTAATAGGCGCGCTGATTGTGGTGCTGATAAGTATGGGGGCTTATTTGATGAAACGGAGCGGTTAAATGTTATTTATCTCTTTTGCCGGTATATCTGCTTTCTCTCCAATTTTTACTAATTTCAACGCATATTTTAATTAGCGGGGGATAACATTTTAATTTTCTTGGTAATGGGAAACAAGCGGGATATAAAGATATTTATTGTTCCTGTATTAATATGTTTTGTTTTCCTGTTCGGAATAATAGGTTACAGGGAACTCAAGGGGCCGGATTTTTCATTGCCGGGCGCGATTTATTCCACGCTTTTCTTTTTTATACTCAATAACATATCTCTTGAGGACGCGACCAGTAATATGTATCTGCTTGTAGCCAGGTACATAGCTGCTGTGGTATTCGGACTAGGCATCTATAGCTTAGTGTACAGGCATTTATCCCGCTTGTTCATCAGGCTGAAAATCAAATACACCTATAAGGGGCATGTGATTGTGTTCTCAATGGAAAAACTTGGTACAAGCATTTTCACAGACCTGCTGGCGCACAAATATAAGGTAATACTGGCAGAGGGAAACGAGGCGCATCCTTACTTAGAGACAATACGCAAGGAGGGTATCATACACTTCAGTGATGCGGGGCATACGAATCGGTTGTTTGATACAATGCAGGTATCCCAATCCCGTGCCTGCGTAATCGCTTTCAACGATGATAATGTGAATATTGAACTGTCTTTGAAACTAATCAGGTACCTGAGGGAAAAAGCGGCTAAAAACAATGTGCTTGTACTCACCCATATCAGCAGGGCGGGTAATATGGAGCTGATGAAGGACTACATTGATATTGGCAGCGCTGACAATATTTTTGAGTTTGAGGCATTCAATATATACAGCGCCGCGGCAAAAAAAATATACGATCACTATCCCCCGCACCGGTATTTCGATTTTAAAGACGAGAGCGAAGAAAAGTCCATTGCAGTAATAGGATATAACCAGGCCGCCGAAGAGTTTATCGTAGAGAACATTATCCTGAGCCATTACAAAGGTTGCAGGAGTATAAAATTATTACTGGTAGACAGGAATGCTGACGACCTGCTACACGAATTGATGTACAAATACCCGTTTTGCCGGGAGTATGTGGATATAGTACCGGTTAAATTGCTGAATGATAAGTTCTTTGCCAATTTCAATTGGTCGAAAGAACTGATTGAGAAACTAAGCAAGGTGAAATGCGCGTACCTGTTTGGCGATGAAGGCGCCGAACTGGTGAATGTTGCAACAAGGTTCCGGCAGTTTCTGGCAGGGCAGATAGAGCAATACCAGAAGCCGGGTATTGTGGTTTGTTTCCCGGAGGATAGCAATATAGTTGGGTTGCTGGACGAAGCGAAGGGGAGTAGGGAGCAGCTTACGGAAGTGCTGAAAAACCAGCTGAATATTGACCTGATGCATTTGGTTGCAGATAGTTGTACGAGCAGCCGGCTGCTGGAAGAGAGTGAGTATGTAGATATGCTATCGCGGGTTATTAATTACTATTATTCCATCAGATATGAGTTCGGGCCGATATTGAAAGAGAAATGGAATATAGCCGATGATGGCCCGTTAGTGACTGCGATTGACAAGAAGCTGCTGGAACTACAGGCGAAGCAGCAGAACTATGGCGAAGCGGAGATAGAAAACCTCGTGCTACGGGAAATTGCGAACGTAACCAAAAGCAGTGTTGGCGAACTGAAGGGGGGATTTGGTATAAAAAGCAGATGGAATATGCTTTCTTACCGAAAGAAAAGCGCCAACAGGTATGCCGCCCGCCATATGGCTGTGAAGACAAATATTATGGAAAATATGGGATGTATGCCACTTACTCATGAAAATATATTACATTCATTCCCGGTAATCGCACCTATAGAGCATAAGCGGTGGTGCGCGGAGAAGATGGTACTTAATTATCGTTTTGGGATATTGCCAAAAGACAAGGCAACAAAAAATATTGTAAAAGAACGATTGAAGATACATGACCAACTGATACCTTACGATAAACTGGCCGATGCAGAGAAAAAGAAAGACCTGGATATTTTTCTTTTAATGCCTTTACTTACTTCCCTGAAAATGGAAAATAAAAAATAGAGATGCAGTTTGACAGAGACATATTTATCAGTTATGCTCATATTGATGACGAGTCGCTGATAGCGGATAAGAAGGGGTGGATCTCAGAGTTCCATCGTGCGCTGGAGATCAGGCTGGGGCAGCTAATGGGTGTGAAGCCAATAATATGGCGTGACCCTGTGCTGCAGGGCAACCACATATTTGACAAGGAGATAGTGGACCAGTTCTCGAAGGTGGCGATAATGATTTCAATCATCACTCCCCGGTATATAAAATCAGAATGGTGTGTAAGAGAGGTTACCCAGTTTCATGAAGTATGCCAGCAAACTTCGGGTTTTGTTATTAACAACAAGGCGCGGGTTTTCAAAGTAATCAAGACGCCGGTGAGCCAGGATCAGCACCCGGATTGCATTAAGAATATACTTGGTTATGAATTCTATACTACCGATCCGGCAACGAACAGGATAAAAGAGATGTCCCCGATATTTACCCATACAGAAAAGGGATATTGGGAGAAACTGGACGACCTTGCGAATGATATTGCCGCCTACCTTCAGGAACTTAAAACAATTGACGCGCACGGCCCTGCTACGGTTTCCGGAGGGCAGCAGGATGGCAAGCATATAAAGAACATTTTCCTATCTGAATCGAGCTACGACACCAAGGACCTGAGAGACAGCATAAAAAGAGAACTGCAGGACCATGGGTACAACATATTGCCTTACGGGCAGCTATCGCTGGTGGCACCTGTGCTGAAAGACAATGTGGAGAGCTATATGAAGGATGCGCAACTGGCCATACACCTTGTAGGGAATAACTACGGTATTGTGCCCGAAGGCGCGGAGAAATCGATAGTGGAGATACAGAATGAGATAGGTGTATCGCATAGCGTGGCGGACAACCTGTCGAGGTTGATATGGATACCTGAAAATATGGATCCTGTGGATGAACGCCAGAAGAAGTTTTTACAGAAGCTGACGGCAGGCAGCAAAGATGTGATAGCCGGGGCGGACGTGGTAAAGGGATCGATAGAGGATTTTAAAAGTGTGATACATGACAAGCTAGTGGCTATGGAGGATAACAATGCTGTAGCTGACCTCGAAGTGCAGCAGGAAACCGGAAGCAAGATGGTGTACCTTATCTGTGATGCACAGGACCTGGAAGGTATTACCCCGCTTGAGGATTTCCTCTTCAACAATGGCGTGGAGGTAGTGCTGCCCATATTTGAAGGCGATGAGACACTGATAAGGGAAGACCACATTGAGAACCTGAAGAATTGCGCGGGTGTTATCATCTACTATGGCAATGCCAGTGAAATATGGCTGCGCACGAAGATGCGCGATTTTATGAAGATAAACGGGTATGGCCGCACAAAGCCACTCTCCTTCAAGGGTGTGTACCTTGCCGCGCCGGCCACCCCCACAAAGCAACGTTTCAGGACACTGGAAGCCGAAGTGGTGAACGGGATAGAGCAACTGCCGGCGAAGGAATTAAAAAATATACTGTCGAAACTATAACAGAGGCACTATGGAGGTACAGAATAAGTTAATAAACCCGTTTCCCGGGTTGAGGGCTTTCGAAGAGGAGGAGGATATTCTCTTTTTCGGCAGGGAAAAGCAAATTGACGAATTGCTGAGGAAGCTGCGTACATCAAGGTTCCTTGCTATAATTGGTTCTTCTGGTAGTGGTAAGTCATCGTTGGTGAAGTCGGGATTGTTGCCATCGCTACATAGCGGGCTTATGTCGGGCGTTGGGTCGCAGTGGCGTATTGCATTGTTCAGGCCGGGCAATGACCCGATAGGGCAATTGAACGAGGCACTGATGAAAAACGGGGTGTTGAGGGATGACCAGTCGGATGAAGAGAGCGAGACAAATACGGCTATCAATGAAACGATATTACGCAGGAGCAATCTGGGCCTTATAGAAGCCTACAAACAATCGGGCCTTGACAGGAAAAATAACCTCTTGGTACTTGTTGACCAGTTTGAAGAGATATTTCGTTTCAGCAAGTATGAAAAAGACGCTAAGGAAGGTAAGCGCGATTCGGTAGCGTTTATCAACCTGTTATTAAAAGCCGCCGAACAGAAAGAACTACCGATATATGTGGTGTTCACCATGAGGTCTGATTTCCTAGGAGATTGTACGGAGTTCAGGGGCCTGCCGGAAGCGATAAATGAGGGGCAATACCTGGTGCCCCGCATGACACGTGAAGAAAGGAGGGAGGCGATAACCGGACCAATTGCAGTGGGTGGAGGGTCTATAACACCGGCACTGGTGAACCGCCTGCTGAATGATGTGGGCGATAATCCGGATCAGCTACCTATACTGCAACATGCGCTGATGCGCACCTGGGATGAGTGGGGAAAGAAAGGAAAGCCGAATGAGCCGATAGATATAGAGGATTATGAGCATATAGGCACGATTTCCGAGGCGCTTTCGCAACATGCGGAAGAGGCATTCTCAGAACTGACGACCGATAAAGAACGTCAGATATGTGAGAAGATATTTAAGGAGCTGACTGATAAAGGCGGGCTTGCAATGGGCATCAGGAGGCCGAGGCTGCTTTCTGAACTGAGCGCAGCGGCAGATGTGCCTAAAGAAGATGTAATAAGGGTAGTGGAAATATTCAGGAAGCCCGGGAGGGGATTTCTTGTGCCTGCTGTGCCTGTGAAACTGACGGAGAACTCCATAATAGATATTTCGCACGAGAGCCTGATGCGTGTATGGAAGCGGCTCATCAACTGGCTGGAGGAGGAAGAGGAATCGGCACAGGTGTACCTGCACTTATGTGAGGCCGTGAACCTGTATGAAACTGGAAAGGGTGGATTGTGGCGCGACCCGGAATTGCAGATAGCTATTAAATGGAGGGAAGAACAGAACACCAATGCCGCATGGGCCTCGCGTTACAACCCATACTACGATAAGGCGATATTCTTCCTGGAGCATAGCAGACAGCAGCGCGACCTAGAGATAAAGCACAAAGAAGAGCTACAGAAGCAACGCCTGCGCATCACCCGGCGGATAACTGTTGTTGTGTCGGTGATTGCGCTGCTTGCATTTATGCTGGCTATACTGGCGTATGACCAAAGGAATAAGGCAGCGAAAGCACAGGTGGCTGCCTTTAAGGAAAAAGAAATAGCGTTGGAACGAAAGAAAGAGGCAGACGCAAGCAAGGAAGCTGCGATAATAGAGAAGCATAACGCTGAGGCAGCGAGGGACAGTGCGGAAAAGAGCGAGCAGTTTGCGCTGGAGCAGGAGAAAAAAGCCATAAAGCAGGAAAGCATAGCAAAGCTGGAGAGCCATAAAGCACGACTGGCGGAGGAAGATGCGAAAAAGAATGCTGAAGAGGCGAAGATAAGTGCTGAAGAGGCAAAAATAAGTGCGGAACGTGCTGAAAAAAGCAAGCAGGAGGCTGAGGTGGCGCGCTTTAACGCACTAAAGGAGAAAGCTGAAGCGGAAAGGTTGGAAATGCTGGCGAGATCGAAGAATTACGCACATAGCGCCATGCTCAAAATGAATGAGAAGGATTACCAGAACTGCCGTGATTTTGCGTTGAAAGCGTATAGCGAGAACCAGAAGAACAAAGGTAACTTTCAGGATAATGATATTTACTATGCGCTTTACCTGACATGGCAGAACGAGATAAACAATGCTAATAATAAAATATACCACGAGCGCCCGGTGCGGGCTATAACCGGAATGCCCCATTCAAGCATCTTTTTTTCGGGGGATGAGGCGGGCACGATTGTCGCATTTCAATACAGAGATGGGAAAATAGATGGGAAAACTGCGGAGAACGCGCATGGCGAAATACGGTCTTTAAGTGTATCTCCGGCAGGAGATTATTTGCTGGCTGTGATGCTTGATAAGGCAATACTCTACACGGTAACCACAGAGGGTAAACTAAAGGAGTATGCCAAAGTTGCGTTTGCGGGTAAAGGGCGCAAAGGTCTGTTTGCTGACAGTAAGAGTTTTATTGTTCAGACAACGGAAGGTGTGACGAAATATGAAGTGAAGAACACCGCGCAAACAGGTTTGTTCGTGAAGGTAGATAATTGTGCTTCAGTAGTGTTAGGTGGCAGTAAGATATTTGTAGCGAACTCAAAAAGTGTCATGGAGTTTTCGGGGTGGGAGCAGATGCCTTCCCGTCCGGCACATATTTACCCGGCTACCTTCCCGGTGACAAGCCTGGCAATGGACAAGTCAGGAAAATATTTAGCAATAGGTATGTACAATGGAGGAGTAATCGTTCGGAACCTGGGCAACGGGCAGTCGGCATCGTCCACTTTGCACAGGTCGGCTATTAATGACCTTGAATTCAGTATGGTAGGCGATGGTGTGCTGCAACTGGCTACTGCAAGCAGCGATAAAACAGTGAAATTGACGGAGATAAAACCAGGCGGGGAATTGAATATTGATGATGCGATAACGCTGCAACAGCATTTCAGTTGGGTGTATAATCTTTACTATACGCCCGATGGGAAGTATGTTTTCTCGGGAGGGGAGGATATGCGGATAGTAGGCTATCCCACCACGATGACGGGGATTTACAATCTTTTAATGAAAAAATAAATCATTGCATATATGGGCGGCGTTTTTAAGAACTTATTGTTGTTTGTTTTGTTCATATCATTTTCGTTAGCTGCAGGTGCGCAAACTGAATGTGGTGCCAATTCTATAACGCAGGCGCAGTACAACTATGATATAGGCAGGTTTACGGAATGCCTTGACGGGCTTAAATACTGTCTTGACAACGGCGGATATAAATTGCCGCAGAAGATAGCAGCATATAGCCTAGGGGCAAAATGCTATCTCGCACTGGATTCTATCAGTGAAGCCGACAGGTACATACAATTATTGCTCAGCCTCGATGATAACTACCAGCCGCAAGACCAGGACCCCCAACGTTTTCGTCTGGAGCTGGCGTATGTGCGCATACAGACCAGGGCTTCGCGCACATCCTCAGTATCAAAAAAAGCAGAGAGCATTGATATGGCACCGGCAACTATGCAGGTAATCACTGCGAAGGATATAGAGAACAGGGGGTACATGGATATTGAATCTATATTCAACGATCTGCCGGGATTTGATATATCGCGAGATTTTGGCATCAGTTATTCGGTATTGTACCAGCGCGGCTACCGCGCCCCGGCGCTTACTGAGCGTACCATGATAATGATAGACGGGGTGGAGAACAACGACCTGTGGGGCAATGCCGCATATATATCCAAGCAGTACCCTATATCCAGTGTGAAGCGGGTGGAGGTCATTTACGGCCCGGCATCCAATATATATGGCGCCAACGCATTTTGCGGTGTTATCAATATAGTGACCAAGGACGAGGATGACCTTATACTAGGTAGTGCTGGTGCCGAAAGGAACAGCAAGCCCAAAACAGTAGGTATCAATATGCATACAGGTGTTGCTTCTTATCATACCCGATTTGTAGATGGAACAGCCGGGGTAAGCAGTAAAAAATTATTTTTCAGTGTTACCGGAAGGGCCTATTTTTCTGATGGGGTAGACCTTTCTAGTGAGCCGTATTGGGACGGCGTGCCTACCTATGGAGATGCTGCCTATACGAACAGGATGACGATGAAATATTCGGCAGACAGCGCTTCGAAGTATGCTGGGCAATACTATCAGGTGAGCGGAGATTCAACAAAAATAGTGCCCACCGCCGCTGGTATCCGCCGTGCAGATTCCCTTGATAAGGCTTTTTATAAGATAGCTTCAAAGAATTCGGGTAAGTATGAAGCGCCTATTCAGGATTTTTACATTTCTGCAAAGCTGGCCATCAGCCACTTTAAATTTGGTTTCCAGTACTGGAACAAGAATGAAGGTGCAAGCGGCGACTTCGTTGATAATTTCGCTTCTACTAATGCCGCATTGACGAACTGGCAGGTACGCGATTATTTTGTTTATGCCCGTTACGACAATAAGATTTCAGAGCGAATAAGCCTCACCAGTTTCACGTATTACAGGTATATGGATTTCGGGGATGATTCACGTGTGACCACTTTTTCAGGTTATGGCAACGGGGCATTAAGTAATCATAGCTTCATGAATGGCGTTTCGCCATATTACGCAAGGGTCAATTTTTACCAGGCATCCAATATCCTGCGGTCAGAACTGAAGTCGCAGTATATCATCAACGATAAGTTTGATGTGCTTTTGGGTGCGGAATTTACCAGCGGCATCCTGCAGGCCAACTATATAACTACAACATTGGATCCTGCGGTGCGGTATGGCCGGGCTATAGATTCGCCGGGTGGAAATAACTTCACCACTTATACCGTAAGTGGCTATGCTACAGCAGCCTATCACAATACGAAACACAAACTTAATATTGATATTGGCGGCAGGCTTGATAATAACAGGTTCAGGGGGGTATATGGCTACGGCACGGTATTTAACCCCCGCATGGATGTGATTTGGTATCCCGGTAAGTTCATTTTCAAAGCTATCTATGCTGAGGCGTTCCTGAATGCATCCAATCAGAACAAATTCTCTACAACGGGTTCGCGGCTGCTCAATAATCCTGACTTGGAGCCGGAAAAGGTACAGAACTATGAACTATCGGCAAGGTACAGGCTGGATAAGCGCAGCTATATTGAGTTGGCCGCTTACCGGAGTGATTACTCGCACTTGTTGTCGCTGGTGAGTGTGCCCTATGGCAGCGGGACTACACAGCAATATCGCGACCTTGGTAAGTCGGTAGTTTATGGGTGCCAGGCTGCATCGGAGGTGTTTATTGATAAGCACCTGTCCGTCTATGCAAATGTCACGTTCACCAGTCCACAGACCATTTTTACGTCAATCAAAGGGACGGATTCGTCGGTGCGCACAGGGGATATTGCTACTTTTTCGGGCAATGCAGGAGTTAATGTTGCGTTCTTCCGCAATAAGTTTAACCTGAATACACGGGTGAACTATGTGGGCGATAAGCCAACAGGTAAAAATACTTCTGTGGCATCTAACCCCTTTACAAATATTCCCGGCTATGCCTTGCTGAATGCAACGCTTGGCTACCGGATAGTCAATGGTATATTGATACAGGTGGGGTGCAACAATATTGCAGACAATAAATATTATACGCCCGGAGTGCGCACTGCCGATGGCAATGTATATGCGCCGCGAGTGATACAGCCGGGACGGAATTATATGGCAAGGTTGATATTTGATTTAAAAAGGTAGTATGGCATCAGGCAGGCTAGCGAAATACATTAATTTAAGCCCATCAGAGGAAAAAGACTTCAGGCTTTTGTTTGTCCAGTCCCTGCTTTCGGGGTTTGGGGCCGCATTCTTTTTTGTCGTTGCCAGCACCTATTTTATCAAGAAGACCAGCGTTACCAGCCTGCCCCCGGTCTATATCATGTCGGGTGTATTCGGCTACCTGCTGATAACGTTGTATAAAAGATGGCAGAAAAAATCGGGTATATTGTATAGCTATACGATGGGGTTCGTCATTTATGGCGTGTCGGCCATACTGCTTTACCTTGGCCGGTATTTTATTGATGATTCATCAGAATGGTCAATCTATATTGCTTATACGGGGTTTATAGTGGTGTTGCCGTTTGCCACAATGCAAGCACTGGGCTTTGCTACTATTTGTATAAGAATATTCAATATTTCGCAAAGCAAACGATTGCTGGCGCTCATAGGTACGGGAGAGGTGCTGGCCTCAGTGATTGCATTCCTTATTATTCCCTTGTTAACCCAGTGGATGAGCCCGTCGTTCCTTTATGTGTTATCCGGCATATCTTATATCGCAGCCATCATACCTTTGAAGCGCATCTACGAGAATAATAAAGAAAAGCTGGGTTCGGCACACATTAACAACGCACCTAAAAAAATGGACTTTGCTTTCTTTCGCAAGGATAAGTTCTATATGGTGATAGCAGTGGTTACCGTATTCTCTGTGCTAACCGTTTATTTTGCAGACTATACTTATCTGCTTTCTGTGCGCCATATAGCTAAAGAGAGTGGCGCAGATATAGCGGTGATTGTGGCGGTGGTTTTCAGCACTATCAAAATAGGGGAGTTGCTTATTTCACTATTGTCAGGCACTATTATCCGCTCCTATGGAATGAAGGTGTCTTTGCTGCTGCTGCCGGCCATTTTGTTCATCTCGTCGTTATTGGCGGCAATTACCGGCCTGGTGTTTTATGATATACCGCTGTTTTTGGTCTTTTTCCTGTTGCTGAATAAATGGAGCGACCGCGTTATCAGAAAAGGCGTGACGGTGCCAGCTATGAAAGTAATATTCCAAGTGACTGAGCCGGAAGACCGGGCGCATTTGCAGACGAGTATAGACGGTACTATTACACAATATGCAACCATACTTTCCGGGGTGCTTTTATGGATTCTCTCCCTGTCATTCAATAGTAGCGATGTGCTAGTTTTTCTCCGTGTGGTGTCTTTTGTTTACTTAGTCATTTTTGCCATCTGGTGCTGGTTTTCGTTCTCGTTGTTCAGTTCCTACAGTGGTAAGATACGGAGCTACCTGCGTAGCTTTAAACCCAATGCGCCCCTGTCGGTTGAACAAGAGGAGGGGATGATGCCGGCAGACGGCTTAAAGAAACAACGTATGGCCAAGCGTCACGCACTAGTGAATGAGGTTATGGACAGTGTGCTGAAATTGGACAAAGATTCATTGGCCAATCATATATTACACTACAATCCTAACCTGAAAACATCTATAGGGGAGGCCGCGATGGTGCGCCGACTGAAGAGCATTTATTATAATAATGAGAACTTTTTCAGCAGGCTGCTTATTATCCTGTACATGGGCCACCAGCCCGAACAGGCAAGGGTGAGCTTTGTGAAAGAATATTACGGGGTATCTGAGCTGCAGTTAAGAGTGCAAATGCTTCAGATGCTCCAGGTGATTTACCAAGGCAAGTATGTGATGAGGCATGATGATATTTTCTTTTTTACCGGATTGTGTCAGGATGTTGCAGCTGAGATTATGTCGGCAGAATCTGCTATATATGATATAGAAGGCGACGTGGATAAATTACTTGTAGATGCTCTTGCTGATCACATATTGACGTTAAAGAACCTGCTATTCGAATTGCTTAAAGTGCTTTACGACAAAGATTCTATGCAAGTAGTGCAGGATGTGATTAACAGTAGGGATAAGTCGCTTGAAAATAAGTTGTTTGCCATAGAGTTGTTGGATAACCTGTTGGAGCCGGAAATGAAAAAATTGCTGCTGCCGATAGTAGAAGAGGGTTCCTATAGTTCAAAGAAAGAGAGCCTTGAAAAGACATTATTAATCTATCAGCTTCCCTGCACCGCTCGGTTAAAGGAATTGCTGATGAACAGCTTTATGACGGTAGGACCATATATCAAGCAACTGACATTGGAAGAATACTACCGCCTCACGCAGGACCAGGGAGTGCTTTATGCATTTGCTGCCAGCCACCAGGAAAATCTAAATGCGACTGCTCATTATTTGCTAAATGGAGCATATGATAAAGTGTATGCGGCAAAAATGCACGCAGTAACCGACATGAATCTTGACGAAGAATTGGATCCGGCGCTGTTGGTCTATTTTATAAAGTGGGGGCTTTTTGCAAAACACAGGAAGAGGCACGCCCACGGTCTAAATGAATATATCAGTAAGCAGACCTATCAATTCAACATGGAATACCTTGTGGCAGTGAACTATGAACATACCGACCTTATAGCGGACACGTTGGGGTTAAAACTGCTCTTCACCCTGAGTGATAAAGCAATAATGTCGGTGCAGAATGACGCCCGGCCATTACAGGCGGTATAAAATGCAATAGTGCGTATCGTTTTCGGAGATGATTTCCCAGCCATCAGCTTTATGCGCTTTGTGAGACCGCTCATTTTCTTTACCTACCGTTGAAAAAAGGTAATCATATTTACCTGAGGCTTGTTTGCGTAATTGTTCAAATACCTGTGTTTTCAACCCGGTGCCCTGATATGGCTTGTCAACACAAATCTGCACACCTATTCCCACTTTTGAGTTTCTAGCTATTAGGCCCTTTTCTTCAAGGCTGTTCACAAGGTCACCGTGTATGATAAGGATAATGCCATTTGATGTATTACTAATCAGTTGGTATGCTACAATCTGCCCGCTATTATCTTCCGCTACGGCTACTTCATTATTGGCGATCATAGCAGAAAATGCATCCTCGTTTATTTCGCCAGATAAGAAACCGCTGCCCGTTTCATTACCTAAAGCTACTTTCTGCCATTTTTTATTCAATAGCAGCAGTGATGGTATGTCTTTTTGGTCAGCAGCCCTTACCACTACATTTTCAAGCATATATAAGCCCTTGTTGGTAGGGTAAAACTATAAAAATCGGAATAAATATTGTATTTATGCAAATCGGTTTTTTAATGCCGGGATGATGACGTCTGATTTCGAGTATTTGTTGAATAACACGAAAATTATCGATCAAAGTGATATTTCGTTATCACTCTCTAATTTTATCCGTAGTGGCCTTGTCGATTATGCTTATCTTGAAGACCAAAGCTTTCCCATAGACCTGAGCATCGGGATTAATCCGATAGGTTGTCCTAAGTCTGTGCAGAAATTTTTAATGTCCGGGAATATCGATCTCACCTCTTATTCTGAGGTTACGGCTATCAGCTTAAGAAATAAAATTGCGAAATACAATAATTTAAATGAAGGGGAGGTGCATGTAGGGCCGGGTGTGAGCGATCTGTTGCATGTTACATTGCTCACTTTTATTGATCCGGGAGATGAGGTGCTATTGCCTGAAATCAGTTTTCCGGCATATGAGATACTTGTTTTGTTAGTAAGGGGTGTGCCAAAGTTTATCCCATTCACTAAAAAAATGGATATGGACTATAGGCAGGTGGCGAAACACATAACCCCAAAGACTAAGTTGGTGGTGTTGTGCAATCCTAATAACCCCACTGGAAAAGCTATGGATATCGCCAAAATCATCAAGGTGATTAAGAAACACCCGAATACCATATTTATGGTTGACGAGGCGAATATCGACTTTGGTGGGGAGAGCCTGATGCCATATGCAGGCAAGCTATCTAATTTGCTGGTGTTGCGGTCTTTTTCCAAAGGCTTCGGCTTAGCAGGTTTAAGGATTGGCTATGTGGCCGGGCCGCAGGAAAAGGTGCTGGCTATTGAGAGAAGGCAGACCCCATTTTCAACAACGGTTATCAGCCAAAAGATAGCAGGACTGGTGCTGGAGGATAAAAAGTTTCTCGAGCGGTCGAAAGCGTATTGCGATAAACAGCGCAGGTACTTGGAGCAGGAACTGGAAAAATTGAGCTATACTTTTGTGCCGTCGTCATCTAATTATCTGTTGGTGAATGTGTCCCGGTATTTCCCTGATTCAAAGGCATTCATTAATGCAATCAATCAATTTGGCGCAAATGCGCTGGATGGAAGTGTTTTCAGGTCGTTGGGCAAGGACTATGTGCGTATATCGCCTAGAGGGCATAAAATAAATAAGGAGTTTATTAAAATAGTGAGGTCTCTTACTAAAAAGTGAATTAGCATAACGTTTTCGGATGAGTAAGATTGTTATTAGTGTCACCGGCCACAGGCATCTGACAGCAGAGCAAAAGGGCAGGATTGGACCCTTGATCAGGAAGGCTATTGAGAATATCATGTTCACCGTGCAGGAACATGACCCGAAGGCTGTATTTGAAGCATTAAGCCCGCTTGCCGAGGGGGCTGATACCATTTTTGCCAAGGCTGCCTTATCAATGGGGCTGCCGTTGAAAGTGATTTTACCTTTTGAGGTAGATGAATATCTTAAGGGATTTTCGGGTGAAAAGGAAAAGGAGGAGTTTTATGAGGTGTACAATACAGTTAGTGATGCTGATAAAACGTTATCAGGGAGCAGGAATAATAAGGAGAACGACCAGCTTTTCCTTGATATGGGCAGAAAGCTGGTGGATGAAGCTGATTTTCTCATCGCCATCTGGAATGGGAAGACGGGTAAAGGGGTGGGTGGAACAACGGATGTAGTGACTTATGCAATAGAGAAGAAGAAAAATATCCTTGTCATTGATCCGGAAGATGAACATGTGCATATTAACTATCTGCACGAGGATACACATAAGCGGCTAGGTGAAAGAGAGGTGATTGACATAAGGGAGACAAGCCATCTGAACGATTTTATAGAAGGGAAACAGAACGAGTATGACGCGAAAGCCGTTTATTTCAGCAAGAGGTATAAGCGGGTGTGGACTGTAGGTTTTGTAGTTGGCCTTGTGGAGGTGCTTGCATTTGCAATACTGGTTTCCTTTCACGCATCATTGACCGGGCATTTCGTATTAGCATCAGTTGAGTTCTTTTGCATTCTTACAATAATAGGGTTGGTATTGTTTGGCGGGTCTAAGAACCTGCACAGCAGCTATGTGCACTACCGGATAATCAGCGAAAGATTAAGGATAAAGAAATTCTTTGCCCGTTTTGGTTTCAGGATATATCATACATCCGTCAGTCCTATCTATTTCTCTTTTAAAGAAAAGCCGGAGTTCAGTATATTAGATAATACGATACGCCTGATAAATCTGAGTGCATGGTCGGGTATGTCGTTCAAAGAGAAAAAGAGCCGATTGGAATCTGAACTGATTATTGACCAACTCAGGTACCATGAGCGAAAGAAGGAAAAGTTTGAGAAGAAGAATCGTCTGTATAAGCAAATCAGGTTGCTTTCTTTGGGGTTATTTGCCAGTGCAGTTACGTTGCATTTTGCGCACGTTGCCAATGAATTTTTCCTGCACCACGGGATGCGTATAAGTTCATGGGACCCTGCTTTGTTTCACGCGCCATTATTTTCTGACGTACTTATTTTTTTGTCCATGTTTATCCCAGCAACTATAGCGGCGGCAGAAGCTTTGAAATATCTTTATGAGTGGGAAAAAATCATCACCTTATCATCTGCAATGGCAAATTATTTTGAAGAGCGGGCTAGACTGTTAGCTGATATCCGAGATGATGAGGGGCTGGAGCAATTTCTGAATGGTATTAATAAAGACATGCTTATAGAGAACCTGGACTGGGAAAAATATATGCATGATAAAAATGAGGTGCCAACCTAATCCTCGTATCTGTCGATGCCTTCAGGGATGATAAGCTGCGTTAATCGCTAACTAAGCTATTTTGAAATTATCCGGGAAATGTTCCGGCTGCATTTCCCTTTTCGCCGCTTCTGTGGATATCTGGAGTAGTTCGTCACAGTTAGCCGCGCGGTCCATTTCATTAAAGCTATCCACTTTTTCAAGTGTATAGGATTTTGACATTAGTTTATCCAGGTAGTCTTTTGTGAGCCAGGTATTATATCTCAGGTATGAGATGAGTCCTTTACCATCGCCGGTAATGGTTTCCCCGTCGAGGTTCCCCATTTCCCCGTCAATGGTCCATGCCACGGGCGAGTTGGACAACCATTGCAGTATTATCTGGTTGTGCCACGATGCATCCTGCATCAGCATATCCGGTATCTGCGAAGCCCATTGAAATTGCTGAAATGCAGTTATTTCGGAATGGTCTTTATTGTAAGCTTTTACGCCGGTACCCAGGGAAACCAGCAGGATATTGTCAGCACCCATTTTCCATTTAAATGGAAATCCGTTCAGTGTCGCGACCATTAGCGTTTCCAGCGCAGGATTATTTGCCATGGTCATGCCTCCATCCACAAAGGCGGCTTCTTTCGTGCCCCCGCCTACATTCATTACCTGTGGTATGAAGTATGTAGGCGCGGCAGCACTCGCTCGCACTGCTTTCCACAGAGGGATTTCACTGTTACGGCCATACTCACTGTTGAAGTATTTTCCCCGGGGATGGTTGAGTAGCGGCCATGTGCTATTGGTATCTGCCCTTTTGGTAACCACACATAAGCCAGACTTGAAATCATCACTGCCCATTGTACGGTCTTTGAACATCATCTGCAAAGCCTCTTCAATCGGCTTTGAGTCATAATCGGCTTTTGAGAATAGCACGTTCACAATTTTCTGAGCAGCCTTATGGGGAATTACGTTCCATTGAGAATATTTTTTGCCGAATATTTTATTGATAACATTAAAATAATTTACTTTAATGTCGTCAACTTTCATACCCAATGCGATGCATGAGGCGAGTATAGAGCCGGTGCTGGTGCCACCTATTAAATCAAAGTAATCGGACAGTACAAAATCAGGCTTATTGTGCTGTATGGCTAACAGTGTTTCCAGTCTTTTGAGGTAGCCGAGCGTTATTGCACCACGCACGCCGCCACCATCCAAAGTGAGTATCCTCTTGGGGCCAGGGGCATTTAAGCGGTCTAATAGCGACATAGAAATCAGTTTTGTTCCGATAAAATTAAAATAAATATTGATTTTATTATACAGGACTTTTTTAATGCCGCAGTACATTCATCTGCGGTTTTATTTTCCGGGGGGACAATAGGCCACCGGGGTAGCATTTTTTACACCATTTTTTGGATTCCACTTTTTATATATAGTATATTGATTGTCAGCTACATTAATATTTATTTTTTGGCACTATCTTTACACTTTTTTTACAAATTTTTGAGTCGGGAGTCATCATACCTGCTGCAGATAAATAAGTTGGGAGTTGCCGTGCCTGCGGCAGATAAACCAGCCATTCAAAGAACTTGTTCCATATTTTTGGGAGTTGTGTAAAGTTCAGTAAGGTTATGGGAGCAGCCAAATAAAAAAAGCAAGGGTACAGTTTGCTGTACCATGATGCCAAAAAGTATTTCCGTGGAAACGCTCGCCGGTGTTGTGTTTGGTGAGTTTCTGAATTTAGTGGTAATATGTGTATGTGATTGGTTTGGAGTTGGTTGTGGAGTGTGAAAATTTGGATAGTGCATAGTCCTTAATCGCGTAATGCAAATAAGGAGGAGTGGGAGGATTTCTCTCTGCGCCCCTGAAAAAGGGGCTTCATTCGAAATGACGATCGCTGATGGGCAATACTCAAGCAGTAGTATAGTTGTAATTGGTATTAAAAACACTAATGCCAAATAATCCGTTACTAATAAATGGTATTCTAATAATCATATTATTGGCAACTACTATGTTAATTGTGATAGCAATTAAATAACTGTATCTTTGAAATACTAAAAAATCTTTATAGAAATGGCAGAACACCATTCGGTAAGCAAAGGCAAATTACCGGGACATGAATATCCCTCAGTAAATGAGCATATATACATCCGGAAAATGATAGACGACCTGAAGCGCCATTCTGATGAATTATACCCCAAAGGGAAAAAAATGCTGCGCCATGCGCATCCCAAAATGCACGGATATGTAAAGGCGGAGTTTACAGTTTCAGGCGCTATTGACAATAGCCTTAAAGTAGGGTTATTTAAAGAAGCGCGCACTTACGATGCATACATACGTTTCTCGAACGGGCAATCGCAAATACGCCCTGACGTAAAGAAAGATGTGAGGGGTATGGCTATAAGACTTATGGACGTGCCGGGTAAAAAGCTACTCGACGAAGTATCTGCGGCTGATATTCAGGATTTCGTATTGATTGATAATGAGGTGTTTATGTCAAAAGATACTAAAGAATTCCATAAAGTGATACATGCGGTTTCGTCGGGAAAGTCATCGCTGATACGATTTTTGCTGAACCCGCAGCATTTCTCTACACTTTTGCGCCTGATAAAATTTCAGAAGCAGTGCCGCCATGTATTAGATACGCCATACTGGAGTGCCACCCCCTACCTTTTTGGGGATGGCCGTGCTGTGAAATATCATATCAGGCCCGCCAATGAAGCCATATTGCCGGGCGGGATAGATAAGACGGACAAAGATTACCTGAGGACTAATATGATAGATACACTCTCAAAGCAGGATGTGTTTTTTGATTTTTGTATCCAATTGCAGACAGATGCGGACGAGATGCCTGTAGAAGACCCAACTGTGAAGTGGACATCACCATTTATCAAGGTTGGCAATATAAAGATACCAAAGCAGGTATTTGACACAGAAGATAGGGTGAAAATGGGTACAGACCTGTCGTTTTCTCCGTGGCACAGCCTTGAAGAGCACCGTCCGTTAGGTGGTTTTAACCGGGCAAGGAAGGCCATATATAAAGCAATGTCTGAATACAGGCGGGAACGGAACTGAGCCATACCTTCGAATGATAATTTTTGTATCTTACTCAAAATTATTTTATGCAGTCACACCGTAACGAACAGATAGTTAAACAGTTTTATAATCATATGCTGGAGGGGGACTATGCCGGTGCAATGGCGATAGTTGATGAATATGTTGTTTGGATAGAACCAGGCGCACCGGACGTGCCATTTGGGGGGGTGTATAATGGAAGGGATAGCAAAGATGGAATAAACAAGATGTTTCAGTCGGAGGCCAAAACTGTTCAATTGAAACAGTTTATACCCCGTTCTTATTTTTCGGCGCAAAATATGGTTGTCGTACTCGGGTCAGATTCCGCTAAAGTCGTTACCACGGGAAAGACATATAGCACCGATTGGGCCATGTTCTTTACCATCACTGATGGTAAAATAAGTATGGTACAGACGTATATGGATACAAATGCAATAGCAAAAGCGTTTCTCCCTGATTAAGACCTGATAACATCTCATCATCTATGAAACTAGTGACAAGAGGAAAATAAAAGACTGTAATAGTAGCGATGATTAAATAAAGTGTACCATCTTATTCGTTCTTTTCCATTTTTACTTCGTTGTAAAGTCCTTAAATAATTCATTATTCGCAGATTTTACGCCTCGTAAAAAAGAAAAACAACTTCCCAATAAGGTACATTTTATTTAATCAACGTTAATGAGAAGCACTTAGCTTTTTATAAATGATAAAAAACTACACACAGGACGATCTAATCTATTTCAGCGACAGCTCTACTATTATACATGGGCAAGGCGATAAAATGGATGTGCCCGTATGTATGAAGGTGCTGAATGAGGAATTTCCTACTTCAGACCAGTCGTGGTATTTTGAGAATGAGTACGAGTTTTCCCACAATACCAGTTGTGTGTCTGTGCGGAAAGCACTCGGGCAAGCGACGGTGGAAAACCACCGCGGGTTGGTATTGGAATATATTTCAGGCGCCGATCTTAAAGGCCACCTGCGCTTGCAGCCTTCAACTGTCAATGATCTTTTATCGATAGCTATCAATATTTCGCTTGCACTGTCTGAGCTGCATAAGGATAATATTATTCATAACAATATAAGCCCCGGCAATATCCTTATAGAAAAGGATACGTCCAAAGTGTTCCTTATTGACCTGCAGATAGCTACACGCAATAGCTTAAAGCTGGAAGATACAAACAATCACATACTGCGTAAGGCGGCCATGGCATATGTGGCACCGGAGCAAACGGGAAGAATTAACCGCCTCATTGATTATCGTACGGATCTGTACTCACTGGGTGTTGTGTTATATGAGCTTTTTACCCGGCGATTGCCGTTTGTTTATACTGATCCATCTGAACTGGTATATGCGCATCTGGCCAAGATACCTGTGCCACCTCGTGAATTGAACCCCGAAGTATCGCCTACACTGTCGGCAATAATAATGAAGCTACTTGCTAAAAATGCGGAGGACAGGTATCAGTCGGCGATTGGGTTATGCCACGATTTGAAATATTGTTTGCTGCATGGGTTTGATAAGAGCATGTCATTCCCCATAGGGCAAAATGATTTTTCAGGAAAACTCTTTATTCACCCTACTTTATATGGGAAAGACGAGGAGCGCAAGAAACTTTTCAGACTTTTTGAGAACTGTGCGGCTGGTTCACGTGAGTTATTGTTTGTTTATGGCTATTCGGGTTGCGGCAAGACGAGCCTGATAATGGAGTTGCAAAAGCCGGTAAATGACTGGAAAGGATTTTTTGTGAGCGGCAAATTTGAGCCATTCCAGCAGGATACACCTTATTCAGCATTCATTCAGGCTTTCAACGAGCTAATCAATTATTTTTTAAAGCAGGACGACCTGTTACTGACCAAGTGGAGAGGGGCTATCCTGGAAAGTGTGGGTGGCCTCGGAAAGGTGCTAACAGATGTAATTCCTGAAATTGAAGCATTGATAGGTAAGCAGCCGGAACTTCCTAACCTGAAGGGATTGGAGCTGCAAAACCGGTTTAACTATGTACTGGGTAATTTCATTAAGGCAATAGCATGTGAGGAGCATCCGCTCGTTGTCTTTATTGACGATATGCAATGGGCCGATGCTTCGTCGCTCAACCTCGTTGACCTGATATTGACCGACAAAGAAGTTAAGCACGTTATGCTTATCGGCTCTTATCGCAATAATGAGATAACTAACGACCATCCTTTAAGCCACCTGCTGGAAAAATTCCATGCCGGAAACATTCCTTTTCATCAGGTGGAGGTTGTTGACCTGAAGGATACTGAAGTTAAAAAAATGGTGGATGAGTTGTTGCGCACCGGTCAGGGGAATTCGGAAGAGTTATCACGGCTGATTTACAGCAAGACTAAGGGTAACCCATTTTATATACACCGCTTTTTGTATTCCATATACGACGAAGGTAATTTGTTCTTTGACTTTGATAAGAAGCAATGGTGTTGGAAAACGGAGGAGATAGGGCAGATGAATGTATCGGGTAATGTGGCTGACCTGATGAAGTTTACCATCCGGAAACTCTCGGAGCAAGCTATCGAAGCCCTTAAAGTAGCATCGTGTATAGGCAATAAGTTCGACCTCGACAAGCTGTCTATTGCTATGAAAATGGAAGAAAGCGCGTTGCAGAATATTTTACAACCTGCCCTTGCTGAAAGTCTTGTAATCTCGGCAGCCTCGCATTATAAATTTGCGCACGACCGTATCCAGCAAACAATTTATTCAATGATACCCGATGATCTTAAAAAGGAGTATCATCTGAAAATTGGCATGGCATTACTGGATAGTACGCCTGATGATGAGGTTAATGAGCATATTTTTGATCTGGTCAATCATTGGAATATAGGGGTTGAAGTCATTACTGATCAAGGGGGTAAAGACCGTGTGGCCGAGCTGAACCTGCTTGCCGGGCGTAAGGCAAGGTCTTCGGCTGCTTATGAGCAGGCGTTTCTTTATTTCGAAAAAGGGTTGCTTTTGCTATCGGGCGACTGCTGGAAACGCAATTACAGTTTTTCGTTACAGTTTATGGAGGAAGCGGCAGAAATCGCTTTTCTTTGCGGTGAAATGGACCGTGTTGAGCAGTTGGTCAATGGTATATTGAACAATGCGAATAACCTCAACGATAGTATAAAGGCATATGAAGTAAAGATTCAGAAGTTGATAGCAGGCAATCATCAGGATGAAGCAATAGCACTCGGGCTTGATATCCTGAAGAAGTTTGGCATCACTTTTCCCCGTAATCCTGGAAAATTATCTATTATCCTTGGTTTGCTGAAGACAAATTTGATGCTGGGCAAGAAGCCTTCCTCATTTTTTGAGAACCTGCCATTGATGGCAGATCCCGGAAAGCTTGCTGCATATCGTATCCTGTCAGAGATGTTGTCGGCAGGTTATTTTGCGGCACCTAATCTTGTGCCGCTACTTATATTTAAAATGGTGCAGCTTTCAGTAAAGGAGGGCTTGTCGCCTAAATCATCATTTGCATTCGGTGCATTAGGTTATATACTCAGCGCTTATATTGGTAAGGTAGATGAAGGGATTAATTATGGTAATATCTCTCTGAATGTATCCGCGAAACTAAAGACCGATGAGCTTTCCGCGCGAAACCTGATGACCTATTATGTTTTTCTCGTGCATTGGAAAATGCGATTGAATGATATAAATGAAGAATTAGAGAAGGCATTTAAGAAGGGGCTGGAGACCGGTGATAATGAGTACACAGCCTACCTTGCGCAGAACATAACTTACAATTCCTTTTATTCCGGCGTTCATTTGCAGAAGTTGGCAGATAAAAGTGAATTGCTTGACAGCCAGATAGTAAAATTCAGGCAAGACCTGACCTTGGTCAGACTGCGTATTTTCAGGCAATGCATCGACAATCTGATCAATAAAGACACGGAGCAAGACGTGCTGTCTGGTCCGATATTAGATGAGCAAAAGGCGCAGATAGCGGAGTCATCACAAAATTCTTCCTATTTCCAGAACCTCAACCTTCAGAAACTGGTACTGGCGCTCATTTTTAACCGAAATGCGGAAGCGTATAGGCACTCGACAGTTTGTGAAAAGTATCATGAAAGTGCAAAGGGCTCGGTTTTAGACCCTGTTTTCTATTTCTATCAGTCGCTCGCCATCACCGCGGTTTACAGGAATAGCGAAGCCCGTGATAAACCAGAGTTATTGAAAAAGCTGAAGGCCAACATCAAAAAGCTGAGGAAGTATGAAGAGCTGTGCAAAGAGAACTACGGCCATAAAAGGTCGCTTGTAGAGGCGGAGATGTATGCCGTTCTTGGTGATGACACCAAAGCCAGAAATCTTTACGATTTCACCATTAAGATAGCCGTTGAAAATCACATGATACAGGACGAGGCTATGGCGTGGGAGCGCACCGGCCAGTTCTATCATAACAAAAAACATGAGCGGGTAGCGTTGTTTTATCTTCAGAACGCGCTTAATGCTTACCAACGCTGGGGCGCAGATGCCAAGGTTAAGCATATGAACACTTATTATGATGAACTTAAAAAATCATCAGGTGGCGCAACTCCCTTTAGCCTTGACTCGAATGATATACACAATGTGGATATTGACATGTCTACAATTGTGAAAGTTTCGACAGCACTTTCGGGTGAGATAGTATTGTCAAGACTCCTTGAAAAACTGATGCAGATATTGCTGGAGAACGCCGGCGCACAGCAAGGGTTCCTTATTATGGAAAGGAATGGGGAAAAGGTGATTGAAGCAGAAATCATTGCAGGCACGGGAGAAATTCGGACGCTGCAGTCAATTCCTTTGAACAGTTGTAATTCTATAGCACGGTCGGTAGTGAATTACGTAGCGTTGAAACGTGAACCTGTCTTGCTCGATAGGGCAGTAGATAGCACATTGTTTGGCGACGACGAATACATAAAGCGGCAACAATCAAAATCCATTCTTTGCGCCCCTCTTATCAACCAAAGTAAGCTGCAAGGCATAATTTATCTTTCAAATGATATTACTGCAGGCGCGTTCACTAAGAAACGGCTTGATTTCATCCGGCTCATTTCCGGTCAGATTGCGATTTCTATCGAAAATGCATTGTTCTATGATCAACTGGAACAACGAGTGGAGGAAAGGACAAATGAGTTGCAGTTAGAAAAAAAGAAAGCCGATGACCTATTGCTGAATATTTTACCGAAAGAAGTGGCAGATGAGCTAAAGAACACGGGAAGGTCTAAGGCAAAGAGATATGACCAAGTGACAGTTATGTTCACGGATTTCAAAGACTTTACCCAACACAGTATGATGCTGGCCCCTGAAGAACTTGTGGGGGAAGTGGATTTATGTTTCAGGCAGTTCGATAAGATTATTACCAAATATGGCCTGGAGAAGATTAAGACTATCGGAGATGCTTACCTATGTGTAGGTGGGATTCCGGAAGATCCTAATGGAGCTGTCCGGCTGGTTAAGGCAGCCGTGGAGATGCGCGATTTTATGAAAAATATGCTTGAAGGGCGCAGGAAGAAAGGAGAGGCATTTTTTGAGATGCGTATAGGTATTACAACAGGGCCTGTGGTTGCCGGTATCGTAGGCGAAAAGAAATTTGCTTATGATATATGGGGTGATACGGTGAATACTGCCGCGCGAATGGAACAGAGCGGAGAGGTAGGGAAAATTAATATCTCAGATGTTACGTATGGGCTAATTAAGGACAAATTTGAATGTATAGCCAGGGGTATGGTAACCGCAAAAAATAAAGGGGAAATGGAAATGTATTTTGTGGAGAAGGAAAAGATTTTTTAGCCGTAGGAATATTTTATAATTGAAACGAGCGTAAAAATTTAATTCAAATTTTTATTTATGTCTAAGCAAAACGCACTAACGTTAGTGACTCCTGTTATACCCGGCAGACGTGATGAACTGGAACGTAAGCTGTTGAAGATACGGGCAGACCTCTCTGCGGGTACATTCAAAGAGTTTGAGAAAATTGATACCCTGCACTATGCACGTTTTGTGATGCTTGACGGGCAGCTTTCCAATGCAGCTACAAACCTAGTGTACTCTTCTGATTATGACGGCGACCTTGACGAGCATCTGTTGTCGATAACTACCCATTGTTCTGACCTTATTGATCATATTTATGATTGTTGTGAGGGTTATCCGCCGGTTGGCAGTAGAACACCCCAGTCGCGTGAGCTTTACCTACGTAAATGGAACAATAAAGACGAGGCTTTTTATATAGGCGCGCCCGGACGCAGTGTGAAGCAGATAAAGCAGGAGTCGGCGCTTAGGAATTATATCTGGGATTATTTGAACAAGGGTAAGTGGGATGGTAAAACTGCTACCCAGGTTCATGCTGAGGTGCGGGAGTACGTGATGAAGAACCCGGAATATGCCTGGGCGAAAGAAAAAATCAGCATTCCTAAGCTGAAATGGTGGAATTTTGTACTGGTTATTTCTATTGCCCTCCTGTTTTTCCCGCTTACCCTGCTGGTGGCTTTAGTGGTAGGTGTATGGCTGTTAGTGCTTCATTTTAAGTATGAAGTAAAGGACAAACCACTCGGTCTTAAACCCAGCCAGATAAACCAAAAGCTGATAGAAGAAATGGAGGAGTATGAGGACCATCAGAACCAAAACCAGTTTACGCAAATAGTAGCTATGAAGCCGGGTTGGATGCGGAAGATCACCATTAAGGCCGTACTGCTTTACGGCAAGTTCAGGATACATAACGAATTCGTGGATGGAGAATTAATGGGGATACCTACTATTCATTTTGCCCGGTGGGTAATGCTGGATAACGATAAACAAGTATTGTTTTTTAGCAACTTTGATGGTAGCTGGCAGCAGTATCTTGGTGATTTTATTGATAAATCGGGTTGGGGGCTTAGTGGTATTTTCAGCAATACAGCCAATTTCCCGCGTACCCGGTATTTGTTCTGGGGTGGCGCATATGATGAAGAGCATTTTCTTGCCTGGGCCAGGTATACGCAAATCACAACGCATGTATGGTATACCGCCTATCCTCATCTTTCCATCAAAAATGTAACGACCAATTCTATTATCAGGCATGAGCTCATGCGCAACCTGAATGAGGCGCAGGCCCAAACTTTCTTAAACCGTTTTTAATCTACTAATATGGTATCCATAGAATTATCGGATGTTCAGGGTTTACTGGTCAATGAGTATCATGAGATGCAGCATTCGTGTTATGTGATGTTGCAGGTTACCGATGCCCGCCTGGCAAAGGAGTTTATCAGGTCTGTTGCCGGGGATATTACCAGCGTGACAACCAAAACTAAACACAATTGCCTAAACATAGCATTTACCGCGCCCGGTCTTAGAGCGTTAGGGCTGAAAGAAGAGAACATGCAAACCTTTGTTCGTGAGTTCAGGGAAGGCATGGTGACCCCACACCGTCAGCGGTTATTAGGCGATTTTGATTCCAGCGACCCGGCAAATTGGGTATGGGGAGCCCCGCAAAACGAAGAGGTGCACCTGATGCTGATGGTGTTTGGTGTTGATAAAGCAGCTACTGATACATATGCTGGTAGCATTAAAGCGCGGTACAGCGCATCAGGCCTAAGAGATGTATTCAGTATAGATAGCCAGGTGCTCCCCGGTAACAAGGAGCATTTTGGTTTTCGCGATGGAATTTCGCAGCCGTTTATTAAAGGCACGGGAATGAGCGGCAAAGAAAGTGATAACCTCAATGCAGGTGAGTTTTTGTTGGGTTATAAAAGCGAGTACAATGTGTATCCCGATACGCCCTTTGTATTTACGCCGCAGGGAGATTTGAGTTTGCTTCATGATGATGTCGCAGGCTCCGGTTACAAGGATATGGGCCGGAATGGCACTTTTTTGGTGATTAGGCAACTGCAGGAGGATGTGAAAGGTTATTGGTCTTTCATTAATGATAAAACAAAGAATGAGGACGGATCATTAAATGAGAAAGAAAGCAAGAAACTGGCGGCCAAGATGATGGGGCGCTGGCCCGGCGGTGCGCCAATAGTCAAGTACCCTGACCAGGACCCGGTGGAACAATATCCGGACCAGGATCCTGATAAATTCATAAACGACAACGACTTTTTTTACAACGATACAGATAAGCATGGCATGAAATGCCCGTTCGGAGCACATATCCGTCGCCTGAACCCCCGGGACAGCTTTGAGGAGAACACTAGAAAGGACTCGATTCTTCTGTCAAACCGTCATCGCATTATCCGACGCGCACGTTTGTATGGGGAGCCTATTGTTAGTTCCCCCACTAATTTTACACCAAATGGGGAAGTAGGCATGTTGTTTTCCTGCTTCAATGCTGATATTTCACGGCAGTTTGAATTCATCCAATATACTTGGGCGAACTATCCTAAGTTCAAACAGTTGGTAAATGACCCTGACCCGTTTATCGGAGTAAGGGAAAACCCTGCGCCAGGAACGGAACAGGTTTTTACGATACCAAGCCAGCCTGTGAATAAGTACGTTACAGGTATGCAGCGGTTTGTTACGGTGAGGGGTGGTGCGTACTTCTTTTTTCCGTCACTCACAACCATTAAATATCTGGCAACTCTTTAGTAGGTGTAATGTTGGTGTTATTTGGTTGTTAATCAGATTATTCCATTCGTTTATAATGCGTAATGGATTAACCGCTATTTAATGTCTGTAGTTTTGCCCGGGTTTCGCTGATTTTTATTATATTTATATTAGAGCCACCCTATTGGGCTAAATAGTTACCTATGATCAGACCTGCAGTTAGTGTTTTATTTGCTGTATTGCTATTTTTCCCGTTTTTTGTAAAGGGGCAAGTAACGGCAAACTTCACAGCAAGCGATACTGCAGGTTGTGCACCTATGGTGGTGCATTTTAATAATACTTCTACCGGTGCTACAAGTTATTCCTGGAATCTGGGAAATGGTACGCTCTCGTCCCTGACCAACGTTTCTGGAGCGTATTTAACTGCGGGTACATACACTATTACATTGATAGCAACGAACGGCAGCGTTAGCAATACCCGTACTATGACCATCCGGGTTTATGCCCTTCCTACGGTCAATTTTACGGCTAATGACACTACCATATGCCCGGGCGGGACCGTGACATTTACCAGCAGCAGCTCTTCAGGTGCATGGGGCGGGCTTACATACAACTGGAATTTTGGCGACGGCCTTACGAGTACCGCCACGTCCCCTTCCCATGCTTATGCATCACCCGGTAATTACAACGTTACCCTGTTCGCAACTAATGTGAAGGGGTGCATCAACTCGCGGAGCCGTATACCTTATATTCGGGTGAGCAGCCCTCCTTCTGTGGGTTTCAATGTTTCGAATACCCTTTTTTGCCATCCGGTAGGTGTGGCCGCATTTACCAATACAACTATTGGTGTGGGCCCTATGTCTAATTCATGGAGATTTGGCGACGGCGGAACCTCTATACTACCCAACCCGACCCGAAATTATACTATCCCCGGTGTATATGATGTAAGTCTCAGGGTTACTGATGCTAACGGATGTATTGATAGTGCGACCTATCCGGCATTTATTACAGTGGGTAATCTGCTCGCGGGTTTCACTTCGCCGTCTATTGCATGTCCGTTCGCGCCCGTTACGTTTACCAACACAAGCACCACACATATAACCTCACAATGGGATTTTGGAGATTCTACTGTTTCCCCGGATGAGAACCCGGAACATGTTTTTCGTGCTGTAGGTACCTATACGGTAACGCTAGTAGTATATGATGGCAGTTGCTTCGATACAGTACGGAGGCCAATAACTATTACTCAACCGAGTGGCAGTTTTGTGATAACGCCACCACAACCATGTCCTCCTCCCAGAACACTCACATTCTCAGCATCAGTGCCTCCCGGCTGCTCGGTTTCCTGGTCATCGCTGATAAATGGCAGCCTGGGTTCCGGGACGACGTTTAGCCGTAGTTTTCCACTTGTTACGATTCCGACCCCTGAAGGGTTTATTTCCGCCGGTTTTATTGATTCATTTACCATGATTGTTACGGATGGGAACGGCTGCAAGGACACCGTCGGCAAACGGGACACGGTAGATTATATGATGCTGAGCATAACGGGTGGGCCGCATGAGGGCTGTGCACCTGTTATTGATTCATTCAGCTGCCAGCTTTATTCATTGGTTTACAGCCCGTTTATGGGGCCACCCTGGTATGAAGGTGGCTATCGCGAACCTCCATACCTTGCATCATACACATATCCATACCCGATTAGTAGTTATGCCTGGAATTTTGGTGACGGCACACCCGTTTCTACTGCCACTTTACCGGTACATTCCTATACACTTGTGGGTGCAGTGTATTCGGCGTCGCTTACTGTTGTTACTTCCAATGGCTGCACCGCCACCTCCTTGCCGCAAACTATAAAGGTAGGGGCTATGCCACCGACACCTAGTTTTACTTTGCACCCAACCCATGTTTGTTCGGGCCGACCGATGTACTTTAATGCGACAGCTACAGGAACATTTGATAAGTACGTCTGGGACTACGGAGATGGGAATTCAGACACCTTAGTCGCTACCACACATATTTACACGGTGCCGGGGATATACAGGCCGGAGTTGAAGACATCGTACAACGGATGCCTTAGTTTTGGTGTGTTGGCAAGAGATACCGTTGACTCCCCGAATGCGGTCATTAACTATGATTTCGATTGTGTACCAAGAACAAAAGTTACATTCAACAATTATTCGGTTGGGTATAACAGTCATTTGTGGCAGTTCGGAGATGGCATTACGTCTACAGCCAGCAATCCGGTGCATAATTATTCCGCTATTTCTAATTATACGGTAACGCTCACTACTCATAATATGGCAAGTGGTTGCCGGGATACAGCACAATCAATCATTAAACTGGCAAGGCTAAACGCATATCTGACTCCCTTTTATACCAGTATCTGTCGTGATGTTGCAGATACATTTGCTGCGTTTGTTTATGATGAAGCATACAAAGATTCTTCGTGGGTGACTAATTATAAATGGTTCTTTGACGGCCTGGCTACTGATTCGCTGTTTACCGGGATCAGGAAAGATACTGTTTATCATGCGTTCAGTGTGGCAGGCACGCATCCTGTAATGCTTGTGCTGACGGATAATCACGGCTGTTTTGACACGCTGACAACCAGTGTGCTGGCACCCAAGCCCATAGATAGTTTCAATTTTACCCCTGTGTCGGGTTGTGCACCGCTGACAGTAACATTTATTGACCACTCTACAAGTACTCCCGGTGCTACCATTAATAATTATGTGTGGAAGTTTGGCAATGGGCAGTCTGCCGTAACCACAACACCCTCCACAACATATGTTTACACAGCAAATGGTACATATGCTGTAAAACAAATCGTTACTGATAACGTTGGTTGTAAGGATTCATTAATCAGGCATGCTCGTGTTATAGCCAGTAAGCCAACCGCAGTATTTACTGCGAGTGTCACTACTGTATGTGCCAGGCGAAACGTACGGTTTACGAATACGACTGCCGGCACATTTACCTGCTTGTGGCTGTTCGGCGATGGCGACACCTCGACTACTGTTTCTCCTCTTCACAGTTATGCTGCTGCGGGCACGTATACTGTAAAGCTGGTCGTAATCAGTCCCGCCGGTTGCCGTGACACGCTCACCAAGAATAACTATATTACTGTAAGACCATTGCCTGTGCCATCATTTACGATGGATGATTCCTTCTCTGTATGTTCTCCTTTCAGCGTGAATTTTGCAAATACCACCACAGGGGCCACTTCCTATTTCTGGACGTTTGGAGATGGTACGTCATCTGTGGTCGCGTCGCCCAGCAATGTATATATTACACCGGCATACTACAAGGTGAAACTGCTGGCCATTAATGCATTTTCCTGTACGGATACTGCCGTTAAGTATGTTAACCTCTTCGGCTACTCGGGAGCTTTCACGTATACACCTACTCATGGCTGTAAGCCGCTGACTGCGCATTTTACTGCTACTGTTTCTGCCATAGCCAGCGCTGTTTGGGATTTTAGTGATGGGGTCACCACAAACCCGTCGCTGTCTACTTCTGCAACGCATGTGTACAGTACTACCGGCATGTTCATACCTAAACTCATATTGACAGATAGCGCAGGTTGTACAAATTTCAGTGTGGGATCTGATACTATTAAGGTAGATAATATTTCGGCGGATTTTAATACGGTACCGGAGCCTGGTTGTGTGAATACTTTGCTTACTTTTAATGATACCTCCAGCCATTATGCGCCCATCGCAAGCCGGCTGTGGACATTAGCCTCCGGCTACACAAGCACCTCAGCCTCGCCAACTTATACTTATACAACCGCTGGTATGCATCCTGTCACACTGGCTATTACTGATGCCTGGGGGTGTAATTCCATAGTTACAAAGAATGTCACTGTCAATGCGTTGCCTGCGGTAATTGGGGGGGCTTCAACCGTATGTGTCAGTACATCTGCAACGCTTACTAATTCGGTAGTCGGCGGTGTGTGGACGAGTGGTAGCCCAACCATAGCTACCGTTGGATATTTAACAGGAGTTGTTACCGGTGTGGCAGTAGGTAGTGCCGTCATTACGTATTCACTAGGGTCCGGGTGCCTGATTACAAAAACAATAACGGTAAACCCGGTGTTGACTGCTATATCCGGCAGCTCGGGTGTTTGTGTAGCATCGTCAATTACGTTAACTAACCCTACATCGGGCGGTTCCTGGACATCTGGTTCACCGCTGGTGGCGAGTATTGGTGCTTCCTCAGGCCTTGTATCGGGATTGGCCGCCGGAGTTACTAATATTTCCTACACATTTGGCGGTTGTGTAACTACGAAGCAGGTGACCGTATATCCTTTGCCATCGGTTATAGCAGGCAACGTTCCGGTTTGTGTTGGGAAGACCATTACACTAAACTGTACCCCTGTTACCGGCACATGGAGCAGTGGAGCCGTTTCTACGGCATCAGTTGGTGTTACAAGCGGAATAATCTCTGCTGTAGCTATTGGTACTGTGGGTATTACCTATACATTGACTACCGGCTGCAAATCCACAACAATAGTTACTGTAAATGCGCCTCCTGCTGCAATTACAGGTTCTGCATTTGTTTGTGTGGGCGGCACTTCTACTTTAGGTAATACCACTTCCGGAGGTGCATGGAGCAGTAGTAATACCTCTATTGTTACTGTTGGCTCATCCGGCGGTATCATTACCGGTATGGCATTAGGTACTGCTGTTGTCAGTTACATTGCCGGGGGATGTTCGTCTGTGAGGACGGTCACCGTTCGCCCGCTGCCGAGCGCCATTTTTGGTGTAAATAAAGTTTGCGCCGGTCAATCGACATCTTTATATGACACTACAGGCACAGGAACATGGAGTTCTGCGTCTGCCTTTATAGCAACAATAAATTCTGCGGGTGTAGCTACAGGTGTCAATATGGGTACAACTACGATTACTTATACATTAGGTGGCGGCTGTACGGTTACAGTTCCGTTCACCGTCAATCCCTTGCCCGCTAATATTTTAGGTAGCTATAGCCTTTGCTCCGGCGCAACAACTACTTTTACAAACCCTACACCTGCCGGTGTATGGAGCAGTGCTGCTACAACAGTTGCTACCGTTGATTCATTTACAGGTGTTGTAACAGGAGGTTCATCAGGGGGGAGTACGCTTATTAGTTATACTGTATCCACCGGATGCGCAAGGACAACTCCCGTTACTGTCAACGCAGTGCCGGACCTTGTTGGTGTAAGAGAAATGTGTGCATGGGGTGATACTATTTTTGTATCAAATCCTGATCCATCAGGGGCATATAGCAGCAGTGGTATAGTGGTTGCAACTATCGGAAGCGGCAGAGCCCGTGTTGTTTCCAATGCACCAGGAGTAGGTACAATAACCTATTCGTTGCCGGTGGGATGCTCGATATCTGTTCCGGTGACGATTAATTCATTGCCGGGTCCGATAACCGGATCTGCCCATGTATGTCAGGGCGCATCAACTGTCTTGGGTAGCTTGCCCGCAGGTGGGCTATGGAGCAGCGGGAGTATTGCAGTGGCTACAGTAGATTCTCTAAGCGGCTTGGTAAACGGCCTGACTGCAGGTATAACGAATATCTCCTACACAATACCTGTTACAGGTTGTAAAGCTACCGTGCCTGTTACTGTTACGCCTATTCCTTACACAGGCACTATACTTGGGGCTTCTATGTTGTGTATCGGCCAAACGATTACCCTCATTGATAGCTTTACAGGTGGGCTTTGGAGCGCTGCTACCGGGGCTACATCAGTTGTTGGTGGCAATGTTACCGGTCTTACTGCCGGGGTGGATACTGTCACATACAGTATTGTGAATGTATGTGGCGCTTCGTCTTCTTCCCACGTGGTGACTGTTGTTCCAATACCAAATGCAGGCAGCATATCGGGCCCGGCAATATTATGTGAGGGTGAGATGATTCAGTTGTTGGATACAGTGGCCGGAGGTATCTGGACAAGCCATAATGCGTTGGCCACAGTATCAGTTACCGGGCTAGTGCGGGGTGTGGGGGCAGGGATCGATACAATATTTTACACAGTTACTAATTTCTGTGGTGTAGATGTGGCGAAGCATGTTATCTCCATTAATCCATTGCCCGATGCCGGGCTCTTGACAGGACCATCAAATGTATGCATCGGCGATACCGTTTTGATAAGCAATGCGGCAACAGGCGGAATACTAACCATTTCAAATAACAATGCAACATTGAATGGCTGGGTGGTAAAAGGCATTACTGCAGGCTATGATACGCTGAGTTATTCTGTTACTAATTCCTGTGGCACAGCAACTATATTGAAGCAAATTGCCATCGAGTCCCCGCCATATTCAGGCACTATAACCGGAGGCTCAGGCCTTTGTGTGGGAGATACTTTGTCCTTGAATGCTATAGTTTCAGGCGGTACCTGGAGTACAGGCAGTAACATTGTAGCTCTTTCGGGTTCAGTGATTGTGTCTGGGATATCAGCAGGCACCGGCATAGTCAGCTATAGTGTTACTAATGATTGTGGTACAACAGTTGCCACACATACCGTAACGGTAAACCCGTTGCCCGATGGGCTGGCCATTGCCCGCAATGATTATATCCTGTCAGTTACGGCAGGTTATGCGGGGTACCAGTGGAGCCTGAATGGTAAGCCTGTTCCCGGCGCAACAGACAACACATATAAGTTCAATACTATTGGTGCATACAGCGTAATTGTCACCAGTGAATTTGGCTGTGCTTTATCTGTTGCGCCATATACAGTTACTGATTGCAGCGTGGCAGATATACAGGTTTATCCCAATCCTTCCTCCGGGGTTGTGTTCATTCAGTGGTGCAGGCCGGTTACGGTAAGAATAAGCGGAATGGATGGGAAAATCATAAAAGAAACAATGAATGCCAATCAGGTAGACATCGGTGATTTGCCGAACGGGGTATATACGCTATCCATTTATGATGCCTCGAATAACAAAATAATGACCAGGCGCATAACCAAGATCAGGTAGGCTATACAACTCGTTCAGTTGTATGGATATTTTTTTGTAATACATCGGTGTATATTCTTAATTTTGTTACTGTAACAAAATCAGGGTCATGAAATTCGTTATAGCCGTTGCTGTTGCATTATTATTTAATGTCAACGTAAAAGCGCAATGTAGCGTTCATCCGGTATCTGTCACACATCAAAGTAGCACAGCATTCCCGCTGCCAAAGCAATGTATGACCGCACTGCACGACAGGCTTGGGCGGCCATATCTTTACGTGGCCGGTAAGGAGCGCGGCCTTCTGGTATATAATGTGAGCAGTATTGCAGCCCCTGTGCTTGTTGATTCCGTTACTGTGCCCAGTCTTAATGCGCTTGAATTGATGAGCGTATCGCAGGATGGCAACTACCTGTACTTGGCACTCGGCAATGTATTCAATAATGCTTCGGTGCCGGGCATGGCGATAGTGGATGTGACCGTTCCGGCATCACCGGTACTCAAAAGTGTGTGGAAATATCATGCGCAGAGCGGAGGGGCAGGTATCATAAAGGCCGAAGGCAACTATGCATATCTCGGCGCTATGCGGCGGGGGCTGATGATCTTTGATATAAGTGATAAGACCAATCCGGTACTTCAGTCAATATTCAAACCTTCCAATTCATTTCCGAACCCTACCAATCCCGATAGCTTAAAATATAATGCTCGCGGACTGGCTGTACGCAGCAGCATCGTTTACCTGTGTGATGATGCCGGGGGCGTGCGGGTGATAAATGCCACCAATAAATCAGTGCCGGTTGAAACCGGGCATTTCTCCAATCCCGCTGTCTACAACAGGCCAAGGGCGTATAACAACCTTGTGCTTGATGATACACTGCTGTACGTGGCGGTTGATTACTGTGGTATGGAAATACTCAGCGTGGCCGACACAGCCAACATACATATGGTAGGGTGGTGGAACCCATGGCATTGCGAATCATTATCAAACACTTGGTTCAACAGTCCCGGCCATACCAATGAGATACATTTTGATCCGGGCTGTAAGGACGTATTCATGTCATCGGGCAAGAGTGAGATAAATGTGGTGAATGTATCGAACCCTGCCTCTCCCGACTCGTGTACAAAATACAGCAGCCCGGGCGGGAATGTGGGGGTATGGGGGCTGGACCTCTACCATGATCAGGTATATGCCTGCTACATTTATGTGCCGCTGGGCATTCCATTTTTCAGCAACTGGAGCGGGGTGAAGGCATTCACCTGGAATAATTGTACAACAGCACAGGTGCCTTTAAGCATTCCCGGACAGTGCCCGGAGGTCTATCCAAACCCTGCCGGCAGTTCGTTCAATATCCACATTCCGCAAGCACAGGGTACGGAGGTATTGGTTAACCTGTATGATATTATCGGTGCCAGGGTATATCATGCCACGTTTGAGCTTCAGGGCGACCTAGTGGTACATCCGGACAAAATACTTCCCGGTAACTATTTTGTGGAAATAAAATATGATGATACCACCTTTTATAAACGTCTGACTTTAGCCTACTAGCATTTGTCATTAATAACGGAATGCTAATTTTAGTAGTATTTTGAGGTGATTTTATTGTATTGGTATAATGTTTCGGCTGTTATTGCTACCTTAGCTAATCCATATTATAACTATAACCGGTATATATTTTTAAAAGAACGTGTTTCCCCCTGATCTATGCCTGAGTTGCCTTTGGTGTCAATTGCTGTAGTTAATTATAATAACTCAAAATATGTAATTGATACATTAAATAGTGTCAGCAAGCAGACATATTCCAACATTGAGTTAATTATCGCAGACGATGGGTCTGTGGATAATAGTGTTGCGCTCATTAAAAAGTGGCTGAAAGATTATAAGGGGAAGTATACGTTTTTCACACACAAGTCGCATAGAGGAGGAGCCGCTGCCCGAAACACCTGTTTGAGAAATGCCTCAGGTGAATATTTTTCGTTAATGTCCGCAGGGGATATTTTATTGCCCGAAAAGACTGCGAAACAACTGGATATATTAAGGCAATCCGGTGATGATGTAGCTGCAGTTTATTCTGATGTGTACCTCATAAATGAGTCGGGCAACCATTTAAGGGAGCGTTACCTTGAAAAGTACGGTCAGTTTTCGAAATTACCTTTGGGCAATATTTATGAGCAGTTGTTCAATGGCAATTTTATTCCGGGGCTTTCAATACTCATAAAGAAGAAAGTGGTTGATGAGGTAGGGCCTTATGATGAAAGCCTTTTGTATGAGGACTATGATATGTGGCTGCGGGTAGCGGAAAAGTATGATATTGTTTACTCCGATGCTGTTTCAGGTAAGTTCAGGGAGAGGCGTAAAGCTGCGAATGTAAAAACGGAAAACGTAGCGTATTCTACCGCAAAGATTTTTCTTGGCCATACAGAAAGCCATTATTTTCCTATGCAGCATATGCGCGATATTGCGTGGAATGCATACCTGAAAAATGATAAGCTGACCCTACCTGTAATCAGAGATGTAGCTGCAAAGACCCACGACAGACTGCTGATGGCAGCCTGCATGCTTTGGAAGTTTGGTGTGCCGGTTGAAGAAGGCAAGCTGATATTTGATGATATTAAAAAACATATCGCCAAAGGGCTTTCAGCTCAGGTCGTGAATGGAGAAGATACTGATGTGAATGTTTTCCTCAATGAGATTATACACTCACTCACGTATGAGCAATTGCAAACAATTATATGCGAAGGTTATAAAAATGAAAATGAGGATACCCTGCTGCTGCTGGATGAACTGGCAGCCAAGACCGATGCGCCGTACTTCATCACGGCACGGATGCTATGGAAGATGGGCATACCATATTCTTTCGGTGAGCCATTGCTGAAGGAGCTTAGTGAAAAGATAGGCGTGAAAATAAAGAGCAGGATAAAAGAGGATATAGAGGAAGGTGGAGAAGGCAAGCCGGATGATATATTTGAAATGGGCTCGGATCTTTTTGTGAATGAGATTATCCCTTACCTTGGAGAAGACCTGCTGCTTAGTTTTGCTTACAATGCCTACGCCAATAGCAATAAGAAAGCAATAAGTTTTGTGAAAGGCATAGTAGAGCGCACAAACGACCGTATGCTGCTGCTGTCAAGTATGCTTTGGGAGTTGGACTTTTCACCTGACCTGAAGAAGGAACTACTGTTGAAGTTGAAGGACGTAGTAAAAAACGGCTTGTCGACAACAATGACCCATAAGTATGGCTCAGCGGTGAAGATGTTTTTGAACGAGGTGATGCCTCATATTCAGCTTGAAGATTATAAGAAAATTGCTGTTGACGCATACTATACCAACAATAAAAAGCTAAAGCCTGTAGTGAAGGAAATGCTGCGTAAAACGGGTAACAGGTATTTTAAGGCAGTTTTGATTTTATGGCAGTACAAAGTGAATGCCTATACCGGTGCTATTATCCTCGACAGGATAGATGGTTATTGTAAAAAGAATCTAAGCAATTATTACATAGACCTTTGCATATATAAAGACACCTTTGGGGCAATAAGAACAAAGAACACCGACCTATTCGGGCGGAGATAATTTTACTGCTCAGGGTCTTTGTGCGCTTTACGACAGGTTTCTATTTGCTTCCGTATGTTGTCTTCCTCCTGTTTTGTCGCTATTACTTTTGTAAGTGCAGTTTCGTAGTATACCTTGGCTGCTTTATAGTTCTTGCGCTTAAATTCGTAGTCCCCTGCAACGACATAGGAGTTGTAGAAATTAGGGTTAGCGGCAATAAACTGGTCTATATCTACAACTTTGCCGGTTTGTATTCTTTGCTTTAACCGGCGGAAGAGTATAAAATCGCTATAGGCATTTGTATAGAGGAAAGTATCAGCGGCAATATTATTCTTACTGTCACATATCTCCTGGTTTGTTTGCATACCATGCATACTAAATACCTGATTAAGGTCGTATGCTATATATTGCCCCAATTGCCAGGGGGCTGTTGATACCCATACGAGTTTCTTTTTAGGCTCGAACACAATGGAGTGGTGGGCTATCAGTTGATTAATAGCTTTTTCGTTGCCCATACCTATATCTGCGTTCTGTAGCCCTTTTCGGTCGCGCAATATGTTTATGGTCTTTTTTACAGTATTTGTTCCGTTCTGCGTCAGCAGTTCATTCAGTCTTTTATACCTGTAGTCAGAAGCGCTCTCTTTTATCTGTTGCTCATTCGAAGCTAGTTTGCTCAGCTCCTTGCTCTGAAAATGGTTTGCACAGGTAATCTGGCCATTATCGGTGCTGTATATATCTACGTTCTCCGGTGTTTTTTCTATCACCACAGCCTTATTGTCTGCAGCCGAGCCTATCAGGAACGACTCTGAAACGAACATTTTCCTTTTCTTCGCTAATGCCCATGCTTCATCAATGTTTTTTGCATACTGTAATATTTCACGTGCCACCAGAGATACCGGCGTTGCCGCACCCGATGGGATGCTTGATTTGGCAGCATTTATAGTCACTGTAAGCCCCTGTTCGTTCATCCCGGAGACTACCCCTGTAAAACCGGCCCAGGTAACCATCATAAAACGGTAGCCTGCCGATGGGTGGTAGAAAGCAACAATCTTATCCTCCGCGAATTTGTCGCCTACATAGAAATCGAAATTTCTGCCCAGTATCAGGCTGCTGTCTTCTGAATGGCCGTTCCAGGTAGCAAATGATGTGCAGCCTACCAGTGCCATGCTCTGTAGTGCGTGGCCTATATCATGCGCTGCATGATAGTTCATCAGCCGCTCATACTTCGTGCCTATGTAGGTGTAGTCGTCAGATGCTGAATGAGATATGCCGTAAATCTCCTGTTGGTATTCTTCCTTCACATTGTCTGCAAGGTTCCTGTTGAAGAAGCCGATAAAATACTTTAAGAAGTGCAGATAGCTTTCTGACGGAATCATTTTACGTATCTGTTCCACAAAATTATCTTCCTGCCTTTTTACAAGCTCTGCGGTCAACTTGCCGTTTATAACGCCCAGCTCAAACGGTGCGCCTTCAACATATAGCTCATACAGTCCCGATTTACTTTTCCGGAACCAATTATTGCCCAGTACATAGCAGTTGCTGTCTATTTGTGTTCGTTCTAACTGCAATGCTTTTGTGTCGGCTATTTCAGGTGGGTTTATGTGCGATACCATAAGCACATAACCAATCAGCACTGCTACCAGCAGAAGGAAGGTGCCGGTTATGTAAAGCAGTACCCGTAAAAATTTCCGCCACTTACTTCTCTTCTTTTCCAAACAGATATTCTTATTGTACGGTGATACTGAATATGATAGCTATTCAGGGAAATTATAACTGATGCCTCTTTGCGCCACAAAGGTTCTTATGTCTATGTAGATATAGGTGGTCTCATCATCTACATTGTATGCCAGTATAATCACATCATAATCGTCTCCCTCATAAAAACTAAGCGCAGCATCTTTATCTTTTGAATAATGAAAATTGGAAACGAACAGTTTCTTTTCTTCCATATCGAAGGGACAGATCAGGACATTGTCAATAAAATAAGATAATGCCTTATTCACCGAGAAGTCCGTATCTATCAGGTCCTCAAAGTCTTCTGCAATGTCCAGAGCTTCATTTTTCGAAAATGGTTTGTGGGTCATATCCCTTTATTATTTGCGTAAATTTCTATCTTTTCTTTTAAAATCTTAACTTATGTATTATTTATATTATATATTAGCTGTTCTATATCTATTATTTCTCCGCAAGTCATTAAGGCGCTGATAGTTACGCCAAGTATACCATGCAGGTTCAGGTTCTGCCCCGTAAGGTACAGATTGGGAATCTTTGTGCGTGCGGCAATAAAAGTTTTAACAGTGTCTTTATAGTCTTTTGCTATCCCATACATGCTGCCATCTGCCGTACCCTGGTAATCTCTGTAGGTGAGGGGGGTGGCAACAGAATATGATTTTATAGCCTCACGAAGCCCCGGGAATTTTTTTGATACCAGGTCTATCAGCATTTCCGCCTTCTCTTTTTTAAATTGTTCGTAGTCATCACCCCTGCCGGCACCTATCGTATCTGTATGGAAAGTGTCGCCCCATTTTAATACATCCTCATAACGCATATAGGTCATTATGGTCAGGCTGTCGGTATGCTGTTCAAATTTCGATGATGCATTCGCAAACAAGGCGTAAGTGAGCGGCCATTTGTCAGCCGGATAATTGATACCTTCCCATGCGTCATTTGTTTGGTGGTAATAATAATTGTGGTTAAGGTAAGGAAAAGAGTGTTCTTTCAATACGATATTAAGCAGGAACATCCCGGCCGTATTTTCAATTGTTTTCATCCGGCTCCGGTAGGCCCCCCTGAATAACTTACTTCTTGTTATTTCCACGGTCTGCGCCGGGTGCAGGTTTGATATGAAATATTTAGCGGTCACGGCCTCGCCTCCTTCCAATAGCACATGTGTTGCTGAGTCGCCCTCTGCTATAATGTCCGTTACTTTAGTGTTCCTGCGTATCACACCTCCATGTGCCGTTATTTGCCTATGCAGCTGTTTGGCTATTTGCGAGCCTCCGTCTACGCATTTCCAAGCACTTTCTATAAAGCTGTTCATTATCAGCGCATGAATGTACAACGGGGTCTGGTCGGCTACGCCGGCATACAGCAGGTTATTGCCTGCAAGCACCTGTTGCAGCCTTTTATTATTGGTGATAGATGAGATAAAGGTTGTTGTGCCTATGTTGAGCACGTCTTCTTTTTCCTTATAGTCGCCCATGCGCAGGTTATACAGCGGGAATTTGCTGCACACCTCTATTATCTTGTTGCAGTAGTCTTGCAAGGCCTGCTCTTCTCCAGGGAAATCCTCCAGCAACTGTCTGACAAAATGCTCATATCCCTGAGCCAGCTTGTAGGTTCTTTCATCATCGCCAAATACTATATGGTCAAACCCGTCTTCATCCAGTTGCTTTATTTTCAGCTTGTCCATTATCCCAAGGTAGCTGAATATCCTGTTGAGGGTCTGTCCTTCACCAAGGCCGCCTATGTAGTGTACTCCTGTGTCTATCACTGTTTTGTCACGAGCATATGTTTGCAGGCATCCGCCTATCTGCCGGTTTTTCTCAAAAATGCACACTTTGTAGCCATGCATCCCGAGTATGGTTCCGCATACCAGCCCGCCCAGCCCGCTGCCAATAATTACTACGTCATAATCATGCATAGGAGGGGGTGGGGATTTTTTTCAATACAAAAATTACATTCGAGGTGTAGCGCGTATTATCTATCTGTTCCACACTGGCCCCATATTTTTGCGCAATCTCCCGTATCCTTGCTCCTGATACGAAAGACAACTTGTTGTTCGTTTTATTGAATTTGAATGCTTTTGTGGAGAAGAATTCGGTAAGTACTGTTCCTTTATGTCGTTCTGCCATATCTGCGTCGCCATCTCTCAATATGATTATACCACCAGGGGCAATGTTATTGATGCAGCGCTGTAATACGGTTTCCTGTTCATAGGGTTGCAGGTAGTGCAGCACATCACTGATGATGATGGTGTCATACTGGTCGAAGGTATACTCAACAACATTCGCATAAACGAAATTCAGCTTGTCATTTTTCAGGTAGTTATGGTTAGCGGTAGCAATTTTCTCTTCATCATAATCTACACCGGTTATCACCCGGTCTTTCGCCAGGAATTGAAGCATATAGGCAAGAAAGCCATAGCCGCAGCCCAGGTCCAGTATGCGCCCCTTCTTTGGCACTAAATGGTGAAACTGCTCATAGTTTTTCTCCAGTCCGGTTTTTATGCGCATATACCATTCCAGTACCGGCCCTTTGTATATATAGTTATAGATAAGCTGCTCCCTGAAGTATTCAGGTGTTTCTATTTCAACACGCAGTTTTTCAAATTCCTGTTTGAAATATTTCGAGATTGCCTTCCCGCGCTCCTGGTAGCCTGTCCCCCACGATGGGTCGTCAGTTTTTATTCTAGGAAGATACTTCAGGGTTATCGTTCCGTTTTTCAGCAGAAAGTCACCCTTGGTCAGCGTATATGCGGTGCCGTGTATAAGCACAGGCAATACGTCAAGTCCCAGTTGTTCCGCTATCAGGAATCCCCCTTTATGAAACCGTTTGATCTCTCCGGTAACAGAGCGTGTGCCTTCAGGGTATATCATTATTGAGTAGCCCTGCTTCACCTTGTCTTTTAGTCGTTCAGGGGCTTCCTCTGCGCCTTCGGTCACAGGATAATAATCGGCCAGTCTCACCACCGCCCCAAATACGGGTGAATGCCATACCCATTTATTGGTCAGCAGTATTACTTTCGGGTTCAGTGCGGTAGACACGAGTATGTCTAATACTGATTGATGGTTGCTGATGATAAGTGCCGGCTTGTCAAGTTGCTCATTTAATGGATTGATGGTCTTTTTTTTCACATTGGCCATTATGGACGTGAGCGACCCGGTAAATTTCGACAGAATAATGTGGTATATATACTTCCCTTTGGCTTTGAAAGGGTATAGTTTCACAAATAGTATACCGAACGCTGCAACGATAAAACTACCTAATACAAAATAAGTATAGGCGAATAACGTAAGCAGCCAGCCATGCAGTGTCCACGGTGGGCGGCCTTTGCTCACCCTGTTGGTAATGAGCCAGTTGAAAAAGAAGGGTATCAGTATCTGCGACGTCATCACAACGCAGCAGATACCCAGGATTGATATTACTGCTATCGACTTTAGCGAAGGGTGTTTTGCGAATATCAGTATGCCCAGCCCCAGTATGGTGGTGATGGCCGAAAGGAATATAGAGGTTTTAAAAGAAGAAAGATGTTTTTTGCCGGTCTTGTATTGCTGCAGCAACCCATCCATGGTAAAGATGCTATAGTCGTCCCCAAGCCCGAAGATGAAAGTGGACAGGATGATATTCACAATATTGAATTTGATGCCAAAGAGGCCCATAATACCCAGTATCCATATCCAGCTAATGAGCATGGGGATGAATGTGATGAGTGTCAGTTCTATCCTGCCATAGGAAAGGAGCAGCGCGAAGAAGACCAGCAGAGAGGTCATCCAGGCAATATTGTTGAACTCGTTATTTATTTCCCCCACAAGGCTGTTGGCGGCATATTGCCTGTCCAGCACAGATATATTCGCCAGGTCGTCAAATGTTTTGCTTACTGCTTCTTTTTGCCGTGGGTCAACTTTTATCAGCGTCACCAGCGAAACTGTGCCGCGCTTGTCAATGATAAAGTCATTCAGCATGCCCGCCTTGTACAGCTCCAGTTCGTTGGGTGGGGTAGCGGTAAACTGTTTGTTCAGCAATGCTTCAAATTGGTTGAATGCAGTTGCGCTAAACTTGTACGCTGCGCCTTCCGTTTTTAGTGAAGATATGAGTGCTTGTTTTTTCTCTTCTGTCCAGTATTGGTTCCATTTGTCTATTCTTACCTGCTGTTCTTTCTGCGACAGCAGCAGATCCCCTATGCCCGATGTCTTCCTGATAGCGCCCTTCTGTTTCAGTTCCTGCAATAAGGGCATTGCACGTTCATTGGCCTGCAGCGCCTCTTCGATAGTCTTGCCTTCCGCCAGCAGGTATAACGACTGTGCTGTATAAGCATTTATCTTATTTAGTTTCTGTTCCGATTCCTTCAGCTCCGGCGACATGTAGTTCATCCGCAGCATATCGCTCTCAAAACCTACATTCTTAGCCGTATAAAAGAAGACTATGGTGAGCAGGAAAATGCCACCCACAATGTATTTATTGCGTTCTGGCCGGTATGCGGATATGCGGTCTATCCAGCTATGTTTATGCTCCTGTGCCTTTTTTTGTGAGTGGCTTCCTGCGGTTATCCAGTGCGGCAGGAAAATAAGTGAACATAAAGTAGCACCTATGAGGCTGAATGCGGCAAACAGCCCAAGGTCATTGAGCAGCGGCGAAGGCACAAGCATAAGGCAGAGGAACCCCCCTATGGTGGTGAAGCTACCTATGGTCATAGGCGATGCTACATCAGCTATCACCTTGCGCATATCAGGCAGGTGCTTGTGGTGATTGTATATGTGCAGCGATGAATTGACGGCAATGCCCAGCACTATTGATCCGGCTCCTAATGCCACCACTGAAATATGTCCTATCAGTAAATACACCATTGACAGAGAAAACAATGCCCCGAATATAACCGGCAGCATGATGAGAACAGGTGCGCGTTTCTTTCTGAAATAGAAACCTATGAATAAAATAAGCAGTACCACTGTTATGCCCTGTGTCAGGTAAGTATCGGCCCGTATCTGTGCCGCATTGCCTGCCGATACGGCGGCCGCACCAAAGTAGGATGCATCGATGCCCGGGAATTGCTTTTGCAGGCTGTCCATCACTCCATCCAGTTCTTCAAAGAACTTCGCGTTCTTGCCTGTCTCTTTGGCCGCATTGGCGGGGGTGATGAATAGCTGCAGGTTCCTGTGGTCACGCGTCATTATGTAGCCATCATACGTATCGTACTGGTCGTCTATCTTCCGGAGTTTCTTTACCCCCATCCAGGTTATGCCAACAGGATCGGCCTGTATTATTTTTTTCAGTACAAGGCCTGATGGGCTTATCAGGGTATTATAGTCGTATTCCAGTGTGGCTTTTATTCGGGCAGGGGAGATAAGGGAGTCAATGGTGTCGTAATCTGCACTGCTTAAAAATACGGGCAGCGATTCCTGTATTCCCTGCACCAAGTTCGTTGTTGTGCTGTCGTCTGCTTTTGCTTTTATCTGCCGTATGTATGGGGCAAGTTTGCCGGTTGCCGTTTCTGTAAACGCGTCTGCAAATACCACTAGGCTTTCAGGGGATGCTTCTTTTGCGCTATCTTTCTGCGAGAATGTGACCGTAAGCAGGTCTGAAAACCTGGAGTCCTGAAAGACCTGCTGCAACTTGTCTAATTTCTTTTCATGGGGCAGTATGCTGGTTATATCCTCTTCTATCGTTATCCGTGAGGCAAAGAAACCAACAGCCAGAAAGGATGTTATGGCTGTGAGCCATAACATAGACTTGTGCTTTTCAAAGTAATTATATATTGCTAAAAATATCCCTCCCATCACTAGCGCACTAAACTACAAATATCATCCTGTCTTTCCACTTTTGCGGGCACCAATTTTTCCGGAGGCCAGCAGGGCCGAGTAGGTTATCCCAAAAGCCACAAGGCCAGCTATCAGGGCAAGGGTAATACTACCATAGATATATTGTTGAATATTTAATTTTATGGCATCTATGGTTATGTCTTTACTGAATATCAGGGAAACCGATTTTCCGCCCATCCATATTTTCCCAAACAAAAAACTGAAGAAAACGATAAAGGGTATCATAGGTGGTATGCTGATGTTGGATGCTATAAGTGTCAGCGCTTTATTCAGTTTAAATATTGCGGCCAGTGCCAATGCTACTGCCATCTGGAAACCCCATAATGGTACAATGCCCATAAACACCCCAAGTCCTATGGATGCAGCTTTTCGTGTCGGCGATTCCTCTTTGTCGAATAGGTTTTTCCGAAGCATTTCCTTCACGTTCTTTATCTTCGACATCTTCAGGATAAGGTCGCGTGGCTTGATGTACAGGAATGCGATTAACACGAGGATGGTATTGAGTACGCTGATGCGCGAAAAATCAATGCTCGGCCTGAAGTGCGATATGCGTTCCCCTGGAGGTGCGTAATAAACGGTTACAGGTATCCACATCACTTTTATACCTTTCCATGCACTGCGCACCAGTACTTCTACCTCAAATTCATATTTCGTGCCGAAGAAGATCATACGCTTCATCAGGTATATCGGGTACAATCGGTAGCCCGATTGCGTATCCTTTGCTTTTTGCCCGGTTTCTATATGATACCAGAAGTTGGAGAACTTATTCGCAAATGTGTTTTTGCCCGGCATATTCTCCTGCTGCAGGTTACGGGAGCCTATAATAATGGCTTCTTTCTCAGTTTCCAGTTGCGCTAAAAAAAGTGGTAGGTCTGAGGCAAAGTGCTGCCCGTCAGAGTCAATAGTTATGGTATAGTCATAGCCCAATGACAACGCTTTCTCAAACCCTGTTCGTAATGCTTTCCCCTTTCCTTTATTTTTGGGATATTCCACCCGCACTACTTTCGGGAATCCGTCAATTATCTGCGATGTGCTATCCGTAGACCCGTCATTAACCACTATCACCCTGTCTGTGTATTCCAGTACAGAGCTAAGTACCTGCTTCAGTGTACCCTCATTATTGTATGTGGGTACGATAACACAGGCATTGTGTTTGATGAAGACAGGATTATATGTTTCAAAAATTCCGCTCAATTGTTCTCTATGTGCTTCAGTGCAATATTAAAATTAAAATTTTTATGGCTGATGTGTATACTATCCGGCACTCCGTTTTTATAGTCTATTAGTTCAGCAATCACTACCGGCTTCCGTTTCGATGCCTTTTCTATTCGTACTAATTTCGTACATTCTTTATCGGTAATATAATGGTCATTGCCCTTTTTATTGGGTACGGTTATGTACTTATTCATTCCATCGGTCTGCATTTGTGCCTTTGTTAGATGAGGGTGCAGCAGTATCAGGGCCAGGTCGTTTTTTAAAGCATTCACTACCGCTTTTTTGTCCAGTTTAGGTAACACATAAAACTTCGTGAATGTACCGTCTCCCGCAAACCCAAGATCAAAGAACTTCACACCTACTTCATTGGTAAATATAATACGAGTGCCGCCATCCGGCATCAGTCGCATTAATAATATGCCGCTGAAGTGATGTTTGGTCACATCCACATAGGCGCTGTACATTACCTTGGTAAACTGTGGTGCGAACTTTTCAATGCACTTTACATCCCCTGTCCCTGGTTTCAGACCTATATAATAGTTTTTGCAGCTTGTAAAAAAGAAAACACATACAAGCAAACAAATACCTGTGCAATATCTCCCCTTAGTGCAGGGGGGGTTATTTGACCGAGAATAACGCATCAGGAATGTTTACGTTCACTTGTTTGTGCTGAAAGCTGATTAGGGTGTTGTCGCCAGATTGTTCGCGCATATCTATTTTTACTACCGAGTGGTCTTTCTTGTCCACCGTAAGGTTTATGGTCTTGAATATGCCTTGCAGGTTTTTTACTACAGGCGTTAGCTCCACTAAGTAAGATTGCGGCCCTTCAAATAGTTTTGCCGTAAAGCTCTTGCTGTCTAATGCCGTGCCCTGTACACAATCTATCATCATCCTGTTCACCTGTTCAAAAACTTTATTCGACTTTGCCGATACCTTGTTCTCCTTCTGTCCGTCTTTGGTTTTTATATCATTGCCATTTATCACCAGCAGGTAGTACGATGGTTTCTGGTATTCCATCCTTACTTTGTTCTCCCTTTTGAACCAGAATTTCCCGGTAGAAACAATTTTGTCGTCCATCATGCTCAGGTTCTTGTCCTGCACAAATTCGCATTGTATGCTCTGTGTAGCCTGCGCTGCTTTCGAAAACTGCTTTTTGAATTCGTCTATGTTCGCCTGCGGCTTATAACCCTGATACTGGGCAGACACTTGAATAGATATTAAGGTGCAGATTATTACTAACACATTACGCATACGCACGGATATTTAACATTTCATCGATACCTTTTATCCGGTACCCTTTCTTTAAAATAGTCTCTATCAGCTCCGGTAGAATATTCGCGGTATGCTCCATAGAATCATGCAGCAATATAATGTCTCCCGGCCGTATACGGTCACTGATACGCGATAATAACTTTTTTTTATCTTTTATAGTGGTGTCTAATGAGCGAATACTCCAGCCTAAGGTCACATATTTTCCTTTACTTATAGCCTTTTTCAGGTTGGGGTTGGTTATGCCATATGGTGGGCGGAATAGCAACGGCCTTGTCCCTATTGTTTTTTCAATAGTATCATCTGCTTTGTGCATATCGCCAAGCATCTTCTCAGTGCTGTGCATATCAAACCAGAAGTCATGGCAGTAGCTGTGGTTTCCTATCAAGTGCCCTTCGGCTTTTTCCCTTTGCAATATCGGTTCATTGCCCGCTATGTGCTTGCCTATTACAAAGAACGATGCCGGAGCATGATACTTTCTTAATGCATCGAGTATCCTGGGGGTGTAAACAGGGTGGGGGCCATCATCAAATGATAAGGCTACCACTTTTTCAACAGTATCTGCCTTGCACAATGCCTTTACAAAATAACCTGCCGAAATGGTGACGACACCGTAATAGAGTAGAGATAACTGAAGCACTAAATACACACCCGCCACCCACCAGGTAATTGTGGGATAGAAGTAACATACCGGTATGCATATAGCCAGCAGCACTATAAGGATAATATTGAGTAGCCGCACTTTAGGCATTGGTCTCGCTCATTTTTTCTTCTTCCCAGAAGCTGAAGTAATTGAACCATTGTTCCGGGTATTTCTGCAGCTTCATTTCCAAGTCTTTAATGTAATCATTCAGCGCTTCCGGTATTGCCGTCTGTTTATTCTCTGTATATTCTTTAGGTGCCGATGTATACAGATGATAATGGCCGGTAGTTTCTTTATAGCAGTGTACAAATGATACAGGTACTTTAAAAGTAGTAGCTATAGCAAATGGCCCTATCGGGAATTTAGCTTTCCCGCCCAGCAGAGTTCCCTCTATCGTTCTGTTTCCCTCCACATATCTGTCTGCATGTATGGCTACAAGTTCATTGTTCTGCAGGGCAGTACTTATTTCGTATATGTGCGACAGGTCTTCCTTTATGGTGATGATATTCAGGTTGCGGTCGTTCATCACCGACTCCAGGTATTCTTTTATGCGTTGATGCTCTTTGTCCACCATTACTATGTTTACTTTCACCGTTATACGCTTAAAATAATGCCCGGCTAATTCATAGTTGCCCACATGCGCGCCTATCAGTATGCCTCCTTTGCCTCCCTTGTTTATTTCTTCAAGGTAATGTTCCCCTTCAAACTCAAAAGTATAAGGCACCTTCAATCCCGACATCACTACTATCTTATCTATAAGAATTTGCCCGAAAGTAAAATAGTTGTTATACAGTCCGCGCAGCGACTGAAAGGTATTAAAACCCATCCTTTTTCTGAAAAAATAGTATATGTGCCGGGACGACGAGCGAGAGAATAGGAAATAATAAAATGAAACGAACCTTAAAAGAAAATAAGCAGGCTTTACGCCTGCATATTTCAATATCGCAATAAATATCCCGTATCCAAGCTTGTTCCCCTTCGATTTCCCTTGCCAGGACTGTTGGGTCATATCAATTCCTTCTTCTTTGAGTGCTCGTCTATATATGCGTAGAGGTCGCCAAAAGTCCTGATATTATTAAAGTCTTCCGGCTTCACTTTGCAGCCAAAGTTTGATTCGGTAAGTGCCACCAGATCTATATAATCCAGGCTGTCAAGGTCAAGGGTTGTTTTTAGCTCTGCTTCAGCAGTTATTTCCTCTACATCCACTTCAAACTCGTCAGCGAGCAATGTATTAATTCTTTTTATTATTTCACTATCCATAGCAGCAAAAGTAAACTTTTTTTTCGATTATAAAAATACCGGATTAGGGGTATTTCGTTTCAAAACATACTGTAATTCAAATAGTTTTATAGTTGAAATTAGCGACAATTTGTGCAGAGGAAATCATTACTTTACAGCATTTTGTTTTAATAGCAGGTAATATTCATTGTCCACCTTGCCATATCCCAGCGATATAGCCTTTTCCACATGCTGCAATGCCAGGGTATAATTGTGCATTTGCGTATCGCAGAATGAGCGATGGTAATATATCTCTCCCTCGTCAGGGTTTATTCTCATAGCATTGTCAAGGTCTTTTCTTGCCTCGTCCCACCGGTTTAGTTTTTTGTGCAGTATGCCCCGGTTCATATAGGGCACATAGTTAGTGCGTGTCATAGAAATGGACTTGCCAAACATCAGCAACGCCGAGTCCGGCTTGCCCACCATCTCTAAGTAATTTGCGTAATTGCCATACGCTTCGGCACTTTCTTTAGCCCGTAACGTGGCCCTGAAATAATGGCCTGCAGAATCCATATTGTGCTGCACATAATGTAATATGGCAAGGCCCACGTACAAGTCGCTTTCGGCCGGGTTATTCCGTACACCCTCAAAATAGATATTTTTCGCTTCCTCATACTTGCCTGCGCTGCGTAACACCTCACCCAACCCCAGGTATGGGTTCGGAAATTTCGGATTAAGCACTATCGCCTTACTGAAAAGAAGATGAGATGAATCGTAATACAACGCCTTTTCTGTTGGTATTTCAGCTTGCATCCATTTAGTGTAGTAGATATAAGCCAGGTTATTATAAGCCTGTATGGCCAGTTGTGGTTCCTTTTCGATTTCATCGCGCCACAAGCTTACTTCGTCATACCATACTTTACACCTTTCTGCGCTTATATAACCAAGACAGCCTATGTATGTCGCAACTCCCACTAATAGCCACGTGCGCATTTTCTCATTTGTTTCATACAGCCGGGAAATTGCCCACCCGACTATAAAGAATAATCCCGTATAGGGGATGTATGAATAACGCTCAGCTACTATGGCCTCTCCCACTTGTATGAACTGTAGCAGCAAAGCAATGTTCGCCAAGAAGAACAATAGCCCGAAGACAACAGGCCGGCTATGGCGTAAGTATTTCCACACCAACACAATTAGGGTAATAGCTATAACGGGGTACAGATAGAAAACCGTGCTTATCGCATCATTAGTTTTTTGTGGGTAGTGATACAGGCACCGCAGCGTTGTTGGCACCAGCGCTTTCCATAAATAGGTAATGAATGCATATCCGCCCAACGCTATCCTTTCCAGTACATTATATTCAATTTTCTGCATCTCCATTGCCCCTGCCGTTTGCTGCGACTTCACAGCAATAATGCCAAAAAACAGCGCCAGGACAAAGTGGGGCAGCTTCTCAATCAGCAGCCGTGCCGACCATTTTCGTTTCTCCCAATAGTCTATCAGCAGCATTGATAATGGTAGGGTCACTGCTACCGGCTTAGATAGCAGCGCGCAGATAAATAGCCCCAGCACACATGCGTAAAGCAGCACTTTTTTACCTGTGGCCCGCACATATTTAACATACAGAACCAGTGCACCGATGTAGAATGCCCCGTACAATACGTCCTTTCTCGCCGCTGCCCACGCCACAGATTCCACATGCATAGGGTGCAGCCCGAACAGTAATGCGGTAACTGCTGCCGCTATCCTACTGCCGCTTAACGAGAACACCAGCCAATACACCAGCACAGTACATAATAGATGCAGGAGCAAGCTGTCAAAATGGTACTGCCACGGCTCCAGTTGCACAAAACTGTATTCAATAGCATAGCTTAGTATCGTCAGCGGGTGATAGTTCCCCATAGATGGGGTGGTGAAGATATGTTTTATACCCTCCCAACTCAGGTCTTTTACTAATGCGTTTTCTTTTATATACGCCGTATCATCCCAGCAGCCTATGCTGTTATCAAGGCAGCTCTGCAAAAACAGCCAAGTAACAATACCTATAAATGAAATGATGAGTAAGTGGGGCAGGGGCTTTGATGGCTTTACAGGTTGGGCAAGAGAGTGTGGTGCGGTGGTATTACCCTTTGTGCTGGTCCTGTTTTGTCCTTTCGCCATGAAATGTCAGTGTAATGACAAAGATATATTTTGGAGTGCAAACGTCTAATACAAAGTGTATATAGAAACTATAGTTTTTTCATTTTATATTCCCATAAAATATAAAAATTTAAAATCATATGTTTGGGAAAACATGGAATTAGATTCCATGTTTTCCCAAACATATGATAATGTAATTAAAAGAGGAAGGGTGCGAAGCACTCGCACCCTTCCTCTCATTAAACACACACTCACAATTAATCAACACTAAATGTATTCCAACAACCGTGCCAAACTTAATGCGGCACCGCTAATATTATCCTAAATACACCTTCAGCGCATTGCTGTACCTCGCCTTTTGCAGGCGCTTTATGGCGCGCTCCTTTATCTGGCGTATGCGCTCCTTGGTAAGGTCATATTTTTCGCCTATTTCTTCTATGCTTGGCCCGTTATCGCCTTCCAGCCCGAAGTAGGCGGCAAGTATCTCTGCTTCCCTTGTGCTCAGCGATTTTAGTATCCTGCGTATCTCGTTGCGCAGTGAGTCCTTCATTACATCATCGTCCGTATCGCTGCTGCCTTCCAGCAGGTCGCCCATGGCCACGTCCTCTGCTTCATGCACCGGTGCGTCAAGCGATGTGTGGCGGGTATTGCTGGTGAAGATATTGGTCACCTCCGTTTCGCTCATGTCTAATATGTCGGCCAGTTCTTCGGTCGAGGGTTCCCTTTCGTTCTCCTGCTCAAAGGCAATGAATGCCTTGTTTGCCTTATTGTAGGTGCCTATCTTGTTCTGCGGCAGGCGCACAAGGCGTCCCTGCTCGGCTAGAGCCTGCAATATAGACTGGCGTATCCACCACACAGCGTATGAGATGAATTTAAAGCCCTTGGTTTCATCAAAGCGTTGTGCGGCTTTGATAAGGCCCAGATTGCCCTCGTTGATAAGGTCGCTCAGGGACAATCCCTGGTGCTGGTACTGTTTAGCCACCGACACCACAAAACGAAGGTTCGATTTCACCAGCTTCTCCAGCGCGCGCTGGTCGCCCATATGTATCTTCTGGGCAAGCGTGGTTTCCTCCTCGGGCGTAATCATAGAGATCTTGCTTATTTCCTGTAAGTATTTCTCTACCGCCTGCGAATCCCTGTTTGTAATCTGGGTGGCAATCTTTAACTGCCTCATATATTCTATTAATTATTTAATTGTTTGCCAAAGTCCTCAATTATCAGACGTGAATTTTAGATAAAACGTTTAGTCTTTTTCCGAAAAATGTTCCTGATAATTACCTCACAAATTGCGTTCCACAAATACTTAATTTCTTTAACAAATTGTAACTTCATTTTAATGTTACTTTGAAAGAGGCTATGGTACTTGCTTTTAAGGGTTATGATTATTAGTTATAAGCCTATAATCATTTTACTGATAGATGTAGCAACGCTTATTTGCGGTGCAAAATTATACCAATATGCCAAAAAAGCTACCTTTGCGCCACATTTTCATTCCAACTTTAACAAAACATGGAAAAAGATCTTTATCAGCATCCCGATTACTTTCTTGTAGATGAATTATTGACAGATGAACACAAGCTCATCCGGGACTCTGTAAGGGCTTACGTAAAAAAAGAAATATCTCCGATAATTGAGGATTTTGCTCAAAAAGCTGCTTTCCCCACGCAGATAATAAAAGGTCTCGGCGAGTTGGGTTGCTATGGCCCGTTTGTGCCACAGAAATATGGTGGTGCCGGACTCGATTACATATCTTATGGTATCATGATGCAGGAACTGGAGCGTGGCGATTCCGGTGTGCGCTCCACGGCATCGGTGCAGGGGTCGCTTGTTATGTTCCCCATTTATAAATTTGGCAGCGAAGAACAAAAAATTAAATACCTCCCAAAATTGGCAACAGGGGAGTGGATGGGATGCTTCGGCCTCACCGAGCCCGACCATGGTTCTAACCCTGCCGGTATGCTCAGCAACTTTAAGGATGCAGGCGACCATGTTATTCTCAACGGTTCCAAAATGTGGATATCCAATGCCCCGTTTGCCGATGTTGCCGTAGTATGGGCAAAAGATGAAAATGGCGATATACGTGGCATGATACTGGAGCGTGGGATGGAAGGGTTCTCCACACCCGAAACACATGGTAAATGGTCGCTACGCGCATCAGCCACAGGTGAGCTCGTATTCGATAACGTGAAAGTACCAAAAGAAAATATCCTTCCCGGTGTCAAAGGGTTGAAAGGGCCGTTAAGCTGCCTTTCCAGCGCGCGATATGGTATAGCCTGGGGCGCGCTCGGCTGTGCTATGGATTGCTACGATACTGCCCTGCGCTATGCAAAGCAGCGCATACAGTTCGATAAACCGATTGCTGCCTTCCAGCTTACGCAAAAGAAGCTGGCGGAGATGATTACCGAAATCACCAAATCGCAGTTGCTCAACTGGCGCCTTGGTGTACTCCGTAATGAAGACCGCGCCACCCCTGCGCAAATATCTATGGCAAAACGCAATAGCTGCGATATAGCCCTCAAGGTATCCCGTGAGGCGCGCCAGATACTCGGCGGCATGGGCATTACCGGTGAGTTCAGCATCATGCGCCACATGATGAACATGGAATCAGTAGTTACCTACGAAGGTACGCACGACATTCACCTGCTTATAACGGGTATGGATGTAACCGGCATTAATGCGTTTAACTAGAGTCCGGAATATAGGCATTTGTTTTCCCGAAATTGTGGAGCTAAGGATCCTGTGTCGTCGCGTCTTCGGCAAGTCTTGCATCATCGGGTGCTTTAGCGAGGTCTTTATCTAATTGATAAAGAGCATCAGGATTTGCTTTTTCGCCACCGGCAATCTTTAGTTTATCCAGCAGGTTCATAGCAAGGGTTTCTTCTTCAGTTTGCTCTTTTACAAACCACTGCATGAAGTGCCATGTGGCCCAGTCCTGCTCATCAAAGCTCATTTTTACCAGTTTGTAAATAGAATTCGTATTCTGCACCTCCAGCCCGAAGAATTTTTCAAAACAATTATACACATTTGTCGGGTCATCCCCCGGCTCAGGAATAGACGTTATTATTACCTTCGCGCCACGCTCCAGTATGTATTCCAGTATTTTCATCATATGGTTGCGTTCTTCCTCTGCGTGGCGGAATAAGAAATTTGCCATGCCATCATACCCGTCGTGTTTGAGCCATGCAGCGTAGGAGAGATATATTTGCGCGGCATGAGCCTCCTGCATCATTTGCCCGTTAAGGGCATCACTTAAATTTTTTGAGAGCCTGTTCGTATCCATAGCTATAATATTTTGTGCGGTTTATATAGTGCACAAAAAAATTATGCCGCGGAAAACCATTTGAAAACTGTAAACTGCCAACTGTTTACTCAACTCCCTGTTCGCCAATGGGTCTTGTCATTATCGCCGCCGCCCCTCACCAGATTGATGACAAGCATCAGCACTATCGCGCCAACTATCGCCGCTGCTATTCTCCTGAACAGGTGGTCTTGGATAAACTCCATTTGCCCTAGCAGGAATGTGTTGCCCAGCCACGATCCCGCTATGCCTATCGCCATAGTGGCCAACATGCCGAACCCCCTGCCCGGAAGCACCATCTGCGCAATAAGCCCAGCCACCATGCCTATCACTATTGCTATGATCAGCATCTTATGCTCCTGGAATTGTTCCATGATGAAGTATGCGAGTGTGGAGAGGAGTTGGTGGCGCATGTTGGTTAAATTTTCGTAAAGCTATAAATTGAAAATTACTATTTGTAATTTTTATACAAAAATCATTTGTTTGCGGCATGCATATAGCGTATCGTTTCTTATGAAAAATCAAAATAGTTTTCCTATTGGTAGAATTAAGGCCTATATTACATCGCAATGCATCTGCAATAAATAGGATTTAGTGCATTTCTGATCATGGTTATACTCATATTTTTTGCGGTACACTGGTATGTGTCTTTGTTTTTCCAATCGTTTTTCATGCACCGTTATGCAGCCCATGGGCATTTTTCCATGTCGCGCTTCTGGGAGAAATTCTTTTACATAGGTTCATTTATTACGCAGGGCTCATCTTATATCAGTCCACACACTTATGGTCTCATGCACCGACTGCACCACGCCCATACCGACAGACCTGATGACCCCCACTCGCCGCACAATACGCCCAACCTGTTCATCATGATGTGGGCCACGCGCAACAGTTACTACAATCTGTGGATAGGGAAGGCCACGGCCGAGGATAAATACAAAAAAGACTTGCCACAATGGGAGGCTTTCGACCGCTTTGCGCACAACTGGATAGCACGTGTACTTTGGGGAATAGCCTATTTTATATTTTACTGGTATTTTGCTACTGAGTGGTGGCATTGGTTGTTCTTACCTATGACTCTTGCCATGGGCTCCCTGCATGGTGTTGCAGTAAACTGGTGGGCGCATAAATTCGGGTACGAGAATTTTAAAATGGACAACACCTCAAAGAACATTCTGCCCGTAGATTTATTATTTGTTGGCGAGGCTTACCACAATAACCACCACAAATATCCCGGCCGCCCTAATAATGCGGTGAAATGGTTTGAGTTCGATATCACTTATTTCATCTCACGCGGGCTTGATAAATTAGGCGTTATTAAGCTGAAGCAACAACGGGATCACGGTATTTACTGATAATGAACAACCTCCATAAAGAAAGCCCTTAGTTTACTCACTAAGGGCTTTCTTTTTTTGCTAAGCGACTGATAATCAATATTTAACGCGCTGATACCGGTTTGCTTTTGTTGATTTTTGCAAAAAAGAACTTCACCACAAAATAGATGATGAGCGCTGACAATACTCCGGTTAGAAAACTCGTCAGTGGTACCATTACGGCAGTATACATCATCATGGAAAATTCAAATTTCCCTTTGTGTTTCATCTCTCTTATTTCCGCTGGTTTTACCATGTTGCTGGCCACCCATATCAGTATGCCGCCTATACACGCCATCGGTATTATCTCCAGGTAGGGCGCTATAAAGTACGCCATTGTTAGCTTTAGTCCTGCCTTGAAGTAGCCTGCCATCGGTGTGCGCGCACCTGCCTTAATACTGGTGGCTGTGCGGGCAAGCGCCCCTGTGCAAGGGAAGCCATTAACCAAGGGTGTTATCACTTGCACCAGCCCCTGCCCCCAGAATTCCTTATCGGGGTTGAAAGGTGTTTTTGTATTATTCGCCAGTTTGTCGGCCATAGAGGAACAAAGAAGGCTTTCCACTCCTGATACGAATACTATTGCGAATGAGTAATAAAAAATATCGAACATTACCTCACTGCTAAAAGCGGGCATTACTGGCGTTGTAAACACGAAGAAATTGTTAGGTATAGTGCCGTAAATGTCTTTTACCAGCACTATGCCTTTCCCCGCAAGCACGGTCGCCGATAATACTGTAGAAACCGCAATGGCAAGCAGTGGCGCCGGTATAAATATTGATATGCGCAATAGTCCTTTAGTTAGCCCAAAGGTCAGTAAGCCTATTAACACCGACCATATATTAATAAGGCCGAGATTACCCATCGCTTCCTTGAAATTATTAATAAATCCGCCGCTCGTTTCGCTGGTGCCTACAAGAGTGGCGAAGCTCTCTATGCCCAATACATCTTCCAAATTCGCGAATGCGATAGCGACTGCAATACCAATTGTAAAGCCAATAACGATAGAATTAGGTACCAGTTTGGCATATTTCCCCACTCCGACAAGCCCCATTATCATCAGTACTACCCCTGCTATTATTGATACCAGTACCAGGAAGCCATGCGCCCCAGCCGCTGTACCACCGTTTTGTACGCCATATTTTGTTATCAGCGAGGCTATAACCGGTATGAAAGCCGCAGTAGGCCCATAAACCTGGTATTTTGAGCCACCGAAAGTGCGGCCTATAACACATGCCAGTGCGCCGGCTATTATCCCCTGCTCCGGGCGAAGGCCCATCGCCATCGCAAAGCCCATTGCCATGGGTATGGCTGTAAGCGCCACTATCAGCCCCGCGCTGAAGTCGCGGTACAGCATTGTTTTCCAGTTTTGCGCGGTCAGGTCTTCCCACCTGTTGTCGTTAAATGTGAAGAACAGTTTCAGCCGACCAGCTACAGTCGTCGGGGTTTTTGCTATGTCCATTTTTGGGGTGTTGTTTTAGGATGCTGATAAATGGTTTGGTTAGTTATTAATGATATTGTATAAAGGCAATGACTGTGTCACCGCTTTCAGGTACGTTTCCGGGTCCACTATCAGGTTCTTTGTGTTTGCTTCATTTACTATTTGTATGCCCGATTTTTTGAACATCCTGTCATAGTTCACACTCTCCCTCACTACTGCTGCAAACTTGTGGCCTTTGGGTATGTATATAATATCTATCTTATTGGCTTCCGCAAAATTTTTGAACGCTGTTGCCGTGGTGCCATACATCACCCTGAAGCTGATATTGCATATGTTGGGGTTCGCGGCTTTTACCTGCTTGCATTTCATTCGCAGGGCTTCCGTTATCAGTTCAGAATGCCCGCGTTTTCCCGCGCGTTGCATGGCATCAATAAGGCTGTCAGGAATATCAAATGCATGAAAAAGGAAGATGTTCAGTTTGCCGGGTATGGCCTTCACCGCGCCGTTCAATGTGGCTATAGAATCTGTGCTGAAGTCGGTAGGCAACAATACATTTGTCATCACTCAGTTTTTGGGTGTTAAGGGAATTCCTTAACACAACAAAAGTGAGTTCGGGGAATTAGCTTGCGCTAAGAGGTGAATTAAATTATGTTAAAAATGAGATTAGAACGAAATAAGAAACACTAAGAAAGGTCAGCTATTGGGAGCATCATTTTTACCGTAGTGCCTTTATTTGCAGATGAGTGTACGTCTATTGTGCCTTTGTGTATCCTGAAAATATTACGGGTTAGTGGCAGCCCGATGCCATAGCCTTCATATTTGCCGGTATTAGATGCCCTGAAAAAAGGGTCGTATATGTATTTCAGTTCTTGTTCCGGTATGCCTATGCCTTCATCGCGCACGGTTATTTCCAGCATATTGCCCACTTTATCTATGCTCACAGTCACTGGTTTATTGTCTGAATACTTGCAGGCGTTTACCATCACATTGCTTAGTCCCAGTTTCAGCAATGGGTAGTTGCCCATTACTATATTGTTCCGGGCATTTGCGGGTATGTTCGTGAAGTCAATAAGTATTTTACTACCGGGAATGATATTGTTTATGGTTACTTTCACTTCCAGTATCAATTCGTCTATTCTCACTTCTGCCAGATTCTGTTTCTTTCCGTCAAATCCTGTCTGTGCCAGATTTAGCAAGCTGTTTGTAAGGTGCTGTAATTTTTCTGATTGACCTAATATTACCCCCAGTGATTGCCGGTAATCTTCTTCGCTCCTGTTGCGCGAGAGCGCTATTTCAGCCTCGCCATATATGGCTGTCAGTGGTGTGCGTAATTCATGCGATGCGTTGCTTACAAAGTTATTCTGTGTTTCAAAAGCCGTTTCCAGGCGACTTAGCATACTATTGAATGTGGAGGTCAGTTCCGTAATTTCATCCCTTCCGTTATTTTCAGGCAATCTCAGGTGCAGGTTCTCAATCCCTATCGTTTTAACACGCTCTATTATATCACGTACCGGCTTAAATGTGTGCCTCGAGAAAAATATTCCCGATCCGTAGGCCACCGCAGTGCCTATCAGGCAGCATGCCATGAGTATCAGCTTCAATTTCCGGGCATACATAATGCTGTCTTCGTTTTGCGCGCCCACTATCACCACATAGGGCCTGTCTGCATGGTGCAGAAATCCGGTATAGAAGTAGTGGCCTATCTTCATTTCCGCCGTCTTGTCCGATTTGAGTTTTGAATAGAAGGTGCCGGGCAGTTCGGCTATCGCGTTTGAATTGATAAACGCCTGAAGGCTGTCTATCGGGAAGAAGAATTCTTTTTCTCCCGGCAGTGGCTCCAGATGCTCCGAGCGTATGTCTATATAAACGTTTCTTATATTAGCGGTGTGGTGTTCCAGTTGCCCTTTCGCAGTCAGGATGCCCCGTATTTCCAACCGCTTATAAAAATCCTGGAAGGCGAATATGGTCATGAAAAAATAGGCAACACAACTCAATAGAAGTAGTATGGCCGCAGTAATGCTGGTGAAAATCAGCGTTGTCTTGTGCTGAATAGTCATCCTCAGGAGTTTTTCATTATGTAGCCCATACCTATTACGGTATGTATCAACTTCTCTTCAAAGTCTTTGTCTACTTTTTTTCTCAGGTAGTTCACATATACATCCACCACATTGGTGGCCATATTGAAGTCCACGCCCCATACATTTTCCAGCAGGTCCATACGCGATACTACTTTGCGCTGGTTCTTCATGAAATATTCCAGCATCCTGTATTCAGTCGATGTCAGTTTTATTTCCTTGCCGGCACGTGCTACCAAGCGTGCGTCAAGGTCTATTTCCAGGTCGGCCAGCTTCAGCTTGTTTTCGGTGTAGGTGCCGGCCTTGCGGCGTGCCATGGCGCGTATCCTTGCCAGCAGCTCTGTGAATTTGAACGGCTTTATCAGGTAATCGTCAGCACCGGTGTCTAAGCCTGTTATTATGTTGTCTGTAGTGCCAAGTGCCGTCAGCATCAGCACGGGGCGTTCGTCCTTCATTTTTCTTATCATGCGGCATAGCTCCAGACCGTTCATGCCCGGCAGCATAATATCAAAAATGTAAAAGTCGTAGGTATGTGTGGTTGCCATCTGGAAGCCCACGTTGCCATCGGGGGCTATACTCACTGTATGACCGGCCTCGGTAAGCCCTTTGCTGATTACGTTGGCGATACTTGGCTCATCCTCCACCAGTAAAATATTCAATGGTCCCGGCATAGATTTTTTATTATGGTTGCGGTTATGCCCGCCCTCCTGTAAGCGAAGATAACAGAAAATAAAATTCAGCCCGTGGGTCCCATTTTTCGTGCATTTTTTGGGTTGCGATTTTCATATGTAATCAAATGAAAAGCAAATAATAACAAAACAATTTTTGCGCACTATTTGCACACTTTTTTACAATCTTTTGTATATAGTAGATGACGTAAGTCGTAAGTCGTAAGTCGTAAGTAGTGAGTTGCCGTGCCTGCGGCAGATAAATCATGCATACGCAAATGCTCCGGCAGATAAACCAGTCATTCAAAGAACTTGCCCCATTTTTTGGAGTTGTGTAAAGTTCCGTAGGGATACAGATGCCGCCAAATAAAAAAAGCATCATGGTACAGTTTGCTGTACCGCCATGTCAAAAAGTATTTCCGTGGAAATGCCTGCGGGTATTATGTTTGGTGGGTTTCGGGATTTAGTGAAAATATGTGTATGTGACTGGTTTGGAGGTGGTTGTGGAGTGTGACCTCTCCCGGCCTCTCCGAAGGAGAGGTGAAGCACAGCAGTTTTGCGCGAGTGATAGTACTGGTGTTTCAAACGCCCGACCGTATGATCCTCGAAACATTCGGAGGGCCAGAACGGGGTGCGAGCGTTACAAACGCTACGCCGGGTGATACTCGTTACAAACGAGTACCAGTGCGGAGGTTCATCGCAAAATTCATTTGTTGTGCCCTGATTGCTGCCGGGTCCCGCCACGCGCAGGGCTTTGCTTTGGAGACCCGGCGGAAACAGATTGATCTTCCGGTAAAACCAAAAACGGCGGTTTTATCCGTTTCTTCACATTTAAAACCCTATTTTTGAAATCGTACAACCCAAATTCCAAACAACAAATTCAAAAATGACTCTCCAGCAGCCCCTTAACGATAACCTTGAACTTATTGCTCGCCAGGTGGTGGAAGGGTTCATCATTGGCCTGCACAAAAGCCCGTTTCATGGCTTTTCTGTTGAGTTTGCCGAGCACCGCCTCTACAATCCCGGTGACGCGCTCCGCCATATAGACTGGCGGGTATATGGCCGCACCGATAAATTGTTCGTGAAGCGATTTGAGGAAGAAACAAACCTGCGCTGCTGCATAGTGCTGGATACCTCATCCTCGATGCAGTTTCCGAAGGATGAGAAAAAGCTAAGTAAGCTGCAGTTCTCGTGCGTGGCCGCGGCCAGCCTGCTGCAACTGCTGAAACGCCAGCTTGATGCGGCTTCACTCGCCTTGTTCGACAGCGAGGTCACTTATTTTTCCGACTGCCGCTCGGCCCACAGCCACTACCGCATGCTGATGAATGAGCTACAGCGTGTGCTGAACGTGAGCACTGAGAATAAGGTGACCAAGGCCGCTGCCGCCCTGCACCTGGTAGCCGAGCAGATGCACAAGCGCTCACTTATAGTCGTATTTAGTGATATGATGGATGATGCCGATAATATAGAGGATATGTTCTCTGCATTGCAGCATCTGCGCTACAACAAACATGAGGTGATTTTATTTCATGTGGTGGATGGCGCACAGGAACTGGAATTTGAATTTGAGAACCGCCCGTATGAATTTGTGGATATGGAAAGCGGCGACCGCATAAAACTACAACCCCACCAGGTAAAAGACCTATATATTAATAAAATGCGTGATTTTCAACAGATGATTGAGAACCGCTGCCACCAGTACCAGGTAGATCGTATAGCGGTGGACCTATCAAAGCCGGTGGACGAGGTGCTGCACGCATTTTTGGTAAAACGAAATAAATTAATGTAAAAACAAGGTTTTTTTAGTACCTTTGCAACCCGTTTTGAGGGGGTTGGCAGTTAACAGTCATCAGTTTGCAGTAAATTGAAGTGAGGTTACTGTCTGGTTCTACTGTAAAACTGCCAAAATGAAGCACAACCGGGAATTTGAGATAGCCTGGCAAGGGTTGAAACCCGGACCACATACCTATGTTTACGATATTGATGATCGTTTTATAGAGGAGCGTGGAGAGGTGGATGATAGTTTTAAGGACTGGAATGCCAAAATAACCCTCGGGTTCGACAAGCATGAAGGTTTTTTTATGCTGCACTTTGATATAGACGGGCGCGTGACAGTGCCTTGCGACCGGTGTGGCGATGATTTTGGGCTGAGGCTTTGGGACGAGTTTGACTTGGTGATAAAGCTGACGGATGAGGCCGATAAGATTGAGGATGAAGACGATGTAGTTTTTATCCCCCGTAGCGAAACGGTGATAGATATCAGCAATTGGCTGTATGAGTTTTTGATGCTCAGTATACCTTTGCAGCATATCCACCCCGATAAGGAGAACGGGAAACCTGGCTGCAACCCTGAGGCACTGAAACTGCTTGATGAGCTATCGGAGCCGCCGGAAGCGGAAAAGAACCCGATGTGGAAAGGATTAGAGAAGCTGAAAGACGGGAAAAAGAAGGACAAAGGTTTGAAAGGTAAATGAGTTTTTAATAAAGAAAAGCCCGCTGCGGCGGGTTTGGGTTAACAATAAAAATAGCATACAATGCCAAATCCAAAAAGGCGGCACTCGCAACAGAGAGGTGCAAAACGCCGTACACACTACAAGGCTACTGCAGAAACGTGGAGCATTGACTCAACAACAGGCGAAAGCCATTTGCGCCACCGTGCCCATTGGTCTGAAGGTAAACTTTACTATCGTGGTAAAGTAGTAGTAGATAAAGCTCCTGCTGAAGCTGCCGCACCTGAAGCTGAAGGGAAGTCATAACTTCATAAGCGATAACTTTATTATTTTCATTTAATGAAGATAGGGCTGGATATCATGGGCGGGGACTATGCCCCCGCCGAGACCATAAAAGGCGTTAAGCAATACTTTGACGAGGTGCATGACCCGTCGGTACACGTCATGCTCATTGGCGATGCGGTTGCCGCGGCGCCGTACCTTTCCTTGCTGGAGCCTTACCATCACCGTTACACCATTATAGAAGCGGGGGAGGTGATAGGTATGCACGAGCATCCTACCAAGGCGCTGAAAGAAAAACCGAATTCGAGTATTGCGGTAGGCTTTGGTATGCTGCAAAAAGGCAAAATCGATGCTTTCATCAGCGCCGGCAATACCGGTGCTATGATGGTAGGTGCCTTATATTCAGTTAAGGCAATAGACGGCATTCTGCGCCCCACAATAGGCACACCAATGCCCCGCCTGGATGGTAAATTCAATTGTCTCCTAGATTCAGGCATTAATGCCGATTGCAAACCCGAGCACTTGTTGCAGTTTGCCCAGATGGGCTCTTTATACGCATACCATGTGCATGGTGTTCAAAACCCGCGTGTAGCGCTGTTGAATATTGGTGAAGAAGAGGGTAAGGGCAATTTGCTATGTCAGGCGACCTACCCTTTGCTTAAAGAAATGCCGGGCATTAACTTCGTAGGTAATGTAGAAGGACGGGACCTATTCCTTGATAAGGCGGAGGTAATTGTATGTGAAGGCTTTGTAGGCAATGTAGCCCTTAAAATGGCAGAATCCGTTTACGATATTTTCAGGGTGCAGAAAGGTTACGACGATCCCTTCCTCGATAAATTTAATTTCGAAACATTTGGCGGCACACCTATTCTCGGTATCAATAGCCCGGTTATCATCAGCCATGGCGTTGCTCATGCATTTGCTTTTCGCAATATGATAGACGTGGCCAGCAAAGTGGTAGGCTCTAACCTAACCGGAATATTCAAGGAGCACTTTAAAACAGCTGTTGCATAATTTTCGCGCTTTGTAGTATCTTCACCCTGTGCTGATAAACGATTTTTATACGACAACTAATGTGCTGCAAGGCGAGGCTGACTATAGCTGCCACATCATATTCAACCCAGACCATAGTATTTTCAGCGGGCATTTTCCGGGCCACCCTGTTGTGCCGGGTGTGTGCATGATGGAGATTGTAAAAGAACTGATGCAGAATGTTTTGGGCGCACCGCTAAAACTCAGCAATGCTGGCAATGTAAAATTCCTCCAGCTCATCACCCCCGAAACCCAGCCACATATCAGTATCAGCTGGAAGGCTCAGGATAACGGATATAAGGTAAACGCTTCGTTCAAGAACGAGTCTGCTACTCTTTTCAAGATGGATGGCAGCTATATGCCCACCTGATATGCCATTAACTCGTTTTAGTTACTTTTACATCAGATGCACAATCTGTATATAATAGCAGGCTGTAATGGCGCCGGCAAAACTACTGCCTGTCTCACTATACTACCGGAGATACTTCATTGCACTCAGTTTGTTAACGCAGATTATATAGCCGCGGGCTTGTCGCCATTTGATGTGGAAAGCGTAGCCATAGAGGCCGGCAGGATAATGCTGCACAGGATAGATGAACTGATCCAACTTCGTGAAGATTTTGCTATTGAAACAACGCTTGCCACGCGCAGCTATGTGGCATTGGTACACAGGGCAAGGGCGCTTGGGTATAAGGTATCGCTGATATACATATGGCTGAATAGTCAGGAACAGGCATTGAAACGGGTGGAGGAGCGAGTGAAACATGGCGGCCATAACATCCCTATTGACGTGGTAAGGAGGCGTTATTTCAGGGGTATTAAGAATTTATTTGAATTGTTTATGCCTATTTGTGATTTTTGGGCATTAGCCGACAACTCCCGTGGTGAATTAACACCGATAGCGCATAAAGAAGAATTTGAAAATGTGATTGAAAATGCCGACCTTTGGAGTCTAATCAACAAGCAGTTACATGAGCCTTAAGCAGGAGAACGTAGAACTGTACCAGAAAATTAAAGCCGGTCTTAAACTTGCTTCACGTAGGTTGTTTGAACAAAAAGCCGCCAACAACGAAACAGTAGTGGTCTGCATTAATGGGGAAGTGAAGCATATGCCTGCGAAAGACCTCCTCAAAGATCTCGATAAGCACTGATTATTTTACCTTTTATCGCTCCACGTTCACTTTCTCCGCTCTACTTCTGCGCCCTGGCCTTTTTCAGTAATTCATTTTGCTTAGATAGCTGATAGCTGTAAGCGTTTGATGCTTCAAGGTCCCTTACAAATGTTTCTACTTCGCGGTCACGGCCGGAGGGGTCGTAGTCATGCTTCAGGTTGTTGTTGAAGAAAATGCCTACCGACTGCCACATAAGGGCGGAGAAGCCGCCTTTTAGTTCTTTAATAATGTGGTAGCAGTTCACTCCCGTTTGCCGGTTCACTAACTTTATAAGTACATGCCCCTGGTCGATGGTGAGGTTTTTGAGGGGTTCTTTAAATGTGCGGTCCAGGCTTTTGTCTATTTCCTTCAGGTATCTGCGGCGGTCTTTGCGGCGGTCGAGCTGGTTGAGGTTGGCGTTGATGTCGTTGAAAACGGTGGCGGCAGTGAGGGCGTAAGGGTAAACCACAAATATATCGCGGCGGAGCTTATCGCGGCGGATGCGCTCGGCGGCATCGAGATAGGTGCTGATGGCGTCCACCTCGTTGAGCAGAATCATGGGGTAGGTGATGCCATTCTCTACCGTGGCCCCAAGCCTGATGGTGTCGTTCTCGGACTGCTGGGCCACTGCTGCCGAAACGGGGAACAGCAGCACAGCTAACACCAACGATATTGCCGGCCTCACTTTCATACTTATTGTAAATTTCCGATTTTTTATTGGTATTAAACGTGTTTAGTCGATAAAAAATTGCTAATATCACCGAGCAGGAAGTTGTTAATCTTTTATTATAGCAGCCATATGGTACATAATTTGCTGTTGTGATGGTTAACTTTGCACCGCAATTTATGAAACACATCTTACTACCTGTTCTCGCCATAACGTTTTTCATTTCTTCCTGTAGTAAAGCTGTGCCTCCGATGTCGAAAGGGGAGGTGCGGAGGAAGATTGATTCGGCGGTGAAGGCGAGTGTGCAGCAATCTGACGAAGCGGCAAGGATAGACCTTGAGCGCCGCATGAAGATAGAGGTGAAAGTGATGGTGGACTCGATGGTACACGCGCACCAGCGAACTGCACCTGTTAACAGCGCACCGTGAAACCAGCCTATGCCAACCGGCCCATATTGTTCTTTGACGGGGAGTGCAATCTCTGCAATGGCGCCGTGCAGTTTATCATAAAGCGGGACAAACGTAAACGATTCCTATTTGCGGCACTGCAATCTGCAGCCGGGACTGAAGCAAAGCATAATGTACACGAGGTGGACAGCTTTATACTTTTCTATAAAGGGCATTACTACATAAAATCTAGCGCTGCGTTGCATACGGCCAAATTGATGGGCGGATTATGGCCTATACTATACGCAGGCATCATATTGCCCCGTTTCATTCGAGATGGCATTTATGGGTTTGTTGCCAGAAACAGGTATAAATGGTTTGGGAAGCGCAGTGAATGTATGGTGCCTACGCCCGAACTACGGGCGAGGTTTCTGGAGTGAGCCTGCTGGTGAGGAGCACCAACAAGGGTGGAAACAACTGGTCGCAGCCAGAAAGGAAGAGCGACTATCCCGGGGAGAACCCCGGCTTTTTATCATTGAGTTTCGGTCGCAGACCGGCGGAAAGGCTAAGACGAGTGATCCTGCGGAAGACTCGCGCCCTGTGGAGTATGTGGGGCTATCGATGCTTTTGCTGATTTTTTACAAATATTTTGCAGCAAGAAAAGTATTTTTGGGTATGCGTTCAATAAAAGTGATGATTTGTGTGCTGCTGGTGAGCATGGCTACTATGGCCAGAGGGCAGGATGTGGTGTATAGCGAGTATGAAAAGTTTGACTACAGGGAGGATGAATATACGGTAGTGGGCATGGTGGGCGGCCTGATGTACACGTATACCAACCAGGGTGGGAATGCGATGCTGAATGCATTTGACGACAGTATGAACAAGGTGGCGAAGGTGCTGCTGGATTTTTTTCCGGCAAAGGTGTATGAGGCGCGGTTCATCGCTTACCCGGATAAGATAATAGCGGTCTATCAGGGGCTGGAAAGCAATAAGGTGGTGCAATACGCGGCGCTGCTGGATGAAAAAGGCAGGCTGAAGGGCAAGCCGGTGGTGCTGGGCAATGTGAAGACGGGGCTGTTTGGCGCGACACGTACTTATTTTAAAACGGCCATTTCGGAGAATAAGAAGGCGATACTGGTGTATAGCGCGGAAGACAAGGGTGAAGAGGTGGAATTTGAAGGGAAATGGCTGGATGACCAGGCCACGATAGTGAAGCGGAGCAAGGCGGTATTTAAAACAGACAACCGGGTGGAGCATGGCGAGGTGCAGGTGGGCAATGACGGTACGGCATATATGGCAGCCTATACCACAGTGGGCACGCAAAACTATGCCGACCAGTACTGGATGCTGGTATTGCCGCAGGGAGGCAATAAATTTGAGCCTAAAGAACTGGCATTGGACAACCTATATGCCACGGGCGGCTATATGAAGGTGGACAATGTGAACGGGAAGGTCTATTTCGGTGGTTTTTACTCGGTGCGGAAGAGCGGGAGTTTTGGCGGGGCAATATATGCGGTGTATGAAATGAGCGGGAGCGGACAGCTGCAAGTGAAGCTGCTGCCCTTTGGCGAAAAGCTAATGAACGAAGCAGGCAGCAGGCGCAGAGGGCACACATTTGACAACTACCAGGTGCGGCAACTGATTGTGAAGAACGACGGCGGTTTTGTGTTGATAAGCGAGGAGGAGTACATGCTGACTCTAAACAACTATACGCCGGGATTCGGCTTCTACTCGGCATACAGCCCTTATATGACGAACACGGTACGGGAGTACCATTATGACGATATATTATCGCTATCGTATGACGCGAACGGCGACCTGCAATGGCATGCGTTCATACGCAAAAACCAGTATTCGCAGGAGGACGGAGGTGTTTTCTCTTCCTATGCCCTGCTGAATACGGGGGGGACGCTGGCGTTCCTGTTTAACGACTATAACGCGCGCCGCTCTACGATACAGATGGCCACGCTGACATCGGAGGGGAAGACGGATGTGCGGGGCTTTGCCGCCGAAGGCAATGATTACCCCGACTGGCTGCCCAAGAGTGCAAAACAGGTGGCGGCACGGGTGATGGTGGTGCCGTGCTTTCATAAAAAGCAGATATGTTTTGCGCGGGTGGAGTTTGATTAGTCGTCCTTCGGCAAGCTCAGGATGACAATCGATGTTCGGGAAGTTCAGGGTGAGTGGTGGATAAGTTTCAATTCAAATTCCATTAACAGGCGTTACCTTAGCCGGAAATTTTGGTAGTCCGCTGTGCTGCAGTTATTCAGAAATAATAGTCCGTTTACTGTAATTGTCTTGTTCATATTTGCCCTGGTGGCGAAGTTCCAGACGTTGTTGCACCCGGTTGCTCCGGTGCCTGTGAGCGGGCATTTTTTATTCAATTATATACTAAAGGGGCTGGATGTGGTATTCAGGCACGGTGCTTTTGCGTATACCATGCTGGCGATAGTGATACTTTTTGTGCAGGCCATATACCTGAAGAGCATAGCGTCAAGGCATAAGTTGTTCCCGAGGTCGACGTATATACCCTCGTTCGTGTTCCTGCTGCTTACGTCTATTTACCCTGCATTCAATACTTTTTCAGAGACGCTTATCATAAACTGGCTCTTGCTTGGGGCTATGGATGTGATGTTTGGCTTTACACAAACCACGCAGCCGAGAAAGCTGATTTACAATGCGGGTTTATTAGTGAGCATGGCGGCTTTGTTTCAGTTCACACTGCTGGCGTTCTTCTTCCTGCTGCTGGTGGGTATGGTGCTGTTCCGGCCCTTCAACCTTGGGGAGTGGTCGGTCGCCGTGATGGGGTATGCAACGCCCTTCTACTTCATGGCGTGTATCTTATTTCTTGCAGACCGGTTAGGCGTGTACCGGGAGTGGCCGCACTTCGGGTTTTCGCTCTCGTCGCATGTACATTCTATTTTTTATATTATAGTTGTCATAATGGGTATCCTGATATTGCTGGCATCGGGTGTATATGCGATGCAATTGAATGTGGCAATGAGTAATATATATATCAGGCGGGACTGGATAGCGTTATCGTTCTATCTTATCATATCTATTTTTGTTGCTATTCTTACGGATGAGGCATTGAAAACAGCATGGCTGATAACGATGCCTGCGCTGAGTATCATCATCTCTCATGCATTATTGCTTGAAAAGAACAAGCGATTTAGTAATTTTATCTTTTATTTTTCACTGTTTTATCTGTTTTTCTGCCTTTGGGCGTATTAAATAATTTATCGTAATGAAATTTGGTGTTATTGTTTTCCCCGGTTCTAATTGTGACAGAGATATGATGCACGCCCTGAAGGATGACCTTGGGCAGGAGGTAGCGATGCTGTGGCACAAAGACCGTGACCTGAGTATGTTCACAAAGGATGATTGTATTGTATTGCCGGGAGGGTTCTCGTATGGCGACTACCTGCGCTGCGGCGCACTGGCACGGTTCAGCCCGATGATGGAGCAAGTGATTGAATTTGCCAATAAAGGTGGCAAGGTGCTGGGCGTGTGCAACGGTTTTCAGATACTGTGTGAGGCGGGATTGCTGCCCGGTGTACTGCTGCAGAACGACCACCAGAAATTTGTGTGCAAGAATGTGTACATAAAAAGCGACAACAAGCAAAACCTGATGGGCCCGAAAGTGGGCGAGAAAGCGCTGAAGATACCCGTGGCGCATGGCGAGGGAAGGTACTATGCGGATGCGGCCACGCTGAAGCAACTGCACGACAATAAACAAATTGTGTTCAGGTATTGTGACGAGCATGGAGAGGTGCATATCAATTCGAACCCGAACGGGGCGATAAATAACATAGCAGGTATCTGCAATGAAGGCCGGAATGTGTATGGCATGATGCCGCATCCTGAAAGAGCATGTTCATCTGCGCTGGGCAATATAGACGGCAAGGCTATACTGATGGCACTTAGCTAAATAGTGATTTTCGTATGAAGAAGATAAAACTGCAGATGCTGCTGATTTCACTTATTTATGTGGCGTGGGTGGTAGCATTTTCGGTGCTGAGCAAATCGGTGTTGCACATTCAGTCCCGGGCTATGGAGAAGGGTGTGCTGATAGCGGTGCAGGTAGTATTTATAGTGGTGATCTGGAGGCTGTGGCGCAAATTGATAGCAGAAATGAAGAGCGAGAACGAGGAAAGGAACCGACCAAATTAAAAGTTAAAAATCGGGGTATATATTCAAGTTATAGCGATTACGGCTTACTTTGTATCAGCAACAGACTGTCTTATACGTTTAAAAACCACCTTATGGGATTGATAAAGAGTTTATTAGTATGTGTACCGCTATTATTTTCCTTGTCATCAACGGCTCAGATAATTGAAGACCCGACCACATGGACCTATGAAGTGAAAAAGAAGAGCGCAACGGAATACCAGCTAATATTTCATGTGGAGCTGAAGGGCGGGTGGCATATATGGTCGCTGAAGCCGGGAGGCGATGGGTACCAGATAGTGCCGTCGTTCACATTTGACAAAAACGCCAAAGCGAAGATGAAAGGTGCAATAACCGAGAAGGGCAAGGCCACCACAACGGCCATGGAAGGCGTGGATGGCAAGGTGACCTACTTATCGGGCAAGGTGGATTATGTGCAGAACGTAGTGGTAAGCGGCAGCGGGAAGATAACGGGCAAGCATGAGTACCAGGTTTGCAATGATAAGTTGTGCCTTGCACCGAAGGAGAAGAATTTTAGTTTTGAAATAAAGTGACCGCCAGGCCTCTGACGGGCTATTGTTGAAGTTAAAAGTATTTTATGAGGAAAGTGTTGAATGCTTTTTTACTGGGTTTGTTCAGTGTGCTGACGTTTTCGGTGCATGGGCAGATAATAAAAGATGAGAGTAAATGGACGCTGGAGGCAAAGAAAAAGTCGGGTGACCAATACGAGCTTATCCTGCATGTGCAGCTGCCATCTCCCTGGCATTTATATTCTTTCAAGCCGGGAGGCGACGGGATGCTGATTGCGCCTGAGGTGAAGTTTTTAAAGAATGACAAGGTAAAATATACAGGCCCAGTTAAGGAGAAAGGGAAGTTGTTGACGGAAACCCTGGAGGGTATCGATGGCGCGGTAAATATGTTTAAGGACAAGGTGGACTATGTGCAGGAGGCAACGATAAGCGGGAATACAAAAGTTACGTGCAAATACTCTTACCAGATATGCAACGACAATATGTGCCTGCCACCTGCAGACGGTACGCTAACCGTAGAGGTGAAGGATGCAGGAGGGGCTATGGAAACAAGCGAAACTGCGGCGCCGATAGCCGGGGTGGATAGTAATGCGGGGGATAGCTCAGGCACAAATATGGGCAGCGAAGATGCTGCCGCTCCGAAAGTGGCTGTGGTGGCCGCAGGACCGAAAAATGCAGAAGGTGAGAACGCGGAACAGCCTGAGCAGCAGTCGCTGATATTGCTGTTCTTGTTGTGTTTTGCAGGTGGCCTGCTGGCAGTAGTGACGCCTTGCGTGTTCTCGATGATACCGATAACGGTCAGCTTCTTTACGAAGCGGAGCAAGACGAGGAAGGAAGGTATAAGGAATGCGCTGTACTATTCTATTTCCATCATTATCATCTTTACGGTGCTGGGGTTGGTGATATCCGCGCTTTTTGGCAGGGATGCATTGTATAAAATATCTACTAACTGGATACTGAATGTTTTCTTCTTCCTGATGTTCATTGTATTTGGTATTTCCTTCCTCGGGGCATTTGAGATAACACTGCCGTCCTCGTGGACGAGCAAGACTGACTCGAAGGCAGGGCTGGGCAGCTTTGGTGGTATCTTCTTTATGGCGCTGACGTTGGTCATCGTTTCTTTCTCCTGTACCGGGCCTATCCTTACTATGTTGTTCGGGTTGCTGGCCGCCGGAGGATGGCTGGGGCCTATAGTGGGTATGTTTGCATTCTCGCTGGCGCTTTCATTACCATTTGCGTTATGCGCTATATTCCCGGCAGTTATTAATAACCTGGGCAAATCGGGCGGATGGCTGAACCAGGTGAAGGTGACGCTGGGTTTCATAGAACTGGCGCTGGCATTAAAATTCTTATCGAATGCTGATCTGCTGCTGCACTGGCGGATACTGGACAGGGAGATATTCCTGGCGCTGTGGATAGTGATAGCCGTATTGCTTGGTTTTTACCTGCTGGGCAAGCTGAAGTTGTCGCATGACGATGAGCCGAAGAAGAACATTTACGGGCAGGAGTATGTGTCTATTTTCAAACTATTCCTGGCTATCTGTTCGTTTACATTTGCTTTATACTTGTTGCCGGGTATGTGGGGCGCACCGCTGAACGGACTGGGGCAGTTCATACCTCCGATGGGTACTCAGGATTATGTGATCACCGCAGGGGGAGAGGGACATTCCGGAGCGACCAATGACGTAAAGCCGAAGAAGTTTGTGGATGTGATGAAAATATATGAGCCAAACGTAGTGCGCAATAACGGGCTGGTTTCTTATTTTGACTATGAAGAGGGAATAGCTGCATCGCGTGTGCTGAAGAAACCGATCATGCTTGACTTTACAGGTATAACCTGTGTGAACTGCCGGAAGATGGAGACGAGCGTGTGGTCGGACCCGGAAGTGCTGAAACGATTGAAGAATGATTTTGTGCTCATCTCATTGTTTGATGACGCGAGGGATGTAGCATTACCTAAAGATGAATGGTATGTTTCCAAAGTTTCGAATAAGGAAATAAAGAGTTTGGGCGATAAATGCTTAGACATACAAATAGGCAAGTATAACTCAAACGCCCAGCCATTCTATTTTTTCATTGATGAAAAGGAGACCTTGCTTGCTGAGAAAGGGTATGGATATGACCCGGATGTGCAGAAATTTGTGGCCCATCTGGACAAGGTAATAGAGAAGTATAAGGAAACCCATTGATTTTTTTGGGGTTCAGCTTTTAGGATAAAAACCTAACGCATGACAAAGACCATCAGTCTATCGCTGCTGCCATCGGAGGCGGCAGATGAACAAATCATCAAACAAAATATTGCGGGAGCCTGTGGCGTTGCGCCTAAACGTGTATCGGGTTATAGTATCCAGAAGCGGTCTATAGATGCCCGTGGCCGGCAGGTAAAGATCATCTTACAGGTGCAGGTTTTTATTGATGAGCGCGTTAACGAGCCGCAACCATTTGACCCCGAATTGAGGGATGTTTCGCACGCGCCCCATGTGGTGATAGTGGGAGCAGGACCGGCGGGACTGTTTGCTGCACTTAAGCTCATATCTCTCGGTATTAAACCCATCATCCTGGAGCGGGGCAAGGATGTGCGGAGCCGCAGGCGAGACCTTGCTGCCATGAATAAGGAGGGGGTAGTGAACCCAGAATCGAACTATTGTTTTGGTGAGGGCGGCGCAGGAACCTATAGTGATGGTAAGCTCTATACCAGGTCGACTAAGCGGGGCAATGTGCTGAGGATATTGCAATTGTTTTATCATTTCGGTGCGGAGGATGATGTGCTTTATGAGGCACACCCGCATATAGGGACAAACAAGCTACCCCATATTATAACAGCAATAAAAGAACAAATAATAGCCTGTGGGGGCGAAGTGCGGTTTGGGTGCAAACTAACGGACATACTGCTGGATGGAGATGCCATTAAGGGCGTGAAAGTAGCTGATGGTACAGTAGTTGATTGCAAGGCGGTGATACTGGCTACAGGGCACTCGGCAAGGGATATATTTACCTTGCTGCATGAGAAGGGGATAGCAATAGAGTGTAAGCCATTTGCGCTGGGTGTGCGTATAGAACACCCGCAGATGCTGGTGGACCAGGCGCAATATCATTGCGCTGTGCGAGACCCTTACCTGCCCCCGGCGAGTTACTCGCTGGTGGCGCAGGAATATGGCAGGGGCGTGTTTTCTTTTTGTATGTGCCCCGGCGGTATCATTGCCCCCGCGGCTACCGCGCCGGGAGAGGTGGTGGTGAACGGGTGGTCGCCATCGAAAAGGAATAACCCGTTTGCCAACTCAGGGACGGTAGTGGCGGTAGATGAAAAGGACTTTGCCGCCTATGGGTATACCGGGCCGCTGGCCGCGATGCACTACCAGCAAATGGTGGAACAGCAGGCCTACAAGGCAGGCGGTGGCAAACTGGTGGCCCCGGCCCAGCGAATGGTGGATTTTGTGAATGGCAAAGTGTCTACGTTTTTGCCGGATTGCTCCTACCTGCCAGGTGTGCATAGTGTGCCATTGAGCGGTGTGCTGCCCGGGGAAGTGCATTTGGCCCTGAAGAAAGCCGTTGTAGATTTCGGGAAGAAAATGAAGGGGTACTATACTAATGACGCGGTGCTGGTGGCTACGGAATCGAGGACGAGCTCGCCGGTGAGGATACCCCGCGATAAAGAGACATTGCAGCATACGCAAATAAAAGGGTTATACCCATGTGCCGAGGGGGCAGGGTATGCGGGAGGGATAGTATCGGCTGCGATAGATGGTGAGCGATGTGCGGAAGCGGCTGCATCATCATTGTAACCGAAGCGTTGGACTAATATAAGACTTATTTTGTACTGAGTCTTTTGCATGAGCCAATGTATGAATAAAAAAATCTGCGACTATTTTTTTCTCTGCATTAATTCCTGAATTGATCATATAAATGTAATTACGGTCTTCAAGAAAATACTCGTCTACTCCGTAAGAAATTCCGCTTGTGTCGTCCTCATGAGAACCTTTTGCGAAAAAGAAGCTATGGTGTAACTCGGCTATACCATGAAAGTGAAAAGTATCTTGCTTAGTATTGAAAGTGATGTAAAAAGAAGTAGATGTGAGATTGTTACGGGTCAATAAAAGGAGGTAATTTTCGCTATCATTTTTTTTGAAAAGGCATATTGTTCTCCCTTAGCAAGATATTGTGGAAAATAGGCTGTATCACCGTTGTAAATTATAATGGTGTCAATTAATTAAACAATATTGTTGCTGTCATTAATTGCCATAAGGTGGTTAATGAAGTTTTTTGAATAAAGGCTACTGTCCCTAACTATACATTGGCCTATTATTTTGGGGTGATTCTCAGAAGCATTTCCTGAGTTGTTTTGTGCATCACAACCATAAAGAAATAGTGCCGGAAAAATTATCATGATTTTCATAAAACACATTTATCCCCCCGGGATTTTATCTAAGATGATTTCTTCTTTCGACTTCATGATATAAAAGCCGATATAGCTTTGCACGTAGGGGTCGGATTCAGCGTCGTAAATTTTTTGCAGTATGGCCTTGCCTTCGGGGGTGCGGTCGAGGAGAATAAGGACAATGCCTTTATTTATCCATACGGCTTTGTATTGAGGGTCTTTCTCATGACCTTTAAGGAGCGTATTGTCTAGGCTCAGCAATTTGTTGAAGTGGTATCTGGCCTGCACTTTGTTTCCGGCATGATACTCCAGCACGCCACCAAACATAAGTGCATCGGCTTCATCGGGGAAAAGGCGGTTCATTGTCCGGGCGGTTTTCAGGGCGATGTCGAATTTATTCAACTTGCATTCGAGTGTGAGTTTATTAATCCATGCATCCCAATAAAGGCTGTCTTTACGGATAACGCCATTCATTATTCCCAGGATTTCTTTGAGCCGGGCAGGTTCGTTGTCGGAGCGCACATACATTGCTGCAGCAGTATCCAATATGGTTTTCAAGGCAGGAGTTACTTTGTGTTTTCTGCTCTGCGCACAGCAATGATAACTATGCGCGATAGTAAGGAGGAGTATAAATAAATACTTCATGACATGAAGTTAGTGAAGATGAATAAATAAAATGACAAAAAAACGGGGCTGTTATCTGCGTGTGGCAGGCAAGGTGATATAGAATGTGGAGCCAACGCCTTCGGTGCTGGTAAATGCTATTTTGCCGTTCTGGTAGTTCATGAACTCTTTACACATCATCAAGCCCAGGCCGACACCTTTTTCATTATTAGTGCCGTAGGTAGAATGGACTTTTGAAGAGAATATTTCGCCCTGTTTATCCGCAGGTATACCGATGCCCGTATCGGCTACTGAAATCCGGATATCATTACCTGATTTCTCGGCCTTGATGGTGATCTCACCACCCGGACGCGTGAATTTTATGGCATTGTTGATGAGGTTGCGAAGCACTATTTTAAGCATATCCACATCTGCAACCAATTCAAGTGATGGGTGGATGGAGTAGGTGAGTTTTATGCCCTTGCGAGCGACGAGCGAAATTTGATTGTTGGCGATTGAATCCACTACCCACTTCACCTGAATCGGTACAAGAGTTACATTGACTCCACCCATCTGCGTTTTAGCCCAGGAGAGGAGATTTCCCAATAGGTCGGAGGTGTATTTGGTCTGCTCAATCAATTGGCTTTCCATCTCGTTTTTCTCTTCGGTCGTGAGCGTGTGTGTGGATAATAGTTCGAGGTAACTTTTAACGGAATCAAGCGGTGCGCGGAGATCGTGAGAGATAATAGAGAAGAGTTTGTTTTTTTCCTGATTCACCTTTTCCAGTATTTCATTTTGCTGAAGAATTCGGCTGGCCTGCAACGCAATTGCCTGAGTGTTTTCTTCGGCTATTTTCTGTTCTTTGTTGAGTTGCCGGCGCAGATACCTTGTGATAATGAAAATGAAGGCAACAGCAGAGGTATAAGTAATATATATATCAATGAAGCGTTCTTCGTGGCTCTTGTAGGTGTTGGGAACCCATTCAGGATGCAGGTATTCGCTGAGCAGCAGACCGAAAGGTATAAGCAGGTTGAGCGTAATCCAGAAGCCATACTGCCGGGGTTTGCCAATGCCCACCAGCAACTGAAAAACAAGGAAAAACAAGCAGAGGGTGGCCCCGATGCTGCCGGAATTGACGTAGTAATTGACGATAAGGGCGATATATCCTGAAATGGCGAAGATAATGACACCGGCATGATACTTCTTCTTGTATCGGGAGAAGTAATATAAGACAGCCAGCAAAGGCAGCAGCAAGAAAGTGAAGTAGGCTATGAAGATCTGGCTGAAATAAATCTCGAAAATGAGATAGTAGACCAAGATAATAGCAGTGATGAGGCAGACGTAATTGAACGCCCTGTTCTCCACCGAAAATTCTGATGGAGAGCCAGTGAGCTTATGCCATAGGCCGGGGTCGTTGCCTGATCTGGTATCTTTATCCATTTATTTACATCCCCACGGCTTTAAAAACTACGCCAGGAGGTATCTTAAAAATGGGTGCAAAGGTACTGCTATTTGTAGACAGTTGTTATTGAGATGTATAACAACGGAATTTATAGATACAAGTAGCTATATGCATTGTGGCCTTATGCCTAAAACAACTGTTTCAAGACATTGTATATGACCCGAGGCTTGCCGAGTGTATAGAAGTGCAGTACGGGGCTATTGTTTTTCAGGAGGTCGCGGCACTGATGTAGGAGCCATTCGGTGCCTACCTGTTCGCAGTCGGTCTCGGTTTTTGCTTTCATCATTTCGTTGCAGAGTTCTACCGGCACTTCGGCATTGAACACGCGTGGTATTGTGGTAAGCTGCTTTTTGTTGGTGAGTGGCTTAAGACCCGGAATGATGGGGGCGTTCATGCCCAGTTCGCGGCACCTGGCCACATAATTATAATAGTGCACGTTGTTGAAAAACAGCTGTGTGGTGACATAATCTGCGCCGAGGTCTATTTTCTTTTTGAGGTAGTAGATGTCGGTGTCCATGTTTGGCGACTCCATGTGTTTTTCGGGGTAGCCGGCCACACCTATGCAGAAGTCGGTTTTGGCACCTTCTATAATGTCATCCTCCATGTAGTTGCCATTATTGAGGGCTACTATCTGGCGCACGAGGTCCTCGGCATAGCGGTGGCCATGGGGATGGGGGGTGAAGAATTTCTCGTTTGCAGCGGCATCGCCACGGAGGGCGAGGACGTTTTTGATGCCGAGGAAGTCGAGGTCTATGAGGGCGTTCTCGGTCTCGGCCTTGCTGAAGCCACCACAAATGAGGTGGGGTATGGCCTCTACCTTATACTTGTTCATGATGGCGGCGCAGATGCCCACGGTGCCGGGGCGCTTGCGTATCTCCACCCATTCGAGGGAGCCATCGCGGCGAGTCTTGAGTATCTGCTCGGCGCGGTGATAAGTGACATTGATAAACGCGGGTTTGAACTCCATCAGCGGATCGAGGTGGGTATAGGTGGACTCAATGCTTTTGCCCTTGGTAGGGGGGAGTATTTCAAAAGAAATAATGGTTTCTTTTTTTTCGGCGAGTAGCTGTGTTACTTTCATAATATATTAAACGTCAATGTTTGTTGATTGGTTGATTCGTTAATGGGTTAATAGGTTTTGGTCATTTTTTTTGGGGTAGATTCAATTCTTTGATAATCAGTCGTTTAGGTTTTTATTTTTGCGCATTCTTTGCGCATATTGTGCGCAGATATTGCGCGTTTTTCCTCATTCTTTGCGCTGTTTTGCTCATTTCGTGTTTGTTTTCGAGTGCAAATATTGTATATTTTTTGTTTAGCTGCATACTGCTTCTGTTAAAACAGATAAGCACATATATGCAACACTGTACCGGATAAAGGTCTTAAATAGTGTTGTTTCTGCAAAATAAAAAATACATGACGGTACAGTTACTGTACCGTCATGGTTTTGCGATGCAGTGTGGGCGCGGGTTTGATCGGGATTTAGGTAACGATATAGTTAAATGTACCAATCCAAAAACAAGTATTGAAAACGAGCGCAAACAGGACGTTTATCGCTTTGCCACCTTTGCGGGTGCATTTGGGTTTGGCTTAGATAGCATGGCGTTAACCATCTTGCTAATAGGTATTTGCGGCTTATCCTTTCCGTATTTATCTATTAGCTCTACATCTGTAAGCATTACCCTCTTTTCTTTCCTAATTGTGGTTTTCTTAGGCATAGTACAAAGTTACAGAATAATCGTAGATGGCAAGTTATTCAATGTCATAATTATCGCTTTTGAGCATAGTATATACACTCTGTTCGGGGTTGCGTTTGGAATAATCAATTCTTGCCACAAACTTATATCTTCTTTTTTTCATGGTTGTGAGGTTTTGGTAAGTCATTTCACCTTTAAATATGATTGCTCCTTTTTCATCACAAATGCTTTTAATAAATTCTGCGGGAATATTTCCGCTAGTTTTAAACAACCTCTCTACGCTTTCATTGTTAATATAGGAGTTATAAATCATAGTACCGCCATCTTCTTTAATGGTAGTATCTATCGACCCATCTTTACTTACCATTATAGCCATATTGCTCGAAATAAGTTTTGCGGGGCTTTTACCCAAGTTAGGTATGTGAAATCGGATAATAATAGGTTGACCTTCAGAAATAATGGCTTGGACTATTTTAATTTGAAGGTACGGCTCATTATCACGTTGAAATTCGGACTTAAATTCATTAAGCAGACCGCTAGCGATTTCAGTAGATTTTACGGCAGCATTTGCGGATTTTTGAGTGGCGGCAATCAATTGACTATCTTTATAATCTCCGTCCGCAATAGATTCTTGCGTCAATGTAACAGCCTTATTAGACGCATCAAGCGACCATTTAGAAATAAATACGGCAGCAATCGCACCTATTGCCATTATGATATTTGCGATAGTAGAAATCCATGGATGCGGCTCTTTAAACCATATCCAAATTGCTTTCTTTTTATCGGATTGGTTGGTGTTTGGTTGGTCGCTGCTAGTTTGCTGTATTTGTTCCTCCACCTGCTCATTATCACTATTCGGGACATCTACTATCGTAGGTGGTGTTGGGGTAATTTCGCTCTCGTTTTGGTTATGCTGCTGTGTGTTTTCGGTGTCTGGCATACTTCTAAAATTGTAGCTGAAATGCTTATGCAATTTTAGTAAATATACTACCTACTTTGATATTAATGTATCATACTTTAATTTTACTCCGCCAGTTTTTACCAAAGCCATATCAAAACGGGCTTTGTCTGTTATCTTACGATTGTTATATCTAAAGCCTAACTCATTGCAATAAGCCTGTAAATGCTTTGCAGATGCCGAATGATAAGTACCTAAAATCATACGGTCAAAATGAGAAAACGCACCTTCAATAGTATTGGTGTGGATATAACCCTCACGTACATATTCGCTACGTGTGTGGTTTACCTTTTCATGTCCCGCCATTTGTTCGCCAACTTCATTATAAACATGGGTATCATCTGTCATAAGGAAAGAGCCTTTATCTACGTGCTTTTCAAGTAATCCCTTTTCTGTTTCGCCTTTATCCATAACATCAAAGCGAACATTACCACCACGTTCTACATACGCTGTAATAGCTGTTTTGTTAGCATTTGCGGCTGTATGATTGCCTTTGAAAGCCCTGCGTTTCTTGTTGTTCATGTTCTTAGCTTTACCGCCGTGTATAGTGGTATCTGTTTCAACAATTACACCTTCGCCACCCATCTGCTCATTTGTATTATCTGCGAACGTCAGGCGTAAACGATGCAACATAAACCATGCTGTTTTTTGCGTAACATCTAAGTCCCTTGCTAACTGGTGTGAACTAACCCCTTTTTTATGTGCAGAGAAAATGAACATAGCAATAAACCATTTGCGTAATGGTATCGGGCTACCTTCAAACATAGTGCCTAAAGTAACTGTAAACCTTTGCTTACAGCTTTTGCATTTGTACATACCCTTAAACACACCTTTCACATTCAGCTTGTAGTGGTTTGCATCTACCACAGCGCAATGAGGGCATACTGGCGTACCGTTCCAACGCTTTAATTCCAAGTATTCCCTACATGCTGCATCGGTTGGCAAAGCTGTTAACATTGATGCGAAAGACTTAAATTCCTGTGTCATTGTTTCTAATTATAACACAAATATAGAACCTTATTTTGGTGCAACCAAGTAATTCAAGATATATTTATTAGAATATTTGTTGGTACATTCTACTATATCGTTACCGGGATTTAGGGGTTTTAGAATTTTCAGGATATGTAGTTGTGGTGAAATAATGTTGTGGGTGAACCCATGATTACTTGGAGGAAATGGCCAGCCCAAAATTCGGGAGGTATTCGGTATATTGCGGAAAAGAAAAACTGATGATATGTAAAATGGCGCTTGCCGCTGCATTTTGCCTGGGGCTGATGCCGCTACACGCGCAAAACAAAAAAGGGTATTCAGCGCCTGACTATAGAGCAATAGAGCGTGTGACGAAGGATAAAACATCGGCATCGTATTATCCCAAGCTTATGGGGCGGTATAAGGCACATGATGCCTCGCTTAGCGCCGATGACTACAAGCTGCTGTATTATGGTTATTTTTTCCAGGACGGGTATAAATCGTATGGCTCGGCCTCGAGGTATAACGATTCGCTTAAAGCCATTTTCCGGAAGGAGGAGATAACCGATGACGACAGGCGCAACGCGGTAAAGTACACGCTTGATGACCTGAATACATCGCCTCTGAGCCTGAAGGACATATACAGACTGTATAACCTGTATGATATACTGAAGGACAAAAAGAATATGGCGATATACTTAGGTAAACTGGAAATGCTTGCCAAGGTCATCTCCTCGACCGGGGACGCTATGACGGACAGCACGGGGCTGCATGTGCTATCGGTAGAGGATGAGTATACCATCATATCGCTGCTGGGGTATGAGTATGGCGGCAGTCAGCACCTGACACCACACCCTTGCGACTATCTGACGCTGAAGAAAAATGATGATGGCATAGCAGGGCTTTATTTTGACGTGCGGCAGGTGCTGGTAAAGAATGCGAAGGTGAAGTAGTGCCTTCCGGGAATTATTGAAGTTGTGGAGAAAAGGATTTCACGCAGAGGCGCAAAGACGCAATTCCCTTATTGTTTTTTAAAGTCCGCAATTTGTGGTGTGACGAGTAAGTTTTTTTATTTTTTATGGGTATCGTGGCCGGGTGAGGATTTTTTCTTGGCGCGGAGGTTAAGCATTTCGACGAGGACGGAGAATGCCATGGCGAAGTAGATATAACCCTTGGGTATGCCGCTCTCAAAGCCCTCGGCAAGGAGAGAAACACCTATGAGCAGCAGGAAGGAGAGGGCCAGCATCTTGACAGTGGGGTGTTTCTGCACGAATTTGCTTACGGAGCCGGAGGCAAAGAACATGATGCCGACAGCTATGACCACGGCGGCTATCATAACGCCTACATGATTGGCCATGCCTACGGCTGTAATCACAGAATCGAGGGAGAAAACAACATCGAGCAGGAGTACCTGGATGATGACTTCCCTGAAGCTATGCACTTTTGTTTTTTTGCTGTGGTGTTCGTCACCTTCCAGCTTTTCGTGTATCTCAGCGGTGCTTTTATAGATAAGGAACAGCCCGCCGATGATAAGTATGAGGTCGCGGCCTGAGATATCGAACCTGTGGAGCATGGCCTCATTGGTGATGCCTATCCATTGGCCGGGATTGAACAATGGGGCGGTGAGGCGCATAATCCAACTGATAGAGAGCAGCAGCATGATGCGGGTAATCATGGCGAGGGCGAGGCCTGTTTTACGGGCCTTGTCCTGCTGGTTGGCGGGCAACTTGCCAGTAAGTATAGAGATGAAAACGATATTATCTATGCCTAATACTATTTCGAGTACGGTAAGTGTGATTAACGATATCCAGGTCTCGGGATTTGAGAGCCAATGCATGCAGGAGTAAATTTAGAAGGTGCAAACTTACGATGATTTGGGGGGATTAATTGTTGTCTGAACTCGAATTTGTGGAATTATGGGAATTCATGGAATTGTGTCGGATAAGACAGTGAACTATTACATCATTACTCCACCACCACCTTCTTCACCAATCTTCCTTGTTTAGTATTCGCGGTAATGAAGTAAATGCCGGGAGGTGCGTTTAGCTGAATGGGTGTTTCTGTGCCGGTGGGTAGAGTCAGTTCTTTTATCAGTTGGCCGAGTGTGTTGGTGATGGTAATTGTTGCTTCAGTTGCATTGATGCCGGAGAGACGGATGGTGAAGATGCCGTGGTTAGGGTTGGGGTAAACGATGAGTGAGGCGGGCTGTGTTATTGTGCTGCCTGCCCGCACTGCACATGCGGCAGTGCTGAATATGGTAATGGGGTAAATGGCGGTGTCGGAGCCGCAAGTGTTTACTGTAATGTACATGATGGTATCAAGGCCGGGAGATACAGGGGTGACGATGCCTGTGCTGCTGCCTATGGTTGCAATTGCAGGGTTGGTGCTGCTCCATGTGCCTGCCGTGCCGCCCATTGTAGTAAGCGTGGGCGAGCTGCCGATGCATATGGTATCGGGGCCGGTGATGGTGCCTGCGGTGTAGAGGAGGCCATTATAGGCCAGTTGTAGTACTTCGCAGTAGGTTATTTCCCTGTCCCACACAGCCACGTCGTCTATGTAGCCTTTCCAGCTATCGGGGTAGGAAGAGCTGTATGAGGATCCGGCAATATTGTGCCAGGTGCCGGTATCGGTATTGAAAGTCCCGAGAGGGGATGTGGTGGTGGCCGAGAGGAAGGCCCCGTCGAGGTAGAGACTGACATTGGCGGTGCCGCCAAAACCGGCATAGGTGACAATGAGGCTATGCCAGAAAGTATCGTGAAAATAAAGGTCGGTCATGGAGCCTCCCGCATATTCGAGCCCTATTGATGTATCGGTGGTGAAAAGGCCAAAACGGCCGCCGAGGGTATTATTGCCCCAGGCGAGCAGTTGCCTCATGCCGCCGGGATAAGGAAGCTCAGACCTGAAATAAACCACTGCGCTGCGGGCGGCATCGCCCGTGGGGAAATTGTGTGTAGGGATATTAGTAGCGGATGAAGCATTGCCCCGCATACTGCGACCTGCTGTGCCGAAACGGTCGGCACCATAGGTGATGCCCCCATAGGTGGTGGCATGACGGGCAAAGCCGCTGCTGTCGTTTGCGTTTCCAGTGAACGGATACCATGCGCGAAGGCCGGCTGCCGGAATAAAAGAGGGCAACTGCGCAGCGGCGTGCTGCGATAGACCTATGCCAAGCAGTAACAAGGCAGATAAGATGAAGCGGGTAGATGGGCTCATAATACAAATATACACATTTGGCGTGAGGTTAGCGGGGGTATAGCCCTAAAACGCTATTTTTGTAAATCTATAATAAGGACAATGTTACAACTGACGGTAAACGATAAAAGCACTTTCTCGATAGAGCAGGAAGATGGAAAGTGGGTAATGGACGGTGCGCAGGCCGACTGGGATGCCAGCCGCCAGCCCAACGGGCTGGTAAGTGTACTGCATAAAGGGAAAAGCTATACGGCCATAGTGGAAAAAGTGGACAAGGCTGCCAAAGAGGTATGGCTGCGTGTGGACGGACAGCTATATAAAACAGCCATAAAGGAGCCTATAGACCAACTGCTGTGCAATATGGGGCTGGATATGAAGGCGCTGAAAAAGGTGGAGCCGATAAAGGCGCCTATGCCGGGGCTGGTGCTGAAAGTGCTGGTGGCGCCGGGGCAGCAGATAAACAAGGGTGACGGGTTGATAATACTGGAGGCCATGAAGATGGAGAATATACTGAAAGCCACGGCCGCAGCTACCGTAAAGGCCGTGAAAGCGACAGAGCGAACAGCGGTGGAGAAGGGAGCGGTGCTGATAGAGCTTGAGTAATGTGGTGGAATGTGATGGAATGTGGTGGAATGTGATGGAATGTGATGGAATGTGATGGAATGTGGGGAATGTGATGGAATGTGGGGAATGTGATTGAATGTGGTGGAATGTGATGGAATGTGGGGAATGTGTTTTAATGCGATTTGTACTGTTATGAATAATGTGAAATGGGTTTTAGGGGTACTGTTGGTGGCTATAACGCTATTTGCATGCAAAGGGGGCGGACAGGAAAAGCTGATAGAGGGGAAATGGTATGCGGTGCACTTAGAGAACCCTGCTATGGACAGCTTTTTCAGGAAGAGCCAGGAGTATATTGATACTATGGGAAAGGGGCATGATGATGCCACCAACTTACAGATATATGGTGTGGCCAACATGGACAGTGTGCGACATGCCATGCAGGCGCAACACGACAGTGCGAAGAAGATGCAGGATGATGCAGTGACCAGAACGATATTTACTTTTATGAAAGGAGGTATTGCTGAAATAACGATGGCGGGAATAACTGACTCATGTAAATGGCTGCTGGACAATGACAACGGGCTAATATTTGAAGAGCTGGGTGCCGGGCATAACCAGGCAGTATCGAGGTATCACATAGTGGAATTGAGTGAAAATGAGCTGAAGCTGCGGTTTTATGAGGAGGGTGACAGCAGTACGGTCACATTTAATCATCAAGGAAAATAAAGCCCTTTTATTATCTTTGCTGTGAATTTATAAACATTTGAATAATATAACATGCGAACTATACCATTGAGGCAGGCGTTAAGAGAGGCGATGGAAGAGGAAATGCGCCGTGATAAGGGTGTTTTCCTGATGGGGGAGGAAGTGGCACAATATAATGGCGCCTACAAGGTGAGCCAAGGCATGCTTGATGAGTTTGGCCCGAAACGGGTAATAGATACTCCAATAGCAGAACTGGGTTTCACGGCTATAGCCGTAGGGGCAGCTATGAACAATACCCGCCCGATAGTGGAATTTATGACCTGGAACTTTGCTGAGCTGGCAATAGACCAGATAGTGAACCACGCGGCAAAAGTAGTATCAATGAGTGGCGGACAGTTTACCTGCCCGATAGTGTTCCGTGGGCCGAATGGGTCGGCAGGGCAGCTTGGGGCGCAGCACTCGCAGGCGTTTGAAAACTGGTATGCCAACGTGCCGGGGCTAAAGGTAATTTCTACTATTAACCCATATGATGCGAAGGGGTTGCTGAAATCGGCGATTAGGGATGAAGACCCGGTGGTGTTTATGGAGAGTGAGTCGCACTATGGCGACCAGGGTGAAGTGCCGGAAGAAGAATACCTGATACCAATAGGCAAGGCGGATGTGAAGCGTGTGGGTAGTGATGTGACCATAGTATCGTACAATAAAATGATGAAGGTGGCGATGAACGCTGCCGATGAGCTACAGAAAGAGGGTATAAGCGCGGAGGTGGTAGACCTGCGCACTATTCGCCCGCTGGACTGGCAGACGATAGTAGAATCTGTGAAGAAAACGAACAGGCTGGTGATAGTGGAGGAGCAATGGCCGTTTGGCAGTGTGTCTTCTGAAATATCATATCGTGTGCAGAAGGAAGCATTTGACTATTTAGACGCACCAATACGTCGCCTGTGCTCGGCAGATGCCAATATGCACTATGCGCCAAACCTGGTAGCAGCCTACCTACCCGATGTACCCCGCACCGTGAAGATGGTGAAGGAAGTTATGTATATGGTGAAGTAGGGTTGGAGTTAGGAACAGATATGGAAGCCTTGCGAAAGCAGGGCTTTTTTATTATCCTGCGTATTGGCTATCAATGTTGTCTATGCTGTCATTTGAAATATCAGTTTGACTTATAATAGAGGAATGGCCATATTTACAATAGGCAAACAGCCATGTGATTTGTATCATAACGAATTGTACTGCTTGCAGTTAACTTTAACAAACAAACCAAACACATACTGATATGGAAAACAGTGCATCAAAGTGCCCGTTTCACGGGCCACAGAAACAAAGCGCGGGGAGCGGCACACATAACCGCGACTGGTGGCCAAATCAATTGAAGTTGAATATCCTCCGACAGAATTCCTCACTGACTGACCCGATGGATAAGTCATTTGATTATGCCAAGGAGTTCAATAGCCTTGATCTTGCTGCCCTTAAAAAAGACATTAATGACCTCATGACCACATCGCAGGACTGGTGGCCTGCCGACTACGGGCATTACGGGCCGTTTTTCATACGCATGGCGTGGCACAGCGCAGGCACATACCGTATACACGATGGCAGGGGTGGGGCAGGAGCCGGAATGCAGCGGTTTGCGCCTCTTAACAGCTGGCCGGACAATGCCAACTTAGATAAAGCACGCCTGCTGCTATGGCCGATAAAGAAGAAATATGGCAAGAAAATATCCTGGGCAGACCTTATGATACTGGCCGGCAACTGCGCGCTGGAATCAATGGGTTTCAAAACATTTGGTTTTGGCGGCGGGCGCGAAGACGTATGGGAGTCTGACGAGGCCGTGTATTGGGGTTCGGAGTCGGAGTGGCTGGGCGATAAACGCTACAGCGGTGACCGCGAATTGGAGAACCCGCTGGCAGCCGTTCAGATGGGGCTTATCTATGTGAACCCGGAAGGCCCTAATGGAAACCCCGACCCGCTGGCAGCAGCCCGAGACATACGCGAAACCTTTGGCCGCATGGCGATGAATGATGAAGAGACTGTGGCGCTGATAGCCGGGGGGCACTCTTTTGGCAAGACACATGGCGCAGCTAACCCCGGGCAATATGTAGGTAAAGAACCTGCGGCAGCGGGCATAGAAGAGCAGGGGCTGGGATGGACCAATACCTACGGCACAGGGTGCGGGGCAAATACCATTACCAGCGGACTGGAGGGGGCATGGACCACCACGCCTACCAAGTGGAGCAACAATTTCTTTGAGAATCTTTTTGGGTATGAGTGGGAACTGAGCCGCAGCCCTGCGGGTGCACAGCAGTGGAGGCCGAAGAATGGCGCGGGCGAAGGCCTGGTGCCTGACGCTCACGACCCCGCCAAACGCCATGCACCCTTCATGCTGACCACAGACCTGTCGCTGAGGTTTGACCCGCAGTATGAAGTAATATCAAGGCGTTTTTTAGCTCATCCTGATCAGTTTGCAGATGCGTTTGCAAGGGCGTGGTTCAAGCTGACACACCGTGATATGGGGCCACGGGCACGCTACCTGGGCCCTGAAGTGCCTGCCGAAGAACTGATATGGCAAGACCCGCTGCCGACTGTAACCCACAAATTGATTGATGATAATGATATTGCCGAACTAAAAGGAAAAATACTTGCATCAGGGCTTTCTGTAGCGCAGCTTGTGTCTACCGCATGGGCTTCGGCGTCCACATTCCGCGGCTCTGACAAGCGTGGCGGCGCCAACGGTGCGCGTATACGTCTTGCACCGCAGAAAGACTGGGTGGTGAATAACCCGCCGCAACTGGCTGCAGTATTGCAGGCGCTGGAGGCGATACGGGCTGATTTTAATGCACAGCAAACCGGCGGCAAGGCGGTATCTATAGCTGACCTTATTGTACTGGCAGGGTGCGCGGGTGTAGAGCAGGCTGCTAAGAATGCCGGGCACAATGTTACCGTACCCTTCAGGCCGGGACGTGCTGATGCGACACAAGAAGCGACCGATGTGGAATCGTTTGCCGTGCTTGAACCAATGGCAGATGGTTTCCGCAACTATGCGCAAAGCAGGTGCAGTGTGGTGGCAGAAGAATTGCTTGTGGACAAAGCGCAACTGCTGACCCTTACCGCACCGGAAATGACGGTGCTGGTGGGTGGTATGCGTGCGCTGGGCGCCAACTATGATGGCTCGGCACATGGCGTGTTTACAAAGAGACCCGGTACATTGACCAACGACTTTTTTGTGAACCTACTGGATTTTGGCACTAAGTGGAGCGCAACTACCGATAAGCAGGATGTGTTTGAAGGGCGCGACCGCAAAACAGGTGATGTGAAGTGGACAGGCACGCGTGCCGATTTGATATTCGGCTCAAACTCGGAGCTGCGCGCTATAGCCGAGGTATATGCCTGCGATGACGCACAAAACAAATTTGTGAGCGACTTTGTAGCGGCGTGGAGTAAGGTAATGGAGCTAGACAGGTTTGACCGGGCGTAGTGCCATCGTACGGATATTATAGAAAGTACGAAGCCCTGCGAAAGCGGGGCTTTGTGCTTAGGTAAACAACATGATTACATGACTCAATGTTTGAAACATGGGCTATAGGTTCATTGAATTCCGGTTGCGGTTCGAATAATCGGGCTGACCCGGATGCCTGTGGGGAATGGAACGCTGTGGGAGAAACCCTGCACGAGTGTTGCAGGTCAGAAGGTAAGACCTACAACGGCGAAAACGCACGTTAGTAGGAAATTTCCTGCGTGAGCGTGTTGGTGAGGACACCAACACGGACGGAAGACCTTGTTTTTCAACATAGAAGTCGAAGATATACGGTTAACAAGTTTTTTTAGAAGACTACTGAGAACAAGGATTTTTTTGTTTTTCAAGCCATTATTTCGTATATTCGCAATATATAAGTTGGGAGAAAACAATGTCAGCTTTAGATATTACAGCACCGAAAAAGAACGAAAAATACCTTTTTACTGTTAAAGGAATCCGCTCCCGCAATTTTAGCAGGAATTTACCCTTCCTAATTCTTTCTGATAAACTGCCAGACGGGCAGGTTTACCGTGAATTCCCTGATGGGCATATTGAACTGCAGCAGGTTTTTTTTGTTGGCTCCAAGTTTCAGTACAAAGCCCTAAAAACGCTTCCTGTTGCAGAAGCAGACTTTGTCAGGCAAGCTTATGGATTACTCTAGACCCACACTGTTTGTTATTTCAGGTCCTAATGGAGCCGGAAAATCAACACACATTCAGACGATGCTCCCGGCAGAACTTGAAGGTATCGTATCATTTGACAGGGACAATGTGAGGATGCAATACGAAAGTATTTTAGCCGGTGAGGGAACTAAACAAGGTGATATATTCCGCGCTGCTACAAAAATGATGGAAGATACGCTGGTGGAGAAAATGAAAGAGGCGATTATGTTGAAAAATCATTTTGTATTGGAAACACCACTTTCCCATCCTGTTTACTGGTTGTATATTGACTTGTTTCAAAACAGCGATTACCAGGTGCTGCTTAGCTATTTATGCCTTGATAAAGTAAGTGATTGTGTGGCACGGGTAGGACAGCGGGTAATGGAAGGCGGCCATTATGTAGAGCCGGATACAATAAAAGGTGTTTATGAAAAGAACCTGGTGCATATCAATGAATATATAGGTACTTTCAAAGTAATTGAGCTTTATGATGGCATGAAGATACCAAACCTTCTTGCAAGAATGGAAGAGGGTGCTGTGACCTTTGCCGTAGATGATGCCATGAATAAGAAATGGATAACTACAGGCCTACCTGCAATGGTTACCAAGATCAAAGATTTCCTAAGGTTTTAATATTTTATTAGACCAGTAATGACTGGAAAGGTAGTTGCTTCTGCTTTTTATCGATGAATTCCGGTTGCAAACCGGATTTATTGGGCAGGCACGAGTTGGCTATACACAAGCGATGCGGCAAACTCGCGCCAGTGGTATAGAAAGTACAAAGCCCTGCGAAAGCGGGGCTTTGTGCTTTTGTAAGTGTTGAGTTTGAGCATTGAAAATATCCAATTCATTTGATTTGCTTGGGTGAGTAGCATTCCGGGATGGCCTTGCCTTTTAGTTTGTATTCAGATTGCAGGTCTTGCAGGCCAATTATATCCCGGTTTTTATCTACTTGTGCGCAGTCGCAGAGTTCGGTGGTGCGGCCTGTCCATTGCCCGTAGTAGCTGCATAGTTTACCCCTTCCTCTCTGGTAATGATTGTCAACAATGGTAGCTACTTCAAGCGGCATAATATTGCCGGCCAATACTTCTTTTTTTAACTGAGCGAAGAGATATTCCCAGTTATCTTCACCGGTGTCGCCTAAATGTATGAGTACTATGGTGAGGCTGGCAAAGGCACCGCAATTATGATAGCCCGGAAATCTGCCGGCCTTCATCAACCTCGCAACGCGAACATAGTTTATTGAGTCTGACTGTTTTCCGAGGAAGAGCAGGTAGTTGAAGTTGGAATCTGCCTGACCATTTGGCATCTTCATCAACTGATGGCGTGCGAACTGGTCCAGGTCTTCAATAGAATTCGCTTCTTTTATCAGTGCCGTATCATACTGTGCCCATCCTTTTTTACGCAGTTGGTAGTAATTAGCGGCTAGGTGGTTTTCTAAAAATGATTTATCACTTCCGGTCAGTTTTCTCAAATAGCTCCTTATCCTCGTAGTGTCAACACCGCCTTCAATGGCTTTATCGAGGTGCTTGAGGAAGCGGGTTGTGTCTTTGAGTTTGTAGTGGCAGAGGGAATAATTCAGGTGGTCGTAGGGGTTGGAATATTTGTTGTTGTCTACGAAGCGAGCAAGGGCGATGCAGGCGCTGTCGTACTTTTCCTTGTATAGTAATGTTTGCCCGGTAAGCCTGTTCTCATGTACGCTTTTCAGAACTGCTATTTGGGCATGTGTACTTAGGTGACCAAGCAGGCAGATGCATAGCAATAAGGTCTTAGTGTTTATAGAAATTATCTTTTTCATATACTAAAGATAAAAAAGAGTGCGAATATGGATTATATATCCCGAACAGCGTGGACGAAAAAAAACTTTCTGCGTGAGCGTGTTGGTGAGGATACCAACACGGGCGGAGATAGTTTTAATGGTCTTTTTTTATTGCTTGTAGTAAAAAGAGCATCAACTGAATAAGGAGCTACGTTTATCAATTGACGAAGAAATGTTAATGCCAACTTGTGCTTCTTTTCTTTTTTCGTCATAAGCACGCGTCAGCTCACGAATAAATTCGTCCATTTCTTTTGAAATAACATACAGGTGTTGGGCGTAATCTTTTATTTCGTTTTCATTAAGATTACTGTCAACGATTAGTTTGGTCATGCCGAGCATGGTTGAGATGGGCCTTCGAATCACGTGGCTGACATCAAACAGGATTTGCTCAATAGAAGCGATATAATCAACAAGTGAAGTAATATCGCTTGTAGCGCCATACCAGATAATTTTTCCATCCTTACTCTTTTCAGGCACAGCCTGCATCCATCGCCACCTTGTGTGCCCGTTCACTACCATCCTATATTGAAAGCTGATTGCCGATTGTGTTTTATAAGCCTCTTTCATAGTGTCATTGAATCTGACCTTGTCATCATCATGCAGTATCTCTCTCAGCTTTTCCGGTTCCGAGACAATTTCCTCCATACTGTAGCCGTGATTAAAAATATCAGTCCCGCGGTTCATGAATATTATCGTGGAGTGTCCGTTTTCTTCTATTTCAAACATGTATGTGTTACCCGGTACCTGGCTGGTTATTTTTCTTAATAATTGCTCGCTTTGTTTGATTCTGTCTTCCGCTTCTTTCCGCTCAGTAATATCATGATTAATGGAGAGATACTGGTACACTTTTCCATGCTCATCCAGGAAAGGGACTATTGTTGTGTCTACCCAGTACAGGGTGCCGTCTTTTGCTTTATTGCAAAACTCTCCCCTAAAGGAGTTGCCGTGCTGCATAGCTGTTTGCAACTCATCGAAATATTCGGGCGCATGATACCCGGACCACAGGATACTATGATGTTTACCCATGAGTTCAGCGGTGCTATACTTGCTTGCTTTTACGAAGTTTTCGTTTACGAAAGTAAAGTAGCCATCTACATCTGAGATGTTGACAATAGATGCTATATCTAAAGCAAATTTGTAATCGCGCAACTCGGTGGTGCGCTCCCTGCGTTCGATGTCAATCCTGAGCATTTCAAGCAGCATATTCAGCAAGCTGCGCTCTTCGTTCAAAAACGGCCCTTCATCGGCTAACGGCATCTGTTGAAGATACACCACCTCAATACTTACATGAGTGCCTTTAGTGGTTTTGGTTTCGCATTGAATGCAATATTCAGACGGCTTATAGTTGTCTGTGGTGTATTCTGTTCCGTCAACACATATACGCGCGGCTGTAATGCCGGGATATTGCCATCCGGGGGGAGAGCGTTTGCTACTTCACGATATAGATCGCTGCGCAGTATACCGGCATCGGCATTTTGCAAAATACGGCTCACTGTGTATAACGTTTGCAGCTCTTTTACCCGCTCTCCCAGATTATAAAGGGTTTCGTCTTTTACTTTCTCGGCTTCTTCGCGTTTATAAATTTCTTTTTGCAGCGCGGCCAATCCGGCACGCAGGTGATTGGTGGCATAGTACTGCAAGGCAAGGATGGTGCCAAAAGGAATAATAGCCCCTATCCACCGGGTGATAGGATTATGCGCTACCTGAGGAACGGGTAACTGGCCTGTGGCCTCCATGTAGGCAAAAACAAAGTCGGTGCCCATAGATAATAAACCGAATAACAGCCCGCCCCTCCAGCCAAGTAAAAAACCTGCTGTGAGGATCACGCTTATTTGTGATAAAATGCCCGGGGCCATTATACCACCCGCTGAATAGCAGGGGATGGTAATGTATAACCACAGGATGGTAGTAAGCCACCAACTTGCCAGGCGTGTGCGACCATAATGGTTTAGCGTTATGCTGGTTATAGCCATAAACAGGGAAACGCCCAAAAACGCGAGCCATCTATACCATATTTGAGGAAAGAAATAAAAACCGATAGAAACAATAAGTCCGATTACCACCGACCATATTATGGCAAGCACAAAGACCATATAGCCCTGGTAGTTCTTTTCCTTGTCCGGAATTGAGAAAAAGTTGCCCATTCAGATATTTTATTGATGTATGTGCTGTTAGCTACACGTAATCCGAAATTTACAATAAATATTTCGGATTACTATTTATTTCGGGCAGTAAGATATTTCATTATCACGGGTTTATGTTCAGGTACAACCTGATTTGGAATTGGCATCCGGGATAAAAATGTACCACTATGTTTTGAGCTGTGGTACTTTGAATTCCGGATGCGGTCCGGCTGAATAGGGTGGAGTCAGATGCCCGTGGGGAATAGAACGCTGTGGGAGAAACCTGCGCGAGTGAAGATTTCCTAAGGTTTTAATGTTTTATTAGACAGTAATGGCTGGAAAGGTAGTTGCTTCTGCTTTTTATCGATGAATTCCGGTTGCAAATCGGCAGAATTGGGCAGGCACGAGTTGGCTATACACAAGCGATGCGGCAAACTCGCGCCAGTGGGGGGAAACCTGCGCGAGTGTTGCAGGTCAGAAGGTAAGACCTGCAACGGCGAAAAACGACTTCAAGATCATTTATTTTGCTATCCATACCTACACCACCTTCTTCACCTCCTCAATAAACCGATCCACATCAGCTTTGCTGTTGTAGATGTGGGTGGAGACGCGCAGGCAGTTGATGCCGTTCTCGGGTACCATGCGGATGCGTATCTTTTTATCGTTGCATTGGGTGAAGAATTTCTGGTAGTCCACGCCTTTTATGCGGAAGCCTACCACCGCGCAGCGTGAGCGTTCTTCGGTGGGGGTGAGCATTTCTATTTTGTTACCAAATTCCAGCAGGCTGTCCTGTGTGTATTTACCGAGGGCTTTTATCCGGCGGTAAATGTTCTTCTGGCCGATGGTCTCAATAAAATCAATAGAAGCATTAACGCCGGTGTACAGGCCATTGGCCTGAGTGCCGCCAAAGTAGCGGTGGGCGCTGGGGGAATAGTTGCCTATTTTTATGGGGTTGGCCATTATATCCCACTTGCCGTCATCGGTGCCGCCGCCCGAGTAGAATGCCTGCACGGTATCCTGGAAGTCTTTGCGCACATACAGAAAGCCGGTGCCTTTGGGGCCCAGCATCCATTTGTGGCTGCAACTTGCGTAGGTGTCGCAGCCCATATCGTGGAGGTCAAGCGGCATCATGCCCGCACCGTGTGCGCCATCAATGAGCGCGAAGAGGCCTTTGTCTTTTGCCAGCCTGCAAATTTCTTTTACCGGCAGTACCTGCCCCTGGGTGCAGGGTATGTGTGGGGTGGCAATGGCGCGGGTGTTCTTATTTATCAGCGCGTTGATGCGCTCCAGTGTTTCGGCGGCGGTGCGGCCGGGCGTGTATTTGCGTATGACTATGCCATGCAGTTTCTGGCGGTTGAGCCAGGGTGCAGCATTGCCCACATGCTCGTGGGTGGTGAGTATCACTTCGTCGCCTTTCTTCAGCGGCACGCCCCAACAGGCTATGTTTATGCCTTCAGTAACATTGTGTGTGAGGGCGATCTCGTCTTTATCGGCCCCTACGAATTTTGCTATTTTAGGGGGCGTGGAGTCGTATGAGCCGTAGTTGCCGTGCATGTCGGCATCCATCTGCGCTGTGCGCATGGCATCAATTACGGGGTATGGCGATGGGCCAAAGGTGCCGTTGTTAAGGTAGGTGAGGTCTTTGGCTATGGGGAAGAGCTGCCTTACGTTGCCCCAGTAGGCTTCGTCATCATCGGCTACGTCCTTTCCTTTATTCTTTATGCGGTGCGACGCGGCGAGCGCATCTATCTCTGTAATGGACAATGCGGCAAGCACGGATGCAGACCTGATAAAACTGCGGCGATCAAATTTCATATAAGGTGGGTGTCTTTTCGGAAAGATACACTAAAAACGCAACATCCCAAAAGTAATATATATGAGTGCAATTTTTTAACCGCAAAGGCGCAAAGACGCAGAGCATGTTGTGCATAATGTTTTGGCAAAAGGGAATACTTTGCGTCTCCGGGGGAAATTATAATTGAGCATTTTAAAAATCAGGTGATGCTCCTGAAAACCGTGTAGCGCAGCGCCAGCTCCAGCACGAGGCAGATGATGGCTATAAGGGCAAGCGGGAAGAACAGCTCGGCATAGTGCTTGTAGGATGTGATGTCTATTTTGGTCTTTTCCAGCTTGTCTATCTCGTTATACACCTGTTCAAGCCCCTTGTTGTTTGTGGCGCGGAAATATTTGCCGTTGGTCTCGGCGGCTATTTTTCTAAGCAGGGGTTCATCTATTTCTACCGGTGTCATTTGTTTCTGTATGCCCATAGGTGTTTGCACCGGCACCAGCGCCTGACCCATTGTGCCCACGCCTATAGTATACACCTTTATCTTAAATGCCTTGGCTATCTCCAATGCAGTAAGCGGGTCAATAAGCCCGGTGTTGTTCACGCCGTCTGTCATCAGGACGATCACCTTGCTTTTTCCGCCTGAATACCTGAGGCGGTCTACAGCAGTAGCGAGGCCCATGCCTATGGAGGTGCCGTCGGTAAGCATGCCGTTCTTTATCTGTGAAATCTGCTCTTTAAGCACATTGTGGTCGATGGTGATGGGGCACATGGTAAAACTCTCACCAGAGAAAATGACGAGGCCGATGCGGTCGGTGGGGCGCATATCCACGAAGCCGAGGGCAACCTTTTTTGCCGCCTCGATACGGTTGGGCTTAAAATCTTCGGCAATCATACTGCCTGATGCATCCATGGCAATGACAATGTCTATGCCTTCACTGTCTATATCCTCGGTGGTGTTGCTGGACTGCGGGCGGGCGAGGGCAATGGTCAAAGCGATAAGGGCAATGCAGCGGAGTATGAACAGCACCGGCCTGAAGCGGGCTTTGCCGCCCGCGCCGGCGGCATCTATGCCGGAGAGGGTAGTGAGGCGCAGCACGGGGTTATCCTTTTTACGGCCGCGCGACTGCCACCACACCATGAATGGGATGAGCAGCAGCAGCACAAAAAAATAAGGCTGTGCAAAAGAGATATGTTTCCAGTCAAGGAATGAACTCATACGCTACTGTGTTGGGTTTGTGTTTCCGGGTGAGGGTTCAACAATGATAATAGGCCGGGATGTGTTGATGAAATTCTTCGCTTTGTCCATAGCATCCATATGCTCCTGCGGCAGCGGCTGGAATTTCGCGAATTTTGCGAGATCGGCCATGTGCAGTATCTCAGACAGGGCATCGTAGTAGGGATGCATATCGCGCACCATGCGTGCCTTGTCTAAAATTTCTTCGGTGGTGAGCTCCATCGCGGGCATGCCAAAACGATCTTCGATATACTTCCGGATGATGTCCGTGAGCTCAATATAGTATTGTTTTGCCTGGTTCTTTTGCCAGAGTTGTTTGGCGTCCAGTTCGGAGAGCATACGCAGGGTGTAGTCGGTAAGGGATTCTACCGGGCCTTTGGGGACGGGCTTTACCGGTTTTTTCCTCATGAAGTATATGACCACAGCGGCCACTATAATAATGAGGGCTATGCCGCCTGCAATATACCAGATATAGTCGCGCCAGTTGCTTTGCACCTGTATGATGCCTTTTATGCCCTTGAAACCTTTAGTGGTGTCCACAGCCACGGTTTGTACCAGCAGGGCGAAAGAATCGGTCTGAACAGTATAGGGCGTGTCGCCGGCCGGTATTACGGAGAAAACGAAGGGGGGTATTTTGAATATGCCGGAGTCGAAGCCGGTAATGAGGAGGCGCTGGCGATAGGTGGTGAGTCCGCCATTGGCTAAGGTGTCTATCTTTCCTTTTTCTATGACCTCCAGGTTATTAAAGGTGTCGGGTATGGTGGCCCATTGTAGACGATTGGCAGGGCTGTGCTGTACCTCAAGGAATACACGGGCCTGGTCGCCCACCATTATCTGCGTGGCATCTATGCGGGCGGTGGCGGAGGTGTTTTGGGCGAAAGATGACGAAGAAAACAAAATGAGCAAGAAAACACCCCAAACCCCTAAAGAGGCTTCCCCGGGTTTACGTAATCGTACTCTATTTAAAGTTTTTAAGGTCATTTTTACAATTTCTTACTACTATCTTCCTTTAAAATATCCCTGTAATATTTTCACATAGTCCTCATCGGTGCGGACATGCAGTAAAGATGCGCCGCTTTTTCTGAAAGACTGTATGCAGTATTTGTTTTTTTGATCGAATGCGGCGGCATACTGGTTCCTGATGGCCTTATTGTCTGTATCGAGCCATATGAGCTGACCGCTTTCTGAATCCTGTACCTGTACGAGGCCCGCCGAAGGCATCTCTTTGTCGTACTTGTCGTAAACATGGATGCCCACGAGGTCGTGCTTGCGGGCGGCATGTTGCAGTGCCTGGTCGTATGGGTTGCTGACAAAGTCGCTGAGCAGGAACGTGATGCTGCGCTTTTTCAGGACATTGTTCAGGAATTCGAGCGCTACGCGCACATCGGTAGCTCCGGTATGCCCGCCCGGCTGTGCCGTTCGGACGGGCTTAGGCTCAAGCGCAATCAGCTCCCGTATGATGCGGAGGATATGGCTTTTGCCTTTCTTGGGCGGTATGTATTGCTCTACCTTGTCGCTGAAAAAGATAACGCCAACCTTGTCGTTGTTGGTAGTGGCGGAGAATGAAAGCACCGCACCCAATTCGGTAATCAGGTCGCGTTTGAGTTGTTTTTGCGTGCCGAAGAGCGAACTGCTGCTGATATCTACCAGCAGCATAACAATCAGTTCCCTTTCTTCTTCAAACACCTTGACAAACGGGTGGGAGAAACGGGCGGTAACGTTCCAGTCGATGAATTTCACATCATCACCCGGAGTGTATTCCCTTACCTCGCTGAAGGACATGCCCCGACCCTTGAAAGTAGAATGATACTCGCCCGCGAAGATGTGATTGCTCAGCCCCTTCGTTTTTATCTCTATCCTGCGTACTTTTTTAAGTATCTCGGCGGTGGTCATTTCTTTAGTCGTAAGTCTTTAGTCGTGAGTCGTAAGTCTGTTATGGCAAAAATAGCTTTATGTGGGGGTATAAAGCAAGATGGTAAAACTTAAAATTTTCTAAAAAGGAATGTTTGGTTGCGGTTATGTGTAAACATATTGCGGATAGGGGTTATTTATTGCCAAAGATTTGCTAAAGCTATAGTGCGGGTGGGATAAGTTGTTTTACTTTACCGCGTGAAGTTATTTTTTACTTTCAGTGTTACGACCTTTTTGTTTTGCTGCGAGGTAAAAGCGCAGGTGGAGCATTGGGATACTTATATGGCTAATATAAACGGCAAACCGGGGTCTGTATTGGTGGATATGGGGCTGATGGCTGCCGCACCCAACAACAAATACCCGAATTTGGTGGTAACCGGCCCGCAGGCGAAGAAGTGCAACACTCTGGGCATGCCCGATGCAGATGAAATAGCTTTGCTGGAGGAGATACTGACCGCCACGGGCAATTTCATCACGGGGGTGACCCCTAAGGTGCTTGCAGGGACATTTATGTATAACTGCCAGCGCCTGAATTATTACTACGTAAAAGACACTACCGGCCTGCGCAACGCACTTGCGCGCGTGTATGCCAGAACGTACAAAGACTATGATTATGTGACTAAAATAAAACATGACCCTGAATGGAGTGTTTACAAGACCTTTTTATACCCTGATGAGGCCACCCAAAACTGGATGGAGAATAATAAGGTGATAACAGGGATGATGAAACAGGGTGACAGTCTGAAAACGCCGAGGGAGGTGACCTTTAATTTTTATTTCGATACTGATACGGCAAGGAGTAGGTTTGAGGCGGAGGTAATGGTAAAAGGGTATGCCGTCAAGCGAAAGACGCAATCGAAGAAAAAACCTTTGCTGTATGCTATAGTCCTTTCTAAGAATAGCGAGATAGCGCATGATGTGATAGATAAAGTGACCGCAGAACTAAAGGAAGCAGCAAAAAAACACAACGGGCATTATGAGGGGTGGAAAGCCCAAGCGGTTAAGTAGAGTATTGTCTGCTATACAAAGTCATGAAGATAGTCAGGGCAAAAATCAAACTCATTAGGCCAATAAATACCCCTGCCATTTTCGTATATTCTTACCTTGGAAAAGTATGTAATATCGTTTAGAGGACTGCTCAAATTGTCTCGCCCGATAAACGGTTTAAAATCAACGTTTTTTTCCATGCCATCGCTAAACGTAAGTTTAATGGTGAAGTCATTATGAGGTTCGATATTTGTAATTCTAATCATTATGGCAATGGGTCTATTTTTCTTATTGTATCACCATGAGTTCTTCTTTCCCAATTATCTTCTAGTTCTTTACGGTGCAGAAGTGCCCATTCTACAGCCAGCATTTTTGCCCTTGTTGGCAATTCCCCTTCTATCAATTCCATAGTTTTAATTTCAAACACCCCTTCAAAATCCTGGTATTCAACGTGAAAATGAGGGGGAAGATGGTCTTTGTAGAACATCTTAATAATAAGCCCATAAAAGCGACATATTTCAGGCATTTCTTTATAAAGTTAAGCCATTTTATGATTACCTTTTACCTGCTATAGTTAGGTGCTTCTTTAGTTATCACAATATCGTGCGGATGGCTTTCGGCCATGCTGGCAGGAGTGATGCGGACAAACTGAGATTCATTTTGGAGCGTGGTGATGTCTTTTGCACCACAATAGCCCATACCTGCACGCAGGCCACCAACAAACTGCTGCACCACTTCGCTCAAAGTGCCCTTGTATGGCACGCGCCCAACTATACCCTCGGGAACCAGTTTCTTTATATCCGCCTCCATATCCTGGAAGTAGCGGTCTTTAGAGCCTTCCTGCATGGCCTCTACTGAGCCCATGCCGCGGTATGATTTGAACTTACGGCCTTCATAAATGATGGTTTCGCCGGGGCTTTCTTCGGTGCCGGCAAATATGGAGCCGGCCATAACGCAGGATGCGCCTGCGGCAAGGGCTTTTACCATGTCGCCGGTATAGCGTATGCCGCCATCGGCTATTACTGGTATGCCTGTTTTTTTCAGGGCCTGTGCGGCCTCCATTATAGCGGTGAGTTGTGGTGCGCCCGCGCCTGTGACAACACGTGTGGTGCATATGGAGCCGGGGCCTACGCCTACCTTTACAGCATCGGCACCTGCTGCAGCAAGTGCTTTAGCACCTGCTGCGGTGGCTACGTTGCCGGCGATTACCGGTAGGTTTTTGAATGCCTTTTTTACCTTTTTAACCGCTTCTATCACACCTTTTGAATGGCCATGGGCGCTGTCGAGCGTAATGACATCTACGCCGGCATTTTTTAGCGCTTCCACCCGTTCCAGAATGTCGGCAGTGATGCCAATGGCCGCACCGGCTACCAGGCGGCCCATGCTGTCTTTAGAGGATGAAGGGTGGCTTTTCAGTTGGATCGTATCGCGGAAGGTGATAAGACCTATAAGCTTGCCTTTTTTATCTACTATTGGTAACTTTTCTATTTTATATTGCTCCAGGATGCTCTCCGCCTTCTGCATGTTGGTGCCTGCGGGGGCAGTAACCAGCCTGTCTTTGGTCATCACTTCGCTCACCTTTTTCTTCATCACCTTTTCGAAGCGGAGATCGCGGTTGGTGAGCATGCCCACCAGCAAAAAGTTGTCGTCAACGATAGGAATGCCCCCTATTTTGTTGTCCTTCATTATTTTGAGGGCATCGCCAACGGTGGCATCGGGTTTCAAGGTAATGGGGTCGAGGATAAGGCCATTCTCAGAGCGTTTTACCTTTCGCACATGCTCGGCCTGGCGCTCTATGCTCATATTCTTGTGCAGAATGCCAATGCCGCCCTCGCGGGATAGCGCTATGGCGAGGGGTGCCTCGGTAACAGTATCCATGGCGGCAGACACCATTGGGATGTTTATCTTAATATCTTTAGTCAGGTTGGTAACAATGCTCACTTCGCGCGGAAGGACCTCAGAGTAAGCCGGCATAAGGAGAACATCATCAAAAGTGAGCCCCTCGCCGTAAAATTTAGATTTTATTGCCATGTGCAAAGATATGGAGGTAAAATTAATTGTGCAAATTTTGAAAATTCGTCATGCCTGTGTCAGGAATAATTATGACCCTTGTCAGCCCCGCAAGCAGTATTTTTTCTCTATTTTGCAGCCAATGTGGGAGTTAGTTCTTGTTTTCATAGCTGCTTGTATTGTTGACCTTGTGCCTTTCATAGGGCCGCCAGCATGGACAGTAATGGTCTTTTTGCAGATAAAATACGACCTAGATATATGGTGGGTACTGGTGGTAGGGGTGCCTGGCTCGGCTCTTGGGCGATATATATACAGCAAGTATATCCCACATTTATCGGCAAGGGTAATCACGGATGATAAACACAAAGATATAAGGTTCATAGGGCAGAAACTGGAGGGCAATGGCTGGAAGGTGCAGCTCTTTGTGGTGCTTTATACTTTAATGCCGTTGCCCTCAACACCATTGTTCACAGCCGCAGGTATAGCCCGCATACCGGCAATACGTATCATACCAGCGTTTCTGGTTGGGAAGTTTACTATTGATACGATTATGGTGCTTACCGGCAATTTTGCGGTGAAGAACGCTCAGGCCATTGCGCATGGTTTTTTGTCATGGAGGTCAATATCGGGAACGCTGTTGGGTATTGTTATTATTTGTATATTTCTATTTATTGACTGGCGGAAATTATTGGAGGAGCGAAAGTTCAGGCTCAATTTCCGGATATGGAAATGAAGCCTGAGGATAGTTTAGCGGTATCGGGCCTGTGTTTGATTGGTGTCATATTTCGCAATGACCGTTGTCATCTTATAGGAGCCTATTTGCATTACTTTTGACATAAATACAATATATAGTGGCAACAGGACAATCAGGTGGAGGAGCTGTGTTTACGGAAAGGATTGATTCCTTCCTGGAAAATACTGCCGAAATGTTCCGGTTCACTACGAAGGTCTTGCGTGTGGGTGTGACCCCTCCGTATGAATTTAAGGAGATATTGAACCAGTGCTATCAGGCGGGGATAAAGACCTTTGTGCTGGTTGGGGTTACCGGGTTCATATTAGGGCTTGTGCTGGTGATGCAGTCGCGGCCTACGCTGGTAGAATTCGGTGCGGGGTCTTATTTGCCGGCCATGTCGTCCATTTCACTGGTGCGTGAGATATGCCCCTTGTTTACCGCGCTGATATGTGCGGGCAAGATAGGCTCGGGAATAAGTGCCGAACTGGGGTCTATGAAGGTGACCGAGCAAATAGATGCTATGGAGGTATCGGGCACTAACCCTATGAAATACCTGGTGGTATCCCGCATACTGGCCACAACACTTATGCTACCTGTGCTCACTATATATGCAGATTCCATTTCCCTGATGGGTGCCTACTTTGGTTCAATAATCAATGATGATGTGAGTATGGCTTTTTATTTCAACCGGGTATTCGAAGCACTGTCTTACAATGATATAATGCCGGCTTTCATTAAGACGTTTTTCTTTGGTTTTGCTATAGGGCTGGTAGGTTGCGCCAAGGGGTATAATTCAAAAAAAGGTACAGAGGGAGTTGGTCAGGCCGCCAATTCTTCTGTTGTGGTAGCTATGCTGAGTGTTATCGTCATAGACATGGTGGTGACCCAGATATCTTCCATGCTAGGATATTTATAAATGAATGCCGCTACTAAAAATACAGGTGTACGAAACGGGGCTGCTATAGAGATAGCGCACCTGAAAAAGGCTTTTGGCACTAAAGTAGTGCTGCGCGATTTTAACCTTGATATACCGTATGGAGAGAATGTGGTGGTGATGGGGCGTTCCGGAATAGGGAAAACAATACTCATTAAGTGTATTATTGGGCTGGTGAAGCCCGATGGCGGCAGGCTGAAAGTGTTGGGCCGTGATATATCGAAGCTGAACCATAAGGAGCTTGATGAATTGCGGGTGCGTATCGGGTTTGTGTTCCAGAACAGCGCACTTTATGACTCTATGACTGTAAGGGAGAACCTGGAGTTTCCGCTGCGCAGGCACCGGCGAAAGATGGTGAGTGGCAGTATCGATGAGTTAGTACGGGAGGCGCTGAGAAATGTGGACCTTGAAAATGCGATTGACCTAATGCCTTCTGAGTTATCGGGCGGTATGCGGAAAAGGATAGGGATAGCCCGCAGCCTGATATTGAACCCCGAAATCGTATTGTTTGATGAACCCACAACCGGGCTGGACCCCATAACGGCAGAAGAAATAACGCAACTGATATTACATTTGCAAAAGAAGTATGAAACAACCTCAGTGATTATAACCCATGATGTGGCACTGGCAAGAGAGGCCGCTAACCATATTGTGTTTTTGAATGAGGGTATTGCGTACGCTCAGGGGACTTATAATGAGCTGGTGAAAAGCGAAGACCCGGAGATAAAGAATTTTTTTACCAGATAATGATTGAATGATGGACCGGTCGCATAAAAGAAATATTATCCTTGGCCTTTTTGTAGTGCTTGGTATAGCCTTGTTCGTGTATGGTATTTTCCAGGTGGGTACGAGGGAGGAGATGTTCAAGAAAACAATTACTGTTACCACTACGTTCTCAAATACAAACGGGCTTAAGGCCGGGAGTAATGTGCGCTATAACGGAGTGAAGGTGGGTAATGTAAAGGCGGTAACGCTAATCAATGACACGACGGTGCAGGTAGATATAAAAGTAGAGGAAAATAAGCGGCCATACATTCTTAAGAACGTCATTGCCTCTATTGCATCTGATGGCTTGATGGGCGATAAGTTCGTTAACCTTACCGCAAACACAAGCGGAGCGGGGAATGCTGCCATGATAGAGAATGGCGATATGATAGAAAGTAAAAATCCATTGAATACGGACGAGGTATTGCAAACGCTTAATGCAACGAACGAGAATATAAAAGTAATATCGGAAAACCTGAAGGAACTGACATCCAGCCTTAGCTCAGAGAATGGCACGATACAGGCATTGTATAAAGACCCGCAGATGGCAACGAATCTAAAGTCGTCTTTCAGTAACCTGAACCTGATCACCAACAAAGTACTAACGGTGAGTAACAACCTGCAACAGATTACTTACCAGATACAGAGCGGGAAAGGGACGATAGGGGAAATACTCAATGATACCACATTGGGCAACAACCTGGCATCAACATTATCCAAACTTAAAGCTACCGCTGATGACCTGAACAAAGTGTCGGGCCAGTTATCGGTGACGATGGAGCATGTGAATTCCGGTGATGGCGCGGTAAGTATGGTATTGACCGATACGGCGTTTTCGTCCAGTTTCCGGCAGAGCATATTGAATATCAGAAGCGCATCGGACAAACTGGACCAGAACATGGAAGCCTTAAAGCACAACTTCCTGCTCAGGGGGTATTTCCGTAAGCAAGACAAAAAGAAGAAATGACGTACTATTCTTTAACGGCCTTGATGCTGTAATGCTCGTCACCTACGGTCACTTCAATGTTGTATATGCCACCGGCAAGATGGGCAGCCCTGATAACATCTGTATTTTCAGACCTAAGTACCATGCGGCCCCCTGCATCAGTAACTTTTACTGAATAAGTAGAGGGTTTGCCATTCCGGAAGACCAGTTTCCAGCTATCTTTTGCCGGGTTAGGGTAAGCCCTTACAGTAGTGTTGTCAGTCTCTATGGTTTTTACAGTTGTCCTGTCAACCGGTTTTGCTTCCTTAAGCGGAACTTCCCAAATGCCCCTGCCGAAGGTGGCTGCCCTAAGCATGTAATTGCCGTAGTTTACGTGCAGGTCGTTAACAATCACATTAGGCAATGCGGTGCCGTAGAGTGTCCAGCCGGTCTGTGATGAATCGGTATAATAAACACCAATATCCGTTCCCACAAACAGCGCTCCCGGAGTTGTCGTGTCAATTGCTATGCAATTGGCTGGGAGGTTTGGCAAGTCGCCGCTAATACTTGTCCAGGTAGTGCCACCGGTAGTGCTCAAATACACTTTTTTGCCCGCGTCGTAGCCCGATTTGGTCACATATACGCGCATAGGGTCTCTCGGGTCTACAGCTATGCGGGTAGTAGCCAGAGTTGTAGGCAGGTCACCAGTCACAGTCGTCCATGTACTTCCGGCATCTGTAGAGCGTATTATTTTGCTCATATCTGAGGCATAGATTACATTGCTGTTTGAGGTGCCGATTGCGAGCTGAGTCGCTCCGCCGGTAAAGGGCGTAGTGTTGGTCAGGTCGATAAATGATGTGCCCTGGTCGCGTGTAGCGTAGATGTTTTTGTAGCCGAAGTAAATGTTGGATTCATTGTTGGGGTCAAAAACAACAGGTGCGGTCCAGGTGCCGTCTTCAGATGTGATGTCCAGAAAACTAAAGTTAACCCCACGGTCGGAGGATAAATAAAAATTGCCATATTGCCATGAGGATATTTGCAGCAGGTCGTTTGTGGGGTGTATGGCGCAGGCTTCGCCATCGCCACCGGTTTTGTGTGTCCATGTTGTACCGTTATATACTAAGGTTCCGTTGTCCTGCAGGCCGCCTATCATTATTTCAGGTGATTGCTGGGAAGAACTCATGCGGTAAAGCTGAGAAATCATAAGTCCGTCGGACAGGTTCTTCCATGAGGCACCACCGTTGCGGGTAACACTTATGCCGCCATCATTACCTGAGTATATTGTTTCGGGGTGCAAGGGGTTGATGGCTACCGCATGGTTATCTACATGCACGTCGTTTGTCGGGTTCAACCTTGCCCATGATACCCCGCCATCTTTAGATACGGCCATACGCATCCCGAAAGCCAGCAGGTAATTTGAATCGACAGGTGATACAGTGAAGATACGGTCGTAATAACCAAAGAAACGAGCGGTATCCGGTGGATTTGTAGTATAAAAAGTGTTTCCGCCATTGTGCGACCATTTTACATCTTCGTTTGCATCCAGTATCCATATGGCGTTTGGTGTAAGTGGCGATACCCCTATGGTAGCGCGGCTGCTCACGGGGTTCATGCCAGTTTTAAGGTTTTGCCATGTAGCCCCGGCATCATATGAAACGCGGAGGTTTGAATTGTTGATGGCATAGACCGTATCCGGGCTAAACGGCCTGAAGGCCATGCTATACACGTGGCCTGCGTCTACTGTTGTCCATGTAGCTCCCGCATCTGTGGTGCGCTTTATGCCATTTCTTGTGGCTGCTAAGAGTATGTTGGGTTTTTCAGGATGAATGAGCAAACGCTGTATAATTTCATTATTTGTTTGCAGGTAGCTGAGGCCGGTGGTATTCCAACTTGCACCGCCATCGGTACTTTTCATGACCCCGGCAGAATACAGGCCTCCCCAGAAAATGTCGTAAGCGCCGGTCTCATAGCCATAGCCGTCGCCGGTGGCCGCATACAGCGTGTCGGGGTGAAGTGGATTTACTGCTATGTCGGCAATGCTGAGCGAAGGGAAATTGTCGCTGTTTGACGTCCATGTAGTTCCGCCATCATGACTGATGAATACACCGCCACAAGCTGCGCCAATATAAAGGGTGTTGGTGTCATTTGGCCCAATAACAATGCAGTTAATACGGCCAATGCCATTGTGGTTTACCGGCACCTTTGATGGGCCTACCGGCGACCAGGCCGGTGCGGCTGTGGTTTTATAACCCTTGCCGGCGGGCTTTGCAGCAGCTTTCATAGCGGACAGGATTACATCGGGCCTGGGCATATTGCCGGAAGGGTAGCAGCGCGGCTCCATATCATTGAACCAACGGTTGAATCGGGTCAATTCGTTATCATTTTCTTTATTGCCTTCGCGGTCAGCCGGATTATGCAATATCTTATGTAAAAATTGCTGTTTTATAGTGTAGATGTTATCGGGCTGAGCCTGACCATTAAGAGTTGTTTGGCCATATAAAGCACTACCGGTAAAAGACAATGATAGGAGGGCAACTAAAAACTGACGCATATAAAGTTAATTAAAAAATAAAGGTATGATAAATATGGCAATACACCGTTTTGAGAAAAAAACGACAACAGGGATGTTCTTTATTCGCCATTTTATATATTTGCAAGAATCTGTGGGATAGCATGGGGTTGAAGGATGTCTATAACAAATACAAAATGGTGTCATTTATGTCAAGTATGAGAATGTTGCTTTGTACCCTTGTTTTATTAATGAGTGTCCCCTCTTTGTATGCCCAAAATAACGATTATCTGAAGCACAGGAAGTTCTTTGACATCTGCTCTATTAAAAAACAATGCTTTGGCTGCCATGAGTGTAAGCAGGATCGCTATACAGTGAGGTTGCAGAATAATACGAGCAAAAACATAAAGAGCCTTTACTATAAATTTTATTCGCCGGTATTCAATAAAATAATAGAGAAAGAAGCAAAAATATCCGGAGACAGGATAGAAGGCAAACGGTTGGGTACAGCTTATGTTTGCGTCCTCGATGTGCGGCATTGGATAGTTAGTAAAATTATATATGAAGATGAATCTGCGGAAACGTTTACTATAACTGAACGTCTGGAGAACTTTATTCAAGAGGCCGATGAGTCGGATTGTAATGACTAATCTGCATCAATTATTATTGATTGTTTTTTTGTAACTGATTGATATTCAGTAATAATTTTACGTTTGTTGGTTTATTTCCAGGTTTTCAAATTGTTTTTGTCCATTCTTTCGAAGTGTTCGATTTTCGTTCCTTCCGGAAATTCGGGTCATAATCATTTCATTTCATAAAAAACTTTTGTAGTTTGTGCTTTATAAAAATCACACGCTAACTTTTTAAAAAAATCATTTACATGGATACTACAAAGATGATCAAAGCGTATTGCCTTAAGACAAAGGAGAAAAACGTTCCTATGCAGGATGCAGTGATCACTCGCACATCGCGTGGTGGTTATATAGCTAACGGCAATGACGGCAAGGGAAATAAGATGGCCGCCATCATGAGCGAAGCCAAAGCATTGCAGGCTATAAAAGATGGTGTGGCCAAGCAAGGTTACTAAATTATTCTATTTACAAAGAGGTCATTTGATGCTGCGGAGCGGCATTAAATGACCTCTTTGTATTAAATTAATGAGGGGCTTCTGACCGATTACTGTATCTTTTGCACGAAGCCATAATATGGTTTCTGGTCGTTGTTATTGGCAGGCAGGGCGTTGTATGCGCGATACAGGATGGCCTTGTTTGTTTTGTCTATGCCCGAGAAGATAGCGCCTATTTTTTTCTGCATTTCGTCATTCTCTTTTTTCAGGGTTACTGTGTCGGATAGGTTGATGGTGGACTGATAGACTACCATAGGCGTAAACCGATTGTCCATCACTTCGTAGTGTATATTAACTACAGTAGGTTTGGTAGCCAGTTCATTTACAGGGTAGGGTATAGGGTATCTTTTTTTTGTTTTATCAGTAAGCGAATCAGAATAGTCGGCGAGTTCCTGGTATTTGTCGTACCTGAACATTTTTCCGCCGGGAGCTATGCAGTAGCCCGCCAGCGACATAATATTTACGGCATCTACGAGGTATCCGTTTTTTTCAAGAGCCTTAGCATGTTCATACTGCACAATAGCATTTCTGCCCCCAAGGGCGTAATCCTCTCCCATTACCGTATTTAGTTTCCATTTGCCATCTGTATTTATGTAAATGAAAGTGAGCATCACCTCGTTTACCGAATCGCCGGCTACAAGCATAGATATGCAGGTCTCGTTATGGTCACTAAGGTATTTTATACTGTAGGCGTTGTTACCCTGCCCTCCGTGAATGTTAATAGTGTCTGTTGCCTTTGCTTGCCTTATATAGAATTCGTCAAAAACGGTGTACTCCCTGCTTTTAATTACTTTTTGAATCTGAGGCATGAATTTTTGGGCAAAATCGACCGTTATAGAGTTGAGTAATGAATCGGTGAATAACTGGCTGAGTGCACCATAGCTATTATCAGAGATGCTTTTGAAGGCATGTTTGTTTAATTCTGTAATTGCTGATTTTACTTTCGGGTCTATTTTTTCGTTTTTGAATATTTCGCTTTTCGCCAAGCCGGTAGTGCAGCTATAAGAGAAGAAGAAAATACCTATTAATGCCGGCAAGAGCTTTTTCATACCTTTTCGTTTAACCGGTAAGGTATGACATGTAGCCGAAAGACGCAGTTTTTATTTTTCAGGGCAAAAGACCTACGCATCCTTTTTGTGTTATAAATAGGCAGTAACACACGGCCTATTGCATAACAACTTGCTTATACCATTTGCTATCCGTTGTGTAAACGGTGACGAGGTATGTCCCCGGAGGTTGGTTCAGTGTTAAAGAGGAAGGGCTGTTGGTTGTTGTAACAGCCTCATGGACTTTTTGGCCAAGCACATTTGTAATGACTATGCGCGCAGGTGCGCTGGTTGCAGCAGATATACAAATGGTAAAGGAACGGTTGGCAGAAGGATTGGGGTAAATGGTAAGTGGCGAACGCGCTTGGTTATCTGTATTGGCTATCCCCGTGTGGTCAACAGGCGGAGGTGCAGGGGTGAAAATACGTCTTATTGCATGATTGCCCCTGTCGCAAATGTACATTCTGTTCAGCGCGTCGAATGCTACTCCAAATGGCAGATACAGGCAAGCTGCGGTAGCGAGGCTGTCATCGCCGCAAAAATCGTGTACCAGTCCATTGGTGCCCGCCCCGTACCCATTGCCGGCAATAGTGGTTATTATTTGGGTGGAAGCATCGACCTTACGTACAACGTTGTTGAAGAAATCAGAAATGTACATATGGTTGGAGTCATCGAAATTTATACGGAAGGGTGAATCAATGCGTGCAGCTATTGCCGGTCCGCCATCGCCTGTGTATCCGGCGGAATCTGCGCCTGCTACAGTGGTTATGATGCCGGTAATCTTATCGATACGGCGTATGACGTTGTTTTGTACATCTGCAAAGTACAGGTTCTCTGCGGTGTCGAGCGCAAGACCTATGGGGAGGCTCATTGCGGCTGCTGTGGCCGGGCCGCCATCACCTGAATAGCCAGCGGTATTATTTCCTGCTATTGTGCTTATCACGCCAGCCGTATTGACCATCCGGATAACGTTATTGTGGTTGTCTGAAATGTATATGTTGCCTGCTTTGTCTATCGCAATGCCTACGGGGTTGTTCAGTTCCGCATCAGTGGCCATCCAGCCATCGCCTGAATAGCCGGCGGATATTTTGCCGGCGATGGTGGTGATAATGCCGGATGTACTCACTTTGCGCACGACATGGTTATAGCCATCGGCAAAAATGATATTGCCTGAAGCATCTATAGCAAGCGCGAAGGGCCCGTTGAGGTTTGCCGATAATGCCGGGCCGCCATCGCCCGAATACCCGCCTGCACCAGCCGACCCCGCACCGAAACCTGTGCCTGCTACAGTGGAAATGATACCTGCGGTGTCGATTTTGCGTATGACATTGTTGATGAAATCGGTTATGTATAGATTGCCGGCAGTGTCAAATGCAATATCTGTAGGCGAATACATGGTAGCTATGGTGGCAGGGCCGCCATCGCCCGTATATCCGGTAACGTAGCCGGTACCCGCAAAAGTCTTCATGTATTGCGCATGCGCAGGGATAAAAGAAGAAATACACAAGACTATGGTAAGCAGGTGTCTTTTCATACAGCACGTTTTTACAAAAATAATTTTTTTTTTCATGAATATTTAACATTGGCACGCATTAATGTTGGGGGCAATGGTTTGCGCTTTCTGAGCATTAATGTGGGGCCAGTCGGGCAGTTGCCAGTGCCTGTGGGCATAGTATTTTAGATATGGATTTATGGAGGCATACCCAAAGTATGAAGGTCAAGGTGGAGATTATCAGCGACTTTTATATGAATGGTGCGATTGAAAAAAATGTAGCCTTGTCGCTCGTGGGGTTTAAAAAATCATATGGGTTAACTGAAGAGGCCTTGGAAAGTGCCATATATCATGAGCCTGTTGACGCTGGCGAGCTGATAGAACATTCCTCAGGAAACCATAAAAAACTGCTAGCTCAATTGCAAAACACAAAAGGAAGAAAAATGAATGATTAATGTCAGGCATATCCGGTTGATTGAGTACGAAATCGTTTAACATATCTTTAATCCAGGGTTGTTTTCTTATTTGGTTTTAATTACTTTTCTTTGTACAAATGAAAAAGTTTCTGGCCATATTGTTTCTGACGATTTTTAGTTGTCAGGTACTGCCGTTAAAGGAGATAGGCAAGATGATAAGTGGCGGGCAGAATATGGAGGAAGTGCAGAACGATGCGGATGACCCGGATGTGAAAGTGACAAAAATAGGTGAAGACCAGATAGTCAATAATTACACATTTGACGAGGTTGCCAATACGATTTGTTTTAACCAACGCATATGCGCATTCATTCATAAGGCTGAATCCTTGCCTTCAGTACATGTAGCAGAAATGCTAGCTCCCCCCCCGGATTGTTAATATCGCACATTTTCCCGGATCCAAAATTTACAGGCAATTCAAAGGCCTGACTTTTTCGATTACAACTGTTTTTCAGTGTATAACCTGTGACCGGGTAGCCCAAAATGATTTTAACTATAGTCGTCACTTTACAAAAGTATGTAATGAACGCGCAGTCAAATCCAATAGCAAGTATTGTTTCAAAAATCCGGGGAAGGGTTTCTCAGAAATACAGATTCGATCAGCAATTTTCCAGTAAAAAATGGGATGGTTTGTGGGAGATACCGGAATTGGCAAGGTACAGTATCATAGTGGGTTACACCAAGTATTACGCGAAAGAGCCGAGAATACTTGATCTTGGCTGCGGAGAGGGCGTATTGCTCCAAAAGTATTCTCCAACAGATTATGCTTATTACGCAGGAATCGACTACAGTAAAGCCGCAATTGAAAAGGCATTAAGTCTTCAGAGCGGCAAAGCCCATTTTGGATTAGGCGATATTAACAAACTTCAGGTGGAAGGCAGCTTCGATATTATAATTTTTAACGAAAGCCTCTACTACTTGAAAGACCCGCTGGATTCGGTACGGCAATTGTCAGCTCACCTGAACTCCGGAGGTATTTTTATTGTCAGTATGCACAAAGTGGGGACGGAAAGGGATTGGATTTGGGCTGGACTGGATGAAGCGCTGGAACTGAAGGACAGGACTGATGTCATCAACGGCCCAAACACATGGACTTTAGGCGTGTATAAAGTGAAATGACAACATTTGTGTAAACAGCGCCACTATAGGAAATCGAAGTTAATTTTTTCATTACGACCATATATGCAAACGAACATTTTTTCAGGGAAACATTTAAAAAAAGACGCTTTAGCGGGCCTTATCGTATTCTTAATAGCTCTTCCTCTTTGCCTGGGTATAGCGCAGGCGTGTCATGCGCCACTGTTTGCAGGCGTGGTGGCCGGTATAGTAGGGGGTATTGTTATAGGCTTCCTCAGCGCGTCCAATCTCAGTGTGTCGGGCCCAGCGGCAGGGCTTACTGCCATAGTGCTGGTGGCTATCACCGAATTAGGGGCATTCGAAATATTTCTGTGCTCAGTGGTTATAGCCGGTGTGCTACAGGTGGCAATAGGCTATTTGAAAGGCGGTGCGATAGCCAGTTTCATACCATCCAGCGTACTTGAGGGTATGCTCGCGGGTATTGGCCTCACAATTATTATCAAACAATTGCCGGATGCGGTGGGTTACGCCAAGAACAGCTCGGCGGTGATGGCCGATGCCGAAGATGGTTTTGTGATGAGCACCCTTACTACGGCATTGCAGCATATAGAGCCGGGAGCAATCGTTATTTCGTTGACGGGGTTGCTCCTGCTGATATTGTGGGAGCTGAAGGCATTCCGCAGGGTAAAGGCGATACCTGTAGGGGTACTCGTGGTTGTTGCCGGGACACTGCTGAATGAAGTGTTTCGCGGCGCGGCTCCGCAAATGGCCCTGGACAGTTCACATCTGGTGAAACTGCCCATACCTGCATCAGCCGCCGACTTTTTTCAGCAATTCACTTTCCCGGACCTGAAAGGATTTACCACCCCCCTGGTATGGAAAACCGGTATAGTCATCGCTATTGTGGCATCTATAGAAACGCTGCTGTGTATAGAGGCGGTGGACAAGCTGGATCCAATGAAACGGTATACACCTACCGACAGGGAAATGAAAGCTCAGGGTATCGGTAACATTGTAAGCGGACTGCTGGGTGGGTTGCCCATTACTTCAGTTATTGTGCGGTCATCTGCCAACCTGAATGCCGGGGCCCAAACAAAACGCTCGGCGATACTACACGGTATTTTACTATTGCTGTGTGCTGCTACCATACCGGTGATACTGAATATGATACCTAAAGCAGCGTTGGCGGCTATCCTGATTTTTACGGGATATAAATTATGCAAGCCGTCAATATTCAGGCATGTATGGAAGAGCGGCAAGAGTCAGTTCATTCCTTTTCTTGTTACCGCTGTATGTGTTGTTTCGCTGGATTTGCTGAAAGGTGTAGGCATAGGTATGGTGATTAGTATATTCTACATACTGAGAAACAATATGAGCATCCCATATTATTACAAACGCAGCACCTTCAGCGATGGTGAGCTTATTAAGCTGACGCTGGCGCAAGAGGTATCTTTTCTGAATAAGGCGAGCATAAAAGAAACGCTGGACAAACTGCCTGAAAACAGTAGCGTAATCATTGACGCAAGCCATGCCAAATACATTGATTTTGATGTACTCAGCCTGATAAGGGAGTTCTATAATTCGCGCGCGATTGATAAAGGTATAAAGATGTCGCTGGTAGGGTTTAAGAACGTATATATGCTGCCGCAGGCAATACCCGAATACGAAATGATGAAAGAGTATATGAACAGGGATGAGGTGCCTATGAGATCGGAAGGGGACCATAGAAAGCTGATAAACCAATTGAAAACAATCAAAAAGTAATTAAAATAACAGCATTAAAATGAACAATACAGATACAGTGGAAATTGTTACCCCTGAGGTGGCACTGCGTAGGTTGAAAGAAGGCAATTTTCGTTTCTTTAATAATATTCTGGTACACAAAGATTTTCTGGGAGATATATTCAGGACCAAGGATGAACAAGCACCCTATGCAGCCATATTGAGTTGTATGGATTCCCGTACTTCGGCAGAGCTGATTTTTGACCAGGGGGTGGGAGATATATTCAGCATACGGATAGCAGGCAATGTGGTGACGGATGGAATTCTTGGCTGCCTGGAGTATGCCGTAGCAGTGGCCGGGTCTAAGTTGATACTTGTGCTGGGCCATACTAATTGCGGTGCTATTAAGGGCGCATGCGACCAGGTGAGGCTGGGCCATGTGACATCGCTTATGGAGCGTATAGAACCTGCGATAGAAATAGCCAACCAGACGTTTACAGAGAACAGGAACAGTGAGAATAATGAGTATGTAACAGCGGTAGCACGCCTGAATGTGAAGTATGCTATTGATGAGATAATGCAGCGCAGCACCATAGTGAGTGATCTTGTGCGGTCGGGTGCGGTGGGCATAGCAGCGGCTATTTATGATGTGTCAACAGGCAAGGTTATCTTCAGCGGTTTTGATAAGTGATTCTTTGAGGATAAGGTAAAAGGCATGCCATATGGCGTGCCTTTTTTCATGTCCCTAACCGGCTACTTCTTTCTTACGCATGCTGGCTTTTATCTTTTTGCGATGCTGAAGGCCCCAGTTGCGTAGTTCGGCTATAACGGTTTCGAGCGAATTGCTGTAGCCTGTGAGCTCGTAGGTGACGACAACGGGAGTGCCAGTGTCCACTTTGCGAACTATGAAGTCGTTCAATTCCATTTCTCGGAGTTCCTTTGCCAGCACCTTTGGGGTGATGCCATCTAGGAGCCGCTGGATATCGTTGAAGCGGCGCGGCCCACTCTGCAGTACTATTAGCAGTGGCAGCTTCCACTTGCCGTTGAGGACATAAAGCGCGTCTTTAACCGCGTTAACGCTGGCCGTACATGCCTCCTTGTTGTGCTCTTTATTTTTTGGTTCCGGACACATAGTTACCTGTTTGCTATCCTGAAGGATACTGCTATCTGATGGGATAGTGCTATCTAATGGATAGTAAAGGTACATACTTTTGACAAAAAATAAAAAAGATGAAAACTACCAAGATCATTTACTGGACAACAACGGGCATTTTGGCCCTGATGATGTGTTTCTCTGCCTACATGTATTTTACCAAGCCGGAGATAAAAGAAGCATTCCATTACCTGGGCTTCCCCGACTACTTTAGGGTAGAGCTGGCGGTGGCCAAGCTGGCCGGGGCGGTGCTGTTGCTGGCGCCGGTGTGGCAGCGGCTGAAGGAATGGGTGTATGCCGGTTTTGGCATCGTGTTTGTCTCGGCATTTATTGCGCATCTGGCATCCGGCGTTGCTTTGGGCAGCGGGTGATGGCCTTAGTGTTCCTTGGGCTGATGGTGGTGTCTTATATTGCCTACCACAAGCTGCATAGGGTAGCATTGGCGAAATAGGTAAAGGGCGATAACTAAAAGTAGCGGTCAACGACCGCTACTTTTAATGTTTATAGCTATATGCTATGGTAGTATGATGGTAATATTTCTATGCGCGCTTGAACTTTCGGGAAAGGGTTTCTCTGTGCCGTCTGCGAATACGAATACGAGATTTTTGCGTTCGTTCACATTTGTGTCAACACCGATTTTGTGAATATCTGTATTTACTTTAATGGGTGTTTTTACGAACGGGCTGGAAATGATACGGGGTATGACCTTGCCGGTAACATTGACCCTTCTTTTGGTGCCTTTGTCTTCAAAAAAAATCGCTTTAATCGTCATTTGTGCAAAGGTACTATGTATTATTGATTATGGGCGATTTATTTATAATTGCGTGAGCGTATTTTATGCGTTTACACGCTGAATTTGCTGCAGGGAACGTTCTGTAACCCATAGTTAATATTTTTAATAATTCTCCGTTTGTACCCAACTTTTTGTGGCGGATAATCGGTCTTGTTACTAAAAAAGCAATTCATTTGAAAAAGATTATACTTTCCGGCCTTGCGTTATTTTCGGTTGTTTGTAATGCGCAGGTATTCCCCGTCAATCAGCGCTCACTGCTTGCAGAGCTTGGTGTTTATACCTGTGCGCCATGTTATACATGGACAATGCCCATAGTAAGCCATTTTAAAGGTATGTATGGCGATAACCTTATCTTTTTTAAGCAGGAGCATGGTGCATACCCCACGGTGCTGTCGCGGGATATATCCATGTGGATATGGAATGCGGCCTATGTGTTTCCGATAGGTGGGCCGGGTATTGGGGCGCCGATGATGTTCTTAAACCAGCACTATTTGTCGCAAGCCACGGGAGATTCTGTTTTTAAAGCATCGCTGAAGCATACGGTAGATTCTACCAATGCGCACACTGCCCTGGCCTCGCCTATTTTCACAGTGACTAACGTTGGCACGGACTCCATGATAGTGGATACAAAGGTGAAATTTCTGCAGCCCGCAGACGGGGATTACCGTGTAGGCATATTGCTGCTGCAGGACAGTATATGGTATCAGCAGACCGGCGCACCGGGTGGCTACTGCTATCATATGAGCCATCTCAGCGGGCCGGAACCGAAGTATAATACGATGGCGGTGATGGAATTCAATGGGGCCGATTCGGCCAATTACACCCTCGCAAACGGCCCGATAGCCGCCGGTACGGTATTCAACAAAAGTTTCCATTATAAACTAGACACAACCCAGAAGATAAAAAATATGCGCCCCGTAGTGGTGGTATGGAAGTATGATACGGTGCATTTTTACAATTATACGACCGGCACCGACATACCCTTAGAGCGGCTGATATATGTGAACGCGAATGAAAAGCCGGGCTTATACATCGGGTTAGGGACTGAACATATGGCTCAGCCCGAAACATACACGGCCACTGTTTATCCTAACCCCGCAGCAGGTATGCTGCATGTGAAACTTGAGGGTGTGCGTGAGGATCCGGTACTGCATATATATGATATGGCCGGGCGCTGTATCTTAACCCAACAGGTAGCTGATGGCCGGAAAGTAGATATTGGTATGCTGAACAATGGCCTGTATATATATGATTTCAGGGTAAGGGGACAGGTGATAGCTGATGGAAAGGTGAGTGTGATGAGGTAATATGTTGTGCTTTTTACAGAAATGGATTTTTTTCAAAGGGAGCAATATGAGTTGTTCCCTTTTTTTATGGGTGTGGTATGCGTAAATGCAGGTGTCAGAGCATATAGCCTATCTTTATTCCTACTGATAAGTATGGTCGCCACATGTGGCCATACAATTGGTCCTCAGAAACAAACAGCGCACCCCATCCGCTATTTTTCCCACCTAACTTTTGCCCGATAAAATTGTAGTAGTTATTTTCCATGTAACGTAAGCCCAAACCGAAATAAGCATCTAATTGTAAATGGCCATTGACAAGGAATGATTTGCCGATAAACGGGGCAATGCCCGCGTGAAATTTTTTGATGTCAGCCGACGAATAGGTATAGACATGAAACAGACGAGGACCATCATAGAAGCCATCGGCTTGTGTGAATTCCTGCTGCCTCATATATGCCTCTACGCCAACAAACGCCCTGCGGCTATGCCTCATAACGAAATATTTCCGCAGTTCCAGCCTTAGCCTGATATCGGAGTGTATCGTCTTGCCTGTATTGTTTTTGAATACCGGGACATATATATTGTAGGACATGGGTATAGACCCTTCAAGCGATATGGCAAGGCTTTTGTAAATGCGGTATTCCAAGCCAACAGGCAGGCAGGGGCCGTTGAGGTCTATGAGTGATGTTGGTGTGACCCTGACAGTAAGTCTGCGGGCTAAAAGGGCGCGTGTGGCAGAGTCTTCGCGGTAGTAGTTGGTGAGCCTGGGTGCCGATTCCAGCTGTTCTGCCTGAGCTGTTGCGCGCGCTTTCTTTTCCTCAGCGGCCATGCGGTACCGGTGTATGCGTTCGCGTGCTTTCTGTATCCTGGCGGCGCGCGATGTTGTGGTCGAGTCTTGTGCATGGGTGGTAACATGGCACAAAAAGGCAAATGAGATGAGACAAATGAGGTTTTTCATAAGGAGTATGCATACAAAGAATCAAAAACCGTGCTAAGTTTTTTGGTTTCTTTGTTCCTTTGCATATTATGTCGTTATGGGCGGTTGCAAATGCCGCGCCGTAGACGAAATATTCGAGAACCAGTTGCGGGCTGGTTTTTCTCCCTACCCGGAACTTGATCGGGCTTATTGCATGGGCTGAGCAATGGTTCGAAGCTCACCATGACAATACTATTTTGCTGCCGGAATTGGCATGTACGGGATAAAAAAGGCGCCATCATGTTTTGGGCTGTATCGCTTTTGTTCGCTATGGTACACGCGCAAACGCGAGAGGGCGTGGCTCAATGGTTGAAGGATACCAGGCTTTAGCTACAATACCTCATCGATTATTTCTCGGGCAAGTATGGGTTCCAATTCTTTCAGGTTTTCTGTAAGTGGATGTTCAGTAACAAATACCAATTGGCCATCGGGGGCGTAACGCATCTCTATGAGAAAAGGTTCTATGTTTGTACCATCACGAAATAGTGGTGGATCAACTTCTATTTCGTAGTGCAGTACATCATTTTCATTATGGACTGTTACGTCACAAATCCACTCACCCCCATTAGACAATTCTATAGCCAACTCGTATTGTTTTACAACCATGTGATAAAGATAGGTAAGATTGTTGTTGGTGGCGTAGTTGCAGATTTTTTTGTTATGCGCGTGCACTATGCCCTGCGCGAGTGTTGTCGGTCAGAAAATAAGACCGACAACGGCGGAAACAGTCCCCTTTTTTATTATATTTGTATCATGCAAAGACCGTACAAATTAATATTGATAATTGCGGTTTTACTAACGGGCGTTACTTTCATACACGATTACTTGTATGACCCGCCACCTTCGCCTTACACTACCGGAGATTACGTTGTCGAATTTGTAATAGGGGTTCCTCTTTTTACTACTGTATTCTTTGGAATTATTTTAGGGGTATATTTGGGTATCAAAAAAATAATGCAAAAAATAAGTACGTATCTATCCTGAATTTTCAAACTGAAAGAATACACCTTTTCTTATGGTAGCGGTATATACCATTATTGTTTTTTCGGCGTTTGGCCTCTTTCATATATTGCAGATGAGTGATGCCATGCATCATGTTCTCGGCTGCAGTTCTTTGAATGTCTTCGCAGAAGGAATTTTATTGGCAGTTCCGGATAAATATCCGGAACAACAGTGGGGATGTTAACCTAAGGGATAATCTCCATGCTTTGGCAATTCTTCAATCATTTCACATAGTTCGGTTAGAGTTCGTTTGCCAATTAATATTCCATTCAATATATCTTTTGAATTGATATCGAAGTAGGGTGAATTTATAGACGAAGCCTGTCCGGTTATGACAAAATTATATGGGGTCAAATGTCTGATTCGAAGTTCAGCTCCATGCGTTTCAACAATATCGCTTGCTACTTCAGCTGCGCCATCGTCAAATTCTTCTCGGGTTATCGGAATACCATTAAAAATAGCATATTCTTCAGTATACCGTTTCCCTTCTGAAGCAATAGCTTGTATATAAGTTTGAGGAATATTGTAGAGGCCAGTTTGTATGTCAGGGTTAACCTCAACGTACACAAATGATTTATAATACATGCTCGAGTTAAAAACGGCTATGCGTTTAATTTCCATTTCCTGATGATCTAAAAGAATCTTGGTATCGCTTAAACGTCTTACGTTTTCAATATACATGTTACTGCCTCCTCTAAACCACCATACGGGAACCGTAGATCCTTCGTCTAATTTGAACTTCAGAGGTTGCTTTAACAATAACATCAGCCTGTCTATACATTGTTTTGAATCTTCAAATATTTTTAATCCACGGACACCCGGAAAGGACCGAACAAGCCTATTGTAAAAAAACTCCGATGGATTGATAGTTACATCAAAATGCCCATCTGCATATTTATACACACCATCTTCGATACGTTCTTTTAAATCTTCAATTTTACTTTCATTAGAAGTTAAAGTAAATTTGGGAATGTCAAATGCCTCGATTTTAGGTTTCGTGTTGGAGACTTCTGAAAAATTGTAAATCTTTGCATCTGATAATTTTGAAAATAGGGTGCGATAATCATTCTTTTCATCAGAAATCAAATCAACAACTTCCCTTCCTAAAAAACCCAGAGGGATAATATCAGAATTTATGCCGTTAAAACTAATTAGTATATATTTCGTAGGCTTATTTTTTATATCATTTAAAATTATGTTATATTCTATTCCAACTCCTCCGATAAAATTTTCGGCTTTTTGTTTGTATTCTTTAGACAAAAGAACAATTATTTTATCATAGCTGTTGATTGTTTTGTGCATTAATTCAGTAAAATTAACAGCTGTTTCTTGTTGTGAAAGTAGCCTGTCGATTACAGCATTAAACCCTTTTTGACGTAGAAAATCTGTAAAAGAAATTACTTTTTCTTCATGTAGTGAGTCACCCCATGCATATGTAACAAAAACGTTTGTCATTTTAAAGAAGATTAAGATACTAAAAATCAAATTTAGTGTAACTATTAAATTTATAATTATTATTCACCCTTTTTGTGGATAACTTCCACCTCCCGATCCCCCCTTAATTTTGTTATTTTGTAAGACGCTGATAGGATAGTGCGGTTTTCAATGAAATTCTCCCATTTACATAATCATACACAGTATTCCCTGCTCGACGGGGCATCTAATATTTCGAAGCTTTTTGATAAGGCGCGCAAGGATGGCATGCCCGCCATGGCCATAACCGACCATGGTAATATGTTTGGCGTGTTCGACTTTGTGGCAGAGGCATGGAAAAAGAAAAAGGTGGTGGGCAAAACCCCTGAGGGCAAGGATATAGAGGAGCCGGAGGTGAAGCCGATAGTGGGCTGCGAGTTTTACCTGGTGGAGAACAGGCATAAGCGGCAGTTCAGCAAGGATGATAAGGATGTGCGCTACCACCAACTGATGCTGGCGAAGAACGAGGTGGGGTATAAGAACCTGGTGAAGCTGTGCTCGCTGGGGTATATAGAGGGGCTGTATGGCAAGTATCCGAGGATAGATAAGGAACTGATACTGCAATACCACGAGGGGCTGATAGCCACTACGTGCTGCCTGGCGGCGGAGGTGCCGAGGGCGATACTGAGGAAGGGCGAGGCTGAGGCGGAAAAAGTGTTTAAGTGGTGGCTGGACCTGTTTGGCGAGGACTATTACGTGGAGATGCAGCGGCACGATATACCGGAGCAGGTGAAGGTGAACGAGGTGCTGTTGAAGTTTGCGCAGAAGTATAATGTGCCCATCATAGCGAGCAATGACAGTCACTATGTGGACCAGCAGGATGCCAATGCGCACGATATACTGCTGTGCATCAACACAGGGGCCAAGCAGAGCGACCCTAAGTATAAAGAGATGGGCGATGATGAGGTGCCGGTGAAGGACGCGCGCTTTGCTTTCTACAACGATAAATTTTACTTCAAGACGGGGGAGGAGATGACCAATCTCTTTGCCGATATACCGCAGGCGATAGACAATACGAATGCGATAATAGAAAAGATAAAGCCGCTGAAGCTGGACCGGGACATTATGCTGCCGCACTATAAAGTGCCGCCGGAGTTCAACGACGACCAGGATGCCTATCTTGAAGACCTGACATGGCTGGGTGCAAAAGAGCGTTACAAAGAGATAACGGCAGAGGTGGAGGAGCGGCTGAAGTTTGAGCTGTTCACCATACGCACCATGGGTTTTGCGGGCTACTTCCTTATTGTGAGCGACTTCATACGCGAGGGGCGCAATATGGGTGTGTTCATAGGGCCGGGTCGTGGTAGTGCGGCGGGGTCGGCGGTGGCGTATTGTATAGGCATAACGAATATAGACCCGATAAAGTACAAGCTGCTGTTCGAAAGGTTCCTGAACCCCGACCGTAAGAGCATGCCCGATATAGATACGGACTTTGACGATGTGGGCCGGCAGAAGGTGATAGACTATGTGGTGCAGAAGTATGGCAAAAACCAGGTGGCGCAGATAGTGACCTATGGCACCATGGCTGCCAAGAGCAGCATAAAAGACGTGGCGCGGGTGATGGACCTGCCGCTGAGTGATGCCAATGCCCTTGCCAAACTGGTGCCTGAAAGGCCGGGTATAGTGCTGAAGCGGCTGCTGCACGCCGAGCTGAAAGGGGAGGGTAGCCTTGCAGATAAGGAGAACCTGGGTGCCGATGAAATGGAGTCTGTGAACAAGTTGCGGGAGGTGTATAACTCAGATTCGCTGCATGGTATCATACTGCATAGCGCCGAAAAATTAGAGGGGTCGGTTAGGAATACGGGTATACATGCTGCGGGCATCATCATAGCTCCCGGCGACCTAACGGAGATGCTGCCGGTCTTCATGGTAAAGGATGTGGACTCGCTGATAACGCAGTATGAGGGCAATGTGATAGAGAATGCAGGCGTTATAAAGATGGACTTCCTGGGGCTGAAGACCCTGACCATCATTAAGGATGCGCTGGCGCTGATAAAGAGGAACTACAACGTAGATATAGATATTGATACCATTCCGCTGGATGATGAGGAGACGTATGAGCTATACCAGGCGGGGGAGACCAATGGTACGTTCCAGTTTGAAAGCCCGGGCATGCAGAAGCACCTTCAGAGCCTGAAGCCCGATAAATTTGACGACCTGATAGCCATGAACGCCCTGTACCGCCCTGGGCCGATGGAGTATATACCTAACTACATAAAGCGTAAGCACGGGCAGGAGCCAATCACATACGACCTGCCGGCAATGGCAGAATACCTTGCCGATACCTATGGTATAACGGTGTACCAGGAGCAGGTGATGCTGCTGTCGCAGAGCCTCGCTGGTTTCAGTAAGGGCGATGCCGATGTGCTGCGAAAGGCGATGGGCAAGAAGCAGAAGGCGGTGCTGGACAAGATGAAGGGGCAGTTTGTGGAGGGCGCTAAGGCAAAAGGACATCCCGAAGACAAGCTGCAAAAGATATGGACCGACTGGGAGGCGTTTGCGCAATATGCGTTCAATAAATCGCACTCTACCTGCTATGCGCTGGTGGCATATCAGACAGCGTACCTGAAAGCGCACTACCCGGCTGAGTATATGGCTGCAGTGCTGAACAACCAGGGCAACATAGACAAAATCAAATTTTACATGGAGGAGTGCCAGCGCATGGGGCTACAGGTGCTGGGACCCGATGTGAACGAGAGCCTTAAAGGATTTGCGGTGGCCAAGGAGAATGTGGTGCGCTTCGGGCTGAACGCGATAAAAGGCGTGGGCGAGGCTGCCTGTGAGGATATAATACTGGAGCGTGAAACAAACGGGCCATACCTTACCGTATATGATTTTATAAAACGGGTGAACCAGCGCACAGTAAATAAGAAATCGCTGGAAGCGCTGGTGCTGGCAGGTGGACTGGATTGTTTCCCGCAGATGCACAGGGCGCAATATTTTTACGCCCCGCCTACTGATCCTATAACGGGGCTGGAAAGGCTGGTAAGGTTTGGCAATCAGTTTCAGGCCAGCTCTTTGATGGCTACGAACAGCCTGTTTGGCGAGTCGGCGATGCCGGAGGTGAAGCCGCCGCCCATACCTGAGTGCGATAAATGGGGCCTGCCCGAACTATTAGACAGGGAAAAAGAAGTAGTGGGTATATACCTGAGTGCACACCCGCTGGACGGGTTCAAGTTTGAGATGAACAACTATGGCATGACCCCGGTAAACGAATTGGAAATAAACAGGGGTCGCAACATACGCATAGCGGGCTTTGTGACCGATGTGGTACACGCCACCACCAAGAAGGGGAGTAAGTTCGGGAAGATGTTCATCAATGACTATTCAGGCCACCTGGAGATAGTGCTGTGGGAGAAGAATTATGTGCAGTATGGCAATTATTTAGTGAACGGGCAAAAGCTGATGATACAGGGCGTGTATGATGAGCACAGGTTCAGGCCGGGCACTATGGAGTTCCAGATACAGAATATATTGTTGCTTGACGAAGTGAGGAAGAAGCTCACCAGGCGGCTGTACCTGTCGATACCGCTGCATAAGTTAGATGAAATATTCGTGGATTTTATGGAGCAAAACCTACGCAACCACCCCGGCTCCACAGAGCTTATGCTCCATGTGTCGGACTGGGACGGAATGGAGACAAAGCTGAAATCGCAGAACAAGAAGATAGAAGTGAACGATGAACTGGTGAGGTATATAGAAGAACATGAGGAGATAAAATATTCGATTGAAAAGACATAAGTAAGTTAACGAACTGTGAAATATGTTAGCACTATGTGGATACGCTATGAATGTATTTAAGTTCTCTATTTCAGTCGATAGTTTATTGAATTAACTTTGTGGTTCCAAATAATTAAAAACATAAAAAATGGCAGCAGTATATACTGATTCGAATTTCGACACGGAGGTGCTTAAGGCAGACAAACTTACGGTAATTGATTTCTGGGCACCCTGGTGTGGCCCTTGTCTGGCTTTAGGGCCAACCATCGACGCTCTTTCAAAGGAGTATGAAGGCAAAGTGAATGTGGGTAAGTGTAATGTGGACGAAAATCCGAACCTTTCTATTAACTACGGTGTTACCAGCATACCATGCGTTCTGTTCATAAAGAATGGCCAAGTGGTGGACAAGCAGGTAGGTGCCGCGCCAAAGAACGTATTTGATAAGAAAATCCAGAAAATACTGGGCGCTTAATTTATAAACGCTTAATGAAATGAAGCCGCCCCGATCTCGGGGCGGCTTCATTTTTGTATATTTGGATACAATATTTTACAGAACAGGTCGTTAGAGAGAGTGTCCTAAAAAACTTATTATGAAAATCATCGCATCCTTTTTGCTGGTTCTTAGTATGGTAGCAACATCCTGCAGTAGAAAAAGTAATCCTACAACCGGTGCCACCGCAGATTACCTGATAACCGGATATACGGGCGGCTTTGCCGGGCCCATTGCCATGCAGCCATACTACTTGATCAAGGATAATCAGTTGAAGAAGGCGACAATGGGTGCCGGAAATGTTCCCGACGATGTGTCCAAATTCAATTTTGATGTCGCAATGCCTGCATCTCAATATGAATTGGTGAAAGACCTGCCTAAGTCGATACCGGCTGAGTTACTGGCCCACCCGGATAAGTCTTTTGGTAGTACGCCCGGAGCTGATATGGGCTACCTGGATGTGCGGGCCTCAGTGAACGGCAAGACCTACAGGTGGGATTTTCAGCCGGACCTTAGCGGCACGAGTGTAGAAGTAAGGGATTTTGTAAATAAAATAGGGGTACTTTATAAATAGATCAGGTAATGATAAACATTCGCGTAGCCGCAGTTCTGCTGTCTGCTGTTTTGTCTGTTTCCTGTACGCATAGTCCGCGGACTACGAATGTAGCGGCCGAATATATTATAATAGGGCCCGGAGGAGGTTTCAGGCCGCCGATAGGTACATACTATTACTTGTCATCAACACAGTTGCTGGCAGATACTGCTGTTGTCCTATATAACCCGCCCTCGGATATAACCCTGTTCAAATTTGACAGTGTTTTACCCTCTGCAAAACATGCCGCGGTTAAAGACGTACTGACGGTCATACCTTGGGAAATTTTGGCGAATAACCATGGTGAATTCGGTATTTCTACTGCGGCGGTTGATGGCGGGTACACGGTTGTGCGGACGAGTATTAATGGCATCGATTATGACTGGAAGTTTCATGATAAACTGGATAACGCAAGCGTTGAGGTAAAGCAATTCATGGAAAAAGTCAAAGTGATATTTATTAAGTGAGTAACAATTAATAATACAGTGGATTGGTTTTATATAGTCTGATGAAAATCGTATCTTGCTGTCCTATTTTAGCAGAAAATGATAGCATTGCCGGAAATCACCGATCCCATAAGTGCGGTGAAACCAAAGAACGGACTTGACAGATTTTTTGTATCGCTGATACGCGATGAACGTGACCTGCCGTTTGTTCACCTTACGTTGAAGATTACTTTTTCCCTGCTGCCGCTGGCGGTTCTGCTTTATATCCCGGGGTTGCCGGGCTGGCTGTGGTGGGTAGCGGCCATCTTGTATCAATACATCAACAATGTGGTTTTTAAAGGGCCTTACGGGCTGATGATGCACTGCACCAGCCACAGGGCATGGTTCAAGCACGAGTATCGCATTCTTAATCATTTCCTGCCGTGGGTAATCGGGCCGTTCTTCGGGCAATCGCCGGAGACTTATTATACCCACCATGTGGGTATGCACCACCCTGAGAATAATATGCCGGATGATGAAAGTTCTACGATGAAATTCCAGCGGGACTCAATAAAGGATTTCTGTATTTACCTCGGCACGTTCCTGTTTGTGGGTATTTATCACCTGTGCAGCTATTTTGTGCGCAAGCGCCGCAAGCGTTTGTTGTACCGTTCGGTGAGAGGGGAGTTGTTGTTTATAGCCATGTGTGTGGGCCTATGCTTTGTAAACGGGCCGGCCACAGTAGTTGTTTTTATCCTGCCTTTCTTTACCTTCCGTATCATTGCTATGACGGGCAACTGGGCGCAGCATTCGTTCATTGACCCTAAAGACCCTAACAATGCCTATAAGAACAGTGTGACCTGCATCAACACCAAGTACAATGTAAAGTGCTGGAACGACGGCTATCACATAAGCCATCACATAGACGCCAATATGCACTGGACTGAGCATCCTGTATATTTTAAAAAGACGCTACAGGAATATAAGGACAATGATGCCATTGTGTTCTATCACATTCACTTCCTTCATGTATTCATATATCTGATGCGCCACCGATACGACCTGCTGGCCAAATATTTTGTGAACATAGGTGGCAGATTTAAATCAGATGAGGAGGTGATGGCTTTCCTGAAGGAACGTACGAAGAAAATAGATGTGGCTCCTTACTACGTTACCGGTCATTATGAAGTGCCGGCAGATATAGCAAAAATGGCTTAATGGGTATCGTAATGCCTGATGGTTATGCCGCTAATTCCGAGTTAGAGCTTTTTGGGTCTTTGCGACCTCTTTTTCCAATTCCGGGCGGGCTTCGAGGAAAATACTTTTCATTGTGTTGAACAAAGGGAGCAGTTTTTCCCTGCCTGAATGTTCGCGAGTTAATTCCTCCAACTCGAGGAAGCCTTCATACATGCCGCGCACTTTCACCACTTTAGCGCTTGATTTCAGGAAATGGGATTGGAAGCGGATCTCCTCATAATCAGCTTCGCTGGTTATCAGCTGCTCCAGTTTAATCATACCATCAGAAAGGGTATTTAAAAAAAGGCTGACCACTTCGTATACATAAGTGGTGTCGTCCTCGGCCATTTCGTAAACAAAACTGAAATCAACTAAAGGTGTGCTCATACAGCTTGATTTGAAGCAAGGTGGTCAACATTAATAAGGCCAAGGATCATCTCTCCAAGTACATTTGCATCAAACGGTTTGCAGATGCACGCATTCATTCCGGAGTCAAGGTAGTCTGATGTTTCGCTGACAAAAATATCAGCAGTGACAGCAATTACGGGTACGTTATTGTGCAGTTTGCGCCGAATGTAATCCGTTGTAGCGTAGCCATCCATGCCCGGCATTTGCAGGTCCATGAGTACAACATCATAATCGTTCCGCTTCAATAGTTCAATGGCTTCGTTCCCATTCATAGCGCTGGAAACGATAGCGTTGAGCTTTTTGAGCATGAAGTTGGTGATTTTCTGGTTCACCAAGTTGTCTTCTACAACCAGTATCTTAATTCCTGTTAACAAAGTAGTTTACTTTTGCATTATTGGTAAATAGTGAACGTTAACCCGATATTAATGATACGAAAGTATACAATTTATGATTACTTTGTTAATTAAATCGTGTTTTTTTTGACAACAGTTAACAATTTGAATAATATTTAATGGATATTGCCATTACTTTATTCATTTACACATCAGTATAATAACACTAATTTTCCTTATTGATAATGTTGTTTAACTATTTTTTTAGTATTATTGTGCCCTGCTTCCTAATAACGCCCATTTAACAAATCTATATTAAATGAAAACACATGGTATATAAGATACGCATTTTACCAAGGTGGCTTATATTTCTGCTTGATTTACTCCTGGTATGTTGTTGCCTGTTTTTATCGCGGATGCTGAAGTTGAATTTCGACTGGCCTAAAGTAGATGCAGGATTGCGGTTAATGATGCTGGTAGTATTGGGGATTAATTCGGCATTGTTTTATGTGTTTAAAAGCTATGCCGGTATCATCAGGTACACCAATATTGAAGACGCGCAGCGGTTAGTGATGGTAAATGCGATAGCTTCATTCTTTTATCTTGTACTCAATACTTTCGTTCCACTTTTTCATTACGGCAGCTTCTTTACACTTCAGATAGTAACTATTAACTTTCTGATAACCACATTCGTTATCATATCTTATCGCCTTGCTGTGCGTTATTGTTTCAACTTTTACAAAGCACTTTCTGTAGGCGAAAGAAAAGTGCAAAAGAAAAGAGTTATTGTTTATGATACATCAGCCGACGGGCAGCATATCCAGAAAATGCTGAACAGTTTGCCAAACGGTGATATGCAGGTAGTGGCCTTTCTTGATGATTCGTTCAAAGCCACGGGTAAGCTGCTGGAAGGGTTGCCAATATATAACACGAGCGAAGCGAGTATAGCCAAACTAAGAAATGATGGTGTGGAACTGCTGATACTGGCGAACAAACAGATAAACAAAGAAAAGCTGAATGCGCTGGTGGATAACTGCCTTTCACATGGTATTCGTATACAGCAGGTGCCTGCCATGCGCGACTGGCTGAATGATAAGCTGGATACCCAACAGCTACAAGATATAAATATTGAAGACCTGCTGGAGCGGGAGGTAATTAAGATACACAACGAGGCAATTTATACGGAGCTGAAAGGTAAAAAAATACTTGTGACAGGTGCCGCAGGCTCAATAGGCAGCGAACTGGTGAGGCAGCTCATTCAATACCGCCCATCGCTGATCATACTTTGCGATAAGGCGGAGACACCAATGCACGATTTTCACCTGGAGATACAGGAACGATATAAAACGGCGAATGTAAAAGCATACTTGGGAGATATTACAGACCGCCAGCGTATGGAGCACCTTTTCGAGGTGTATAATCCACAGATAGTATTTCATGCAGCGGCATACAAGCATGTACCGCTGATGGAAGATAACCCGTCTATAGCCGTGATAAACAATGTGCTGGGTACGCGCATACTTGCTGAACTGGCAGTGGCCAATGACGTGGAAAAATTTGTGATGGTTTCAACAGATAAGGCGGTGAACCCAACCAACATAATGGGGGCATCGAAGCGGATAGCGGAAATTTTCACGCAAAGCTATTTCAGGCAGCAGCTTACCGAAACAGACAATAAAAATGTACATGGGCAACCAATCACCAAATTTGTGACAACACGTTTTGGTAATGTGCTGGGTTCTAATGGGTCGGTAATACCACGCTTTAAAAAGCAAATAGAAAAGGGCGGACCTATAACAGTAACGCACCCGGAGATAACACGCTTTTTTATGACCATACCCGAAGCCTGCCTGCTGGTGATAGAGGCCGGAGTAATGGGGCAGGGCGGGGAGATATTCGTCTTTGATATGGGCAAAGTGGTGAAAATTGCCGACCTGGCCCGCAAGATTATAAAGCTGGCGGGTAAAGAACCTGATGTGGACATACAAATAGTATACACAGGGCTGAGGCCGGGCGAAAAGCTGTATGAAGAGTTGCTGAGCAGCACAGAAAGCGCGCGCGCCACCTACCATGATAAGATAATGATAGCCGATGTGCGCCAGTATGACTTTGAAGTGGTGGAGAAAAGGATAGACAAGCTGATAAAATGCGCCCGCCAACACTACACTTTAGAGACCGTTCACCTGATGAAGGAGCTGGTGCCTGAGTTTGTAAGTAACAATGTTAGTTATGAACAGGTGAATATTGTGAAACAGTCGTAGAAGTACTGAAAAAAGGGTGCCCCAGGGTCTCGTCTTGATATTACCTTACACTTTGAATATATCCTGAAATTCAGCGACATTGATGTCGCCGAATCCCAAAAAGCCGGAGACTCGGCGAGGACAGAAGAGTCTTTGACTTATAAAACGTAATAACATGACATCTACTTACAAATATTGCCAATCTTGCGGAATGCCTTTGAAGCGTGACGAAAAGGCGGTGGAACAAACGCAGGCGGAAGCAAAAGCACAATGTATTGTTCCTATTGCTTTGACAAAGGTGAGTTCATTTACAAAGGAAATAATGTGTTTGACTTTCAAGAGTATTGCAAATAAAAAATGATGGAAGGCGGACACTCCAAAATTTTTTCCTGGCTGTTTACAAGAGGTATGAAACGATTAGCAAGATGGAAAACACAATAAACATATTTTGACTTAGATGATTATTGGGTGCGACATTAGTTAACCGAACAATTGTCCTTTAAATTAACTTTAGTGCGTAACACATTGTGTTGGAACATATTTGCTTCCCTGAATTTCCCCTCCTTTGTGGTCAGAAAAGATAGATGATGGACTTAGAGGGAACGAAAAATCCCGTAAGTGTCTTAAGGTGCTCTTACGGGCGGAAGTGAACCTCTTTGGACTTTTCTCGAACCAATTACTAGATGGCTTTAAACTGTTAACAGCACAATAATTATCTATATTTGGAATGATGAACAAGCAGACTGTTGGTCTATACCAAATAGAAATTTATCGTGACGATACCTTTGATGAAAAGTCAACGGACAATAAACACACCTACGACTTTGTTTATTTTGAAAAAAGTGAGTACGTATTTTCCACAATGTTAGGAATTAACGTGTTTAACGATACTATGCTGTTAACAAGTGCGATCATTGGATCAATTGGTGGAGGTACAGGTGTTCATCAAAACAGTGTAATTTATGAAGATAAGAGGCTTTTAGCTTGTTGCTCCGACACTATATTCTGTCTGTCTATTCCAGATCTAGCATTGATTTGGAGAACAAAAACGGATTCTGCCACTTGTTTTGAAATTTTCAAATATCAAGATAGTTACATTGTTCACGGAGAAATGGAAATTACACGACTTGACAAAGACGGAAAGATACTTTGGCAACAAAGCGGAGCCGATATTTTCATTACGTTGGATGGTGACCAAGATTTTAAACTAACAGATCAATTTATTCTCGTAAAAGATTTTGAAAACAGAATATACAAATTTGATTACGATGGCAAAAATTTGGATGCGTAGCAGATTCGAATAGGCTTGGTTCGACATTCACTAAAGTCAACTTAATTGGACTCGAACCACTTGACATTTGAAAATGAGCAACTTAGAAAAGTAGGAAAATAGACGCAAAACAAAAAGCCACTGATAATCAGTGGCTTTCATATTCTGTGAACCTCGTTAGACTCGAACCTTAATAATAACAATGCCCCCCTTACTTAATATACCCCAATATCTTCAGCATGCTCTGTGGTGTCTGCTCCTTGGCGTAGAGCCAGTCTTCCAGTTCGCCGTCTTTGTTGCGCTCCACTACTACGTGCTTGGGCGATGGTATCATGCAGTGCTTGATGCCGCCATAGCCGGATAGCTGGTCCTGGTAGGCACCGGTGTGGAAGAAGCCGATATAGAGTGGGTCTTTGCCCTTTTCCTTTTCCAACTTGGGCAGGAACACGGCGTTGATATGCTCTTCTGAAGTATAGTAATCGTGGCCATCGCAGGTGAGGCCACCAAGATGCACTTCCTGGTATTCCTTATCCCACTTATTAATGGGCAGCATGAGGAATTTCTCGCCAATGCCCCAGGTATCGGGCAGGGTGGTGATGAACGAGCTGTCAATCATATACCATATCTCGCGGTCGTTCTGCATTTTTTCATCCAGCACGCTATACACTACCGCGCCGGCCTCACCTACAGTGAATGAGCCGAACTCGGTGTATATATCGGGCATATCCACCTTATTCTTCTTGCATACTTTTTTGATAGTGGACACTATCTCATTAATCATGTAATTATAGTCGTAGTCGAACCCAAGCGAGTGCTTGATGGGGAAGCCGCCACCTATATCCAGCGAGTCAAGCTCGGGGCAAATCTTTTTTAACTGGCAATAGATATTCAGCACTTTGTTCAGTTCGCTCCAGTAGTACACATCATCCTTCACGCCCTTATTCATGAAAAAGTGCAGCATCTTCAGGCGGAACTTGTCATTGCCTTTTATCTTATCCACGTAAAACTCCAGTATATCGCGGCTGCGAATGCCGAGGCGGGAGGTGTAAAAATCAAATGTTGGTTCTTCTTCGGTAGCTATACGGATACCAATATTCACGGGGTCTTTTGAGCGGATAGATTTTTTGTAATCGTCAAACTCGTTCTTATTATCAAGTATGGGTATTACATTCTTAAAGCCATCGTTGATGAGCTTTGATATGCTGCGCGTATAATTCCTCGTTTTGAAACCGTTGCAGATGATATGGATGTCCTTGGTAATCTTTCTCCTTTTGTATAACTGCTGGATAATGTCAATATCATAATCGAATGAAGTTTCCAGGTGGACACCCTGCCTCAATGTTTCTTCGACAATAAATGAAAAGTAGGAACTCTTGGTGCAATAGCAGTAAAAATACTTACCCTCATACCGGTGCTTCTTAATAGCGTCGGCGAACATTTTTTTCGCCTTGTTCACCTGCATGCCTATCTTGGGCAGGTAGGTGAGCTTGAATGGTGTACCATACTTATCTATCAGGGCCTGAATATCCACCCCGTTAAACAGCAAAGTGTTATTATCATTAACGTTAAAACCCTCCTGCGGAAAGTGAAAGGTCTGGTTAACGAGGTCATAATAAGTGGTGTTATTCATCAGCTAAAAAACAATGAGTTGTGAAGTATATCTTTTAAAATCAAAAGTATGTTTTTTGTGCAATTTCAAATATTATTTTTCAGATTTAATATTAAAAATCTACATTCTTTCCGGCACGGGTATCCCTAACAGTTCCAGGCCTTTCTTCAATGTTATGGCTACGCACTTTGATAATTCCACACGTGTGCTTTTTACTACCTCGTCTTCGGTTCTCCTAATGTTCAGCACATTATAGAAATTGTTGTAGAGCTTGCATAGCTCATACAGGTAAACGCACAGCACATTCGGCTTGTTTTCTACACATGCCTGAACTGCGATGTTATTGAATTCAGACAGCTTTACGAGTACCTGCTTTTCTATGTCTTCGTTCATTGTGGCCCAATCATGTGTGGCCGTTACCTCATCCGCCAGCTTTTTACACAGCGAGTTGATACGGGCGTAGGTGTATTGCAGGTATGGGCCGGAGTCGCCATCTATTTTCAGCCACTCCTTCATATCAAATACTATCTTGCGCGAAGGGTCTATTTTTATCATCCCATATTTAATGGCACCCTTTGAGATGATATCCGCTGTGTTGTCTATTTCGCTTTGCTCCCATTCTCCGGCATATTTGTCAAGGTAATCGCGCTTCACTGTTTCGTGCATTTGGTCTATGAGGTCCATTATGGGCACTATGTTCCCTTTTCTGGAAGACATGGCACCATCGGGCAGTTCCACATAGTCGTATTGAAGATGGTAGCAGTTTTTTGCGTTCTCAAAACCCATCAGCTCCAGCACTTTGAACACCTGCGCAAAGTGGTGCGCCTGCCGCTTATCTACTATATATACGCTCTTCTCTATTTTATAATCTTCAAACTTACGTCTTGCCAGCTCCACATCTTTTGTGGCATAGAGGCCGTGCCCGTCTGATTTGAGCAACATGCAGAAGCCGAGGTCATAGGCAGACAGGTCCATGCCTATAGTGCCCTGCGATTCGATGAACACCCCTTTCTCAAAATACTTCTTAGCCAGCGCCACGGAAGGCACATCCACGTCCGACTCCCAATACCACGCATCGAAGTGTACTCCTGCCCAGTCATACACCTGGTTCATCAACTCCACCGACCACTCTTTTGTTTCCTTCCACAGGTCATAGAATTCACCTTGTTGGTGTTCCAGTTGGGTGAGTATGGCAGATAGTTGCTTCCGGTTTTCCTCCTCAGCTGGCGTGCCCAATTCGCTTTCCAGCTTCAGGTGGCCTTTAGAGTACATTGTGCCTAACCATGCGCCCTTATCGTGTGACGGCACAGGCGCTGTGTTGTGATATTTGAGGTACCACAGGCATTTGGCCACATGGGTGCCCACATCGCCGGGGAAAGTAGCGCTGACAATATTGTAGCCGCAGTATCTATGCAGCCTTATCAGCGCATCGCCGAGGCAGAGGTTACGCATATGGCCCACATGCAATTCCTTGTGTGTGTTGGGCTGCGAATATTCCACCATGGTCTTGGGCGGCTCCTGCACCAACGTCCTCGCAAACATATCTCCACCAAGTATGGCATCGCCTGTAGCTGCACCTAAAAAACTGCCCGATAGCTTAAAGTTGATATATGGTCCGGCGGCAGCCACCCCTTCAACAATGCTGTCCGTTTGTATCTCTTTGGCTATTTGTTCTGCTATCTTATTGGGTGCCGAGCGTAACTTCTTTGATAATGTGAAACAGGGGTAGGTATAGTGTCCCAGGTTGGCATCGGGCGGAAACCCGATGGCATTGTATATATCCTGCTCCGGTTCTTCCGCACCTGTTTTCCGTATAGCCGCGCTGATGATGCCGGCCAGTTCTGATTTTATATTGTTGTGGTTAACTATGTTCATTTATTCTCTGCGAGTGATTTAATTATGTCGAAAGCTACTTTGGCTGTCTTGTTTGCACGGTCCAGAAGGGGGTTTACCTCCACTATTTCCATTGCCAACAGTGGCACAATATCCTGTTTCCACAGGTAGCTTAATATCCTTTTTGCTTCTTTGGTCTTTAGTCCGAAAGGCTCGGGGGTGCCGGTGCCGGGCACAATGCTGCCATCAATCGAGTCAATGTCGAATGATACATACAGGTCCGTACAGCCGCTGCCCTTCAACTTATACAATACATCAAGGCAGGCATCTTCAAGGCCAATGTTGCGCAGGTGGGTCTTGTCCCTTGGGTTTACTTTGTCCCACATTTCATTGTTCTTTCGGTCAAGGTCTGCCTGTCCGAATTTTGTAGCCTTTTCTCCGGTCTTTGTCTTTTCCTTGCGGGAGAGGTGGTAGTACTTAATATTGGCCTGCTTAAGTAATGCCAATTCGTGCTTTTCATAAGAGCGGATGCCTAAGAAGGCAAGCTGGTCGGGGTCAATGAGTTTTGATGAGGGCGTTGCGTCCTCTTTCTTGCCTTCTTCGTTCAGAATATTCAGCAGCCGGTTCCACTCTCCTTTAAACTCTTTTTTCTTAATCTTCCTTATCGACTCCAGCAGCTTTTCGCGCTTGGAGAGGGCGCGGCCATTGTGGTAGTTGGTTGTCAATCCCAGCACCATACCCACCGGCATACCATGCAGGTTGCCCGATGGTGTAGAGTAGGGGCTGTGCGCATCCACGTGCGCGTCCACCCATATTACACCGAGCTTTTTAGGTGGGTTATCCTTGTTCAGGTATTGGTTCTTATCTTCGAGGTAGGCCACAATGCCCGATATGGTAGCGGCTGCCGTGGAATGGTCTCCCGCAATAATGAAGGGGAATAGTTCCCTTTTATCTTGCAATACATTTTTTACCTCATCGCGAATTTTTGGAAATATCTCAAATGCGTAATTTATATGCCGGGCAAATTCAAAATGCCCGTCTATATTGTCCTGTGGTGAAAGGTCGTTGAAAAAACTTCCTTTCTTCTTTATGTAGCTGTACAGGTCTGCCGCAAAAATGATTTCTTCGGTTTGGAAACTAAGGTTGTTGAAAGTATAGTTTTTGGTAAAAAGCTTTCTGCCGTCAAACTGCTTGTCATTGTCCGGTACCTTGGTGGTAAGTGCATATGCCCTGATGGCATCAAACCCCAGTTCGGCACCTATCCTTCCCCGTGCAGTAGGGGCGCATATCCCCGAACTTACCCCTAAAAATTTAATATTTCTCTTATTCATGGCCGCGAATCCGGTAAATGAAACTACTAAACTACTTGTTTTTCACGTGATATGGAAAACGAGGTGCAATGTTAAATAAAAAATCATATCACCAGCCATAAAGATTATATGTTTGCACCTCGATTTCATGATCAGGAAAGCATTGATACAAATACACCTCGCCGTTTTGCTGTGGGGGTTCACGGGGGTGCTGGGCAGGGCTATTACGCTCGATGCTCCTGTGCTGGTGTGGTATCGCATGTTGCTTACCGCTCTTTTTATGGCCATTATACTCTATTACCGGAAACAATGGGTAAACATAGAGCGCCGCGATATGCTGCAACTGGCAATGGTGGGCATACTCATGGGGCTGCATTGGGTGGGGTTTTACGGGTCTATAAAATTTGCCAATGTATCCATAGCCCTGGTGTGCTTGTCCACCGCCAGCATTTTTACATCACTTATAGACCCCTTTGTGAACGACACAAAACACGACCTGAAAGAAGTCCTGCTTGGTTCTCTGGCATTGGGCGGTGTATACTGCATATATCGCTTCCAGCAGTTCAATGGCCTGGGCATAGCTTTTGGCGTGGCCGCTGCCATACTCAGCTCGATATTCACGGTATTGAACAAAAAAATAGCCCATAAATATCCGGCCAGAACCATGGTTTTTTACGAAATGGGCACCGGTTTTCTATTTATAACCGCACTTATGCCGGTACTCTTTTATTACTTGCCCGACACGAAATTCCTGCCCAACACTGCGGGCGCATGGTACGCAAATGATTGGCTGTGGCTGGTGATACTGAGCCTGTGCTGCACGGTATGGTCGCAGTCGCTGGCGCTGAATGCCCTCAAGCACCTAAGTTCGTTCACTACCACACTTTCAGTTAACCTGGAGCCGGTTTATGGCATATTGCTTGCGTTCCTTTTCTATAACGAAAACCAGGAAATCATATTCAACAAAGGCACTACCGACCTTAACTGGGGTTTCCTCTCAGGTATGGGGCTTATCCTGCTTTCCGTGATATTGCAGATGGTACGGATGCTGAAGCCCAGATATACCCGAACCGCATTTGTAGAGGAGAAAGGCGGGATAGATTGAACAGCATGCAATATTGTTGTTTTTATAGCCTTCTCAACGTTATTTGCCGGTTTTTTCGCTTATAATGGTTTGTAGATGCGGTAATTCTAATACGTTAGCCCTTATTATTATAGCCAATGGCTTTCTTAGAGGGTAACATCGTACCTTTGCAGACAATCCGAAGTATAACAAATGCGCAAAAATTCCCCAAATTCTTCAAGGGACGGTAAACCGGGCCCTGGTAATTTTAAAAGAAACAGTGACAGCAAGCCCGGCGATAAGGGCGGGCGGCCATTTAAAAAGAGCTATGATGGCAGGGGGGCTTCGCAAGGCGGTGAAAAACGTCCGGCTCGGCCATATGCAGACCGCAATACTGATGGGGTGGCCCGGCGTTCATTTGAGGATAGGCCATACGATAAGCCAAAACGGAATTTTGATGATAAGCGTGAACCGTCCGGCAAACGCCCCTATGAAAAAAGGGACGATGACCGCAAGCCACGCACAGGCGACAGGCCATACGATAAGCCCAAACGGAATTTTGACGATAAGCGTGAGCCATCAGGCAAACGCCCCTTTGAAAGAAGGGATGATGACCGCAAACCACGCACAGGCGACAGGCCATACGATAAGCCCAAACGGAATTTTGACGATAAGCGTGAGCCATCAGGCAAACGCCCCTTTGAAAGAAGGGATGATGACCGCAAACCACGCACAGGCGACAGGCCATACGATAAGCCCAAACGGAATTTTGACGATAAGCGTGAGCCATCAGGCAAACGCCCGTTTGAAAAAAAGGATGAAGGTGGAGCGTATGGCAAGCAGCGCGCCCCGAAAGATAGCCGGCCGTTCAGGGATCGCCCTAAGACTGCATTCGATAAGAAAAATGCGCCGACAACGCCTAAGCCCGAAGCAGAGGAAGGGAAATTTGAAAGCGTAATTAAAAACGTATTTAATTCGCCGAAGAAGAAGGTAAGCCCGGATGAAGAATTTGCAAAGCCCAAAGTGTTTGAAGATCAGGTATTTGGCGCGCTCGAAGAGCCGGTGGAAGAAACATTCAAGCTAATCCCCCCCCGCAAGGGCGCACGCAAAAAAAGTGATGCGGCTCCGGTTGAAAAAATTGTACTCAACGGCAGCCCCAAAACAAGGAGAAAGAAATACCAGGATGAGGATGAAGATGAGGATGATGGGGAAAATAAAATAAAATTTGCACCAGGCAGCGAAGACCTGATACCACTGAATAAATATATAGCCCACAGTGGCGAGTGCAGCCGCCGCGATGCAGCAGAACTTGTGCGCCAGGGCAAGGTGAAGGTAAACGGGGAATTGATACTGGAACCGGGACACAAAGTAAGGTATGACGACAACGTGACGCTGGTGGGTAAAAAGCTGCGCCCGCAGAAAGATAATGTGTACATACTGCTGAACAAACCTAAAGGATATATAACTACCAACGAAGATCCGCAGGGCCGTAAAACTGTAATGGACCTGGTGACCAATTCCGGTGCCGACCGCATATTTCCCGTAGGTCGTCTGGACAGGGACACATCAGGCCTTTTGCTGATAACCAATGACGGCGAGCTTACCCAAAAGCTTTGCCACCCCTCGTTCAATATAAAGAAAGTGTACCAGGTGACGCTTGATAAGCCGCTCACCAAAGCACATTTCGAGGCTATAGTAGCGGGTGTGGAGCTGGAAGACGGTAAAGCCATAGTGGATGAAATAGCTTACCTGGAATCGAAGAATGAGCTGGGGCTGGAAATACACAGTGGGAGGAACAGGATAGTGCGCCGCATTTTTGAATCATTGGGCTATGTGGTAGAAAAGCTGGACAGGGTAATGTATGCCGGGCTAACAAAGAAAAACCTGCCGCGCGGCAAATGGCGTTTTCTGGACCCGAGGGAAGTGATACTGCTGAAACATTTTAAAAGCTAAGTAAAACCCTCTATGGGTTTGGGGGTATATGCTTTTAACCGCAGATAAAATACACAATGGTAAGGGGTGGTTGCCACCGGGATCTGTAGTGGAGGTAGCGGATGATGGCACGGTAACAGGTATAATAAATGGGCCTGTTTCCGGTGCGGTGTACTATGAGGGTGTGCTGACGCCCGGTTTCGTAAATGCCCATTGCCATCTTGAATTGTCGCACATGAAAGGGGTGGTGAAAGAGCATACCGGCCTAATCCCTTTCTTAATGCACATTCCAAAACACAGGAACGATTTTACTGATGAGCAGAAAAGCGCTGCACGCCATGCCGCATACCATGAGTTGATAGCGAATGGGGTAGTGGCTATTGGCGATATTTCGAACACGGCAGATACGATAGACTTGCGAGCCTTGGGGACGATGCATTTTCATTCGTTCGTGGAGGCTTTAGGGTTTAATGATGCACATGCCCCCGGCAATTTCAGCTACGCGCTGAACGTGTACAATACTTTTGCGGGGCAGACCGGCAACAGCACGGTGCTGCGCCAGTCGGTAGTGCCCCATGCTCCTTATTCAGTATCTTTATCTTTGTTCAGGCTTATTGATGCGCATGCACCCGGCGGGCTTATCTCAATCCACAACCAGGAGAGCGAAGACGAGGACAGGTATTACAAGGCCAAAGAAGGCGGAGTGCGTGACCTGCTGAAGATGTTCAGTATAGATGATAGCTCATTTATACCTTCAGGCAAATCTTCGCTCCAAATCTATCTTGAATGGATGTCGCCGCAGCATCCGTTCATATTCGTGCATAATACCTGCTCAACTCTCGCAGACATTCAGTATGCACATAGCCATCTGAAAGAGGCGTACTGGTGTTTATGCCCTAACGCCAACTTATATATTGAGAACAAACTGCCTGATATTGATATGCTCATCAGTGAGGGCGCAAATATCTGCGTAGGCACAGACAGCCTTGCCTCTAATCATCAGCTCTGTATATTGTCTGAATTATACAGCATCAAAAAGCATTTCCCGCACCTTGATTGGGAAATGCTATTTGCTTGGGCTACTGCCAATGGAGCGGCAGCATTGCAGATGCAAGAAATTGTAGGCAGTATAGAAGTGAGCAAGAAGCCGGGTATAGTACAGGTGACAGGGCTGGAGAATTTAGCCAGCAAGCCAGTAGTGAAAAGGATTGTATAGTATCTTTGCTGTTCCATGAAACAGCTAATAGACAACTTCTCAACAGGCTCAACCGAATACGCCACATTCAGGCCTGAATCGCCAAAAGAGATATTCGATTTCCTGTTCAGCCGACTGAACAATTTCAACATTGCGTGGGATTGCGGCACAGGGAACGGACAGGTGGCAGCCACGCTCGCAGATCGTTTCAGGGTGGTATATGGTACCGATATAAGTCAGGCGCAATTAAACGTTGCCGCGCAGAAGGATAATATCATATACCTGCAGGAGCGAGCGGAACAAACATCCTTGCCTGATAACAGTATAGACCTCATCACCGTGGCGCAGGCCATACATTGGTTCGATTTTGAAAAGTTTTATGCTGAAGTACGCAGGGTAGCCCGTCCGGGTGCGCTCATAGCCGTATGGACGTATAGCTTACTACGACTTACGCCCGATATAGATAAGGTGATAGACAATCTATACATGAACATCACCGGGCCATACTGGGACAAAGAACGGGCATATGTGGATGAGGCGTATCGCACTATTCCGTTTCCATTCACTGAGGTACAGGCGCCGGAGTTCGGTATCAAAAAGCAATGGAACATAGCACAGGTGGCCGGTTATCTGCGCACATGGTCGGGCGTAAAACATTACCTGCAAAAAGAAAACCGGGACCCGGTATCAATGATAATGGATGATCTGAAAAAAGCATGGGGCAGCGATGAAGTTCGTGAGGTGAAATGGCCGGTGCATATAAGGGTAGGGGTGGTGGAGTGATTCAGTCACTTTGCCACGGCCACACACTCTATCTCTATCAGCGCATCCTTTGGCAGCCGCGCCGCCTGCACCGTAGAGCGCGCAGGTTTTAATCCCGGAAAATAGTCTTTGTAAATATCGTTCATCTTCGCGAAGTCGTTCAGGTCTTTCATGAAAACGGTCACCTTCACCACATGCTCCATATCCGACCCCGCTGCTTCCAGCACCGCTCTTATATTTTTTAGCGCCTGGTGTGTCTGTGCGCCTATATCATCGCCTGCAAAAGCATTGGTGGTGGGCGAGATACCTATCTGTCCGGCGGTATAAATCATTCTACCTGTTTTTACCGCCTGAGAGTACGGGCCTATGGCTTTGGGTGCGTCATCACAACTTGTGCATACCATCTTGCTGCTATGGCACGAAGCGACCAGAACCCCAAAGACAATAATAAACAGAAAAAGTAATCGCCTCATAAAATGTTTTGCCATAAAGATAAAAATAACCCCAAACCAATTTGCCTTTTACCTAATTGCCCCTTTAACCAATTAACCCCTTCACGTAGTCAACCGCTAGTAGCATCCTGCTGCCATACCAACTCATCATTTCACCGTCCACAAGTTTCACCTCGGCTTGGGGCAGGGTGGCTTTTATCTCGGCTATGTGTGTGTCTTTAAAAGGGTAGGGCTCTGAGGAAAGGAGCACAACGTCTATGGCCTTATTCTTCAGTTCTTCAAGCGTTATCTCAGGATAACGCATTTTATCTGCCAGTACATTTGTCCAGCCCATTTTGCTGATCATATCACTGATGAACGTATCCCCACCCGCGCACATCCACGGCTTTCGCCAGATGAAATACGCAACGCGTTTAGGTGCAGCATTTTTTTTAAGAGCGGCGAAGCCTTGTGCTATCTGCTGTACCATACTATCCGCCTTGGCCTCTCTCCCCACCAGTTTCCCCACCTCATGTATCATTGCTAACCCTTCTTCTATGGTCTGTATATTGCTCACCCACGTAGGGTACAGCACCGATAGCTCTTCTATCTGCTCCTTAGTATTTTCCTCCTTGTTGGCAATGATTAAGTCGGGCTGCAGTTCTTTTATTATGTCTATATGCACTGCCTTTGTGCCACCCACCCGTTTCTTGGTTCTGAACCATGCTTCAGGGTGTACGCAGAATTTGGTGATGCCCACCACCTCATCATCCAGTCCCAGGTCATAAAGCAGTTCCGTTTGCGATGGCACCAGCGATACGATACGCGTAGGTGGAAAATTAATTTCTACCCGGTTGCCCATCATATCTGTACACACCTTTTTCATCCGGCCTTAGCTGAACCGTTTGTAATAGAAAAGAAGAAAAACACTGAACAGCCCATCCAACAGGAACATGCTGCTTAAATATTCTCGGGATAGCTGCCCATTCATAATTGCGAAATACAGGCTTGCGTTAATGATAGTTAGTATTATATATCCCAGCGCGCCCCATTTGCGCAGGTCGCAGGCCGCCAGCCAAAATACGGTGTAACCGGTCATCCACAATACCTCCAGCCACACAATACCGGGAAATGGTTCACCTATATCGGCCCATATTGTCCATATCAGCCACAGCAGGTGAAACCCACCCACCAGTGGGAACAATATCGGCGCTTTGCGCCCCATATCAATAATCACCTCTTTGAAATTGCGCATAGAGAAGTCGTAAGTCATCAGTCGTGAGTTAGGATACTTAAACTTCACATTCAATCACATTCCCCTCACATTAAATCCTATCCTTTCGAGAAGGCATTCAGTATATCATACTTCGTCAGTATGCTGTATTGTCCGCTCTCGTCCCTTGTCAGCACAGCGCCGTTATCTTTGTTTATAAAGTGTGTCAGGCGCTCCAGAGGTGTGTCCATGTCAACCACAGGCAATGCATGTTCTTTCACATCGCCTACCAGTTGGTCGCGCACATCGGGTATCTCTATCAGTTTTTTAAACAGACCCTGCTGTGTCACCGATCCCGTCATCTCGTTGTCCATCATCACCGGTATCTGCTCTATGTCATATTTCTTCATCAGTTCCAGCGCATCCATCACCTTGCTGTTCTCATCTATGGTCACTAAGCGGCGGCGGCCCAGGCCACCCATCAGGTCGCGCACGGTCTCTACCTCCAGGAAGCCCCTGTCCAGCATCCACTCATCGTTATATACTTTGGCCACATACCTGCTGCCGTGGTCATGAAAAATCACCACCACCAGATCGTCTTTTTTCAGTTTGTCTTTCAGTTGGCGAAGGCCTGCCACCACGCTACCTGCCGAATAGCCCACAAAAATGCCTTCTTCGCGTGTTATGCGGCGGGCCATCAGTGCGCCATCCTTGTCGGTAACTTTTTCAAACAGGTCAAGTGCATCACGGTCATAATTTTCCGGCAGAAAATCCTCTCCAAACCCTTCCGATACATACGGGTGCACCTCGCCCATATCCAGTTCCCCGGTGTCAAACCACTTTTTCAGCAGGCTGCCGTAGGTGTCTATCGCCCACACCTGTATGTTGGGGTTTTGTTCTTTCAGGTATTTGCCTGTGCCCACTATGGTGCCGCCGGTTCCGGCCGCTACCACCAGGTGCGTTATCTTACCCTCGGTCTGTTTCCATATTTCCGGTCCTGTTTGCTCGTAATGTGCCTGGCGGTTGGCCAGGTTATCGTACTGGTTCACATACCAGCTATTAGGAATTTCCCGTTGCAGGCGGCGTGCCACTTGGTAATAGCTGCGGGGGTCTTCCGGGTCCACATTGGTAGGGCATACTATTACTTCGGCGCCATGCGCTTTCAGTATGTCTGCCTTTTCCTTACTCTGTTTATCGGTGGTGGCGAAGATGCACTTATAGCCTTTTATTATGGCCCCCAGTGCCAGGCCCATGCCTGTATTGCCGCTGGTGCCTTCTATTATGGTGCCGCCGGGTTTTATCTTACCTTCTTTTTCTGCCACCTCCAGCATTTTCAGCGCCATCCGGTCCTTTATGCTGTTGCCGGGGTTGAACGATTCCACCTTTGCATACACCTTGCAGGGCAGGTCTGCCACTACGCGGTTCAGTCTTACCAATGGGGTGTTACCTACAGTTTGCAGTATATTGTCATAAACGCGATCAGCCATAATGTATAGTTATTGGAAGGGACGAAGGTAGAAATTATTAGGCAGATAAGGGACTAGTAGCAACGCATGTGACACATAGTAATTTCTTGCATTTTCTCCCCAATTCGGTGGCAAAACATCTTGCTTTTATTTGTGCCTGCGACGAGATTCTGACCTTTAGTATACCTGCCGGCATCAGCGAACTAAAGCTGATGCACTTGAAGCCGTTTTTATGAAATTTGTAAATTCCTATAATCTGTGATTCAGACACCCCATCCTCAAAGTACATCCTCCTCATGCTTATGGAAAAACAGTAACCCTATCATCATGATAAGGCTGGTGACAACCACAACAAAGAAAAGGATTCCGGGATTAAATCCTGGCATTATGCTGGTGGATGGTATGCTGTAAAACAAAAGGATGGTAACCAGCCCGCGGGGCATCAGGAAAAGCTCGGGGAAAAGATTGGATTTTAAAATGAGCCGCAGGTACAGAAAGCGCGAGAAGAACAAGATAGCTACGATACAGGAGCCAATAAGCAATACATCTTTTTCAATTATAGTGGCAAGGTCAATGGTATAACCGAATAATATAAAGAAGAAAGTGCGCAGCAAAAACGAAGTCTCAGCCGTTATAGACCTCATTTGGTGAAGGGTCTCAGACATGCGCTCCGGCGAGACCAGCTTTGCGAAGCGCCCTTTAAGAAAATAGGAACTGTTATTCAGTACCATACCGAATACTAATACTATAAGTAAAGCCGGGATATGTATGATTTCTCCCGCGCTATATACTAATGCAAGAATGGCGAAGAGCAGGAAAAACCGAAGGTTCACGGTTATCTTCGTGAGTATATACAGCAAAAGAAATGAGGCGAGGGTAGAAATGATAAGCGCCAGAAGCAGGTTGCTGCTGAATATGCCTATTGACCTCATGCTCAGTACGTTTTCCATAAGCATATAGTCAAATATCAGGATGCCGATAATGTCGGAAAAAGACGATTCATAGATAATGAATTCACGTTTCGCCTCCGGCAGGTGGCTGGTGCTGGGTATCACTATCGCACTGCTGATGATGCTCATGGGTATGGCATATACCAGGGATAACTGGAATGGCTGGTGTAAGGCCTCAGATATAAGCCAGGCGATAAGCGCTGCCGATAAGGCAAAAATAAATATGGCCGAAAGGAATGAGTTGCGTATCAGTGGTAGTTTTTTTCTGTTCACTTCAAGGTCCATTGCAGCCTCAAGTATGATCATAATGATGCCTATCGCGCCGAGTATCTTTACAAGGCTGCCTACATCCACTGTTGCGTATCCGTAATATTGCAATGCAAGTTTCACGGCAACACCGGTACTTATCAGTAATATCACCGATGGCACGCGTATCATACGGCTTATCATGTTAAACAGGTAGCTGAGTATCACCACGCTACTTAACAGTATAATAATGGTATGGGTGTGTAAATGTATCGGCATTAATGTGGTTTTGCCAAAGATAGCTTTTTAGGACTATCAAGTAAATGCATTGTTCGGGAGTACACTTTTTTTAACACCTCAAAACCGCTATAACCCTTACCCCGCCTGCATACTATTTTCCATCACGGTACAGTTACTGTACTGCCATGGTACAGAAAACTGTACCGTCACGCCAACAAAATTTGGCAACACCCACCGTTTTTAAGACCTTTATACAATACCAAGTCCTTAATTTCAGGTTGCGGTAAAAAAGCAGTAAAAATTTGTGAAAAAAGTGCGCAAATAGTGCGCAAAAATAAATGCGAAAACGAATGATAAGCAGCACATTAAACATGTAACTGTCTATCCAAAAAAAATGTGTAAAAATGCAAAAGTCCATACTCCTCATATCCAGTTCTGCGGTACATGGCTACGGTTACCTCGAATGTAACATGGATGCCATAAAAATGCATCTTACAGGCATTGCTACCCCTTTATTGTTCGTACCCTATGCTGCCGATAAAAACGAGTGGGACAGCTACACCAACAAGGTAAGGGCCGCGCTTAGCCCGCTGGGTATTAAGGTTGCCGGCATACATACTATACCTCCGAAAAGTATTTTCACAAACCATGAGGCCATCTTTGTAGGAGGTGGTAATACTTTCCGCTTACTCAATGAGCTGCAGCAGCAGGGCCTCATGCCCGGCATCCGCGAGGCCGTGCTGGCAGGCACTATGCGCTACATGGGCAGCAGCGCGGGCACCAACCTCGCCACCCGAAGCATATGCACCACCAACGATATGCCTATTGTGTACCCCAAAGGAGGCTTCGACGGCCTTAACCTCTTTACCTACCAGATAAACCCCCACTACCTCGACCCCGGCGACACCACCCACAAAGGCGAGACCCGCGACCAGCGCCTTGCCGAATTCCACCAGATGAATGACACACCCGTAGTGGGCCTGCGCGAGGGCGCGTACATGGGCATTGGCACAGATTTTGCCACTACACATGAGCTGTACATAGGCGGCATCAATGGCGCAAAAATATTTTTGAAGGGGAAAGCACCTTACGAGGCGCCAATAGGGAAGAAGTTCGTGCTATAGTTTGAAAACAAAATCGGTATGGCAATACAGGTGATTTTATTTATAGCAGGGCTGGTAATGATAGTGGCAGGAGCAGATTTTTTTATCTCTGGCTGCTCCATCATAGCCCGGCGTTTCGGCATACCTAAGCTCGTCATTGGCCTCACTATCATGGCGGTCGGTACTTCTGCACCCGAATTGGGCGTAAACATCACCGCATCGATCCAGGATCATGGCGATATCGCCCTTGGTAATATTTTGGGCAGCAACATCTCTAATTTGTTGCTTATATTCCCTATCGCACTTCTGTTCTCGAAAAAAGTGGCTTTATCGGCCGGCAGCATTTTGCAGAGCACTATTGCAGCGGCCGTGTCGTTTATTATTTTGCTCTTCGCCCTTGTATCCTTCGATTCGTCAGGCTCCTATATCAGCAAAGCTGAAGGGCTGCTATTGATATTGCTCGTGTTCGTATACTGGTTCTACCTGTATAAGATAACTGTTGCCGATAAAGAAGAACTGCTGGATAACGAGCCCGAGGCCGTACATATATTAGATAAAGTATCCTCGCCTGCATTGCTGAATATTATTGCGGTGGTAAGCCTTGGCGTGCTGCTGGCTGGCAGCCACATCACCACCGCCAACGCGGTGCTTATAGCAAGGTTGTGGGGCGTATCGGAACTCACCATAGCTGGTATTATTATTGCTATAGGCACGTCACTTCCCGAGCTGGTCACATCAATACAGGCAGTACGGCAAAGGCATTATGATCTTATGATAGGAAACATTGTCGGGTCGAATATTATCAATACTCTGTTCATTCTCGGCACCAGCGCCCTCATCAGGCCAATGGCCGTGGCACAGGAAGCAATGGCATACCTGCTGATGAATTGTGCCGCATCCGTGTTGCTGCTGGTCGGGGCCAAATACCTGCTTCCAGGTCCGTTAAAACAGCAAATCGCATTAATTTTTATCATTACTTATATCTTATTTCTTATCTATCTAAGGTCAGCCTACTAATACTATGCCCGGCTTACCCTGGCGCGAAGTATATTTGAACAATCTTAAAAGACATGATCGCACTGCTTATATCCACCTTCACCATCGGCTACATTGCCATAGCAATGGAGCACAAGCTGAAAATAAACAAGGCGGCTACCGCACTCATTACCGGTGTGCTGTGCTGGGTCATCTATGTAATGTCTGCCGCCAACAAAGAATTGGTAACCGAGCAGCTCACAGAACACCTGGGCGAACTGTCGGGCATACTGTTCTTCCTGATGGGCGCAATGACTATTGTGGAGCTGATAGACGCGCATGACGGTTTTGACATTATCACCACAAGGATAACTGCATCCAACAAGCGGCAACTGTTGTGGATTATATCCCTTCTCACGTTTTTCCTTTCGCCGGTACTTGATAACCTTACCACTACTATTGTCATGGTGTCGCTCACCCGCAAGCTGATAAAAGCACCTGAGGAAAGGCTTGTTTTTGCGGGCATGACCGTGATTGCTGCCAATGCCGGTGGCGCATGGTCGCCGATAGGAGATGTAACCACCACTATGCTTTGGCTGGGCGGCCAGGTGACCGCCGGGAACATCGTAAGCAAGCTGTTCCTGCCCAGTCTTGCGTGCCTGCTGGTTCCGCTCACCATCTTATCGTTGAGGATGCGGGGTAAAGTAGAACGGCCCGATGTAAATATGAGCACAAACGATTCTGTATTGGAAAAAAGCACCCAGCACATAGTTTTATTTTCGGGTATACTTATTCTGCTGCTCGTGCCTGTCTTCAAGATGGTCACCCATCTGCCGCCATACATGGGCATACTGATAGGGCTGGGCATTCTTTGGATAATCACCGAAATAATTCATGGCAGAAAAGATACAGCGGACAGGCAGGCACTATCAGTAGCCTACGCCCTGCAAAAGATAGATACGCCGAGCATACTTTTCTTCCTTGGCCTGCTGATGAGTATCGCGGCACTTCAGGTAACAGGTGTTCTCTCTGACCTTGCCTTGCAAATGAACGCGGCAATAGCCAATGAAAAAGCGATAGTGGTAGTAATGGGGCTCCTCTCATCTGTAGTGGATAATGTGCCCCTGATAGCGGCATCGCAGGGCATGTATAGCCTCACTCAATATCCTACCGACCATTTTTTCTGGGAATTCCTTGCATATTGCACAGGCACAGGTGGCAGTATGCTGATAATAGGCTCCGCGGCGGGAGTAGCCGCTATGGGCATGGAGCAGATAAGTTTCTTCTGGTACCTGAAAAAAATCAGCCTTGTGGCTTTGCTGGGCTTTGTTGCGGGAATAGGAGTATTCTTCTTGCAACATGCGCTCCATTAACCCCGGGCGGTTGGTATTTTATACACGGTCAGAGAGTAGCATCTCCAGTTCCCTGATAACATTGTTGATTACTTTGTTTTGCTCATATCTTTCCGCTACCAGCTCATGCGCCCGCCGTGCCATATCTTCCGCAGCCTGTCTGTTGGTGATGCACCATTTCACGCTGCGGGCAAAATCTTCGGGTTTGCGCGCAAGGAGATAATGTTCTCCTGCCTTTGCCTCTATGCCTCTTATGCCCACAGGGGTGCTTATCACTATCTTGCCTGCGGCCATGGCTTCGAGTATCTTCACGCGTATGCCACCTGCGCTCCATAGCGGTACTATGAGTATCTTTTTATCCGCTATAAACTCCTCCGCGCTGGGCACTTCGTTCATGCAATGCACGCCCTCTACGCCCAGTTCCTTAAACTCCTCCGGCATATTCCGTCCGGCGAAGTAGAATTCAAAGTCGGGCACCAACTTACGCACCTTATACCAGGCGTTATCTACAAACCAGCGGATACCTTCGCGGTTGGCAATCCAGTCCATAGCGCCTATGTGATAGCCCACCCACCTTTCTGTTGCCCCGCCCTTTTTTATCTTTGAAATATCAATGCAGAAAGGAGCTACAACGAGTGCGTTCACCCCTTCAAGCCGCTCAATGAGGTATGCGTCCTTCTCGGTGATGGGTAAAAGGAGATCGTATGCCTTCCATGCATCGCGTTCAAAATCGCGGATACGCTTGGTGAGATTGGACAGGTATATTTTCTTCAGTGATTTTTTCTCTTTTTTGGCAAGCCCCTGCCATATCTGGTACTCTACGTTGTGAATACGCAATACAGACAGCGGATTACCATGCTTTCTGATTTCAGGCAGGTAAGTGGATAGATATACACTCTCTACTTGCACCACGTCAGGCCTAAAGGATTTCAGCACCTCCACCAGTTTCTCCCTGAAACCAGTATGATAAAACCGCCGTGCGTGTTCCGGCTGACGACTGAATAAAAAGTTCTTAAGGATATCAGGCCATTTCAGATCATTGTTAACATCTACCCAATCGAAAGCGTGCAAATGGGTAAACAGTTTGCGTAATTGCTCATGTTTTATGAAATGTCGCGTTGTGTTCATGGATAAAAGGTGTACCTGCCACCCCTCGCGATGATATCCCTCTATCATGGCATTCATGGCAAGGTTTCCCCCATCCTTTAGCGGATATGGTATCCTGTTAGTGAGTATCAATATCTTACGCTTTGCCATTCAGGTGCTAAAATAGATAAAATACAGGCGTTAAAAAACCATCTTACCTTAAACTTTCTTTGTATTATATTTGAGCCGCAACCTTTATACTCCAATGCGACCTAAGAAAATAATTTTCCTTGGCTCAAAGCCGATTGGCTATGAATGCCTGGAGTATCTTATTTCTCAGAAAGAGGCGCTAAAACTAGAAATAACAGGCATCCTCACCCGTAGCAGAAAAGAATTTGGCGATGCGCATGACCTCACAAAACTTGCCCGGCAATATAACATCCCGGTATTAAATGGACTGACCGAATTACCAGAATGTGAGATTATGTATTCCGTGCAATATCACGAAGTGCTGAAACAGGAACATATAAATAAATCCAAAGAACTGTGTGTTAATCTGCATATGGCTCCATTGCCCGAATATAGGGGTGCCAACCAATTCTCCTTTGCTATTATTGAAAATAAAATAGACTTCGGCACAACCATACATAAAATAGACAGCCAGATAGACCATGGGGACATACTTTTTCAGAAACGCTTCCCGATACCTGAAAAATGCTGGGTAGGCGAACTGTATGACCTTACCTATAAGGCATCACTCGCACTATTTAAAGAATCCCTTGCCGACCTGGTGGCCGGTAATTATATACCGGTGCCTCAAAGTATGCTGGAGAGCAAATTTGGTACCAGCCTTCACTTTAAAAAAGAGATGGCGGAAATAAAGGTGATAGATATAACATGGGATCAAGAAAAGATAGACCGATATGTGCGCGCTACTTCCATGCCGGGTTTCGAACCTCCGTATTATCTGAAAGATGGGGAGAAGGTGTATCTGATCAATACCTGACGTGTCTAAAGACCGTCAAATTCTGCTTCTCGATATCTTTATCATCTTTAATGCCGTTATAGCGGCTTCCTCGCCTTTATGACCATGGCTACCGCCGAGGCGCTCCCATGCCTGTTCTTCATTATCTAACGTCAGTACACCAAAAATAACAGGGACCGGCAGTGTGAGGTTCAACTGCAGGATGCCCTCTGTTACCGCCTTGCATACATAATCGAAATGAGGTGTTCCGCCACGTATCACTGCTCCGAATGCAATTATTGCCTCGGGGCTTTCAGTCTTAGCGCTATAATGCTCCCATAACTGCTTGCATGCAAATGGTAATTCAAAGCAGCCGGGGACGGCTATTTTCTCAACGACATTCGTATTGAAACCATGAAGAATGCGTTCGCAACCATTCAGCAGTTCGCCCGCTATTTTTTCATTCCATTCGGTATACACTATCGCTACACGTGGCGATACCAATGCCTCAAGAGAGTGGGTGTCTAATAAGCCTATACTGTCCTTCGATTGTGCCATAAAAAATCCCCTTTTCTACAAAGGTAAAAAAGGGGAGGTATAATGTTTGAATGAAGATTAGTTCAATTCGCCGAGGCGGGCGAGGTCTTTATCTATATCGCGCGCCTGCATGCTTTTTGGATATTCATCCCTTATGCGTTTATATGCTGCTTTTGCCTCATTGGCATTGTTAGATGCTTCATAGGCAAGGCCCATCTGGTAAAGGTACATAGGCGTGATGGTAATATCCTCCTTATCGGAAGTGGCTTTCTTAAATGCTTCAATTGCCTTGGCGTTGTCACCGCTTTCCATGTAAGCCTGACCCAAAACTCCGGCAGCCATGCTACCTACCATAGTGCCTTTGCCGTCAAAATCGTTCAGTTCCTTTATTGCGTTCTTAAAGTCGCCCATTTTCAGGTAAGAAACACCCATGTAGTAATGAGCAATGTTGCCTGCCGCTGTTCCTGAATATTTCTTAGCTATTTTAATAAAGCCCGGGTTCTTACCGTCACCGTTCAGCGCCATATTCAATGAATCGGAAGCAAAGTAGTTAAGAGGGATAGACAATGCCGTAGATGCTTTTTCTTCTGCGGGGGCTTTATACAATTTTGTATATGCAAAATAACCAACAACAACTACAAGGAACCCTGTAGTAAATGCATTGATTATTTTTTTATTCTTCTCATAAAACACAATCAGATTATCCATCGGATTGGTTTCCGGGAGTTCTGCTGTTTTTCTTTCTGTACCGGGTTGGGTTCTTGCTGAATTTGCCATTGTTATTGCGTACTTAAATTATTATTTTTGATTATAAAAAAACAGTCTGAATATTAATCTACTATAAAAGGATAATTCTGGTCCACGTATATATCTTTATACAATTCACTATCATCAGGCCATGGGCTTTCTTCTGCAAATTGCACAGATTCTTCCACTTCTATCCTCACCTTTTCGTTTATCATCCCGATTTCCTCCTCTGTTGCCCAGTTATTGTCGACAATAGTCTTTAAGACCTGGGTGATTGGATCTTTTTCTTTGTATTCTTCCAGTTCTTCCTTTGTTCTGTATTTAGCGGGGTCGCTCATAGAGTGACCCCGATAGCGGTATGTCTTTATTTCAAGGAAAGTAGGCCCGCCGCCTTCGCGTGCACGGCGAATAGCCCTTTCTATGCCTTTATGCACTTCCTCGCAACTCATACCGTCTATACTGTCGCCGGGCATATCATAAGCATCTGCAAGGCGGTAGATGTCAAGCACCTTGGAAGTGCGTTCTACTGATGTGCCCATTGCATAATGATTATTCTCGCATATGAACACCACAGGGAGTTGCCATAAAACTGCCATATTAAATGTTTCATGCAGCAGCCCCTGCCTTGCGGCACCATCGCCAAAAAGGCACAATGTAGCCCTGTCTGTTCCGTTATATTGCTCAGCGAATGCTATACCGGCGCCCAGTCCTATCTGTCCGCCAACTATTCCATGTCCGCCAAAAAACCTCTTTTCTTTAGAGAAAAAGTGCATACTGCCCCCTTTGCCCTTTGTGCAACCGGTAGCCTTGCCATACAACTCGGCCATACATTCCTTTGCTGAAATACCTTTAGCTATTGCCAGCCCATGGTCGCGGTAAGCGGTGATGACATTGTCATCTTCGCGCATTGCAGAGAGCATGCCGGCTGCAATAGCTTCCTGCCCGATGTACAAATGGCAAAAACCCCTGATTTTCTGCATTCCGTATAGCTGCCCCGCTTTTTCTTCAAAGCGGCGGAGCAATAACATCATTTCATACCAGCGCAAATATGTTTCTTTGTCAAAAGGAGTCTGCACTATTGTTTAAATTTGGTGCGAATTTATAAAAACTTTTGTATCTATCCACCGCTTTGAACAGTATTAATAAAATAACGCTATTACAATACCGCAATTATAGCTCTGCTATTTTTGATTTTCAGTCACCCGTGACCTGCATTACCGGCCTTAATGGTAGCGGCAAGACCAATCTGCTGGATGCCGTTTACTACCTGTGTTACACAAAAAGCTACTTTAGTGCGTACCAGCAGAACAGTGTGCAGAACGGGCTTGACGGATTCCGGGTAACGGGCAGTTTCCAGCGTAACGGCAAGGAAGAAGTGATTAGCTGCAAATGGAAAGCAGGAAAAAAAGAAATATATGCAAATGATGTAGAATACGAAAAAATAACCGATCATATTGGCGTTTATTCTGCTGTGATGATCGCACCGGATGATACGGAGCTGATAAATGGCAGCAGCGAATTACGTAGAAAATGGGTGGACAGTATACTGGGGCAGGTAGACAAAACATACCTTGAACGGCTAATACATTATCAAAAATTATTATTGCAAAGAAATGCGTGGCTGAAAATGCAGGTATTCAAACCCTCAAGCGACTATACGGAACTGGACTACTACAATGCCGAAATGGACACTGATGCCGATTATATATACCTGCAACGCAAAATATTTCTGGAACATTTTCTGCCGCTGCTCGACAATTTTTACCACCGGCTTTGCGGTGGCAAGGAACCCGTGAAAGTGACTTATACCAGCGACCTTGCGCAGAAACCGTTAAAAGAATGGCTGTCCCAAAATCTGCAACACGACCTGCGATACCAGCGAACCTTACGTGGCATACACAAAGACGACTGGGACTTCAGTGTGAACGAGCTTCAACTGAAACAATTCGGATCGCAGGGGCAGAAAAAAAGTTTCCTCTTCGCCATGAAACTGGCACAATATGCCTACCTCAGTAAACGACAAGGCCATTTACCCATTTTACTGCTTGATGACATTTTTGAAAAACTGGACCAAGGGAGAATGGAAGCTTTACTGCAAATAATAAACGGCGATGACTTCGGACAAGTGATACTCACCGACACGCACCACGAAAGAATCAGACAGGCTTTTGGCGAGGGTGCTGACGTGGGTTATATTTATTTGTGATTAGGTGAAGCCTTTACTGATTTGTAAATTTGCCGAAACAAGGAGTAACCCAAAATGATATTTTCATCGAAACTGGTAGAGGATGCGGTACAGGAATTTGCAAAGCTGCCGGGCATAGGTAAGAAAACCGCTCTGCGCATGGTGCTGCAACTGCTGCGTATGGAAGAAGGCGAGGTAGATGAATTTACGGGGGCGGTATCGAAAATGCGGCACGGTGTGAAATTCTGTAAGGACTGCCATAATGTTTCGGACAGCGAGGTATGCGGCATATGTGTGAACAGCGCGCGCAACCGACGGCAGATATGCGTGGTGGAGACCATAAGGGATGTAATAGCTATAGAAAGCACACAGCAATATAATGGCCTGTACCACGTGCTGGGTGGCATACTCTCTCCTCTGGACGGCATAGGACCCGAGCAACTTAACATCGGCACACTACACACCAGGATAAAGAATGATGATGCCACCGAAATCATCATGGCGCTTAGCCCTACTATTGAGGGCGATACCACAGTATATTACATTGCCAGGCAGCTAAAGGACTTGCCGGTTACTATAACAACCATTGCGAGGGGCATCTCCTTTGGCGGAGAACTTGAATATGCCGATGAAATGACCCTTGCCCGCTCTATTGCCAAGAGGCTACCAATAGAAAATTATGTAACCGTACAAGGCAAGTAAATTACCTACTCAGCACATTCTTAAACCTGCGCACGTTTACATCAGGCTGTAAAGGTTCATTATGCACTAAGTGGCGGACAAACATGTCTGCGAAATAGGGGGCCATAGAACAGCCCTTGCTGCCCATACCATTAAAAATGGCTACTGCCGGATGTACCGGATGAAGACCCACGAATGGCTTGCGCTCCAGGTTGGCGGGGCGCTGTGCGACTATATGGTCTACTATCTTGTATGGCAGTTTCAGCCAGTAGGCTAATTGTTCTTCTATCTGTTTGCGGAATGCCGGAGTGAGTTCCATATCTGTAAACTTCCAATCGTGGGTGGCACCGATCCAGAAAAGGTCGTCCTGCCAGGGTACAATACTGATACCCTGCTTGTATATATTGTTTCGGGGCAAACCGGGTATAGATACAATCAGCGCCTCCCCTTTATCTTTCGACCATGGCAGACGGTTGAAGAAGGGATTATCCTTGCCTGCCGCGCCATTGCATAATATTACCTTTTCTGCGGTGATGCCTTTATACGATACTCTATCCGGTGTAATGTCGCAATCATGCCAACTGAATTTTTCGTTCAACAGGCGACTATCCGCTTCCAGCTTTTTCCGCCATGCGGCCAGCATGGCCCTAATATCCAGCAGGAGGCAGGGGGCTATTTTACCTATACCATAATTGAACCGGAAATACTTATTCCAATTCTCGTCCTGTACAGCGGATAAATATTCCCCTTCCACCGGTATTTTTTCATTGAACACAAGACTGCTATCTTGTGAGAGGTGAAAATCAAGTATATCGCACTGTTGTAGCAGCTGTGAGCCCAGCTCATGGCCAAAAGAGGTGTATACCCCGAAGGCAAAAGGTAGGAATGTTTCTATCATCCACGTTCTTACCAGCCGCTTGCCTGTAACGGGGTTAATAACACCCGAGGCCACCTTACTTGAAACGCCCTCTATACCTTCGTCAATTACCATCACTCTTTTACCCTCACTAATGAGACTACGGCTAAGTAATGTGCCGCTGATACCCTGGCCTACTATCAGATAGTCTACGGTCATGATGCTATCAGATATCGATCTCCCCTTTATACACAAATGCCGTTGGGCCTATAAGCGCAACATTCTTGGCTGATAACGGCGTATCCTTGGTGAAGGACACCTTGAGATTTCCACCGGGAGTCTCAATGCTGGTAATAAAATCGCCTGTTTGCCGTGCCGTAGCTGCTATGGCGCAGGCTGTGACCCCTGTGCCGCAGCTAAGGGTTTCATCTTCCACGCCGCGCTCGTAAGTGCGCACTAATAATTTGTCGGCCTGGGGCTGCACGAAGTTCACATTTATCCCATCGGGCTGAAAGGGCATCTGGTTGCGTATGGAACGGCCTGTGATGAATACTTCGGCTGTCCTGATGTCGGGCACCCAAAGCACATAATGCGGCGAACCTGTATTGAGTATGGTGTAGCCGGTATTAATTTCTATGTCATAAACGTCCTTCATCTGCAGGTTAATGGTGCCGTCACTATTGATTGTCGCCGCATGGGGGCCATCGCTGGCAATGAAGCTGGCGGAGGTATCCACTAAACCCAAACTTTTTGCGAAGGCGGTGATGCAGCGCCCGCCATTTCCACACATGGAGCTTTCTTTACCATCGGAATTATAATACACCATGCGGAAATCGTAACCGGCAGCCTGCTGTAGTAACATAAGCCCGTCGGCACCAATACCAAAACGCCTGTGGCAAAGTTGGGCCACCTGCTCTTGAGAGAGGTTCATCCTGAAATTCCGGTTATCGAACAGGATAAAGTCGTTGCCGGTGCCGTGATATTTATAGAAGGTAGCCATATCGGTTCTTAGCAGCAAAGATAATCTTTATGAAATACTGCATAATTTTCAGCTTTTTGCACATTTTTTTGGGTAGTACTTTTCATATATAACATACAGTATTTCAATTCGTTTACACAATCATTTTTGCGCACTATTTGCGCACTTTTTTTACTACAAACAGGTGCGATGCATATAGTTCTGTATAAAGGTCATACAAGCTGGGGGAGGAGCCAAATATTATTGACATCACGGTACAGTTTCTGTACCATGGCGGTACAGAAACTGTACCGTGATGGAAAATAGTTTCCGCTGTGGACGGGTGTTTTAGAGGTTTTTGGTGTTTTTATGATCTCTGTTTTTTGTAACCGGGAAGCGTATCCACAACAATATGGGATTCCAAAATCCCGAACAGCGGGTAGCTGGCAGTATAGCCGGGAATGAAATAAAACGCGCCCTTAACCGTTGTACAATTAAATATACTTATGGTAAAGACAGCACTGAAGGGTATAGGTTATTTTATTGCGATTATTTTCGGTCTGCTGTTTGTGTATGGTATCCTGTTTGCCATTGGCCCGAACGGTAAATGCATTGTTTGCACAACGAGGAGCATTACCGATACAGTTACGGGCATATATGAAGGCGGCGTGAAAGATGTTGTTTTTTCTTTGAAACACCACAAAAGTTACTACATAAACCGTGGGTTGGAAAACGGGCTGCACCTTGATTCGCTCAGGAAGCAGGTGATGGGTAAACAGGCAACCATTTCCTACGCATCTCCTACCACACATATCAACCGCTTTGAAATAGATGGAAGAGCACTATACTCTGAGTTGAAGGATTAAATTGTTGTCCTCCGTTCGCAAGTCCTTTATAACCGCCGGAGCTATTTGAGTGCGATACGGGTACTTCTTGCCTTTTGCCACACAAGATCATGCATTTTCTGGCGGCTGTCCACCAGGCTGGCGCGGTACTGAGCAATTACATCCCATTGCGGCCCACCCTGGTCGCGCTCCGGCAGCGCACTCCATAAGATTTTCTTGTCCTCACTGAGTATGAATACCTTGCTGTATTCGCCTCCCATGCATACGAGCATTGAGCCATCGGGCAGGCTATTCACGCTACCCCCTGAAAGGAATTTCTTAGTGTTGTTGCCGTCGGGGCTACATTGATATTCCCAAACAATCTTCATGCGCTCAGCCGCGGACTTAGGCTCCTGCAACATTTTTACTTTCGGTGGCCCGTCGTTGCAGCTATTGTTGTTGTAAATAAATACAATGCCTTGTTTGGATGGTGCGCGGCTTACACTATGCTGGCCACAGAACAGGCGTTCACCTTTGCGGGCTGGTGCGGCCATGGGCAGTTCACCATAACTGTCCAGTACAATGCCGCCGGGATAGCTGACTTTCAGAATTGAATTGATTCCTTTGAAACTTACATAGATGTTTTTTTCTTTTTCATCAAAGTAAAAGGCATTCTCATGCACATCAAATATGTTGATGTTGTTATTGAGCATTGCGAGAACGGCAGGTTGCATGAAGTAATCGGACGATTTCCATGACCATAACACATTGCCATTTTTGTCGTATTCTATGATTGTACCGAATTTGCCTAAATTTTTTTTCGAATCCTCGTCAATTCCGTCGGTATTTCCGGCAGTTGAAGATAATAATGTCTTAAACTTTTGGGGTAATTGCACATTTTCTGTTCCCAATACCATGTAATGGCCATTACTGAGCCTTGTTAAGTCGTGATGGTAAAACTCTTCGCTGCCACCGCTTACAGATGATCTTGCCGGGGATTTCCACAGCACCTCGCCATCATAGTTTATTTCATAGGCTTTATTTGATATGAAAGTTATCGTGCCGCGTGATGTGAGTTTTAAATCTCTGGGTGTGTGGTTAACACCATCTACCTTAGGTAAGTACCACACAGGCCTGCCGCTCATATCGTAGAGTGCCTTCTGGCCATCGAGGAATATATAGGCATCGTGGTATTTTACTGCCTGTTGGTTTACTCTGAGCCTGGATAGGGTAGGGTCTACCTCATTTATAATGCCGGTGTAGAAATGCCTTAGCCTACTTTTGACCGGAGCGGCGCCTGAGTAATGAAAGGTGACCTGCCATGTATAGCTGCGCCCGAAGGCAGGGACTTCGGCAAGTATTTTGTGTGTTTTGCTGCTTTGTGTGATGCAGATGGCTTTTCTGAAGGAATCTGCGGAATAGAAGTGGCCCGTGGCTATTTCCAATGTATAGCCGACCACGTCACGGCGTGGAACCACGGCAAACCCGATAATCCGGTAATTCAGTTCTTTGTTTTCCGCCGGGGTTACCTGGGCGAGGAGGTCGCTTGTGAATAGGGTGATAAGGAAAAAAATATATAATGATTTACACATGTAATTGTTTATAAGAAATGCAGGAAAAGTTATTGTTTGTGATGTTGTATTTGATTTTGTATAAAATTAATTTGTGGTTAGTTGAATGATATATAAATGGGGTGAATGTTTGAAATGTTGTGATGAATGAGAAAGTGGGTAAAACGGGCTGAGTATCAATGGTGTTTCGCTCTGGCAACTAACTGGGACGCAGTTAAATAAATTCGGTCGTACCTTTGCATTGCGAAAGTCAAACATTTTCTGGTTTTGACTTATCGCTTTCAACTTAATTATGTTAGATACAATAGAATCAGCTTTAGAGGACCTCAGGAAGGGTAAATTGCTAATAGTGGTGGACGATGAGGACCGTGAGAACGAGGGCGACTTTATAACCGCCGCGCGCAATGTGACGCCGGAGATCATCAATTTTATGAGCAAGCACGGCAGGGGGCTTATCTGCGCACCCATCACGGAGAGCCGCTGCAATGACCTGAACCTGAACCTGATGGTGCAGAACAATACAGTTCTTCACCAGACGCCGTTTACCGTATCTGTAGATCTGATAGGACAGGGTTGCACAACGGGGATAAGTGCGCAAGACCGAGCCAAAACGGTGCAGGCGCTTATAGACCCTGCTACCCGCCCGGAAGACCTGGGCCGCCCGGGGCATATCTTTCCGCTGAGGGCTAAGGACGAGGGGGTGTTGCGCCGTAGCGGCCATACAGAGGCTACTGTGGACCTGGCAAGGCTGGCGGGTTTTGAGCCTGCGGGCGTTCTGGTGGAAATAATGAATGACGATGGTACGATGGCACGGCTGCCGCAACTGCTGGAAATAGCCAAAAAATTTGACCTGAAGATAATATCTATAAAGGACCTCATCAGTTATCGACTTGCCCATGAAACACTGGTGCAGGAAGAGGTGCGGGTGCAGATGCCTACAAAGTATGGGGATTTTGAACTGGCGGCCTTTAAGCAGACTAATACTGGTGAGCAGCATATGGCATTGGTGAAGGGAAAGTGGAGCCCCGAGGAGCCAGTGCTGGTGCGGGTGCATAGCTCGTGCTTTACGGGGGATATACTGCACAGCCTGCGCTGCGACTGCGGTGAGCAACTGCACAAGGCCATGGAAATGGTGGAATCTGCAGGAAAGGGCGTGGTGCTGTACATGAACCAGGAGGGCCGGGGCATAGGTTTGTTCAACAAACTGAAAGCGTACAAGTTACAGGAGGAAGGTAAAGACACAGTGGACGCCAACCTGGAACTGGGCTTTAAAATGGACCAGCGTGACTATGGGATAGGCGCGCAGATACTACGACACCTAGGGGTGCATAAGATGCGCCTGATGACCAATAACCCAAAGAAACGCGCCGGGATTGTGGGGTACGGGCTGGAGATAGTGGAGAATGTGCCGATTGAGGTAGCGCCTAACGCACACAATGAATTCTACCTGCAAACCAAGCGGGACAAGATGGGGCATGAGATACTGAAATAATGCGGCAATTCGATAATTTGGTAATGCGTCAATTTGCGGGTTCAAATATGAGAATAAAGGTTATAGGGGTTTCTTTTCAACAGTAATAGTTTTTGGGGGTTGTTTTTTGTGGCGGAAGGTTAGGTTTATTGTGCTTTTCTCAATCTTGCTTACCCGGCGGATGGCCTCTACAGCCTCGCATTTTGTCATCGTTGTGAAGTCCATGTCATCTACTTTCATTATTCGGTCGCCGGATTGCAGGCCTTGTTTTTCTGCTGCGGTGTTTTCCCATACACAGCCTATTGTTACTTCATCGTCATTCATCACAGACTGAAACCCGAAATCGAATCGGGTTGGTATGTTAGTAGCAGTATAGGGGTCGAAGGCGTATGAACTATCGGGATAATTGAGCTGGAGGAGGCCATAGTCCAGCATCCTTCGGCCCATGCGCGACTTGTCGTTTCCGGCAATAGATATGGTGCCTGTATTAATAGTTGTGGAACCCACTTTGATGGATTCTGACCTAACTATGTATTGTGGAAAAGGACTACCGGCTCCGCCCATGCCCATGAACATTGTACCATATCCGCTTCGGATAACGTGATCTGGATAGGTGCTAATATATTTGTTCATGGTACGTTTAGAAATATTATACAGCTGTGCGTCGCCGCTGTCGTAATGTATGGTGTCGATAATGTTGCCATTGAGTGTTACAGTGAAATAGACATCGCTTTGGCTGCTAACCACCATTGGGTGATAGGCCGTAGTTTGCTTCTTCAATAACTTTTTATCGTCTGTAATGGCAATACGGTGTTCTGTCAGATCGAACTGAACATATAGGTGGCGGAGCATGTTGCTGCCAATATTGCCCGGAAGGTTGAGGCATTCGAGGGGGGATTCTGTCATATCAATGACGATTGCAGGTATGCCGGTCAGGACGAAGGGGCCAAATTGTATGGTATCAATCAGCACTATTTCGGTCTTTACTTTGTTGCCGCTGGCATCCTGTGTCTTGCCTTTGTAGAGATGAGCGAACTTATATTTCTTTTGTAATTCGGTAGATATGAATGCCGGAGCCCCAGTGTCAAGCATAAAATCGTATTCATCGCCCCGAATGGTGGCTTTGGTATGAATTTCCTTTGTTGTCTCGGTGAAAGGTATTTCGAAGTAGTTGTTTTTTGTTAGTAGTTTACCCTGATTTATCTGTGCATAAGCGCTAATCGAGAAAAGGGCGAAAAACGAGCAGAAAAATTTCTTCATACCGGGATGAGTTAATTGCAATATAATTCTATTTCATCTATTTTGCGCCATCTCAGTATTCTGTCTGTTAAAGGGATAAGCAGGAACGCTATCTTTACAGCCGGATAGAAGAAATAAATAAAGCAGTAACTTTTGAAGATATTATTCCTTGCCAACAGAGTGCCTTATCCGCCCTACCGGGGGGATAAACTGAAGATATTTAACCTGGCCAAAAGGTTGAATTCGCGCCATGAACTGCACCTGCTTACGTTTGCGCAAACGGAGGAGGATATGGGGCATAAAACTGAGCTGGAGAAGATATTCAAAGAAGTGCATTTTGTGTACCTGCCTAAGTGGAAGAGTATGATGAACTGCCTGCAGGGGGCATGGCGGAATGAACCGCTACAGGTACTGTATTTCCGGTCGGAAGAATTGCAAAGAGAGTTAGACGGACTGATAGCGAAGCATCATTATGATGTGGTGCATGTGCAACATTTGCGGATGTCGCCATACCTGGCCGAGCGAAAGGATATACCGCGTATACTGGACCTGCCGGATGCGTTCTCGCTATATTGGGAACGAAGGAGCCAAGTGAAGCGGGGTATATTGACGACGATATTTGAAAATATAGAGCAGAAGCGCTTACTGAAATATGAAAGTGTGCTGAAAGAGTATGACTTGTCGCTGGTATGCTCGGCAGAGGACCTGGAGTACCTGAGAAGAAAGCACCACGCAGATAACCTGCGATTATTGCCGAATGGGGTGGATATGACCACGTTTGCGCCAAGAGGGCATGATTACGGGCATAGTCAAACGTTATTGTTTACCGGGAATATGGACTATGCGCCCAATGTGGACGCGGTGGTACACTTTGTGCAAAACATATTGCCATTGATACGGTTGAAAAAGCCGGATGTGAAGTTCGTGATAGCAGGGCAACGGCCTGTGGAGGCTGTGAAGGCTCTTGCCGGGGATAATGTGGAAGTGACAGGTTTTGTAAAAGAACTGGCTGGTGCATACAACAGCGCAAGTGTGGTAGTGGCTCCATTGAGGTTTGGGGCGGGCACCCAGAACAAGGTGCTGGAGGCTATGGCTATGGGGGTGCCTGTGGTATGCTCGCATATAGGTTTTGGCGGACTTGGCATACAGAGCGGCGAGGGGGCCATCATGCAGCGGGAGCCGGAGGCGTTTGCGAATAGTGTGTTGGAGCTGTTGTCATCGGAGGAGCTAAGGAGGCATGTGGGGGAGAGTGGGGCAAGGGTGATAAAAGAGCGTTTTGACTGGGATATAGTGGCGAAACAGTTGGAGGGGTATTTTTTAGGAATTGGGAAATAGGGATCGGGAATTGGGGGGCGAGCATCGCATCCTCATTCCATAGAATGAGTGCCAGCTAGTGCTTCATCCATTCTTCTATTGTTTTCTGGTCAAGTTCGGGGTAGGTGGTGTTGGCATCTACTTTGCCGTTGTTGAGCCATATTATTTGGGGAAATTCGCCCCCGGTATAATCCATAAACGTCTTTTCGGGCAGGAGCGACCACGGGATGTCTCGCGCATGGGTATCATCCCAGAAGGTATAAAATGCGGTATCTGCGCCACCAATAATCATATAAAAAGGCAGGGTGGGATTGTTTTGCCTCATTTCATGCATTTTTAGGGCTGCCTTCCGGCAATGGGAACATGATCGACTGAGAAATGCGACTATATGTTTGCCGCGCTTCAGGTCTGCTATGGGGGCGTAGAGAGTATCTGCATAGAGCTTTTCAAATTTGAATTTATAGGGTGTGAATATGGGGAAAGCAATATAGGCAGCAATCACAAGGCATAGTACGTTCGCGATGGGAATAAGGTTTGCTGTATCGAAAGAGAAGCCTTTATGGTGCCTTATAAGGATGCCGAGAACCACGAGAATAACAGCATTTTTTATTAGTGAAGTAGACGGGCTCATGAAAATGGCACCGCCAAAGCAGCCGCAGTTGACGTTGTCGCCCATTATTATCCAGAGCCATATGAGGTATATGCTGAATACTGCTACCAATACAAAAGCAGCCTTCAGTACCCATTTACGCTTACCGAAAAAGTGAAGGGTAATCATGGCCCCCAGCGCAGCCTCCAGGCCAATGAAGAACCTTGCCGAGATAGCGGCGGTAAAATGGGTAAGGTGAGTATTGCCGGCTATATTGTACTCGAACGCCTGGATGGACGGAAATAATTTTGTGTAAGCGGAATACAGGAACAGCGCACCTGTGGCCAATGCCAATAGTATGAGAAGGAGCCTGAATAATTTATTCATTTATTTACTGCAAATTAGATTGGCAGGTTCGTAGTGTACATTATTAAAAAGCTTTGTTTAACGCTGCTTTTGGCATTATTGAATACTGCAACTTGATGGCGGGTTGGTGCTGTTGTATGTATTTTCCGTGGTCTCGCAGGTAGAGGTGGCATAAGAAAGTGTGACGTTGTTAAGCGGCACATCGACTGTTTGCGTGCCGGAAGAGGTGGTAACAGAGCATCGGCATGTATAGTTGCCGGTAGGGTCACCGTCTTCTGCTTTTGTGCAGGATACAATGAGGCCAAGTGTAAAGCAAAGTGTAATGGCTGCAAGCGGAAGAAACCTTTTCATAATGCCAGATTTTTTCATAAAGTTAATGCATTAACCAGTATAAGCCATAAGCGGATTTGGTTAAAATATGTCTAAAAAGCATAGAGCTGCATTTGTAAATGCAGCTCTATGCAGATTGTATAATTATATAATTTATTTAAGCGTACATGTCGCAGAGGTAGCACCTACGGCAATATAGCCTGATTGAACTGAAGCGCAACTTGCAGTTGCTGTGTTTTTTGCGGTGCTTGAGTAGGTGAACGAGGGGGTAGTAGTGACACCGGAAGCAACGACAGTACAAGAACATGTCCAGTTTCCTACAGGGTTGTCATCCTTTTTTTTGCATGAAGAAACAATGATGAATCCTGTGAGTAAAGCAGTTGCTGCGATTGGTAATAACTTTTTCATAAAAAGGTATGTTTTTTTAGTGAGGCATAAAAATAATAGGTTTTTTGAGAAAGTTAACTTTCAAACAAATAAATATTTTTTTATGTGTTGTTTGGTTTTGTTCAGAACAAGCTCAGTGCTCAACGGATAAAAAGCATATATTTGTATGGCAGTTATTGTATTGCGAAATAATTTATACATGTCTAAAACAGGGACTTCTTAGGCAATCAGGGTAATCTTTTGAAAATTTGGAATATTTTTTGCTTAATTAATAGCTGTTTCTTATCTTTGCCATCCTTTTTTCAAAGGAATCGTACGTGCGCAAAATAATTTTGACCGTTTTTTGTTAATACTGATCACCTGGACAGTTGGGCTACACCTGGCTTTCAGGGTTTTTTTGTTTCTATAAAGGAGTATAAAAAATACTATGGCTACACCACTAAAAAAGACAGCATCCGGGAGAGTTAACTTTGGAAAGTTAAATGATGCAGCCGCAACCCCAGATCTGCTGGCCATTCAGCTTCAATCGTTCCAGGATTTTTTCCAGCTTGAGACAACGCCTGATAAGCGTAACAATGAAGGCCTTTTCCGAGTGTTCAAGGAGAACTTCCCGATCACGGATACGCGCAACATTTTCGTGCTTGAGTTCCTGGACTACTTCATTGACCCGCCCCGTTACACTATTGACGAGTGTATGGAGCGTGGCCTGACGTATTCTGTGCCGCTGAAAGCGAAGCTGAAACTGAGCTGTAATGATGAAGAGCACGTTGACTTTGAGACTATTGTGCAGGATGTGTTTCTGGGCAATATCCCATATATGACCCCTCGTGGTACCTTCGTCATAAACGGTGCAGAGCGTGTAGTCGTATCCCAGCTCCACCGTTCACCGGGCGTGTTCTTCGGTCAGAGCGTTCACCCGAACGGAACGAAGATATACAGTGCCCGCGTGATACCATTCAAAGGGGCATGGATGGAGTTTGCTACGGATATTAACAACGTGATGTATGCTTACATCGACCGTAAGAAAAAATTCCCTGTAACCACACTGCTCCGCGCAATTGGTTACGAAACAGATAAGGACATACTGGAACTCTTTGGCATGGCCGATGAGGTGAAGGTGGAAAAGAAAGCACTTACAGCCAACCTGGGCCGCCGTCTGGCAGCACGCGTACTGCGTAGTTGGACAGAAGATTTTGTGGACGAGGATACCGGTGAAGTAGTGACCATTGAGCGTAATGAAGTGGTATTGGACCGTGACAGTGTGCTTGATGAAGATAACAGCAACCTGATACAGGAAATGGGCATAAAAACCGTATTCCTGCAGAAAGAAGAGGTAAGCGGTGACTTCTCTATTATATATAATACATTAAATAAAGATACTTCTAACTCTGAACTGGAAGCGGTGCAGCACATCTACCGCCAGCTTCGCGGCTCAGACGCGCCGGATGATGAAACAGCACGTGGTATCATAGAAAAACTGTTCTTCAGTGATAAGCGTTATGACCTTGGTGAAGTAGGCCGGTATAAGATAAACCGCAAGCTGAACCTTGATATTAACCTGACGACCAAAGTATTAAGCAGGGAGGATATCATATCCATCATTAAATACCTGGTGCGCCTTACTAACGGTAAAGCGGAGATAGATGATATTGACCACCTGAGCAACCGTCGTGTGCGCACCGTGGGCGAGCAGCTATTTGCCCAGTTTGGTGTAGGCCTGGCGCGTATGGCACGTACCATCCGTGAGCGCATGAACGTGCGTGACAATGAGGTGTTCACACCAATTGACCTTATCAACGCGCGTACGCTTTCTTCTGTTATTAACTCGTTCTTCGGTACATCGCAATTATCACAGTTCCTCGACCAGACAAACCCACTGTCTGAGATCACCCACAAACGCCGTATATCAGCGTTAGGCCCGGGTGGCCTTAGCCGTGAGCGCGCAGGCTTTGAGGTGCGTGACGTACACTACAGCCATTATGGCCGCCTGTGTACTATTGAAACGCCGGAAGGACCGAACATTGGTCTTATCTCTACGCTGTGCGTTCACGCGCAGATCAACGATATGGGTTTCATAGAAACGCCATACCATAAAGTAAAAGAAGGCAAGGTGGACTTGAAAAATTACAGGTTCCTGAGCGCAGAAGAGGAAGACCTGGCAAAAATTGCCCAGGCAAACGTGCCATTGGATGAAAAAGGCCACTTCCTGGAAGAGAAAATTAAATCGCGCCAGACCGGTGACTTCCCTATCCTCGAGAAAGACGAAGTTGAATTCATGGACGTTGCCCCTAACCAGATTGTAGGACTGAGCGCATCGTTGATCCCCTTCCTGGAGCATGATGACGCCAACCGCGCGCTGATGGGATCGAACATGCAACGCCAGGCTGTGCCGCTGATTATACCACAAGTGCCGATAGTAGGTACCGGACTGGAAGCGAAAGCCGCACGCGATGCACGTATACAGATACATGCTGATGGTAATGGTGTAGTAGAGTATGTGGATGCAGACCATATCCATGTGCGCTATGACCGCGGCGAAAAAGAGCGCCTCGTATCATTTGAGGACGACCTGAAAGTATACACACTTACAAAGTATAAAAAGACGAACCAAAGCACCAGCATGACATTGCGCCCATGTGTGCGTAAGGGTCAGAAAGTAAAGACAGGTGACTTCCTTACTGAAGGTTATGCAACACAAGACGGAGAACTGGCGCTGGGCCGTAACCTGAAGGTGGCATTCATGCCCTGGAAGGGTTATAACTTTGAGGATGCGATAGTAATCAATGAGAAAGTAGTGCGTGACGATTGGTTCACATCAGTACATATTGATGAGTATGAACTGGAAGTGCGCGATACCAAGCTTGGCGAGGAAGAGTTGACAGCAGATATTCCGAACGTATCGGAAGAAGCTACAAAAGACCTGGACGAGCATGGTATTATACGTATAGGTGCCCACGTGGGAGAAGGGGATATACTGATAGGTAAAATAACACCTAAAGGCGAAACAGACCCAACACCGGAAGAGAAGCTGCTGCGCGCCATATTCGGCGATAAGGCAGGTGATGCGAAAGACGCTTCTCTGAAGGCGCCGAGCGGCACTGAGGGTATTGTTATATCTAAACAATTATTCCAGCGCGCTAAGAAAGACAAGAATTCTAAAGTGCGTGAAAAAGCAGCGCTGGAGAAGATAGAAAAAGTGCATGAGAAGAACCTGGAAGACCTGAAAAACTTCCTGTTCGAGAAACTGGCCATACTGCTTAAAGACAAAATATCAGCAGGTATTACCAATAATTTTGGTGAGACTGTTTTGAGTAAGGGCGGCAAGTTCAACTCCAAGACACTTGGCTCTATCGACTTCCAGAATGTGAACCCACTTGGCTGGACAGGCGATAAGGAAACTGATGACCTCATCAACCAACTGCTGCACAATTATAACATCAAGTTCAACGAAGAGCTGGGGCGCTACAAGCGTGAGAAGTTCAACCTGAGCATTGGTGACGAGTTGCCGGCGGGTGTGCTGAAACTTGCCAAAGTATATCTTGCGAGCAAGCGTAAACTGAAGGTAGGTGATAAAATGGCGGGCCGCCACGGTAACAAAGGTATTGTAGCGAAGATAGTTCGGGAAGAGGATATGCCATTCCTGGAAGACGGTACGCCGGTTGACGTGGTGCTGAACCCTCTGGGTGTACCATCGCGTATGAACCTCGGGCAGATATACGAGACCATACTTGGATGGGCCGGAGAGAAACTGGGACAGAAATTTGCTACGCCTATCTTCGATGGAGCAACAGTAGAGGAAATAGAAGGCCTTATAGAAAAAGCAGGTTTGCCGGAGTTTGGCCATACATACCTGTATGACGGCGAAACAGGGGAGCGTTTCCACCAGAAAGCGACCGTAGGTATCATATACGTTATCAAGCTGCACCACATGGTAGACGATAAGATGCACGCGCGTTCTATCGGGCCTTACAGCCTTATTACGCAGCAGCCGCTGGGTGGTAAAGCACAGTTCGGTGGCCAGCGTTTTGGTGAAATGGAAGTTTGGGCGCTGGAGGCATATGGCGCGTCGAATATCCTGCAAGAGTTGTTGACACTGAAATCGGATGATATCATAGGCCGAGCGAAAACTTATGAAGCGATAGTGAAGGGCGACAACATACCTAAAGCAGGTATACCTGAGTCATTCAACGTATTGGTGAATGAGTTGCGTGGACTTGGTTTGGAATTGAAATTCGAATAAAATAGTCTAAAGTCAAAAGTAGAAAGTCGAAAGCTGCTACGTATTGGCTTGTGATAAAAGTTCTTTTAAATATGAATAATTTCAGGGAGCTAATAGTATGGCAAAAGTCTATTGATGTAGTTGTCAGGATTTATGAAATAACTAAGAAGTTCCCTGAAAGTGAGAAGTTCAATTTAGTAAGTCAAATGCAGCGCTGCGGGACTTCAATTTCCAGCAATATTGCGGAGGGTGCCGGAAGAAACTCAGCAGCTTATTTTAAGCAATTTTTGACAGTAGCGTTGGGGTCGGCTTATGAATTAGAAACTCAACTGGTAATTAGTAAAAAATTAAATTACATGAATGAAGAGGTTTATAACGGACTTGTAAAAGATATTACTGAAGTTCAGAGAATGATTCACGGTTTACATGGTACGTTATAGCTTTCTACTTTCTACTTAATACTTTATACTACAGATATGGCAGTAAAAAAAGACAACCGTCCGCGGGCGGGATTTGGTAAAATAACAATCAGCCTTGCTTCTCCTGATGCGATCCTTGACCGTTCATATGGTGAGGTATTGAAGCCGGAAACCATCAACTACCGTACCTACAAGCCGGAGCGTGATGGTTTATTCTGCGAGAAGATATTCGGGCCCGTTAAGGATTACGAATGTTATTGCGGAAAGTACAAACGTATCCGTTATAAGGGTATTGTGTGCGACCGTTGTGGTGTTGAGGTTACTGAAAAGAAAGTGCGCCGCGAGCGTTTGGGCCATATCAAATTGGTGGTGCCAATCGTGCATATATGGTACTTCAAGAGCCTGCCAAATAAGATAGGCTATCTGCTTGGCGTTAGCTCTAAGAAGATGGAGAGCATTGTGTATTATGAGCGTTATGTAGTAGTGCAGGCAGGTGATGCAGAAGAGCAGATACGCACAAAGCTGAATCTGAAAGAGTCTGAAAGCACTCACCAGCAACTCATTACAGAAGATGAGTACCTGGAGATACTGGATAGTCTGCCAAAAGAAAATCCATATCTGCCGGATGAAGACCCGAATAAATTTATCGCCAAGATGGGGGCAGAAGCAGTTCAGATGCTTTTGTCGAGGATAGAACTTGATACTTTATCATACGACCTTCGTAATGCGGCCGCGAATGAAACATCGCAGCAGCGTAAACAGGAAGCTTTGAAGCGCCTGAGTGTGGTTGAAGCGTTCCGTGATGCGAATACCCGCATAGAGAACAGGCTGGAGTGGATGGTGATGCAGTATATCCCGGTAATTCCACCGGAGCTGCGTCCGCTCGTTCCATTGGATGGAGGCCGATTTGCGTCATCAGACCTTAATGACCTTTATCGCCGTGTTATTATCCGTAATAATCGTTTGAAGCGACTGATAGAAATTAAAGCACCTGAGGTGATCCTGCGTAATGAAAAACGTATGCTTCAGGAAGCGGTAGACTCACTGTTTGATAACAGCCGTAAATCGAATGCCGTGAAGGCAGAAGGCGGACGTGCATTGAAGTCACTGTCTGATGTGCTGAAAGGCAAACAAGGCCGTTTCCGCCAGAACCTGCTTGGTAAACGTGTTGACTATTCAGGTCGTTCGGTTATCGTGGTAGGCCCTGAAATGAAATTACATGAGTGCGGCCTGCCTAAGGATATGGCTGCAGAACTGTTCAAACCGTTTATCATCCGCAAGCTGATAGAAAGGGGGATAGTAAAAACCGTGAAGAGTGCGAAGAAATTGGTGGAGCGTAAGGAAGCGGTGGTATGGGACATCCTTGAGAATGTACTGAAAGGGCACCCGATACTGCTGAACCGTGCCCCCACGCTGCACAGGTTGTCGATACAGGCATTCCAGCCAAAACTTATTGAAGGTAAGGCGATACAACTGCACCCGCTCGTATGTTCGGCGTTCAACGCTGACTTTGATGGTGACCAGATGGCGGTTCACGTGCCGCTGAGCAATGCGGCAATAGTGGAAGCACAATTGCTGATGCTGGCATCGCACAACATCCTGAACCCGCAGAACGGAACACCGATCACCCTGCCATCGCAGGACATGGTGCTTGGCCTATACTACATTTCAAAAGGTAAGAAATCAACTCCCGAAGAAATTGTAAAGGGTGAGAATAAGGCTTATTACAGCACGGAAGAAGTGTTGATAGCTTTCAACGAAGGTAAAGCAGACCTGCATGCCTGGATAAAGGTTAAAGCCAATGTGCGTGATAATGAAGGTAATATAAAGAATGAGCTTATAGACACTACTGTAGGCCGTGTTATCTTTAATCAATTCGTTCCTAAGGAGAATGGGTTTGTTAACGCGCTGCTTACCAAGAAATCACTCCGTGAGATTATCGGGCAGATACTAAAGAATACCAACATACCTAAAACGGTAGCTTTCCTTGATGACATTAAGACATTAGGGTTCCGTACAGCGTTCAGGGGTGGATTGTCGTTCAATATCAAAGACCTTACAGTTCCGGATATTAAGGAGCAACTGGTTGCTGCGGCTCAAGTCGAGGTGGACGAAATCATGGACAACTACAACATGGGTCTTATCACGAACAACGAGCGCTATAACCAGGTGATTGACGTATGGTCGCGCGTGGATACACGTGTGACTGAAACGCTTATCCGTGAAATGGCGGCAGATAAACAGGGCTTCAACTCTGTGTATATGATGCTTGACTCAGGTGCGCGTGGTAGTAAGCAGCAGGTTAAGCAGCTTGCCGGCCTGAGGGGACTGATGGCAAAACCACGTCGTAGCGGATCATCAGGTTCTGAAATTATCGAAAACCCGATTCTTTCAAACTTCAAGGTGGGATTGAGTGTATTAGAATACTTCATTTCTACGCACGGTGCGCGTAAAGGTCTTGCGGATACGGCGTTGAAAACGGCGGATGCCGGTTACCTCACACGTCGCCTTGTGGACGTTGCACAGGATGTGGTTATTAACGGAGAAGACTGTGGCACACTGCGTGGTATTGCTACTTCTGCGCTGAAGGACAATGAAGAAATAGTAGAGCCACTGTATGACCGTATCCTTGGCCGTACATCTCTGCATAATATTTATGACCCACTTACCGATGAGCTCATAGCTACTGCCGGTTCGGAGATAACAGAAGACATCGGCAGGCGCATAGAGGAAAGCCCTATAGATACTGTAGAGATACGTTCGGTACTTACCTGCGAAAGCCGCAGGGGCGTGTGCGCGAAATGCTATGGTAAGAACCTGGCGACAGGCTATATGGCACAAAAGGGTGATGCGGTTGGTATCATTGCAGCACAGTCGATAGGTGAGCCGGGCACGCAGCTTACACTGCGTACCTTCCACGTGGGTGGTGTTGCGGGTTCATCAGCTATTGAATCTCAACTGGTAGCCCGTTTTGACGGTACAATACAGTTTGACGGCCTGCGTACCACAAAATACAAAGATGCAGAAGGACAAGAGCAGACGGTAGTAATAGGCCGTACTGGCGAGGTGCGTATTGTGGATGTGACAAATGATCGCCTGCTGATTACCAACAATATACCTTACGGCTCTATGCTGAAAATAGCAAACGGCAAGAAGGTGGTGAAGGGAGACGTGATATGCACATGGGATCCGTTCAATGCGGTTATCATTTCGGAGATACAGGGTAAAGTGCGTTTTGATAGTGTGATAGAGGGTATAACATACCGTGAGGAAGCAGATGAGCAAACAGGCCACCGCGAGAAAGTGGTAATTGAAACAAAAGATAAGACCAAGATACCATCTATATTCATTGATGGGGCTAAGGACCATAAGATGTATAACCTACCAGTCGGTTCCCACATTGTTGTGAACATTGACGAGGAAGTGATGAACGGACAGGTGCTGGTGAAAATACCGCGTGTGATGGGTCGTAGCCGAGATATCACGGGTGGTCTGCCAAGGGTAACGGAGCTGTTTGAAGCACGTAATCCGAGCAATCCTGCGGTGGTGGCTGAAATAGACGGTGTGGTCGGGTTTGGTAACGTGAAACGTGGTAACCGTGAGATTGTAGTAGAATCGCGCGAAGGGTTAGTGAAAAAATACCTTGTGCCGCTTACCCGCCATATCATGGTTCAGGACGGTGACTTCGTGAAAGCCGGTACGCCGCTTTCTGATGGCGCTACCACGCCGCTTGATATACTTTCAATCAAAGGGCCTTTTGCGGTTCAGGAATACCTGGTAAATGAGATACAGGAAGTATATCGCTTGCAGGGTGTGAAGATCAACGATAAGCACATTGAGGTGATTGTTCGCCAGATGATGCGTAAGGTGAACATTGTGGACCCGGGAGATACTAAGTTCCTTGAAGAGGATACTGTTGATAAGTTTGAGTTCCAGGATGAGAATGACTGGATCTTTGATAAGAAGGTAGTGACTGAAGCCGGTGCTTCTGATAAAATGCACCCCGGCCAGATAGTTACTATCCGTGAGATACGTGAAGAAAACAGTGGACTGCGCCGTGCTGATAAGAAGCTGGTGGAATACCGTGATGCAAACCCCGCTACATCATCGCCGATGCTGTTGGGTATAACCAAAGCATCGCTGGGCACGCAGAGCTGGATATCAGCCGCATCGTTCCAGGAAACCACTAAGGTGCTTTCTCAGGCAGCTATCAACGGTAAAGCAGACAGCCTGCTTGGTCTGAAGGAAAACGTTATCACAGGTAACCTGATACCAGCCGGTACGGGTATGCGTGAGTTCGATGATCTGGTAGTAGGCTCTAAAGAAGAGTTCGAACTGCTGATGGCAAACAGAGATGTGCTGCAGTTTGATGAAGAAGAATAGTGAATGTGATTGAATGTGGGTAATGTGATGAATGTGACCCATATAATTGATAAAAAGAGACCGCTCAATGGGCGGTCTTTTTTTGGGTTAAGTATTTTTACGAAAGTACCTTTACAGCATTGTATATAGATATTCATACACATAGGCAGTCCGTCGTTGGCGATAATATTTTGCAGGTAAACAACCTATACTCAGGTTTCGGGAGGGGGGAGGAAGGGATGCTGTGCAGCATAGGGCTGCACCCGTGGTATCTGCATGACAGTGAGGGGCTTTTGATGGAATTGAAAGAATTTTCGTTCTGTGAAAATGTGATTGCTATAGGGGAGTGCGGACTTGACAAGGCGTGTGAAACAGATTGGGCATTGCAGTTGCATGTTTTCAGAGCGCAGTTGGTATTGGCAAAAGAGCTGCAAAAACCGATTGTGATACATTGCGTGCGTGCGTTTGCAGAGGTAATGCAGCTATTGGACGAGGTGCGACCTAGTGTGCCGGTCATTTTTCATGGGTTCAACAAGAATAGAAACATCGCAGACCAGCTATTGCGAAAAGGGTATTATCTTTCTTTTGGCGCTGCAGTTTTAAAGGATAACACTTTAGCGGATGTGGTTCGCGAGATACCGGGCGACAAGTTTTTTTGCGAGACGGATAATGCTGCAATTGCAATAGAAGATATTTATCACAGAGTTGCCGAATTGCGCAAAACATCGGTGGCTGATATTATTTTGCATGTAGAAGAAAATTTTAAAAAAGTATCTAAGCGGAATATAGTATGATGACAGATTTGGAGTGGCTCTCACGCACCGAAATACTGATAGGGAAAGAAAAGCTATTGAAACTTACCGACTCGCATGTAATGGTAGTTGGGCTTGGTGGTGTGGGTTCGTTTGCCGCAGAGTTCATATGCAGGTCGGGCATAGGGGAGATGACTATAGTAGACGGCGATGTGGTAGCGCCCAGTAACCGTAACAGGCAATTACCGGCACTTGCCACCAATCATGGGCAAAGCAAGGCGGATATTATGGGTGAGCGCCTGCTGCAGATAAACCCTGAGTTGAAGCTGCATATTGTAAAAGAGTTTGTGATGCCTGAAATGGTGGATGGCTTGCTCAGCGGCCAGTTTAACTATGTGATAGACGCGATAGACAGCATTACACCCAAGCTCACTTTTATTAAAGCCGCTTATACAAAAGGCATCCGCATTGTGAGTTCCATGGGGGCAGGCGGCAAGCTGGACCCAACGATGCTACAGGTGACCGATATATCGAAGACCTACAATTGCCCGTTTGCACAGCAGATACGTAAGCAGCTACGCGACTATGGTATTAAGAAAGGCATAAAGGCGGTCTTTTCGCCCGAAGCGCCGGATAAGAATTCCATCATGCTGACGGACGGCACGAACTTCAAGAAGTCGGCGTACGGAACAATCTCTTACCTGCCTGCTACATTTGGTGCCACGCTTGCTTCGGTAGTGATACGTGACCTGATGAAAGATGGTAATGAGGTATTGAGAAGATGATTAGTTGCCTCGTTATTGCGGCAGTTGAGGAATGTCTATGTCGTTACTGTAGTTATCGCCAAACAACTCATTATTCTCCGATATAGTTTTCTCCACATAAGCAGTTATCGCAGCATCAAATTCAGGGCCTTTATTAAAGAGTACATTCACTGCAATAGGTAATACGGCAATGGTTATTCCCCATTCTTGCAGCTTATCATAGTGCAGGTGCAGGCGGGCAGCATCTTTCTCGGTAGTGAGTATTGTTTTATTGGGTACATCCCAGTTGTTATAAGCTGTTTTTATTTCTTCGAGATCGGCGGAAACGAAGTAGTGGTGGTCGCGGTAAGAGAGCGGGTGAACATCTGCTGCTGTTTGGCGAAGGTAGGCTATAAGCGGCTCAGGGCGCGCTATACCGCATACCAGGATGATGTTCTTATTGGTGAGGGTTACATGTTCTTTAGTGAAAAAATCAACCGGGGCATCGTATTGTATGCTGGTGAAGAATACCTGCTGGTTTGGGAGTGGAGCTATTCTTGCTTGTATATTTTTTGCGTCGGTATTTGACAGGGAGGGAGGACATTTAGAAACAATCACCACATTAGCGCGCTTGTATGCATTCCTGCTTTCGCGGAGGTTGCCGAAGGGGAGGATGTGATCGTCATAGAAAGGTTTAGAATAGTCGGTGATAAGTATGTTCATCCCCGCTCTTACCGAGCGATGCTGGTAGGCATCATCAAGTATAATCACTTCCACATCGGGGCGGCGCTGCAGCAGGGTTGGTATGCCTATCATGCGTTCTTCTGCTACGCTCACCACCAGCTCAGGGTACTTCATGTGGTATTGCATGGGTTCATCGCCTATACGCAGGGCGTTGGTGTTTTCATCGGCCAGCAGGAAGCCTTGTGTGTGGCGCTTATACCCGCGGCTCATTGTGGCCACCCTGAACCTGTATTGCAGCAAGCGGACCAGGTATTCCACATGGGGTGTTTTTCCTGTGCCGCCTGTGGAGAGGTTGCCTATAGTGATGACCGGTACGCTGAACTCAATGGAGTTGAAAAATTTAACATCATACAGGCGGTTGCGTAGCCACACGATAGCGCCGTAAAGGAGGGCAACGGGGTAGAGCAGTAACCGGACAACCGAGAAAATATAGTAAAGCAGGTTTTTGTTTTCCATTGAAGTGCAAAGAACGGATTTTTAGCCGTAAGTCGTAAGTCATGTGTAACAAGTTGTATGTAAATTGCGTTTATGAAATGGATACAACATCCCGTGATACTTGAAGGGGACCGGGTAAAATTAGTGCCCCTGGAACACGCTCATTTTGATGAGTTGACAGAAGTGGGCAGGCAGGAGCAGATATGGGAGCATATTTCCATAAACGGGGCAGACAGTGAGCGGCTTATGCTGCACCTGAAAAGTGCCATATTAAAGCGGGCGACAGGAGAGCAGTATCCCTTTACTGTGATTGATAAACTGAGTGGTAAAATAATAGGCAGCACCTTCCTGCACAACATTTTTCCGGAACACAGAAAGCTGGAGATAGGGTGGACTTGGTATGACCCGGCATACTGGCGTACGGGTTATAACCGTGAGTGTAAATTGTTGTTGCTCACTTATTGTTTTGAGACGCTGAAATCGGTGCGGGTGCAGCTACAGACAGACGAGAACAATACGCGCAGCCGCAGTGCTATACTGGGCATTGGCGCTACATTTGAAGGGGTGATGCGCAAAGAGCGTATGCGTGCGAACGGCACATTTCGCAACACGGCGATGTATAGTATTATTGACGACGAATGGCCTGTTTCAAGGGCATTGCTGTTGCAGTCTTTTAAAAAGAAAACCGAGTAATTGCTATGTGATTATAGACCCTGCGGCCTTGTTCGCGACAGTATGATGCATTCGTGGTCGAGCACACGGTTTGTATCTACTTTATCGCCCTTGGTGTTGTATACATTATACCCTATGTCGTTAATGAGGGCTGCGAACATTTCATTAGTGATATTGCTGTCGGTTAATTGTTTTTTGTGTATCTCTACCAGCACTATACAATCCTTGTTTTTCAGTGTGGTCCTCATGCCGTCGAGTGCCAGGTATTCAGCTCCTTCAATATCTACTTTTATTACTTCCGGGCTAATGTTGTTCTCCTTGCAAAAGTCATCTATCCTTATCGGCTGGATTGCTATAGTATTGGCTGCATTGGCATTACTTATCTGGTTGGTGCAAGAGCTGCCATTGTTGGTGAAGTATATCTTCTCAGTGTTGTTGCTCACCGCATTATTTACCGGGATGACACGGGCGTTGCCTTTTTGCACCCTTGCGGTATCTTCGAGATATTTAAAGCTTAGGGGCGCGGGCTCAAAGGAGTAGATAACTGAGCCCGGCTTCATTTTTTTAGCCAGTATGGCGGCTATAAGCCCTATGTTGCCCCCGATGTCGAGAAGTATTTTTGCATTTACGCACAGGGCAGACAGCGCTTTCAGCGGCGCCTCGTCAATATTGTTCTTAATACCGCGAGCCACATGGGCCGATACGGTATAGGGTTCATTATTTATAGTAATCTCTTTGCCTGTATTGCCATATACCGAATAATACAACGACCTGAATATTTTTCTCAAAAGTCCTTTCATATGTGTTAGTTGGTGAGCAAAGGCTGTTTTTTCAGCCATTTTAGCTTTAACCGGGCGGCTAAAATAGAAAAAATATCGTTCTGGAAGTTCGTGGCATGCGATGCGGTATACTTGAAGGCAAAAAATATATAATTAGTTCACTAACATTTTGAAAATGTATAACGCCTGATATAAAGGGAATATGTTTAATTGTTGGTTTATTTTTGCCGTGTGGAAAAAAAATTAACTGAAAATTTTGTTTTCTTTAGAAAACGGGCTACATTGCATATTCAAATATTTATGTTTGAGCGAATACTGTATTGATAATGAACACCATTGCCTTTTTATAATTTTTTTATCATTTTAAACAAATAGCAGAATGAAACGATTCTACTTTTCAAAACTGATAATCCCCATCGTCCTTTTATTGGGATTTAATTCCAGCGTTAGTGCACAAACTGTATATAGTTATACGGGGGCTGTACAAACCTATACAGTGCCTGTAGGGGTCACCCAGATTGGCTTTGATGTAATTGGTGCTTGTGGTGGAAAGGACTACCAGAGTTATAGCAACTATAGCAAGGGGGCGCGAGTTACCGGAACGCTTACTGTCACATCCGGCCAGGTGCTTTATCTGGTGGTTGGGGGTAAGGGTACCAACGGGGTTACTTGCTGTACCTATAGTGCCGGATTGGGTGGATTTAATGGTGGAGGTCTCGGATATCGCTATTATGACGGTGGAGGCGGAGGCGCTTCAGACATCAGGTTCACCATGCCGACTGTTAGCGGCACCAATGTTACACCCTACACAACAACCAACCGAGTTGTAGTTGCTGGCGGTGGCGGTGGCGCTGGTTACAATTGTAGCGGCTCCAATGCACAAACCGGCGGTGATGGCGGATATCCTGCGGGAACTTCTGGTTGGTATTGTGGCAGCCAGTCTTCAGGAACTTGTTATTGTGCAACGGGTGGTACCCAGTCCGCAGGCGGGTACAATACTTGTGGTGGAGCAACAGGTAGTTTGGGTATAGGTGGACAATCAACAACCAGCGCTTGGGGCGGCGGCGGCGGCGGCGGCTATTATGGCGGCGGCGGCGGCTATTATGGTGGCGGCGGCGGCGGTTCTTCTTATACTGCACCGACCATTGTGACGAATGTAACGCATTATAGTTCTTACAATGCACAGTCTTCGTCTACCACAGGCAACGGGGAAATTACTATATACGGCCCTACTGCAAGTGCCTCACCTTCTACGCTTGCTTTTGGACCTCAATTAGCAAATACGCTAACTGTGCCTCCTAAGTTCTTTACCTTAAATGGTAGTTACCTTGGAGCAGGACCTTTTAATGTTGCTGCATCTTGCCCGAATTATCTTTTATCTACTGACGGTGTTACCTGGGCTGATAATGTAGATGTGGCATATACCGGGGCTACGGTTACCGGACTCAAGGTTTATGTTAAGTTCAACCCTACTGCGGCGGGTACTGTATACAATTGTACAATAGCAATTACCGGTGGTGGTGCTAATGCAACGGTTAACGTTACCGGTACCGGAGTGAATCCATGTTCAGGTACACCAACTGCGGGCACAGTTACTGCTACTCCCACATCAGGAAGTTCGCTTACTGAATTTTCACTTTCCCTTACAGGCACCTCTCTTGCGGGCGGGCTTCTATATCAATGGGAGCGGAGTACTACAAGTGCAACTACCGGTTTTACCCCCGTTGCTGGGGCAGTATTACCTACCTATGGTTTTCAGGGAGTAACGGCAACTACATGGTATCGCTGCAAGATTACCTGCCCTACAAGCGGAGCGTCGGCTACGACACCTGCCAGGCAGATTACGGTTGCCGGTCTGGCTGCTTCAAGTTGCACGCCGACATGTGGAAGTAATCTTTGCTGTGGTTTTTGGTTCGGTACACCAGGCGTACCATTTATGGTATGGGGTGACAACGTTATGTCGGATAATTATGATGCCAGTGCTAACAGTACAATAAAATACAAAGATCGTAGCGCTACCCATAGTGTCAGTTTGAGTATCGGTGGGTCATATACTACGCAAGTAAGTCCTACGGGAGGTAATGTGAATTCGTTGCAGATGTGGATAGATTTTAATAATAACGGTACGTTCGAAACCGAAGAAACCGTTGGTGGTATTCAATCATACAATAGCAGTACTACAATTCAGAATCCGTTAATAACAATACCGTCGACCGGCGTAGTGCCCGGCATTTACAGGTTGCGAGTAATTTGTACTTACGCATTAGGTAATAATTCAGCACAACCACAGTATCCGGGGATTCCGTCCTGCCCAACAACTACTGTTAATTTTGCCGATTCACGCGACTACACTGTCATGATAACAAATCCTAAATGTAGTGGGATTCCTTATCCGGGCATAGTAGATGCGTCGCCGATTCAGGGATGCGCCAGCTTTACATCAACCGTACATAACGTAGGCCAGCAGTTAGGCCCCGGCCTTTCTTATCAGTGGCTGGAATCACCATCGGGTGGCATAGGAACTTTCTATCCGCTTCCTGGTGCTACAAATTCTGTTTACACACCTACCGTTACGACAACAGGGACTATATATTACCGGATGAGGGTAACCTGCGCCAATGGTTTCCAGAATGCGGAGTCAAACGCAATAGCCCTGACCAAGGATGACCCACCAGTTACTCCTACTTCTTCGATAGGTTCGTTCTCTTTCTGTACTAACACCACTATAGATGCGGTAGCTACGCCAACAGGCGGAACATGGAGTACAAGCAATAGTGCTATTGCCACTGTAAACCCATCAACCGGAGAAATCAACGGTGTGGGTGTAGGCAATGCCACACTTACTTATACAATGCCTAGCGGTTGTTATTCTACCGCCCCTATGACGGTGAACCAGTTGCCGGCACCTATTGAGCCTGCTAACCTGAGCATCTGTCAAGGTTCTACTATTACAATGACCAACGCTACCCCTGGTGGTACATGGCTTTCGGAGAGTACTCCCGTTGCCACTATTAACCCCAGTACCGGACTGCTTACTGCTATTGGTGTAGTTCCGGTGACCATCAGGTATACCTTGCCTACAGGTTGCGCGGTATCATCCGTCGTGACTGTGAATGCACTACCAAATTTGCATATTACCAGCCCAGCAACCGGTGCGTATTGTGCTGATAAAACAAGCACAACTGCTGTAACCCTTACCGGTTCGGACGTGGGTGTGAGTTACCAGTTGATACGTGATGGCCTTCCATTAGGAACAGCATTGGCGGGTACGGGCAGCGGGCTTAATTTCGGCATACAAAACATATTGACCGGCCCCGGAACGTCAAGCACCTATACCATATATGCAACCAACACAGCTACAGGATGTGCGAGGGGCATGGTTGCTTCTACTGTAATCACTAAAGATGTGCTGCCAGATACGAAAATTGTTAGTGGTGGTGGTAGTTACTGTGACGGTGGTGCGGGGAATATTTGTCACCTTAGCGGTTCTCAGGTAGGTGTAGATTATTATCTGTACCGTACCGGCGTTCTTGTGGACCACGGTTTTGGCCCTGTGTACGAAAGTGGTACGGGAGGTCCAATATCATTTGATCCGGAGTTTGATGCAGGTATTTACACCATAGTAGCCGTGCATGCAGTTACTACATGTTCGGCTAATATGGCATCATCTGCTATTATCACTATTGATCCTAAACCGTTCCCTTATAATGTAACCGGTGGCGGCGCTTACTGTGCCGGTGGTGGCGGAGTGAATGTCGGCCTTTCGAATTCAATAGTAGGTATTAATTATAGTTTATACAGGGATGGTTCGTTTGTGAGTATGCTTTCCGGTACGGGTACGCCTCTTAATTTCGGGCCGCAATCAATTGCCGGATATTATACAGTGGAAGCAATAAATACAAGTACCTCATGTACAAACACAATGAGTGGCGGTGTAAATGTTTCTGTCAGCATGCCACCTGTTGCTTACAATGTAATGGGTACCGGCAGCTACTGTGCCGGTGGTACAGGCAGGACAATATCTATTGATCAGACGGACGCAGGTGTTGACTACCAGGTTTATTATGGTGGATCTCCGGTTGGTGGTATTGTAGGCGGCACGGGTCTCGGTGTTACTTTCGGAGACTTTACGAGCCCCGGTATTTATACCATAAAAGCTACAGATGCATCTTCAGGTTGTACATCAAACATGACAGGTGTAGCCAACGTTACTATTGACCTGCTGCCTACCGCTTATCCTATAGGCGGCGGTGGCAATTACTGTGTAGGTAATGCGGGAATGCCGGTAACATTGGGCAATTCTACATCAGGTGTGAATTACCAACTGCACCTTAATGGCAGCCCCGTTGGTACTGCTTTGTCGGGAACAGGTTCTGCGCTGAACTTCGGTTTACAAACGGGTGCAGGTATCTATACAGTAGTAGGCACAAATGCAGTTACAGGTTGTGTTAACGCTATGTCTGGGGTATCTACCGTAGGTGTTAATCCACTGCCATCATTATTCAATGTAACCGGCACAGGCGCATATTGCGCAGGTGGTACCGGCCTTGCTGTTGGTCTTGATTATTCTAATACAGGTGTTAGTTATCAGTTATACAGAGGTGCATCACCCGTAGGAAGCCCGTTGATGGGTTCTAGCTCTGCGGTGAATTTTGGCGCACAAACAATAGCCGGTACCTATACCGTAAAAGCAACAAATGTGCTTACCGGTTGTAACGTATTTATGACAGGTGATGCGGTTATCTCGATTAATCCGTTGCCGACAATATATGTGGTAACAGGCGGCGGTAGTTATTGCGCCGACGGTCCTGGTAAGGAAGTAGTGCTTAATGGTTCTAACACAGGCATCAACTACCAGCTTAATCTTGGCCTTACAAACGTAGGTAGCCCGGTAGCAGGTACAGGTTCAGCTATCAACTTCGGCTACCAGACATCACCGGGTACTTATACAGTAGTAGCTACTGATGTTGCTACCAACTGTTCAAGGTATATGTTTGGTGGTGCGCCGGTAGTAGCTAATCCATTACCAACTCCATTTGCAATGACAGGTGGCGGTACTTATTGCGCAGGTGGCACAGGTGTTCATGTAGGCATCAGCAGCTCAGTAATAGGTATTAAGTACCAGTTAATGATAGATGGCAGCCCATCGGGAACGCCATTGCCAGGCAATGGCAGCCCAATCGATTTCGGTTCACAGATCACTCCAGGTACTTATACTGTTGTTGCTACCAATAATACAACTATGTGTTCCAGCAATATGTTGGGTAGTGTAGTTGTGGCTACTATACCATTACCTACAGCTTACACGGTATCAGGCGGCGGTAGCTATTGCGCGGGTGGTACAGGTGTTGACGTTACGCTGTCGGGTACAGACAATGATCTTACTTACCAGTTATACAGGGGGACTACAATGGTAGGCTCACCGATGATAGGTGGTGGCGGTTCTATCAGCTTCGGCCTGCAGACTGCGGGTGGCAGCTACACGGTAGTAGCCAGCGACCCGACAACAGGTTGCAGCAAGACTATGAACAGCAGTGCAAACGTGGTTATTAATCCATTACCTTCTGCGTTCACCGTATTAGGTGGTGGCAGCTATTGCGCCGGCGGCTCAGGTAACAATATCTACCTCAGCGTTTCTACTCTTGGTATAGAATATCAATTGTTTAACGGAACAACATTGATGGGGACAATTACCGGTACAGGTTCAAGTGTTAATTTCGGGGCTCAGACCGCTGCCGGAAGTTATACTGTAATTGCCAATAACCCGGCTACTACATGTTCTAATAACATGTCAGGCAGCGCTACTATCACTATCAATCCGCTTCCTGATGCACATGCGGTTATAGGTGGTGGTGCATACTGTACCGGTGGTACGGGCGTTCACATTGGCCTTGACAATTCGGATATGGGTATTAAATACCAGTTGTTCCACGGCACTTCAAGTGTTGGTTCACCGGTATCAGGTACCGGCTCAGCTATTGACTTTGGATTAAGGACTGCGGCAGGCAACTATACAGTTGTGGCTACTAATTCAGCTACTACGTGTGCTGCTAACCAAACCGGATCAGCAACCATCAGCATCAACCCATTGCCAACTAAATACTCTGTAGTAGGCGGTGGTAACTATTGCGAAACAGGTCTTGGTGTTCATGTAGGTATCAGTGGTTCAGACCTTGGGACTAATTATCAGCTTTACCATGGCACAACACCAGTAGGAGTTGCGCTTCCCGGTACGGGCTCGGCACTCGGTCTTGGATTGCAGAATGCAGTAGGTATGTATACTGTTGTAGCAAACAACGCAACAACCGGCTGTGAGACAGGGATGAACGGCAGTGCGACTGTTAATGTCCTTCCTATTCTTATTCCATCGGTTAATATGACATCAAGCATTAGCGGCACAGTGTGCGAAGGCCAGTTAGTAAGCTTCACAGCTTCTCCGGTTAACGGTGGTGCATCACCTACCTACCAGTGGTTGGTTAATGGTGTTAGCGCGGGTGTTGGCAACAACTATAGCTACGTTCCGCTTAACGGTGACGTGGTAACAGCAGTGATACACAGCACTGCACAGTGTGCTCACCCTGACACCGGCAGCGAATCAATGCATATGGTAGTGAGTTCAATGCAAATGCCTTCCGCTTCAGTTTCTGCCGATCCGGGTTCGCTGGTATGTGCAGGTTCTTCTGTTACTTTCACTGCAACTTCGATGTACGGTGGTACCAGCCCAGTAATGACATGGTTAAACAACGGTGTTGCGGTTGGTACAGGCAATACTTATTCATACTATCCGTCAAACGGCGATATCATCACTTTCAGGCTTGGCAGCAACTTCAATTGCCGTCTTGCTGATGAGGTGTTCGCAGTTCCGGTTACTATGACTGTTGAGAACCCTGTTCTGCCAATAGTTACTGTTACTTCGAATGTAAATCACACAAGCATCGCTCCGGGCCAATCGGTAACGTTCAGTGCGAGTGTGGTTTCTGCCGGTTCACATCCTACTTACCAGTGGGTAATCAACTCTACGCCTGTTGCAGGTGCCACACAGCCTACATTTACTACCAACAACCTCATGAACAGAGATTCAGTTACATGCGAGGTTACCGGTGTTTGTGGAATGGTTGGCTTTAATGCGACAAAGGTTACTGTTAGGGCTACAGGTATCAGCCAGGTTACTTCCGGTAATGATATCAGGTTGGTTCCAAACCCGAACAAGGGTGAGTTTACAGTAAGAGGTACTCTGGCTACTACAGCAGATGCAGAGGTGACACTTGAAGTAACCAATATGCTTGGACAGACTATCTATACAAATAAAGTAATAACTCAAAACGGAACCATTACCGAGGAAATCAAATTGAATAATTCTCTCGCAAATGGTATGTATATGCTTAACCTTCGTTCAGGTGCGGATAATACAGTATTCCACTTCGTGATTGAGAGATAATACTATTAATAATGTTTAAAGGAATAGCCCGGTTCTACCGGGCTATTCTCTTTTATGTATGTAATTAATTAATTATGGCTGCTTGCTGTAAGCTATTATACCAATTACATGTCAAATGTAGGCATGAAAAAAGGCCTCACGCAAAGGCGCAAAGACGCAGTTCTCGTATTATGTTTTTAAGTCCGCAAGAGTGTGTCACAATGCCTGGTTTTGATGTCGATTTGGTATAATTAAATATTATAAATAAAATATTTAATTAGACGCGGCGTATTCAGTTATTTTTTATTTTCAGGAGCGAAAGATTTTTCTGACATTTGTTGTACTAACGATGGGTTAGTAAGTACAATCCTTCCCGGCATATCAGCGATATGGCGGGATTTTTTTTGAATAGAAGTGAAGAGTGAATAAGTTTATCAACTTACTTCGTATTTTGCATCTTCAAAAAACAGAGCTCATGAAATATTTTCTTCTTTCAGTTTTACTTCTTACTTCAGTATGGGGCGCTGACGCCCAGGGCCTGAAGTTGCCGGCGTTAAGTCCGGGTGCGAAAATATCGCAGGACTTTTCTTTATCTGCGATTGATATCACCTACAGCAGGCCATCAATGCGAGGGCGCAAGATTTTTGGCGATGTAGTAGGCTATGGCAGGGTATGGCGTACCGGTGCTAATGCTGCTACAAAAATAAAAGTAGGTGAGGAGTTGATGATAGGCGGGCAGAAGGTGAAGCCGGGTGAATATTCGCTTTACACTGTGCCTAATAAGGATAAGTGGGAAATAATACTGAACAACAGCACGGGCAGTTGGAATGCCAATGGATTCCCTGTGGAAAATGATGTAGCGCGCTTTACAGTGCGCCCAGTTACTATGGGAAACGTGGTGCAGACCTTCACTATAGAAATTACAGACATCACCTACACGACTTGTAAAATAGAACTGACATGGGAAAGGACGAAAATCGTTATTCCTGTGGTAGCCGTTAATAATGAAACAATTGAAGAGAATATAGACAAGGCGATTAACCATCCTGCAAAACAAACTCTGCCTTACTTCTCAGCAGCAAACTACTATTACGAGACAGGCAGGAAACTTGACCTCGCAAAGTCGTATGTGGATAAGGCGATAGAGCAGGATTCCAAAGCATACTATATGTGGTACCTGAAAGCACGTATAGAAAAGAAACTAGGGAATAATGCTGATGCGGCTGCAGCTGCAAAAAAATCTATGGAGCTGACCAAAGGTGCGGCTAATGAAGCAGAAAACAATCACAATAACCAGAAGATACTAGACGAAGTGGCTAAGGATAAAAAGCCAAGGCAGGAAATGGAGCCATAATCCCGGAGTGAAAAACGATTGGTTATCCCCATCCCTTGAAAAACGGATGGGGATTTCATTTCAATCAAGAAGGAAAGGTGAGGGCTGTATGTTTTACAATAGTTGTAGGGTGTGGCTTACAATGGGTGAATAAAAGAAAGAAGTTGTGATCATGCATTGCTTAAAATAATAAACCCCTCGTTTTCGAGGGGTTTATTATTTTAGGTCAGATATTCATTTTTTCCCGTAGCCGGTTAGGTACTCCGTTTTTATGAAGTAGGATAGCTGTGGTCTTATACAGCACGTAAGCCTTGCTCACGTAGATGTAACCTTTATAGTCATTCTTATCGCCCCAGGAGTTCTTAACAATGTAATATTTTTTGCCTTTCTGGTCGGTAGCCATGCCTACTATGTGCATACCGTGGTCGTCGGTAGTTTCATAATTATCGAAAGCTAACTGGCGTTTTTCAGGTGTGATGACCCTTTCGAGCTTCGGTCCGTCGAACATGTATTTCTTTTCAGAGTCGTCCATGTCTTCATAGTCCTTTTCAGGAACGTAGGCCACACCGTTTTTCCAGCTAAAGTATTTCTCGCTTACATCTGTAGCCCATGCCACTGTAAATCCTTTATTAAGTGCGTTATCGATAATGTCGGTGAGGTCGGGGAGTTGTACGTTGTGTACCCTTGCGAAAGACCAGTTATCAGGTACCATAAGGACTGTCTTTTTGTAATAAGGGGAAGTAGTGAATGAAGAAATCTCCACATAATCTTCGGGGTGGATTCCTACACGCTCGGCAGCGAATGATTTAGGAGTATAGGTGCGGTTATCCCATTTGAATTTTTCCGGTATAGCACCAAGGTACGAATCCAACGCCTCTTTATATGCCTTTTTCCAGGATGGGGTAAGTTTTCCATTCGGGTTTGAGATTACTGCGTCGAGCATGGCTTTTAATATAGCCTGCATTTCAGCGAATTTATTTTTGGTAGTGCCATAGTGCAGTCCGGTATAAACTTCCTGTGGCATGGCGCCATATTTGGCGTACATATCAATTACATCATGCAGCGAACCGCCGTCGCCCCATGCCACAGAACCATGCATACGCACATAATTATCGGCTTTATCCATATACACGCCATGTGCGCTGAACATTTCGGCGAGCTTAATGGGTGGTTTGCCAATGCGCATCATCTCACTCTCGATGAAAGAATTTGTGGAATAGCTCCAGCAAGTGCCAGAGCTTGCTTGATTGCACACATCGGTATGCTCGAGGTCAATGAGCTTGGTGAACTTGTATTTCCGATCGTCGTTTTTATCACTGACGGGTATCGTATTATAGCTCTTATTGGATTCTATTTTCCTGATGAGGTCATCCTGCGCATACACAAAGGCCGGCAGCATAAGAAATCCGAGTAACGTTATTTTTTTCATCAAAATAGCTGTATTTATGAATAACAAAAGTAACCAAATATATGGTATTCAGCTGATTGTTTAGAAAGGGAAATTGAGGGGGAGTTTTTTGATTTTCCCCTTTTTCGTAAGCTGGCATGATTTTTAAAAAAAGTATCTTAAAAAAGTGCCATGAAAAACATATTAACCGCAATGACGTGCATATTAGTCTGGTCAATGATAATGGAGTCGTGTGTATCAAAAAGAAAATATGCCTTGGCTAGGTCAAGGGCATCGCAGATAACTGCGGATAATATAGCCCTCAATAACCGTATTAAAGGCCAGCAAGACACTATAAACTCATTGCATAACCGGTTAGGGGCCTTAGGTAATGCAAATGAGAACGCGACTAATCAATTGAATAAAACTGCCAGTGAATTAAATATGACCAAAGAGCAGATTGAAGCACAAAGGGCAAGGCTGCAGCAAATGCAGTCATTCCTGGAGCAGCAGCATAAGGCCACTGAAGACCTGAAGAAGAAAGTAGCAGACGCGCTTATTGGTTTCAAAAGCAGTGAGCTAATGGTATCTGATAAGAATGGTAGGATATATATAAGTATGGAAGAGAGCCTCTTGTTCCCATCAGGTAGTGCGGTGGTGAACCCGAGAGGTAAGGAGGCTTTACAGAAAGTAGCCGGTGTGCTCAATGCCAATCCCGATATTCATATAGATATAGAGGGACATACAGATAATAAACCAATTAATACTAAAGTGTACCCGGATAATTGGGCGCTGAGTACGGCTAGGGCAACAGCTATAGCACGGATATTGACCAATGAATATGGTGTGTCGCCTGTGCGACTCATAGCCAGCGGGCGCAGTTATTATGTGCCTGTAGCATCAAATGAAACCGAGGCCGGCCGTGCGCAAAACCGCCGTACAGAGATTATCCTGGAGCCCAAGTATGATGAGCTAATGCAGATAATGGGGGGGACCAGTACGATGGTTGGTAAATAACAGTGGGTAAAGAATCAGTAAAATGGTTATTCTGAAAGGGATAACCATTATTTTTTAGCGGCATCTTAAAATGTTCGTAAATTTGTGCCACATTCAAATTCCACAACTGCTCATGAAAAGAATAGTCACAACACTTGCATTGATATGCATAGGCGCACTGCTGTTGCCTTCGTGCATCGTTTCCAAGAAAAAATATCTTGCGGCCACGCAACGCGCTGATAAGGAACATGCAGACAATCTGGAATTGCAGAAAAAACTTGCTCAGCAAACAGACATTAACAGGTGGCTTAATAATGCAAATAAGGAGTTGAATAACAGGATAGCCCGTCTGAAGGACAGCATAAACAACCTGGAGGGAAATGTAAGGAGCCTGAATAATAAGGTTGCCACTCTTGGCAGTGAGAACCAGAGTGCCAATCAGGAACTTAACAGCACTAAAGAAAAGATAGCCGAGCAGCGAAGGAGGCTTGAGCAGCTGCAGGCATTGATAGACCAACAGCAAAAGGCAACGGAGGCATTGCGCAAGAAGATAGCCGATGCGCTGGTGGGCTTTAACAGCAACGAGCTTACGGTGACCATGAAAAATGGTAAAGTATATATCAGTATGCAGGAGAGCCTGCTTTTCCCATCAGGCAGTGCCGAGGTGAACCCGAAAGGTAAGGAGGCATTATCTAAAGTGGCTACTGTATTGAATACGAGCAAGGACATTAATGTGGATGTGGAAGGCCATACGGATAGCCTGCCTATACACACGGTCAAGTATGCCGACAACTGGGCGCTGAGCACAGCTCGAGCCACATCTATAGCGCACGTACTTATAGATGAATATAAAGTTACCCCGGCCCGCCTTATTGCCAGCGGGCGCAGTGAATACGATCCGGTAGCGACCAACAGCACACCCGAAGGACGGGCGAAGAACCGCCGTACCGAGATAATACTGGAACCAAAGCTGGATGAACTGATGCAGTTGATGACAAAGAAGCCCGAGGAAGGATAGTTACCCCCAAATAGTGGATAAACGCCACAAATGACGTTTGGTGGTACAATTTATGTCGGTGATAATGGTTAAGTTTATAGCAGTAAATGTTTTGCTATGAAGCCAGCATCCCGTTCATTATTATATTTTGTATCAGGGGCCATGACATGCGGCCTGATAATAACAGGAATATCACTCAGGAAGCCCGACCCGGCGACAACACCGGTAGAGGTAAGTGCGGAAGGGAGGCCGCAATTTAAGTGGTATCCGCCGGCATTGCCTAACAGTCTTGATTTTTGCGGAGAGATGGTGCCACTGGACAGGTGGGACATAAGGGAAAAGTTGGACAGGGAGCTGACTATAAATTCATATATACATGGCTCACAACTAATGACATTGAAGCTGGCCGGAAGGTACTTTCCCATTATCAAAGAGCGGTTGCGGGCAAATGGTGTGCCGGAAGACCTGGTATATATATGTGTGGCGGAAAGTGCCTTGCAGCAAAATGCATATTCAAGTGTAGGGGCGGCGAGTTTCTGGCAATTTATGAAGAATACCGGCCCGCGCTACGGACTGGAGATAAATGACGAGGTAGATGAGCGGTTCAACGTTGTAAAAGCTACTGATGCTGCATGCCAGTATCTGAAAGATGCAAAAGAGAAATTCGGGACATGGACAGCCGCTGCCGCATCTTATAACTGCGGGCAGGCAGGGTTTGCCAAACAGGCTGATTTTCAGCAGTCATCGAATTATTACGACTTGATATTCCCGGAGGAAACCAACAGGTATATATTCAGGATACTGGCACTGAAACATCTGCTTACCCATGCTAAATCGTATGGCATGATGATTGGCCCTGATGATGAATATAAGCCGCTGAAGTACAGGACGGTGATGGTGGACAGAACGATTCCCAATCTTACTGATTTTGCGAAAGAAAATGGCACTTCTTATAAAATGTTGAAGATATATAACCCCTGGCTGAGGGGGCATAAACTACCCGTGAAGCCCGGGAAGACCTACGAAGTCAAATTCCCGCAATAAGCTCTGCGTGCAATCAGGGAGTCAAATATTTGGCTGGTTTATTAGCGTCTGCGGCGTATCTTTATTTCACTATAAAGGAAATGCAAAATAATAATGGAAAAGCCTCTTCCGGGGCATGGGGTTGGGTATTAGTAGTTATTACTACTGTGCTTATCTATTTGCTGGACAAACCGATTGGTAGCATACCTGCCCTGGGACGCCTGCTAGATCCTGTGAATGGCAGCATGGCGAATGCCGAGCCGGTAAACAAAAATTTTTCCGCAACCCATGAATTTGCAGGTCTTAAAGGTGTTTCAGTTTGGTTTGATGATAGAATGGTGCCACATATCTATGCAGCGGATGAGCATGATGTCTATTTCATGGAAGGGTATATTCATGCATCCTTCAGGTTGTGGCAGATGGACATGCAGACGAGGGCCGCGGCAGGCAGGGTGAGCGAGGTGGTGGGGGAGAAAGCGTTTGAGTTTGATCGTAAGCAACGACGAAAGGGTATGGTGTATGGGGCGGAACACTCGCTCAAAGCCATGGAGGCAGATTCGCGCACGAAGCTGGCGATGGATGCATATACCAAAGGTGTAAATGCTTATATCGCAACACTTGAATATAGGGATTACCCCCTCGAGTACAAGCTTATGGGTTTTGGGCCGGAAAAATGGACCAACCTGAAAATAGCGCTCCTGCTGAAATATATGGCCGATGATCTTACCGGCAGGGTTGATGATTTAGGGCTTACTTATCTGAGGGATGTTTTACCCGGAGCGCAATTTAATTTGCTTTTTCCCGAAAGAATCGAAGGAGCTACCCCGGCAATACCAACCGGTACCTTATTTGATAAACCGTCACTTTCAATACCCAATGCCCCATCGGACAGTGTTGCTTTTCCGCGTTTCAAGCCTGCTGATTTTGGCGGGCCGAGGGAGGATGGAAAGGGTAGTAATAACTGGGTAGTAAGCGGTGCAAAGACAGCGAGCGGTGCGGCAATTCTATGCAATGATCCACACCTGGGTCTGAACCTGCCTGCATTGTGGTTTGAGGCGCAGTTGCAAGCACCGGGCATGAATGTGTATGGTGCTTCGCTGCCTGGCACGCCCGGGGTCGTGCTGGGATTCAATGACAGTGTTTCGTGGGGATTTACGAATAACTACCGTGATGTGAAAGACTATTATGTGATAACGCCTGTGGCAGAGAACAGGAACAAGTATTGGTTCTCCGGTCAGCAATTGGATTTTACTAAAAGGGTAGAGCGTATACAGGTGAAGGGCAAACCGGATTTTTTGGATACGGTAGCCTATACCATTCATGGCCCAGTGATGTATGACAATAACTACGGAGAGCGCAATGGGCTTAGGAAAATGCTGGCAATATGCTGGATGGGGCACAGAGCCACCAATGAACTACTGGCTATATACTTATTGAACAGGTCGCGCAATTATAGTGAATTTGTGGATGCGATAATGAATTTTCAATGCCCCTCGCAGAATATCGCCTACGCTGACAGGAAAGGAAATGTAGCATTGTGGGGGCAGGGACAATATGCGAACCTGTGGAAAGGGCAGGGAAGGTTTGTGATGAATGGTAATGATAGCGCGACGCTATGGAAAGAACTGATACCTATGCGTGAGAATCCGCATGTGCTCAATCCGGCACAGGGGTTTGTGAGTTCGGCTAACCAGGTCACTACTGATACTACGTATCCTTATTATTATAATAGTGGTGGGTTTGTGAATCTGAGAGCATGGCGAATGAATGAAATGCTTGGTAAGATGCAGCAGATAACAATTGATGATATGTGCAAAATGCAGAATGATAATCATTCGTTACTTGCAGAACGCATGTTGCCCGCAATGCTGAAGTATTGTTCTGCTATAAATGATCCTTACATAGGCAGGTTGCGGAGTTGGGATTATGACCTGAATGCTGAAAGTGAAGCCGCGTCATTGTTTCAGGTGTGGTGGTATTATTTCTTTGGCAGCATATGGCACCCGGTGCTGGGTGGTCGTGTGCCGGGTAATTTAATGCCGCTACAGGAAAGGACAATGCAATTGTTCCTTGCAGATATTCACCCGGTAAAGGGTGTGCCTGTAGAGGATTATTATTCCTCTATTGTGACACAAAGCTATAAGCAGGCGGTTGACAGCATAAACAGGTTCCCGAGGGATAGGAGCGGGCAGGCAAAATGGTATCAGGTGAAAAATACATCGGTCAATCATTTAGCAAAACTGCCCGCCTTCAGCTACACCCACATAAAAACAGGAGGGTGGGGCAATGCTATTAATGCCATGAAGGGCGACCACGGGCCATCGTGGCGGCTGGTGGTGCAGATGGGAAAGGAGATAGAGGCTTATGGCCTCTATCCCGGTGGGCAGTCGGGAAACCCCGGGAGTAAGTATTATGCAAATTTCATTGATCATTGGGCAGAAGGTAAATATTATAAGTTGTTGTTTTTGCCGAATATTGATAAGCAAAACAATGAGCGGATCAGGTATGTGTGGAAAGTGAATTAGGTTGATAAGTAGTGATTTAATTATCGGGTTATGAGATTTCTTTTTGCTGCGCTTGTTATTGCAATCCTATCTGCTACAGCTGAGTATTTTCTGCCGTGGTGGAGTATGGCTGCGGTATGTTTTATTGTGGGGCTGCTTGTGCCGCAAAAGAAGGTGCATGCTTTCTGGTCAGGTTTTTTCGGTGTAGCTCTCTGCTGGATAGTGGTGGCCTTATGGCACGATATCCGGAATGAGCAGATACTATCTTCGCGTATGGCTGTATTGTTCCATTTACCGGGCAGTTGGTTGTTTATTTTAGTCTCAGTGCTCATTGGTGGCGTGGTAGGCGGGTTGTCGGCGTTGTCAGGCGCAATGGTGAAACCTGCGGGTAAATCATAAAAATTTCATATCTTTGTAGCGGTGCCAAACCTCGAGGCTGCAAGGGGTAAGTAATTACCTGTCTTGCAGCAACAACAAAGCCTCTGTGAAAACGGAGGCCTTTGTGTTTTTATATGCTGTTTAATTTGGGTCTGAGAATGTGGTATCTGCAATAAATGTTGAGTCTGTGAATGTCTTCAGAAACGCGATTAGTTGCGCTTTTTCATAGGGCTCCAACTGTAATCCATTAGTTTTTTGAGGTAAAGCCATTATAGGGTCAAGGTTGCTCACCTTATGCATGCCATGGTCATAGAAGTTGATAACATCTTCCAGTGTGGAGAAACGCCCGTCATGCATATAGCGGTCACGCAGAGCCACATTACGCAGGTTTGGTGTGCGGAACTTGCCGAGGTCGGAGGATAAGCCGGTCACGTTATAATACCCCTTATCTGCTTCGTTAGTGTACAATGAATCAAGGCCTATGTTATGAAATAGATTGTCGGTGGTCACCGGGTTCACGTGGCAGTGGAAACAGTCGCCTTTTTCAGAGAAGAAAATCCTGTAGCCCAGGTTCTCGTCGGTTGTCAGGGTCGCCTGTCCTTTTAAAAAACGGTCATACTTGCTGTCGCGGGATATTACGGTACGCAGAAATTGCGCCAGTGAATAGGATAGCTCTTTGTAAGTAATTGTTGATGCTCCGAAGTACCTTTTTACCAAAGAGCGGTACACAGTATTTTGGTTTATCTTATTCAAGTCTGTTGCAAAAAATGAGGCTACTTCGAAATGCATCACATCTTCGAGTGTGCCGCTTTTTGAGCCATCCCACATGAAGTTTGAGTACCATGCCATATTCACATGTGGCAGTACGGGCATTGAATTATTATAGAGTCCCGGTATGGTAAAGCCGTTTGCTTGCATATGACAGCCGGAGCATGACCTGCCATCATTGGAGAGAGAGGTATCGTAATAGAGCATACGGCCTAAAAGTATGCGCTCCTTGCAGGGGTGGTTATCTCCCGGTATTATGGGTTGGGGAAAGTGTACAGGGATTGACAAACTGACGGGAGTGAATTCGATAGAGGTATCGGGCCCTAAGGGCGGTGATACGCGAAGTTTAGACTGGTGCGTACACGAAATTACCACAATGAAGACAATGGCAATTGTGGCAATAAGCTTTCTTTTAAAGGATGCAGTTTTCATCACGCTTTAGTATTTATAAAAAACATCGGCCCCGTTTGTTGCCAGTTTTTTCATCAGTATGGTATCACCCATAGTGAACGAACCATCTGTCTTGAAGTGATAGGTGTATGGTCCGCGGAACCATTCGTTAATATTCATAGCTAACGACAGATCGGTATTGCCGTTTATCGGCACGGTATAACTATATGGTACTGAAACATGCGCCTGGTAACCATTTTGCCCTATATGAGCCGCAAAGCCGGATAATACACCATTATCGTTCCAATGCCCTTCCAGTTTTATGAAATGGTAACCGCCGCCCATTACATCAGGCCAGCCCATGCCTATGTTTTCTAGTGTGGCGGGGAGAGAGTTGGATGTGTTGTAAGGGGTGTCAAGTCCTATGTAAAATGTGATGGAATCATATTTTCCTGATTCAATGCCCTGTGTAAAATTGATGCTGAACGATGCCGTAGTGTCTTTCCTTGCGTCAAAGAAGACCACATCGTTAGTAGTATAGCAAAGCTTGCCTGCTTTATAAAAACGGAATTTGCTGAGGTAATATTGTAGCCGCTCTATCGCATACGAATTCCCCGCCTGATTTACATAAATCATTGTGTCAAAAGCTAAAGGTTTTGTATCAACTCTGTAAGATATCTTTATGTTTACCTTGCCATAGTTAGTGCCGACAGGGTTGTCTTTTTTCTTACAGCTGAATATGAGTATCAGAGAAAGCACTGACAGAATCGCATACTGTCGTTTCATAACGGTGAATCCTTTGTTGCATATGTAAGTTATGCGTTAGGCAGTAGAATAAATATGACTATGGTCAGGTTGCCGGATGAGCGTTCTATTGTTTTGTTATTTAACCTCGGTGTGTTCAGATTTTGCAAGGAGATAATGCCGCCCGCTACAGTTGCTGCTATTTTATATGTGAATATTTTAGGTGTTGCGGATGTGTATAACGAAAAACGCAGGCAAATACCTGCGTTTAGTAGTTCCATCTGGATTCGAACCAGAACAAACAGAACCAAAATCTGTTGTGCTACCGTTACACCATGGAACTATCACACTTTAGTGTAAGGGAGTGCAAAGGTAAGTATCCTTTTAAAAAAAGCCAAATCATTTTTTTACATAGTTCTTCACGCCGCGTGGGTAAATATTCATTATCCATTCACACAAAACTGCCCTCTGTAATGCCCTTTTTGTGGTAGGTTTGCTATCCGGACAGGAATAATCTCTTTTTAGTATGCCAACTGCGGCAAACCCGCGCCAGTACGTTATTAGCATCATTTTTATAGGCGTTGCCTCTATAATTCTGATGCGTCTGTTTTTTCTGCAAAATTTCGAGGCCAGGTATAAAATTATGGCCAATGATATAGCTATCTATAAAAAGATAGTGTATCCGCCCCGTGGTGCCGTGCTTGACCGTAAAGGAAAGACCATGCTTTCCAATACCCTTATTTATGATTTGATGGTGACCCCCAAGAATGTGCCTAAGAACATAGATACACTGCAGCTTTGCAGCGCATTGGGCATAGATATGCGTACCTACAGAAACATAATGCGCCGAGTACATGAGCGGAATATAGATGTGCGTCAAAGCTCATTTATGGAGCAGATGTCGGAAGTGCAGACGGCACGTTTTCAGGAAATATCATACCTGTACCCGGGTTTCGAGCTGGTGGAACGTAATATCAGGGCATATGAGCGGCCTAATGCGGGTATTATATTGGGGTATATCGGGGAGGTATCGCCACAGATGCTGAAACGGCCAAGGTACTCATCTTACCGGCAGGGCGACTATGCCGGCCTCAGCGGATTGGAATGGCAGTATGAAGAAGTGCTGCGTGGCCAGCGTGGTGTCCACTACCTGGAACGTGATAAATTCAACCGGCCCCGCGACCCATATAAAGGTGGCGCGCTGGACAGCCAGGAGATATCGGGGAGGCAACTGGAGCTCTACATGGATGCCGACCTACAGGAATATGCCGAGAAACTGATGGCCAATAAGATAGGCAGTGTAGTGGCCATAGACCCGCAGACGGGTGGAATACTTACCATGGTGAGCAGTCCCACCTATGACCCTAATCTGCTGCGTGGGCATGGCAGGGCGAAGAATTATTCCAGGCTTTACAGCCTGGCTACAAGGCCGTTGTTCAACCGGGCTACACAGGCCATGTATCCACCCGGTTCTACCATTAAGCCCTTCACAGGGCTGGTAGCGCTCAATGTAGGGGCCATTACCCCATCTTTTGGCTATGGATGTCGTGGCAGCTATGGCGCTTGCCGTCGGGCAATTGGTTGCGAGCATAAAGATGCAGGCCATGCGGCAAATTTCCGGCTGGCATTGTCGCATTCCTGTAATTCTTATTTCTGCCATGTGTTCAGAATGACCATAGATTACAAGCAATTCAAAAGCGTAAAGGAAGGCCTGCAGGTATGGCATAACTATTATAAGAGTTTTGCTTATGGCAGGCTTACCGGGGTGGACATACCGTATGAGAAAGGCGGTTATGTGCCGGACTCAAATAAGTATAATCAGATGTATAACAACTACTGGAACTCCTGTACCATGCTTTTCGTAGGTATGGGGCAGGGAGAACTGCTGCTTACACCATTACAGATGGCCAACGGTATGTGTATCATTGCCAACAAAGGGTGGTTCTATACACCTCACTTTGTAAAATCAATCGGTAAAAATCCCAATGACAGCCTGCTCAGACAATATCATGAAAAGCATATAGTGCTTAATATACCCGATAGCACCTTTAATATAGTGCAGGAAGCTATGCAGGACGTTGTGGAGCACGGTACGGCTGCGGCATCCAAAATAGAAGGTATTGCCATCTGCGCTAAAACGGGCACAGCTGAGAACAAGGCAATAGTGAATGGCGAGGTGATAAAAATGCAGAACCACTCTATGTTTGTAGCCTTCGCGCCTAGAGAAAACCCCAAAATAGCTATTGCAGTGGCTATAGAGAACGCCGGATTTGGATCTACCTGGGCGGCTCCCATAGCCAGCCTGCTTATGGAGAAATACCTGAACGATAGCGTATCTGTGAAGAGGAAAGCGGTAGAGGAAAAAATGCTGAACGCGAACCTGATAAATAAGTATGTATATACTATTGACTCAGCATTAAGGCTGCGCGATGCGATGGTGTACAAAGCAAAGATGGAAAGAAAATCTTTTGCAGATAGTGTGAAGAAAGCTCAGGATTCAACTATGCTGAGGAGATGGTTGGAAAGAACATATAGTCGTAAAAAATAAAGAATTAAGTTTGGAGAGCTGATATATGACCTCATTAAGAAAAGCATTGTTTTACAGGATTGATGGCGTAGTGCTGCTGCTCTATGTAATGCTTGTGGCCATAGGTATCATGGCTATTTTTTCGGTAGAGCACCGTGCTACCGACACTTCGCTGATAATGATGAACAAAAGCTATATGAAGCAGGTGATCTGGTTTGGCTATTCGCTCTTGGTGGGTTTTGTGATATTGCTTACCGATAGTAAGTTCTTTTCGTCATTTGCGTTCCTTATTTATACAATCGCGTTGGCAGTCTTGGTTATTACCATATTTGCCGGGGTAGATGTTAAAGGGTCACGGTCGTGGCTGGGTGTAGGGAGTTTTCGGTTTCAGCCGGGCGAGGTGGCCAAGATATTTACGGCTATGGCCATTTCTAAATTCTTATCAGCGCCTGAAACTAATTTCAAAACGCTTAGGGATAAAATAATTGCAGCTTGTATTGCATTAGTGCCGGCGGCTCTCATTTTGTTGCAAAAGGAGACCGGGCTTGCGCTTGTATATTTTTCTTTCTTCATAGTTATGTACCGCGAAGGCCTGCCGAATGCTTTTCTGATCATCGCTTTTTCGATAGTGGCACTCGTACTGGCCACACTGCTAATAGAAAGGAAGACGCTTTTTATCATACTTACTGTACTTACGGTACTGATTGCCTGGCTCACCCGATGGTCGCTGCGGCGGTATATGGCGCCACGTATCATCCTGGCAGGCTCGTTTATTTTCGCCATCTCCTTCTCTCAGGTGGCGGTGCCGTTTGTATTCAAGAATGTATTGCAAAAACACCAAATAGACCGTATTTATTCCACGCTTGGCAAAGAGGTGCCCGATGAGTACAGTAAAGTGCAGGGTGGAACAGAAAAGGAAAAAATCAATAGCTCGGAGTACAATGTATTACAATCCAAAATAGCCATTGGCTCAGGTGGTTTTTGGGGCAAGGGTTTCCTCAATGGGACTTCCACAAAGAATCAATTTGTGCCGGAGCAGAATACCGATTTTATTTTTTGTGCCATCGGTGAGCAGTTTGGCTTTGTGGGTAGTGGTGTACTGGTGCTTTTATACCTTTCCCTAATGCTGCGCATTGTGTATATTGCCGAGCGGCAGCGGTCGATTTTTACACGCGTATATGCTTATTGTGTCACTTCAATACTTTTCTTTCACTTTGCGGTCAATATTTCGATGACCATAGGGTTGATGCCGGTGATTGGTATTACCCTGCCTTTCCTCAGTTACGGTGGTTCATCGCTTATGTCGTTTAGTATACTAATTTTTATCCTTGTAAGGCTGGACGCTGATAGGCAGGCGCTGATAAGGTAGATATAATTATTACAAAAGATATGGAGGCTCCTTTAGGGGTTTGAGGTTAACTTTGCTGCATGGCTGATATCTATCCATTGTCTGAGGGCGTATTTACTGTGGGGCACGATAAACATTTTGTTTCCTTTGACGCTTCCGTTCATGAGCTTACCGACAGGCCAACCGGCTCCTTGCTGGTAGAGGTGCAGCCATTTCTTGTGGTTACAAAAAGGGATGTTATTGTATTCGATGCAGGGCTGGGGTTCAAGAATAAAGATGGCATCCTACAGATACATGATAACATACGTGAGCATGGCTACGAACCCGCGGCTGTGACCAAAGTGTTGATGTCGCACCTGCACAAAGATCATGCAGGTTGCCTGGTGTTCGAAGATGGGAATGGCTTGATAAAAACAACTTTCCCTAATGCCGATTATTATATCTACAGACCGGAGGCGGATTTTGCTTTAAAGAAAGGGGCTCCGTCTTATGTTACAGAAGATATTGAACCGCTGCTGGCCACATCGCAGGTAAAGTGGCTGGATGGTGAACAGGGTGTGATAGATGGTTATATACATTTCACCCATTCGGGCGGGCATTGCCCCCAGCATGTTGTGTACCTTGTAGATGATGGTGCAGATAAGGTCTTTTACGGTGGCGATGAAGCGCCGCAACTAAAGCAGCTTAAGATGAAGTATGTGGCCAAGTATGATCATGATGGCAAAAAAGCAATGGAGCTTCGTATGTCTTACGCTGAAAGGGGTAGGGTAGAAGGCTGGAAATTCCTTTTTTACCATGATGTAAAACATGCGGTGGCCCAACTTAGTTAGTAGCCGCCCCGGCGTCCGTTATATCTTCCGCCCCTACCGCCGTTTTGCCTGTCCAGCCGCTTTATGAGCATTTCCTTGAACTCCCGCTCGGCCTTAGTGAGCTCTGATAACTGCTGTGAAGAAATAACACGGAGGAACTGGTCGTTGTATTTCCGCTTTATCTCAATTACTTTTTGCTGGTAATCAAGATTGTCGTCAATATATTGGCGGGAGGTTTCATCGTCTGCGTTGGCAAGGTCGGTGCCTTTATATTTCCTGAAGATATTGCGGCGTACTTCACGTATCTCATCCTCGAAGTCGTTGTACACAGGGATAAAATTGGATGCCTGCCGCGATGTAAGGTGCAGCCTGTCTGATATGTAGGCCATTTTGGCGGCATGTATCTGCGCTTTCCGCCGGTCATACTGTGACTGTGCGGAAACTGATAAGAATAATATAGAGAAAATAACTGTTAAAAACCTTTTCATAATTGCTGTTAGCTATAAGATCACATTTCAATCGCATCCCATCCTGTCTCATTCAGATATTCAATGATCTCTTTTTTGTCAAGTTGTAAATTATTAATACCGTCGTTGCCTGCTATCCTGTCCACATCAAGCCGGTAGTCGCCAATTATGTAATCGTGGATGTCGGTATTAGGTACTGTGGCGAGCAGCACTTCTGCGCTGTCTGTTTTTTCGTTGAAAAAAGTGATGTATGCACCAATGCCAATGAACACTATAAAGATGGCGGCGGCAGCCCATTGCACCGACCTGAACAAATTGTACTTTACCGGAACGGCCTTGGGTGTATCACTTACCTTCGCCGCTTTCAGTACCTGTGCCGGCAGCTGGTCGAAATAGCCTGTGGGTATATTAAACGGAACTGCCTTTGGTAAGGTGTTATCTTCAGCCGTGGCTGCCGATACTGTGCCTGCAGTCAGTTGCTCGAAATAGCCCTCCGGAATGTGGAACGGCATCGCTTTGCCCCCGTGCGGCATGAAGGAGGTTTCGTTCCACTCAATATCCTCTCCGGTGATAATATCAGATAATTGTGTGAAATAACCCACGGGAACGGCATAGGGCATGGCACGGGGCAGCATGGCCAGCGGGCTGCCCATTTCTACCAGTTCCTGTAATATGCCGTTATCCATGTTCATCGTTCCTTAGATGCTTTTTTGTGCCTATAGTTTAATTTTCTTTGAGGAAAGCTTCCACCTTTTTTACCGCATGATGATAAGAAGCTTTCAGCGCCCCTACTGATGTGCCCAGCACCCCTGACATATCTTCGTATGGCATTTCATCATAATAGCGCAAATTAAATACAACTTTTTGTTTTTCCGGCAATGACTGGATGGCCTGTTGTAGCCGCCATTCTATTTTACTGTTGTCAAAATCCTTTTCCGCCGTTAGTTTTTCGGAAAAATAATCGGTATCGTTTAGCGATACCGAAGTGCGGCGTTTTTGCTGTTCAATCCAGGAAAGGGCCTCATTGGTGCCTATACGGTAAAGCCAGGTGTAGAGATTGGATTCTTCCCTGAATTCACCGAGGTTTTTCCATACTTTAATGAATACATTCTGCAGGATGTCGTTTGTGTCATCGTGGGTAACGACGATGCGGCGGATATGCCAATAAAGCCGCTCCTGGTATTTGCGTACCAGTTGCGTGAAGGAGGCTTCTTTTAATTTTTCGTTCCTGAAAGAAGCAACCAGCATATGGTCATCTAATCTATCTGATGGCTCAGGCATCCGCTTATTTGGTGTTTGACGAAATCAAGTTAAGGAAGTTTAATGGCATTGAATAATTTCGGGGTGGCCCGAGGGCTACCTGATGGGGGCGCGGTGACGATTTTTCTGGGGGGGAGAATTAGTATAGGGCATAAGTATATGACAGTCAGTTGCTTGGCATTTTTCCGGTTGCGCATTCTTTGCGCATTTTTGCGCGTTATCAGCTCGTTTTTTTCTTGTTTTTTCGCATTTTCAGCTCGTTTTTTCTCGTTTTCATTTTTTGCCTGTATGTGCCGTTTATTTTAACCATAAGGGACACTAAGGAAGCTCAAAGTTCACAAAGCAGTCCCGATAGCTATCGGAATCAAAGAACTTAACCGAAAATTTTCCGGGATAATGTAAAGTTCTTCAAGGTTTTGGATGCTGCCAAATAAAAAAAACGTCATGGTACAGAAAACTGTACCGTGATGGGAAAAAGTATTTCTTTGGAAAGGCTTTCGGGTATTATGTTTGGCGGGTTTTTTAATTTAGTTGGAATATGTGTATGTGATTGGTTTGTAGTTGGTTGTGGAGTGGGTGGAATTTTGGGTGGTGTTTAGGGCCACCGCACAGGCTCTGCTATGGAGACATCGGGGGACACTCGCGGGGGGATAAAAAATGCAGGTCATTGCGAGGCACGAAGCAACCTCACGCCACACTACCCGCCAGCCACCTGCTCCCAAAGGTCCTCCCAGTTTGGATTCATACTATGAATAAGTGCATTCTTTTGCTCTCTGCTGCCCCCTTTCAATCTTTTCTCTTCAACAATAGCATCAATCATACGCGAGAAAGAGTGGTAATAGACCAGCATCACGCAATTATATTTTGCAGTAAAACTATTGGGATAATATTTTGTTCTGTGCTGCCAAACTCTCTGAGGCAGGTCTGACGTTACACCCACATATACGGTTGTCCTGTTTGGTGAGGACATTATGTAAACCGTTCCGGCTTTTTGCATATTTTGGGTGTGTTTTTTGTGTTATGAGCTTGTGTTGTGTGCATGTGTTTCGTGAGGTTGCTTGGTTCGACTGTCGTTCACCACTTATTACGTGAGGTTGCTTCATTCTTCGCAATGACCCGTGTTTTGTGGTTTGTGTTGCGCCGCCACTTATTGCGTGAGGTTGCTTGGTTCGACTGTCGTTCACCACTTATTACGTGAGGTTGCTTCGTGCCTCGCAATGACCCGTGTAACGTGAGGTTGCTTGGTTCGACTGTCGCTCACCACTCTTCGCAATGACCTGCGTTTTGTGGTTTGTGGTGCGCAGGCACTTATTTTTTTACTCTTTTATTATTTTATGTATGGTGCGCGCTCCTTTGGTATCTGCTATTTGCAGCAGGTATATGCCGGGTGGCAGGGTGTTTAAAGGTATGGTGTTATTGCTTTGGGGCAGTATGCCTTGCTGCTTTATAGCACCTACTACATCATAGAGTTTATACTCACTACCGGGCTGCGCATTATCTATTTGTAGTTCGTTATTAGTAGGGTTGGGGTAGATGGAAATGTTTTTGGCTATATTCTCGACTACGGTATTAAGGGTTTCGAGGTCGCAGGTGGGGTTGAAAACGACTTTACGAATACGACGGTTATTAACATCTGGGATATATAAATTACCACATGGGTCAAAAGCTACACCAGAAGGGTAATGTATAGAAGCCGCAGTTGCAACTCCTCCCTCACCTGTAAATCCTGTTGCTCCGTTGCCCGCTACTAAATGTATAATACCTGAATGGTCTATTTTATACACTCTGCGATTAACATCATCTGCTATATATAATTGGCCAGAAGTATCGAATGTTATCTTTATTGGGCTTATAGATGCAGCTGTTGCTGGTATACCATCACCCGCATAGGTAAAAGAGCCGTTACCTGCTATTGTGGTAATAACACCGGCAGAATTAATTTTTCTGACACGGTTGCTCAATGAGGAACTTGATTCCTCTCCTACATATATATTGCCGCTATCATCAACTGCCACGCAGGACGGCGAGACCAATTGCGCACTTGTAGCCGGGCCGTTTTCTCCTAAACCGATACCTCCGCCTGCTATTGTAGAAATAATACCAGTAGCACTTACTTTCCGGACTCTATTATTCCAGAAATCAGCAATGTACATATTTCCGAGTTTATCTAAACATATATCTTGTGGGTTATAGATAGAGGCATCTGTCGCGGGTAATCCATCGCCACTAAACGTACCCATACCATTGCCAGCTACAGTTGAGATAATACCGGTACTAGCATCAACTTTTCGTATTCTATTGTTGCCACCATCACTGATAAATAGGTTTCCGAAAGTATCAATTATTACCGCAGTCGGAAAACTTAGCTTAGCACTGGTTGCAGTTAAGCCGTCACTATATCCACTAACTCCATTTCCTGCCAAATTAGAGATAATACCTGTAATACTAATTTTACGGATTCTGTACGAATTGAGACCATCAGCAAAATAATAATTGCCTGACTTGTCAAAAACACCTCCAATTGGATTAGGAATGCCGGCTGATGTAGCTGGTACACTACTACCGCTAAAAATAGAAGATCCAGTTCCAGCAATAGTGGTAATAATTTGCCCGTTTGCAATTAACGGTATTAAGAACAATAGGATAAAAAGTACCTTTTTCATATCATACAAAAGTAGGCAGGCCATTCCATCAAAAAATAGGTATAAATACCCATTTATTGTAGATTTTTTATTTCAATATGATAGTCGTGTTTTAAGAACGAAAATCGGAATGTTAAACGGTTGAAACCGTTGGCTATGGGGCAATGAGAGGTTAATTGAGGTAGGGCATTGCCGATACCATATTCAACCACCTGCGGGGTTGGTGTAGCGTTTTTTTATCCACCGGTTTCACCGGTGGTTATTCATATTGAAGCCCGCCGGGCTTCCGTGATTTGTATTTCGCCCTTTCAGGGTTTGTGTTTCGTGATATATTGTACCGGGGGCTATCAACCCCGGCTAATATATTGCACCTTTTCAAGGCTTTGTGTTTTGTGGTTGTTGTACCGGGGGCTATCAACCCCGGCTAATATATTGCGCCTTTTCAAGGCTTTGTGGCTGCCCGGTGTGGAGATAGCTATGTGGTAATGTGGGAATAGCTAAATTTGAAGCACAGAGCAATGGCAAAAAACGATAAAAAATACAATGTGAATGACGATGGGGCGCTGCAAAGTGTTCCAGCCAGCCAGCTGTCCTTGCCCGGTGACAAGCTATGGTATAATGATTTTAAGGTGCAGGCGGTTATCATTGCTTTGCTGGCCATCGCTTTTTATTGGAACACCTTTAAGCATGAATACGCACTTGATGATACGGTGGTGATTTTAAAGAACGAGTATGTGCACCAGGGCTTTGCGGGCATACCGGATATACTTACCAAGGATGCGTACTTCAGTTATTACGAGCAACTGAAATCGAGTAACCAGCTTTCGGGCGGGCGATACCGGCCATTATCTATCGTCACTTTTGCGGTGGAACAGCAGTTTTTTGGCGCAGTTACAGACCGGGCAAAGGACAGTTTGCTGAACTACGGAGTATTGTATGAAAAGTCGGCCCCATACGAGCAGCGATTTGTACACGAGATGCAGGTGCGCCATGTGGTCAATGTGCTGTTGTATGCGCTGATGGGCATTGTGTTGCTGTACTTTCTGCGGCAAGTGGTATTTGGCCATACGCTGCTGCCGGCTTTTGTTGCCGCGTTACTGTTCATAGTTCATCCCATACATACAGAGGTGGTGGCGAATGTAAAAAGCCGTGATGAGATAATGTCGCTGCTGTTCATTTGCCTCACCTTTATTTTCGCATTCAGGTACCGGGAGCAGGGCGGGAAAATGTGGGCGCTTGCGGCTGCGCTGGGGAGTTACTTTCTCGCCTTTCTATCGAAAGAATATGCTATAACATTAGTGGTATTGCTGCCGTTGTCGTTTTATGTGTTCAAGAAAGACACGGTAGGTAAAAGCCTTAAAGCGTCATTGCCTTATTTCGCCGTTGCGCTGGTTTATTTACTGATACGGTCCCAGGTGATAGGGCCGCGAAATGAACTCTCTGACGACGATATTCAGATAACCCCCTATGCATGGGCATCGGTGGGAGAAAAGATAGCGACCGAGATTGCGACCTCGCTTAATTATCTGAAACTGCTTATTTTCCCACATCCGCTTTCTTCCGACTACTCCTACAACCAAATACCGTACAAAGATTTCGCCCATCCTTTGGTATGGGTGTCGGCATTGGTGCATATTGGGTTGGGCGTTGGGTTCTTTTATTTCCTGAAAAAGCGGAGCATATTGAGTTTCGCTATCGGGTTCTACCTACTCAACCTGCTGATGGTCAACAATTTTTTGTTTGATATAGGCGCTACCATGGGCGAGCGGCTTATTTTTCATGCTTCTGTGGGGTTTGTGATTGCGGCGGCTTATTTACTTGGCCGGGGCATAGAGGCTATAGGTAGTCCATCCGTAAGGCAGGGCGTTGCAATTTCGGGTATGCTGGCTATTATTGTTCTGTCCGGCTTTAAAACAATTACCCGCAATAAAGACTGGAAAAATGACGAAACCTTATTCATGCAAGACATAAATGTAGCCCCGAACAGTTTTCTTGTGAATGCGAATGTGGCCTGCCTGCTTATAAACAGGGCCGACCTGGAGACAAATGAACAGGTGCGGAATGAAGGATTGGCAAGAGGGGTGGCCTTGTACAATAAAGTGATAGGCATGCAGGACAATTATGTGCTGGGCTATATGAACAGAAGTATCGGGTATTATAAACTGGGCCAGGCAGACAGTATGATGAAGGACCTTGATAAGATATTTAAGTTGTATCCCATTCATCCCCGGCTGCCGGAAATGTATTACAGGGCGGGTGTGCTGTATTATGAGCAAAGAGCATACGAGAAGGCTTTGGCGGCGCTCCGGGCATCAGAAAGGTTGTATCCTAACGATATGTACCTGCAAAAGGCGCTGCATGATGTGGACAGTGCGTTGCAAAACCGCAGTTCGCCACGATGATTTTTTTTAAACGGTGCAGAATAAAAGGATAAACTATTATATTTGGCTATCACTTATTAATAATGGCAAACAAGATAAATAAAGGTAACCCTCAGCGGCCGCAGCCGGTAGCACAAAAGAAAGAAACCAGTGTGCCCGTTCCGTTTTTCCCAGACCTGAAAATGCCCGACTGGGTATATGAATTCAAGGTGCAGGCAATAGTGGTGGCGGTTTTGTCCATTCTGCTTTATGCCAATACCTTCAGGCATGAGTATGCGCTGGACGATACCATAGTTATTGCCAAGAATGAGTATGTATATGAAGGCTTTGCCGGCATAGGCAGCATTCTCACCAAAGACGCGTTCGATAGTTATTACAAGCAGTTCAACTCCAGCAATCAGTTGTCAGGTGGCCGTTACAGACCGTTGTCTATTGTCACTTTTGCGATAGAGCAGCAGTTTCTCGGGCCAATACCAGCCGGCAAGGTATTGGACAGCGTTGTGGCCCATGCGGGCGAGGCCGGCCCGCAGGAGGAGAAATTCAACCGGCAAATGCAAACAAGGCATGTGCTGCAGGTAGGGTGGTTTGCCATGTCGATGGTCGTGCTGCTGCTTTTTTTACGGTATGTAGTATTTAAGAAAAACCCGCTGGTGGCTTTTATTACAGCACTGCTGTTTATAGCGCACCCTGTTCATACAGAGGTGATAGCAAACGTGAAAAGCCGTGACGAGATCATGTCGCTGATGTTCATAGGGCTCACATTCATTTCTGCATTCAAGTATTATGAAAAGAACGATAAGAAGTGGCTGGGGTTAGGTATGCTTTTTTATCTGCTGGCGTTCCTATCCAAGGAGTATGCGGTGAGCCTTATCATACTGATGCCGCTTGCGTTCTATCTGTTCAATGATTTCTCTATGTCTAAGAGCCTGTCGGCATCGCTGCCATACTTTGGGGTAATGGCTGTGTATATGGTTATCAGGTTGCAGATAGTGGCCCCCATGAGCGAGGATTCCGTGAACGATATATTGAACAATCCATACGCGCTGGCGGATGAACAGCAACAACTGGCTACGAAAATATCTACTACGCTGAACTATCTGAAGCTGCTTATTTTCCCCCATCCCTTATCTGCCGATTATTCCTACAACACCATTCCTTACAGTGATTTCACCAATATTATGGTGTGGGTGTCGTTAATTGTGCATATTCTTATCATCAGGTATTTTTTCTATTTCCTCAAGAGGCGCCATGTGCTCAGCTTTGCCATTGCGTTCTATATAGGCAATCTGTTACTCATCAATAACATTATCTTCAATATAGGCGGTACCATGGGTGAACGTCTTATCTATCACTCGTCGTTGGGCTTTTGTATGGCCGTGGCGTATGGGCTGAATATGGGCGTGCAAAAGATTGGGGCTGAAACAATGGGCAGGGTTGCACTCGCGGGTAGCCTGTTATTGGTAATCGGCCTTTTCAGTTTCAAGACTATAGACCGGAACCAATACTGGAAGAATGACCACACGCTCTTCTTTGAGGATATAAAGGTTGCGCCAAACAGCGTGCTGGTGAACGCCGATGTGGCCTCGTCTTATGTGAATATGTCGGACTACATAAAGGACGAAAAGAAGAAGGAGGAGAGCATACGCAACGGTATCAAATACTTCAGCAGGGCGATTGAAATCAACCCTGCGTTCGTGTCCGGCTATCTTAACAGGGGTATGGCCTACTTCAAGCTAAAGGTGCCGGATAGCGCTATATATAATCTGAAGAAGGTGCAGGAATTATATCCGCGCTACCCCAAGCTGGATGAAATGTTCTTCAATGTGGGAGTAAATTTCTATGTGGAACAGAAATTCCCCCAGGCCATTGATGCGTGGCAACACAGCCTGAAATCGAACCCTCAGTACCCACAGGCGCTCAATGCGTTAGCTGTAATGCGAAAAGAAGGGAGGATGAGGTAAAGTATTCTTTTGTTGGAAATCCGTAAATTTGTATCACTTTAATAATGTGTTATGATGTATAAGGTCAATGTTGTTTTTACGGAGGATAAGCATGGGTATTATGTTTATTGCCCGGAATTACCTGGTTGCCATTCGCAAGGTGATAATTTTGAGGAAGCGAAAGCCAATATCAGGGAGGCAATAGACCTTTACCTGGAAACGATGAGTAAAGATGAAATCGAGGCTTCGTTAAGTAAAGAAATTTTAACAACAACAATGGAGGTGAAGGTTGCCTAAGTTGCCCATACTAAATGCAAGAGAAGCAGAAAGTATGCTGCTGAAAGCGGGATATTTATTGATTCGCAGTAAGGGTAGCCACAGAATATATATGAAAGGTAATGTGAGGGTAGTTATTCCTTTTCACGCAGATAAAGCACTGCACCCAAAAATTGTTAAAGATGTATTAGTTGCAATAGAAGCATAATGCATTATTCCGAATTCTAGCTTCGGCATTTCCACATTAAAGTTAGCTTTGCAGCGCGGATGAGCACATTTGAGCAGTTACGTATTGTATTTTTTGGTACTCCCGATTTTGCCGTAGCATCTCTGGATGCGCTGGTGAATGCGGGCGTAAATATAGTGGCGGTTGTCACAGCGCCGGACAAACCGGCAGGCCGGGGTATGCAATTGCAGGCATCGGCTGTGAAGCAGTATGCCCTAAGTAAGGGGTTGCTCGTTCTGCAGCCGGAGAAAATGAAAGCCCCTGAGTTTTTGGAGCAGCTGAAGGGCCTTAATGCTGATTTGCAGGTAGTGGTTGCATTCCGTATGATGCCGGAGGTGGTATGGAATATGCCCCCGATGGGCACCATAAATGTGCATGGCTCGCTGCTGCCACAGTATCGCGGTGCAGCACCGATAAACAGGGCCATCATGAACGGAGAGGCGGTGACGGGAGTTACTACATTCAAGCTGAAACACCAGATAGATACAGGGGATATATTATTGCAGGAAAAAGTATCCATACTGCCGGAAGACAATGCCGGAACCATGCATGATAAACTGATGGCTGCGGGAGCGGCACTGCTGGTGAAAACGGTGAAGGGCCTTGCAGAAGGGGCGCTGGAAGAGGTGCCACAGGACACAGTTGATGAAGCGACAATAAAATATGCTCCAAAGATATTTAAAGAAGATACCGTCATAAATTGGGATAGGTCGGCGGGCGAGATAAACAATTTTGTGCGCGGACTGTCACCGTATCCAGCAGCCATTACCAGGCTCGGCGACAAATCAATAAAAGTGTATAGTGCATCCGGCAAGGTGGAAAGCCACAATGTATCACCGGGCGTTTATGATACAGACCATGCAACATATCTGCGTTTTGCTGCAAAGGATGGCTGGCTTTATATAAAAGAATTGCAGCAGGATGGCAAAAAAAAGATGGGCATCACTGACTTTTTAAGAGGTTTCAGGGGGTAGAATCCAGAAAGTGCTGCACGGCGAGTGCATACCCGTTCATGCCCAACCCGCTTATAGACCCCACACATTTAGCTGCAATAAAAGACGTTTTTCGGTAGTCTTCACGAGCAAGCACATTTGATATATGCACCTCAACCACCGGTATGCCTATGGCTGAAATAGCGTCGGCGAGCGCGATGCTGGTGTGCGTATAGGCCCCGGCATTCAGTATTATGCCCTGCACTTTACCTATGCATCCATGCAGCATATTGATGAGCTCACCCTCCACATTGCTTTGGTTATATGTCAGCTCCACAGAAGGAAAACGTTCCTTAAGAAGAGTAAAATACTGCTCAAAGGTCTGGCTTCCATATATATGCGGTTCCCGCGTTCCGAGGAGGTTAAGGTTGGGGCCGTTGATGATGGCTATCTGAAGCATAGTGCAAGATAAGTAGTTAGTTGATATGTTGATAAAGTGAATGGTTGAATAGTTGTATTTTGCAGGCTATCAGTTCTATGTGGGAAGCATATTTAAAAGGATTTAAGGCTTATTTGCAACTGGAGCGCTCTATGTCGGATAATACGATTGAGGCGTACCTGCATGATGTGGCCATGCTGTGCGACCATGTTAATGATGTGTATGCCGGCACTGCCGTAGAAGGTGTGCAATTAGAGCACTTACAGTCGCTTATGGCGGCCATTTACGACCTCGGCCTTTCGGCTGCTACACAGGCAAGGGTGCTGAGTGGCGTGAAATCATTTTTCAGGTACCTGCTGCTGGAGGAGGTGATAAAACGCGACCCTACCGAGTTGCTGGATGCCCCCAAGCTGAAACGAAAGCTGCCGCATGTACTGAGCCTCGGCGACATAGATAAGATACTTGCCGCCATAGACCACAGTAAGCCGGAAGGCACACGGAACCATGCCCTGCTGGAAACGATGTATAGCTGTGGCCTTCGGGTAAGTGAAGTTATCAGTATTAAGCTCACCAATCTTTATCTGGATGTGGGTTTCATTAAGGTGTTAGGTAAAGGGAACAAAGAACGGCTGGTGCCCATTGGGGGCGAAGCGGTGAAGCATATACAATTATACCGGGGGCATGTACGCAATCATCTGGCATCAATAAAAAAAGACAGTGAGGATATTCTTTTTCTCAACAGACGGGGTGGGGCGCTCTCCAGGGTAATGGTCTTTATGATACTGAAAGAACTGGCACAGAAAGCAGGGATAAAGCAAAGCGTGCACCCCCATACGCTCAGGCATTCCTTTGCTACGCACCTTGTAGAGGGTGGGGCAGACCTGCGCGCGGTGCAGGAAATGATGGGGCATAAAAGCATCACCACCACGGAGATATACACACACCTGGATCGCGGTTATTTAAGGCAAACACTGGAGAAATACCACCCCAGGTTTAAATGACATTAAAGTTGTGTTATGGCAAAAGTTGATAAAACAGTTACTTATTACGCAAAAGACCGCCAGGCATGGCGCAGATGGCTGGATAAAAACCATGCGGTGAGCGAAGGAGTATGGCTTATCTACTACAGGAAGAGCAGCCCGAAGTCGAGAGTGGAGTATGCCGATGCGGTTGAGGATGCGCTGTGCTACGGGTGGATAGACAGCACATTCAATCCTATAGATGAAGAGAAATTTATGCAGTTGTTCACCCCGCGCAAGCCCAAAAGCGGTTGGTCGAAATTGAATAAGGGGCGCATAGAAAGACTGATAAATGAGGGACTTATGATGCCGCCGGGCATGGATAGAATTGAAGCGGCAAAGAAGAACGGCACATGGGAAAAACTCGACCATATTGAATCCTTCACCATTCCGCCGGAATTAAAGAAGGCGTTTGCTACGAACAAAAAAGCCAAGAAATTTTTTGAAACACTGGGCAAAACCAACAAGAAGTACATTCTTTATTACGTGAGCGGTGTGAAAAGTGAAGAAAAGAAAGCCGGACGAATAGCGGAGATTATTGCTGCGGCAAATGAAGGCCGTATGCCGGACAGGTTTATTGTGAGAAAGAAGGCTACCTGATTTGTTAAGTCACTTTTAACTTTTGTGTAAAAACATTGGCACTATATTTGTTTTTACCAAATGGTCTGCATCTTCATTACAGGTTTCATGCAGGCATCATTATTAACATTCGCTTCTGAAGCCGGCGAAACAACACACACACAAAATGAAAAAAATCGCTTTAATCCTTCTTGCCGCCAGCTTGTTTGTTTTTAACAGTTGCACCAAAACCGGCCCGCAAGGCCCCGCAGGCCCTCAGGGTAATGCAAACGTAAGAGGCTCTGACCCGTTTACAGTTACATCGTGGGCATATAATGCTGATGAGAATGCTTTTGTGGCATCGTTTAACCATGCGGACATAACACAGGCTGTGTCAGACAGAGGGGTTGTACAGGTATTTTTATTTTATTCCTCAGATAATACCTGGAGAAACTTGCCTGATATTATCAACGGTACCCAGTTTTATTTCAGGTTCTCCACCGGTGGATTTGAAATATATTATACTACGGTTGACGGCACCGTCCCATCTTTCCCTACCGGAGCATGGACGTTCAGGAGCGTAGTCATTTCGCCGTCAAACAAACAGGCGCATCCTAATACTAACTGGAACAACTATGATGAAGTGATGCAGGCATTACAGGAAGATGCACATACCGTTAGTGTTTCTGAATAAAGGATTTGCAGATGGTTAGAAAAGGGATAAGGCAAAAACTTATCCCTTTTCTTTTTCCTGCGGCGCATTTACAGCCACTTGTTCTGACAGGTTTCTTGCCCAGTTGATGAGCGTATTCTTTTCGCTTTCAGTAAGTATGGCTTCTTTGTGCATCCATGTGTAGCTGTCTAATGGCATTTCCCCTTCTTCCAGCTCTTTGGCCAGCTTCTTTAATTTTTTAGCTTGGTTTGCCAATGGCCGTTTGCCGAATTCTGAGAAATTTAGCTCCTCTTTGCCCTCATCTATATGGTCTTTCAGCCACCAGGCAACAGGTTGAATATTTGAGTACCACGGATATTGTGTGGTATTGCTGTGGCAGTCATAACATGCTTTTTTTAAAATCTGCTGCACGTCGTCCGGTACTGTATATCGTGCATTTATATCATCAGCTGACGCCGTGGTATTATTGTTTTTCTCAGGGCGGACAAACTGGATTACAATCAATATCGCTGCCAATACGATCAGCGTTTTTCTTAGTATACTGCTACCTGTAGCCATAAAAATGAGTTTTTAAGAAGCGATATTATAAAAGTAATGAAAAGATTGATTACTTGTCCCCATTTAATATTATAGGTGTGTTGCCCTTGCCCATGATAATCATTTTTGCATTTGACGATGCAGAAAGGTCTTTCATGGCTTTTATCTGTTCATATTGCAGTTGTTTCTCGGTCAGGCTTTCGCTGATGATGCGCTGATAGTCTGCTATGCCTTGCGCTTCCACGCGCTTTCTTTCCGCTTCCTGCCGTTCTTTTTGCAGTACGAACTGCATTTTCTGTGCTTCCTGCTCAGCGTTTATCTTTGACTCTATGGCATTCTTTACAGAGGTGGGCAATGTGATATTCCTGATCAGCAGGTTTTCCAATATCAGCCCACGCCTGTTGAATTCATCTTCAATAGCCTTATAAATACGGTTCTGGAATTCATCGCGCTTGGTGGAGTAGAGGGCTACCGCGTCATAGTACACCGCGTTGTCGCGTATTTTAGTGCGCGATATGGGCCGTACTATTTTGTCTTTATAGTCCAGGCCCAATTTTTTGTACAGCACCGGTGCTGTTTCCGGTACTACCCGGTACAGTACGGTCAGGTCTATGGTTACCTCCAGCCCGTCGGCAGATAATACTTTTATAGCGTCATCCCCGGCACTGGTGCCATCAGTATGCAAGCCCGTCATTGTATAATTCTGTGTGCGTGTTTCTATTTCCACCACATCCAGCAGTGGGTTTATCATGTGCAGGCCGCTGTACAACACATTGGGTTGTACATTGCCGAATAGCTTTTTCACACCCACATTGCCTGCGTCTATCTGCACCACGGCAGATAACATTACGCCTATAAGCATCACAATGCCTCCCAATGCCATAGCAGGTTTTCCAAGCACGCTTATCTTGTCATTGATCTTAGAAAGGACACGGCCGGTAATCAGCAAAATCAGCCCGATAATAATAGCACCCATAGTTGTTAGATATTAAGCAAATCTCTGTATAAAATATGGATTTTTATGTGGCATGTATCAAAATGTATCGTTAATCCCTCGTGGTAGTTAATAATAATTGAAATTGAACGGATCCGGGCAGGCAAAACATGTTATTTGAAGCAGATGCGTTAACTTTAGACGCCTAAAAACCAGCTCATGAGGAAGTTTGTTTTACTGAATATACTATTTATTGCCGCACTATGGTGTAACGCCTATGCGCAAACCAGTTACGATTCTCTGTTTATGGCAGCCGATAAAGGCAATGTCGCGAAAATGGTAGAATTGGGTGACCTGATGCTGAGCGGCAAAGGCCCCGGCAAGAGTGTGGGCGAAGCAATGAGGTGGTATATGAAGGCGGCTGATAAAGGCAACGCAGAAGCGGAGTGTAACATAGGTAGTATGTATGAAAAGGGGATAGGGGTAAAGCATGATAATTTTGAAGCAATCAAATGGTACCGCAAAAGTGCCGAAAAAGGGTATCCGCGAGGCCAGGTCAGCCTCGGCACTATGTATGAGCAGGGCAATGGCACAGCGCAAGACTATACCGAGGCGTTCAAATGGTACAAAAAAGGAGCTGAAGCAAAATATCACTATGGCTACCTGAATGTAGGCAGGGTGTATGAGGAGGGGTTGGGTGTTAAGATTGACCTTATTGAGGCAAAAAAGTGGTATGACAAGGCAGCGGCGCTCGGCAACTCGGTAGCAATGGGCAAGCTGGGCATGATGTATGAACGGGGTATGGGCGTGCTGCCGGATACCGCGCAGGCCATGAAATGGTACAAAAAGTCTGCTGAGAAAGGGGAATTGATAAGTATGAACAACCTGGGTAGATTGAATTACCTGGGCTACAAGGGTTATCCGGCAAATTATAATGAAGCGGTTAAATGGTTTTCGAGAGCGGCAGATCAGGGCACATTGGTGGCTATGTATATCTTGGGGCAAATATATGAGGCTGGCGTAGAGGATATCAAAAAGGATATTAAGAAAGCAGCGCAATATTACAGGAATGCTGCAGAAAAGGGGCATGCAAATTCCCAGTATAAATTAGGTTTGTTGTACGAGGCAGGCAGCGGTGTGGATAAGAACGACAGCCTTGCCTATAAATGGTACTCAAAAGCTGCCGCACAACAGAATTTTAGTGCGATGGGTAAGCAGGGAGTGTTGCTGTATGAGGGCAGGGGCGTGAAAATGGATAAGGACCTGGGTGCCCAATGGATACGCACCGCCGCTACCAGAGGCAAAGACGAATTCAGGCAGTATATGCGGGAACATGGCCTTTGAGTACTATTTTTGCCCGCATAACCGGATAAAAGGATGAAGGAAGCCATATACCTTGTTGCCATCGTATTGCAGGTGGGTGTTATCATATTTTTTGTGAGGCGCAACAGAGTACGCGCCACCAATATGGCAGGGGATAAGGACGACTATCCGGAGGGTTCCTATGAGCAGCAGAGGCGTTTGGCGCTGAGTGTTACCCCGGCGCAACTGAACCTGACCATACCCGACGATGTTACATTTGTGCATGGCGTAGTCATGGATTGGAACACGGGTGATACCATTGTTTCCCTTACTGCTTATATAACGGGTGCGGCGAATTTATATCTGAGCAGTGGTGGTGGCGTAAGCGGGGCGGGTAAGAAGCCGGAGGTAGGGGAGGCTGCTGTGAAGTTTGTTACGGCAGCAGCAGATCATATCAAGGGCGCAGTGCCTGTGGCGAGCACAAATGACTTGCCTCCTGTAGGTTGCGTACGTTTTTATTTGCTCACGAATAAACAGACATTCGCTGCGCAGGAGCAGGTTAAACACCTGGATAACGGCTCATCTTCTTGGCTCGATGTATTCAGTAAGGGCAACGATGTGATTGCTGAAATGCGTAATTGATAAATGTTTTTGGCATGATTCGGATCGCAGTAATAGAAGACCTTGCAAGTATCACTGACATTTATAACCAGGCCATAGAAGCCGGTTTTCAAACGGCGTTTACCGAAACATTCCGAACGGAGGACAGGGTTGACTGGTTTTACGCACATAATGATGAAGCTCACCCGATTTTTGTTTTTGAGAAGGAGGGGCAGATTGCCGGTTGGCTGTCGGTAAGCGATTACAGGCAGGGCAGAGGTGCGTTGCGCTATGCGGCAGAGGTAAGCTATTTTATAGATAAGGATTTTCAGCGGCAGGGTATTGGTGCGCACTTGCTAAGCCATGCCGTGGAAGCATGCCGTGCACTTGGTTATAAAACGCTGCTGGCGATCATACTGGAACCCAATGCAGCTAGTGCCGCATTGCTGGAGAAATTTCGTTTCGAAAAATGGGCTTACCTGCCACGCATAGCCGATTTTGACGGTGTAGAATGCAGCCAGGTGTACTATGGGTTGAAGCTTGACTGATGTATGTCTGCTTATTCACATTCCACATATACCATATCTCCTACCGACTGATAGTAAAGTTTGTCGGAGAATGTGTCATCCGGCAGCAGCTTTTGCTTGAACTTAAAATCGGTCATCGCGCATTTTCCACTCCATAATACCGCATAAAGCACCATGTGTATTTTTCGCGCTACGGCAAATCCGTCCTTATTCAGCTCGTATTCCCATTTTTTCGAGATGATGACGGCCTTTGTGAAATCTTCTTTCCAGCAAAGCGTCAGTCCCCGTTTATTGGCTTCACGTATGGCCTGATATTCCAGGTCTTTGTTCACCATACCCGGTTTTATATCGCTGAAGCGTGCCTGGTTTTGTGCTAGCGCCGGTACCGTTACCAATATCAGCGATATGATAAATATGAGATGTTTTATCATTTGTGTGTGTTTCCTCAAAGATAAAAAAACACGGAGAGATGCAATAGCGAGGGCGGAATAATTGAACGTATGTTATATTTGTAGCGGCCTCACGTAAATGGCCGTTTGAAAAAAATCAGGTGCTCAATGAAGCAGCAAATTAACGCTCTTACCGCTACCCGTGCATTTGCTGCTATAATGGTATATATTTTTCATTTTGGCAGGTTTTTATTTCCCTTCGATCAGGCCCCACGTATTTTCATGGACGGGAATATTGCGGTTAATTACTTCTATGTATTGTCCGGCTTTGTCCTGTATATATCCTATTCCGGGCGCGATGTGCGATATTGGGATTATTTCAAAAAGAGATTGGCAAGGATAGCCCCGGCTTATATGCTTGGGCTTATTCTTTTTTTATTCGTTTACTTTTTCATTTATAAGGCTGCTGCATCACCTGATTTTTACCTACAGTTACTGTATAGTGTTTTCTTTGTTCAGGCCTATATACCTGAATATGCTTTAGTGCTCAATGTGGCCGGGTGGAGTATTTCCGTCGAAATGTTCTTTTACCTGCTATTCCCGCTCATGTTGTTCTTCCAGGAAAAGAGTAATAAATGGTTTGTTTTTTTTACAGTTGTCGTTTTTGTTGCAACCCAGGTAGCTTGCTTTGTTTTTTATAAGCGGGACTATACATTGATCGGGAATTTCAACTTTTTCATGTACCATCCTTTTATACATTTCAGTCAGTTCCTGGTAGGTATGGTAGGAGGGTATATATTTAAACATACATCGAGGGTCAGGGGCAGGTACTCGTATATCCCTTTTGTGTTGTTATGTGTCATATTATTTTGCATGGCCCACAGGCCGGCAAATCTATTTTTTGAAGCGGGCTTATTTGCTCCGCTTTTCATGCTGTTTATTGTAAGCACAGCGATAGATAATCCCAAATTTTTGAACTTTAAGCCACTCGTGTTCCTCGGTGAGATCAGTTATGGGATGTACATACTCCAGTTTCCTATAAACTATTTTTTAACTGTGCTCAACAATGATTACCTAAAGTTCACGCCTAACCTCTTTTTCTTTTTTTCTCTTATTGGTCTGGTGATTGCTGCTACCATTAGTTATTATTTGGTGGAAAAACCGTTAAGAGGCCTTATTGTCAGGAGGCGGGGACAGCACCCGTAGCTTTTTCGCGATAAGATTGGTGAGATATGAGGTAGTAGCAGTGTTTTTGAAATTAAAATACGTTTATTTTTGTCCCGTATGGCGTTGTTGCGCAATGTATTTTGTATTTCAGTATTTATTTTAAGCCTTGTTTGTAATGGTGCCTTTGCGCAAAAGGAAAACGCTTGGCTTGGGTTTGGTGTAGAAACGAACGTGATGTCGGGTAAGATCATCAAGCACTCTAAGAAATTTACCTCGCCTATTCCCGCTATGTCTGGTGCTGTAGATGTTAATTTCGTCTGGCAGACCTATGGAAGGAAAGACTGGCACCAGCGCCGAAACTTCCCGCTGGTGGGCGTGGGCATCACCTTTACCGATTATGGATATGACCGCATTTACGGCAAATGTGTAGGGATATATCCTAATCTACAGATACCTTTAATCAGGGGCAATCAGGTAGAATGGACCTTTCGTCTGGGTAATGGATTGGGTTATGTTACGAAAAAGCATAGTGCCACGCCGCCGATAGATACCTCCAACAGCGCTGTCAGTACACACCTGAACGATTTTGCCATTTTCATGACCGACCTGCGCTATCATTACGATGATCATTGGCAGTTTCAGGTAGGGGCTAATTTCACCCACATTTCCAATGCTGACTATCATGAGCCTAACCTCGGGATCAATATGCTGGGTGCGCATGTAGGCGTTCAGTATTTCCCTACTACTTATAAGCCTAAGACAATTATCCGCGATGTTCCACGGCTCAGTAACAGGTGGTTGGTGCAGGCGAGGTTAAGCGTAGCCCATAAACAAGCGAGGGCAACAGGCGGCCCTATAAGGCCGGTATATCTGGCGGCCGGTTATTTAAGCCGCCGCTGGTTGGGCAAGAACAAATTTTTTGCGGGTATAGACTATGCTTATCACGATGAAGTATATACGTTTCTTAAAAACTATGGCGTGCATACCGGGCACGAAATGGGGCACTCATGGGATGGTGCCTTTTTCGCCGGCAATGAATTTCTTGTAGGCAGGGTGGGACTTGTCTTGCAGGTAGGGTATTATTACCGGCAAACATTCCTGAAGTTTGATGATATTTATGAAAAGATAGGGGGTAATGTATACATTGTGCAGCGGGAAAAGGGCCCGATGAAAGAAGTTTTCTTGTCGGCATTGCTGCTCACGCATGGGTTTACAGCCGAGCTGGCTGAATTCGGAATCGGGTTCGGGATTTAAATGAAAACGGGAAAAATGAAGGCGCAGATAAATGCACTTACATCCACACGGGCAGTTGCCGCAATAATGGTAGTCATTCACCATTTTGCAGATGCCGTGTTTCCGTTCAGTGCGCTGCCCAGGGTATTTCATAGCGGCGATATTGCTGTGAGCTATTTTTTTGTGCTATCGGGCTTTGTGCTCTTTATATCCTACCATGATGAGACTATAAGCTTCGGGGATTTTTTTAAAAGGAGGGTGGCAAGGATAGTACCGGTCTATATACTTGCGTTGGTATTGATGATACTGGTCGCAGTAGGTTTTCTCAATTATTCGTTGAATGGCGTGGCTTTTAAGGAGATAGCCCTGAGTGGCTTATTTCTGCAGGCATATGTGCCGTCTTATCCATTGGTATTAAACTCTCCTGCCTGGACCATTTCTGTAGAGATGTTCTTTTATGCCTTGTTTCCTTTGTTTCTGATGCTGTTGAACAAGAATAGGACGGTATTCATGACCGCGACTCTCTTGCTGTTTGTGTTGGCGCAATATTTTCACCTTAAATACTATACGCAAAGATGGAGTCTGCCCGATAGTATTGTTGATACGGTATTCTTTAACCCTGTTGTGCACATCAACCAGTTCCTTATTGGGATGACAGGCGGGTATTTATTTATAAATAAAAGAACAATAATGCCAAAAAGCAGTTGGGTGACTTTGGCGTTGTTCAGCCTTGTAATATTATTGATTGCCGCACGTCCGGATAATATCAGCTACCAGGTTGGGCTGATAGCACCTGTGTTCATGCTATTCATTTTTAGCGTGGCGGTAAGCCAACCCACATTCCTGAATGCGAAGGCGTTTGTATTTCTTGGCGAGATAAGCTACGGTATTTACATACTCCAGTTCCCCGTATTCAAGTTCCTCAAAGCGATTAATGGGCAGTATATGCACATCCCCGGTCAATACTTCTTTTTCATTGGCCTAGTTGTCCTCCTGACAGTGTCCGCCATGTCCTACCTTCTGTTTGAGAAACCGCTACGGCAGAAGATTAATTCCCTCAAATTTTGATGACGGGTCAGGTGGTTAACTCCATCGTGTATAACCAATACCTTACCCCGAATGGGTTGTCTATTTCCCGCAGCATACTGAAGCCAAACCCTTCGTAAATGTGCCTTGCGGCATCCATCATCTCAGAGGTATGCAACGCTATTGTTTTTTCTCCCGTGGCACGGGCATAGTCTATGCATTTTTGTGTGAGCGTCTTGGCTATTCCTTTCCCTCTGTGCTGCGGGTGCACACCAACAAGCCTTATATAAGCCCATTCTGCGGGGTATATATTGGTGGGGTTGCCGTGGGGCACCAGGAAGGCCTTACCTGTCATCTCGCCTCCGGTTGTGCAAACGAATACCTTAGCAACGTTGATAAGTTGCGATAATTTTTCTTCGTCATTTAGGCTAGCTTCCATAAGCCTCCATTTTTCAGGTGCCAAGGTTTTCGAGAATTCGCCATACGAAAGTAGGCCGAGTTGTTTTAGTTGAGGCAGGTCACCTATAGTGCCTTCCCTGTATATGAGTGCGTCGGTCATTGTTTTCACAATAACGCATGTGCGGGTAGTTTATTACTTTTGCTACACATCTTATACTTTATTGCGTTGCATATAACCGGGCGCTTCATTTGCATATGGCCTTCAGACCTCTTAACTTTTTATTGCTGTTGCTTCTGCCCTGTACAGTACATGCGCAAAAAGACAGCTCGCTGAAAGGCTTTGGGGTTGAGGTGAACCTGCTCGGAGGCAGGATCATTAAACATACTGTTAAGTTCACCGCGCCTATCCCGCGTTCTTCAGGTGCAATCGATGTGAATTTTTTGTGGCAGACCTTTGGAAAAAAAGAGTGGCATCAGCGGAGGCGTTTTCCGTTAGTGGGTCTTGGTATGACTTTTACTGATTATGGCAACGAGCAGGTTTTTGGCCACTGTGTGGGTCTTTATCCCAATATTCAGATTCCGCTGGTGCGGGGCAAGAAGCTGGAATGGACCTGTCGCATAGGCGACGGGATCGGCTATGTTACACGCAGGTATGCGCAGCGTTCTCCGGCTGATACGGTCAACACCGCTATCGGATCTAATCTGAATGATTTCGCAATCTTCATGACCGATCTTCGTTACCATGCAGATGAACATTGGCAGTTACAGTGCGGCATAAATTTCACGCACATTTCCAATGGCTTCTTTCAACCTCCTAACCTTGGCATTAACATGGTGGGCGGGCATATAGGGGTACAGTATTTTCCACATAGCTATCGGCCTCAAAAAATTATCAGGGACCTGCCCAGGCTCCGCGACCGTTGGTTGGCGCAGGTCAGGGTCGGGGTCGGGTTCAACAAGGCAAATGCAAAAGGTAACCCGCATCTGCCCAATTACATTATTTCGGGCTATGCAAGCCGGCGCTATTGGGGTAAGAACAAAATGTTTGCTGGCATAGACTATGCTTATCATGAACCTACCTACGCATTTTACAAAACATGGGGCATACATATAGGTCACGAAATGGGCAATGCCTGGGATGGTACTTTTTTTGTAGGCAATGAATTTCTTGTAGGCAGGGTAGGCATTGTTACCCAGGTAGGGTATTACTACCGCGCCACTTTCCATACCTATGGCAACGATCCTTTTAACGAGAAATTGGGGGGCAATCTATATCTAATCCAACGTGAAGATGGGCTGCTGAAAGAACTATTTGTTTCTGCAATGCTCGTTACTCATATGGCAGTGGCCGAGTATGCCGAATTTGGAATAGGGGTTGGCTTATAAGAGCTCAGTTATATATTTGCACATAAATAGCCTTTGTTGTCATCTCACGGCTTTTTATCGCCGATTATTATTTTTTCAAAATTGGTTGTATGTTTATTTCCTATTAAGTAGTTATATAGATGAAAAAAATATCATTCCTATTGGGGGCACTATTTATGGCTGCGTATGTTGTTGCGCAGGAGGGACAAGCCCCACAGCCGGAGCCCAAAAGCAATGTGGACATGGGAGCCATCCTATTTGTGGTGGGCCTGATTGTGTTCATTATTGTTATCCGAAAAATATATGAGCGGAAGGCCCAAAAAGCGTATGACAGGGAAGTGCAGGCGAATAAAGCGGCCAAGAAGGAAGATTTTAATAATCCCAAATATTGGTACCAGTGCAAGAATTGCAAAGTGACCATCAGGAAAACAATACCACCTAATTCCGCAGATTGCTTTAAGGCGATTGACCATATCTGGACACAAATTGCAGAGGTGGGCAAACAAAAATATCTATGCCTCAATTGCAGTACGCTCGTAGAAACGAAGGCAATGCCCGTATTGGAAAATTGCCCCGATGCCGAACAGCATAATTGGGAAAAGCTGGGGTAGGTCAGGGGTATTACCTCGCTATTTCCAGCACCGGTTTAAGCGATTCTGTAAGCAGCACATGGTCTGATACTTCATGCAGTTGGGCATATGTCGGATTGAATGCCACGCCTGTGCCGGCTAAGCTAATCATGCACATGTCGTTTTCTCCATCGCCCACGGCTATTATATCGCTATGGTTCAGCCCAAGTTGTGCTAAAATATCGACCAGCATGTTTGATTTGCAATGGTCATGCCCACATTGGCTGGTATTATCTTTCAGGAACTGAGATGGTACCCTCACCTCTCCTGTAGCCACGCTTTTCCTGAACTCAAGCTCGTTGCATACCGCAAAGTCCATGCCGGTCATATTTTTTACATGGTTGGCTATGCAGTAATAACTGTCGCTGATGATGCCGCATATATACCCTCTTTCTTTCAGCTCTTTCACCACATGTACGGCATCACTTATTATGGGGATGGATTCAACCGTATGTATCAGTTCCCCGAATGTACGCCCCTTGAGCAGGCGTGCTATTTTCTTTGTGCGGATATAAGGTGTTTTTTCAGTGGATGAAATTTCTATCAGTTCCTTTTTGAAGTCGAACCGCTCGGCAGCAGTATGTATAAAACTGCCCCTAAGCAGCGTATTGTCCATGTCAAACACAATTACTTTGCCGTTATGCGGTGTCAGTTTTTTTATCGCGTCTTCTATCGGCCGCACATGCGTATGGAATTCGCCATGGTGCCTTGTGCCGGTACTGAATACATTTACCCGTTTGAAAATTGCCCCGGCCACCTGTTTGGCCATCCTGCCAAGGGCGTGCAACGGTTGCATATCATTTTCTATGGCACCTATACATACTTCGGTTATGCGGGCGTTGGCATGGTGCATATCTATCAGCAGGCCAATATCCACGCCATAGTCATTCTCAAATTCTACTTTTTCAAAGAAGCTCTTTCTTCCCGCAATCATCCCGCTGAGCGGCTGCCGGAAACTGTTCAGGTGCGGGAAGAAATAATCCAGCATAGGTTTTGCCAGCAGTTCTGTTACTCTTCCTGCCTGCCTGTCGAAATAGGACTTCACAAAATCGGCTTCGCCATTTATCAGCGGCTCTGTCAGCAGGTCAATAATATTTGCCGAATAGTTGGGTATGTCCGCATCCAGGAAAACGACAATATCATTCTGTGCCACCATCATGCCCTCGCGCATAGAGCTGCCTTTGCCGGGTGTAGTGCTGGTAATTATTTTTGCGCCGCCTTTACGTGCTTCCGATACCGTATTGTCGGTAGACTCGTCGTCCACTACTATTACTTCATTTACGTGCGCACTTCTTTTTGCCAGTTTAATGACCTGGCGAATGGTCTTTTCCTCATTTAGTGCCGGTATAATTATTGTTATCATGCGTTGTTTTTTTGCACATGAAATTCATGCTACGGCTTATGACAATGAGCGCCAGGAATCAGGGCAGATATAGGACAGGCGGCTCATGTACAAAGCCTTTAAAGATAAGACTTTAAAACAGGAATACTACGCCCGGTTGCCTTAATTTAAAGGTTTATTAACGGCACGGACAATACAGTATCCGGTATTATCAATAGACTATTGTATAGCAGGTTGATTATAAGCAATAAATATCTCTACAGGTGCTTTGGCGGCCTGGATTGAGGATTTTATGCTCCCTACGATGTGATTACTAAATTGAAGTGTAGTTGAGGTGGTCTGAGGGGTCATCGTCAAAATGATGACGTATGCCTCTTTCTTTCTTGATTTCTTTCAGCGCGTGGCTGATGTTTTTGTCTTCTTTGGTTATAGAGAACCAAGAATAGGCCAGCTTCACGCTGAGGTCAGATAATTGTAAATCCTTTATTGCAGTAACAAGATCGGCTCCGTGCAATGTACCCAAATGGGTGCGTAGAAGTTCATTTGCTGCGCTCACATTTTCATCCAGCTCAAGAAAGGATTTCCTGATAGCCTGTATTTCTTTATTCTCGTGATGCATGTGTACCATATTTGCCGCTTTGCTGTTTGTTTGAAGTGAATGGACAAAAGTATGTCAACATATTTTTGCGGTATATGATACTCGTCAGTAATAAAACTAACAATGGTCAATTTCAGGCACAGTGATTATAGCTCAGCTCTATACATTTATCCCCTCATATATGTCCTTAAGCTGTATGCTTGTCTGTATTGTAGGCAATTGCAGGGTTTCGTCTATGCTTTTATGTTCCTTAAGCTCCCAATTACCATTTGCATTTATGTGGTAAGCTTCGATTCTCACAGATTCAGGGTTAATGGTGATGTATTCTTTAAGGGTAGGTATGTCGCGGTATAATGCGAATTTCGCTTCCCTGTCATAATTCCTAGTAGAAGGCGATAATACCTCGAAAATAACAGACGGGTTAAGGACATTCATATCATCATTATCCAGTGTTTCGATTTTACCACAAACAACAGATATATCGGGATAAGTGAAAAGGGTATTCTTCGTTATGTGAATTCTGGTGTCGCTGTTGAATGGTTGGCAACTTTTTCCTTTCAGCTTTTGCCTTAGTTGAAAATACAGATTGCCACAAATGGCGTTATGCGACAGTTTTGCGCCCGACATAGCAAAGACCTCACCCCGATAGTACTCATGCTTCTCAGTTGCGGCATTTTCCAGTTCAAGGTATTCTTCAATAGTGTACTTTCTGTTGCCATAAGCAACAGCAGGTTCGCGAACTTCCATAAGATAAAGTTAGGGAATCTTTTATTTTCATGTACCTGGGAGGAGTTTTTTGAATTTAGTGACAATATATGTATGTGACTGGTATTGAGTTGGTTGCCGAGTGTGTGAAAATTTTCCGCTTGCTGATGTGTTATGACCAAGTTGAAGTTGATGGCAGTATTTTAGGACGAAGCGGGAAGCTTACGACTAGTGGGAAATACTCGCGGACGTGTGTGTGGTTATTAAATCTTAATTGGGAATAAATAATAACCTTCATTCCGCAGAAGATTGATAAGGCCTTCTTTATAGAAAAGATGCTTATAGCCAACTGCGACAAATGTTCGTTTGTTGTCTATTAAATATTGTAACCTTGGTAGCCAATTTTCATTTCTTCGAATAAGTAGTGCATCATAAGCAGAATCAACTGAAATAGCAGGTACATTGAATTGGTAGTCAACATTTAAACTTTTATAGTCGACAATTTCATTGCAATTATCTATTCTATTTGAATAGGCTTTGATGTCTTTGAACATGTATTTTAACGTGTCCAGCAGATGAGTATCATTGTTAAACATCTGGTATAAAATTTGTACATTCTCATTGACAGTTTCAAGGCCAACAATTTCCTTATTATATTTCTTTGCTGAAATATACAGGTAATATTCCATCGGCATTAGTTTGTCCTCATTGGAACCTAAACATTTGTCAGCGTATAACAAATTGTGAATGGTGTATATGAAAACACTAACCGGAAATTTTGAAAACTGTTGTAATTTATACGAACTACCACATTTTTTTAAAAACCGTTTTATTGTAACTTTTTCGTCTGAATTTAAACTATCCAACCAAGTTTGTTTATCAGAAGAAAAAATCTTCTCGGCACCTGTTGAATTTAAGGTGCTATCAGCAATCCCGGGGTCTGTTTCAAGTGCCAAACAATTTGTGTTAGGTGTTTTGCTAAGAACCCTATGATCATATATGAATGTACAACTTACTTCGTGGAATGTGCCAAATAAATAAGATGTATCTCCCTTTTTATTCAAAATGCCCCACAGCACCGTTGAATAGGTATTGCGGTCTTGACACAGGGAAGTGAGGGGCGAAAAGAGCCACGAAAGGGATAGGATAACAATCAACTGTTGCCGCATATCAATTTAAAAGTGCTTGCCGCAAATTTCTGTCATGGCAATTCCATCGTTTGGGGCAGTCTTTTCCTACTTGTTATTACCAATTAGCAAATGTTTTCACGTGCTAATATATGTTACACCACCACCCCATTTATCACCACCGCCTCCAAGGGCCTGTCGTTGTAGTTGGTCTGTACCAAGCCTATGGCTTCTACCACATCCATTCCTTCAGTTACGCGGCCAAATACGGTATGCATAGGGTTCAGGAAGTGGTTGTCGGCCAGATTGATGAAGAACTGGCTGCCGTTGGTGTTGGGGCCTGCATTGGCCATTGATATGGTGCCGGCGGCATTGCTGTTCTGCGGGGTTATCTCGTCATTAAATTTATAGCCCGGCCCGCCTGTGCCCCACATATGGGCTTTGTTGTCTTCCTTGGTGAGTGGGTCGCCGCCCTGTATCATAAACCCTTTTATCACCCGGTGAAATTTCACCCCGTCATAGAACCCGCTTTTTGCCAGCTTCACAAAATTCGCCACTGTCGCGGGTGTTTCCTGTTCATATAATTCTATAACTATATCCCCTTTGTTTGTTTTTAGCGTTGTTATCATTTTTCGTGCTTTAGCTTGTGTTATCAGATGAAATAGAAATTATTGTTCCACTTCCACACCCAGCTCCTCTGCCAGGTCTTTCTCCACCCTCAGGTTGTTGATGATGAACACCTGCCTGTCGGGTGTGTTTTTGCCCATGTAGTATTCCAACAGCTTTTGTATTTGCGCGTCCTGGCTCAGCAGTACAGGGTCTTTGCGTATGTCATCGCCTATAAACTGCTGAAACTCTTCGGGGCTTATCTCTCCCAGCCCTTTGAAGCGTGTTATCTCGGCCTTAGCGCCTATCTCGGCTATTGCCCTCTGGCGTTCTTCATCGCTGTAGCAGTAGATGGTCTTCTGCTTATTGCGCACCCTGAAGAGGGGGGTCTGTAGTATGTGGATGTGGTTGCCGCGCACGAGGTCGGGGAAGAACTGCAGAAAGAACGTCATGATAAGCAGGCGTATGTGCATGCCATCCACATCGGCATCGGTGGCTATTACAATGTTGTTGTAGCGCAGCCCTTCCAGTCCTTCTTCAATGTTTAGCGCGTGTTGCAACAGGTTAAATTCTTCGTTCTCATATACCACTTTCTTCGTTAGTCCGTAGCAGTTCAGTGGTTTTCCCCTAAGGCTGAACACCGCCTGTGTCTCCACGTTCCGGCTCTTGGTGATGCTGCCGCTCGCCGAGTCACCCTCTGTGATGAAGATGGTCGATTCTAATTGCTTCTCATTATAGACATCTCGGCCTTTGTTCGGCGGTTCGTCATTCAGGTGAATGCGGCAGTCGCGCAGTTTTTTATTATGCAGGTTGGCCTTTTTCGCACGCTCATTGGCCAGCTTACGTATGCCCGATAGCTCCTTTCGTTCCCGCTCGCTCTGCTCTATGCGTTTCTTCAGCATATCTGCCACAGAGGGGTTCTTGTGCAGGAAGTCGTCAAGGTGCTTTCCCAGAAAATCTGCCACAAAGGCTTTCATAGATGGCCCCCCTTCATATACATTCTGCGAGCCCAGCTTGGTTTTCGTCTGCGATTCAAACACGGGCTCCTGTACGCGCACGGAGATGGCCGCGCATATGCTTTGCCGTACATCCGATGCCTCGTAGTCTTTCTTGTAGAAGTCGCGTATGGTTTTCACAAACGCCTCGCGGAAAGCGCCCTGGTGGGTGCCGCCCTGTGTGGTGTGCTGCCCGTTCACGAAGGAATATATGTCCTCGCCATAGTCGCCGGTATGCGTAATGGCTACTTCTATATCGTCGCCCTTCAGGTGAATGATGGGGTAGCGCAGGTTGTCGGGGTTGGTCTTGCGGGTCAGCAGGTCCAGCAGGCCGTTCCTCGAAATGTAGTTGCGGCCATTGAAGTGTATCGTCAGCCCCGCATTCAGGAAGCAATAGTTCCATACCTGGTTTTCCAGGTACTCATGGATGAAGTGATAGTGCTTAAATACCGTTTCATCCGGCCTGAACTCAACGAGTGTGCCGTTGCTTTCGGTAGTATTGGTTTCTTTATGTTCTTTGGTCAGTACGCCCCTTTCAAATTCGGCCACCTTTGCCCTGCCATCCCGGAATGAGGATACTTTGAAATATTTACTCAATGCATTCACGGCCTTAGTACCAACGCCATTCAGTCCCACCGACTTCTGAAACGCCTTGCTGTCGTACTTAGCGCCGGTATTTATTTTGCTCACTACATCCACTACCTTTCCCAGCGGAATGCCGCGGCCATAGTCGCGCACGGTCACTCCTCCATCTGCTATCGTCAGTTCTATGCGCTTGCCCTGGCCCATGGCAAATTCATCTATGCAGTTATCCACCACTTCCTTCACCAGCACATAGATGCCATCATCCACGCTGCTGCCATCGCCCAGCTTGCCTATATACATCCCCGGCCTCAGGCGGATGTGTTCCCGCCAGTCCAGAGATTTTATACTGTCTTCGTTATATTGATTCTGTTCTGTTGCCATATTTCTATCAAGTCAAAATTAGCCCTTGCCATATTTCGGCATTGGCAATTGCATATTATTCCCGCTATCAAAATTACGTTATGTGGCAAGATTCCCACTCCGTGCTTGTTTTTTCTTATCAACAATTTGGGAATAAAACGGCAGCAAAAAATATACTTTTTGAAATATGACCGCAATATTGTACTCTTGCACGCAGATGCCATGGGCAATTGGCATCGCAGAATATGCTTTACGAAATAGTTAAAAATATTGCATTAAAGGTTTTTCCAAAGAATTTAATAGTTGGGCAGGAGCAGTTTTTCCGGAAGCTGATTTTCAGTTTTTATAAAGGCAATAATTTTCAATGCCCCGTTTGTGAAAAGAAGCTGAGGGCTTTCATCGGCCTTAATGTGGGCGATAAGCTTTGCCCTTACTGCGGAAGCCCCGCCCGGCACCGCCGGTTATGGACTTTGCTACAGCCAATGCTGCACGATAATGTACATGTGCTTGATTTTTCCCCTCCGCGCTGCCTGTTCCGCAAGATGAAGGAACTAAAACATATCAGCTATACCCCTACGGATTTTGTTGGTGAGTTCCTTGCATCCAAGAACTTAGACATTACACAACTTGCATTGGAGGATAATTCATACGATGTTATTGTCTGCTACCATGTGCTGGAGCATGTGGAGAAAGACAGGCAGGCCATGCAAGAGTTATACAGGGTGTTAAAGCCTTCCGGGTCTTGTTTTATCCAAACACCCTTTAAAGAAGGGGATATTTATGAAAACAGCGCAATTACGGCAGCGAAGGAAAGGCTGGAACATTTCGGGCAGGAAGACCATGTGCGGGTCTATTCGGTGGCCGGGCTTAAGCAGCGGTTAATTTCAGCCGGGTTTCAGGTAAAGCAATTGGATTTTTCCGAAAAGGAAGATAACTACTATGGTTTTCGTGAAAGCGAAACAGTATTGGTCGCTACAAAATGATTGAGTCTTTTTGCGCTGTTACCGGAGTTTGGCTACCAGCCCGATGCCAATACATCTGCTATATGCATTGTTTGTATGGGTAGTTTGTTTTCGTTTATATATCCCTGTATGTGCATCATGCAGGATACATCGGTAGTTATCATGTATTGTGCTCCGGTATCTAATGCGCTCTTCACTTTTACCTGCGCCATGCCCAGCGAAATGGGCTCGAACTTGACCGCAAATGTGCCGCCAAAGCCGCAGCAGGTCTCACATTCTTTCATCTCCACCATCTCCAGTCCTTTCACATTTTTCAGCAGTTGGCGCGGGCCGTCTTTAATGCCACATTCTCGCAGCGCCCCACAGGCATCATGATAGGTGCCCCTGCCTTCAAGGGTGGCGCCTATATTGTCCACTTTTAGTACTTTGGTAAGAAATTCCGTAAACTCATACATGTTTTCCTTTACACGGCTGCAAATGTTGTGGTCGCTGCTATCGGCAAACATTTTGTCGTAATGGTTGCGCACATAACCGGTGCATGAGCCGCTCGGCCCAACTATGTAGGTGTCTTCCTTAAAATCCTGAAGGAATTTCGTGGCCACATATTTTGCCTCCTCGCGATAACCAGCATTGAACGCCGGTTGCCCGCAGCAGGTTTGCTTTGTATTATACGTTACGTCGCATCCCAGTTTCTCCAACACCTTCACCATGTTCATCCCTGTATCGGGATATAGCTGGTCAACAAAACATGGTATGAATAACTGGACGCGCATAATAGTTGTAAGTGGTAAGTCTTTAGTCGTAAGTCAAAAAAACGCCGCTAAGATACTAAAATGCAAAGATTGGCATATAGAGGGCGATTTTTTATATTTCAATGATTACTTTATACTTTTGGTAAGATGGAAACGCAAATAACAGTTAAGCCGGTAAATATCGTTGATCATTACAAGGAAATATCTGCCATGATGCACCAGTTGCATCTGCATGAGCACAGCCTGTTTGACAAAACAGCTTCGTGGGCCGATATTGAGGATAGCTATATGCGACATGTTATCAAAATGCAGCAGGAGCATGATGGCACCTGCCTTGTTGCGTATCTTGATGAACATCCCACCGGATTTATTTTCGGCTATGTGGAAGACCAGGATGACAGCAGGATAGAAGTATATATGGGCAAGGAACTCTACGTGTCTGATGGTTATGTAGCCAAAGAGGCGAGGGGGCAGGGTATCTATCGCCGGCTGAACAAGGAACTGGAAAAAATATACATTGAGAAGGGGGTAAGGCGCATCTGTAGGTTTACAAGGGTGAACAATACCCGCGCGCGCTCATTTATGGAAAGCGAGGGCTATACGGTTACCCGGCTGGTATATGAAAAATGGCTGTAACGCAGAATGGCCCCAAATCGGGACCATTACACGTTTTGTTAACCCTTAGCTGAATTATTCAGCGTCAGTTGATTCTGTTGCCTCATCTGTTGCTTCTTCAACTTCATCGGTTACTTCTTCTGTGCCCTCTTCAGTTTCTTCTGAGCTTTCTTCGTCTTCCGATGACGATTCTTCAACTTCAATCTGGTTTTCAGTTGTTTCAGTTTCGCTTTCAGCGGTAGCAGCAGACAATACTTCTTCTTCTGTGAATGTGTTTTCCATAAAATTGCCTGTTTTTAGTTAGAAATGAAATATGAGGCAATTTATACTCGCTGTATCACCACAACATGAAGAACCTCAGACTTAATGACGAAATAATAATGCGATAATATTATCGGCAATGAGTGGTATAATGGTTTATTTTTGAATGATTATGTTTCGTTGGTCGGCTTTGTTGGTGTTGTTCTGTCTGGCAGGTGCATTGAATGTTCCTGCTCAGTCCAACTATTATGAGGAAGAGCCTAAGGTGTTTGAAGGTGGCCTTATCCTCGGTGCTGTCTTCAGCCAGATTGATGGGGATACTTATTTCGGCTATCATAAAGTTGGTGTTAATTTCGGCGGAAGGGTGTATGCTCATTTTACGCCGGTATTTGGCGCAAGCCTTGAGATACAGTATGCCCAGAAAGGCAGCCGGGGAGAGGCTGTGCTTGAATCGCCCACTATAGGCACTTACGTCACCAAATACTACATGAACGTAAACTATGTGGAGTTGCCATTGACACTGCACGCTATTTTGCATACTATCGACCTCGAAGGAGGGGTGTCTTATGCGCGGCTGGTCAGGTCAAAGGAATGGATATTGGCTGATAAGCCGGTGGTTATTGATCCCGAAAAGGCGCGGTTCAACACAGATGAAATCGGGTATGTATTTGGTATTGGCAGGAGGGTGTATAAGGGACTGCATGCCAACCTCCGTTTCCAGTATTCTATGATGTCCATACGCCCGCCGGAGCGCATACCTACAAACCAGGGTTATGGCAATATAGGACAGTTCAGTAACCTGTTCAATTTCCGCCTCATATATTTGTTCTGAGATCGGTATCACTTCTCGGGTTCCACTGTATAGCCGTCTTTCCTCAGCAGTGCTATCACCCCGTTAGGCCCGTATAGGTGACCGGCACCAACGGCAAAAAAAACAGAGTTTGTGTTCATCTTGTCCGTCATGCGGGGTATCCACTTCTTGTTCCTGTCGTCAAGAAAAACGGCGAGGTCGTCTTTGAGTTCTTTTGAGTTGTTGAGGAGTTTGTACAATGCAGGCAGGTCCTGAGCTTTGTACGCCGAAATCAGCTCATTGAATTCCTTCTCATCGCTTACGTTATTCTGGATGGCATCGATGATCTGTTTTATTACCGTATCTATAGGTAACGTTGCCAGGGCATCCAGTTGCTCTTTCGGGTCTTCGAGGCCCCATATCTCTTTATTGCCTGCCTGTGCAATCTGCATGATGCTGTCTTCATAAGACACCGCGTTTTCGCAACTCACCCCCGATGTGCCTATCATGCTCAGGAGGGCTACGGGCTTCATCTGTTCAAACATGCCAATGTCCATCCCCAAGCTGTCGTGCACGTATTTTTCCAAAATCCTGTATTGGTCATCATTGAAATACTCTTTCAGTTTTTTGCCGCCATTTTCCATCAGTCCCATAGATGCCCGCATCATAGCCCCTGCATCGTCCAGATCCATTTCAAAGCACACTTTTTCACTTTTATTAAAGCTCTCCTGCATCTTCCCTGTCCATAAAAAATCTTTAGCGCATATCAGATGTATTGTGCCGAAAAGATAAGAAGGTCGGGACAGGTTTTTGCCGTTTATGCGCCATAGCAATGATTTATCTTTATTGTCTGGTTTTTGCTGTGCGGAAACGGGGTTGCTGGAAACAATTGTAAGCAGACCGGCTAAAAAGGCGGTGATTTTTTTCATTGGATAAAGTTAAATGATTTTGAATGAAAGCATAAACTGCAATTTGTAACGCTGTTATGTGTATTCTTCGTAATTTTAGCCGCTACAAAACCGGGTTATCGCTTCGATTTTATCGGGGAGGAAAGTCCGGACAGCACAGAGCAGCGCACTACCTAACGGGTAGGTCTCCGGCAACGGGGAACAGAAAGTGCCACAGAAAATAACCGCCACCCCGATAGCTATCGGGACGGGTAAGGGTGAAAAAGTAGTGTAAGAGACTACGGTGCTCATTGGCAACAATGGGCAGGGGTAAACCTTGCGTGCTGAAATGCCAAATAAGCGGGTGTTTGACGGCGGCTCGCCGGAATCCGTGGGTTGGCAGCTAGAGGTGTGGCGTGAGCCGCATCCCAGATAAATGATAGCCACCCTTCCGATAGCTATCGGGAGGGAACAGGATCCGGCTTACAGGTTTTGTAGTTTTTTTGCTGAGGAAATAGTAAGGCGGTGTCTCTGACACCGCCATTACTTTTTCACATCACACATCCCACGCACTTTTCTCACACACTCTGTAACAAATCTTAGTTCACTGCTATTTCTTGTGCGGTGGGCTCGCTCACTTCTTTTTTAGGAAGGGATACGGTCAATATGCCATCTGCATATTTGGCCGATATTTTTGTGGTGTCCACTTTTTCATTCAGGGTAAAACTCCTTTTGAATGACCTTTTGCGGTATTCGCTGCGCAACCATTTGCCTTCCTGGCCTTCCTTGTTTTCTTCATTTTGCTCCACGGATATCTGCAGCACGTTCTTTTCAAGGTTCAGCTTGAAATCTTCTTTTTTGAATCCGGCTGCCACCAAGTGTAGTTCGTAGCTTTTGTCGGTTTCCTGAATGTTCACCGGGGCCATATATGCGCCTGTTTCTTCATTTAGCTGGTTCCATCCGTTTTGGAATACGTCTTCCAAAAATCCGCCTATTGTGCGGGGCATTACTGCATAGCTTCTTTTAGTGTACATAATGATTAAGTTTTTAAAAGTTTGTTTTCATACTCTTGTACAAACCAAGTACCAATGCAATAAATAAGACAAAGTGGCTGTTTTTGGTAATTTTTATTGACAATATGGCTGATTTTTGCTTTTTCAGTGCAACTTTTTGTCAAAAAATGGAAGAGGGTAATTCAAAATTGGTGGGTCAGGGCAGTTTATCACCCTTGTCCAGTTTGTACACCCGCATAATAGTGCTGTTCAGTGCTTTTATCTCGTATATGACGTTTTTATAGTCGTAATCTTTTTTTGGCTCACGAAAAACAGTAATAAAGTAAGTTGGTTTTTCTGTGTCATAAGCCAATTTTATCCGGTTTCTTTCTTGCTTTGGTACCATCAGTAGGCTATTCTTCGCAGGCACGTTGTCATGCAGTAGCCGTATTGTGTCTGATGTATCATGCTTCAGTATGTATTCAAGTCCCTGCTTATAAGAGCAGCCCCAGTACTCCATGTGGTAGTTTTTTCTCAGGTACTCTTCCTTATGGGAAACGAGTGAATTGAAATACACCTGTTGAAAAGGATGGCTGGCAACCATGAAATAGCCGGTGGCGGCAAGCTGTATGGCGCATAATGTAAATGCGATGGTGCGTGCTTTTCCGGCGAATTTATCGATGGCATATAACCCAAGGATAATAAAAGAAGGGTAAATGAAATATACATGGCGCCAGTCGTCATAAACAACGGAATGCAGCAGGATAACGGCGGAGACGGGTATGACGCAGCAAAGCAGATAAATGACATAGTTGCGGTCATTTGTGTTTGACAGATTGTGCAAGGGTCTTTTTATCAGCGCAATGACTGCCATTGCCATACCGCATACTCCTGCGCCTAACCAAAGGACCGGGGTAGTGATGGCAAACCAGCCTGGCAGGTAGTACCATGGGAGCGATTTGCTATGTAGTAACTTTCCGTTAAATAGCAACATGCCATCCCAAGGGAAATGCGATGCGCTCTGGTAGAAACTGATAAAATTCTGCACAGGCGCTTCCCATAGTGCGGGCCAAGCCAGGTAGGTCATGCCACTTGCGCCAATCAAGAACACCAGCAGGTTCAGCAATATTCGCACAGGCGGTTTGTTTTGGCGGAGGGCAATGAATAGGTCAATCAGGAATAGCATTCCGAAAAGCAATACTAATAGTATGCCCAATATGCGGATGCTAATGGCATAGCCGCTGAGTATGCCAAGCAGAAGATACCAGCCTTGTTTATTTTTCACAAAAGCAATCTGTGCTATCAACAGTGCTACGAGGAATATGCCGAGGAATGGGATGTCTTTTGTATTAAAAAATGAATGTGCGTATATGCGAGGGTGAAACACAATTGCCAGAAAACCGATGCAGGATAGCCATTGGTTATTGAACAGGCGCTGAATGAGTACATAACCGCAAAATGCACACAATAGGAAGAAAATATGCGTAATGAAATGCCGCATCAGGTAAATATCCCGGTCGTCAGTAATATTGAGTTTTTTTTCAATAACAGTCAGTATCAGTTCAAAACCCACCCCATACCTGCTATCTTCAAATGTTTTTATCGTATTGTCATCGCTGAATATGTAATTGTAGGTTACTTCTCCTATGCGTTTTTGAATTTTCTCATCCCACGAAATGCCATAGTCCTGATACGTACCCATTGTAAGCAAAATGGTGAATACCAATAGTATTACCCCGGGCCAATAAGTATTTGCAAACGTCTTTCCTGCAGACATGTGGTAAAGGTAACATACAGCAAGATATTACTGAATTGGTAGAAGTTATTTAACTTCGCACTCCCTTAATCGGGTATATAACTATGTTTGATAATCTGAGTGAGCGGCTCGAGTCCGCGTTTAAGCAGTTAAAGGGCGAAGGCCGCATTAATGAGATAAATGTAGCCACTACGGTTAAGGAGATACGCCGCGCGCTGGTGGATGCCGATGTGAACTATAAGATAGCCAAAGACCTTACCGACAGGATAAAGGAAAAGGCTATGGGCGAAAAGGTGATCACCTCGGTGAGCCCCGGCCAGCTTATGGTGAAAATAGTGAAGGATGAACTGGCCGAATTGATGGGTGGCAAGGAAGAGGAGTTGAGCCTTGCGGGTAAGCCCACGGTCATACTCATTGCCGGACTTCAGGGTTCGGGTAAAACTACCTTCTCAGGTAAACTCGCCAATTTTCTCAAATCAAAGAAAGGCCGCCAGCCGTTGCTCGTTGCAGCCGATATATACCGCCCGGCGGCCATGGAGCAGCTCCGGGTACTGGGCGAGCAAATAAAAGTGCCTGTGTACATTGAGCAGGAAAACAAAGATGCGGTGTCTATAGCCAATAATGCAATAGCCCACGCAAAGCAAAATGGCAACAACATTGTCATCATAGATACCGCAGGCCGTTTGGCTATAGATGAAGTGATGATGCAGGAGGTGGCTAACATAAAGGCTGCCGTAAACCCGCACGAAATACTGTTCGTGGTAGATTCCATGACCGGCCAGGATGCGGTGAATACAGCCAAGGCGTTCAACGACCGCCTCGACTTCACCGGCGTGGTACTGACCAAGCTCGATGGCGATACCCGTGGCGGTGCCGCGCTTACCATTAAGTACACCGTTGATAAACCCATCAAGTTCGTGAGCATGGGCGAAAAGCTGGATGCGCTGGATGTTTTCTACCCCGAGCGTATGGCGCAGCGTATCCTCGGCATGGGCGATATCACCACGCTGGTAGAGCGCGCCCAGGCACAGTTTGACGAGGTGCAGGCAAAGAAATTAGAGAAGAAGATACGCGCCAATAAATTCGACTTTGAAGATTTTAAAGAGCAGTTGCAGCAGATAAAGAAGATGGGCAACATTAAAGACCTGCTGGCAATGATACCCGGTGTGGGCAAGGCCATAAAGGATATTGATATATCGGATGACGCATTTAAAGGAATAGAAGCAATCATCAACTCAATGACACCCTATGAAAGGGCTAATCCTGATGTGATAGACGGTAGCCGCCGCAAGCGTATTGCCAACGGCAGCGGTAAGGACATAAACGAGGTAAATGCCTTTATGAAGCAGTTCGATCAGATGAAGCAGATGATGGGCATGATGAACAAAATGAAAGGTGGCGGAATGGGTATGGGCATGCCGGGCATGATGCCGGGGAGAAGATAGTTGATTGGTTAAAAGGTTGATAGGTTAATAAGGGGAATGCGATAATGAGGAAACACGTTATCGCATTTTTCTTTGTGTACAATGGGAGGCTTCACATTCCATCACATTGCTTCCACATTAACCACATTGGTTATACTACTCCCTTTATCACAAATAGTGAGGTGCCGCCAATGATTATCCATAGCAATACGCCCTGTAGAATAGGCCGCCATCCTACTTGTTTAATTGTTGCTAAAGAAAGTCCCGAACCAATTAAGAACAGTGTAACCACAAGTCCTTTTCTGCCAAATAAATATGCCCACTGGAATATCGTATGGTCGCCTATATTATTGTTTACTGCCGGTAAGTAATTGGGCAGATAGGTGGAAATGAGAATGGCAATGACGAAATAGAAAATGAAGTAGGGTATCTTCACCTTGCCCGCGCTCTTCTGAAAATAGGCAGTGCCAAGGGTTATCGGGATGATCCATAGGGCCCGCTCCAGTTTTATGGTCGTAGCTATTTTCAGTGCTTCTTCGCTGAATTTGCTGGCCGCACCCACAACCGAGCTGGTATCATGTATGGCAATGGCGCACCATGTGCCAAACTGCTGGTCGTTCAGGTTCAGGTAATGCCCCAGCACCGGGAAGATGAACAGCGCAATGGAGTTAAGAATGAACACTGTGCCCAGCGATACGCTTATCTGCTCGTTGTCTGCTTTTATCACAGGGGCTACGGCAGCTATGGCACTGCCGCCACATATAGCTGTGCCATTAGAAATAAGCAGCGATGTTTTTTTGTCTATTTTCAGTTGTTTGCCTATCAGCCAGCCGGCAAGCAGGGTCACACCAATAGTGGCCACCGTGAAAAGAAACCCTTCTTTCCCGGCCTGCATGGCATGCTCAAAATTCATATTGAAGCCCAGGCACACTACTGATACCTGCAGCAGCAGCGTAGTTGCTTTTTTATTTACCTTAATGAAAGGGTTGCCTATCACAAAGGCTACAATAAGCCCCGTGAGCAATGCAAACGGTGGGTCTAAAAAAATAGTACACGCAATTACACACACCAGGAATATAAGTTGCCTGTAAGTATCGGGTATTTCTATCAATGTTGTTCTCATTATTATGAGTGTCCCTTAGGGAGTTACACATCAAAGATAATATTAGGAACAACAATTTTATATAATTCCCCTAATCTCCCACTTCCATTGTTCCCTCATGCCAGTTGAAGCCCTCGCCGTGTCGGCCCATCTCCCAGTAGAATTTGCCGCGTTTACGGTCGTAGTTACCTGTTTCGTTCATGGTCTCGCAGTCATACAGCCGGCCGTTCACCATCGTATAGTGTACACTTTCGGTATTGTATATGTTCTCAAGCGGGTTTTTGTCCATTATCAGCAGGTCGGCCAGTTTGCCGGGTTGCAGGGACCCTATCCATTTGTCTAATCCCAGGCTTATGGCCGGGTTTATAGTAGCTGTGCGCAATGCCTCCATAGGGGTCATGCCTCCTTGTGTCATCATCCATATTTCCCAGTGTGCGCCTATCCCTTGTATCTGGCCGTGCGCGCCCATGTTTACTTTTACCCCCGCGTCACTTAGTTTTTTCACGCTTCGCGATACCAGCATATGCCCGTTCTCATACTCTTCTTCCGGCGACATAGTGCGGTGACGGCTGCGCGGGTCTATTACCGCCCTTGGGGTGTATTTCAGCAGCTTTTCATTTTCCCACACATTGGTATGCTGGTACCAGTAGTTCTCGCCGCTCTGCGCTCCATAGCATACTATAAGGGTAGGGGTATAGCCTGTTTGCGAATTCTTCCATAGTTGTACTACGTCATTGTAGCAGGGTGCCACAGGTATATTGTGTTCCACGGTGGTGTGTCCGTCCATTACCATGCTCATATTGTGCAGGTAGTGCGATCCTCCTTCCGGCACCACCTCCATTTTCAGCTCGCGGGCGGCTTCTATTATCATTTGGCGTTGGTCGCGACGGGGTTGGTTATAGCTCTTTACGCTGAATGCCCCATATGCCTTGCTGCGGCGCAGTGCGCTTTTTGCATCCTCCAGTGAGTTCACTACTGCTTTAAAATCGCCATCTGCTCCGTATAGTATCGTACCTGTAGAAAATACCCTTGGGCCGGTCATTATCCCTGCCTTCACCATTTCGCTCTGCGCAAATACCATTTCACTGTTGGCCGATGGGTCGTGCATGGTGGTAACGCCATAGGCAAGGTTCGTAAAGTAGGGCCAGTGCTGGTTAGGGGTAAGCCCGCTCCTGAAGTGGTTGCCATGTGCGTGGGCGTCGATGAAGCCCGGCATAATGGTCTTACCTTTGCAGTCAATTACCCTGGATGTTTGCGGCACCTTTACATCGCCCTCTTTTCCCACTGCTTTTATCATGTTGTCCTCCACTATCACAGTTCCGTTCTCTATCACCTCATCGCCATTCATGGTGATGATGCGGGCATTGGTAAGGGCTATCGTTCCTTTCGGCTTGTCTGTATTTGCTGTCAGCCCCACCGCTATGCCATGGTCAGGTATTTTGAAGGCAGAATCAGGTTTACCATTGATAAACCCAAACCGCTCATCCAGATTTATGGTATAGTATTGGTCGCCCAGTGTATAGTGCAGTTGTTTATTGTCGCTGCTCCAATGCAGGTTGATGCCTGCGTCCTGCGATACTTTCCTCACCGGGAAGTCGGTTGAGTCACTGTTCAGGTTTATTTCTTTGCCGGTATGCGCAAAGGGGGCCACATATACCGAATGCAGGTTCACGAATGCTACCCAGTCGCCGTCAGGCGAAATCGTGTACTGGCTGGTATATTTCCCTTTAAAGATGGTACGTTCGTCACTGCCATCCAGTTTGCAGCTATGGAACGATTTATCCAGTGCGCCGAACAGGTTGCCGCCCACTTGGTAATAAATACGTTTCCCTGTCTTGTCAAATTTTGGATATTCGCCCTTGTCGGTCACAAATTCTTCTTTCCCGCCACTAACAGGTATTATGTATATACCGGGTTTTACAGTATAGGAATTGCCCAGTACATTGTCATTATCCTCTTTGTAGTAGGTCAGCCACTTGCCATCCGGCGAAAAAGCCGGTGCGCGATATATGCCCCTGTTCGATGTAATCTTCGATAAAGGGACATTGCTGCCTATGCCCGCTATGGCTATGCCTCCTTTGGTCTCATCATTCCATGTTACGAATGCGATGGTGCTGCCATCCGGCGAAAAGGCGGGTTCAAATTCCATGTCTTTGTTTTGCGTCACACGCTCGGGTTTGCCATCGGGCAGGGCTTTTTTGTATAGGTGTCCCAGCGCGTTGAACACCAGCCACTTTCCATCAGGTGAGGTGACAGCATTACGGATTACCTGCACATTGAACTGGGCTGGGTTCAGGTCTTGCTTAAAGCGCACTGCATCGGTCAGGTGTTGTTTCACCGTGCAGGTAAAGGGTATTTCTGTTGCGCTGTTTTCACCTTTCACATCCACTTTCATTATTTTGCCACCTGCCCATATTACTATGTTTTTGTCGTCAGGTGTCCATGCAAACCCTGTATAAGACCCGAATATCGTCCACGCTTCTGCCTGGTCTTTGCATAGCTTGTCATAGATGGGCCATTCTTCACCTGTTTCCACATCGCGCAGGTACAGGACAGTCTTTGTGCGCACCCGTTTTACAAAAGCCAGCAATTTGCCGCTGTGTGCTATCTGCGGCCTCATGGCTCCGCCCGGTCCCCCGGTCACGGTTTCTATGCTGCCCTTCTCCCGGTCAAAACGCTTGATGACGAATATCTGGCTGTTAGGGTCTTTGTTATACTGGAAAAACCCGCCGGGGTACATATCCTCGCTATAGTACACATACCGCCCGTCTGCCGATACCGATGGTTCATTCAGGTCTTGCTGGTCATTTTTCTTTGGGGTCAGTTGCAAGCCATTGCCGCCGTTTATGTGGTACATCCACAGCTCGCCTGCTCCCGCCGAGCGGGTAGAGGTGAAATGCTTTCGGGCTATGATATAGTTGCCGTCCACCCACACGGGGTTGTTCAGAAGGCGGAACGTTTCTTTCGTTATCTGTCGTGCGTTGCTGCCATCGCGGTTCATTACCCAGCTATTGTCGCCACCACCCGCATCCGATGTGAAGAGTATCCGCTTGCCGTCAGGGCTGAAGCGCGGCTGCACCTCCATGGCCAGACCCTGGCGCAGCGCTTTTGCTTCACCACCTGTAGCTGGCATTATATAAATATCACCCAGTATGTCGAACACGATTTCCTTTCCATCCGGCGATACGTCCAGATTTATCCATGTGCCTTCATTTGTGGTGAAGGTCACATCCTTGCCCGGCCCGCCGGGATTGTTCACATCCCATTTCTTTTTCTCCTCTTTTTTCTTTTCATCCTTGGCAAATGATAGGGTGGGGAGTGCCAATAAAAGTAACCCGGTAACTACTTGATTAATCCGCATGAATATTGATTGTATGGGGTAAAGATAAGCGGCATTGTGGATAAAAGCTGAAGAAGGTAGGGGTAACTTTTTTGGGGGATGGGGAATTATGATTAAATTTGTTTTAAAGGTACTTTATGACGACTACAGCTATAAGAGACAGGCTATATGATTACATCCGGGTTGCGGACGATAAGAAAATTAAAGCTATTTATACTATGCTCGAAAGCGAAATAGAAGATGTGGCATGGTGGAAGGATGATGGATTTGTAAAAAAATTAGATGCCGAATATAATGATTGGAAAACCGGTAAAATTAAAGGTTACACCACAAGTGAGGTAAAGGAACGTATAGAACAATTGCGCCTTAAACGCTCAGTGAAATGAGTTATAAAATTGTCTGGTCGGAGCGGGCGTTGAAAGAATTGTCGGATGCGTGGGCGTGGTATGAAGACAGGTCGGAAGGATTAGGCGATAGGTTTCAAGATGCAGTATTCAAAAAAATAGCTCAAATTGAGAACGACCCTTTAAGAGAAATATTGCGAAAATCCCCTTATCGGGAGTCGATAATAAAAGTCTTTCCTTATCTCATTATTTTCAGAGTTGCCAAAAATAAAGAGATATTTATTCACTCCATTTTTCACATGGGCCGCAATCCGAAGAAAAAATATTCAAAACAATAGGCGCACTTTAGCACCTTGCTATCACCCCCGCTATTCCCTGCCCGCCACCTATACAAGCCGTCACTATCCCATGGCGTTTATTCAGCCGTTTCAGGTCACTCAGTATTTGTATCGTCAGTTTTGCCCCCGTGCAACCTAAGGGGTGGCCCAGCGATATAGCCCCGCCGTTTATGTTTACTATATCCGGGTTCAGTCCCAGTTCCCCTATCACCGCCAGCGATTGCGATGCGAACGCCTCGTTCAGCTCCACCAGGTCTATATCATTCAGCGTCATGCCAGCCTGCTTCAGCACTTTGGGCACAGCCTTTATGGGCCCTATGCCCATTATGCGTGGGTCCACGCCCGCGCTTGCGCAGTTCACTAATCGGCCTATCGGGTTCAGTCCCAGTTGGTTCATCAGCCTTTCGCTCATCACCACGGTAAACGCCGCCCCGTCGGATGTCTGCGAAGAGTTGCCTGCCGTCACGCTGCCGCCCTGCGCAAACACCGCAGGCAGTTTTGCCAGTGCGGTCAACGTAGTATCCGCCCTCGGCCCCTCATCTGTATCCACTATATATTCCCGTTCAGCCTTTTTGTTACGTTCATCCAGATATACTTCTTTCACTTTTATGGGCAGTATCCCTTCTTTAAAGTATCCTTCCTTTATGGCATTCAGTGCCTTCAGGTGCGAGCGCAGCGAAAATTCATCCTGTGCCTCACGGCTTATCTTATAATCCTGTGCCACATGTTCTGCCGTAAGCCCCATGCTCAGGTAGTAGTCGCCATTATCTTTTGCGTATTCATAGTTGGGCATCGTGCGCCAGCCTGCTGTGGGTACAAGGCTCATGCTCTCCGTTCCCCCCGCTATTATGCAGTCGGCCATGCCGTTTTGTATCTTGGCGGTAGCCATGGCAATCGCCTCAAGCCCCGAGCCGCAATACCGGTTTATGGTAAGCCCCGCAGCCCATTCGCCTATGGCCCTGTTTGCTATTATGCGGCCCACCTGCAGCCCTTGCTCCGCTTCCGGCACGGCATTGCCCACTATCACATCGTCCACCAGTTTAGGGTCAAGTTGCGGCATACTGGCCAGCAACCCACGTATCACCTCCACCGCCAGGTCATCGGGTCTGAAGAACCTGAACCCGCCTTTTTTTGATTTCGCTACTGCCGTCCGGTATCCGCCAATTATATATGCTGTCTGCATTATTTCTGCTTATTTTCAACATAAAGTTAAGATAGTTGCCGCTAATATTTTCAATGGTTAAGTCCCTTATCTTTACAATGTAAACCATTGCCATGCGAAAAGCCCTTTTATTATTTGTTATGTGTGCTGCTGCATATACCGTATTTGCGCAGTCCCCTAAAACCTTGTCCCTTAAGCCCGAGCATATAGCGTTTGCCCCCGCCCATTACCATATTGCCAATATTGTTGACGACCGCACTGATAAGGCCACAATAGGCCACATGGGCCGCGACAAACTTGACCTGCAGGGTGGGGCGGCGGTTGCCCTAAATGCCTTTATCTCCAAACAGATAACCCAGAATAAAACCGCGCAGCCCGTTATTGTTCATATCACAAAACTCAATTTCGACATAAAGAAACAGGGCGCAGGCTGGATGGCCAATGCCGAGATGGCGCTGGCTTTTTACATCGAGGATAAAATGCTGGTAGAGTTGAGTGGCAAAGGACAGAAAGAAACCGATGGCGATCCTCTTGAATACGTAGATGAGTTCATCAAGCTTTCAATAGAGAGCGACCTCAAACGCTTTGATGCTTGGTGGGGAAAAAACAAGGGTAGGGTTCCCACCGCCGCTACGGTAAAGGTAATCGCCAAAGTGGGCCGCGCATCAAACAGGGCTGATTATATAGTTTACTCTACTGCCCGTCCGCTGGTTATTGCCGACTTCCAGGGACCCGTTCGTGATAACGGTATCGAGCTTGCTGCTACAGCCAGTGGTGTAGGTTATGAATCTACCGGCGAAGTTATCGACGGGCAGATTGTGCTTACGGTCACGCTTACCCCTTACTTCAGCAAAACGAATTCCTGGTTCAAACAAGGTGGTCAGAATCCTTTGGGCGTTCTGGCCCACGAGCAGGCCCATTTTGATATTACCGCCGCCCACGCCTGTGAGCTTGCCGCACTCATTGGCCGCACCACATTTTACAAAGACACCTACGAAAAACAGCTTGAAGAGATGATGCGCGCAAACACAGGGAATGCCAACCAGCAACAGGCCACCTTCGATGAAGAGACCAATCACGGCATAATCAGGGATAAAGAAGCCGCATGGGAAGCTAAGGTCAAAGAATCAATAAAGAGTGGCGGCTGCTATTAAATGATACGCTGATTCAATATTAGATTCGTTGCTACACTCATTTTGCGGGCTTGAAAACATCATGCGAGAACTGCGTCTCTGCGCCTTTGCGTGAGGCTTTCTCCTAATACGGTTGCCTGCCCCTGTACCTTACAGTGTCGGCATGGCGCAGCGCGCTTTCCCTTCGGTAATATTTCTGGTATTGCAGTTTTGTCAGCAGCCGTTTTATGTCTGCGTCTTTTTTGCGCATCAGCTCCTGCTTCATTTTTTCTTTGTCATCCTGCTGCAGGCTGTTCACGCTGTCCATCCGCCGGTTATAGACAAGCGATATCCTACCCGCCTTCTTCACTTTGGCTGCCGGCAGTTTTAGGCTGTCGCGCATCCACCGGGCCTCATTTTCGGCCCTTACCTCCGGCGAGAACCGTGGCTGCGCATACGACATAGCCGTACACAACAGCAACAAAATAAGTTGGCTTAATTTCATCAATGCAGTATCGGTCCCGTTAATCGTAATAATCTATCAGGCGTTCTGTGATACGGGTAGCTTTATCATTCTCGTAGCAAAATTTAATGAACCAGTTCTTCTCCGTATCATAAGAGTAGATGTATTTGTTCTTTACGGTAGGCTTGCCCTTTGCGTCATACCTTATGTTCTCTATCTCATTGCCCTTCTCGTCATACACGTATTTCTGTGTTATCTTTTCTATCTGCTTGCCGTTTTTGTCATAGGTTACGTCAAGGGTATGGTTGCCGCGCTTGTCTAATTTGCAATGGTACACCAATTTGCCATTCTCGGCATATTGGTTCACTTCTATGGGGTTGTTCTCGCTGTCATACTTCGTCAGCAGCAGTTTATACTTGTTCGACTTTTCGTTGTCATATGCCCGCTCTTCTATCTGGTTGCCACGCTCGTCAAACTTATAGGTATAGCGCGACTGGAAGTTGCCGTTATGGTTATAATCCACTACTTCCGTTATGTTTTTCTTGTCGTCGTAGGTAAATACCTCTTTTAGTTTCAGCCTGCCCTCACCGTCAAAAAAGTTCTCTTCAATGATGTTCAGTTTGTCGTCATACTTATAGGTATGGCGGTTTTTCAGCTTACCGCGGTAGTATTCGCTCGACTCCAGCAGGTTGCCCTGGTTGTCATATTCACGGTTATAGTTCCATTCCAGTGTGCCGTCGCCTTTATAGGTGTTCCAGTCTATACGGTTGCCTCGTGCATCCACCTTATACGATGCCGAATCCTCCAACTGGCCGTTGCCATTATAGCGGTTATTGCTCACCAGCACGCCGTTATCGTCATATTTATAGGTGTTTTTTACCGCTTTAAAGTGTATGTGGTGGTCCTGCACCGTATCGTCTCCCTCGGTCGAGGTGTATTCCAGCAGGTTGCCTTTTGGGTTAAATTTGCTGGTGGAGGTGTGTATCTCACGGCCTTTTTTCAGTTTGCCGTCCACCCTTACCACCACAAACCCCGTTACCGCCATAGATTTTACTTTACCCCTCAGGCTTTCCTTCTGCACGTCACTTTTTTCAAGGCTGTTGCTCTCCATTGCCTGCAATTGCGCTTGCGCGTACATTGCCGACCCCACAAACAAAAGTGTAAGTTTTACTGCTTTCATCATTTCTTTTCGTTTGCGATAAAGTTACTATTTTTTTGGCAATGTGCCGAAAACCACCTTACAGCAGTCACGTTAAAATAAATGTAATGTTTTGTTGCTTCGATATATGGAAAAACACACCAACATAATAAATATTAAAATGCAATACCTTGTTAATTACATTTTGTATCTTCGCACCCTTTAAAAAATCTCCGCTCCATTTATGAAGTTGTCGCAATTTAAGTTTGACTTACCACTAAATCTCATAGCGCAACATCCCGCCAAAAAACGTGAAGATAGCCGCCTCATGGTTATCCACCGTAAAACAGGCAAAATAGAACACAAGGTTTTTAAAGATGTCCTTGGTTTCTTTCACGACAAGGACGTGATGATAGTGAACAACACCAAGGTTTTCCCTGCACGCCTTTATGGCCGTAAGGAAAAGACCGGGGCAAAGATAGAGGTGTTCCTGCTGCGCGAGCTGAATAAGCCAAACCACCTTTGGGACGTTATTGTTGACCCCGCCCGTAAGATACGTGTAGGCAACAAACTGTATTTTGGCGATAACGACGAGCTTGTGGCCGAAGTAATAGACAACACCACATCCCGTGGCCGCACCATCCGCTTCCTGTTCGATGGCAATGAGCAGGAGTTCAGGGGCATGCTCGATATTTTGGGCGAAACACCGCTTCCTAAATACATCAAGCGCAAACCCGAAGATGAAGATAAAGAGCGCTACCAGACCGTTTACGCCAAGTACGAAGGCGCGGTGGCAGCCCCTACCGCCGGTATGCACTTCAGCCGCGAGCTCATCAAAAGGCTGGAGATAATAGGCGTTAAGTTTGCCGAGGTTACCCTGCACACAGGTTTGGGCACTTTCCGCCCTATAGAGGTAGAAGACCTATCGAAGCACAAGATGGATGCCGAATACTTTAAGGTAGATGATTATGCGGCAAACATTGTGAACAGGGCCAAAATAGAGAAACGCCACATCTGCTCCATAGGCACCACCACCATGCGCGCGCTCGAAAGCTCGGTTACCGCGCAGGGCTTACTGAAACCCGAAGAAGGCTGGACGAACATCTTCATCCACCCGCCATATAATTTCTCCATTGCCGATTCGCTCATCACCAATTTCCACCTGCCCAAGACCAGCCTCATGATTATGGCTTGCGCCTTTGCCGGTTACGACCTGATGATGACCGCCTACGAAACAGCCATCAAAGAAAAATACCGTTTCTTCAGCTATGGCGATGCCATGCTGATAGTGGATTAATCAAATAATTAAGTCAATATTTTAAAAGCGCACTTTTCGGGTGCGCTTTTTTAGTTGCTTTATACTGATAGACATGCAAGGCATACCAAAAGAACCAGTAGCCCCGGCCTTCAGGTCGGGGAACAAAGATTAATAATTCCGGCTTTAGCCGAAATATACTCATGCTATGCTATGCAGGGAACTGAAACCGATATGTTTTTCATCCGCCAGATATAAAACATACAGAATATCCTTAAAATGCCTAATTTCATATTAACGATACCTTTTTAGCGAAGGAAAAAAAACGTGCAACAATGAAAAACTTTAGCTGCACCACCTTGATGCCTCCGAGTCCCTCGGCAGCACACATGGGCTATGCGAGAATACACGCCGGGGACGGAAAAAAATTGCACTTTTAAGAAAACATAGTGTTATGAAAAAATGGGGTATTCTAGTTTTCTTTTTATTGCCGGTTCTTGCAAGTGCACAAATCATTACAAACTTTGCCGGCACCGGTTCCTCAGTCTTCAGCGGAAACGGTATACCTGCAACCGCAGCAGGTATACCCAATCCTACAGGATTAGTTTTTGATAAATATGGGAATTGTTATTTAGGAGACTGGATCAATTCTTACAGGATACGGAAAATAAGTAGTGGGGGGGGCATTACTACAATAGGGGGCACAGGGGTTTCGGGGTATAATGGCACAGATATACCTGCTACTGCGGCTAAAATAGGAGGCCCCCTC
>CAZBPS010000002.1:0-91620 GCA_964493865.1 uncultured Flavipsychrobacter sp.
AGGTAAGCCTATGTACGAAAAATAGAAAGCTCATCTCTGCAAATAGTCATTTTGAAGTGTACTGCCAACCATTAGTGCTAACCGCTGAAATTGAGTGTCTATTTACAAAATACAAAGAGGGCATTAGTTTCACACTGTCGGATAAGTTGGATGCTATTTTGATAGATGACAACTGCACAACCTTTGATAGTGTTATCATGACCGTGAGAGACAACGGACTTCTCATAGCCGCAGGTATATTTGATGTAGGCACAAACACCATACAAGACATAATCAACTTCTATGATCCTGCTTATAAACGGAGCAGCTTAGGCAAATATCTTATGCTAAGAAAATATCAGTATTGCCTTAAAAATGGTTATGACTACTATTATCCAGGGTACTACCTGCCGGAGCAGGAAGTACTGAGGTATAAACTCTTTCTGGATGCAGCGGCTACCGAAGTATATTTACCTGACGGGAATATTTGGATAACTCATCGTCGATTCGAAACAGAAGTGTTTAAATAGACATTCTTCCCTGATAGATTGCTGGATGAAGATGATCATGACGGAACGTATAGGACTATTTTCATTTAGCTCATAAGACACATAATCACATCCCTGGCAACGAAGAACAGAGAGGAAAAGTCCTATGTGTGGGCTATTTCTAGAGGTGATCGTCATGATCTTCCATCGATCTACAGTGGATGGCCCGGATCTAAAGTCGAACACATAGGACTATTCCTCTTTGTCCATAACATTGAATATGGGTTACGGACAAGAATCAACCAAGAAATTGACCCGGATTATCAGACTTTAGTAAAGACTGTAACTAACTGTGGTTACAGCTGGGTGTATTCCGGAAAACTTACACTATATAAGTATATCATATCAACGCAGCCAATTTAGCTGTCTTTTGCGATCATGGGGTTTCCTGAGCAGTATTTGCGAACGTATTAATGGCTGCTTGCTCAGGACGCAGAAGATCGCCATTTATATCCAGAGACATCACGCTATAATTTGGCAATTACGGTTCTCCCATTCGAACGGCAATAGCTCGATACAATTCGTCAGCGATGCGCTTTTCTTCCTCTCGCAGTCTTGAAGCTTGTTCAAGCCACTTTACAGACACCGCCGCTTTTTTAGCGGCTTTTGTCTGTAGTAGCTTCTCGTATTGCTCTTGTTCATTTTCATTTAAACAGAGCTTTGAAAACTCAAATTGTGTATAGTCGGACATTAGTTGAGGTGTTTTAATTCTAACCCGATTTTTTTTACCTTAGAAACAGTAGCGGTCGATGATTCAGTGAGCTTTGCTATTTCACGGATGGTGTTATCACCCTTAGCCAGGTATTTAAGAATGCTCCTGTTCTTCTCTTTGCTAAGGAAATCAACTTTTCGTTCATTACTACCAACTCGTCTGCCAAATATCACGCCCTTTTGGCGCGCTACAACTTTACCCATTTCTGTACGCTCCCTTATTTGCTCCCGTTCTTGTTCAGCTATTACGGATACGATGTAGCTGAACATTTTAAAGATTGGGTTGGTTTTTCCGTCAATATGACTGGATAGGTTCATATTAAGTATATGGACAGTTACGGCACGCTGTTCACAGATATTTAAAGTGGAAAGTGTATCGAATGCATTCCTACCCAGCCGGGAGAATTCTTCTACAAACAGCTCTTTTACCTTATCGGCATTAATGAGCTTAATTAACTCTGCTCCTTTGGGTCGTTTTGCGAACGCTATTGACCCACTGATTTGCTCCTGCAGAATAAGGTCATAGTTTCTCTGGTCTATTAATTGTCGGGCTGCTGACTGCCCCAGAGTACTCCAACGTATGTACTTTACCTTCATTTTGTAGCAATTAAATTTATAGCTATAAAAATACGGCAGACCACGCTGGAAACCCCTGTTTTCGGGTGTTTTAACGATCCCCTAGCTGTAGCAATTTTATTCAACAATTAATTTGAGGCACACAGAACTTTTCATTAAATTCTAAATAAGACATTTAAAGACTGTGAATTTCCTGCTCTCGTGAAAAACGGTTACAATCAGTGAAAAACAGTTACAAAACAAGATGTTTCGTGAAATATACATACAACTGATATGCCAAACTACTTCAAGCTTTTCTTTAATTGTTCGACATTCTCGATGAAACCTATAATCATGTCTACAATAGTTTTTGCTTCATTCGGTAATGGATCTGAAATTTTTATTGATTTTAAATTACCGCAAATACCCCAAACCGTATCATAGTAGCCATTTCCGCCCTCTGAATACTCAATTCTCATACCCTTCGGAGCTATCTTGTTAGGATGTCGTTTCAGATACTCAAATTCTTTTCCACTTAGTATGCCGTTAATTCGTAGCTCAGATGCTACATTTTTTTTGATAACTGTTTCATAGCGATTCCCAGTCTGAATAATAAGTTTGAATGCTTGTTCTTCTACGTTAGCCTTATTGCCAAAAGATTTTGTAAGTCTGCCCATTAAGTCATTTCTCCAGTCATAGTTAGTTATTGAAGACAAAGGCTCTGCTTGTATCTTTGATATATAGCGTGTAAAATACTCCCACAATTCACCATACTCTTTTGAATTTTCAGTCTTTAAAGCGATGTCAAGTGAACTCGTATCAGAGCTGTAAAGTAGATTCATTGATGATACGATTCCTACTTTCTCATTCATATACAATTTGGTATGCAGATGCGGGATTGTAATTGGCTTAAAGCCAGCTTCTCTTGCCTCCCTTATACTTTCGTGTTCCCCTTCTCTTACAAACATCTCTACGTCTATACGTCTTTTTATAAGGTCATTGAAGATATTCAATAGCTTATGCCAGTTCTTAACCTTGAAGTATGGAGATACTAGAATTACTTTCTTATCTGCCTCTTCTATGAGGGTCATGATCTCGCCGGATATCTGTCGTGGTTTTATGAGTTGCATTGAGCCAAGATACACACAAAGTTTTATTGGGCATACCTGTCCTAAGTGACTGATTCGAAAACACAAATAAAGATTATAGATTTAAATACCTTAGTATAGAATACACCAAAATATTTCGGCAATGAGTTACAACAAACTGAAACATTTTTTGACAGAAAAAATGAGGATGTCTCACATCTATCAACCAGTAATGATTAAGTGCTTGCTGAGAAACTTTGGCGTTGCAAATGACGTCCACATAGCCCAGGAAATATCTCTCCAAGACCCAAGCCAGATCGAATACTATCAGAATATTACAAATAGCATGGTTGGAAAGGTGTTACGGACACATGCAATTGTTTCAAAGGATAGTCGTGATTATAAATTAAACGGGTTTGAAGAATTGGATAGCGACCAAATTACGGAGCTCATCAATATCTGCAATGACAAGTTGCAAAGCTACATAGATAAGAGAGGTATAAAAATCTGGCAGCACCGAAGTAAAAGTCGCAGTCCAATTTCAGGCTCCATCAAATATCAAGTTCTTAAACGTGCCCATTTCAGATGTGAGTTATGTGGCTGCATGGATAGTGAACGAGCTTTGGAAGTCGACCACATTGTACCCAAAAATATTGGTGGCGAAGATTCAATTAACAACTACCAAGCTCTTTGTTACTCATGCAATGCAATGAAGCGCGATCACGATAGTACTGATTTTAGGGACGTTCACTCACACTATGCCCATCGTGCAGACGATTGCTTATTTTGCAATATGGAGAAGCGTCGTATCGTTACAGAAAACAATCTAGCATACCTAACGTTTGATAAATACCCTGTAACGGAGTTTCACATGCTTATAATTCCCAAACGCCATTTCGTCGAGTATTTTGATATATTTCAGCCAGAACTAAATGCAGTACAGGCACTTATATTGGAGGGTAAGGAACTTGTTTTAAAGAAAGATAACCAAGTAAAAGGTTTCAATATCGGGATTAATAGTGGTGCTGTTGCTGGTCAGACAATACACTACTGCCACACACATCTAATACCTCGACGAGAAAATGATGTTGAAAATCCTTCCGGAGGAATTCGTCACGTAATACAGGGCAAAGGTTACTATTAAAATTAGTTCTGCTCATCTACCTATGCCCATGTTACTCAGTAAATAAATTAGGACAGGCTCTCTATTGCTTACTTTTGTGTCTAAAATAATATGGGCGCCCTGCTTGCGAATCTAATATCAGAAGAAGAAATGGCTAAAACCCTTTGGTTGAGTTGTAAAAAGAGACTTGAAGATTTTGAAAAGCAAAGCAAAATATGTGCACCTACGATACCAAATCGGCACATAACTAAGAGAATGAAACAAATGTCAAAAACGATTTAGATTTAATTCTTATTTATTTAAGACACGAAGAAGTAGGCTCTTTTCGAATCACGAGAGCAGAACTCAAAACATATTACCTATCGGTGTGGGCTTTTCTTGTCACTTTCTCACCAGTGTAACACGATTATCGAAAGGCTCTACGTCAGGATAGGAATAGGCAGAATCGACTCTCATAATAGCGTCTGAGATATACTGCATTAAATGGCTTGCAAGTTCTTTATCGAATATAAGCCTTAGAAAATCCATAAGTTTAATATCGTGTGGGCTCCTAAACCATCTACCACGAATTTTTCTAAAATACGTTGCAGTTTCAATTTTATGCAAGACAGCGAAATTCGCATTGCTGTTGAATTTATATGAAACTTCCCAAAAGTCTAAAATCGTTTCCTCTGGAAATTCAGCTTGATAGAAATTCTCCAGATTTGCAACAAGGCTTTCTTTTATGGTGAACCGTTCATTTTTACTAACCATGTCCTGTTCGAAAATTCGAGTAAGTTGCTTTTTATAGCGCTTATTCTTTTCGATTTTTGAAACATCAATAAACATCAGATCACTATTGTTCTTTTTAATCCACTTTATATTAACAGGCTGCAATATCATACTTGCCATTAAGCCAGAAATTTTTGGAATAATATCAATAACGAACTCTTTATCAATTTCGGCAATCGTGATTGACGGTTTAGGTACATTCGGTTCAACATTTTTAGAAATATGTAAATTGAAGTTCAGGCTATTGGGATGATTTGAAATGGTAAAGTGGATTCCCTTTGGTATCCCTTTAAAAGTAAAAATGACATCCTGACTGGCGGTTAACCAGATTAAATCCTGAAACAAGTTTTTGCCTGTATCCATTTCCGACTATGATTTTTAAAGAATGTATTTAATAGACAAATTACTCTCTATGATTAATCACTTGTCTTCGTCGCTTTCTTTCAAAATAATATCCAGCTCCCCGTCATGCCAACTATAAATTACTTGCAAGTTCGCATTACATTCTCCGCATAAAAAGTCATCGCCAATTTCGACGTCAGCAATCAACTCATCACAGACAGGGCACTCAATATGTTTGGATCCGCAATAGGAGCAACTTCCCATTGCCACAATTTGGGGCTTCTTTCTTACTTTATCCTCCGGGAACAGTGAAAGTTGGTTGAGATCAATAGCTGATTCAAATTTACTCAATATTCTTGCCGATTTCGTTAAGTATCCAAAAGGTGTGAAATAGTCATTGCCATAACAATATTTGGATTTACAACTGAAATAAATATTATCATAAAACTTTTCTTCAAAAAACTCATCTAACTCAATTTGAATTTCCTTACTTATTTCAAGACCAGTGTCTAATTTTCTTTCAAACCTCAAATCTAAATAACCGATGAGCTTTTTCAGCTCGGGATGAAACTCATTTGAGTCCTTATCAATGCAAAAGTCCTTTGAATTGTTTGAAATAAAAACAGTGGCATGATTCTGGTTTTCCTCCGATGAAATGTATTCAATAGTACTTAGAAGTATTGAGGTATCAGCAATATTATTTTTATCAGTGTGAAGTGGAATAGCCTTATTTATTGCCATCTCCCAAATCCTAAGTTTCAAATCATTGGAAGTCGGAATAATTTGACACTCCTTTTTTAGGAAATTTTCAACAGAAATAATATGCAGTCTATTCTTTTCAACGTCTGCTTCAATAACCGCAATATCTTTGTCTATTTTTTTTTGTTCGTTTTCATTATCCTCAGCAACATTTCTTTTTTTGTATATTTTTAGTTTATTTAGTAGATCCTCAATGCGATTTTTTTGTCTTTTAATTAGCGACTGAGCATGATGCTTATTTCGCTCCCACTCAATAATGTTAATCTCCGTAACAAGAATAGTAAATTCCTCGGCTTCTTGTTTTTCTTTAAGTTCTCTTAATAACTCAAAGTGTAAATTTTTTTTTGAGACATCATGAGTTAATTGCTCACTGCCATTTGATAAGTATAACCAAATGTTTGTATCAAGAATGACATTTACTTTTTGTTTTTTATACGCTTTGTCGCCACTCATAAAAACGGAAATGAAAATTATTAGTTTCCAGTCAGTATAGTTAAGTGCGGCTTAATTATAATGACCACTGCAAGCATATACCTGAATTTCATCTTCCGAATACCTATAGGTGACCCTGTTCGGCAAATTAATTCTTTTAGATTGCAATCCATCCATGTACTTTAAAACTTCCGTTTCTCCAATTCCTCCAACAAATGGATTTTCGGGAATGTCATCAAATAATTCATAAAGTCTATCATACAAACGAGCATCCGAGTTTTTCCATTCTAAAATTTCTTCTAATGCTCTTTGGGCAAATACAAATCGTGGATAAAGTCTTGTCAGATTTTCTTGTAACTCAACAGTATTATTGATTGCTCCGTATTTCAAACATTTATTAACAAATGTGTTGTATGTAATCCGGTCGAGAATTTGGCGATCCGCCAGAATTGCAGTGTGTCCAAATGTAAATCCTGTAAACGCATTACAGTCATTAGGAAAGACTTGGTCTAATTGTGTGTGTGAATTATATTGGTCAATCCGACTCTGAAAAGTGCTAAACACAAAAGGTATTATCCTCTGCATTTCAGCGGATACGATGCTATAAGACAACTCATAAATTAATCCTTGCGTAGTATCACATTCCCATACTGAATCAGTACACAAAAAATAGTCCCTATTACCATCTCTGTTAAGTAAAATATTATTAATGTTCGAGATGCCATTTTCTAATGCCGCTATGGAGCCAACACGCAAAGCGTCTGCAAGTAAATAAAAATTTCTCATCCTTTCCTAAGGTTAAAAAGTTCAGCGAAATCAATTTGGGTTTGGTCAAAGAACCCCTTGGGCCAATTAGATAATTCCCCTTTTCTATTGATCGTAATACTTTCAATTTCGGGCTGAATGCTATTATCATTTTGGCTAAAAAAATCGATTATCACACTGTTATGTTCAATTTCATTTTTTGCACATGCTACTTGAATTCCATTTATTACATGATCGCTGTGAGTCTCAATAATTACATTGACCCCTGCGTTTGCAACAATAGCCAGAAACCTACCAATTTTTGATTGAGCCGCGGGATGAAGGTGTGCTTCAGGGTTTTCCACAATCATAAAGCTTCCTTTTTTAGCAATTAAGCCAGTCACTAAAATTGGTAAAACGTAACTAATGCCAAATCCAATATTTGTCGCAATTGTAGAATCTCCTTTGGTAAAATAATTGTCAACCTTAATTTGAGCAGAGTGGGTATCCGCATCGTACTTTGCTGACACAGAAACACCTGGCATCAATTCACTTAGCCACGCATTCACTTGTTGCTCCAGTCGGGGATTTTTAGATTTGTGACTTCGCCTAATTTCGTCAATTTCAAAAGTATAATTCGAGTTCGTATCTGAGATCAATTGTGCAACAAATTCTCCTTGAAAGCCGGAATTCGGGAAGTCATAAAACTTAATTCCCTGACTAATTCTCGGACCTATTCGCTCTGCATTGAGGTAGTAAAACTCTTGCATAAAAAAAGACTTATTTTCGCTTAGAGTATTTTGAACATTTTTTGGTTTTAAATGAAGGTGTATTTCATCATCTATTTCATAATCCACCTGAAAAAATTCATTCACATATTTTAAGCCGAGGGCAATATACTCAGGTGTTGTATTTCTCGGAGTAATTAAAAAACTATTTCCTAACGCTAAGCAATATGCACCGTTTAACTCGACATTTAAACCATTAGTTTCAATGTATTTATATTCATTTTCATCCCATTTAGCGCAATGCTCAATCGTTCTCCTTAGAAATAGTAATGCCTGAATTGCAGTACTTTTGCCATTACCATTTGCTCCTGCAAGAATAGATAATCTATTTAATGGGATGGTTTTCCTTGTAAAACACTTGAAATTCTCGATTTCTAAATTGTACATAACTAAAAAGTTAAATTTGCCTGAATTAATTCCTCTAACAATTTAAACACATATTGTAGATTGGCTTTGCCATTTGTTCCATAAGACAAATAGTAAAACAGCGTCGGATCTTCGTGCATTTTTATTGCAAACGGAGATAGCAAGGAACCTCTATCATTCTTGGACTGGATAATTTCTGGATCATATTCTGAAAGTAATACAGACCATGAAACAAACAATGCTTTATTTAATAATTGTTTGTAGGCTTCAGGTTTTATGTCCTCTGGTTTTATTTTACGGAAGGAGTATTTTCTACCAAATAGATACTCTGCATTTTTCATGGCTTTGGAAAACGATGCGATTAAATTGTCTTTATCCGTAGTCGATACTTTACCAAGATTTTCTGTTATATCATCCAGTGAGGTATCCATATATCCACTGTAGTTCATTAGGGTCTTATCTTCTTTATATAGTTTGGAAAATAAAATGAACCTTAATGCCACTTCTTGGTCGTCCATTCGAGTAGGTTTAAGACTTTTATCAGTAGCAGTTTGGAATTCAGGTAAACTAACCATCTCATTCAGGGTTTCCCTTAAGGCTTTACTCGCCAAGCAATTTCTTATTTCTTGATTATTTAGCGGCTTGCCACCAGTGTTTATCCTTCGGAAAATGTCATACTTAACTTTTGGCGGAGATGAGGGGTCGATGACATTTACAGAAAACTGTGTCATATTAAACCACCTGAAGTATTTTGGTTCTATTCCTTTTCTGCCATTGGGCGTGCCATCTTTGTTTTTATCAGAATAATAACGACCATTGCATGTTTTATCTAAGTATTGCAGACCTTTTAAGGGAAATTTATTATCCATAAATTCTTTTATAGTGGTCAAACGTTGTAAACCATCAACAACTGTAATTCTACCTTCTTCATCTTCTGCTAAATAAAACATTGGTAACGGAATTCTCAACAAAATTGATTCTATTAATTTTGATTTTTGATGACTGTCCCAAACAAATTTTCTTTGGAAGTCGGGAGTAAAGTCAATATCTCCGTTATCAATCATTTCTGATATTAGCTTTACATTAAATTGCTTTGAGTGAACCTTAATTTTATCTGGGTCATAAGGTGTTGCTTCCTCAGTCACTTTAGATTCCGTATTTTCTGTTCCTGATTGTTCAGCTTCAATCACCTCTAATACGAGTTGATCAAGCTTGATTCTTATTATATCATCCGGGTCAGTTAAACGTGGGTCTTTTTTGATTATGGCAAAAGAATTATTTCTTAATTGAAGCTCCATCCATATGGCGTTGTTCGTTAGCTCAATTAATTCGTAAAAATTGTCTGTGTCACCTATTTCGGACTTTCTGATTGGAGTCAGCAAAATATCATCGGTGTCATTTATCGTTAATTCTATTGTCATTTCTAAAAGAATATTATGCAAAAGTATTTATTTACTTCATTAGCGCACCATCTCACCCTGCAAAATAAACTAGATACTATAGAAGTACATTTTTAACTGATTTGGATATGGTTTAACTCCTTACTTTAGAAAATGAAATCAATTTGAATCGATTTTTGGAGAATAACTCCAATTTTACATTGCAATAACCGAAAAATTATTTCTTATGGAGTACAAAGAATTGAAGAGCTTTTTGATGGATAAGATGAGGATGTCACATATCTACCAGCCAGTCATGATCAAGCATTTGCTCAGAAATAATGGGTTAGCTTCGGATATTGAAATAGCAAGGGAAATATCTCTTCAAGATCCAACCCAAATAGAATACTACCAGAACATCACCAATAACATGGTCGGTAAAGTATTGCGGAACCATAAAATAGTTGAAAAGAACAGAAAGGAATATGCACTCAAAGGTTTTGATGAACTAACTCAAGAGCAGATAACGGAGCTTATTAACATCTGCAACACAAAACTGGAACACTACATCGACAAAAGAGGTGAAGCTATATGGCAACATCGAAGTAAGAATAGAGATTTGATTTCTGGAACCGTAAGGTATGAAGTATTAAAACGTGCAAGATTCAGATGTGAATTATGTGGGTGTATGGACAGTGAGAAACAATTACAGGTAGACCACATAGTGCCAAAGAATCATGGTGGCGAAGATTCCATAAACAATTACCAGGCACTTTGCTACACATGCAACGCTATGAAGAGCGACAGAGATGATACGGACTTTCGAGATCTGGATAAGCAATATGCTCATCGGGACTATGACTGCATATTCTGCAAAATCGAACAGAGCAGAATTGTCGAGGAAAACAATCTTGCTTACTTGATAATGGATGGATTCCCAGTGACACCGATGCATATGCTGGTGGTACCCAAACGCCATTTTGGAGAGTATTTTGACATATTTCAGCCTGAGGTTAACGCAATCCAGGATCTTCTATTAAAAGGCAAGGACTTAGCTAAAAAGGAAGACAGAAGCATATCTGGCTTTAACATTGGCATCAACAGTGGTAAGACTGCTGGTCAAACAATATTTCATTGCCATACCCATCTTATTCCGAGACGAGAAAATGATGTCGAAAACCCACGAGGTGGCATAAGACATTTAATGCCAGGTAAAGGGAACTATAATACATAAAAACTATTTTAATTATGCATTTAAATCGAGCCAGACTGCTACTAGATAAAAAAACAAGAAATACAAACTAAACCAGCTTTTACTTTAGAGTTTGAATTAACTTGTTTAAATCACTGTAATGTTTTGCCTTCAACCCAACATTTTCTTGAAGAATCAAGGAATATCCATCACTTGACATTTTCTGCAGCTGATTTCCGATTATCCAATTGCCTTCAACGACAAAAGCAACCTTGATTTTCATTGGCAGATCTTCGACAGCAGATACCCCTAATAATTTGGTGCGAATTGCATCATTGAGCAGATGTTCACCTTTAGGGTCTAATACCCATAGTTGTTTACGTGTCCAAAGAAGAAAGTCCGGATAAAAGGTACTAGTACCGGCTCCTATTTCCGGAATTGGAATACCATAACCTGTTTTTGCAGGGTTCCGACACCAATCGTTGCCTAAATTATCTAATGCTTCTGCCACGTTTACCTCAAAATTATTTAAGCCATTGTATTCTGAGTGTAAAGCGTTTTTATACTTTCTAACTTTGTAGCGTTCACGTTTTCTTATATCATCAGCTTTATAGTTTGGAGAAATGAGAATAAACGGAGGTACGGTATATACGTCATCAGCCTCGTATTCTAGTCGGAATTCACTATTTAATTTCCGTTGGATAACTGACAATTGCTCATTTAAATGCAGCATCGCTTCGGACCCATATTGAAGTTTCTGCCTTAGTTTCGGATTCTCTTTTACAAAAGGTGAAAACCGCCAGTTATTCTTTTGAGCTATTCGTCCATCTATTGCAGCAAGGCGATCTTGTAGGTATCTCCATACCCGAACATCGGCATTTTCTGGGCGTCGCTCCTCCTTATTTAACTTCGTATCTTCTCTATTCTTTCGTAAGTCCAATACGCGTGTCTTTATCTTTCCTGGAGCTTTCAATTCGGAGTCAGCAAACAATGGCACATTGGACGTGAGTATCTTATCTAATCGATTTAAATCTTCCCCAAATGATTCTGCAACTCTAGGTATGGTAACAATTTTCTCCACTGGAACAGATTTCGAAGTTTGTGGTCTAGTTGCTCCACTATTCACTGATATAACCTCATAGCCATCTTGTTCTAGCTCCCCCTGCGTATCGCGAATAAGCAAGGCAAACTCCTCATCCGGGACATTGAAGTAAAAATAAGCTGAATTCAAATCGCCATCAGCAAATGGGGAGGCATTCGGTTGCCGAAGAAATCGACCAATTTTTTGAGACATATCAACATAAGACTTGCCAGATGCGTCTAAATATGCAACATAGGCCCAAGGCTCATCCCATCCCTCTCGCAAGGATAAATTCCAAATTATATGAGTATAGCCTTCTGCACGTAATCCTTCAGGGGTTTTGCCCGCTTTAAGCGTGTCTATCAGGACTTCCCAATTAACATTTGGATTAGCATCTTGCAAAGCTTTATCAATACCAGAAAGGTGAACGGCAATTCTGGTAGGGTCTACTTGCAATTCTTGTGTCAATACTTCCCAAACCTCCAAACCAGACAATGTGCTGTTGACGACACCGCACCATATTGGAATTTCTCTTGGTGCTGCTTTTAAAAGTTTTTTTCGTAGTTCCACCCATTTGTTATGTGCCTCTTTAACTGCGTAACTCCTTGTGGTATTACAGTCAACTAAGTATAACCTTGTTTTTAATAGTCCTTCTTTGACTACTTCTTTGGTATCAACTTTTACCGTTTGAAGATCAAGAGCAGCTTCCTTTTCTTCTATCGTTTTTCCTGGCAGTAAGTCTCGCAAATCAGAATTCAGAGGCGAGGCAGACGCAAGAATAAATGCACGTGGATTTAATTCAGTTAGCCTGGCAAATTGGGCATTAGTTGTACCGTGTGCTTCATCATAAACCACGTAGAGTTCCCTTTTCCGTATATCTGCACCACTACCAGCTAGCATTTCCCAATACGAAGTTCCGTTGCGGTCCTTGTGTATATTTAGACCTTCTCTTGTATCATTATCCCTATTGAACAGCGCGACTGTACTAAGGAGAATAGTGAGACCGGAAGTGGCAGTTATTGTGTCAATCCAATCAGCATCTGATAATGTGGACAATATTTTTATTTCTGCATCCTCTGGTAATAGAGAAGCGTAATCTCCACCCGCACTCAGTTTGGAATGAGTTTGCGATATTACTGCGCCTCTATTCGTGGTCCATAAAATGATTGCGTCTTGAAGAGTCGCAACGGTCAGAGCTAGCATTGGCGTTTTACCAGAACCAGTTATAGCTTTCAATCTGCATAAAAAAGGATACATTTCACCTGTATCTGGATTGAAGCGTTTGCTATACGGTGATGCAGGAAAAGTCGAAAGCATTTGGGACAATGCCCCCGCTCCTTTTAACTGAAATGATTTAAGATTATCGCGAGTTATCTTCACAAAAGTTATTTTTTAGTCTTCTTCTAATAAATTAAGTCGAGCCAATAGAGAATCTGGAATTTGTTGAAAACGATAGAGTTTATCATTTAATGGCGAAACATTTGCAACCGCATATATGTAAATGGGCTTTGTCACACCCGCCCTATCAGCTTCTGCCATAATTTTAGATCGAATTTCTTTTGTAAGTGGCTGGTGCCCACGAACCTTCCCTGCTTCCCAGACCAGCGCAATGCCAAAGCCTAACCGAGTTTTACCAATCAGATATTCATAACCGTCCATTCTGCAATCCTGACGATTAGAATCTTCTTCCACAATTTGAAGAATAATGTCAGCCAAATTTTCACGGTCGGAAGCCATTAGCATTGCTTTATCAATGGATTTATGTGCTGAGTAAAAGGTAAATGCACCTGGCAGTTTAGCGTGATTGGCTTTATCTGCCCACTTACCGGATATAACGCGCCTAACCCTCTCCGCGGTGAGAAGATCAGTATATTGTGCTCTCGGAATTCTTTTGTTTCTCGGATCGCCACTTTCAACTAATACAAATCGTCTTCTTCCGTTATCTTCAGCATTCATGGCTAAAACTGCATGACCACTAGTTCCGCTGCCGGCATAGGGATCGAAGAACTTAGCATCTATATCACGCCAAGTGACAAGATTGAATAATTCGGCAAGCATTTCATGATCCTTCGGTGAATCAAAAACATTTTTGCCTAAAAGCTTGGTCAGGAGGTTAGCTGCATTCTGTCCATCTCGCGGGATTACACTTTTTTCCACTTCCATATCCTGTTCATGCAGGTATGTGATCAAGCTTGGAACAGAATTATGATCCTTATGGAAATTAATCCTATCGTCATCAATTAACTTTTGTAAATCTGTCGGGTCGGAATACCTCCAACCACTTGACGGGACTTTACAAGGTTTGCCCGTTTTCGGATGCAGAACTTTGTAGTCAGGCCCGCCGCCGCCGGGCCAATTGAGGTTTCCGTCATCTCTGTATAGCCCCCTGCTGTCAACCTTCTTAAACCTGCTTTTTCTTGCAGGATGTCCTTCGGGAAGTGATTTAAACCATGTGGTCATCGCTACCTGTATCTGCTTAACATTACCTTCATGTTCAAGTTTCGCTTCAGCGTATGCAATAAGTATTTCTTCCGCACCGTCCTTTCTTTTACGCCACTTACCTTTTGACCTTTGCCATTCAGGTAATTTCCCCATCAATTTCATTTTCTCGTTTAAAGCTCTTTCATCTCTAGCCCAGACAAGTAAATATTCATGTCCCTCTGAAATGTAGCTCGCATCGTTTTTTCTCGACCGTTCCCAAATTAATGTGGCAATTCTATTCTTTTCTCCAAACATTTCCTCCATCAGCATCCACAAGCGAGGCAGTTCATGTTCGTCAATGCTCACAATGATAACACCTGTGTGCTTCATTAATTTTCGTGCTGCCCAAAGTCTAGGTGCAATGTGATTAATCCATTTTGTATGTCGTGAAGGGTCGTCTAATGATACTCCTTTCTCGACATACCTAATTGTTTTTTTGAGCTGTTCTAATTCCGCTTTGGAAAGACTATAATTATCATTGTAAGCGAAAGTGTCAGAGCCGGTATTATATGGCGGATCAAAATACACTACATCAAAGCCACTTGTAGGGCCGCCGCGGAACTCTGTCAACAAAGACCGCATTACTGCGAGATTGTCTCCATCAATAATTCGATGTTCGCCACCGTTACGTTTTGGATAGCTCTTTTCTGGAACCTCCGAAATCTTTACCGGCTGGACCTGTTCTGCTAAAAATCTATTACGTCCACGCCACATTAATGCAGCATCATTAGCGCCTGTTTCGGAAATTTGCGAGAAGGCGTTATTCAATCTCTTTTCTTCTTGAAGTTCCTCAATCATCCGAATCAATTCCTCTTTTTCAAGAGCTCCAAGTAATGGTAATTCGGCTGAATTTTTGACTTTTGCCATTTCTTAATGTATTTATAAAAAAACTCTGCTATTGACAACGTTTCCCTTTACGTTTAACTCAATTTTGTTGGAAAAAAAGCTCTTGAATTTCGCCATCGTTATGTAATAGTCCTCAAGATAAGTACAAACTTCTCTGAAAACTATTTTACTATTTCCTACGTCACCTTGTTGTTCGTAAATTTAATATTAGTGCTTTTATCTCCTGTAATTCAGTTTCTGGCTCCGGTAATACGCCTGTCTGGTGTTTGTAATATTTCCATATCTCAAGGATGTCATTGCTGCTTTTAGTGTAAGGTTCATAATTTCGGTTTAACGACTTTAGTAGAACTAGGCCCTCAGGTTGTATTGTTACCAGCTTGAATACAAAGTCTTGCTGACCTTTAAGGATAACTATACAAGGAGTATCGGGCTTCAAGCTTTTCCAATCCTCAACATATTGAGTTATTATTTCACTGTTCTCCGGTATGGGCATCATGGAATCTCCAGTGGTAGGGAACATCCGGAATGTACCCAATTTCGGCAAATTGGGAAGGCTGAACTTAGGTAAACCGGCGATGTATTCAGGATCATTATAGCCAGCGGTATATCCTGCCTTTGCCTTAATCGGCACATACTCTACATTTTCCCTATTATTCTTATCTACCGTAATAGCAAGTACCCTGATTTGACTACCTGTTATATAAACATCGTTGCCTGCCTGTAGCTCTTTTAACTTCAATTCTCCCAATTTGGAGATGTCTATTTTCATCAGGGTATCAATACTTATTTTAAAGTAGTCGGAAAATTTCACCAAATCCGCTGCCGTAGGATTAATCGTTTTCCCTGATTCCAAAGCTTGTAGTTTATTTCTCGACAAATCAAGCTGTTGTGAAACTTCTTCCTGGCTCATTTTCTTCCTTTCCCGTAGGAATCTAATGTTGCTATGAAAGAAAAGCTTTGCTGGTATCATTTGGTGGTTATTATTGGAAACATAAAAATGTTTCCATAGGCAACAAATGTAGCCAACTTTATTAATAATGCAAATGGCGAAACAGGATATTATTCAACAACTGCAAAAGAAAGTGCTTTCCGTCGAAAGGCTAAAAAGTGTATCAGGCTCAAACGCTAGCTCGCATAGGTATCATCAATATATCAGTTGCATCAAGTTTCTAATGCAATACCTCATTTCGATTTAAAAACTTATTGTTCGTTTATTGGCAGAAATGGAGCAAACTCTTTACTCAGGGTAAATGCTTTTAATTTGAACTCGTGTCAAACAACCGGGGAGATAATAATCATCATTACTGCGTCATAAATGACTTAAACCACTCTATTTTCTCGATAAAAGACTATTGGTTTGACCCATACGTTCTACCAACTATTGTTTCGAAATGGCTAAAAATCTAAGCTCTATTTAACTCTTCTTGCCTTTTTTGCTCCTCCTGTCGACGAACTTCTGTGCTACGGCGGTTTTCTTCTTCACGCAGGCGTTGCTGTTGTAAGGACGCAGTGTTAGTTGAAGTAGTTGGGGGTCTGTAGGTATTGTTAGAGGAAGTCTTAGCGGAATTGGAGTTACCGATCAAAAACAAGATAACTATAATAACAATAAAAATCACAATTCCCATTTCGTTACGATTTTTTAGTGGAATTCTCCATTTGTTGAATGATTTTCATAACCTCGGCTTCCGTTGTTCGTAATTTGTTCTGGCAGAATTCAATTAACTCAGAAGCTCTTTTCACTTTTGCCGCTAATACATCAACAGAAACTGTCTCAGATTCAATTTCGTTTGTTATTTTCTTCAATTCAGCGTATGCCGCTTCATAAGTCATTGTTGATTCCATTAAGTTTTTTATTTGTGGTTACTGATGCGGTGATTTCTGATTCCGATAATCTAATCTTCAATTTGTCTGACTCTTTTATAGTAGAGCCGTTGACCACTATTTTATCATTAAGATACACAACAGCAAATCCTTTTTTTAAAATATTCACGGGGCTCATTAATTTACATATTGATTCGTAGTGCCCCAAATATCCTCGCTGGTTTACTGTGTACTTTTTGCTGAATGATTTCAGGTTTTGTACCAAATTGGCGAGGTCATTAAGTTTATTTGAAACAGTTATTTTAGGCTTTGACGAGAGCCTTCCTGATAATTCATTGAGTAAGGTTTTCTGATCGAACAATAAAGATTTAGTCTTGTTAATGGCAATTTGGTTTGCTTTGACTATCCCATCCTTATTCAACTGTAAGATATTTCGTGTGCTGTTGATAAGTGTTGATGCAGTTTGAGACAAGTATTTCTGTTTACTATTAAATAGTTGTTGCGACTTAATAATAATTAACTTCTGAAAGTTCATTACACCCTCTTCGAATTGGCGATTATGAGAAATAATGAATTCGGCAGCAATGGATGGTGTTTTAACAGAAGTGTGGGACATTAGGTCAACTATAGTTTCATTTATTTGATGACCGATGCCAGAAATAATTGGTATCGGAAATTTCGCCACTGCCTTTGCTAATTTGTACTGGTCAAATATTAAAAAATCAAGTTGGCTTCCGCCCCCTCTGATTATCACGACAGCATCATATGCTTTACCTGATTTATAAACATCCAACAGTCGGTTATAAATTGCTTCAACGTTTGCCTCACCTTGAACTAAGGTAAAGTAAGGATCTATCGTTATTTTGTATCCGAACTTGTTTTTCTCTATGGTGTCTGCAAAGTCTTTATATCCTGCTGCATTACTTGATGTCACTACCGCTATCGTTTGAATAACTTGCTTCAACTGCAATCTACTATTACGGGTGATATAGTTATCGCCAACTTTTTGAATGAAATCAGAACACTCCAAAAGCAAACGTTGCAGAGTGTGTTGTCTTTGTTGTTCTAATTGTCCGATTGTAAATGTCGTATCAATGTCGTTGAGCACTAGCTGTAGTCCATAAGCGGAATGGTACGATACAGAAACATTTGCCAGGACGTGAATATCATTCCTAAATTTCTGCCCGGTAACATGTTCAAATGATTGAATCGAAGTTGCACCATTTCCCCAAGCTACCGCCTGAATTTTAGCCAGTACCGCCTGACTTTCTTTACTCTTTTCTACCAGACAGAAATAATGATACCCTTTTTGTGTATAATATTTATGGTCAATAACGTCAGCAACTACCCAATAGCTTTTATTAAAGAAAGCATTTGTTAGCACCGATTTTATTTGTCCGGTTAGCTCTGAAAGCGATATGAAATTATCTACAGGCACAAAAAATAATGAAAAGTATAATAAATCTGGCGTATTTTTTCCTTCATCCACATTGATGCATTCTTTAACAGTATAAAAACTTTTTAATTCGGTATTTTTACTGGACAACATGAAAATATGTGTAACCGAGTTGCAACGCCAAGAGAAGATGAAATACAAGGCTATTTCAATAAGCAAGAGGTAAATCAAAGTCACGTCTTCACAGTTGAACCTTTTGAAGCAGCGTACCACACAAGTGCTTTTGTAATGCCATGGCTGCCTTTTATTGGTCGTGATCAAGAAACCCGGATTAGCCCTGCTATGTGGAAATTCATGCCTGACAAAGCCAGTATGGATGTCTTTAAGAAGTATGATACTTACAATGCCAAAGCAGAGGAAATATTTGATAAGCAGACCTACAAAAAGTATATTGGCACCAACCGGGGGTTGGTGATATTGAAAGGTTTTTTTGAAGGGCAGGAACAGACAGACAAAACTTCTCAGCCCTATTTTATTTACCCTGCGAATGGTGATCTGCTGACGCTTGGATGCGTTTACAGTGACTGGTACAACCCTGAACTTGGATTGAATGTGCGAACCTTCTCGATGATTACAACAGCGGCAAACAAGCGCATGGAGGAAATACACAACAAGAAAAAACGGATGCCACTAGTTATTTTACCTGAACAACGGGAACAATGGTTTAGCAATTTGGACAGAAAGGGCATTGAACAATTGATGCAACCATTGCCCGACGGTTATTTGGCAGATCATAAAGTAAGCAGGGATTTGTATAAACCCAAAATAAATACCAACGTGCCTGAGATTTTGCAATCGATTGAATGAAAACACATACTTCAGATAAGCCGAAACGCACCGGGCCGCTTTTTGTAAGTGATGTGGATTAAGGTTCAGCTTTTTATGATTATTGGCGTAGAATTTCGTCAATATCACCAAATTAACCTGTTTGGCAGGTGGAGAAATTTCAACTTTTGGAGATTTAATCAATTTATGCTGGTTAAAACCGGAATTTCTGTGTTCCAATATGGCAAAAAGGTTATTCCATTAAAATTAACCGTGAAATTTCCCCCAATTCACCATTTGTGAATGTACATTTTTGGTGAAAACTATAAAATCACCACGTTTTCTCACCTTAAACCACGGTGTCAAAAACCATTCGGCGAACTTTCATAAAAGGTGGCACCAAGAAACTAAGATGTTTTTATCACGGTGAGGATCCAAATGCAGAACCAAAGAGCTTTTGATGTCGCAAAAACTTGTCTTTACGGTGGTTAATTTGGCTTATCGGCAAACTCTCATATGATACTGTAGCGGTATATCACATTTCAAAAATGCATTCGCGTTATTTGAGAGTATGTTGCTTTAACTCTAAAACGCATTTTTTGAGCGATTTGGGTCGATCTGGGCGCGCCTGAATGCTTTTTAGTACACTTGTGTCATTCGAGCTTTCCTTTTGAAATTTCAGCACACAAATTTCATTATTAATTCTACTTATGTGACGATGTCTGGAAATTCATCTTTTTTGTAGTCAAGGTCTATTTTTAAAAAGAACCAAAAACATTTATACTGTCTTGGCAAAGCAGTCACTCAACCCGTAAAATAATCCTTGAACTAATAGAACTTTCTTCGGCTTTAATATATAAGGTAAAAGCAATCGCCTTATGAACAAGATGAATTTACAAAGAACCAGGGAATTATTATTGGCTATTCACAGTGTATGTGAAAAAGGGATTGAATTTGATACTGAAAAAGCATTGGAACTTGGCTATTCAACTGAAGAAATCAAGTTTGTTGAACGTATAATACCGATTAAACCAGATCCTTCACTTATTAAACTGTTCAAAACGCAAATAATTTTCTGTTCTCTTGATACCGGGTTCAATTCCGGTATAGTTTATATCGCACTTGCAAGAATAATTTTCATTGTTGAAGCTGATGGGACTAAATGCACCTCCATGTTTGAAGAGGATCTTGACACAAAAGTGGCTGAGAGAAAAAAAGTTGTCACTTTGCTGGATTGGGCAATTTCAAATGGTAATAAGATTTAAGTGGCGTTAATGCCGCTGGTTAAACAGGCGAACAAAACCAGATGACATTTTATAATTAAAACGGTTGAGGAGTGGCGATTCACAATATACTTCATTCATATCCACTCTTTCAATCGTTTTATTCTTCCTTACTAAAATAATAAAAACACTAAAAAGGCAGTAGTTGCTGCGGCGTTACCTCTAAAACTTTCGCTAAAAGCGATAGATACGAAACAGAAAAATTGACCTTGCCAAGTTCTATTCTATTAATCTGTGAGTAATCCTTGTCGTTGCAAGCAAATGCCAGTTCCATTTGCGTGAGTCCTTTCTCAAGGCGTAAGGCTCTTACTTTGCCTCCGACCAGTTTCAAAAACTCATCATCCCGGTAGTATCCCTTTGTTGCTTGTTTTTTCACAATACAAAAAGAAATTTTAAGGAGAATTTGACATAGGGAGAATTGTCCTTATTTTTACAAGAGTTATATGGAGCAGAAACCATTAAAAACGGGCGTATTCCGAAAAGCCTATGAGTAGGAGTAATATTTAATAGCATCAAATATGGGAAGAAGACTATTACTACTACTGGCTTTGTTTATCGCAAACTATAGCAAGACTTCAGCACAATCTGGCTCACTGGACGCAACATTTGATGTCGGTGTTGGCTTTGATTCGACGATAACAACTTTTGCCCTGCAGCCGGATGGCAAAATAGTTGTAGGAGGAAACTTCACAAGTTTCAACGGAATTTCAAGGAACCGTATTGCCAGGCTAAACAGTGATGGTAGTTTAGACATGTCATTTTCAGTTGGATCAGGGATAACTGGTTATGCACAGCCACTTTGGATAGGTATCACTGGAACGCTACCATCAATCCAACAAGTAGTATGTGTGCATTCAATAGTTATTCAGCCAAGTGCAAAAATTGTTGTAGCCGGAAATTTCTATAGATACAATGGAGTCTATTGTGGTGGTGGAATTGTGCGTCTGAATTCTGATGGAAGTATAGATACAACTTTTAGACAAGGGGACGCTTCAGTGGATACTAACACAATTGTCGCCACTACAATGAACCCACTTGCTGGCGTATGGGTAGGATTCTTAGCTCCTTTCGCTGTCGATACGACCACATTAAATGTAGGACTTCAAAATTTATTTCAACAGTCAGATGGAAATATTGTTGCAAACGGTCTTACTGCACCAGGTATTAATACCTTTTATGGAAATGCACCAATTGCAATGAGTATATTCCGTTGCTCAGGAAGCACAGGAAGTATAGATGCCAGTTTCTCCTCTGGCAACTTTTGGGTGCCGCTATCCCAACAGACTGATGGGAAAATTATTGTCGCAGGTGGTCCACAGTACATTAATAGAATGAATACTAATGGCACACTTGATGGCACATTCAATTTGTCAACAGGCAGTAATAATGAAGTTAGTGCCGCAGTAATACAGCCAGACGGTCATATAATTTTGGGTGGGGCTTTTACAAATTATGATGGTGTTTCGAGAAACTATATCACTCGGATTAATACCGACCGCAGCTTGGACATGACGTTCAACGTTGGTACAGGATTCAATTTACCAGTAAATTCACTTGCTATACAGTCTGATGGTAAGGTAATCGTAGGCGGAGAGTTCATAACCTACAACAGTGCTTTACATAATCGCATTGCTCGATTGAATACAGATGGAAGTATCGACGCTTCTTTTACCACAGGTAGCGGGTTTGATAGCAAGGTTAATCAGGTATTGTTGCAACCGGATGGGAAAATACTAGTATCAGGAAGCTTTACAAATTACAACGGTACAGTTCGCAATAAAATGGCACGGCTTAATGCAGATGCTGGCATCAGTGGGTTTGAAAGTGTAGCTCATTCGCAAAAAATATTTATCAGTCCTAATCCAGCACAGACAGTGCTTAATATATCTTCCGACATGCCTGTCACTAATGTTTCTATTCAGACCCCTTTAGGGCAAATAGTTTATTCAAACAGCTATAACGATAAGTCTCTAAACATTGATGTACAACGTTTGCCATCTGGTATGTACTTCGTCAACATTAATAATAGCAAAGTTTATAAGGTGGTTAAGCAGTAGCGAAGCAGAACGATAAAAAATCCATCTCACTAGGGGTAGTTTGTTTAAATGAGCAATTTTTTCTCCTTTACTAATCCTAAAAACAATAAACAATCCTTCTATGGAATTTTGCTTTTCAGTAAATGAAATTGATTTTGAAAAAATTACGGCAAAGTAAAAAAAATGGTATGGTCTAACGAGGGTGTAATACATACACACGCGCATAGTCCTTTTTTGTTTAAGATAAATACCCAGCTGCGATAGACAAAGTTCTATACAATCAATGAGAAAAGCTTGTAAGTATTGCTTACAGGCTTTTCTATGATTAATCGGAGGGATTTCATTTTAGCATTTCTACGCTGCAATAGCATCAATTAGTTGATTGTCTTTTACACCACACAGTATCGTTCAAAGTTGGCTATACGACACTTTCAAGTATATCAGCCTTACAGCCAGTTTTTAGCCAACATCATATAATTAGTCCTATATGATCGCCATAGCCAAATATTTATAACATAGCTAAAACCAATACAGTTGCCACTTTCATAGAACATATTACAACTTTAACGTTATATTAGGGTTTGTTAAAATATCTTTGCTGCACATAAAAACCAAAAATATGCCACACAAAATTGGAGATACAATTATTTACTGCTACACCACAGGTGAATACACAGAATACGGCGTTGATAAATACGGAGCTACTTCATTCAATGTTAAGTACAGGGGCAAAGTGTATCGCACACCATCCATTGTCAAATGTTATCAAAAAATAATTGACTTAGTATTAATAAACCGCGCTATGGGCTATGTACAATTTGACGACATCAAACTTTTGAGGATGTTTAAAAAGATATATGATATAGATAATAGTGGTTGGAACTTTACACCAAATAAAACCCGTGTTCCACATTACATCAGCAATATTGAAGGTGAACTTAATTTTAGAAAAGGTATTGCAGAGATATGGGCTGAAGGTGATCCAAGGATAACAATGCATTGGAATAAAGGTAAGCAGATAACAACTACTACTTATCCTGACGGCAGAGTTGAAACTATTACTGAATGAGCCAGTACGTTATGACTGGGCAGCAACCAAATTTTAACTACTAAAAAAACAAAGAAAATGAACGAAGAAAAAATTAGCCCCGATAATTTGACAGGTACAATAATTGATAATGAAGACGACCACGGCGAGAATTGCCCAGTCTGCAAAAGCATAAATGTATCTTGACAATTGTTGGATAAATGACGATGAATGCTTAGAAGAATTTACCTGTAGCGATTGTAAGAGTTCTTGGCATATTAAATACGATGTCCGCTACGACTCACACCAAATTGACGAAGATAAGTATAACACGTACAACAAATGGCTAGCAGAGCATAGAGACAAACAAGTGGATAGTATTATGAAAGATGAGTAACTTTTTTGAACATTCCATTGAAAAATAAATTGTCTAAAAATTTGGTTGCTTTCATTCCGCTTCGTAAATTACATCTATGAACGGTAGGAACTCTGTAATAGGTTTTCCTGCCGCAGATGAGTAAAACCACAGCGGGTAGGCTTAACCCCAACCAACAGCAAAAAGACCGCTCTTTTATCACTGAGCAGACATTTATTTTCAATGAGAATTTTTTGAGAGGACTATTGAACTCCAATTTTTTGGGTTGTGTCTTTCATTTCCACGAACATTTCACGGATCGGCAATCGCATGAAATAATGAACAAGGTATTTTCATCTACCTATTCCGATAATGTCGAAAGAGGGACGGCACTTTTCCCATTATTTACGAATAATTGGTGCATCGGCGGGTTCGGCAGTATCTGGGTTGACTTTCAACTAAGTGATAACACCCGAATAAGATGTGGTCTTTATCATAAACGAGATACACCAAATAGGACTAATCACATTTTATCTGTACACCGCATCTAAAAGTAGATAACCAATAACCCAACGGTAGAAATTCTATAACAGGTTTTTCTACCTCGAATTGGTCCCGCAAAAAATTTAACAGGGATCTGTATTATGAATATGAGTATAAGTATTAGAACAAATTATGGTAAGGCAATTATTAAGAAACTGATATTGGACAACGGTTTTAAAGGAGATTATGATAAACTAAAAGTGTATCCGAATTTATCAAGACAGGGTACACCAAAGCGGATAAAGATTAGACAATTGGATAATGAGGTGTTTACCGATATAGTCGCATATTACTATGACAATGGCGAATTGAAAATAATTAAAGAAGCTAATTATGCAGGAGCGGTAAGGGAGGAAAGCATAAATAAAGTGTTTGATAATGGTGTAATTGTTGAAAAAAAGATAAGAGGCAAAAAACCACCTGTTGTACAAATAGATGATGATTTAGTGGAGGGTGAAATTTATTATAGCGGTTGGGGTTTCATACGCATCATAAAGAAAACGCCAAAACAGTATAAATATGAACTTTTAAACTGGCCCGATAATGCTAGAACTGTTGAAGATTATAGAAACCACAACTATGAAATTGTAGAAAAGCCGTCTTATGATACTAGTGACAATTACATACGGTTAGATCAACACGGTCATTGGTCATTAAACCTAAAAACTATTGAAGAATACGTGAAGTTGATAAATAGGTAAAAAGCAAATTGATAAATAGATATGATAAAACAATTAAACGCAAAGAAGGTTTTTGAAGCTATTGCCAAAAATTTTGAATTAGACATCAATGGTCCGGAATTTACCAGACAAGAAAAGCCCGTAAGGTATACCTATAAGGTTATCAAGAACGCCAAGCTATGGAACCTTTGCGTAACTACAAAGGGTATGTTTTTTCAGTATGGAGATTATGATATGAAAAAAAAGCGTTTTCTAGAAATGGAAACCTACTTCCATCCGATGGCTGTTTCTTATGATAGTACGGAAGCGTTCATTGACGACATAATTAAGCGAATGACCCCTTGCATGGACATGTTCAAAGCAGAACAAAGGGATATTAAGATAGATAGTATATTTTCCGATGGCGAAGTGAAGCCATTAGATTACACTGTCGTAGTTCCGAAGAAGCAAAAGATTACGCCATTAATAAATTTTGCCGTAGGTGACATTTGCTCCCGTCCATATAAAGGGTACCCAATAGAGCATGAAGTAATAGCAGTGACTGACAACCAGATAGTAATTCGTCCGCTTGAAGCTCAAGCGTTTCTACCGAAAAAATCTAAGGTTAATCTGAACGAAAATGGCACGTACATTGACAGATACGGGTCTGTAACTAAATCTTGATAGTCTATAAAGACTGTTTCCTTTCATAATAAAACAATGTTTTATAAACCTGCAGGTTGCAGGTTTTTTTATGACTGAATATTCTTTAAAATATATAAAACTTCACCGAACCTTGACCATAGAACATTCATAACCGCTAAAAAAAAATCAAAATCGGTTGTGAATATTATATGCAGACAATAAACAACAAGGCAGGTAAGAAGTTGCTAAAAAACCTCACTACAATTACAGACAGTTCCAAACTACAAATGTTCTATCAGGAACTTAAAATGTATCAACAAATATTATGGTTATCAGAGATGCCATTAGATATGGACTTTGTTGAAAATACCCAACCTCTAAAACAACTGCCTCCAAATACTATACCAAAGTATTTTACGTTTCAAACAGAGATAGCAAAAACCGCGAAAAGATGTGATTATATAAAAATGTTTAACGAAGATTTTTATAACATTTCAATATTGCCATGTGGTAATGGCGTTGAGATATACAGATTTGAAACGTACCAGACAGGTAAAGGAATTGGCAGTTATCTAATGAAGATTTTTAATGAAATTTCAACGAGGTTAGAAATGCCGGTATACTTAGTTCCTGGGGAAGTAGGAACAGGTGAAACATACAGACATGATGGCGATGCTAAAAGGCGTAGAGATTTTTACCACAGGCACGGTTTTAAGAGAATAAACACAAAAAGTTTGTACTGGAAAAATAGCGAAGCGGCCCGGATTGATAGAATAGATATTTGCCTGAACACACTGAATATCATAAAACAGCAGGATGCGGTGGAGACCGTCGATAGTACCACATTTAATGATGGTTTCTTGCACAATATAGCCGACATGGCAGATGACTTAATGAAGGAAATCTGTGGTGAAAAATATGATAGCCTGATTTGTGACGATGACAACACCATCTCTTATACAGAAAACAGGCAAGGCATTTACAATTTCATTTACGATGAAGTCTATAATTATTATGCAGGATAAGATTTTAACGAGTTGATTTAGTCAACTCGTTTTTTTTGCAGTACAAGAATGCATCTTTTTATTTAAATATAAAACTTGTCGGTGCCGTGACTATAGAACATTCATAACCGCAAAAGAAAAACAAAAGTCGGTTTGGAATTAATTATGGAAGAGAAAGAAATAACGCTGGTTGACTTCGAAGCATTGAAGCAACAATATGAGCAAGATAAAAACCACTGTCGAGAATTGGTGGCAGAGCGTAATGAAAAAGAAAACCTACTGAAATGCTGGTTTCGAAATTGGATTGAAAATACTGATAGATGTTTTTATGGCTACCATTGGGAGAAACCAAATGCACCATTACCATTATCAACACCATTTCCCGATTTAGAAACCATAAAGGACCAAGTAGTGCCACTGAGTATTCGGATAAATAAACTTGAAAAAATAAACGAAGAAAATCGCAATATTTTAAAAAACTGGTTTCAAGAATGGGTGAAGCAGGTTGCGCATCAACTTGGTGGTGAAGAGCCGTTTTGGGAAATAGTAAATAGATTTGAAGATGAATTGGTTTGGAAAACCTGGACAAAACATAAGTATAAAAGAACAAGCCAGCGTTACCGTTACCCTGATGAATTGTTCTGGGGTTATTCCGTTATAACAATACAGACTTATAAACGGACCGGTGATACAATCGTCACTTACACGCTAACTGAATTGTGCGACTATATCATACCGATTACAACCGGAGGTAATAGAGATTTGAATTTTGAAATGATTTTTGGATAAGATGAAAATGCAATAAGTTCATAAAATGATAAGTTTTAAAAACCTGCTTCGGCAGGTTTTTTATGTCTACATACTATTTATTGCAATGTAAAACTTTACGGAACCTTAACCATAGAACATTCATAACCGCAAAGCAAAAAAGAAAGCCGGTTATGATTATTATGAATAGAGTATTTAAAATTGACACAACAGCCTATGACGCGGGCTACAATGACTGGACAAATTATAATCCAGAAATAGGAGTAGGAGATGTAAACCCTTATGAAGAGTTTAATTCAAAATTGTCTTGGCAACTTGGCTGGGATAAAGCACTGGAAGATAACCTTGAAGAGTATGACTACGAGCAAGGAAATGCCGTGCCTTTTGTTATACGATTTGACTGTAATGACATTCTGCCATTCTAACAGAAAACCTGTAGGTGTTCCTTGCAGGTTTTTTTGTTTTCAGTGCTCTTTCTCGCTTCGCTCGTGCTTCCTGTTGAAGCCGCTCTCTACAAGTTTGTTTGAAAACTTAAAAACCAAAGAGGTTTAATATGCTTATTAAAATCTAAGGAATTTATTGACGGCTAAGTAAGTAGAAAAGGCAGGAACAAGTATTAATTAATTAGTAGAAAAAGTAGCATATATATAAATTAATATTGCCCGCTTTTTGGTTTTGTTGTACAACCGGTATTTGTTTCGGTTGAAATAAATCAGCTTCAACCAGCCATCAATAAATTCCTTAAGGTTTTCTTAATAGTCTTAGTTCGACTGTATGGCTTGCCTAACAAGCACACCAAGAAATTTTACGATTATTAAAAACTAAAAGGCTTTTTTGAATATATACAATAAGAAAGATTGTTGGTTACAGGGGGATAAATTATGCAAAGTTTATCCCCACTTTCTTTAAAATACCCGCCCAGCGGGACTACTAAAAGAATTAACCAACAGGAAAAAATGACCAACAATGAATGAAAACAGGAATTGCCCCAAGTTTAATGCAACAATGTTGCAAACTGCCAGCAGCAGTAATTAATAAGCTTACCCATCAAATATCTATTGATATAGATTTCAACAAAGCCCCAGAAACAGTTAAGCAGAAAATATTCAATGCAGCTATCAATTTATGGTATCTGATTTACGATAAACAGGTTAATGATGATACCTGTATTAACCTCTCCTACTTTACACACATTTCAAAGTTTGAATTAGAGCAGAACCGATTTACAATTAAGTACGACAAGAAAGAATATTGCTACTCAAAGTTCATAGCCATTTTAAAATCTGCCTCATTGGTTGAAGTGAATGGCAATTACAGATTTGCTCGAAAAGGCTATTCAATAGATGGTAAAGCTCATACTAAATCTTACAGGGTAAATAAGGAATTTATCAAAGGCAATAGCATGATAGAAATTGAGATTGATTTCAGATCATTGATTAAGAATACCAGGAGTAAAAGCTATTGGTTAAAGCTGTACCCGCAGTATGCAGAACTGATTAAAGATTGCTACAGAGCAAAGGTTGATTTAGTAAATTACATCAACTGGCTAAATGAAAATATTGGTATTGATTTAGGTAAAAGAGGTGTTGGAAAATCTTATTTGGAGTATGGCAAGTTAATAGAGTACACGGTTATGGAAGATAGATTTTTAGATGCAGAAAGAATAATGAGATATTCTAATTCAGCTATCAAACATAATCTTGGAAATTTGTGGTTCAAGGTAAGCGATGAAGGACGTTTTTATACTTCCGTTATTAATTTAAGTTCAACAGTTATTGAAAGCCCGGATAAGAGCATAAAACACGCTGGTTACTTATTACTCAATAAAAGAAGAGTGAGATCAATTGACATAAAAAATAGCCACCCTTTATTGCTGGCTTCACTGATTGACTGCCCGGAATACGAAAGAGATTGTGGTGCTGGGTTGTTTTATCAGAAGATAATGGACAAAACAGGCAAGACAAAAGAAGAGGTAAAAAATCTGCTTTATAGGTATATATTCTTTAACAACAATTCTTTGGGCACAACTGGCGAGACACACAAGATATTGGAAGAACTCTATCCTGGGTTAGTTGAGCAGATAAACGCTATTAAAGCAAAACAGTCGTTAGCACACTTATTGCAGAGAATGGAAGCTGATATTATAGTTGAAGGGTGCGGAGGCTTAGACTTCCCAAAACTATTGAGGCATGATCAAGTGTTAATGTTTGAAGAGAACTATCAAGATGTGGCTGACTATTTGAAAGACAGGTATAAGGAATTAGGTTTAAAAGTCTCTTTTAAATGATTATTGTTTCAAGAATTTCTTGGCTTTCTTATATTCTGCTTCAAAATCTTCTCCAGATAGTTCCTGCATATTATCATAGCCATGGCAGGATCAATTGGTTTTACAAACCACACTAGGAAGTCAGGAATAGTAATTGTCTCCGGCAAATTGATCAATTGTATTTTGTACTAGTTTTATATTGCTGGCTAACCTGATTCTGCCCCTGAATTATTCATTTTAAATAAGCCGTAATTATTGAAGCAGATTTGAAGCGGAAAGAATATCGAAACATCAAGATTTTACTATCTCAATTTTGTCGCCAGTAAATAAATATGAAATGCGTAGGAACCGATTATCAAAATCTAAGTTTTCGTCATAAAATGGCACGTATGCAAATGGCTCGTGAACATTGTCAGGCAACCGAACTCGACCGGCTTTGTATAGTTGATGGTATTTCAAAAGATCATTTGGGAATGCCCACAATACTGGCATTATGTGGAACTGGTTATGACTGCATTCGTTGTTAGTTTTCAATCTGATTTTATCCGTTAGCTTACCATAAATAAACTCAGCAATATTTTCCATCGGTTCATAAAAGTGAATGCTCACTATTTCAACTAGCGTTATTTCTCCATCCTTTTCAACTGTAAAGTCTGCTGTTTTCTCACCAGAAATAGTGTCCTTTTCTACTCGAACAAGTGTGAAGCTATTTTCCAAAAGCATGCTTAATACTGCCAGTTCGGCGAAATAATTTCGGTAATCTTTATCGAACTGGGTGAGCATATTATAAATCGTGTCACGCAGTAACGCTGTTTTTTCAGTCGGAAGACACTTTGTCAATTTGAAAAAGATCGTGTTGATAAAAATAAGCATTATCTGTGCGGGCTTGTCGCCTCCAATGGTTGCTCCAATGATTATGTCATACAAATTTGTCTCAAATTTCAAATAATTGTTGTTAGCAAAAAACTGTTTCTTCTTTTCATCTGCGTGGTTTTTAACCTTTTTGTTTATTTTTTTCCAATCCCGCTTTGAGATATTATTGGACCCAAGAAGTTCAAACAGGAATGGAACACATATTCGCAGGCTCTTTTCCACATCAAATGCTACAGGTCTTGAGTCTGAGGGCCTAGGTTCGGTATTGTTCATTTGAAATAATCAATTGATAGACCAAATGTATCTGGTTTAATTACAATCTTGCCTATCCTTTTTACAGGATATCCAACGTCATTAACAACTTTCTTAATAAGGTTGTAGTCATCAACAGTGGCGTCCTTTCCCAATATTATTTCAAAAAGCATTTCTTTATAGAAAGGTCTTAGCCCATAGCCATTTTCGTCTATTATTCTTACTTCATCTTCAAAGGCAAATGACTTTTGTTTTATACAAAACCAATAGAAAATATCATGAGTAATGTCTCCTTCCGAATCGTCAATTAATTTTATTTTTTTAGGCTGGTCAGTATAGTGAACATTAAAGGACAAATGACTTCCAAAGGCATTTTTAGGAATAACAAATCCTAAACACACGCCTTTATGATTATCGCCATAATGTTCCCAAATAGAGCTATTCGTAGAGGATTTACAAGTCGAAAAAATGCCAACTCCATTTTTAAAAAACTCAATGCTGTTTAATAGCATTTCTCTAAACTGTTCGTCTGACAAATTCAGTAAATCTGCTCTATTCCTTTTTGCGAAGCCAGATAGGTATTTTTCTTTTGTTTCCTTTGTAAATGATAGATCTAAGATCGATGGGTGAAGCTCTAGTTTATCATTCAACTGTACCGAAGTAGGAAAATAAAGTTTGTTTGATTTTAGAATTTCAACAGTGTCTATTAAAGAACGATATTTGTAAACCGGATTACGCAAATCAAACGGCACCACACCTAAATCAACCATTCGTTCGTACTGTGAAACAAAAGCTGGTTTTTTAGCATCAATTGCTGGCATATCTTTTACTTTCTCTGCCTCTTCAATCCACTTTTCAGTTAATTCTATATGGGCTGGTGCCTTGCTATACCATTTCCGTAAATAAGGTAGTATAACATATCTTATGTGCTTCAAAAATTTCTCCCTTTCGCCACCACACCTCAAATAGTAATGTAAATGATAGTCAATAAATTTATCCAATTCATAAGGCGGATTTATCCTACTAATATGATAAGCAAAAGAACCATCATAATCCTCACTCTTTACTTTCTGAGATACACTCCAAGTTCTTGCCGGTTCATTGTCATAACTATTACGACTTTGTCGATATGCACCGGACATTGTCTCCCTTTCAAGACCAAGATTTTGTAATTGATGCTTATCAATTGGCTTTTCATTTAAGGGGCAAATAAAATAAAATTCGTTTAATTGTTCCATTACTTACAAAGATACCGGAATAGAGTTTTGGTTTTCTACCAAACAAAACTTTTGAAAAAACAGCAATAAGAAAAATAAAAAATTATGAAATCGAACACTGAAAGGGGGGAAATTTGAACAACACAGAGCAATAATACTGGCAAAGAGAAAGAGGTTACTTTCGCTCTCCCTCCTGAAATTTATGACGAGTTTCTAATTATAGTTGCCGATAAGAATTTAACACCACATGCAGTGCTATGTTCATTAGTTACAAACTACATTGCAAACAATAGCTGTCAAAAAAAAGTAAAGCCAAAAAGAGAGATACGGGGGTTTATACTATAAAAGGTTGTAAAAAGCCGCTAAATTTGTCAAATGTCCCCGGATAAGATTATTCAGTATCAGAATGAAGTTTATACTAAAATCATAATGGATGAACTAAAAAGGCAAAAGGCAGCAGGCACAGCTATTGGCGACTACATTTTGGATAAATATGAAATCGATAAACTTACTGCCGATAAGCTAAAACAGATACTAGCACAGGAAAAGATAAATTAGGTGCAGCGTATGAATCTGCCTAATATTACAAAGCTGAAACAAGTTTACAGTAAACGTAATTTCGTAAGTCACTGATAATCAATACTGAAACAACTCTACTGTTTTCTCGCTTATAGTATGGTGCGGGCTGCGGAACGGCCTTTGTGCCACAAGCGATGTATTGTTAGGCAGCTTGCCCGCCACCGAATGTATCTTGGTTGTCTCCAGCGCTTCGTGCAGGGTGAGCGGTGGCAATATGGTGGGCAGCCGCTTTGCCAGCATGGTCTTTCCGGCCCCCGGCGGGCCTATCAATATGGCATTGTGCCCACCGGCAGCAGCTATCTCCAGTGCACGCTTCACATTCTCCTGCCCCTTCACATCATTGAAGTCTATCTCAAAATGGCTCTGCGCGTCAAAGAATTCTTCACGGGTATTTACTTTCACCGGTTTCATAGTGCTATCGCCCTTGAAGAAATCTATCACTTCCTTTATGTGCTCTACACCATATACATCTATATTGTTTACCAGCGCCGCCTCACGTGCATTCTCCTTAGGCACTATAAGCCCTTTGAATTTTTCCGCCCTCGATTTTATGGCTATGGGCAACGCACCCTTTATCGGTCTTATCGACCCATCAAGCGATAGCTCGCCCATAATGACGTACTCATGCAGATGTTCGATTGGCAATTGTTCTGTAGCTCCCAGAAAGCCAAGGGCTATGGGCAGGTCGTAGGCAGCGCCTGCTTTTTTTATATCGGCCGGTGCCATGTTCACCACCATTTTATTTCTCGGGCGGTTATATCCAGAGTTCATAATGGCAGATAATACACGCTCCGTGCTTTCCTTCACAGCATTATCCGGCAGACCTACGATAAAATACCCCAGTTGGCCACCGGGTGTATCCACCTCAATGGTAATCGTTATCGCATCCACTCCATATACCGCACTGCCGAATAGTTTTACGAGCATGTTCTTATTAATTAGCTAATTTGATGATTAGCTTATTAGCTAATGTACTTACGTCTTTTTTATATTTATCACAACTCAATGCACACATTCTTAGGCTCGGTAAAGAAGCGCAGTGCTTCCCAGCCGCCCTCGCGGCCTACACCACTGTTCTTAAATCCGCCGAAGGGTGTACGTAGGTCGCGCAGAAGCCAGCAGTTCACCCATAAAATGCCGCTATGCACCTTTGCCGCCACGCGGTTTGCACGGCTCACATCCTGTGTCCATATGGTAGCGCTCAGGCCATAATCGCTGGCATTAGCAAGTTGCAGCGCCTCGTCTTCCGTTTTGAACGATTGCAGCGTCACCACCGGCCCGAAAATCTCCTCCATATTCGTACGGCAATTCGGCCCCAGCCCTTCTATCACTGTAGGTTCTATGAACAGGCCATTTTCGCACCGGCCCACCGGCTTCACCACATTGCCACCTGATAATATCGTTCCGCCTTCCTGTTTTGCCAGATCTATGCAGCCCAGCACTTTGTCAAAATGCATTTTGCTTACTACTGCTCCCTGCTTGCTGTTGTCGTCAAGCGGGTCGCCTATAGTAAGTTTTTTAACACGTGCTATGAATTCTGTTTTGAATTTCTCGTAAATGCTTTCTTCGACCAGCACCCTGCTGCCACACAGGCATATCTGTCCCTGGTTACTAAAGGAAGATTGCACAGTAGTACGGATCATTTTATCCCAGTCGCAGTCGGCAAAGATGATGTTAGGATTTTTACCGCCCAACTCCAGCGATACTTTTTTGAACATAGGTGCGGCAATAGAAGCTATCTCTCTTCCTGCTCGGGTGCTGCCGGTAAAGGAAATTGCTTTGATGTCGGGGTGGGCTGTTATGGCCGCGCCGCAACCCGGCCCGGTGCCATGTACTATGTTCAGCACGCCTGCAGGTAGCCCTGCTTCAATACATATGTGGCTCAGCAGGTAAGCGGTCATGGGTGTTACCTCGCTGGGTTTTGCTACCACGCAATTACCTGCTGCCAGGGCGGGTGCTATTTTCCAGGTAAATAAATACAGGGGCAGGTTCCATGGAGAGATACACCCCACAACACCTATGGGCTGTCGAATGGTGTAATTTATCGCTTTATCCTCCATGCTGTGGCTATCCGTGCTGAAGTGCATGATGCCCGTAGCAAAGAACCGGAAATTACTCGATGCGCGTGGTATATCCACCTTCTTGCTCAGCCATAGCGGCTTTCCATTATCATTGGTTTCGGCCAGTGCCAGCGCGCCCAGGTTCTCATCTATCAGTTCGGCAATACGGTTCAGTATCTTAAACCTTTCCTCGGCAGGGGTGGTGCTCCAACCCGGAAAAGCGGCTTTTGCCGCCCCTACTGCTTCTTCCACATCCCTTACATCACTGTCCGGTGTATAGCTGTAAATTTCACCTGTGGCCGGGTTTACGTTATCAATATATTTACTGTTAAGCGGTGGCTGAAGCACACCCGCTATATAGTTGGCGATATATTTCGGAACCGGGAGATTCATGTTGCTAAATTATTGTTTTTAAATTATTGAATAATCGGTTATCGCGTCTCTCCCCATTTATAGGCGTTTATCGGTAACCCTGCCAGTTGCAGTGCCCTGCTTACTACGGTATCGGCCACTTCTTCGATAGTCTGTGGTTTGCTGTAAAACGATGGGGTGGCAGGGCAAATAATGCCACCGGCCTCGGTAACAGTAGTCATGTTGCGCAGGTGTATGAGATTATAAGGGGTCTCCCTCACTACGCATATCAGTTTACGGCGCTCTTTTAGCATCACATCCGCGGCGCGGGTTATCAGGTCGTTACTCATTCCTGCGGCTATCCTGCCCAGGGTGCCCATGCTGCAAGGGCAAATGATAAGCGCCCCATAGGATGCGCTGCCTGAAGCTATGGGCGACATGAAATCGTTCTTATTCCATACTCTGAACGGGTACTTTTCATAGTCCTCATTGCCCAGCTCATGCTGCCACACGGTCGTGGCATTATCGCTCCACACCAGCCCCACTTCTGCTACCTGTTCCTTCGCCAGCCTGTCCAGCAATACTTTGGCATATACCGACCCGCTGGCACCCGTAACAGCGATTGCTATTTTTATCATAAAATTATTTACCGTGAACAAAACTACATGGATTATTTGTAAATTCGTTTCTTTAAAAAATCGCACGTAAATGAAACGCATCTTGCTTTTTACAATAATATTGGCCGCCGCCCCTATCCTCGTATTTGCTGATGGAAAGAAGAAAAAACCCGCAACGGCAGGCAGCACTCAGGTTAATGCAAAGACTGCTGAAGAAAAAAATGAAATACACTGGATAACCGATATGAACGAGCTGGAGGCAAAAATGCAGGCAAGCCCTAAAAAAGTGATATTTGACGTATATACAGACTGGTGTGGCTGGTGCAAAAAAATGGATGCTGACACCTATACAAATCCAGACTTGGTAAAATATGTGAACAATAATTTTTATGCCGTGAAGCTGGATGCCGAACGTAAGGATGCGTTCACCTTTCAGGGGAAGGAGTATAAATTTGAACCACAATACCGGTCAAATACTTTTGCTGTGGAAATAATGAAAGGCGCTGCTTCATACCCTACAACGGTATTTATGACGGAAAATTTCCAGAACCCGAACCCGATACCCGGTTATATGCAGGTAAAAGATATGGAGCTTATCCTGACCTATTTTGGTGATAATATGTACAAACGTGTAAAGTTTGACGACTACAAAAAAACTTTTCAATATCATTGGGATAAAGGCCAGGCACCGGATATGACTCCGCCGGCGGGGGCACATTAATCCCCGAACCCCTTTAGGTTTTCTGGGTTGCCAGGTAATACTTACAAGCAGGTTTCAATCCGCATTGTTCACATTTTGGTTTGCGGGCCACGCATATGTAGCGGCCATGGAGTATAAGCCAGTGGTGCGCTATGGCCAGTAGCTCTTTAGGTATGTTAGCTACCAGTTGCTGCTCTGTTTGCAGTGGGGTTTTGGCATTGGTGGTCAACCCTATTCGCGCTGATACACGGAACACATGCGTATCCACCGCCATTCCCGGCTTATCAAACACTACCGATACAATTACATTAGCGGTCTTCCTCCCCACCCCCGGCAGTGTCACCAGGTCTTCCATATTGTCCGGCACTTCTCCGTTGAAGTTTTCTACCAGCATTTTGGCCATGCCTATCAGGTGGCGTGCCTTGTTATTGGCAAAGGTCACGCTCCTTACCAGTGGCTCCACGTCATCAAATTCAGCCTTAGCCAGTCGTTCCGGCGTTGGGAATTTTTTAAACAATGCAGGTGTCACCATATTCACCCGCTTATCCGTGCATTGGGCAGATAGTATCACCGCCACCAGCAATTCATACGGGTTGCTATAGGTCAGCTCGGTTTCGGCATCAGGCATATTTTTCTGAAACCAGTCGATAATGAATGCGTAGCGCTCTTTTTTGGTCATATCCTACCCCCTAAGTGTGCTTTCCCATATTATATGAGTTCGTAAAAGTAGAATTTTGTTTGCATCCGGCATTAATACCAAGCAATGGGAAGCTCCTTTAGGAAGGCAGGTTGTTAAATGTTAAAAATATTCTTCATGAAATAGAAAGAAAAACAGGCGGTCATTACCTGAATATAAAATAATAAAGTATTTTGTGACGTAATTATTTTCGCAGATGAAAAGTAAGTTTACAGCCTTGGTGGCCTTATTGGTGTTGATAGTGATAGTAGCGGGCAGCAGCAGTTGCGGAACCACTACCTACAGGAAGAAGAGGTACAACAGCCCCAAGTATATTGACCATAAAAGGCATTGGTTCAAATGGCACGAGCATCACTACCGTCCGCGCCAGCACCGTGGCGGCTATTGGTAGACCTGTCACGGCCGCTCCAAAAGATAGGTTGTATGTCTTTTTAAGGTGTTCTGTCTATAAGGTCGTCCGTTTCTTTATTTATGTTTCGTCCATTGCCCAGCACATAACCTATGGCTATGGCCAATACCCTGTTTTTCACCACTTCTGTCTGCACACCAATGTCGCTTACGCCCCCGGTATAGTACAGCCGGCAGTATAGCCCCGTAGGCAATTCATACCCGGCTGTTAATGTTACACCTATGTCGAAACTCTTCAGCGTTTTGCCCACATTTATTTTCTCCTCTCCCGTATAGCTAAAAGGTACACCATCTGTAGTGCCGACATCTTTATACTTATCGCGGCCACCTGCTATAATGGACGGGGTTGCGCCTATACCCGCTATAAAACGGCCTTTGCCCTGCATACCTGTTTTGTAGAGCAGTATCAGCGGCACTTCAAAATAGTTGATAGACAGTTTTTGGCTTACCGCCTCATTGAAACTGTCACTGTAGTGATAAGAAAAAGACCGTTCTGCGCCCTTCCGCGCGAACGCTACCCCCGCATGAAAATAGGCTCGTTTCGTAATGGGTAGATCTACTATCATGCCTATTTTCCCGCTAAAGATTGGTGAAGCAAAAGAGGAGGTATATGTTACAGGATAGCTAGACGGCTGAAATTTCATGGTACTCATGCCTATACCTATCTCCGGGCCATAACCTATCTGCGCCATGCAACCATAGGTTAGGAGCGAGAACAGGATTACAAGTGATTGTTTCAAATTATAGTGCGGGGTTAAAAGCTGAATGATAAATGCTTTTGGTTAGTTCGTTCTTATAAAATATATCTCCGATACCGCTCACCCATCTTATTCTTTTAATAGCATTTGTGAGGAAGACCTCATCTGCAAGCAGCAAGTCTTCTACCGATAATTTTTTCTCAATGACGGGTACATCAGCCATTATATAGCGGCGCATTACCCCGGCCACACAACCTTCCGCGAGCGGTGGGGTATATACCAGCCCATTTTTTATCCAGAATATATTGGCTATAGTGCTTTCTATTAGGTTTCCAGCGGTGTTGCATACCAGCGCATCATTCCACCTGTTTTCTCGGGCCTGTTGCGCTGCCATGGCATATACCAGCGCGTTGCACGATTTCAGGTTACAAAGGGCATCCATGCTTTTGTTCAGTCCGCTTGCTATCCCCGCTACCAGACCGTTCTCATTAAAATGCATTGCGCCCTCCTCCAGCGGAAAGCACTCTATCACAAAACCTGCTTTATTGCTTTCCGGCCCATAAAGCCCTCCTTCGCCCGCAAATACCTGCAGGCGCACCCTGCATAATTTTTCCAGTTGATTCTTTTTTACAGTGCGCCACATCTCTGCTTCCAACTGCTCAAGATTGACTAATGGCGGCAGCTCAAGCCCCAGTTGCCTGATACCACCAAACAACCGCTCCCAATGATACTCCCCGAGTTGTATAGCGCCATGAGAGATAAGCATGGTCTCAAACAGGCCATAGCCATAACGGAACGCCCCATTGTCCACCGGCATATGGGCATCCTCTTTCGTAGTAATTTTCCCGTTATGGTTGATGTAGTTCAAAATATATCTATTCACTATCGAAATTACTCGAAAGTTGCCATTTACGGCTATTTTTTACAAACGCCCGCCAAAGTTGTATTTTTGCCCCAAACGTATAAAATATGCAATTTGAACAACCTGTTTCGGTGCAATGGCTTGCTGAGTTTACAGGGGCGAAACTTGTAGGCAACCAGGGCCAGATGGCAACAGGTATCAATGAGATACATAAAGTAACCAATGGAGACATTTCCTTCGTTGACTTTGAAAAATACTACGATAAGTGCCTCAATTCTGCTGCTACGGTCATCATCATCAATAAAGAAGTTACCTGCCCCGAAGGCAAGACCCTGCTGGTGACCAATGACCCCTTCAGTGTATACGTAAAGATTGTAAAACACTTCCGCCCGTTTGAGCCGGCTACGAAAATGATCAGCGACAGCGCGGTGATAGGCGCGGGTACGCACATTCAACCCGGGGTGTTTGTTGGCAACCATGTGCGTATAGGAGAGAATTGTCTCATACACCCCAATGTTACCATTTACGACCACTGTGTGATAGGCGATAACGTGGTGATACATGCCGGCTGCGTGCTGGGGGCCGACGCATTTTATTTCAAACGCCGCAAAGACCGCGATGTGCAGTACGATAAACTGGTGAGCTGCGGCAGGGTGATAATAGAGGATGATGTGGAGATAGGCGCGGGCACAACCATAGACAAAGGTGTAAGCGGAGATACCATAATAGGCAAGGGCACGAAGCTGGATAACCATATACATATAGGCCATGGCGCGGTAATAGGTAGGAATTGCCTGTTTGCGGCACAGGTAGGTGTTGGCGGTAAGGCTATAATCGAAGACGAAGTAATACTATGGGGCCAGGTGGGGGTGAGCAAAGACCTTACCATAGGCAAGGGCGCGATAGTGTACGCACAAAGCGGTGTGCCTGCCAGCCTGGAAGGCGGCAAAATATATTTCGGTTCGCCGGTGGAAGATGCCAAATCTAAAATGCGCGAACTACAGTGGATAAAACGCATACCCGAACTGTGGGAAAAACTGAATCCACCTGCAAAGGATGAGGAGTAAAACCAAACAATACTCCCATGGTATCAATAATTGTAGACGATAACATACTGCTACGCACTTATGAAGTCGAGGATGCTGATGAACTTTTCAAAGCCATAAATGAATCTCGTAATCATTTGCACCCGTGGCTGCCATGGGTGGGGGCTACTACCAAACCTGAACACTCATTACAATTCATACGGCAATCTCACCAGCAGTTGAGAAATCAGGAAGCGCTGGCGTTAGGTATTTTCTATGATGGAAAGATAATGGGTGGTGTAGGTATGCACAACTGGGACCAGGCAACCAAGCGCGCGCATATAGGCTACTGGATAAGCAAGGAGTATGAAGGTAAGGGCATCATCAATAAATCTCTTACAAAATTCATTGGCTATCTTTTTGATAAGCTCTCACTAAACAAAGCAGAGATTCATTTTATCCCTCAAAATAAAAGAAGCGCAAAAGTAGCCACACGTCTTGGTTTTAAGACCGAAGGTATCATCCGCCAAAGCACTATGCGAAATGGAATGCCGGAAGACATGGTGGTGACGGGGTTGCTGAAGAAAGAGTTCGCACTCTGAATCCATAAAAGGATTCCCTTATTATAACCCAAGTTCATTTTGTAGCAGTAAGAGTATGCCTCTTCAGAGGGTTTGGGGCTATCAATGCTTAAAATGCCTCGTACCTGTCATCACCATAGCCATATTGTTCGCTTTGCAAAACTCTATGCTGTCATTATCGCGGATAGAACCGCCTGGATGAATAACTGCCGTTATCCCCGCCTCGTGCGCTATACGCACACAATCATCAAACGGGAAGAACGCGTCTGATGCCATCACTGCACCTTTCAGTATGAACCCGAACTGCTTAGATTTTTCTATCGACTGGCGCAGGGAGTCTATGCGGCTGGTTTGTCCGCAGCCCTTGCCTATCAGTTGCTTGTCTTTTACCAATGCAATAGCGTTTGATTTAAGATGTTTGCAGACAATGTTGGCAAACAGCAAGTCTTCTTTTTCTGATGCTGTGACCTGGCGGGTTGCTTCCTTCCATTCAGTAAAGTTCTGTGTGTCAGCATCTTGTACTAATACGCCATTCAGTATGCGCTTATATTCTTTCACAGGATAAAAAGCCCTTTTCTGCAAAAGCAATATGCGGTTCTTCTTTCCTCTCAGTATAGTTAATGCCGCTTCATCAAAGCCCGGCGCAATGAGTATCTCGAAGAACAGCTCATTTATTTTTTGTGCTGCGTCCGCATTAATGTTTTGGTTGGTAATAAGCACACCGCCAAATGCGCTTTCCGGGTCGCCGGCCAATGCCGCCTCCCATGCATGGGTCACGTTGTCGCGCTCGGCTATACCGCATACATTGGTATGCTTGATGATGGCGAACGCAGGCTTTGAGAACTCGGATATAATCTGGCAGGCGGCATCTACATCCACAAGGTTGTTGTAGGAGAGTTCTTTACCGTTCAGTTTTTCAAACATGGCATCAAGGTCGCCATAAAAGCTGGCGTGCTGGTGTGGGTTTTCCCCGTAGCGCAGCGATTGTTTGTTGCCATACGATAACTGGAAATGTTTTTCACCTTCCGACTTCGTAAAATAATCGGCTATGGCCACATCGTAGTGTGCGCATTCTGCAAAAGCAGCAGCAGCAAATTTCCTGCGGTCCTGTATACTTGTTTTGCCCTCCTGTTTCACCAGCAATTCCAGCAGTTCGGGGTATTGGTCGCGCGATGCCACAATACATACATCATTGTAGTTTTTGCCTGCGGCGCGTATCAGCGATACACCGCCTATATCTATTTTTTCGATGATTTTTTTTTCGTCATCGGTTTGTTTCACCGTTTCTTCAAATGGGTATAGATCCACGATTACCAGGTCAAATAGGGGTATCTCATACTCACTCACGTGTTTTTGATCGTCCTCAAAGTCTCGCCGGGCCAGTATGCCGCCAAACACTTTCGGGTGCAGGGTCTTTACCCTGCCGCCAAGTATGGACGGATAGCCCGTCACGCTTTCTACCGCCACACAGGGTATGCCTGCCTGTTCTATAAAGGTCTGTGTGCCACCGGTTGAATACAGGGTCACACCAAGCTCATGCAGCTTGCGTACTATAGGCTCGAGGCCATCTTTATAAAAAACAGAGATTAATGCTGACTTTATTGTGCGGTTCATTTGAATTGAAATTTTGCGAATTGAGGCGCGAAGATACGCCAAACACTAAAAATGGAGATAATGGCAGGCACAGTTATTATTTTTATCCGTAATAAAGACGGTGTCAATGCAGAATTTCCATATATCCTACCCGCCAGTGCGGCAGGTGTTTAATTCCCCATTCCACCCCTATTTATCCACAATAAGGACAGGGCTTTTTATTTTGGCTTTATTTAAAATATCTTTGTTCAAAACCACAATTACCAATGCGTTTCATAGTTACTTCTACAGCCTTGCTCAAAAATCTGCAGCAGATCAGTGGCGTGATCAGTGCCAATACGGTACTTTCTGTGCTCGAGGATTTTCTTTTTGAGTTGCGTGGCAACACACTCACGCTCACCGCTACCGACCTCGAGACCATGATGCGGGTGCAGATGGAGGTGAACGATGCCCAGGGCGATGGCCGTATCTGCATTCCATCGAAGATACTGACCGATTATCTCAAGAATTTACCGGAGCAGCCCATTACATTTAATATAAATGTAGGCGAATTGGCCATCGAAATGTCGAGCGATGTGGGTAAATACCGCATTGGCGGCGAAAAGGCCGACGATTTTCCGAAGGAGCCTGCTCCCGGCGATACCACACAGTTCACTATGCCATCCATAGCCCTGCTGGAGTGTATCAATAAAACGCTGTTTGCCGTTAGTGCAGATACCCTGCGCCCTGCAATGACAGGCGTGTTTTTTGAGCTGGATAAAGACAGTATTACATTTGTTTCAACTGATGCCCACAGGCTGGTACAGTTCCGCCGCACAGACATCAGCTGCCCCACCAAGGAGGGTTTTGTAGTGCCTAAAAAACCACTGCAGCAGTTGCGCGCCACTCTTGCTGCCGATGAAACGTTGCTGCAGCTTGCCTACAACAGCAGCCACCTGTTTGTGACTGGCGCACACCTCAGCCTGAGCTGCCGCCTCATAGATGCACGTTTCCCCGATTATAAAGCGGTGATACCGGTTGATAATCCCTACAGGCTCACCATCAACCGTGGCGATTTTGTAAGTGCGCTGCGCCGTGTAAGCATTTTCGCCAACAAAACTACCAACCAGGTAGTAATGGACATCAATGGCAACGCCCTGCAGATAAGCGCGCAGGATATTGACTTCTCTTACGAAGGTAAAGAAATGCTGAGCTGTCAGTACAGCGGCGAGGATATGAAGATAGCCTTCAACGCCAAACTAATGGTGGAAATGGTAGGCAACCTCGATGGTAATGAAATACAGGTAGAACTGAGTACACCTACCCGCGCAGGTATTTTCCGCTCTATAGATAAAGTAGAGAATGAAGACCTGTTGATGCTGCTGATGCCACTGATGGTGGGAGTGTAAATAAAAACAAAACTCCTACTGTTGTAGGAGTTTTATCAAAATACTTTTTGGAGCAGAGAGGCAGCAATAGATACTGCCGACCACATTAGAGTTTTGGATATTGAGAACAGAATCATTATCTATTTTTCAAACACCAACTCTGTTTTAAAGCAGGAACCTATCAGGTCGCGAAATCTAGGTAGGTAAAGAGCCGGAGAAATCCGGCTTTCCTGTTTTTTACAAAGATACTGTTTACAATCACTTTTTTTAATGCAGTCACTTTTTTTGTCTAATAATATTAACATGCATATTCACACTGCTGAATTATGCCGTCAGTACCGCTTTTCAGCGGTCAGACGGCATAATAACGTATTGTAAAATATTTTTTTGGAAGCACCTTTTGCGGTAAATTCCCAAATTCAAAAATCCCCCTGAAAGCCGCGCCCAGACTGCACCGCAAAACCGTCATGGTACAGTAACTTTACCGCCATGTTTTTTTTATTTTGTGGCAACTACGCTATTTCCGAACTTTACCTCATACCCGCAGAAAAAATGCGGGCAAGTTCTTTGACAGACTGCTTTGTGAACTTTGTGCTATGGTGAGCATTCGCCCCTAATCTTGAGCTTGCCGAAGGGGTGTTTTATTCTCCACCGCCTGCTTTCTACTTTTACTGTAAAAAAGTGTAAAGATAGTGCGCAAAAATAATTTTGTTATAATTTATTAATCAGGAAATTACGCATTAAAACAGCAATCCAAAAAGTGTACGAAAAAAGCACTGAAAGGTATCAGGAGAAATCCTCTTGGCGACTTAATAAGTGATGGTTTGCTCTTCAATCATTTCAGGAATTTTACGAAATTCATACTGCTGATTTCTCAGTTGAGGCTCAAACCCCGCCTCACGTATAGACTGTTGTATGCTTTTAGCCGTGAAGCGGTGAGGTGCTCCGGCAGCGCTTACCACGTTCTCTTCAATCATAATAGAGCCAAAGTCATTCGCCCCGGCATGAAGGCACACCTGCGCTATCTGCTTGCCCACCGTCAGCCACGATGCCTGTATGTTCTTCACATTCGGCAGCATAATACGGCTCATGGCTATCATGCGTATATATTCTTCGGCAGTGGTCAGGTTCCGTGTGCCGCGTACCTTTTGCAGCAGCGTATCCACATCCTGGAACGTCCAGGGAATGAACGCCAGGAAACCCTTGGCCCCTTCAGGCTTTTGTGCTTGCACCTCCCTTATCTTCACAAAATGCTCAAAGCGCTCCTCCAGTGTTTCCACATGTCCGAACATCATTGTGGCGCTCGTGGTAAGTCCCTGCATATGGGCTTCGTGCATTACGTCCAGCCATTCCTGTGCGCCGCATTTCCCGTTTGATACCAACCTGCGCACCCTGTCGTTCAGTATCTCCGCTCCTGCCCCTGGCAGGCTGTCCATGCCCGCATCTATCAGCGCTTTCAGTACTTCCATGTGCGTACTTTTCTCCAGCTTGGTGATGTGCGCCACCTCGGGTGGACCCAGTGCATGTAATTTCAGGCTGGGGTATAGCTGCTTCAGTGTTTTAAAAAGGTCGGTATAATATGCAAGTCCCAGTTCGGGGTGGTGGCCGCCTTGCAGCAGCAGTTGTTCTCCGCCGTATTTGAAGGTCTCCTCTATTTTGCGCTTGTAGGTCTCTATATCAGTAATGTAAGATTCCGAGTGCCCGGGTATGCGGTAAAAATTACAGAATTTGCAGTTGGCCACGCACACATTGGTGGTGTTCATGTTGCGGTCTATTATCCAAGTCACCTTACCGTGCGGCACCTGTATCTTGCGCAGCTCATTGGCCACATACATCAGCTCCGTAAGCGGCGCATGTTCAAAAAGGAATATACCCTCCTCCGCACTCAGGAACTCAAACCGCATCGCCCGCTCATATAAACCGGATAACTGCATTAAGATAATTTTAGGGTGTAAAATTACTGAATAAAAACCCCAACCCCTAAAGGGGCTACTCAAATTTTACTATACTGATATAGGTTTACTATATTTATGTAATTTGGTCGAAGCTGACTAAGGGTATTATTTTTCAGAGCGTACTTGTGACTGTAAACCCACTTTACGTGTTTGGGGCGTCCTCCCTCTTAGGCACTGTGCGGAAAACAATATCCCACAGCACAGAGCTCACGCCAAACCCCTTGTCGGGTGCTTTGTAGTGGTGCAGGTGGTGGTTGCGCCACAGCGCCTTCATGAATTTGGGTGGGGCAAATGCATGAATCGCGAAGTGCATGCTGCCATACATTATATAGCCAAAAAGAAAACCGGGGAAGAATGCCAGTGCGTTCCAACCCATCAGGGTCTTCATAATGAAGAAAATGACACAGGCCAGTATAATGCTGGGTACCGGCGGCATGAACAGCCGCTCTTTATCCCTGGGGTACTCATGGTGTACCCCGTGCATTGTGTAAACAAACCTTTGTGCGCGTGGGCTTTCCACCAGCATATGAAACAGGTGGCGGTGCATGATGTATTCAAACAGGCTCCAGAACAAAGCCCCGCAAATGAATAATATCACTTCAAGCCAAATAGCCAATCCTTTGTATGATGCCCCGTAATAAAGCATGAACACGATGACCGGAAAGTAAAGGGAATAAATAACTATGGGATGCGTCTTGGTCATCATCTCCATATAGTCATTTCTGAAAAGTCTTGCCTGGCCTTTGTTTTTTATTTTATCAAATTCCATGGTATTGCAAAGGTATAAAATTAGTCAGTTAACTTAATTACGTCTTCATCATCTTCTCCCATCAGGAATTCCGCCGCCTTATTCTTTTTCTCTATCACTTTATCCATCCACAGGAGCAACGCTGGTAATAGAATGAGGTTTGTCACCATCGCCACGAACAGCGTAATAGACGTCAGGTATCCTAATGATTTCGTGCCATCAAACTGCGACAGCATAAATACACTGAAGCCGGCTATAAGTATCAGCGATGTATATATGATGCTAAGCCCGGTATCGTGTATGGTACGGTGTACTGTATCGGCTATACTGTCGTCGTGCCGTGCTAGTTCCTGTTTAAAATTCACCAGGAACCGTATCGTCACATCTATGGTAATACCCAGCGCCACACTAAATACCAGAACCGTAGATGGCTTAATGCGGATGCCCACCCACCCCATAAGTCCGGCGGTAATGAGCAGCGGCACCACATTCACCACAATGGATATGAGCAGTATTCGCCACGATCTGAACAAGGCCACCATGCACCCGAAAATGATAAGGAAAGCAAGTACAAGGCTATCCCTCAGGCTGTTCACGATAAATTTACTCCCCTCAAGAAAGGTGATGCTGGTGCCTGTATAGGTTACGGTATATTTATTGCTGTCAAATATTTTGTTCACTTCCGGCCTTATGCTGTCCAGTAGGCCGGGTAGTCTCCTCGACCCCACATCCGCCATGCTAACGCTGATACGGGCTTTTTGCTTAGTGCTGTCTATGAATGAGTGCAGCAGCTTATTGAATAAAGATTTGCCATCACCCTTGGTACGTAGGTAGGGCATGATAAAAGCCGCCTGCAGCATATCGCCCGGCACATAATAGCTGGAACTATCACCGTCAAAATAGGCCTGGTTGGCAAATTTTATCCCCTCAGTCACCGCCAGCGGCTTGCCTATTTCCGGGTATTGCTGCAAGTACTTTGTGAGTTTGTCTATCCTCGTTAAAACATTGAGGGACAATGCGCCGTTCTTTCTACGAGTATCCACCACTATTTCCAGTGGCATCACCCCTTTGAAATTTCGCTCAAAGAACTTAAGGTCAATAGATACTTTATCCGATTTGGGCAGGTCATCTACTATATGGGCATCATTGCGCAGGCGAATTACACCCAAGACAGAGAACACGCATATGAGTATGGTGGTGCCATATATCCATATCCTGTGGCTGAACACCCAATTGGTAATGCCTGTCAGCAATTTGTTTATCCAGTTGCTTTCCAGGTACTTGGTATGGCGCACATTGGGCGGAGGCAAAAAACTGAAAAAGGCTGGTATGAATATCAGCGATATGAAGAACAACCCAAGGATATTGATACCGGCCACCAGCCCGAATTCTTTAAGCAACACGCTCTTAGTGAAAAAGAACACACCGAAACCAATAGCCGCGGTGAGGTTGGTAAAAAAGGTAACAATGCCCATCCTGTCCACCATGCGTAGCAGCGAGCGCATCTTATTCGGGTTGCGGGCATACTCATAGTGGTAACGGTTCAGCAGGTAAACACAGTTAGGTATGCCGATCACTACCACCAATGGTGGTATGAGCGCCGTAAGTATAGTGATCTTATAGCCCAGCAGCACTATAGTGCCCATAGACCAGACCACACCCGTAGCCACTACCAGCATCGACGACAGCACGGCCATAAACGAGCGGAAGAACAGGATAAGAATAACAGCCGTAAGCACCAATGACACTATCAGGAACAGCCGCATTTCGGTTTCCACCTTCGTGGCCATCTGTGTACGTATGAGCGGCAGACCCGAATAGTGCATTTCTACATGATGCTTTTTGCCGAAGTCCTCGCCCAAAGCCACTATCTCTTTGATTACCCCGGCCCTGTTTTTTGAATTCAGTACCACCTTGTCTATACGCACGGCCATCAGGTAGGCGTCGGATTCAGGGTTATAAAGGAAATTTTTGTAGAATGGCAGGTTGAGGAATGCTGTTTTAAAGCTATCTACATTGGTTATACGGTTGTTTACAGCAAGGGGGGATACTTTTAATTTCTGAGTTAGTGTATCCTTCGCCAGTGTAATGGCACCGGGTATGCTCAGCACATTTTCCACGGCTTTTACGGAGTCCACATCCTTTGCCAGCTTGCCATAATCATTGAAGAAGGTAGGTTCAAAGAAATCCTCGGTCTGAACCCCTATCACCATCAGGTTGCCATCTTCGCCAAACTGCTTTCTGAAAGCCTGGTATTCTATGAATTTCTGGTTGTCGGTTGGCACTGCGCTTGTAAACTCATAACTAATTTTCACTTGTGAGGCAAAATAACCCATCACACCCGTACTCAGCACCAGTGCAACGAGCAAGGCAATACGGTATTTAATGATAAAAGCGGCTATTTTATGCCACATGGGCCAGGATGTTATTTTTATGAGTACAGGGGCGCAAAAATAGCAATAAAAACCCCAACACCCTAACCGTTATGGCTTATGTATAGGTTAATACATTTTACATTATCTATTGCCTTGATGGTTTGTGCTATACATCGGCCCCCTTTGTAGTATGGGTCGCTACAACCTATTCATATATTATGTCAATTCAGCATAAAAACCCTGTCTTGTACCATTAATACTTTAAATGTCCTGATCGTATCATTTCATCACAAAAGCGCCCTTATTGGCTGCAGAGTGCACCCGCATGCCCACATTCTCGCAAGCTGCCACGAATTTTTCCTGCTGCCCATGGGTAAAGTTATTCCCCATAATAACCAATGAGGGCGAGAACACCTTCTTTAGCATTGCAGGGTCAGCATATCCCGTATAGTTGATGATGACATAGTCTGCAGGGAATGTACTGGTGCCGAATACCTCTCTGTTCAGCACAAGCACGGATTTGCCATTTATGGTGAATACCTCGCCATTTTTTTTGCTTTTTCTCCATGCCCGCCATTGGGTGTGTGCTGCAGTGGTTGCGTATGCTATTTTTTTTATGTTGCCCGTATCTGCAGAAACTACACTGTAATGGGGGCCTTCTATTCGTTCTATGCGGTTAATACCGTTTATGTTATATACCACCAGCCGTTGCTGCCTTAATGAAGACCACTGGTCGTAGCACAGCAACACCATGAGCACAATACTCATACTGAGGCCGGTAAACAATGCGCTCTTTTGTTTTCGCATCATAAATACTGCAAACCCGGCGATACAAGCGTAGGTCAACACCAGTTCAGCGTCCGTAAGCACAAGAAAATGGAATGATAGTGGGTTGAATTGTTGCAGCCATGATACCATGCGGCCAAATATATCCACAAGCCCGCCGATACCCAAGCCAAGTACTGCGGCTGCTACAGGAACAAAGCTGAGCACTATCACCATCATGCCCAGTATCAGCACTAAACTCATAAAAATATATGCCGCCACATTTGCCACAATGAACATGAGAGGGAAGTTGTGAAAGTAACAGATTACCAACGGTGCTACCATTATCTCTGCCGCCATGCTGGCTGCTACAGTGCTCCATAGTGCCTTTGTTAGTAAATACTTCGGTGACAGCCACCTATATATTGGCCCGTAAAAAAGTATGATTGATAACACAGCCACAAACGACAATTGGAAACCCACCGCAAACAGCCACATGGGTTCTGCACACAATAGCAAGAATGCCGTGGCAAAAAGCTGGTTCAGGCTATTGTTGTTCTTTTGCAGCATCACGCCTACTGCCAGCAGCGAGAACATAACAGCGGCGCGTATGGCCGATGGCGATGAACCCGCCATCACCACGTAGAACCATACAAGCGGCAACGCAATGGCATACCGCACCCACAGGTATTTCTTATGCTTCAGCCAACGCAGCAGGAAGGAGATAACAATAAAGAAAATGGCCACATTGCCGCCGGATATGGCAATGATATGGATGATACCCGTTGCGGCATAAGCGTCCCGCAGATCCTCATCCAGGTTCACCTCATCGCCCAGCAGCATGGCCTGCATTAGCCCGCGTGCTTTTGTGTCCGGTATATACTTGTCAAGTTGCGCCATGCACCAGTCGTGCATACGCTCTGTATAGGTGTTTGCTCCGGGGTTGTTACGGCCATAGGTAACAATATCTGCCCTGCTGCAAAACTGTTGTCTGGTTATCCCGTTTCTCCGGCAGTAGGTCGCATAATCAAATTCAAACGGGTTGCCTGCTGCTTTTACAGGTTGCCATTTACCGGGTACAATCACGCTATCTCCTTTTTGCAATCGCAATGGATAGCCGCTTTTATGCACATATACAAATGCCTTTCCGGTTACGGTATGTACACCGCCACTATCAATTGCATTAAGCACCCGTACCGGTATCTTCCAGGTCTTTTCCCGCTCGGCCGGTATGCCGGTTATGCGCACCAGGTGTGCCGATCCGTTGTTTTCACATCTGCTGATATCCTGTTTATCATTTCGCACGTCATCGTACAGCGATAAGGCGTAGCCTCCCGAAAAGAAAATGCTGCTTACTAGCAAAAAGCCAAGAGCCGGGAAATAGTTCTTTCGTTTTTTTGAAAAGGTAATTACCAGGTAGGCGATGAAGGCAATGAGTATAAATACCGCAGATGATATACGTGCAAAAAAGTAAGGCCGTGTAAGCTCATAGCCGGCAATACCACAAACAAATGGCAGCAGCACCCTGAAGAAAGGAGCGCGCTCCCAAAAGTAAGCAGTATGCAGCGGCCAACGTTTCATGAAGAACAAAATACAAAAAGAACAGAATTCAAATACACATTATTCCTTGCATGTTATCGGGCCAATCAATGGCGAGGGGCTGAAAATTTTCAGCCCCTACATGTAATTACAAAATAAAAACAGGGTGCAATCACTTGCACCCTGTCCAAAATATTTAACCAATCAAACAACAATATTACGCACCCACAGCAGCACGCTTAAAGCTGGTCACTGTAAGCCCTTTAGATACCGATGTCAGGTATTCGGCTACAGTTTTGCTGTTGTCTTTCACAAAAGCCTGTGGCAATAAAGTATTCTCTTTGAAGAATTTGTTCAGCTTGCCTGCGGCTATTTTCTCAGCCATATCAGCGGCCTTGCCTTCAGCCATTATCTGCTCTATGGCTATCGCTTTTTCGCGGGCCACTGTTTCTTCTGATACGCTGTCTGCGTCCACGCCCAGCGGCTTCATGGCAGCTATCTGCATCGCCACGTCTTTGCCTGCGGTGATGATGCCTTCGTTTGCAGCCTGGTTCATAGCAACCAGCACACCTATGCGGTAGCCGGAGTGTATATAAGGAACCACTGAAGTACCGGCTACCTGCTCAAAGCGGGAAATCTCAATTTTTTCGCCTATTTTGGCCACCATTTCCAGCAGTCTTTCGCCCACGGTCACGCTGTCCATTTTTGCAGCCTTAAGGTCATCTATTGTCGTTGCTTTTGTTTCCAGCGCTATATCAGCAACCTTTTGTGCAAACTCAATGAACTCTGCGTTCTTCGCCACAAAGTCAGTTTCAGAGCTCAGGGTTACTACTACGCCATAGGTATTGTCTGCGTTGGCTTTGGCTAATACCACGCCCTCTTTAGCTTCGCGGTCGCTGCGGTTTGCGGCTACTTTCTGGCCTTTCTTGCGCAGGTAGTCTATTGCGCCTTCAAAGTCGCCATTGCTTTCCATCAGTGCTTTGCGGCAGTCCATCATGCCGGCCCCTGTTTGCTGGCGCAGTTTATTCACTTCTGCAGCCGATACTGTTACTGTGCTCATAGTATTTTTATTAAAAGTGCAAAATTCGTTTTTTATTATTAAAGCCCCAACCAAGGGGCTTTAATTTAACTATAATGTAAAAAGTCAATAACTGTTTTACCTATCAACTTTTTAACCAATTAACTTATTACCTTTTCACAGGGCTTGGTCTGCCGCTGCCACCACCTGGGCCGCGTCCGCCGCCGCCTGGTCCACGGCCGGCACCACCGCCACCCGGACGGCCACCTGGTCCGCCACGGCGCTCACCGCCTGCGCCACCTGGTCCACGGCTACCGCCGCCGGCACCACCTGGCCCGCCCGGTGCACCCGCACTGCGGCCACGTCCGCGTCCGCCGCCACGGCGTCCGCCATCTTCTTCTTCACCTACTTCCAGTCCGCGTGTCCTCTCGGTTGTTTCTTCCGATGTTTCTTCTTCTTCTTTCACCTGTGCGCGCTCCTGCAGGCCTTCAAGTATGGCAGCAGTAAGGTATTGGGTGATTATTGCTATCGATTTTGTCGCATCATCATTCGCAGGTATAGCAAAATCTACTTTCGTAGGGTCACTGTTGGTATCCACCATTGCGAAGGTAGAGATGCCAAGGCGTTTTGCTTCCGCCAGTGCTATATGCTCATGGCTTATATCCACCATAAACAGTGCGGCTGGTACACGGCCCATCTGGGCAATACCGCCAAGCACTTTTTCCATTTTCTCCTTGCTGCGGGTCAGGGTCAGGCGCTCCTTTTTAGTTACGCTGTCCATAGTTCCGTCCTGTAGCATCTTTTCAATGCTCAGCATTTTCTTTACGCTCTTGCGTATGGTGCTGAAGTTTGTCAGCATTCCACCCAGCCAGCGCTCAGTTACGTAGGGCATATTGGTTTTCACCGCTGCTTCTACCACTATTTCCTTTGCTTGTTTTTTGGTTGCAACAAACATGATTTTCTTACCGCTTTTCGCGATAGATTTCAATGCTGCCGCAGCTTCATCAAGGCCATCAATCGTTTTATTGAGGTCTATGATATGGATGCCATTCTTCTCTGCAAAGATGTAAGGCAACATCTTTGGGTTCCACTTTTTCTTCAGGTGGCCGAAGTGAACGCCAGCCTCAAGAAGTTGCTGGTGTAATGTTTTATTATCTTCCATTTGAATAATTTCTTAGTTGGTAAAAAAATAATTTGTGCAAACCTGCGATTAACGTTTAGAGAACTGGAAGCTACGGCGTGCTTTCGCTTTACCGAATTTCTTACGTTCTACTGAACGGCTGTCGCGCGTCATCAGGCCTTCTTTCTTCAAAGACGGGCGGAATTCTTCGTTCACTTCGCACAATACGCGGGAGATAGCCATTTTTATAGCTTCAGCCTGTCCTTTCGGACCACCACCCTGCACATTTATTACAAGGTCATAAGCGCTCATGCCATCAATGGTTTTCAAAGGCAGTTCTACCTGGTTCTGCAGGTACATGATAGGAAAGTACGCTTTATATTCCTTACCATTTACCGTAATATTGCCGGTACCCTTGCTCAGGTACACACGGGCAACAGCTTCTTTCCGGCGGCCAACAGCGTTTTTTTGTTTTTCCATTTTATAATGGTGTTTAAAATTTTTAATTTAGTTAGTTATTGTTCCCCAATTCATGGGGAAGTCCCTTAGGCATTTAGGGTTTAAGTTCTTTTGGCTTTTGCGCACCATGCGGGTGCTCAGCGCCCTCATAAACGAATAATTTTTTATACATCGCGCGGCCAAGCCTGTTCTTAGGCAGCATGCCTTTCACGGCCCGCTCTATCATCAGGTTAGGGCGGCGGTGGTTCATTTCTGTAGCCGTTTCTATTTTCTGGCCACCCGGATAACCGGAAAAGGTCTGGTATTCCTTTTCTTCCATTTTATTACCTGTCAGCACCACTTTACCCGAGTTGATTACGATTACATAATCGCCGCAATCAAAGTGCGGGGTAAAATATGCCTTGTTCTTACCGCGCAATACTGATGCGATTTTTGAACTCATGCGGCCCAGTGTCTGGTTGGTAGCATCTACCACGTGCCAATCCCTCTGAACTATCTTTTCGTTGGCGGATTGTGTTTTAAAACTTAAGTGTCTCATTTTTTAAATTTGGGAGTGCAAAGGTAAAGGCACATACTGAATACACCAAGAATTTCATTAAGTTTTTTTATGAGACCGCCACAATCGATTGATTATCAATAAAATTATCGAAAATAATTTTTAATCTGCCCTCAATCAAGGTCTCAAAAATTTTATAAACAATTAACATTACACTTTTACACGGGTATATGAAAAAATAAACACATAAATAACCAATGCGAAACATAGGTCCGATTACATGAAGAAGCCCCTTTAGGGGTTCAGGGCTTAAATAATCCTTCCAAAGCTTTGTTTATTCACATTGTTGTAATAAATTCACCCCAAATTATCCCGGCTATGCCTTATTAAGGCATCGGCTAGGCATTGAATGTTATGCGCTTACCCGCATTATTAAACGAACGAAATATGAAAAGACTTGGTTTATTAATTGTATTGTTGCTCACTGTTGGAATACATGCTTTCGCCCAGAATACCCATACGGTCACCGGTAAGATATTAGACGAGAACGGTAACGGTTATTCGGGTGCCGGTATCACGCTCAAAGGCTCTCAGTTAGGCACCGTTTCCGATGCCAACGGCGATTTTATGCTCGATGTTCCGGATGGCGACAACGTATTTGTTGTACAGGCCGCAGGTTATGGCATTGTACATGTAAGAGAAACAGACCAGGGCATCAGCGTTCGTTTGCGTCGTAAGTCAAAAGAGCTGGAAGGCACTGTGGTTACTGCGCAGGCAGTAAGGAGAGAGAAGAGGGAACTCGGCTATAATACAGCAACCGTAAATGGGGAAGATCTTACTGTAGCAAACAATGTAAGTGCATTATCAGGTCTTGCAGGCAAGGTAGCAGGTGCTAACATATCCAGCTCTACCGGCGGACCCGGTGGTTCTACACGTGTTATTCTTCGTGGCGAAAAATCAATAGCTAAAGACAACAACGCCCTCATAGTCGTGGATGGCATCATTATGAACAACCGCGACCGCACAAGGTCAAATGAGCTGGAGCAGGTAGATTTCGGTAACAGTGGTAACGACATCAACCCCGAAGACATTCTTGATGTGCATGTGCTGCAGGGTTCTCAGGGCTCAGTCCTTTATGGTTCTGCCGGCGCCAATGGTGTCATCATGATTACGACAAAAGCAGGCAAACGTAAAGATGCAGACAAGCCAAGCAAAATGGACATCACCTACAAGGTGGCTTACACCCAATCCGATGTGCTGAAATTTGCCGATATGCAACACACCTACGGACAGGGTAATATTTATCAGGGTGTGTCTGACGACCGCCGCGAGAACTTCAGCTGGGGCCATAAATTCGATGGCCAGATGCGCCCATGGGGTCAGGTGATCAATGGTAAACAAATGGTGAAACCATATTCCGATCAGCCATACAATATTCAGAATTTCTTCAACCATGGCAAGAACCTTACAAACTTCCTATCTATATCGGGTGGTTCAGAGGCTTCAACTTATTACCTCGCACTCAATACTATTAACAGTACGGGCGTTGTACCAAACACATTCTATAACAAATACAGCATCCGTTTCAACGGCACTACACAGTTGTCCAATCACTTTTACTCTGAGATCAACGTAAATTATATCAACACTTACTCAAGGGTTGAGGCTGGCGGCCAGAGTACAGGTTCCGTTCTCGGAAACCTCTACCAGACGCCACGCGATATCCCGACACAGGAGTTGAAGAACCTCAACAACAACTTCTACTCCATGCAGTACATCGATACAGGTGGCGTTGAGCGTTATGGCTACTACGGTGCATATGCAAGAAACCCGTATTGGTCTGCAAAGCATTACGATAACCGCAACAAGGGCGACCAGATCATTGGCGATATCAAACTCGGTTATAAGCGCGGTGAGTTTAATGTATTCGACCGTGTGGGCACAAACATTTCCTCCGACAGATCTTATTATAAAACACCACAAACAAATGCAACACCGGTCGATCCTTTCTACTCTGGCCTCAACTACATTAATCCCGGTGGCTATGCGCAGAATAACTATAACGGATTTAGGCTGTTCAATGACCTTATCGGTACTTGGGATCACGCCCTCAGCGATAATTTTGGCATGAATGTTTTACTAGGTCACAACGTGAGTATTTATAATGATGAGTCACTGTTCGCCGACATCAACCCCGGAACAAACGGACTTGTGCTTCAGAATTTCTACCATTTCACCAATAATCAGGGACCGATTTCTGCCTCAAACAACGTTACCCAGCGCAGAACTTTCGGCTTCTACGGTGATTTCACTTTCAACTACCGCCGTGAGATTTACCTCGAGATTACTGGCCGTAACGACTGGTCTTCAACGCTTGTACAGCGTCGCAACTCCTATTTCTATCCCGGTATCAATGCTTCATGGATATTTACCGAAAGGCTGAAAGGCACCCATTTCAGGGATAAGTTCCTCAACTATGGTAAGGTGCGCGCAGGTGTGGCCGGTGTAGGTAGCGATGCCTTGGCTTATGCCAACAATAGCGCTAACTACAGTCAGGCGCCTATTAACAGTGGTTTTGGTTCTGTAGTTCCTCCGTTCAACGGCGTACCTGCTTACCAGATCAACGGTACTTTCGGTAACCAGAACCTGAAACCTGAGCGCACACGCGAATTCGAGATTGGTACGGACCTCTCATTCTTCAAAGACCGCATCAGTTTCTCGTTCACTTACTACAACAAACTCACACGCAACCTGCTCACCGCGGTGCCGCTTGCCCCTTCTACAGGCTACCAGTTCATGTGGACAAATGTTGGTGATGTAAGCAATAAGGGCGAAGAGTACACCCTGAGGGCTACACCTATTTCTACAAGGTATGGTTTAAGGTGGGATGTATTCGGCACTTACACCCACAATGTGAATACCGTCGAAAGCCTTGCAAGTGGCCTCGACCATGTCGTGGTTGGCGGTTATCAAGGGATGGCTATAGTAGCCGCTGTGGGCAAGCCTTACGGCACGTTCTACGCTGCTGATATCGAATATTGGAATGGCCGTCCCGTGGTTGACGCCACTACCGGATTGCCGATAGCTACCTCAAAACCAGTTTACCGTGGTTCTTTCCAGCCTAAGTTTATCGCATCCTGGGGTACAGACCTTTCTTACAAAGGAATTAAACTGCACGCATTGTTTACTACCAAGCAGGGTGGTCAGTTCTACAGCCAGAACAAGCTGAACATGAACTTTACCGGCACATCAGAAGCCTCTACTGTTAACAACCGTAACCCATTCGTTATGCCTAATTCTGTTAACCGTATCGGCAATACGAATAACTATGTGACCAACACTACGGCTATGTCGCCATACGAGTATTACACTAACGTAGAAAGCAACAATCTGCCTGCACAGGGCCTTGTAAACGCAAGCTATGTAAGGCTGCAGGAGTTGTCGCTCTCATACGCTATACCACAGAAATATTATAAGCGCAGCCCATTCGGACAACTTGAGGCCGGTATATATGGCAACAACCTCCTCCTTTGGACAGCAGAAAGCAACAAATATGATGACCCTGAAAATACATCAGCAGGGGCATTGGGCAACGGACAAGGATTTAACTATTTAGCGCGCCCTTCCCTGCGGAACTACGGCGCTTACTTAAAAGTTACTTTCTAACCTTAATTATTTAAAATCAGTATTATGTCAGTAAATAGAAAAATAGTTATTGCAGCGATGGCCCTCGTTTTAGGCTCATCTTCCTGTAAAAAATTCCTTGACGTAAACAAAAACCCTAATGCTTCACCAACGGCTACAGTGCAAACGCTGCTGCCCGCTGCCCAGCTTTATGTAGCATCGGCAATAGGCTCAGACCTGCAGATAAACGGCTCTGTTTGGGGGCAATACTGGACACAATCTCCTAATTCCAGCCAATACCGTTCTCTCGAGCAGTATTCACCAGGTCAGGACCATTACGCTTACCCTTGGGCCAATTTATACTCGGCTTGCGAGAATTTTTATCAGTTATACAACCTCGCTGATTCCCAGAACAAAAGGAACTACATGGCTATTGCTATGGTGATGAAGGCATACACCTTTCAGGTGATTACAGATGGTTGGGGCGATGTTCCGTATAAATTGGCGCTCAAAGGCCAGTTTGCCGATAGCAATATATTGCACCCGAAATATGACCTGCAAAGCGTTGTGTACAAAGGAATCCTTGCCGATGTTGATTCTGCTCTTAAATTAATGAATGCAGGTGGCGCAGTAATGCCCGGTGCCGATGACCTCATCTATCATGGCGACATGGATAAATGGAAAAAATTCGCTTACACGCTTAAGCTGAAAATATATATGCGTATGAGCGCGAAAGACCCGGCGGGCGCACAGGCAGGTGTGGTTGCTTTATACACTAACCCTAACCTTCAGCTCATAGGCACAGGCGATGATGCGTTCATTCCTTTTGGCTTCTCTACCACGAATAAGAATCCCCTTTATGCCGAGGCTAGTTCCGAAACTCTTAATGGTACTCAAAATATAGTGGGCAGCAGCACATGCATTGACAGCATGAACAGCAACGGCGATCCCCGTGTGTTTTTGTTCTACAACGCTACTGCAGCAAGCGGCGGCGCAAGTGTGGTTGGTATCCGCCAGGGCGATTATAACACAAGTGTAATGGCTAATAATTATTCTATCCCGAGTGCTTATGTGGCCGGTGATGCAGGTGACGAAGCGTCCTCAAAAGCCCCGGTCAATTTCCTCACCAGTTGGGAAAGTTGTTTCCTCCAGGCTGAGGCTGTGGCAAGGGGTTGGATAGGTGCCAGCTTCGGTAATACCGATGTTCATTTGTTCTATCAGGGCATCCATGCCAGCTTCAATTATTATGGCGCAGGCCTCGCTGCTACCTATGGCGCACCTGCTACCGCAGCTATCGATAGCGATTATTTCACCGGAGCATCTAATGGCGGCACTCCGGGTTATTGGGTTGTTTATCCTGCGGGCGGTTCCACTGCACAAAGGGTTCGTCACATCATCACGCAAAAGTGGTTTGCAATGTGCGGCAATCAGGGTTTTGAAGCATGGTGCGAGCAAAGGCGCTCCGGCTATCCCGATTTCTTCGTGGTATCTAAGAACACTCTTGTTGGCAGCAACCTCCCTGCGAGGTTCCTGTACCCCACTTCAGAAAGCACCCGGAATATCAACTTTCCCGGCCTTGCCCCTGTAACAAGCAAAATGTGGTGGGACTTATAATTTTTTAGTATTAAACAGGTATGAAAATGAGAAGAATAATAGTATTGTCTTTTATAGCAGCCCTCGCTATCGCGGGATGCAAAAAACAAACGGGTAATGTTTCCGTCGTGAAAACGGCCTCTTATCCTATTATCAGCATAGCGGGCCCCCGGTTTGTCAGCATACCGGTTGGCGGCATGTTTACCCCGTCCAATGCTTACGCTGAAGACACCTTCTACAAAGAGAAGCCTACTGTGGTTACAGACCTCGGCTCGCTCGATAATACAAAACCGGGTCTTTATACAGTGGTTTATTCTGCTAAGAACTCCAATGGATTTGTAGGCACCGCCGTTGTTTACGTAGCGGTTACCAATATCAGCGATTCATTCGATCTTTCTGGTTATTACTTCAGGCTTAGCGATCCCAATCGTGTGGCTTTCGTTACTAAGCTGGCAAGAGGCTTGTTTATGACAAGTAATGTAGGCGGTGTGGATACCGGCGATGCCTCTACCGGTGCTGTGGTGGGCGCAGTATTTGCCTCACTTGACACGGCTACTATCGATTTCGGCTCACAGCCCACTTCCGAAGGCACGCTTACCGCGTCATCAGCTTCGGTCAGCTATCCTGATACAACCATTTCTTATATCATCAATCTCAATGGTTTCTCTAATACTACCATGCGTTCATTCGTTAAGCAGCCATAAGAACTACCGAACATAAATAGTGAACTCCTCGCAGCAATGCGGGGAGTTTTCAGTTAAAAACGATATTATGCACAAGCCCCTTCTTTCTACCGTTTTTGTAGCTGTTATTCTATTAGCTGCCTCCTGTAGCAGGCCCACGCAGCCTGCTGTGGTGCGCAATTATCTGTCTATCCCGGCCCTACCATACGATACCACAGGGGGCTCAATGGCATTTTCATTGTAAGGCAGACGTACCAGCAAGATCTCGACCATGTAAGCATGGATGGCTATGCCAGGTTTTGCAGATTGCCGGGTTCGCCGCAGTCACTTTACGCCAATGCCGGTGTAATGGGAAGCGGTTGGGAAACCACAGATTTCACTTCTGGCAGTCTCGTTTATATTGGCACTATTGCTTTTCGCCACAAGTACGTGACCATAAACGGGGCGAAATACCTTTTCGTAAAAGAATATGAGGTCAAGAAGTCGCTTTGGCTTAGGTAGGCGTTGCTGAAAAAAAACTGAATAACGTTCAATTTTGATAACCCGTGATGAAATAGGCGGTTATTGCGGTAAATGCCAACCCGGAGAGGGAGGGGTTGAATAGGGTCAGTAATACTATTGGACATTCAAAATGCACTAATAAAAACTGTTAGCCATGGCTTTTTGTGGTTGATGGCTAATATTTCTGGCTTTAGCCGAAAAAAAGAATGTGGTTTTTATCCTACAGCGCTATTGAAATGTGTGCCATAGCCCTGCTTTCTGCACGAACTATTCCCAATGCAAGGTTTTGCGAAAGAGGTAGCTGTAGGTTTGCGCCCAGAGATATTTTTTTGAAAGAAAACTCTGTACCTACTGTACCCAGCAACATATGTCCTCCTGACGCATCAACCGGAAATTTGTTATCTGTATCCTGTTGTGCCGTTTCTATCTGTATCCCTGCATTAGGCGCGGCCATTATTTTTTTCCCTATATTGAACTTATAGTAGGGCTGCAGGCTTACCGCCAGTTTGTTACCATACCGGTACCCGTATTTGTTTGCCGTATTTATTTTGTAGCTGCCCCATACATTCAGGCCGGTGTTCTGTAGCCTGGCATCGTACATTACATTCACGGTAGCGTCAATGCTGCCTGTGCCTAATTGAAACAGGTTCGCGTTCTGAGTGTTTTGTGTTTTGTCGGACGTGTTATACTCACCCGTTGGCACTTTCAGGCCAATACCTGTCCAGATACTATGTGTGAAAAAATTACCACCGGTTGACATGCGCTTGTGATCAAATAGCCGGTAGAAGACGGAAGCAGACACATCACCGGGGCCATTTTTCTCTTTGCTTACACCTTGGTTTGCCCGCGAATTAAAACTATAGGGCAGGGTGGCCATAACCCGGATATTATTCCTAATGTTCCACCCACCCCACAGTTCCATTGTCCTATACATTTCGTAGCTGGTTAGGTAAGTTTGTGTGCCGTTTGTCCCGAGGTGGGTCGCCAGGTTATTGCTGCGATAACGCAATCCGAGTATATGTTTGCTAAAGTCAGGCAATATCCCCAAATAGCTTCCGCCCGCTCCGCTTCCGCATATATCGCAGGCATTTGCATGTAGTGATGCAAAGGAGAGTATTAATATGATGAATAACTTTTTCAATGGCAATTTGCGTTAAAAAATTTTACTGTTCGGCGAGTCGTTTTTCCAACAGGAAACTTTTGTCGTTCAGGGTGTTCAAAAAGATTGTTAACTTCTTTTTTTCATCAGCCGTTATCATCAGGCCGGGTTTTGCATTTTGTTTGAAAGCAGGGTCAAGGTTTTGTGTTTCCTGCACTTGGTCGGTGTAGTGGTCCAGCACTGCCTCAAGTGTTAAGAGCCGCCCGTCATGCATGTAAGGAGCGGTATAGGCAAGATTTCGGAGGCTGGGTACCTTAAAGGTATATCTGTCAGCGTCATTCTGCGTTACCAGATAATGACCTTCATCATTCACCGCGCTGATGCTAAGCCCATTGTTGCGAAATGAATGGTCTGTCAACAGCGGTTCTGTGTGACAGGTTCCGCACTTTTCCCTGAAAATGGCATATCCTTCCTGCTCGTTTGCAGTAAATGTTTTTCCTGGTTCATGACGCATTATGCTATCATACCGGCTGTTACTGCTTACACACATAAGCATGAACTGAGACAACGCTTTTAAAAACTCAGGTGTGCTGATCTCATCCGATCCGTATGCCCTGCGGAACAACGCCGGATATTGAGGTGAAGCACGCAGTTTGTTAATCACATTCTCCATTTTTTCATCCATCTCCAGGTGATTAGTAATGGGTGCTATCGACTGAAGGTCGAGGTCTGCTATACCGCCATCCCACATAAAATGAGTATTCCATGCCAGGTTCATTATTGGTGGCGAATTGCGCGTGCCCATTCGGTCGAATATACCATGGCTTACAATGTGGCCATGATGGGTAAAGGCTGATGTCTGGATATGGCAACTACCGCATGAAATAGTATTGTTTGCAGAGAGTATGGGATCGTAGAACAATTTTCTCCCCAGCTCAAATTTTTCTTTGGTAATGGTGTTTTTGTCAAAGCGGTAAACGGGGGCGGGGAAATTCTCCGGTTGCTGAAAGCTTAAGGAAGGGGCAACATTATCTTTGTTGCAGGCAATAAAACCTGCAACAAAGATAATGAGTGCTGATAGCCGGTATTTGCGTAGCATAAACATTAATTTTCAGTATGGTCATGAACAAACATTGCGGTATAGTTATTGGCCAACGGTACGCCCGGTGCTATGGCGTGTACCATGCTTAGGCTTGCAAAACTGATATTGGTTGCGCCGTTTACTATTTTCAGCACATCAGCCATCAAATGAATATTGGTGCCTTTTGCTTGTTTTACTTTAGCCGTGCCGCGTGTTGTCAGGTCAAGTGTTATCACCTTTATATTGTTTGGAGAGGGAGAGCTGTAACCGCCAAAACCACCTATGTGGTACATAAAGGCGTTGCCCATGCCTGTGATGACAGGAGAAGTACCTTCAAACTTCATGAAGATGTAGCCGCTATTCCAGCCCCAGTACATATCACTCGCTGTTCCCGCAGGGTCAAGCACGCCGGTACGTTCACTTACGTCTTTTGTATTTCGCAGACTATCAACCCCTATAGTGAAAGTGAGGGTCTTATATTCACCTTCGGGTATCCTCAATACGGCCTCGTGTGTCGAAGCATCACTCTCGTCAATCAGGAAGTAGCAACTGTCTTGTGGCACTGTATAGGTAACGCCGCTGGTATTGGTAAGTACAAAATTACTCACGTAATACTTGAACTTGGTCACCTTAAAACTTTCGCCGAGCGCATTTGTATAGGTTGCTGTATTCAATTGCAGGTCTGAAGATCCCGCTATGTTGTCGAATTCGACTGAGAGTTCGCCTTTTATTCCGATATTATATTCCGGTGTTTTATCTTTCTTGCATGCAGCGAAGGTTGTAACTGCTAACACTATGATAATATACTTTTTCATTTTTTTGAGATTGTTTGGTTTGTTGAACAATAACGCCGTATATCGGCTTGTTTGTAGTTGTGGTATATGATGACCGCCATAAATTCTCCCGACAAATAGCAGGTCATATGACGGCCGGCTGTTATGCACCGGCACAACATGATACCATACGGATAATCACGCTATATACTATCAGATATAGGGAGATAATTAATTAGGAAACAGAAGCATTTTAAGCAACGGCAGGCGGATGAAAAACAGCGTGTGGCTGCTTTTGCTCTTTTTTACATTGCAAGCTGGCATAAAGCTGCTTTTTCGTGGTAGGCGAAAAAGCTATTTCAGAAGAAAATAACTGACAGAAGTACAGGATTTCATTTTTGTTTTCGGCTTTTCGTTCAGGGTTTTGCTGGTCTTTTTGCTCTTCACTCTTCAGTTTTTTCATCATTTGGCACTTCCCGTTGCAATGCAATTTAGGACGAGCCTTGTTCTCGCAGTTCCTGGCGTATGTTTCCGTATTTATTTTATAGTCGAATACGATAATAGCCCGGCTGAAAGTTTGCAATGCAAACGCCAAAAGAAACACATAAGCTATTATTTGCCGCGACATGAGGTTACAAAGTTACGGCAATAGAAGATTATGCTACTGATTTTTATTTGGAAATTACGCCTTCCTTAAATAGGGTTGCAAATTCTAAATCCTCAAAACGGCTATAACCCGTGCCCACAGTCAAAACCATTTTCCATCACGGTACAGTAAGTGTACCGCCATGGTACAGTAACTGTACCATGGCGGTTTTTAAATTTTGCAGGAATACCGGTATTAATGAACTTTACACCGTAACAGAAAAAAGCAAACTAACCACAAGGGCCACTAAGACAAAAACAAAGTGCACAATCCGTACTTGGTGCTCTTTGTGAAAAAACCTTGTATGCTTTGTGGTAAAATATGCTTTAACACAAATAGTAGCCGCCAAAACAAAAAAACGGGCAGCAAACGAGCTTAAAATGCGCAAAAAAGCGCAAAGAGTGCGCAATGAGAATTTATTTAAAATGCTGAAAATCAATTATTTATGTAATTATCGTTCTCCCCCCCCCAGAAATTGCGCAAAACCATGCCGGTTACTTTTACTCCTTAACTATTTACCTCTTTAACCAATTAACCCTTTAACCAAATACCGTACCTTTGTGCGCTCAAACGATATGGCAAAGCAACCCGAAAAGAAATGTTCTTTCTGCGATCGCGCCGAAAGTGATGTTAATATACTGTTTACAGGCCTCAAAGGCAACATTTGCGACCAGTGCATAGAAAATGCCCATGCGTTGCTTGTGGAAGCTACCGGCAGCGCCAAGGCGCCGCAGGAGGTGAAACCCGAACTACAGAAGCATAAAAACTACAAGCCCCGAGAGATTATGGCATTCCTGGACCAATACGTTATCGGTCAGAACGATGCTAAGAAAGTGCTCTCTGTGGCGATATACAACCATTACAAGCGCCTGTCTATGCCCGTGATAGATGATGTGGAGATTGAAAAATCGAACATCATGATGGTAGGAGAAACAGGCACGGGCAAAACCCTGCTTGCCAAAACCATAGCTCGCCTGCTGCAGGTGCCGTTTGCAATAGTTGATGCCACGGTGTTCACCGAGGCGGGCTATGTGGGCGAGGATGTGGAGAGCATACTGAGCCGCCTGCTGCAGGCCAGCAATTACGATGTGGCTGCCTCCGAGCGGGGTATAGTGTATATAGATGAGCTGGATAAGATAGGCCGTAAAAGCGACAACCCTTCCATAACCCGCGATGTGAGCGGAGAGGGGGTGCAGCAGGCCATGCTGAAGCTGCTGGAAGGCGCTGAAGTGCTGGTGCCGCCGCAGGGTGGCCGCAAGCATCCCGAGCAGAAGATGATAAAAGTGAACACGCAGAACATACTGTTCATCTGCGGTGGGGCCTTTGAAGGTATTGACAAAATGATAGCCCGGAGGATACAGACTGCTTCTATTGGCTATAACGCTATAAAGGCGACCAAAGACCTGGACAGGGCAAACCTGCTGCAGTATGTGAATGCACAGGACCTGCGCACCTTCGGGCTGATACCCGAGTTGCTTGGCCGCCTACCCATAGTCACCTACCTGAACCCGCTCGATGAGGCTTCGCTGCGGCGCATACTCACCGAGCCGAAGAACGCGCTGATAAAGCAGTACACCCGCCTGTTTGAATATGAGGGCATAAAGCTGACGGTAGAGGATGAGGCTATAGACTATATGGTGAAGAAGGCAGTGCAGTACAAGCTGGGTGGCCGTGGGCTGCGCACGATATGCGAGATGATACTGACAGATGCCATGTTTGACCTGCCATCGGAGCAGCATGGCGGGGAATTTCACCTGACGCTGGATTATGCCCGCCAGATGGTGGAACACGCAAAACTGGAACATCTGAAAGCAGCATAAATCAAATTTCAAAAACCCAATTCCATCTCTATGCAGGATCTGGTAGAAAAACTGAAGAATACAGCAGGCCTCACCGATCAGCAGGCAATTAAGGCCATTGAAATTATGAAGGAGTACATTCATGGCAAGGTGCCGCCTATGTTCAGCGGTGTGGTAGATAAGTTCTTCGCGAAGAACCCCACGAGTTCCTCAACCGAGGACGATCCGCTGGGTTAGTATTTCAGGATGAAGTGCTGTTTCACCTTAAACTCCTCTCTGAACAGCAGCAGCCCGATGCCATACAGGTCAAGGCTCATCTTCACCTGTTCCTTTTTACACATTGTTTTCCACGCACTGCCGTGTTTCTCCGATTGGTGTATGCCGGCAACTGCCACCATGGATTTATCATTAAGTGTGTGAAGAGATTCATCAAGCACCGCCACCCACCGCTCAGGTGCTGATGCACTCATTAGCAGCATATTAGTTTTCGTAGCGGCTAATTGCCCAGGGCTTTTTGTTGTGTCTGTTATTGTTTTATATCCAAAATGCTGTGCAATACGGCTCAGCAGGTTTTCGTAGCGCAGTGCCAGTTCGGGGTACACAACAATGTGATCCCGTTCTATTGGACCTTTACTCAGTAGAATCTGCTCAATGAAGTTATATACGAACGGGGAATGTGTGCCATGACGGCCTTTTGCGCGCCAGATGTATTTCAGGTACTCAATTGCGGCATGTCGGTTCATCACATTTCTATGCGCTCGTATTTCTGGAAGGTGTAATCGAATTTGTGTTGTTCATCAGCCAGGTGCTTTTCTTCCCATACCAGTGTCCAGTGCGTGTGGTCCACTGCGGGGAAGAATGCGTCAGCATCAGGTATGCCGGTATGAACTCGGGTAATGTACATTCTGTCGATGAGGGGCATGGTGTCTTCAAATACTTTACCGCCGCCTATTATAAAGCATTCTTCGGTGTTTTCATTTTGCAGGCGTTCCAGGGCTGCATTTACATCCGTATACAGCAGTACGCCTTCGGGCAGCTCCAGTTTTGGATTATGCGATAATACAATGTTCAGCCTGCCCGGAAGCGCACGCCCCAGCGATTCAAATGTTTTACGCCCCATAATCACCGGCTTGCCTATAGTAGTGCGCTTAAAGAATTTCAGGTCTTCGGGCAGGTTCCAGGGGAGCGAATTATTCTTGCCTATGGCATTATCTTCGGCAACGGCTACTATCAGTGAAACTACCATGGCTGTTATATTTTTAAATGACTCGTGGATGAAATTATCGGCAATTATACAGCCACCGGCGCACTTATAGTTGGGTGGTGCTGATAATCCTCCAGGGTAAAATCTTCGTATGTGAATGAAAACAGGTCGGTTACGTTCGGGTTCATTTTCATTACCGGCAGCGGGTAAGGCGTGCGTGTTAGTTGCAGCCTGGCCTGCTCCATGTGGTTGCTGTACAGGTGCACATCGCCGAAGGTGTGTACAAACTCGCCTACGCCCAAGCCTGTCACCTGCGCTATCATCATGGTAAGCAGCGCATAGGAAGCAATATTAAACGGTACTCCCAGAAATACGTCTGCGCTACGCTGGTAGAGCTGGCAGGATAGCTTTCCGTCGGCCACATAAAACTGGAACAAGGCGTGGCAGGGGCTTAGCTTCATTTTTGGTAGGTCGGCCACATTCCATGCGTTAACTATCATGCGGCGGCTGTCGGGGTTTGTTTTTATCTGTTGCAATACGTCTTTTATCTGGTCATAGGTTTTGCCGTCTGCGCCTGTCCAGCTACGCCACTGGTGGCCATACACTGGTCCCAGGTCGCCGTTTTCATCGGCCCACTCGTCCCATATCCTTACGCCGTTATCTTTCAGGTACTTTATGTTGGTATCTCCTTTCAGGAACCACAGCAACTCATGGATGATTGACTTTACATGCAGCTTCTTTGTGGTTACAAGAGGAAACCCCTTATGCAAATCGAAACGCATCTGGTAGCCGAAGCAGCTTGTGGTGCCGGTGCCGGTGCGGTCGCTTTTTGCAACACCGGTATCAATGATATGCTGAAGGAGATCCAGGTACGCTTGCATGATAAACTTTAATACCCCAAAATTAAAGATTAAATCTGATAGCAGATGTTACAAAATATTAACAGTCCTGTCTTTCTGATGTGCATAAACTGCTTACTTTTGGCATCTCTAAAAAGTCTCAGTTATGCCAGTAATATTGCCGGTGAAAGGGGTTTCGCCACAAATACCGGGAAGTTGTTTTATAGCGCCTAATGCCACGATAGTAGGTGATGTGGTAATGGGCGAAGATTGCAGTATATGGTTCAATGCCGTAGTGCGCGGCGATGTTAACAGCATCAGTATGGGCAATAAGGTAAATGTGCAGGATGGCGCGTGTATCCATTGCACCTACCAGAAAACGAAGACCGTAATAGGCAACAATGTATCCATTGGGCACAACGCTATAGTACATGGCTGCAAAGTGGCTGATAATGTGCTGATAGGTATGGGCTCCATTGTTATGGACAATGTGGTGATTGGCGAAAACAGCATAATAGCTGCCGGTGCGGTAGTATTGGAGGGTACTCAAGTGCCCGCCGGAAGCATATTTGCCGGTGTGCCGGCCAAAAAAGTGAAGGATATAAGCCAGGAATTGCTGAAAGGCGAGGTGGAGCGCATAGCTAATAACTATCTCATGTACAGCTCTTGGTTTAAGTAGAAACAGGCTTACGGGGCTATGGTTACGGTATATAAAGGGTATATTGGCCAATATTAAGCTAAGGATTATTTCGCATAATAAAAAAAACTATTTTAAAAGGTTATTGTTTTTTCAAAAACCCTATTATATTTGTGCTGTCTAAATAATTTTTAATAAAACGCACTCTGTATGAAAAAACTGATCCTCGCTCTACTTGCCGCAGGAACTATAGCAACAGCCAACGCTCAGGAACCACACAGTATACTGTTGTACGGCAATCTTGATTTTAACACTAACTCTCATGACACATTGGGAGGTTCAGGCAACAGTCCGGCAAAGAATACCAACTGGATGGCGAACGTAGGTGTTGGTTATCAATTCAACCATAACTGGACTTTGGGTCTGCAGGTTTCCTGGGGTCAGGATGCATACAAAGATTTTGCAGGACGCAAGAATACTTTCAATAACTACAGGGTAGGCCCATTCTGCCGTTACTCTCATTACATAGGCAAGAGCGAAACTTTCTTCTGGTTCTCCCAGTTGGATTTTGCTTACCATGGCGGATACCACACTCAGGAAGGCAACCCTGCTAACATGAAGCACAACGGTATCTATGTAGGTATGTACCCAGCGCTGGGCATTAACATGGGCCGTGGCCTTTGCCTGAACTTTGCAGTAGGCGGTGTTAATTACACTACTGACAAAATGGAAGGTGTAGTTTACGCTACCAACACTTTCAACTTTACATTTGGCCGTCAGGCAAACATAGGTATCAGCAAGAACTTCAATACAGGCCACAAGATGCACAGCCATCATGAGCCAGGTGACGAAGTACACCGCAGGAGGGCTGACCATATGGAAGACGAAGATGACGCAGCACCAAAGCCACGCAAGAAAGAAAGGAGCAGGGACGATGATGAGTGATAATCTCTCTCTCTTTGAGATAATATTTGAAGCGTCCCGCATTTGCGGGACGTTTTCTTTTTGCTCAGCCCATTCCGTTAAAACAGGCATTATCGATGTTAGCCTTCAACCCGGAAAAGTTGTGAGGCTAACGGTCACTTAGTTTGTTCCCTGTGAGCATTGCAATAAGAGAATATGAATCAATTCATTCTTTGAATATACAACTGCCTTGTGCTGTTAGCAGATTTGTTTTGCCAGAGGTAGTAAATGCTGCCATTATAGACCTTAACCTGTTCGGCAAAGGGCTTGCTTATTTTTTGCTTGATGCCGGAGGTATGGCCGGTGTTTATGTTTAATTCCTCAAGCTCCTGGTAATTTTGCGCGTACCTGTGTATGTAAAATTTACCACGCACTTCATCCTTGATTATGTTGAACAGTTGTGACGGCTGCCATTCGAAATGCACCGGGTGGCTGCCTATGGGGTTTCCTTTGAGGTTGTAGTACAGGATGCTTTTTTTGAAGTAGTCGAATATTATGAGTGTATCGTTGCTGATGAAGAGCGGGAGATTGATGTGCGCAAAAGAACCTTTGTCCCACATGAGGCGGAGGCCTTGCTTGCGAGCGGCCTGGCTAAATTGGAACCTTTCCAGCAAGACCTGTATCTCCATCCACTCGCGCCAGCTTGCCAGTGCCACATCTTTTTCCTCGAATGCGGTGAATGGCTTAAAAGTGCTGTCGCCTTTTTCTATCATGCCGAAGGTGGTGCGGAAGTTGGGCCGGTCGCCTATTTTATAGTAAAGATTTCCGTAGGCAGCCTGTTCGCACTGCATCAGGCCTTCGAGCAGGCTGATGGGGTATGTGTTGTCGATGAGGATATTATCGGGACCTGTGCCGATGCGATAAAAAACATCGTTGCAGACGCAGTAGGGTACACCGACACAACTTTTGAATACAGACACGGGGGTATTGGGCAGTCTGCAGGATGCGAGGGTATTTCCCTGATCGTCCAGTAAAAAAAGCTTTGCCTTGCCGCCGTTATTGCCGCTGTATGTGGCGGCGAAAATACGATTACCGGAAAAGCCATAATCAACCACATATTCGTTGTTCTCATGGAGCAATAAACTTACTTTACTGCTCCTGATGATGGCGGGATCGAGGGCAACTGAGAGCGGCTGAAGATAGACGGATGAGGCGGGGGTGGTAAGCGTATCGGGCCGATAACCCCGGAGTATGGCTATAAGGGGGGAGGAAGCGAAAGGCAGCGTGACGTAACCGGCAGTATCGCTCCTTGCCATAAGCCGGCCCTGCATGTCTGTTACCTGCACATCAGCTAAAGCGATATCGTTTATAGCATCCCTGAAGCGGACAATGACTTTGTGCTGGCCAAAGGAAGGGGCGTAAAAGAGCAGGAGGACGATAATAAGCCAGTTTCTCATTTCACTTTGATGGTATTGTGTAATCTATAAGGTAAAATACCGCGCAAATCTTTGGTAAGCAAAAGATACATAATATTATCTGAAATTATCCGTTTATATGGTTGTGCCATTATTTTGCCATCTTCTTTAACTTTGGTAGCTTGCTGCATATGAGATACGTATTTACCTTCCTGCTGGCGTTCACTTCTTTCCTGGCCATAGGGCAGGGGGATTCTACTGCTAAACATAGTTTTGCCGGGCACAGCGCGTATGAGCGGTATTCCACTATTGCAACGGTATCGGTAGGGTTTATAGATGGCTACAGGAATAATTATACGCTTCCTGCAGGTTTTTATAAAGGCAATACATCGGGTGCGGCGCCGTTTTACGGCAGGCTGGAGTATGGGGCATATGAGCACATCAGCATAGGGCTGCTGCTGGGCTATGATGCTTTCATGTATAACTTCAAACAGGAGTATACAGGAAATAACGGACCGTTTATCAGATACAGGACGAACAATGTGCGGATATTCAGTGGCGGGGTAGCCGGTTTTTATCACCTGGGCCGTTATATCCATATTTCGCGGCTCGACCCTTTTATTGGCCTGGGCTTGTCGCTGAACAATATCCGGTACAGTGCCTATCCGCAGGGGGACAGCACTATGATAAAGACAGACCATACTGTGACACCCTACCTGAAGGCGGGAGCGAGGTACTATATTTCCGATCAATTCAGCCTGTATGGAGATGTGGGCTATGACAAGCAGAGCGTTTTCAGTCTAGGTGTTTCTTGCAGGTTCTTCGGGCGGAAGAAGTAATAATACCCCCCGGACTGTGGAACGGGTTCACGCAAAGGCGCAAGGCTCGCTATTATCATGTGGTGTTTTTAAGTCCGCAAGAGTTACCCCGGCCCTAAAGGGAGGTGGTATAAGCGCTACATGATTATCCGGCATTTATTATGAGCAGGATAATTTTACCGCAAAGTCGGGAATCTTTGTTATGCCTTTCTTTTATTCTTATCCGGTTTAATCAGGCGCAAAGAAAAAGGGTACTGATTGCTCAGTACCCTTTGAAAGAATGTGTATTGGGAATTAATATTTGGCGTACACAGAGTAAATCTCAATTTCGTAGTATGGTTTTGAATCGTCCCTGTAAGATATATCGTACAGGTGTACAGAAATGTTGTCATTCACGTAGATATGCTCGAGGTAATGGTGAGTAGAGAACCTGCGCAGTTTGGTCTTGTAGTACTCCATAGAAGCTACTATCTGCTGCTTGATTTTTTCGTACTCTTCTTTGCTTGAAGTTTCGAATTTTATGGCTACGTGGTTGTGGTAAGAATAACCATCATCATAATAATGGCAATAAGAAACTACATTTTTACCGCTCCGGAAAACAGTACAACGCTCATTGCGCTCCAAGTGAGCCAGCTTATAGCCTTTGTCATGCACATAAGTTTCGAATGAAGGATAGGTATAAGACCTCAACTTTACCAGTTCGTCGAAGGAGAAATCCTGTGCGAAACCGAATGTGCAAAAGCTAAAAGTTAGGAGTGCGAGCAGTACGATTTTTTTCATGTTAATTATATTTTATGTGGAACAAATATAATAGCAATTGCGGGAAATATATAGCCTTTCAGAAAAAAATATTTTAGCTACAAATAAAAGTATGTACGGAAACGCGCGATAATGATACTATAGCCTAAGGCCCTTGATGGAATAGCTTTGCGTGGAGTGCGCGGTAGAGGGTAATACTAAGGACTAACTTCGTAACTTTGCACAGGTTTTAATATATTTTTGTCATATGTCTTACTCGCTTAAGAATAAAATACGACTGGTAACCGCGGCATCATTATTTGATGGACACGATGCATCTATTAATATCATGCGCCGCATTATGCAGGCGAGCGGGGCAGAGGTGATACATCTGGGTCACGACCGCAGTGTGCAGGATGTAGTGGACTGCGCGATACAGGAAGACGCGAACGCTATAGCCATAACATCGTACCAAGGCGGGCATGTGGAGTATTTTAAATACATGTATGACCTGCTGAAGGAAGCGGGCTGCGGGCATATAAAAATATTTGGCGGCGGCGGCGGTGTAATACTGCCAACGGAAATAAAAGAACTGGAAGATTATGGCATTACCCGCATATATTCGCCGGATGATGGGCGTTCTTTAGGCCTGCAGGGCATGATAGATGACCTGCTCGAAAAGAGTGACTACCCGACGGGCAACCAGATGAATGGCGAGGCCGGACATGTGGCAGAAAGGGATGTAAAGTCGATAGCCCGATTGATATCGGCGGCGGAAAATTATTATGACCTGCCGGAAACACAGGCTGCGCTGAAGAAGGTGAGGGAAATGGCTACCGAAGTGAAAGTACCTGTGCTAGGCATAACAGGTACTGGTGGTGCCGGTAAAAGCTCGTTAGTGGACGAGGTGGTGAGGCGTTTCCTGCTTGATTTCAATGATAAACATATAGGTATTATATCTGTTGACCCGACGAAGAAGAAAACGGGCGGGGCACTGCTGGGCGACAGGATACGCATGAATGCCATACGCAACAAGCGTGTGTATATGCGCTCGATGGCAACGCGACAGAGCAACCTAGCGGTATCTAAGCACATACATGATGCGGTGAACATTCTGAAAGCTGCCAGGTATGACCTCATTATACTGGAAACATCGGGTATTGGCCAGAGCGATACGCAGATAACCGACTACTCGGATATGAGCATGTATGTGATGACGCCTGAGTATGGCGCGGCAACACAACTGGAGAAGATAGACATGCTTGACTTTGCTGATATTGTTGTTATCAACAAATTTGACAAGCGCGGGGCTATGGATGCATTGCGTGATGTGAAGAAACAATACCAGCGCAACCATAAGCTGTTTGAGAAAAAGGCGGAGGATATGCCTGTGTACGGAACGATTGCATCTCAGTTCAATGACCCGGGTACGAATTCAATGTACAAGGCGCTGATGGATATGTTGTCGCACAAGACCGGGGCTCCACTGGAATCGAAATACGAGATAACGGATGAGATGAGCGAGAAGGTGTACATCATTCCGCCTGCACGTACACGCTACCTGAGTGAGATAAGTGAGAACAACCGCAAGTATGATAAGTGGACAAAAGACCAAAGTGCCGTGGCCCAAAAGTTGTTCTCTATTAAAAAGACGATAGAAACATTACAGGCCACTGATATAGAAGATAAGGACAGGCTGATAAAAACATTGCAGGAAGTATACAGCAAAACAGAGCTGGACCTAGACCCAAAGAACAAGTACCTGCTTGAGAACTGGGAAGCAAAGAAGCAACAATTTGTTGGTGAATACTACACCTTTAAAGTACGCGACAAGGAGCTGAAAATAAAGACACATACAGAGTCATTATCACACTTACAGATACCTAAAGTTGCTGTACCGAAGTTTGAAGCATGGGGTGAGATATTGCAGTGGGCGCTGGCAGAAAATTTTCCGGGTGAGTTTCCTTATGCGGCGGGTATATATCCCTTCAAACGTGAGGGTGAAGACCCTGCGCGAATGTTTGCCGGAGAGGGTGGCCCGGAACGCACGAACAAGCGCTTCCACTATGTATCGAGAGGGTTGCCGGCGAAGCGGCTGAGCACTGCGTTTGACAGCGTGACGCTTTACGGGCAAGACCCCGACCACAGGCCGGATATTTATGGTAAAATAGGCAACTCGGGTGTGAGCGTTTGCTGCCTGGATGATGCGAAGAAACTGTACAGTGGTTTTAACCTTGCCGACCCAAAGACGTCGGTATCTATGACCATTAATGGACCGGCGCCAACTATTACTGCTTTCTTTATGAATGCAGCGATAGACCAGCAGTGCGAGCTATATATAAAGGCTAACGGGCTGGAAGACGAAGTGAATAAAAAGATAGATGCCCTATTTGAAGCGAAGGGGTTGAAAAGGCCGTATTATAATACATATGGTAGCGATAGTTTGCCGGACGGGAATGATGGCCTTGGCCTAATGCTGCTGGGTGTGACCGGCGACCAGGTATTGCCTGCCGATGTTTATAACAAGATAAAAGTTGAAACGCTGAAGGCTGTGCGCGGCACCGTGCAAGCGGACATACTGAAAGAAGACCAGGCACAGAACACCTGTATCTTCTCAACCGAATTTTCGCTGAGGGTGATGGGTGATGTGCAGCAGTACTTCATCAATAACAAGGTGCGCAATTTTTATTCGGTATCTATAAGCGGCTACCACATAGCTGAGGCGGGTGCAAATCCTATCTCGCAACTGGCGTTTACGGTATCAAACGGGTTTACGTTTGTTGAGTACTACCTGAGCAGGGGAATGCATATTGATGATTTTGCGCCGAACCTTTCGTTTTTCTTCAGCAATGGAATAGACCCTGAATACAGCGTGATAGGCCGCGTGGCACGTCGCATATGGGCAAAGGCAATGAAATTTAAATATGGCGGCAATGAACGCTCGCAGATGCTGAAGTATCATATACAGACATCGGGCCGATCGCTGCACGCGCAAGAGATAGACTTTAACGATATACGCACTACACTGCAGGCGCTGTATGCTATCTATGATAACTGTAACTCGCTGCACACAAATGCTTATGACGAGGCGATAACCACGCCAACGGAAGAGAGTGTGCGCAGGGCAATGGCGATACAGCTCATTATTAATAAAGAGCTGGGATTGGCTAAAAATGAAAACCCGTTGCAGGGTTCATTCATTATTGAAGAGTTGACCGACCTTGTGGAAGAAGCTGTGCTGATGGAGTTTGACCGCATTACAGAGCGTGGTGGTGTGCTGGGCGCAATGGAAACCATGTACCAGCGTGGCAAGATACAGGAAGAGAGCCTGTATTATGAAACGCTGAAACATACAGGTGAGTTCCCGATAATTGGGGTGAATACCTTCCTGAGCTCGAAGGGGTCACCGACGGTGATACCACAGGAGGTGATACGTTCGACTACCGAGGAGAAAGAATTCCAGATAGGTACGGTGCAGAATTTATGGAAGCGCAGTGAAGATAAGAGCGCCGATGTATTGCATAACCTGCAACAGGTGGCCATACACAACCAGAACATATTTGAGGAGCTGATGGAAACAGTGAAGTATTGTTCGCTGGGGCAGATAACCAAGGCGTTGTTTGAAGTAGGTGGGCAGTATAGGAGGAATATGTGATGAGTACGAGCGAAAAAATAATTGCTACTAAGAGTAATATTCTTTCTTTTTATGAACGAAAATTGGGCTATTTGCTATCAATTTGCGAATCAGAAATTGAAAAACTTTTTTTATTAAAATTCATTGAAACGATATCAAAGTACACTGTACTTAATGCAGATATAGATTTCATTGTAGACTCTCCTGATACGGAACGATCTTATGATAAAAACGGCAAAAGTATCATAAAGGTTTTAGGTCCGCTTCACGCAGAAATTGGTTATGAATTTTACTATTACAAAGGCTTGAAACAACTTTAATGACTGGAAGTTTTCATGAAATTTTCCCCTAATATGAAGTGTCTCTGGATAAAAAATATAGGTTGGATTTTGCTATTTTTTCAAAATTAAATGAAGGAGATAAAGAGTCTAAAGTAAAAATTTGTATCGAATGTGACGGGCATGATTATCATAAAACTAAAGAGCAAAGAACTAAGGATAGTAATAGGGATAGACAACTCATCCTAGATGGTTGGACAGTTTTTAGATTTACCGGAACGGAAATATTTAGTAAGGACAATTGTGCGCATGATTTGGAGCAGTTTTTATATGGCCTTTCTATAATAAAGTACCCTTTAAAAAGGGGCAGATGTAATATAAAAGGGCAGCTACTATGAGTTTTTTTGTTTTGTGAATGAAAATACTTATATTATTTATAGAGTAACACTCTTCAAATCTATAAATATGGATAGAAAAACCGAAGTGAAATTTATGTTTTATGCTGACATTACCGAACTTGAAATAACAGCATCTGTTTTAGGAAGCATCTTTAATTCAGACTGTTACCAATTGTTTATTGTGAACACGAACACGGGCAAATGTGGCTCATTTAATATTGTAGCTGAAAGGAAAAGTGTAACGTTTAGCTATCCTGTGCCTGATGAATTTAAATGGCTTGACACGGAAAATTTGAGAATAGCATTGTGGGAGCAAATAAGGTTGCATTATACAAATTAGCTACCGTTATCTACGACTTATCAAATCTTTGCACTAAATCAATCCGAAAGATCCGACCATTCTCCGCCAGAATTATTATATGATTGATAGAACTTCTTAATGCTGTCATTTTCGGCATCATACGCTTCATCCCAAGAGCGCTCTGCCCAGTATTCTATTTCTTCTTCTCTGGCTTTAATTCGTCTAAAAAGTTCAGAAACGACTTCTCTATCTGGTCGAATATTGGGCCTTAATTTTAAACAGTCTTTGACAAAAGTTCTGCTAACAATGAAAGAGGGTAAATTACTTACCATCCGTTCTAAATAGTGTATATCGGTATCTATTACTTCTAAAAAGGTTTTACCTGAGTGTTTGCCGCCTTTAAGCTGTGTAGAAATATCCCAAATCATACATTAGTTATTGTAGGATGTAAATTAAAGCCGATGGTATACCATCATCAAATATACCGTTTCCCCGCTTCAATTCGTATTCCGACCAACAGTCTTTGTGTTGGAATCCATCTAGCTTCGTTGCAGTTTTATAAGTAATAATATTTTTAAGTAAATTTGATAAAAAGCAGTTTTATGACAAGTACAGTTGATAAGGAGTTACAACAATGCATTGGACAGTTAACTACTGCCCAAAAGAAAGCGCTGCTTAATCTTCTTAAAACGTTTCTTCCAAAAGAAAAAGCTGCGAAAAAAATACTGCGATAGCTCAGTAATTCCCTATTTCTCCCAGCACTGCTTCCAGTTCGCTTATCATCATTGCGGTTGCGCCCCATATTATGGTGCCATCGTTTAGTACATAGGCATTCACTTTCCTTTTCACATCAGGAAATTTCGGGGAGGTAACTTCTGTTACTGACTTTCTGTCGGCATGTAGCAATTCTTTCAGGGGAACTTCCAGCGTATAGGCTACTTCATTCTGGCTGAGGTTGTATTCCAGTTTTTGTTTAGCATAACCGACGAATGGATATACATTGAAATTGCTAACCGGTATATAGAGAGAGGTCAACTGTCCGAGTATTTCTACATCTGCTGACATAATACCAACTTCTTCCTGCGCTTCGCGCAGGGCAGTAGCTTTCAGGTCAGCATCGGTTTCATCATAACTGCCACCGGGGAAACTGACCTGCCCGCTGTGTGCCGTTTTGTCTTCCCTGCGTTTCATGAGCAATACATGCAGCTCGTCATCTACCGGGAACAGCAGGCATAGCACTGCGCTCGGGCGTGCATTTTCAGGCACAGTCAGGGGCATCGTCACTACCCTGCCCATCATGCGCTCCTGCGCGGCAAGACCGGGTAAGGGCATTTTTAATCGCTCCCTGAGTTGTGTTATGATCACGTGATGATGCACTTAGCCTTTTGCTCCTTTTTGTTCATAACTCAATGCACCTGACGGGCATTTCTTTACCTGCTCTATTATCTTTTCCGTATCCGCGCCATCCATATTTATCCAAGGCGACTTTCGCGGGTCGAACACTTCCAGCAACCCATGCCAGCATATTTTAGAGTGCTGGCAAAGATCCGGCTTCCATGTTATGGTAACGTCTCCTTTGTTATAGTGCTTTGTCATAGTGTTATGTATTATTGTGTGGTGTAGAGACGGAATACATTCCGTCTCTACAATGTTACGTGGGAGACGCAATGCATTGCGTCTCTACATGGGTATTTCAAATATCAACACATCGCTGTATGCATCTGCTATTATATCTATTGTGGCGGCATCGCTTATTCCAAGGGCATCTCTTTTTCCTAATACCTGATCTGCCACGTTCACTTTACCGTCTATTACAAAGATATAGGCTCCGTGCTTATCGCTGTGCAACGTATGTGTTACACTTTTACCCGCTTCAAGGGTAGTGCGGTATATCCATGCAGACTGGTGGATCTTCAATCCGGCGTCTTCATTTGTTATTGGTGATACCAAAGGCTGCAGCCGGTTCACCCTTTCTTCTGCCGGGAACATTTTCTGGTCGTAGCGGGGCTGCACATTCTTTTTATCCGGGAATATCCAAGTTTGAAGCAGGTTTGCTTTTCGGTTTGGGTCGGGATTATACTCGCTATGGGTAATACCGGAACCGGCGCTCATTACCTGCACCTCGTTTGGTACTATCTGCTGGACGTGGCCCATGCTGTCTTTATGTTCCAATGTGCCTTCCAATACTATGGTGATGATCTCCATGTTATCGTGCGGATGCTTTCCAAACCCCATACCGGGTGCTACTATGTCGTCGTTTAGGACGCGCAGTGCACCAAAATGTATCTTAGTAGGATCATACCAGTCTGCGAAGCTGAATGAATGATGGGCATCGAGCCAGCCGTGATTAGCGTGCCCCCTTTTATCTGCTGCATGAAACGTTGTTTTAGCCATAACTTTACAATTAAATGTACATACATCTATACAAACCCCGTGCCTACATAGCTTGTATGACAAAGTTGCAGAATAAATTGGTAAATTGGCATCCCTTTAACAAATACACATGGCTCAAAGTATACTGGTTATAGACGACGAAAAAGCAATCCGCAAAGCCCTCAGCGAGATACTCACTTTTGAAGGGTTTACCATTGATGAAGCTGCGGATGGCGAAGAAGGTGTTAAAAAAATAAAGGAGAACACCTACGATTGTATCCTGTGTGATATAAAAATGCCCAAAAAAGACGGGCTTGAGGTATTGCAGATAGCACGTGAGGAGCGCCCTGATACGCCGTTCATAGTTATATCCGGGCACGGCAATATAGAAACTGCCGTGGATGCTGTGAAAAAGGGGGCATATGACTACATCTCCAAGCCACCTGACCTGAACAGGTTGCTTATTACCATACGTAATGCGATGGATAAGAAATCGCTGGTGGCCGAGACCAAGCAATTGCGTAAACGGATATCGCGTGGATATGAAATGATAGGCAGCAGTGAAGGGATGATGCGCATACAGGAAACAATTGCCAAGGTGGCACCAACCGATGCACGAGTGCTGGTGACAGGCGAAAATGGTGTAGGTAAAGAACTGGTAGCCCGCAGGATACACGAAATGAGCGCACGTTCTGCCGGGCCAATGATAGAGGTGAACTGCGCGGCTATTCCGTCGGAGCTAATTGAAAGTGAATTGTTCGGGCATGAGAAGGGGTCTTTTACATCGGCTATAAAGCAGCGCATAGGTAAGTTTGAACAGGCAAGCGGCGGCACACTGTTCCTTGATGAGATAGGCGACATGAGCCACGACGCACAGGCTAAAATGCTGCGTGCCCTACAGGAAGGTAAAATAACCCGTGTGGGGGGCGAAAAGGAAATAAAAGTAGATGTGCGTGTGATAGCTGCCACCAACAAGAACCTGCTGGAAGAGGTGGAGGCAAAAAAATTCCGGCTGGACCTGTATCACCGCCTGAGTGTGATACTGATACAGGTGCCATCGCTGAACGCAAGGCGGGATGATATACCGGAACTGGTAGCTCACTTTCTGAAAGAGCTGAGTGAGGAGTACAAACAGCAACCTAAAGAAATAGAAGCAGATGCGATTGCAGCACTACAGCAGCATAACTGGACGGGCAACATACGCGAACTGCGCAATGCAGTGGAGCGCCTCATCATCCTTTCGGATAAGGTGATAACTAAGAAGGATGTGGAAACGTTTATTCTGATGAAATAGGTTTAAATTTGTATAAAGAGATAGTATATGACAACTGCTGCGATAAGGCAAAAGCTGTATGAATACATACGTGTTGCGGATGATAAAAAAGTAAAAGCAATTTTTACAATAGTTGAAGATGAAATTGCGGACTTTGAATGGATGAACGACAAAGAATTTCTTGCCGAGTTAGAGCGCCGGAGTAATGAATATAAAAGCGGTAAAGTAAAAGGGATACCCTGGGATGAAGCAAAGAAACAAATATTAGCTTCTTCAAAAAGCCATAAGAAATGAATTACCGTGTGGAGCTACACCCTCTTGCAAAACAAGAATTAGCTGAGTCCTATGATTGGTATGAAGAGCGGTTGGACGGGTTGGGTTTGCGTTTTATAAATGCCGTGCAAGGCCGATTTGACAATATTGCCAATAATCCTCAAACATTTTCAAAGAAGAAAGGCAAATATCGGGAAGTCACTCTGCAGGATTTTCCATATACCATTATCTATGAAGTTTTCGAAAAACAAAAAATTATTTTTGTTTCCTGTGTTTTCCATACAAAAAGGAACCCACGCTTAAAATACAAAAGATAAAGCTACCCTATTGCCTGTTTCAAATCATCTATCAAGTCGTCCACATCTTCAATACCTACACTGAGCCTGATGAGTGAATCTACCAATCCGTTTGCTACGCGGCTTTCGCGGGGTATGGAAGCATGTGTCATGGTAGCGGGGTGGCCTATGAGGGATTCTACACCACCTAATGATTCGGCAAGAGCGAATAGTTTTGTTTTTTTCAGTACCGCTACGGCTTCATCCATGCTGTCGTTCTTGAGCGTAAAGGAAATCATGCCGCCAAAGCCACGCATTTGTTTCTTCGCCACATCGTGGTTGGGGTGGTCTTCAAAGCCTGTCCAAATTACTTTGCCTACTTTAGGATTGGAGCGCAAATAATGAGCAATGGCCTCTCCATTTTCGCAGTGGCGCTGCATACGCACATGGAGGGTTTTTATGCCACGCAGCACCAGCCAGCAATCGTGCGGACCGGGTACGGCGCCACAGCTATTCTGTATGAAGCGGAGACTTTCCTCGAGCTTGGGGTCATTCATTACCAGGGCGCCATGCACCACATCGCTGTGGCCACCCAGATATTTGGTGGCCGAGTGCAGCACAATATCTGCGCCAAGGTCGAGCGGGGTTTGGAGGTAGGGCGAGGCAAAGGTGTTGTCGCAGACAAGGGTGAGTTTATGTTTCTTACATATTTCAGCGCTTGCGGCAATGTCAATTACATTCAGGAGGGGGTTGGTAGGCGTTTCTATCCACACCATTTTGGTGCGGTTGTTGATGTGGCGTGTGATATTGTGGGCATCGTGCATGCCTATGAAATGGAACTTTATGCCGTAGTGCGCAAAAACCTTTGTCATTACGCGGTAGGTGCCGCCATAGAGGTCGTTTGATACGATAACCTCGTCGCCGGGTACCAATAGCTTTAAGACTGCATCGGTAGCGGCCATGCCACTGCCAAAACACAAACCGTATTTACCGTTCTCTATTGCCGCCAGCGCATCCTGCAATACGGTGCGGGTGGGGTTTTGTGTACGGGCGTATTCATAACCCTTGTGGTCGCCGGGGCCGGCCTGCACATAGGTGCTGGTTTGGTATATAGGCGTCATAATAGCCCCTGTGGTGGGGTCGGGGTGAACGCCTGCATGTATCAGTTTGGTATTGAGCTTGTAGTTTTTGTTGGCCATTGGTATTGATTATGAGGTGCAAAGGTAATAGTATTGGGTCAAGTGAGGTATGCCGGTGCCCTCGTGTATTTTGATGCACTGAACCGGAAGGGAAGGGCGGATTTTTTGCACATTTTTTGGGTTGCGGTTTTTATATGTATTTCATTCATTTTCATTACGATTTAAATATTTTTTTGCGCACTATCTTCACACTTATTAGTCGTAAGTCGTGAGTCGTAAGTCGTATGTCCGGGAGTGGAAAAATAAAACATAAAGCACCCCTGCATTTTTTGCAGATAAAGTAAAGTTCGGGAATGTGGTGGTGGCGGCAAAGTGGAAAAATACATGGCGGTACAGTTACTGTACCATGATGGAAAATAGTTCGACAGGCTCACTACTGTCTGTGGGCGTGGGTTTGGTGGGATTTGGGTGTTTTTTTAGGGGGGATTGATTGTCTGAACTTGAATTTTTGGAATTGGTTGAATTCATGGAATTTTTTTTGACCGGTGCCATTGGCCACGTCAGGCAGATACTGATGGCATTATCACTTTGTTTTAATAAAGAAAATTACGGAGCGCCGGAATAGACCCTGACTATATCATGCACGAGTCAACATCCCCCTAACCCCCTTCGGCTAACACACAGGGCCTAGCTAAAGGGGAATACAGCATCAAGTCATTCAGCTTCAGTTCCCTGATTGTCGCCGAGTGCAGCCACCGCACAGGCTATGCTGTGGAGACATCGGCGGGGACACTCGCCGGGGACGGAAACGCTTTCGCCCTTCGGACAGGAGATGGCTAAAGAGCATGCCGACAAGCTTAGCTTGCCCCAGACAGAATCTACCTTTTTTTACGTTGAATTGGGTTTTTAATAAACTTCTTTGCTGCTGTTTTCTTTATGCTTTTCTTAGTATTATTTTTCTTACTTACTTTTTTAGGCGAAGTTTTCTTTAAAACTTTTTGAGATTTTATCTTTCGTATTGTGGGTTGGCCTGAATTTCCATCAATTGCTAACTTACACCAAATCTCAATTTTAGATGAAAATTTTTTATCCAATTTTGGAAGAAAATCTAATATCCTAAACCTATCAAAAACAATACCAGCATTAATTGCTTTCTGATAATTACTCAATGGAAAATATTGTGAGCAGAAAAACATTTTCACAGGATCCTCTATCGTAGAATTTATAAACCATTTTTTACAGAAATCTGCAGGCTGCAACTCAATTGTGGCGCCATCATCCCAACTTGTTCCTGTTTTACACTGACCGAATCCTATCAATTTTGAAAATTGTTTATCGCTAAAACTTTTCCAAACGACAACATCAAGCTTATCATCATTTGCAGTAACAGAATTACTACCGTGCGAGGAGAAGCCTTGTCCTTCCCCTAAGGCTAAACATAAATCACTTACCTTCTTTTGAAATCCACCCAGTGTGCTAGTGCCGAACACAAAACTTTCAGCTCTTTCGCCAAAATAATTTCTCGCAACTTCAGCGGACAACTCTTCGAAAAGCAATGTACCATCAATCTTGTTCCAAATACTACTCGTTTTCATATTTAACCTGGTGCATAATAGTAGGTATACATATACCCAATATGCTATGTGGTTTTTCTTTATTGAAAGTCGATATCCGTGTTTTTGCACTTCGAAAGGATATCGATTGTTTGAGAAGCTGCTACGCCGTTGAAACTCATTTAATATATCATCCAGCATAGCAAGCAATTGATCACTCTCGCTATTAATACCCTCGTTATTAATCTCGTCATTTATAAGTGCGATTGGTTTTAGTCCATCATTCAAGGAAACTGAACCATCTACAATACATCGCCACTCAAAGTAATCAGTGAGTTCGTTAATATTAGAATTACTTGTAGGAATAGTATGAGGCAGCTTGAACATGTTATTCGGAAATTCGCTTTTTGTCCTTTTTATTATTCAGTGCAGAATGCTTTTTCTCCATCGACTCATATAATGATTCGCTCAAGTTCGCTATATTACCTGCTACCTGCAAATACTCGAGGTTTCCGTTATATCCTAATGACCAGTAAGAATGTGCTTTTAGTAATGCTTGTTTCGCTTCTATTAAAGAGTTTTCAAATAATTCACTATTCGGTTGGCTTACTTCATATGCTCGTACAAGGGCTGTCCCATTCTTCAACGCACGAACAGCCTCAGGTTTTTTTAAAACGGCATCCAATTGCCTAAGATCTGGATTTTGTGAGCGTATTACAGGTGCGACATTATTTTTTTTGCTTCCGAATAGCCAAGTTAAAAACTCACCTGTTTCTTTGATTTTACTCTTAGCAATTGGATTTTCAATCTTCTTAGGAGAATCGTCAAAGCCAATGTAGATTTTTACCCCCTCGTAACCTAGTGCTGTATATAGGTGAGAGAAGTACAGTCTGCTTCCATAGATATCCGTCCTATCAAATGCCTTATTATCCTCTGCTTGCTCTAGCACCCTTAATCCCTGATATAATTTTTCGACAGTTTTGTTTGTATCACCGATTTGAGCAGCAATATCACTTAGTGAGATATTAAACTCCTTATGTATTTGTGAAATATACTGTGCTTTCGCAAAACTACCCCATTTGGCCGGGCCATTGATATGCTTAAATCCAATAAACTTCCATGCATGTTCTCGTGATGGAACTTTAATGACAGGTAATGCCTTAAGTTTAGTGCGTATTTGTTTAGAAATTGTTATATCCGGGAATTTGGCTTCTATTCCCTCAATAAGCTTCTGATCTAAAATCGTCTTAACAGCAGCAAGTCTACGGTTACCCTCAATTACAATAAATTCTTTCTGCCTTTTGACAGTTTCTTCAACAACAATAAGAGGTTCGTGTTCAAAGAAACCACTTGCAGCTATTGATAATACGATTTCATCAACCGCCATTGTATCCCAAAGGATTCCAACAATCTCCTTCTCGGTTGTATCAACATTTATATCAAATTCAGCTAGCCTTGGATTTTTATAATCGAAGTGTAACTTATCAATGTCAATTTGTTCAATATTATAATTCATTATATGAAGTATTAGCCTTTTGTTAAATCATAAGCCTTCGTTCTAATTGTTAGCTGTTGTGGAATTTTCAAGCTATTTGAAAATATTAATAGTTCAGATGCTTCTTTTTTTACCTGCAAACTATAATTCAAATTAAATTTTGATGTTCTGTAGTTTTTATACATATTCTTAATCTCGATAACATTGTCATAAGACACCAACCAGTTTTTAATTTTTGAACCACAAAGTAATAAAGACAAGTTTTTATGTTGATCATGACTATAATTATTCAAATAGAGTTCACTGCCTTTGTAATAATAGGGTGGATCCAAATAGAAAAATGACTTTTTTGTATTTTTATAAAGCGATGTGTCTTGTACAAAATTCTCTGTTTTGAGATTGTATAGCTTTATTCTCTCTTTTTTAGAAGCTATTGCTTCAATACGTTTTTTCAGGCCATCTTTATTGAATCGTACATCAATTAAATAGTTGCCAGTTTGTTTAAGTCCACCAATTGGCCCGGCATTGTGAATAATGCCTGAACGATTAGTTCTGTTAAGGAAAAAGGTTGCAAAACCAACGTCAAATGTATTTTCGTTTTTTGCATTGGCGTAGATTTCTTTCTGATAATTCCACTCATCAATATTTACATCACATTCGTCTATTGCTTTCAAGAATTTCTTTGTTTGATTAATTATAGAATGCCAAAAGCTATAAATTCTATAATCAGCATCGTTTATGACGATTTCATTTACAATGTCCCCAAATAATAAGTTAAGGGCTGCGCCTGCGCCACCTGCATACAATTCGTAATATGTTCCACCTTTGGCTCCATTTAATTCAATTAGTTCCGAAAGAAAATTAGTGAGCAAACTTTTGCCCCCTGGATAACGCAACGGACTTAGGCCATAGCTATGCATACTCGCCATCAAAATTTATGGTAAATATAATCCATTTCAGCATGTTATCAATAATAAGCAAAAAATGACGAAGATCTAAGCACTAAGTAGATACTTTTATTATAGCGCAAAGATAGTATAAAATTTAATTGTTAACTATTTGTTAATGAAAGAAAGTAAAGATGCATTTGCCCGTTTGCCTATTACATTTGAGGGGGTATGGGAGCGGAAAGCCTTTTCGGGCTTTTTGCTTGTGGTTGCTATACCCGTCTATTCACTACTATCAATATTGGTTACATGAAAATGCAGTAAGGCATATTATGCGTTTGAACAGGTTGATTATTATGTTGGTGTTGTTTGCAGTTATGGGGTTGCTCCCATCGTGCAGCAATGTGCATATGATAGCCTTGAAGCCGGGGGAGCGCATCATCATTACCAGGGAGGGTGTGCAGCAGAAGGGTACAGTGAAGGGTGGCAATGCGGATGAGCAGGATGATGATGAAGGGGGCGCGCCAGAACGTGAAAGCAATTATTTTGGGCAGCAGCACGATATGATGCAGGCGGGAGGCAGAAGCCCGCGCAATCCTTTCTATAAATGGGATGCGATAGTGGGTATCGGCTTCACAAGGATATATGGCGACCTGAAATACACGCAGGTGCAGCCGGCCTATAAAATACTGGTGGACAGGTACCTGAAAAAAAATGTATCGCTGGGCCTGTCGTTTCATCACGGGGCGTTTTCGGAGTATGAAGAAAAGAACAGCTGGACGGATGGGTTGAGAATCTATAACCAGTTTACATCGTTTTCGGTGAATATGCGCGTATCGGCGGGCACTAACCCGGCAAAGCTGCTGCACGGGCTGTATGCGGGTATAGGCGGCGGTGTAGTGTTCAGTAACATTACCAACATCAGTACCAAATTCAAACAGAACGACCCCAAGCCAATCACGCAGCTATTTCCATCTTCTATAAATACGAACAAATCAATCTTCTACGTGCCATTAGATATTGGCATCAATGTAAAAGTGACCAAGAGGTTCTTTGTGAACCTTAATGCGCAGTTTGGCTATACATTCTCTGATAACCTGGACGGCTATAACTTTCAGGGCGGGGTAAAGAATAAGTACAGCGATATGTTCTCTATCGTATCTGCCGGGTTTGGGTATAGGTTTGGCAAGTAGTTATTTTACCCTGCAAAAAATAATTTAACCGCAGAGGTCGCAAAGGAGCGCAAAGAAACGCTGAGGCTCATAAAAGTCCTGATCCTTATTTTTTATTCTTGTTTGTTGCAAGGAGTTTTTCCAGTTCTGTTTCATTCCATCCGAGTAGAAGAACGCCATTCCCGAAGTCCCAAACGGGGCGCTTGATGAGAGAAGTATGTTTCATCATCAGTTCTGTAGCATTTTTTTTGTCCAAAACGGCAGGCTTTTCGTTTTCCGGCAATTCGCGATAGGTGGTGCTTCTGAGGTTAACGAGTTTATCAGCGGGAAGGTATTGTAACCAGTGCCCGATGGTTGCGGCATCTATACCGGCTACCCTGTAATCGTGAAATGTGTACTTCACCTTGTTGGCATCCAGCCACTTAAAGGCTTTCTGCATCATGTCGCAATTCTTTATGCCATATATGGTAATCATGGTGTAAAAGTAACAATACCAATTGTGGGTCAAAGGTCGGCATAAATAGAGCCTCACGCAAAGGCGCAGAGGCGCAACCCCTTCATGTTGTTCTTAAGTTCGCAACTGTGTAGCGTTGTGCTGATTTTTGATATAAAGGTATAAGTCTGCCAAAATCGAGTGTCATTAATTAGTTGTAGCAAAGCCCAAAAAACTTAACATTAAATAATTGTTACCTTTTCGTAAATTTGTTAACAAGGTGAATAGATAAAATTGAAATATAAACACTACATATCACTTTTGCTCCTAGTGTTTGGCCTTTTAGGGAAATCATACGGGGAAACACAGAAGAAAGCGGTGTGTTTTGATTTTTACGGGGATTCGATACATTTCTATCACACTGCATTCGAGCAGGTAAATTTTGTAACTCCCCTTTCTAACGATGCCATAAACGCTTTTTATGAAAAGCTACTGCAGCAGGACCATCAACCGGTAATCAATGCATTGCTGGCCTACAAGCAACGGCATAAACCTGATGACTGGGTGTATTACCAGCTCATCCGCAGAACTGCAGAGGCATTAAGCCCTAAAAAAGAGGATTATATACGGTACACCATCTACAAATGGTTTCTGCTGGGGATGTCGGGCTATGATGCTACACTGAATATTGTGGGCGATAAGCTGCTGTTTTATGTGCAGAGCGATGATGATATTTATGACATACCCTATTTCAGCTCGAACGGGAAGCAATATATCTGCCTTAACTACCACGATTACGGATACCATGTGGATTTTGAGAAAGACCGGCAAATAAAAACGGCCATCTCGATACCGGGGGCGAAGAATAGATTCTCTTACAAGCTGACGCAGCTTCCCGAATTCAGGCCGGGCGATTATTATGAGAAGGAACTGGAGTTCAGCTACAGGGATATGAACTACCATTTTAAAATAAAGCTGAGCGATGAGGTGAAGAAGATATTCACCAATTATCCCGTAGCCGATTACCAGCTTTATTTCAACGCGCCATTGAGCAAAGAGACTTATAACTCCCTGATCCCGCAGCTAAAGAAAATGACCAAGGGCCTGGATGTAAAACATGGGGTTGACTATCTAATGCATTTTACCCGCTACGCCTTTATGTATGCACCGGATAAAGAGAATTTCGGGCTGGAGAAAAGCCTTTCGCCGGAACAGACCTTGCTATATGAGCGCAGCGACTGCGAGGACAGGGCAGCATTGTTCTACTACCTGGTAAAAGAGATTTATAACCTGCCCATGATAGTGCTGGCGTTCCCCAATCACTTATCAATAGCCGTGAAGTTTGATAAGCCTGTGGGCAACAAGATCATTTATAACGGTGTTGCCTATTCGGTTTGTGAACCCACGCCCCAGGGCGACGACCTGCCTATTGGTGTGCTATCCCCGGCGCTGAAGTCTGTGGCTTACGAGGTGGCGTATGTGTATGACCCGCAGGGGAAATAGTATGGCAAAAGAAAAATCGTCCTGATGGGACGATTTTTTAGTGTGGAGAATGCCGGATTCGAACCAGTGACCTTTTGCATGTCAAGCAAACGCTCTAACCAACTGAGCTAATTCTCCGTATAGGTGAATAAAAGTAAAAATCGCCCTTTCGAGCGATTTAAAGCTTGTGGAGAAGGGTGGGAATATGTCGAACTATTTTGTGGAAGATTTGGAGAGATTCAGATTAATATGAGTAAATAGTAAACGCATAGTAGTATCAGTGGGATAACTCATATTTTTGCAGGTAGGCGAGGAATAACTGTTTTAAAAATTTATCTGGCAATGAACACTACTGACTTGCAATTGGAACTGAACAGGCTTAGAAGTCTGGAAGCCGAAACAGAAATTGTGGAATTTAAGGAAGCTAAGGAATCTTATGATTTTAGGAAGCTAGGAAAATATTTCTCGGCTTTAAGTAATGAGGCAAACCTCAAAGGGCAACCTTATGCTTGGCTTGTTTTCGGTATAGAAAATAAGAGACATGCTGTTGTTGGGAGTAATTTCAGGCCCAACAGGAAAGATCTCGATAGTTTGAAAAGCGAGATTGCCGAGAAAATCACAAACCGGATAACATTTATCGAAATCTATGAATTAGAACTTCCCGAAGGAAGGATAGTCATGTTCCAGATTCCTGCTGCTCCCAAAGGTTTCCCTGTGGCGTTTGATGGTCATTATTACGGCAGAGATGATGAAGAATTAGGTCCGTTAAATCTTGAAGAATTAGAAAGAATACGTGCACAGGCAAATACAGATGACTGGAGTGCTGCAATTATTAAAGATGCGACTGTAGAAGACCTAGACGAAAAGGCAATAGATGTAGCCAAGGCTAATTATAAAAGTAAGTTTCCTGAAAAAGCTACAGATGTAGATAGCTGGAGCAATGAAGTGTTTTTAAATAAAGCCAAGATTACTATTAAAGGGAAAATTACTCGTTCTGCGATAATATTACTTGGAAAAGAAGAGTCAGAACACTTTATCAATCCGGCAGAAGCAAAAATCAGATGGGTACTAAAAGATAATACAGGTAATGATAAGGATTACCTGATTGTTACCTGCCCTTTGCTATTAGCAGTAGATAAAATCTATGCTAAAATAAGGAACTTAAAATATAGGTATCTCAAGATAGATAGCTTGTTTCCGGAAGAGGTAGATCAGTATGAGCCCTATGCGATAAGAGAAGCATTGAATAATTGCATAGCACATCAGGACTATACATTACATGGCAGAATTAATGTAGTAGAGCAAGATGATCAATTAATATTCACAAATCTCGGTGCATTTATACCGGGCACTGTAGAGAAAGTAGTTAAAGACGACGCTCCGGAAGAATATTATCGCAATAGGTTCCTGGCTACAGCTATGTTTAATTTGAAAATGGTAGATACTGCTGGTGGTGGTATAAAAAGAATATTTCAATTTCAACGAAGCCGGTTTTTTCCTATGCCTGACTACGATCTTTCAGGCAAAAAAGTTCGGGTTACTATTATTGGAAAGGTTTTGGATATTGAGTTTGCCAAAGTGTTGTCGCAAAATCCAAACTTAACTCTTGATGAGATAATAATGCTGGATAAAGTTCAAAAAAAGCAAAAACTATCTAAACATGAGATCCAATACTTGTTAAATAAGAAACTAATTGAAGGCCGCAAACCCAATTATTTTATATCTCTTCATATTGCACAAAAGGCAGGACAAAAAGCAGAGTACACGAAAAATAAAGCATTCGATAATATTTATTACCAAGATTTAGTAGAGAAGGCTATTAAGCAACACGGGTTTATGGAGAGAAAAGATATAGATGAGTTACTTTGGACAAAGCTGCCGGAATGGATGGGCGATAAACAAAGAAAGGTCAAAATCAATAACATATTGGCGGCCTTAAGAACAAAGAAGAAAATAAAGAATGAAGGGAGTGATATAAAATCTAAATGGATAACATCAAATTAAGCACTTATGAATGGTAGTTTATAAAAGTGCTAGCCACGACCTTTTTATTTTATTTAAAATCATAATATAATTAGATAATTGAAGAAAATAATTAGGATTAATTAGAAAAGGATGGTTTAAAAGAGGATT
>CAZBPS010000002.1:91720-481052 GCA_964493865.1 uncultured Flavipsychrobacter sp.
CAATTCTCCATAATTAATTAGATAAAGAGATTGGATAATTAGGATTAATTAGAAAGAGGATAGTTTAAAAGAGGATTCAATTCTCCATAATTAATTAGATAAAGAGATTGGATAATTAGGATTAATTAGAAAAGGATGGTTTAAAAGAGGATTCAATTCTCCATATTCTTTGTCCTAATGTAGGAAAATTATCGAGTGTCGAACCCTAAGAATAAATTCAATATCCCATTATATTGCAGCAGACCTCTCTGGAATTTCAGACAAAAATTAAAGCGGAAACATTTCTCTTCCGAGTAATGTTCTCTGTTGTGGAAAGAATATCAGAACAGAAGTGATGAAGTTTGCTCTAACCAACTGAGCTAATTCTCCGTATAGGTGAATAAAAGTAAAAATCGCCCTTTCGGGCGATTTAAAGCTTGTGGAGAATACCGGAGTCGAACCGGTGACCTCTTGCATGCCATGCAAGCGCTCTAGCCAACTGAGCTAATTCCCCGAGCGGCTGCAAATATAGCTATTCCCGTAAAATTCTGTAATTTTAATTAAAAATAAGTAGCTATGAAGGAAGGTATATGGAAGCAGGTGCTTACTTATTTCTACCTGCGCAAGAGGGATCCCGGTGCGCCAAAGAACATTGATATTAAGTTTATGCATGGCATGAACCGTATATCGCTGTTCATGTTCCTGATAGCAATTATCGTAATGATCGTCAGGTTAATTCGCCACTAACGAATAAATTTCTTGTGCGGCAAGGGTGGAGGCTTGCTTATCGCCCAATTTATGCCATAAAGTATCGTAGTCGCTTTTTAATTCCTTTTTGTAGGCCTCGTCATGCAGCAAGCGGGTGAGTGAGGCTTTAATATTGGCCTCTGTTAATTCGGTCTGTATCAGTTCCTTTACCACTTCCTTGTCCATTATCAGGTTAACCAGTGATATGTATTTTACACTCACCAATTTAGTAGCCAGCCAGAAGGATACCGGGTTGCCTTTATAGCATACCACCTGCGGCAAACCGAATAACGCCGTTTCCAAGGTAGCCGTGCCGCTGGTTATCAATCCTGCTTTTGCCTGTTTCAGCAGGTTGTAGGTCTGGTCTTTTATCAGCAAGAGCCTCCCCCCGGCCCCTCCGAGGGAGGGGAGATTATTTTGTTCAATTATTTCTTGATAGAGGCTATCCGGTTGCGCCGATGCCTGCGCCACCACAAAGCAATAGTCGGGAAAATGTTTCACCATGCTGAGCATCAGCGACAGCTTCACTTTTATTTCCTGGGCGCGGCTGCCGGGCAGCAGGGCAATGATAGGTTTGTCGGAAATGGGTTTTACCGGCACCTGTTCTTTCTCATAGCGCACCACCTCTACCAGAGGGTGGCCCACATAGGTGACCTCAAAATCCCATTTTTTATAAAAATCCACTTCAAAAGGCAGTATCACCAGCATTTTGTTCACATCGCGCTTCAGCTTCTCTACCCTTTTCTCTTTCCAGGCCCAAACCTGTGGCGATATATAATACACAATTTTTATCCCTTGCTGCTTTGCCCATTCGGCTATACGCATATTAAAGCCGGGATAATCGATGAGTACCAGCACATCGGGTTTGTATCCCGATATGTCTTTTTTACACCGGTCTATGTTTTTGAGAATGGTGCGCAGGTTGGCTATTACTTCCACAAAGCCCATGAAAGCCAGTTCGCGGTAATGCTTCACAAGGGTGGCACCTGCCTGCTGCATTCGCTCACCGCCCCAGCAACGCACATCGGCTTGTGCATCCTGCCGGTGTATGGCTTTTATCAGGTTGCCGCCATGCAGATCGCCGCTAGCCTCACCTGCAATGATGTAGTATCGCATAGGTTACCAAACGAACATTATGAGTACAATCAATACGGCATAAAGCATGGTGGCCACCACTATGCCGCGCATAGTATAATCGTAACGTCTGTAATTACAATAAACAAACGGGATAAGATTAATGAGAATACTCATGGTAAGTACCCGCGCGAATACCTTATGGTCGCGGCTGACCCTTAAAACAAAATCTTCGAGGCTGAGGCCGTGCGAAGCTTTTCCCCACAGAAAGTACATGACGATAAACCCTAAAACCGGTAAAAGAAGCCCATAAATAAATCCTATTATCGGTACATCCCGTTTCATATCTCCTAATTATGGATGCAATATACAACTCATTTTAGTTAAAGAGTTGAAACACTTATCTTTGCGGTATCTTTGAAAACGTCTTTATGAATTTCGCACTTAAGAATATTCCTCACCGCACAACCAGACCTCGTACATACGGTATGACCATGGTAATGGACAAAGGTATGGGGCTTGACGGCACAAGGGATTTCCTCTCAGTAGCAGCGCCTTATGTGGATATTGTTAAGCTGGGTTTCGGGACGAGTTATGTTACGAATCAACTGAGAGAGAAAATAGATATTTACCGGGAGTATGACATACCTGTTTATTTCGGGGGAACACTCTTTGAAGCATTTCTTGTACGCGACCAATTTGATGATTACCTGGGAGTTGTGAAAGAATTTGGCCTGGACCATGTAGAAGTATCTGACGGGTCAATAACTATTCCTCATATAGAAAAGCTGGGCTACATAGAGAAGCTGGCAAAACATGTGACCGTGCTATCGGAGGTGGGTTCTAAAGACGCTACACATATTATGCCGCCCTATAAGTGGATAGAACTGATGAAGGGTGAACTGGAAGCGGGCGCCACCTATGTGATAGCAGAAGCGAGGGAGGCCGGGAATGTAGGGCTGTACCGCGGTTCGGGCGAGGTGCGTGAAGGGCTGGTGCAGGAGATACTAACCCAGATACCCTATGAAAAAATCATTTGGGAAGCGCCCCAGAAATCGCAGCAGATATACTTCCTTGAACTGCTGGGCGCCAATGTGAACCTTGGTAATATAGCCCCAACGGAGGTGTTGCCATTAGAATCCACAAGGGTAGGGTTAAGGAGCGATACTTTTCATTTATTTCTAAACAAAGAAGAAAAAGAAAGAGCTAACCACACTTAGGAATGATGATAAAATAACTTCTACAACCCGGATTGTTCTTTTCCATTTTTTCTACGTTGAAAAACCTTTAAATATTCTTGATATTCGCAGCTTTTTCGCCTTGAAAAAAAGAAAAATAACTGCACCAACTTGTGCAACTTATCTTATCAACTTTCCTTAGTTTTTTTGCTGATGCCAGCTTTATACGGAATTATCGGTTACCCGCTCGCCCATTCTTTTTCACCGGCTTATTTCAAAAAGAAATTTGCTGAGCATCATACCGACGCTGTTTACGAAGCGTTTTCTCTGGCTGATATAAAGGAGTTCCCCGCACTATTAAGCACCCATCCTGATATTGCGGGATTGAATGTGACCATCCCGCATAAAGAAGCCGTGATCGAATATCTGGATGACCTGGATAGCGTTGCCGCTGAGATAGGCGCGGTGAACTGCATTGTTTTTAAGAACGGTAAAAGGAAAGGATACAATACGGACATTATTGGTTTTGAGCGGAGCCTTATACCGCTACTGCAGCCGCAGCATACGCAGGCGCTGATATTAGGCACGGGAGGCTCATCGAAGGCGGTAGCGTATGTGCTGAAGCAATTGGGTATTGGTTACCGGTTTGTATCAAGGACCAAGCAGGGGGACTGCCTTACCTACGAAGAGCTGACCCCGGAGGTTATTGAGCAGCACAAACTGATTATAAACACCACCTCGCAAGGTATGTACCCGAATGTGGACAGCGCGCCTGCACTGCCATATGAGGCCATAACACCCCAGCACCTTTTATATGACCTGATTTATAACCCGGAAGAAACGGTTTTTCTCTCTAAAGGGATGGAACAGGGAGCGGCAGTAAAAAACGGTTTTGAAATGCTGCAACTACAAGCCGAGGCATCGTGGGATATATGGGCTATAAGCGGCCAGGTGCCGGAATGATAAATTATGCAGCAGTATTATCAAGTCTTGTGAAAAAACTCTGACTGGCTGATGCCGAAATATTCGCAGAGTTTGGAAATATCTAAAAAGTATCCCCAAGCATTTACCCCTTCTTTACGTCTATAATATGTAGTAGCTTAGTATAAAAGTAGAATTGTGAAGAACCCCATACTGCTAATACTATTTATGTTTGCCCTGATACCAACAGGCTATGCACAAAACATAGTGCCTAACTATAGCTTTGAGCAAGCTGATTCCTGTCCTAAGGGTTTCAATGTAAATATTGCAAAATATTCATTAGGGTGTGTTGGGTGGGGGCAGGCAACACGAGCAACCGCTGACTATTTTAACATATGTGATAGTATTTATTCAATAGTAGGCATTCCAAAAAATTTTATTGGCTATCAAGCTGCTTATGACGGGAATGCATATGCAGGAATATACATGCACGTCGCAAATAACACCACATATAAAGAATATTTGACGAGAACAATTCCTGCATTGCAAAAAGATACCGCATATAAAGTAACTATTTATGTATCGTTGGCGGATAGTTCTAAATATGCCACAAATGGGTTAGGAGTACTGTTTACTACGTATGGTAGTCCTAACCAGAATGGGAATTTAGAATTAAACAAAATTCCACAGATAAATTATACTAATTACGGAGCCATATCCGACACTTCAAACTGGAAAAGGTTAACAGGTGTATTTGTGGCTGATTCGGCATATACCAATATTATTATTGGAGGATTTAAGCCAGCTGGCGAAATGGATATTGTGCTAGTTAATGACAGCCCAAGCAAAACTCTTCCATTTAATTCATACTATTACATAGATAATATTGTAGTTGAAAAAGCATCGTCTACGGATGTACATATGGTGAATACAAACAACTGGATTACTATTTACCCCAACCCCTTTACTTATTATGCAACTTTGACATTTCGTAATCACAGCATGGAAGAGCATACATTTGAATTGTATAACGTACAGGGGCAAGTAGTACAAGTAATAGGAAAAATAGTTACAGACAGAGTGAGAGTAGAACGAAATGATTTACCGCCGGGCTTCTATTATTATAAGTTGACGAATAATAATAGAGAGGTAATGACAGGAAAGCTGATGATACAATAGCCAAAACCTTTTTTAAGATATGGACAACAAATATTGCTTCCCACTCCTTAATTTACCCTACCGTATAATACACACAGGTAGTCACAAAATCCCGGAAGTAGGGTATCCAGTTGAGGGGGGCAAGTTGGTTGCGGGGTTTTAGTCCGAATTTGTATTTGTAAATGGGGTTGATGAGGTAGGGTTGCTTATTCAATATTTTAAGGCCGCTCTTTTTTACAATGCGTTCGAAGCGCTCAATGGTTATCTGTGTTTCTTTTACTTCTTCCAGTTCTTTAATTATGGCCGGATGCTCACCGCCCATTTTCAGGATAGCCTTATAGAGTGGCATGGGCAGTATGTGGTAGTAAGGCAGCACGCTGAGCCATTTTGTGCGGCATACCTGCTGGTGGCCACCAAACGGCATGTACCATGGCGGAAAGCCGAAGAATATCTGTCCGCCGGGTTTTAAAAAGTTCTTCAGGTAGGGAATAAATTTTTCCTGTTCGGGCACATGCTCTATCACATCTTTGAGCATAATGACATCGAAGTGGCCCTTGAAGCGGTTCAGGAAACTATCTTCGTAAATATTCTGGCAGATGAATTCCACTTTACCAGCAGTCACTTCGCTTGACAGAAATTCATTGGCAAGGTCTATGCGTGCCTGCACGAGGTCTACACCCACGCATTTACAACCGCGGTTGATGAACGGCAGCAATACGCCCCCCTCGGCAGCGCCTACCTCCATAACGGTGGTGCCTGCGGCGATAGGCTTTGTTTTTTCTATAAAGGGAAGTACATAAGATAAGGAATTATCTACCTGCTGGTCGAACCGAACTTTGTGGTCTAAATGCTGTTTTAAAGCCAATGCAATATATTTTTAAGGCCTGCCGTCGCCAAAGCTTTGGAAGGCAAGTAAATTTACTTTTTTATTTTTTCATCTTTCCCTTCCAGTATTGCCAGTTGCTTGCGGATACTTTCGTGGTGTATTTTTTCATACAGCTCTACTACAAATTCCTTAGGCAGCATGTGCGCTTCGGCCCGCTGGCTGATGGCTTCCACCATATCGCGCCAGCGCCCCGGCTGAAAGGCGGTCATATTAGCTGCCTTTTTCACTTCGCCCATCTGTTCACTCAGCTCCATGCGTTTGGCCACCAGGTCTATTATCTCGGCATCCAGGTTATCGATGAGTTGCCGGAGATATTCAAGTTGCACCTGGCTGCTCATATCGTTGGTACACTCATCACGCACTACCAGATTTGCCAGTATATCGGCAAGCATTTGTGGTGTTACCTGCTGTGCGGCATCGCTCCATGCTTCATCGGGGCGGGGATGCGTTTCTATCATCAGCCCATCGAAATGCATGTCCATAGCTTTCTGTGCTATTTCCGCTATCCTGTGCCTGCTGCCGGTGATATGGCTTGGGTCACATATCATTGCCAGTTCGGGCTTGCGGCGTTTCAGCTCAATGGGTATGGGCCAGTTTGGCTGGTTCCGGTAGCCGCCGGCGGCACGATAGCCCGAAAAGCCGCGATGCACTGCCGCCACTTCTTTTATGCCTGCTTTTTCAAAGCGTTCTATTGCGCCCTGCCAGAGGTCAATATCGGTATTGACCGGGTTTTTTACCATTACGGGTATATTGGTGCCCTTCAGCGCATCGGCCAGGTGCTGCACCTGGAAGGGGTTTACCGTGGTGCGGGCGCCAATCCAAAGCACATCCACCTCATATTTAAGGGCAAGCTCTATGTGGGCGGGTTCCGCAACTTCTACAGTTACCGGCAAATTGTATTGCTTTTTCGCTTCGCGCAACCATTCCAATGCGTTTTCCCCATTGCCTTCAAATAAGCCGGGCCTTGTTCGCGGTTTCCATATGCCCGCCCTGAACATTTGAATATTCATTTTGCTCAAAGCAGCGGCTGTTTCCAGCACCTGCCCGCGCGTTTCCGCACTACAAGGGCCGGCAATAACAAATGGCCGTGCTGATTTGAAAAATGACATGCCGCAAAGGTAGGGTTAAATGGGTAATGGGTTAATTGGTTAAAGGGTCAAATGGGTAATAAGTTAAATAAGCAGATATCCTGTTTTGCGCATTTTCCGGGGGGAGGCAATTTTTTATCATAAATAATTGATTTACAGCATTTTATTTAAATTCTCTTTGCGCATTCGTTTCTCACTTTTGGTGTTTTCCGTTTTCAAGGCACTTCTTTACGCAACCAATGAAATTTTATGGCTGCCGTGTAAAGTTAGGCTGCTGTGTGCCGGTGAAAAAATAAAAGAAACATGATGGTACAGAAAACAGTACCATGACGTAATACCGATTGGACATTTATAATCGGCACATAACTTATGTTCAACCCGCTTCGGGGTTGTGTGCTATGCTCTTCAGACCGTAGGTTTCACCTACGGTTATTCACATTTAAGCCCTCCGGGCTAATTCGAGCTTTATACCGATTTTTAATGTCTAAATGGTATAAAAAAGAATTTCTGCGAAAAGGCTTGCCTGTATTATGTTTGGCAGGTTTTTAAAGTTAGTGGCCTTATGTGTATATGATTGATAGGGGGTGGTTATGAGAGAAGTATGGTGCGGCTAGTAATTATGTGCGTGTGGGGTTGCAAACGAGTACCAGGGGGGCTAATTTTCCTAATCAATAATAAGTTCCTCAGATTGTTTTGTTAAAGGCTTGCTTCATCAAATGTGGTTGTAGAATTGGTATTACATCGGGTCCACATCAAATATCACCTGCACATTGGTATTGCCTTTTTGGCTGAGGATTAGCTGCCGCTGGTTTTTGATAAGGCTCTTCACGGAATCTAATAACTTATTATCGCGCGGGCATTTTATCCATATCTCGTGTATGTATTGATTGCGCACCCGTGGTATAAGTGCCGGTGCCGGGCCCTGTATGCCAATGCCCTGCATGATCTGTAATGCTTCCGCCATACGGGCTGCGGCAAAGATTGCTTTAGGCTCGTCCTGGTGTTTAAAGATGATTTTTATGAGCCTGGTATATGGCGGATAGCCGAACCGCTCACGGTAGTGTATCTCGTTTATATAGAAGTTGTGTACATCATGTTCTTTCACCATTTTCAGGATAGGGTGTTCTGTATTATATGACTGTATCAGCACACGGCCTTTGCCATCTACCCTGCCGGCACGGCCGCTTACCTGCTCCATAAGCTGGAAGGCTCGTTCATTTACCCGGAAATCGGGATAACTCAACAGACTATCGGCGCTGAGTATCCCTACCAGCGATACGGAGGCAAAATCCAGCCCTTTCACTACCATTTGCGTGCCTACCAGTATATCCACTTTCCGTTTTTCAAGTTGGTCGAGCAGTTCATTCATGCTGTGCTTGCCACGCATGCTGTCCACATCCATACGGGCTACTTTTGCCTCCGGAAAAACCTGCTGTACTTCTTCTTCTATTTTCTCTGTACCGAAACTTTTACTCACCAGTTTATTACTGCCGCACTGTGGGCAGGAAAGCACCACGGCAGCCTTCAGCCCGCAATAATGGCAATGCAGCTTGTCGGTGCTTTTGTGATAAGTAAGCGACACCGAGCAATTCTTGCATTGTGGCACCCATCCGCAAACAGTGCATAGCTGGAACGGCGCATATCCACGCCTGTTCTGGAATAGGATGATCTGCTTGCGGTTTTGCAATGCCTCCAGCATAGCCTGCTGCAGCTCCGGTGTCAGCAACTTCACCCCGCTTTTGCGCACAGTCTCCAGCGACTTTGCGTTGATCACCTCAATGGCGGGCATATCCACACCCAGGTAGCGGTCTTTCAAACCCACATAGGCATACTTGCCTTGTTGCACATTGAACAGGCTCTCCACAGAGGGCGTTGCAGAACCGAGGATAACCTTGGCATCGAATAATGAAGCAAGGTATATAGCCGCATCCCGGGCATGGAAACGTGGGGAAGGGTCCTTTTGTTTGTAGGAGCTGTCGTGTTCTTCGTCCGTTATTATAAGGCCCATATCGCTGTAAGGCAGCCAGAGCGCCGAGCGCGGCCCCACAACTACCTGGTATGCGCCTTTGCGCACCTTCTCCCAGATTTCTACACGCTCATTATTACTGAAGTGCGAGTGATATACGCCCAGTATATCGCCGAAGTAGGCGTGAAGGCGGCGTACAAGCTGCGTGGTGAGGCCTATTTCGGGCAGCAAAAGTATGGCTTGCCTGCCTGCGGCAATGCACTCTTTTATCTTGTGTATATAGAGCAACGTTTTACCACTACCTGTAACACCGTGCAGCAAGGCTACATTTTTTTCTTTTAGCCCTTTGTCCAGTTCATCATATGCTTTCTGTTGTACCGGCGTAAAAATAATCTCCTTTGCTTCTTTATCGCCTTTGTATAGTATACGGTCTACATTTTGTTCTTCGATGATAAATACCCCTTTGGCCACCAATGCCTTTAACTGTGCTACAGTAGCATTTGTACGATCGAGCAGGTCATTCTGTTTTACCAACCCATGCTTTACCGATAGTTCTGTATAGGCCATCAGCAGTTCCAGTTGCTTCGGTGCTTTGGCTAATTGGTCGAAAAGGGCAATCATTGCTTTTTCCTCATCGTAATCGTCCGAGAGTACAACTACTTTTTCGCGGCGTGGGCGGTAAGTGGCTTCAAGTGCGTCATTTATCTGCAACACTTCTTTTTCCAGCAGTTCATTCAATACGGCAGCAAAATGCCGCGTACCTATGGTATTGCGCAGTTCACTGATGGTTATCTCTTTGCGCAGTATCAGCATATCTGCTGCAAGGTGTGCAGCATCGCTCCACTCATAGTTTATGGATGGGTCACCTATCCACTCCAGTCGGGTTTCGCCCATCAGCTTCAGGTGGGCTGGCAATGCGGCCTGCATCACCTCGCCGGGGCTAGCCATATAGTACTGCCCTATCCACCGCCAGAACTGTAGCTGCTTTTCATTCACTACCGGGTCGTCATCTATTATGCCTTTAATTGGCTTTACTTGGTATGCCTCCGGGCGCTCATTGTGCAGCCGTTCCACAATACCGGCATATTGTTTGTTTTTACCGAGGGCCACCTCTACACGCATTCCCGGCTGCAGTAGTTCCTGCATCTCTACCGGCACCCCATAGGTAAGCACCTGGGGCAGATTGAGCGGAATTATGACATCGGCGAACATGGATGCAAGTTAATGACCTATTTTGAAGTCTGTAATTATATCCTAAACGTTCGCATTCAATTATATTTGCAGAAAAAACCATGCGCGCTTTATATATAATAATGCTTGCAGTATGCTTTGCCTCTTGTGGCAGTGCAGATGAGCAGCAGGACGGGCAAGAGGTAAAAAAATCTTCAGCCCCGCCGGAAATAGGCCCGGCTCCAACCGCTTTATCCGATACGGCTATTTTGAAACACCCCGGTGCCGGAGATCTGGCCCAATTTGCAATCAAGGAGATTACCGGCTTTTATGGCGGCTTGGGTAATCACTTGAATGGCGTAACGAAAGCCGGAAAGAAGTTTTACCGTGTGGAAATAAGTAATAGCCCTATTCTTGACAGTAATAAAAAGATTACCGAACTGAATATTTCGAACATCGCTATATTATTTTATAAACATCTGGCCAGTGAAAGGAATAATTTTGATGAGATACAAAGCGCTATCACTTTTGGCGATGGACAGAAATTAGTAAAGACCTATCCTAAGGAAAGGTTGGAATTGGTATTGTCCAAGATGGTGGTAATAACAAAAATAACAGAGTCACTGAAGGCAAAGAACTATCCCGCCCTGACAGGGCTGCTGAACGACAAAAGCTTAATTGTTTATGACAAAATGATACTGATAGAGAAAATAAAGAATGCGGAATCAAGGCTGGAGACGGTGAAAGAATTCATTCCATATGGCTTTATGTTTGCTATGTCCGATAAAAAGAAGGAGATACTGCATATATCTGGTGTGCTGCTACGGGAGCAGGGCAAGAACAATGAATTCAGTATTGATTTCGACCCATCCTCGGCAAAAGAAGAAGCAATTTTTCTAAACTACAAACTCTAGAATTTGACGCCCCTGTTATTTACTCCCCTGACCATACGTGGCATCAATCTTAAGAACAGGATAGTGGTATCTCCCATGTGCCAGTATTCAGGTGAGGACGGCTTTGCCAACGACTGGCATTTTGTACATCTCGGCAGCAGGGCTGTAGGTGGAGCTGGTTTGGTATTCACCGAAGCTATTGCTGTAACGCCGGAAGGGAGAATATCACCATACGACCTCGGACTGTGGAAAGATGAGCAAATAGGCCCGCTGAAAAAGATCACTGCTTTTATAGAGCAGCAGGGAAGCGTTCCCGGCATTCAGCTGGCACATGCAGGGCGTAAGGCAAGTATCACGGAGCCGTGGAATGGCGATAAGTTCATACCGGCATCCGAAGGCGGCTGGCAGTCAGTAGCACCAAGTGCCATACCTTTCACAGATGAGCAGAACACGCCCGAAGAGCTTAAGGAAGGCGGCATCACAAAAATAGTTGATGCCTTTAAGGCAGCCACTAAGCGCTCGCTGGATGCAGGTTTTAAGGTAATAGAGATTCATGGCGCGCATGGCTATCTCATCAATGAATTTACCTCTCCACTGAGTAACCACCGCACTGATAAATATGGCGGAACTTTTGAGAACCGTATCCGTTTTTTGCTCGAGATTATTGATGCTGTAAGAAGTGAGTGGCCGCAAGAGTATCCGTTATTTTTGCGCATATCTGCCAGCGACTGGGTGGGTGAAGGCTGGACGACAACGGATTCGGTGAGACTTGCGGGAATTGTGAAAGATAAAGGTGTTGACCTCGTGGATTGTTCATCTGGTGGCATAGTGCCGCATGTGAAGATACCGGCCAAACCCAACTACCAGGTGCCATTTGCAGAGGCCGTGCGGAAGGAAGGTATTCTCACCGGGGCAGTAGGCATCATCGTTACTCCCGAACAGGCAGAAGCAATACTGACCAACGGACAGGCAGACCTTATATTTATGGCGCGTGAGCTGCTCCGCGATCCCTACTTCCCGCTACGTGCGGCACGTGAACTGGGCTATGATGAAATGTTATGGCCGGTGCAGTATGAGCGGGCCAAGAGGAAGAAGTAAAGCTATTTATCAGAATACTACTCCATCATAAATGTCGGATAAAGCCAGGGAAACTCCAATGGAATTTAAACTAAGCGTTTCGTCAAAGCTTTTATATTCGTTCAACTCCCAATTACCCTGTTCGTTAACATAAAAATCTTCGACACTATAAGACCCGGAGTCAACTAAAATGTATTCTTTCAGCGTAGGAATGTCGCGGTATAATTTGAATTTATCTCCACGGTCATATGTTTTTGTGGAAGGGGATAAAACTTCAATGATTACGGTTGGGTTCAACACATTGTACTGGTCGTCATTTAACGTGACAACTGGTCCGCAAACAATTGAAATATCAGGATAAGTGAACAGGGTATTCTTTTCTATATGCACCCTTTGGTCACTGCCAAAGGGTTGACAGGCTTTTCCTTTTAACTTAATTCCAAGGTTGACCAGCAAATTTCTTGTTACAGTATTATGTGGCAACTTCGCCCCTGACATAGCAAAAATCTCCCCTTCGTAGTACTCATGTTTCTCAGTGGCAGCATTTTCCATCTCCAGATATTCTTCAATGGTATACTTGCGTTTGTTATAGTCTACCGCAGGTTCATTCACTATCATAGTATAAAGATAAGAAATTTATAGCGGATACATTGGGCTGCTATTTCAAAATTTTCCATCTTTGCAGCGTGCCATTCACTAAAATACAACCGGAACATATTTCCTTCTTCAGCAACCTGCTGTGCGAAAAATACGTGCTTACAGACAATGATAATCTTGACCGCTGCGCAAGCGATGAGACCGAAGACCTGCATTATCTGCCGGAGGTGGTATTGCAGCCGGTAACGGTAGAAGAGGTAAGCGCAATAATGAAGTATTGCAATGAACATCGCATACCGGTTACGCCTCGTGGCGCAGGTACAGGACTAAGTGGCGGGGCACTGCCGGTACACAGCGGTGTGGTGCTCGATATGAAGCGGTTTAATAAGATACTCAACGTAGATAAGCGCAACTTCCAGGTAACCACAGAGCCCGGGGTAATCACTCAGGAACTACAGGAACACCTGAAAGTGGAAGGGCTGTTCTATCCGCCCGACCCTGCAAGCAAAGGTTCCTGCTTCATCGGTGGCAATGTGTCGGAAAACTCAGGCGGGCCACGGGCAGTGAAGTATGGCGTGGTAAAGGATTATGTACTGAACCTTGAAGTTGTTTTGCCGAATGGAGAAGTGATATGGACAGGTGCTAATGTGTTGAAGAATTCAACCGGCTATAATCTCACCCAGCTTATAGTGGGCAGCGAAGGCACATTAGGCATTATCACCAAAATTGTATTACGGCTGATACCCGCCGTGAAACACGACTTGCTGTTGCTGGTGCCTTTCCGATCTGCGGTGCAGGCATGTGAGGCGGTGAATGCTATCTTCCTGGCTGGCTATACTCCATCGGCGCTTGAGTTTATGGAGCGTGATGCGCTGGAATGGTCTATGCGCTATGTGCAATCTACAGGCATCAGCCTGCCGCCCGATATTGCCGCACACCTCCTGATAGAGGTAGACGGCAATCACATGGAAGAATTGTACAGGGATGCCGAGGCAATATCACAGATAGTACAGCAATATGATATTGATGAAGTGCTGTTTGCCGACAGCCATGAGCAGAAACAAATGCTGTGGACACTGCGCCGAAAGGTGGGCGAAGCGGTAAAAAGCAATTCTATCTATAAGGAAGAGGATACAGTAGTACCCCGTGCCGAACTGCCCGAACTCCTGCAGGTGATTAAAGCCCTGGGCCGAGAGTTTGGCTTCCATTCGGTATGTTATGGCCATGCCGGCGATGGCAACCTGCATGTGAACATTGTAAAAGGGGACATGAGTGATACCGACTGGAACCAAAAATTGCCATTGGGAATCAGGAGGTTATTTAAAGAAGTGGTACGTATGGGCGGCACTATATCAGGTGAGCATGGCATTGGCCTTGTGCAGCGCGATTACATGGATATTGCCTTCAATACGACGCAAATGGGGCTGATGAAGCAGATAAAACACCTTTTTGACCCCAACGGCATACTAAACCCCGGCAAGATTTTAACGTCTTTATAAGGGTTGCTGCAATTTTCACCTAACATTTTACGTTATCTTCGTAAATGAAATTTTTAGCTATGAAACGTATCCTTGTGCTTTTTTTGCTTTTCGTGGGCATTAATTATTCCTACGCTCAGGAAGTCTATACAAGTTCCGGCAAGCCTAACAGCCATAAAAAAGCAAAAAAGAAAAAGGGCTACGACCCCGACAGGCTCATATTGGGTGGTGGCCTTAGCGGGCTTGGTTTTAACAGTGGCGATATATATGCCGGACTTTCGTTATTTACCGGCTACCGCATTACCGATAAATTAATGGCTGGCATAGGCACTGGCTATCAGTTTTCACAGCAAACGGTTCCTGATTTATTGTCGCCGGGTCAGCCGTATCGTCGGCGCTCCCATCTGGTAACTCCAAATTTATGGGCGCGTTATTTTGTATACAAGAGTTTTTTCGTTTCTACTACATTCGAATATAACTTTATCAATCTGGGAAAACAGGGGCTGGACAATGCCGGGAAAACAACGACGATAAGAACAAATATGAACAGTACTGTTGTATTGGTTGGTTGCGGTACCCGGATGCCGCTCGGAGGCCGTGTATCGGCTTTCGGAGAAGTAAGGTTGGCAGTTCTGCAAGACCCGCTTGAGCTATACCCGCCGTTATCTCCTATGCTTAATTTCGGTTTTGCTGCCGGGCTGTAAGTATATGGTCAAAATAAATTAAATTTAGGGCTTTGCATCACCCGCAAAGCCTTTTTTATTTCTGATGAAACGACCACATTACAATACTTGGGCGTTTCATTCGGCCATTGATAAGACAAAAATACTTGGATGAATTCAGCCATACTGTTCTCTATAATACTTATTTATTTCTCGGTCTTGCTGGGTATAGCGTTCTATACGTCACGGCATTCCAATAATGAATCCTTCTTCATTGGCAACCGTAGCAGCAAGTGGTGGCTCGTCGCCTTTGGTATGATAGGCACCTCGCTCTCCGGCATGACGTTCATATCCGTGCCCGGTACTGTGGGCAAGATGGGCTTCGATTATTTCCAGGTGGTCATCGGCTACCTCATCGGCTATTTCGTGGTGGCATTCGTGCTGCTGCCATTATATTACCGGCTGCACCTCACTTCTATCTACACTTATCTCGAGGGGCGCCTCGGCAAAACATCCTACAAAACCGGTGCGCTGTTCTTTATCCTTTCACGCACCCTAGGCGCCACGCTGCGACTTTATTTAGTAATAAAAGTGCTCGAGAAGTTCGTGCTGCAGGATCTCGGCATATCTTTTGAGGTAACAGCTATAGTGATACTTGGCCTCATACTCTTATATACCTATCGCGGCGGCGTCAAGACCATTGTATGGACAGACACCCTGCAAACTACCTTCATGCTGCTGGCGCTGATCATTTGTGTGGGCTACATCATCGATGCATTGAACTATGATATGGCCGGGGCATGGCAGGCGATGGCAGATAAGGGATATACAAAACTGGTGCAGACAGACCCGCTTAGCGGAAATTTTTTCCTGAAGCAGGTATTGGGCGGGGCATTCATCACCATCGCCATGACCGGCCTTGACCAGGAAATGATGCAAAAGAACATAAGCGTTAGCAATTATAAAGACTCTCGCAAGAATATGCTGGTACTGAGCTTCCTGCAAATGTTCGTAGTGTTCATTTTCCTGTCACTTGGCGGACTGCTTTACCTGTATGGCATGAGCAAAGGGGCTTCTTTCCAGCATGTGATGGTGAACGGCAAGGATACGCTCCAGTTTCTGCTCGATGGTAAGAACATAATAGGCGATGATATTTTCCCTGTACTCGCGTTCAAGTATATGCCGCCTTTTATCAGTATTATTTTCATCATCGGGCTTATCTCCGCTCTTTTCCCCAGTGCCGATGGCGCACTTACGGCACTTACTTCATCCTACTGCATAGATATCATGGGCCTGCGCAAAAGAACAGACCTCACCGAGCAGCAGCAGAAACGCAAACGACTGATAGTGCACAATACATTTGCGGTCATTTTCCTCGCGTGTATCTTCATCTTCAGAGCGGTTGATAATGGTTCACTTATCCAGTTGCTGCTGGTGGTGGCGGGCTATACATATGGGCCGCTACTCGCTCTGTTCGCATTCGGTATACTCACAAAGCGTGAGGTGAAGAACGAGTTTGTGCCATTTGTATGCGTGGCTGCCCCGGTGCTTTGTTACCTATTGAAACAGAATGATACCGCATGGCTGGGCGGGTACAGTATCGGCACCGAATTGCTCATCATTAATGCTGCATTTACTTTTTTATTACTGCTGTGCATCTCTAAAAAAGGTACTGCGTTAAATACTGCTACTGCATGAAAGACCAACTGACGAAACTGAAAATGCGCGACTGGACGGAAACCAAGGCACACTCCAGTTGGCAGATTTTTAAGATAATGGCCGAATTTGTACAGGGTTTCGAGACCCTCGCCAAGATAGGCCCCTGCGTTTCTATATTCGGCTCAGCGCGCACAAAACCGGGGCATAAATATTACGAGCTTACTGTAGAGGTGGCGAGAAGGCTGGCGCAGGAGGGTTTTGGTATCATAACAGGTGGCGGGCCGGGCATAATGGAGGCAGCCAATAAAGGTGCCAGCCTGGCATCAGGCAAATCGGTGGGGTTGAATATCGACCTCCCCTTTGAGCAAACTCAGAACCCGTTTATTGATGGTGACACCTCCATCAATTTCGATTACTTTTTTGTGCGCAAAGTAATGTTCACCAAGTATGCCCAGGCATTTATCATGATGCCCGGCGGATGGGGAACCATGGATGAGTTCTTTGAAGTGGCCACACTCATACAGACCCGGAAGTTTACTCAGACACCAATGATATGCATGGGTGCCACATACTGGAAGGGCCTTTTCGACTGGATGCGCGAAACAATGCAGGATGTGGAGGGCAACATTAGCCCCGGTGATCTGGAGATGATAAAGATATTCGACACCGTCGACGAAGTGGTGGCTTACCTGAGTGAATTTTATACACACAATAAATTACAACCTAATTTCTGATAATGTCCTCACTACTACTCTCAAAGGATTTGAATGAATATGCCGAAGAATATACCACTGCCGAGTCACCGGTACTTGCGGCACTAAACCGGGAGACCAACGTGAAACGTGGCGATGCCGTTATGTTATCAGGTCACCTGCAGGGCTCCGTGTTGCAGATGCTCAGCCGTATGATTAAGCCAAAGCATATTTTAGAGATAGGCACTTTTACCGGTTATTCGGCTATATGCCTTGCGCAGGGATTGCAGGATGGGGGCAAACTGCATACCATAGAGATAGACGAAGAACTGCAGGACATGGCATCAAAGTATATCACAGACGCCGGGCTTCGTGATAAGATAGTGCAGCACATAGGGGCCGCGTCTGACATTATACCGGATTTGGAGGAAACCTTTGATATTGTATTCATAGATGCCGACAAACTGAACTACGAATTGTACTACGACCTTACCTTTGATAAACTGTCCATAGGAGGCTACATACTGGCCGATAATGTGCTGTATGATGGCGAGGTAGTGTTACCGACTGAAGAGCAAACAAAGAACGCGCGATGTATATCCTCATTTAATACCAAAGTAAAGGCAGACAATCGTATAGAGCATCTTTTACTACCCGTTCGCGATGGCCTGATGATAATAAGGAAAATAAAAGATTAGGAAAGGTGCTTCCTAAGGTATTATCAGCCGGTTTTTAGTGCCGGGCAGGTTAATTTTAAGTTGTCTTAACAGCTTATTCCGGCAGGGTTTCGTACTTTTGCACCGATATATTTATTTTTTTTGATGCGGAGGTTTTTGCAATGGAACATATTGATACTGCTGTTTGTGTGTGGCCATGTGGCTGCACAGGATGGCTTCAGTGAGCGGGCACGTAAATATGTGGAGCAATACGCGCCTATGGCTATGGCCGAGCAGCGCAGGAGCCACGTACCGGCGGCTATCACCCTGGGGCAGGGCATACTCGAAACAGAGGCGGGCATCAGCGAGTTAATGACCGAAGCAAATAATCATTTTGGTATCAAGTGCAAGAATGGTTGGTCCGGAGAAACATTTACGCACACGGATGATGCGCCCAATGAGTGCTTTAAAAAATACAAATGCGCCTCCGAATCTTATAAAGACCATTCCGATCACCTGAAAAGGAACCAGCGCTACTCAGTGCTGTTTACATTAAAAGAGGCAGATTATAAAAACTGGGCTATTTGCCTTAAAAAATGTGGTTATGCCACTAATCCGCAGTATGCGCAAAGGCTTATAAAAATCATTGAGGATTACGGGCTACAGCAATACACATTATCTGCTTTCGATAGCTCCATACTGAATAATTACAGCAATAACCCTGTAGCAGACCCTGAAGAAGAGGAAGACATAATGCCTCAGCAGCCGGTAGCCAAAAAGCAAACCGAAGCCGTTCCGGAAGCAGGATATGCCCCGAAGCAAAAGGGGGCCGACACAATGATCATCGTCGTGAAAAAGCAGCACACCGTGAAAGAAGGCGAAACGTTGGTCGGTATAGCGCATGCGGAAAATATAGAGTTAAGGAAACTGATGCAGCTCAATTTGCTCAACCCTAATGAAGAGCCATTGTCAGGCAGCGTGCTAGAGTTACAGGCACAGGCAAAACAAAAACCTTCAGTAAAGGTAAATGCAATAACGGCCCATAAAGCAAATGCTATAGGCGCAGATGAAAAGGGACAGCCTGATGACTACATGGTCATCAACAGAACAAAGACACCTGTAGGTCAATCGGTAAAGACAGTAAACCCTGTGCCCGCAAAGGTACCCGAAGAAAAGCCGAAGCCGATAATTATCATAGAAGACCGCAGCACCCGGAAAAGGCCACCACCCGAGCGGCCCGACCCGAACGACCCTGCCGTGAAAAAGGAAATGGAGTTTACTGCTCTGAAAGCAGAGTTGGATAAAGTAGTATACGCTGACGACAGCAAACTGATTGCGGAGAACACAACAGCACCTGCCGTTGCACCCGAAAAAAGACCGCAGGCTACACATACTGCCACCACGGCTAAGTATTATACCGTGAAAAAAGGTGAAACCGCATTTTCTATCGCTAAAAGGAACGGCATCACTCTGGAGCAGCTAATGCAGTGGAACAACCTTGATGGCGGCGGGGTAAAAGTAGGCCAGACCTTGAAAGTAAGAGAGTAATCATTTGCATACCGAATGGCAGATATCCGAATCCACGATAAGGTCTTCACTCCTTACATCTCCGCAGAGGCGATTCGTGAGCGGATATCACAGTTAGCAGAACAAATAAATGCGGAATACGCCGACAAGCGTCCTTTATTTATAGGTATACTCAACGGTGCATTCATTTTCGCTGCCGATCTTTTCCGGAATATATCTGTTGACGCGGAAATATCTTTTATAAAACTTGCCTCCTACAAGGGCACATCATCTACCGGAAACGTGGTTACTGCTATAGGTATGGAAGAAAAGCTGAACGGCAGGCATGTGATTATTGTGGAGGACATTATAGATACCGGCAAAACGCTAAGCGCTTTTATGCCGGAAATTCTGCAACGGCAGCCGGCATCGGTGAAAATTGCCACATTTCTTACCAAACCATCAACGCTTAAGTATCCCGTAAATGCTGATTACACTGCGTTTGAAATAAGAGACAGTTTTGTAGTAGGCTATGGGCTCGACTATGACGGACTCGGCAGGAATTTACCCGGGCTCTACATTCTGAAACAATAACTACGAGCGAAAAACCATCATCACACTTCACTTAGCGTCTTTGTGACTTTGCGGTTAAAAAAGAATATTGCCCTTATCTTTATATACTAATTCACAGCGCATGAATAAAGTACTGCTGCTACTGCTGGTAAGTATCTGCTCACTCTCCTGTAAAAACACCTGGAATGAAGAAGACAAAGAAGCATTTTATTATGCTTGTACGGAACAGGCCATAACATGGGCAGGTACGCAGGAAATAGCAAAAACTTATTGCGACTGCGTATTCACAAAAATGAACCAACGCTACCCCACCGAAGCAGAAGTGCTGGAACACCTAGCCGAGCTGGCAAAGGATACCGGGCTTATCAACTGTAAGGAACAAGTATTAAACAGCCTGGGAAAATGAGTGTCAGCTATTTCAAGATCGTCGTTTGCCCGCAAAGGAGTTTCCAGCCGTCTTTTCTTTTTATCAGGGTTCCGCTTTCCACCATCAACATGGTTGACGATTTCCCGTTTACCAGCGTCATCGTCGATGTCAGCCGGCAGGTATAATTGGCGAGGTCACTTCTTAACGGTACTATTATCAGCGTATCGAAAGTATTATTGATTGATGTGAACAGTTTCGCATTTTTATTAAGGATTGTGGCCACAGAGTCATACGATATCGCCCCCGAAAAACCCGGCGGCACCCAAAAAAAATCTTTCGAATTATCCAGATAGTTGAATTCAGCCGTCAGACCGGAAGTCCTAATATCGTCATAATAGCTTATAAGTGTTTTCCGTACTTCTGCCGATACCTCATTTTTATCTTTTTCTGTTAAGGTCACCTTTTCGCCGCATGAAAGGGTAGAAATAGTAAATATTATTATTAGTAAATATTTTATATTTTGACGCATGCCGCAAAATTACAATAAAACTGTGCTTGAAGGGTGAAAAGTACTGAATAGACACCCGGGATAAACCGTTTTGCCTCCATAAACCTGTCGTTTACCTAAATCTAACTACCATATAACCCTAAATGCGCTACCTTTGCGCCTCATTTTTACCATTTCATGGATCGTAATCAAATTATTGGCTTTGCATTGTTGGGGGTACTGTTGGTAGGTTATTTGGGGTACAACAGTTATGAGCAGAAACAATACGAAGAAAATAAACGGGCAAAGTTTGTAGCTGATTCCATCGCGCACCCACGGCAGAAGATAGACAGCAGCAAGGCCGCTGCCACTACAACTGTTGTTGCACAGGTTGATGATTCTACAACGGCAGCATTACGCGCCACCCAGCCGACTGCTTACTACGGACAAGCGCAAACAGTAACACTTGAGAATAAAAAATTATCGCTGAAGTTCTCTACACGCGGCGCTTACCCGGTCACTGCCTCCGTTTTAGGCTATAAAACATACCGTGGCAAGCCGCTTGATCTTTTTAGTGGCACCGGCAACCAGCTTAGTGCTGTTCTGCCCTTTGATAATGGCAAATCAACCGCAGACCTTTATTATACACCTAACGCAAGAACGGAACCCAATGGAGACAAAACCATAGACTTCTCTGCCGACCTTGGTGCGGGCAAGAAGGTGGACATTATCTATACGCTGCCGGCTGATGACTATATGATGCAGTGTAGCATTGTGCTTACCGGCATTCCCGCAAACAGCCTTCCTTTGACCTGGAACACTTACGGCCTCCATACCGAAAAGGACATGGACAATGAGCGGATGAATACGCAGGTGTACTACCGAAACAAGAATGGGGAGAATGATTATTTCACCGTAGCATCGGGTGAAGAGAAAATACTCCACAACGATGAACTTATGCATTGGTTCGGGTTCAGGAAACAATATTTCAGCAGTGCCCTTATTAATGACGATGGCTTTAAGAAGACCGAAGTAAAATACATGGCCAAGCCGGGCGATACGTCAGTAGTGGCACAAAATCTTGCCAAAATGGAGTTGCCATTAAAGCCGGGTGGCAATGCGCAGTCGGCATCTTTCAAATGGTATATTGGCCCTAACGATTTCAAAACATTACGCAGCTATAATGCAGACCTTGAAGATATGGTGCCGCTGGGGTATGGTATCATGGCTTTTGTTAAGTATATCAATAAGTACGCCATTATCCCGTTGTTCTATGTCCTGAAGAGTGCTGTAGGCAACATCATCGTCATCATTATGCTGATGACGATATTCATACGTCTGGTGCTGTCCTTCTTTACCTATAAGAGCTTCCTGTCATCGGCCAAGATGCGTGTGATGAAGCCGGAACTGGACGAGCTGCGTGCAAAATGCGGTGATGACACCCAGAAATTCAGTATGGAGCAGATGAAGCTGTACCGCTCGGTTGGCGTGAACCCCCTCGGGGGCTGTCTGCCTATGCTCTTCCAGTTACCTATACTGCTGGCCATGTATTACCTGTTCCCCTCATTCATCGAGTTCAGGCAGGAGCGTTTCCTTTGGGCCGAAGACCTTTCTACCTATGACAGTGTACTTGACTTTGGTTTTAATATACCTCTATATGGAGACCATGTCAGCCTTTTCTGTTTGTTGATGACCGTGTCGAGTCTTTTTGTGGCACTCTATAACAGGAATATGACCCCGCAAGACCCCAACAACCCAATGATGAAGTACATGCCCTTCATTTTCCCGGTGATACTGATGGGGATTTTTAATAAAATGGCGGCGGCACTTACATTCTATTACACATTTTCAAACTTATTGAGCATCGTACAGCAGTTCGTTATACAGAAATACTTCATTGACGAAAAGGCCATACATGCTCAGCTACAGGAGAACAAGAACAAACCTGCCACACCATCTAAATGGGCGCAGAAACTGGAAGAAATGCAGAAGATGCAGGCCGAAAGGGCTAAAACGGCTCCGAGAAGAAGTGATAAAAAGAAATAATCCCTAAAAGGGTTATTTTTAATTTATGGCATTGTGTTAAAATATTGATTGCAGCTTAATGCAATATAGAATTGTCATAAACGTTTTATGATCCAGACCCTGGGACAAATGACTTTTTTCTACCGTATTCATATTTTTTTAGTTTTTCTTACCCTTTTCCAGGTGACAGGTAAGGCTCAAAATGCCGCAATAGGATATTGGGAGGCACATTTGCCATACAACACCGCATTAGGCGTGGCAACTGATGGGCATACAATATTCACTATTTGCACTCAGGCCTTTTTCAGTTATAATGTGAATGATACCACGCCGGTTACATACAGTAAAGTCAGCGGCATGTCGGCCATTGGTATGCAATGCGCTGGCTACGACCAGCTTACCAATACGCTGGTGCTGGTATATACAAGCGGAGTAATAGACTTGTTTAAAAATAATGAGTTCTACAATATACCTGATCTTACCTTCATCAAAAGGCCTGAAATACGGAAAGTGTACCAAGTCTATACCGAAGACGGTTTCGCTTATCTGAGCACCACATACGGCGTTGTGGTTATTGACCTCGACAAAAGGGAGATTGCAAAGACTTATAAATTTCAAGTCAATAACGAAACTGTGCCGGTATATAGTTTCGCCGGTGCCGGTAATTATTTCTTTGCGGTAACGCCCGCCGGGCTATACAAGGGACAGAAAAATGACCCTATGCTCCAGAATACTGCCGCATGGAACAAACTGGCCACAAAGGATACATTTTCTACTATCGTTAACGTAAACGACGTATTGTTTCTGAGCAATAAGAGGAAGGTATTTTCCATTATGGGAGATTCTGTTCAGGCTATATATACTGCCCCTCGCAACATTCAGCACATAAGTTCGGGCAGGGGCAACCTGTTAGTTGGCGTTTCAGACAAGTCCGGTGGTGCAGTTAAAATCATGAATACCTCTTTCGGTATCATTGATTCCTTTATTTGCTCTGACAGTACGGTTCAGGCCGTTCAGCTTGCTGATAACAGTATATGGGTAGCCGCTCCCAAGCAGGGACTTAAGAAAAGGGATGGCCAGAATACTGTCCCGGTTACACCTGCGGGGCCATCAAGCTCTTATGCCTTCGATATTCTTGCGCATAACAAGTCGTTATATATAGCGCATGGGGGTTATAATGGTTCTTCTTTTGCTTTTGGCAGTCTCGATGGGTTCTCTAAACTGCAGGATGGAAAGTGGACACTGTATAAGAATTTAAAATACCCACCGATTAATGGCATAGCTGATATTTCCAGTTTGGAAAGAGACGAACTTACGGGTACTTTCTATGCCGGTTCCTACCTCAATGGGCTGTTTTTATTGAATACAGACAGTTCGTACAGCACTGTGAACCAGGGGTCCTTGTTTGATGGTAGTATAGCATATGGTGATGGATACCACCAGGTGCTGGATATGGACATGGACAAAGAGGGCAATTTGTGGGTGTCGCTGATATACGCGCGGCATCAACTTTACGTAAAAACCAGGGAAGGTAACTGGTATAAGTATGCAATGCCCGGGGTAAAGAATAATGGTGGGCCGATAGTTGTGGATGACAGTGGCCTTGTGTGGATGGCCACATCATTCGGAAATGGCCTCGCGGTATATGATACTAAAAATACGTTGAGCGATTCTACGGATGATGTGGGCTACACTTTTTTTAAGGGCGAAAATTCCGGCAACCTGCCCAGCAATTGGGTATTCTGTATTGCCAAAGACAAAAAGAATGAAATATGGGCTGGAACAGATAACGGTATTGCAATTTTCAGAAAATGCGTGGATACGGCAATAAACCCCGCATACTGCAAAGCGGAAATACCTTTGGTGCGTTTCGATCAGTACTCAGGCCCGTTGTTTGAAGGGGAGAATGTGAGGGCGATGGCTGTGGACGGCGCCAACCGGAAATGGATAGGCACGCAGGTGAGCGGGCTATGGTTACTATCTGAAGACGGGCAAGAGGTGATTCATCATTTTACTGCGGATAACAGTCCCTTGCCATCTGATTTTATACGCACTATATCGATAGACGATGTGACCGGAGATGTGTATGTGGGTACTGATATGGGGGTGGTGAGCTACCGCGGCACAGCGACGGAAGGCACCGCAACTAACGAGCAGATACTGGTGTACCCGAACCCTGTGCCCCGCGGCTACAGCGGTACCATAGCGATAAGGGGCGTGGCAAACAATGCCGATGTGCGCATAACCGATATTGCGGGGCACCTGGTGTACCGGGCAAAGGCGTTGGGGGGCCAGGTGGTTTGGGACGGTAAAGACTATACCGGCCACCGGCCACAGAGCGGGGTGTACCTGTTTTTTGTCTCGGACAACGATGGCAGGCAAACGTATACCGGGAAGATCGTTTTCATAAAATAAGATGAAAGGTAATTTTTTTGCTTAGAGGGGTGTCAGTAACAATATCAGGCGAAGCAAAGCGTTATTTGTTTAAATTTGACCATACTTTCAGACAATGATATTTTCAAGGCCTATATTATTAATTTTATTGTTTATGTCGGGCGCGCTCAATGTGTCCGCCCAGGTCAGGCCGATAGGCTACTGGCGGTCGCACCTGCCCTACGGCACGGTGATAGGCGTGGCGGCAGATGGCAGCAATATGTATGCCATAGGCACCAAGGCTTTTTTTATGCTGGATGGTGCAGACCTGAAAGCGGGCCCCACACCCTACAGCAAGGTAGAAGGCATGGCCGACATAGGCATGCAAAGCGTTGCTTTTGACGCAACAACCGGAACAACAGTATTTGTTTATTCGAACGGAAACATTGACCTTTTTAAAGAAAAAGAGAACACTTTTTACAATATCCCCGACTTTAAGATAAAAGCTATATCGGGTACAAAATCTGTAAGCGGTGTATATGCCGAGAACGGCATGGCTTATGTAAGTACTTCCATAGGCATATTGGTAATAGACCTGGCTACACACAATATTGAGGAAACGTATAAATTCATAGCCAACAACGAAACAATACCCATCAATGGCTTTATCCGTAATGGTGGTTTCTTTTATGCTTTTACAAAAGGGGGCGTTTACAAGGCGCCTACAAACAGCCCGCAGCTACAGAATTTCCAGATATGGAAACTGATAGACAGCAGCCCCTTATACACATATATGGCGAGTGTGGGCAACAGGCTATATGCAGGCAACCAAAGCTCGGTTTATACCTTGGTGGACGATACATTTCGAGTGTCCTATACGTGTGATACGAACAGGATAATCACACATTTAGATGCCGGGCAAACGAAACTGCTGATATGCGAATACAATGGCAAAACTTTTAGTGGTGCAGTGAAACTGATGGATGGAAGCAATGTTGTTGTTGATTCTTTCTATAAAGGCATCCTTAACCCAAGGCAGGCGGTGCAGATAGCAGACAGCAGCTATTGGATAGCTGATGCTTTTGTGGGCCTGCAAAAGCTCAACCCGGCCGGTGCAAACAATTTTATTCCTGCCGGGCCGCCGGATGAGGGTTGCTCTGATATATATGCCTATAACAAAGACTTTTGGGTAACGCACGGCGGCTATTCAGACAGATTGTTTCCGCTGACAAGTTTTGGTGGCATAAGTAATTTTTATGCTGACAGATGGAAAACATACCGGCAATCTTCGTATGCCCCTCTTGCAGGCATGGACTACTTTGTGGCAGTAACCAAAGATGAGAAAACAGGAACGGTATATTTGGGTTCATTTATGAATGGCTTGTTCACATTAAATGCCGATGGCACCAGCGAAGCGCTTAACACGAATTCCATCTTTGATACCAGCAGTGTAAATTTTGACAATAACCAAAGGCAGTTAGCCGGACTAACTTTAGACAAGCGTGGCAACCTATGGGTTACTTCGGTTTTTTCTTATCACCAGCTATATACAAAGACAGCCGGCGGATGGTATAAATTCCGTGTGCCGGGCAAAGTAAATGCCGGCCCTGTGGTGATTGATGACAACGGCCAGATATGGTTTGTATCGCTGGATGGCGGAGGTGTGGTAGTATATGACCCCGCAGGAACAATTGAAGATGTATCAGACGACAGATACTACTCCCTGGGCGCAGGTGCCGGCAATGGAAACCTGCCGAGCAACAATACATTTTGTATAGCGAAGGACAACAACGATAATATATGGGTAGGCACCGACAATGGTATCGGCATCATCAGTAATTGTAATGCCCCGGGCCCGTGCGACGGGCAGATACCTATAGTGCAGTACGATGATTTTGCCGGTTACCTGTTTGCCGGGAACAATGTGCGCACCATAGCTGTAGATGGCGGCAACAGGAAATGGGTGGGTACTGATGACGGCGTTTGGCTTTTGTCGCCTGATGCGCAGCAGATTATATACAGGTTCACTGCTGAAAACAGCCCGCTGCCTTCCAACAATATCAGGAAAATAAGCATTGACAAGGTGACCGGCGATGTGTATATAGGCACGCTGAACGGGCTGGTAAGTTTCAGGAGCACGGCGACAGAAGGAAGCGAATCGAACAATGATGTGAAGATATTTCCAAACCCCGTAAATCGCGATTATACAGGCACTATAGCGATAAAGGGTTTGGCCACAAACGCGGACGTGCGCATCACTGATATCAGCGGCCAGCTTGTATACAGGACCAAAGCCTTTGGCGGGCAGGCCGTATGGGACGGCAGGGACTACAAAGGCCGCAAGCCGCAGAGCGGCATGTACCTGGTATTTGTATCAAGCAGCGATGGCCAGCAAACTTATTCCGGTAAGATCGTGTTCATGCAGTAACAATCGTACACCGCCCCCATGCTGCAGAAGACGAATGGCATAGTACTGAGGTCGGTAAAATATGGCGAAAGCAGCCTGATAACTACTATATTCACAGAGGTGTATGGTGTGCAGGCTTATATGGTGCAAGGTGTGCGCAGCGCGAAAAGCAGACAAAACCGCGCAGCATTCTTTCAGCCCGGAACAATACTGTCGCTTGTGGTGTACCACCAGCCCAATAAGAATCTGCAGCGGATACGTGAATTTGAGGCGGGGCATATATACAGCCATGCGCAGGAAAATGTGGTAAAGAACAGCATTCTTCTTTTTTCGGTGGAGGTGCTGCTGCGTTTACTGCCCGAAGGTGCGCCCATGCCCGAACTATATGGGTTTGTACATGATTACCTCGTGAAGCTGGATGAAATGGCAGCCGGCAAAGTGGCCAACTTCCCTTTATATTTTATCATTCACTGCAGCCGTGAATTCGGTTTTAACCTGAAGGGCAGCTACAGTAAAGCAACACCGTATCTTAACCTGGGCGAAGGAGGTTTTACAGAGCAGGCACCGGCAACGATGTCGTATACCAGCGATGAGGATGTGCAGGCATTGAGCAGGCTACAGCAAGTGACCGAAGCTGAAGCCTTGCAGGATGTGCAGATGAATGCGGATATGCGCCTGCGCCTGATAGATTGGTACGTTACATTTTTGCAGCAGCATACACAGCATATGGGCAATGTGAGGTCGCTGCCTATATTGCGAGCTGTGCTGCATTAAGCATTAGCTAAAAAGACCCTCTGCCTTTGCAATGCTTTCAGGTTTTCCCACATCTACAAAAATATCGCCGGTATGGTCATAGCCCTTAATGGTGTTGGTTTTTGCGAGGTGCAGGTAGAGGTCTATGAGAGAAAATTTTCCGGTAAAGGGGATGTTCTGTAAAACAAATTGTGACAATACCTGCACGCCACTGAATGCAAATGGAAGCAAGGGTGCAGTATTGCGAGAGATGCGCTGCTCGTTGGTAGTATTGTTTTGCCATCCACACAGCGTCATGTCCTTATCGAATAATAAGTGCCTGCCGGAGGGCCTTTGCATTACGGCAAGTGTGCCTATGGCCCCTGATGCTGTATGCGCCCGGATAATAGTATTGAGATCAAGGTTTGTCAGCGCATCTACATTTAACACTACAAAGGTTTCTTCGCCGGCAAAGAATGGTGCGGCTTTTTTCAGGCCACCACCTGTTTCCAGTATTTTCTCCCGCTCGTCTGACAGGGTTATGTTACTGCCAAAATTATTATGGTCCTTCAGCGTTGCGGATATCTTATCGGCAAAGTGGTGCACATTTACCACTACATCATAAATGCCATAGCGCTGCAGATACCTGATATTATGCTCCAGCAGAGTTTTATTGTTCACCAAAGCCAGTGCTTTAGGGTTGCTGTCAGTAAATGGTTTCAACCTTGTGCCGAGGCCGGCCGCAAAAAGCATTGCTTTCATTTTGAATTTTTATAGTCCTGTTTAGCGGGAGAAACGCACGTTCCATCCTGTAAAATTATAATCCTGGCATGATATTCTTACCTTTTGTCAGATATTAAGTATTAATCATTTATAAAACAATAAAAAATTTTATACTTTAGCACTCTATATACTATATAATACCTATGAACGGCAAAAGATCAAAACGAAGGCCTGCTTCCCACAGTTCTTCAAAGTTGAATAAGAGCAGTAATGTGCAAATGTTCAAACTGATGGACCCTATAGCACAGAGTCTTGGAATTATCCTGTTTATATATAGCCTTGATGCTCATGCAGGTATTCCTTCAAGGTGGGTACTGTTTTCCCTGATAGGCTGGCAAATGCTGAGTGTGGTGATTAACCTTTTTCTTGGCGAAATGAAACTGTTGAAAGCAGAGCGGGCGATTTATTTTATAGCCATGCTGATATACCTTGCCGCTTATTACTTTTTCGAGGAAAGCGCAAAACCTTCGGTATCGCTCAACCAGATAATAATTATTAGTGTGGGCGTGGTTATCGCCTTTTGGTATAATGTTATCTGCTACCGCGAGTTCAGGAAGATTTTCGGGGCTATAAACCGGGGCAATAACAGATAATGGCCGTATAGATAGAATCAGATGTAAATCATTCTTTATGCAGGGGTGATATATCGGAATGTAGCATTACATTTGCTCAAAATTTCAAAATAATATGTCTTTACTGATTGTAGGTACAATGGCGTTTGATGCGCTGGAAACCCCGTTTGGAAAAGTGGACCGCATAATTGGCGGATCTGCCACCTATGCCGCCTGGGCGGCCTCCAACTTTGTGAGCCCGATAAAGCAGGTATCTATCGTTGGCGGTGATTTCCCTCAGGAGGAAATGAGCGCATTGGAACAGCGTGGTGTGACTATGGAAGGCGTAGAGGTAGTAAAAGACGGTAAAAGCTTTTTCTGGAGCGGGCGCTACCACCTGGACATGAATACCCGGGATACGCTGGTAACTGACCTGAATGTGCTGGCGCAATTTGACCCGAAGATACCGGAAAGCTACCAGGATGCTGATTTTGTGATGCTGGGCAACCTCGCACCTGCGGTGCAATTGACCGTGTTGCAACAACTCAGAAAGCGCCCTAAGTTCATTATACTTGATACGATGAACTTCTGGATGGATGTGGCGCTGGATGGCCTGAAAGAAGTATTGAAAATGGTGGACCTGCTAATGGTGAATGATAGCGAAGCGCGCCAGCTTGGCGGGGAGTATTCGTTAGTGAAAGCCGCAAAAAAAATACAGGCAATGGGCCCCAAATGTGTAATAGTGAAGAAGGGAGAGCACGGTGCGCTGTTGTTCTATGAGAACAAGATATTCTCGGCACCGGCACTGCCATTGGAAGATGTGTTTGATCCCACAGGAGCAGGTGATACGTTTGCAGGAGGGTTCATTGGTTACCTTGCCAGGGTGAATGATGTTTCTTTCGAAAGCATGAAGGCCGGTGTTATAGTAGGTTCCGCAATGGCTTCGTATTGCGTGGAGAAATTCGGGCCAAACCGCCTGAAAGAGATTACAGCAGCAGATATAGACAGCAGGGTGAATGATTTTGTGACATTGGCAAATTTTGAGGTGAGATGAGGATAGTACCGGGCGAGATCAAGACTGCGCAGCTACATGCCTACCTGCTTGGTGCAATAGCGCCGCGCCCTATATGCTTTGCAAGTACCATTGATAATAACGGAGTTGCCAATCTTTCTCCATTTAGTTTTTTCAATGTGTTTGGCAGCAAGCCGCCTATACTTATTTTTTCGCCGGCGCGGAGGGTGCGGGACAATACGATTAAGCACAGCCTGGAGAATGTATATGAGACCAATGAAGTGGTAATAAATGTGGTGAGCTACAACATGGTGCAGCAGATGAACCTGAGTAGTTGTGAGTACCCGAAGGGTGTGGATGAGTTTGTAAAAGCTGGATTTACGCCGGTGAAGTCGGATATGGTAAAGCCATACCGTGTGAAAGAGTCGCCGGCACAACTGGAGTGTAAGGTACTACAGGTGATAGAAACAGGCAAGGAAGGTGGCGCGGCAAACCTCATCATATGCGAGGTGCTGTGTATGCATATTGACGACAATGTGCTGGATGAAACAGGGAAGATAGACCCGAACAAAATAGACCTCGTGGCCCGCATGGGTGGCGACCACTACTGCCGGGCATCGGGCAGTGCGATATTTGATGTACACAAACCAAACGTAGAGTTGGGTGTAGGCGTAGATGCCCTGCCGGCACACATACGCCACAGCAAAATATTGACCGGGAACAACCTCGGCATGCTGGGCAACTGCACCACTATACCCATAGTAAGCGCAGATTTTTGGGATGACAGGCTTACATCCATACTAAAGGATTTATCGCATGACGAGGATATTAAAAAAGAAGCCCTTCACCAATATGCTAAAGAACTGCTTGATGCCGGAGATGTGAACAAGGCATGGCAGGTGCTGCTGGGAGAGGGGTAAAGAAATTTGATGCTAAAAACTACGCAACCAATTACGCGTATAAAACGAAAAAAGCCCCGCGGGGCTTTTTCGTTTTATACGCATCTGATGAAAATCAATAAATAGTACTGCCGAACTCACCTAATTTGGTGTGGATGGCAGCACGGTTTGCCGCGAGGTTAGTTTTAAGGTTCCACACATCCCAGTATTTTTTTTCCTGGCCCTCCAGAATAGCAATGTGTGCATTTTTATCGGTAGCGGTGGCGGCAGAGCGTATGCTGGTTTTGGATTTTGCCAGCACATTCAGCATCATGTTATGCACTTCTGTCCATGTGCTGTTGGCTGCGGCCATATTGCCGGCGGCAATATAGGAGTCGAGCAGGTTTACCTTTGTTGTGAAGGTGGCAAGGGTAACCGTGGCAGTAGTCTGCGCTGTTGCAATAACAGGTAATGTAATAGAACAGGTGGCAGCCAAAAGAAATATTACCAGGAAAAAGCGTTTCATCGGTTTTAAAGTTTAGTGTTATTACAAATTTACGGAAAATACTATTCAATATCTAAGACAGAGGCCTCCCCCCCATATAGTTGGGTCTTATAGCGTAAAGATGGGGAAATAATCAGTTCTCCCAACCCCAGGTCTGCCCATTTCTTATCAACGGCGGCTATGGTTTGGTCATCGGCGGCTATGATATTAGGCCACGGACGATCGAAATTGTCCAGTTTTTTGGTTTTGCGGGTGCCGTCAAGGCCTAATATGACATTGCTTGTTCCGGCATAAAAATGGTCGCGTTTGGGGTCGAGGTTGTTGCAGAACCGCCACAATACATCGGCTATATCATCGGCGTTTACTGTATGCTCTACATACAATATCATTTTAATGCCTTCGATGCCGGCGGACGAGCATAATTGTGTATGCAGTTCGCGCACATGGTTCGGGCGGTTTTTTTCTACGGCAACAAATAGCACGGGTATCTCCCACTCTTTTGCGAGCTTGTCATTAATGCCGGATACCTCAGGGAAAAGGGAATGCAGTTTAACTTTTGAAAAATCTTTGTGCAGCCTGAAGGGAAGCAGCGGGGTAGTAATTTCTTCTTCCAGTTTTTTTGTGCCGTCTATACACATCTTGCCGCCAAAGCCGAGTTTGGAGCAGCTATGGTCGAGTACATCCATTGGCCCCTGGCTGAAGTAAACATCGGTAACGGGGTTTAGGTTGTTGAAGATGTACTTTGTAAGATTCTTATAGTCGTCAATTTTTATGCTGCTGGCCTCTACGCCATCGGAGAGCACGAGTATCTTGTTGAACATCATCTGCCCTGCGCCCCACATAGCGTTCATCACCTTTTGCCCCTGACCGGGGTATTCTTTATTGATAGTAGTGATAACCAGATTATGGAATACCCCTTCCACAGGCATGTTCATATCCGTTATCTCGGGCACCATCATCATTTTTATAGGTGTGAGAAAAATGCGCTCCGTGGCTTTTCCCAGCCATGCGTCTTCCTGCGGTGGTATGCCGACTATGGTGGCGGGATATACAGCATCTTTGCGATGCGTGATAGCGGTGACATGAAAACGCGGATAAAAATCGGGCAGGGAATAATAACCTGTATGGTCGCCGAAGGGGCCTTCCCATATAAGGTCCTCGTTGGGGTCCACATATCCTTCTATGATGATGTCGGCATCGGCCGGCACTTCTATATCTGGCTGCGTGATGCATTTCACCAGTTCCACCTTTTTCTTACGAAGGAAACCTGCCAGCATGTATTCATCCACATTCTCGGGTAGGGGTGCGGTAGCGGCATAGGTGTAAACAGGGTCGCCGCCAAGGGCCACGGCCACCGGCATACGTTTACCCAGTTTTTTGTACTCATTAAAATGACGGGCAGATACTTTGTGCTTGTGCCAGTGCATACCCGTCATGGTAGGTTCAAAGACCTGCATACGGTACATGCCTATATTGCGGATGCCTGAATTCGGTTCTTTTGTATGAATGGCAGGCAGTGTAATGAACCTGCCACCATCTTTTGGCCAGCATTTGAGAATGGGCAGTTTGTCCAGGCTTGGATTTTCCATAACCACTTCCTGGCAGGCACCACGACCACTAACTATTTTTGGCATCCAAGAGGCGAACTTGCTGAGCTGCGGCAGCATGGAGAGTTTTTCTATGATGCCATTCTTAGGAGTAGATAATTTTTTAAACAGGTCTTCTATGTCTTTTGTGGCATCGTCCAGTTTGTCTATTCCCAGGGCAATACACATGCGCCGTTCGCTGCCCATAGAGTTGATAAGGAGCGGGAAACCCGTACCTGTATTTTCAAACAACAGGGCTTTGTTCCACTCAGGTGTTTTTGATACACGGTCGGTGATTTCTGCTATTTCTAAAACGGGGTCAACGAAGGTTTTAATACGTATTAATTCGCCTGCTTGTTCCAGTGCCTCAATAAAAGCCCGAAGGGATTTGTATGCCATGGGGCAAAGGTAGGGTGATAAGTTAAAACGTAACAGGTTAATTAGTTAAATAGCTTCCAAAATATACTGCTATATGGCGTGTAGAAATGAATATGTAAGCGGCTTTTGTTAATCCCGTTTTATTATCAGTCCCGGTTTCATTTTTTTAACTATGCGTTTGCCCAGTTTTATAGACGGCAACTCAACAAAATAATGCAATGCAGTAGCCGCTAAAACTACCACGCCAAACACCAGCAAGGTAAAACTGGCAAACTTAAAAGGGTTGGGCGGATAGGGCAGGTATTTCCCAAAAAAAGATACGAGCACTTCAATAACTAATACATGCACCAGATATATGCCATAGGATATTTTGCCGAGGAATACCAGCACCTTGTGCTCGAGAAAACGCTGGACTTTTTTACTGTGGAGAATGCCGATTAGGAATACAAAACAACTCAGGCCTGTATAAGTGTAAAAATCCATACCGAGATAATCCTGTAGGTATAGGAAAGTTGGTCCCAGCGGAGAAATGCCATGTATCTGCCTGATGGAAAACAATAGTATGGCTGCGGCCAGAATGGGATACCTGTATTTGTACCACCTGCTTTGCTGAAATGACAGGCTTGTGATCTCGTTATAGTTGGTGGTGGCTACAATACCAAAAAGCAGCAGGTAACTGAACAGCAGATTATTGCCAATGATTAGTGTCACAACAATGAGATAGGGAATAAACTTTTTGTTTTTCAGCGCAAGGGCTATATAAAAAGGTATAAGGAAAGAGCAAAGCATTTCCAGGGTCAGCGTCCAGCCGGGATAGTAGCGTTTGTTGTGAAACCTGAACAGCAATGCTTCCTCCCAGAATTCATTCTTATTATAAATGAATGTATCACGCATAGTGGCGAAGTCAAACTCGTTTCGGTAAGCGTATAAGGTACTTAGGAGCACGATTATAAAATAAGGCGGAAATAACCGGAACACCCTGCTTACATAAAACTTCCTTACATCCATCTCATGACCCAGCACTATGTATTTGTAGGACAAAACAAAGCCACTGAGCACAAAAAAGAAAGAGACGGCATCATTGCCATTGAACAAAAAGAAGGAATACCGCACATTCATTTTTTCCTGAAAATTCCGCGCGATGAAATGACTGCCGAAAACCATTAGCGCTGCTATACCTCTTGCAGAGTCGAGAAATTTAAAATGGTTCCCTGTCCGGTTGGAAATTGTATCAGGCATAAGTCTGAAAGGATTCTTATAAGTACGCAAGGTATTAAATAAGGCTAATTATTTCCGCTATACTTTGGTGGGGCAGGGCAAGGGCAGGAGCATTATCTTTTAATCAATTCAACCTACCTTTGCGGCAATGCAAAAAAGACCTACTGCCGCCGAATTGAAAAAAGGCGGCGTACTGCTCATAGATAAGCCCTACAAATGGACCTCGTTTGATGCGGTGAACAGCATAAAAATAGCGCTACGGGCGAAAATAGGCCATTGCGGCACGCTGGACCCACTTGCCACCGGGCTGCTGATCTGCTGCACAGGAGAAATGACGAAGCAGATATCCGGCTATCAGCAATTGCCTAAGGAATACACAGGCATTATTCACCTGGGGGCTGTTACTGAAACTTATGACCTGGAGAGCGAACCCAAAGATGAGCAACCATGGGGCCATATAACCGAAGAACAGGTGCATGAAGTTATAAAGCAGTTTACCGGCAATATTATGCAGGTGCCACCCGCGCATTCGGCCATAAAAAAGGACGGAAAGCGGTCATATGATCTTGCGCGTGCCGGCAAAGAAGTGGTGATGGATGCCCGGCCGGTAACTATAGGTGAGTTTGAGATAACTGCAATAAAATTTCCGGAGGTGCATTTCAGGGTATTGTGCAGCACGGGTACCTATATACGTTCGCTGGCACATGATTTAGGGCAGGCCTTGGGTTGCGGGGCCTACCTACAGGAACTGAGACGGACAAAAATAGGAAATTTCGATGTGCGGGAAGCATTGACACCCAATGAGTGGCGCGAACTCTGGAAACCTAAGGCTGCTGCCGAGGGAACTTAAAACCTGCCCCACGATTGCGATTTTCATTATATATAAATTGTAATTGAATAGCTAATACATTGTAAACTATTTGTTAATGGAAATTGTGGATATGTGGAAAATTAGAAAAATTCCGTATCCTTGTAGATTAATGTAAGTGAGTATGTATTACAAAAGTCATCCATCGGCAATTGACCGGAACAACTCTTTCGCTATAAAGATTGAGGACCTGGTAAGAGAAATCGTGATACAAAATGAGATTCCTTATTACCGTATAGAATCGGGTGTGGACCTGAGCGAAGCGGAAGGAAGCGAAGAGGGCTATATGCCTGTCATTCGTATCATTACCTATTTTGAAGATACGGTGAATAAGATTTCTCATATACTCCATGATGAATTTAATGTGGACATTGAGCGGTCGATGGACAAAAAGAAAATAAGGATTGAAACATTCGCTTACAAAAACATCAACTATACAGCTACATTAAACAAAAACAGGCAACAGCAAACAGAGTACAAAAGGGCAGGGGATAAAAAGTTTGAAATACAGATTTGCTCTATGCTGCAGGATGCATGGTCGGGGATTGAGAAAGAACTGGGCTATGACAATACCGCAATGCCGGATGAAGCCAAAAGGGATTTCTACCGCGTAGGTGCATTGCTGGAAATGGCGGATATAGAGTTCCTGAAAATACGCACAGAACACAGCAAACGTGTTACCAATAAAGCAGAAGAAGGGACACAAATTCATACTCAGGCAGTAAAAGAAGAAATACAACAACCTGTGGTTGCGGAACAATTACCGACCGTAGCAAAAGAAGTGGAGCCCGAGGTTGCCTTCGCACCTGTTGCTGAACCAGCACCGGTTTTTGCGCCACCGGTAGTTGCTGTTCCTGAGGTGAAAGTTGAAGCTGCCCCACCACTGCCCCCTGTAGTTCAGGCACCGGTAGCAGCACCTGTTGCGCCCCCTGTGGTTGCAGTAGTTCCCGAAGTGAAAGTTGAAGTTGCCCCACCACCACCTGTAGTCCAGGCACCGGTGGCAGCACCTGTTGCGCCCCCTGTGGTTGCAGTAGTTCCCGAAGTGAAAGTTGAAGTTGCCCCACCACCGCCACCTGTTATGGTTCAGCTGCCGGTAATAGAAACACCACGTGTAGCCGCAGAAGTGCCGATGCCGAAAATGGTGAACATCGGTGTATCGCAGCCTATAGCGCCGCAACGTCCGCAGGCCCCCACAGGTGTAGTGCCAAAGCCTACTGTGATACCGCCCGCTGAAACTACCCTGAGCGGTATTGCAGCCAGTGCAAACATTAACATAGAGAACTTAAAAGAACTTGCGCACAGTATAAATCAGGCAGAACCAAAAATTAATATGGTTGTTCCTCCTCCGCCCCCACCACCCGTGGTGATGCAGGAGCCTCAACCGTCACCTGCGATGGTTATACCCATACCGCCCCCTGTTGTAGAACTAAAACCCGCACCTTCACCGGAAGTAATCATACCACTGGTGGAAAAGGCAATGCCAGACCCACAGGCGCCTGCTACTATTGCAGCTGCTGTAAGCAATCTGAATGTGACCGGTAACGGCAATATAGAACATATAGAGGAAGTGATACGTGAGAGCAGCGTAGAAAGAACTGTGCCATTCTACAATGAATCGGCGAAGCAGACTAAGGCGCCACAGGTAGATGAGAACGCACAAATGACCGACGTGACGCTGCGAGAATATGTGATGAACAGCAAAATACTGAAGGAGATAGACCAGATGATTGCTGACCGCGCCGGGGCAAAAATAAACTCGGACGTGGACATAGAAGGCGATGTGGAGCGCCTGCGCTTCCTGAAGGTGTATAGCCTGAAACAACTGCACGAAAGGCTGACTGATAATAAAAACGATATTGTGGCATTTGCCGAGAAGTGGATAGGAAAGGATAATGGCGGGTCTTTCGATTCGGGCATATCGCTGTTCTACCTGGAGTATCTGCTGGTAGGCAAGAAGAACGACCCCGCATTTGCGGTGGAGTATGTGGTGAAGTTCATATCAGATAATGATTACAGCGCGCGCTACATCATCCCTACGTATAATTCCATACATAATACAGAAGCGCCGAATTTTTCGCATCTGACGCTGAAAGCGTAACCTGCTAAAAGGCATAAAATATTAAGCGGCTAATTTTATAATTAGCCGCTTTTTTTATGCATTTATTTTTTTTGCTTTCTGTTGCTTTGCATGCATTTTAGGCAATAACATCTCTACCATTTTTTCTATCCTGCGTGTGCGCGTTTCCGGCTTCTTTGCTTCGGTTATTGCCATTACGTACTCTTTCTGACAGGTGAAAGATTGAGAATAGAAATAATCAGAGAGGCCTTTGTATTTGTTTACTATTGCTAATGCATCTTCAGGTAGTGTGGTGGTGCGGTTAACATAGTCTATCCCTTTGTGTTTGCGCTCTTCCATCGGTAAGTTGCTATCAGACGACTTAGTGCGCGGGGCATTGGTGAAGCGCATCCCTGTCCAGTCGTCGTCAATGGAAACGGAAGTTTGTCCGCGGTAGCCGGAGCTGAAAACAATGTCCCATGTTTTCATCAGGATGAGGTCACTCTTGATAGAGCCACTTTTCTTTGGGTAGCATATCCAGAACAATGTATTGTGACCGATATAGTCTGCGAGTTTGATGAGATACGAATTCAACTCATCGCCGCTTTTTGCAAACAGGATGAGCTGTGCAACAGGTTTTTCTTTTCCCGGCTTTTGCTTTACTGCAAAGTCTGTAAAAAACTGAATCATATAGGCCGGTGCATTGATGAGCCACAATGGTTGGTTGGCGTGCAGTCTGAGCTTTTTGAGGAGTTCCATGTTCTTCAAATTAACCACATGAGCATAAAGAAAAACTAACGCAGACTACAGAGGCTTCAATTGCCTGAGCCGATTTACTGCTTCGATTAGGGTCTCTTCTTTTTTTGCAAAGCAAAAGCGGATAAGCTTATCGTCTTTTTTGTTTTTATAGAGCACACTTACCGGTATGGTTGCCACGCGGCATTCTTTTGTAAGCCATTGTGCAAATTCAGTATCGGGCAGGTTACTGATGTTGCTGTAGCCGGCAATCTGGAAATAGCTGCCGCGTGCAGGTTCGTGAATAGTGAAAGGTGTTTCTTTTATAAGCGAAAGAAAAAGGTCGCGCTTTTTTTGCATTACTGTGCCCACAGGTGCAGCATGATCATTAGCCATATTGAGTGCAAGGGCGTATTGTGCCGGTGTGTTCACAGAAAACACCAGGAACTGGTGTATGCGGCGCACAGCTTGTGTATAAGCGGGTGGCGCTACAGTATATCCTACCTTCCAGCCGGTATTGTTATACACTTTGCCGAAGGAGTAAAGAGCAAAGCTGCGTTGGCGCAACTCGGGGTGCTGCAGTACACTGTAGTGTTTCATACCGTCAAATACTATCTGCTCATATACCTCATCAGAAAGCACAATAATATTGGTGTCGCGTATTATTTCGGCAAGCTGGTCCCAGTCTTTTTTACTCCATATAGCCCCTGTGGGGTTATGGGGTGTGTTCACAATAATGGCGCGGGTGCGTGATGTTATCGCATCCTTTATCTTGTTCCAATCGGGGTGAAAGCGCGGTGCAGTTAACTGGATAGTAACTGCTTTTGCGCCATTCATTTCTATGTTCGGTATGTAGCTGTCGTATGCGGGCTCCAGTACTATTACTTCGTCGCCCGGCTGCAGTATAGCTGTGAAGGCAGTGTAGATGGCATAGGTGGCGCCGGGTGTTATGGTTACCTCATGGTCTGCATCAACATCTACGCCATAGCGTTTTTTAATATCGCCTGCAATTGCCTGCCGTAGTGCGGGCAGGCCGGGCATAGGAGCATACTGGTTGTGGCCCTTATGGGCGGCTTCACTCAGCAGGTTTGCCAGTTGTTCATCAATATGAAAATCAGGGAAGCCCTGCGAGAGGTTGATTGCATTATGCTGCTGAGCCAATGCACTCATGACGGTGAATATGCTGGTGCTTGTTGAAGAGTGCTTTTGAGGCAATTCCATTAAATCAAAAAATTAAATAGTGAGTGGTTGGGATTATAAGAACCTATCCCCCTTATTTCGTTTCACTTCTGCCACATATTCTTTAATCTGCTGCTCGCGGTTGCGCTCGCAGATGAGGAGAATATCGGGAGTATCCACTACAATGAATTTTTCAAGCCCCTGCAGCACCACCAACTTTTCGTTAGGGGCTTTTATCATACACTCAGTAGCGTCTATCACCATCACATTATTTCCCAATACCGCATTGCCGAGGTAATCTTTATTGCAGTTATCATAGGCCGACTCCCATGTGCCCAGATCGCACCAACCAAAATAAGAAGGAATGACGAATACATTCCTTGCTTTCTCCATTATGCCATAGTCTATAGAGATATTTGTGCAATGAGGATAGAGCTTCGTGATCATATCATGCTCGGCGGGCGTATTATACACATCTTTCGCCTGCGAGAACACTTCGTTCATTTCGGGCAGGTAATGCTCGAGCGCATCCATGATAGTCTGCACGTTCCATACAAATATCCCGGAATTCCAGAGGAAGTCACCACTCTTTAAAAAAGTACGTGCCAGCTCCAGCGACGGCTTCTCTGTAAATGTTTTTACCCGGTAGGTCTTATCTATTTCCTGCTCGGGATCGTATTGAATATATCCGTAGCCGGTATCGGGGCGGGTAGGCTTTATGCCCAGCGTGAGCAATGACGGATGGTGCGCCACGAAATCAAGCGCCTCGTGTGCAGTGCGTTCAAAAGAATGCTCATCCATTATCAGGTGGTCGGCAGGCGACATAATTATGTTAGCCCGCTTATTCAGCGCCATTATTTTGTGTGCAAAATAGGCAGCACAAGGTGCAGTATTTTTACGGGATGGCTCGCTGATGATATTGTTATCGTCTATCTCGGGTATCTGGCTTTTGAGGGTAGTTATATATTGCTCATTAGTGATAAAGTAGATATTCTCCTTAGGGCATATGTGCTTGAACCGATTATACGTCCACTGGATAAGTGATTTCCCGGTACCCAGCAGGTCGAGGAATTGCTTGGGGTAGTGGGTGCGGCTCTCCGGCCAAAACCTGCTGCCTATGCCACCGGCCATGATGGCCACGTAATTATTCTGAATGCTCATGTTCGTTTCCGGTAAGTGATGAATAGTCCCTGTGAAAGCGTAGGGGTAAAAATACTATATTTTCACTTGAATGCGGATAGATTTAACCTAAAGTAACAGATATGTAGTGCGCCAATAATAAAGCCAATGTAATATCTACATTGGCTTTATATAAAAAATGAAACAATTAATTATTCAGCTTCGGCTACCACTTCTTTTACCTCGGGTATCATGCGCTTCATCATGCCTTCTATACCCGATTTAAGAGTAATCATAGATGAGGGGCAACCGGAGCAGGAGCCCTGAAGCATCAAAGTCACTGTGCCGCTATCATAACCTTTAAAACTGATAGCGCCACCATCCATTTCCACCGCAGGTTTTACATAATTTTCCAGCAGCTCTTTGATGCGGTCTACCACATCTCCATCGTTTCCGGTAGGCACGTAAGTATCTATTTTGGCAACTACCTGGTCTTCGTTCACCACCGGCTTACCGTCTTCAAGATATACTTTCAAAAATTCGCGTACTGCAGGTATCACATCATCCCAATTGGTTTCGGGTGTTTTTGTGAGCGTAACGAAATTGCTGGCGATAAATACACTCCTGATGAACGGGAAAGCAAAAAGTTCTTTGGCCAGCGGAGATGGTGCAGCCGATGCCTCATCAGGGAAGTCTATACTTTTGCCGGGGTACAAGAGCTTATTTGCTACAAACTTCATTGTACCCGGATTTGGGGTCATCTCGGTATAAATGCTCACTATGGTATTTCCTGTCTTCAGCATCGCAATAAATTTGTACAAAAATACATAAATACGGGTTCAATAGGGATTTTTTATAGTGATAATGGTAAAGGCTAAATCAATAATAACCGCAAAAACGGCTATATTTTAGAATATTATTAATAAATTGTGGTGCATATTTGCATAACAATCTATTCAGAACCAAATACGGGATGAGAAACAGAATAATAGCGGCCGGGGTATTGATTTTATTGTTTGTAAGTTCATGTATCGAGGTAAAACCCCGTAAGCGTTATTATAAGAAAAACCACAAGCATTATTACCGCCGCGTTTACTAATGAAGAACTGCATTTGGCCAGCCCTTTTTAAATTTGTTAGGTGATTATTTCCAGCATTTTACTCTTTGCACCTCAGGGTCATTGCTTGCAATTAACCGATAAATAAGCAGTTAACAGCCATTTTATTTTTATTAACAGCCCTTGGCATTGTTTTTTCAACCATGATATCAGAATCATTAGTTGAACCTTAAAAAACAATGTTATGAAAAAGCTACTAACTGTCCTGATATGTTGTCTGGCTTATGCCGGAGCACAGGCGCAAACCGAGCGGATAAATGCATGTGGTGTAAAACAAAATAAGGTGTGCAGGCCTTCAAAAGATAAAAACAACACATCGTGCTATAAAACCGAGTACGCTTCGAACTTCAAAGTATGTAAGAGTGACTGCGGATATTATATATGCTGCGAAACACCGAGCCGGCACAATTCTACTTTCTCAAATAGTGCTTTAGCAGCCGGTAAAGAAGATGAGACACAATATGAATATGACGGAGTCCAGCTGGCTGTGGCAAACAGACATGCTGTGGATATGACTATACCACAGTCGCAGTCTTACGTAATGCAATCCTCGGCCGATTATCATGGCTATTACCCAAAGAACAACAGAAAGGGAAAGATAAAAGTATGCTATACCGGAGATAATGTAGCGGCAAGCACACGCGCCCCTTATGAGGGTTGCCCAAGTCCTCAATCGGAAGGGCCTGAAGTAAATAACTACCGCAACCTGAATGTGAGTAACCCTATGCCCATGCCGCCATTAAGAGGAAGGGCAAAAGAACAATATTAAGATGCTGTTTACCATAATAACAATCGGCTGTTTCAGTTTTTTGAAACAGCCGATTGTTATTCAAACATATTTGAGGAAGGTCAGGCCTCAGCATCGTCTTTCTGCAACACCCATCTTTCTTCATTGCAATGGGTGACAGTGGAGTTCACGTTGTATCGCGTCTTTAAGTAGTTAGCAAGCTGGTTGGCGGCATATACCGAGCGGTGCTGGCCGCCGGTGCAGCCAAAGGACACACTGAGCTGCTCAAAACCACGGGCAATATAGTCTTCAACGTTGATAGACACCAGTGCATATACATAATTCATAAAATCGGGCATTTTAGATTCCCGCTCCAGAAACTGGCGCACCATATCGTCATTGCCGGTGAGGTGTTTGTAAGCGGCATACCTGCCTGGATTGAGGATGCCCCTGCAATCGAATACAAAGCCGCCGCCATGCGGGCCGGATGTTTTGGGAATGCCTGCCTTATAAGAGAAGCTGCTGATCTGCACGGTGAGTTTTGGTTGTTCATCGTGTGCAGAGGTGGCGTACTTCTCCTGCATATCGGGAGCGGATATTTTCTCAAGCAGTGAGCGCAGCTCGGGATATGCAGGTGTTTGCGGATGGTCGGCAAGAAACATCTGCAGGTTTTTTAAAGCAGGGCTAATACTGGTAATAAAATGCGCCTTGTGCTGCAGCAGCCCACGGAAACCATATGCGCCCAGCACTTGCAACAATCTAACCAAGACAAACTGCACATAACCCCTGCGGAAATATATTTCATCCATGCGGGGCACATGCAGATCGTTGAGGCTTTTTATGTAACCGTTCAGCAGGTCTTCTTTCCACGGGCCGGGAAGCTGTGCCCGGGCCTGCCATAGCAATGATGCAATGTCGTATTGCGGTGGCCCCTGCATACAGCCCTGAAAGTCTATGAAGTATATCTTGCCGTCGCTGACCATAATGTTGCGGCTCTGAAAATCGCGGTACATGAGCGTTTGCGGCTGCACACGGCCAAGGTCTTTGCTCAGGAGTTCCATCTCGCTCATCAGCCCTGAGCGGTCGTAAGGTATGCCCTGGAGGTCGGCAAAATAATATTTGAAATACAGCAGGTCGGACATGATGGCCTTTTCGTCAAACTGCTTGGCGGCAAAGCACTGCTTGTAGTCGGCCTCGCGGCCAGCAATCCACTGCACTTTGGCAAGCTGTGCCAGGGCGGTATGGTACAATTTCCTTACGGGCTCGGTATAGCCTTCCTTCAACACTGTGTCAAAGAGAGAAGTATTCCCGAGGTCTTGCTGCAGATAGGCGCGCCGGTCTTTGCTGGTTTTGTACACCTCCGGCACATTTACCTGGTGTTTGCGAAACAATTCGGTAAAATAGAAGTAGGTATTGTTTTCGGCTACATTGGTATTGTAGGTGCCTATGGCGGTAGTCTTTCCGCTTTTCATGCGGTAATAGCGGCGGTCGGAGCCGGAAACGGCCAGGGCTTCTATATGCTCGGGTTTTTTTTCAAAATGCTCTTCAAATAACTTTTCCAGAATGCCTGTTATCTGAACTACTGATTTATTTGGTGTTATCATCTTTACCGGGATATTCGTATAAAAATACTTCCCTTTCAGAAATTGAGAAGTTGTTCCATTCGTCTGCTTTAAAACGGGCACCAACAATACCGCATGTAGGCATATTCTCGATACTGAACCGCGGCGAAAGCTGGTTTACAAAATCAGTGATGCCCGGGTTATGCGCTACTATGAATACCGTTTTTATACGATCGGCTACCTCATACAAAACCTCTTCTAAAACTGAAGGGATGCAATGATACAATTTTTCTTCCCATCTTATATCATCGGGGTTGTAGCCGGTCTCTTCTGCTATTTTTTTTGCTGTCTGCTTTGTTCTTTTTGCCGTGCTGGAAATAATGAGGTCCGGGATGATGCCCATTTTTTTCAGTTTCGCGCCCATTTCGGGTGCGTCTTTCTTTCCGCGGTCGTTGAGGGGCCGTTCAAAATCGCTTTGCAGCGGGTTTGCCCAGCTGCTTTTTGCGTGGCGTATCATTACCAGTGTGCGCATACAGTCGTAAGTCGTAAGTTGTAAGTCGTAAGTAAAATCAAATGAGCCATTTTCACATTATCAAATTTTCAAATTGCCCTACGGCTTATAATATTTTAGTCTCAAATCTTTTCCGTCAAATTCGGCGTAGCTGTCATAGCGTATCCAGTCGCCGAGGTTCACATAGAGGCTGCTTTGCGGCAGCGGATATTCTACAGCTATGTGCCGGTGCCCGAAAATAAAGTAGTCGAAGTGCTCCTGATTCAGCGTTTCAAGGCAAAACTGCACCAGCCACTCTTTCTCCGGCCCCTGGAATTCCTTTATCGGCCCGTCTACATGCTTGGGGCCGAGGCGGCTGAACCATGATGCCATGCCCACGCCTGTATCGGGGTGGAGGCGGCGATAGAGCCACTGTGAAACGGGACTGCGCAGCACCTTTTTCAGCATCTTGTAGCCGTGGTCGCCGGGGCCGAGGCCATCGCCATGGCCTATGAAGAATTTTTTGCCGTTTATCTCGCGCTCTATGGGGTGATGATGGACGGGTATATTCAGCTCCTTCTCAAAGTAGCCCAACATCCAGAGGTCATGGTTTCCGGTAAAGGCTTCTATCTGCAGGCCGCCATCGCTGAGCTCGGCCAGCTTACCGAGGAAGCGGATATAACCTTTCGGAATCACATTCTTATACTCAAACCATGTGTCAAAGAGGTCGCCTACGAGGTAGAGCAGGCCTGCATCGGCCTTTATGCCATCGAGCCAGGCACAGATGCGTTTTTCACGCTCGAGGCTGGTGGTGCGGTCGGGTATGCCCAGATGAAAATCGGATGCGAAATAAACTTTTTTGCCCTGGGGTAATTCCATGCGGTTGATGATGGTGTAAAGTTAGACGAAATATTACATATTGCCTGCACCGGTATTGCCGGTCCTCCGGCATGAAAAAAGAAGGCAGCCCAGAAGGGAGCGGGGGATGGTATGCTCACAGGGTCGATTTAAGTGTGAAAAGGACATTTTTACAGAATTTTTTTGGATTGACGTTTTCATATATAATATACTGACTAACAACGATATTAATATTTATTTTTGCGCACTATCTTCACACTTTTTTTACAAAATTTTACTCCCACTAAAACTACACAAATGTTTATAGGGAAAACATTTGCAGCCGGGTATTGGTAAAGTTCATTACTGCTGTTGTGCCAACCAAATAAAAAAAACATGGCGGTACAGAAACTGTACCATGATGGTTTTTGGGTGTAGTGTGGGCGCGGGTTTGAGCGGGTTATTATGATTTTTTGTCTGAACTCGAATTTTTGGAATTGTTTGAATTTTTAGAATAACCTTTTCGTCCGCAACCCTTGAAAGGGCGAAATATGCTACACGCTGCAGGGTGTTATTGTTTATCACGGGGATTCAGGACTTTCAACCCTTTGATATTGCGGAAGTCGGAGTCGTTGCTGGTCATCAGCACCAACTTGTGAATAACTGAAGTGGCAGCAATAATGGCATCCGGTAATTTAATACGGTGAACCTTCCGTATGGCAATTGTCTTAGCAATTATATCATCTGCCAAGCCTATTACATTAGCCGCATCCACAAATTCATGATGCTTTTTGAAACACCGGAGAAACCGAGCAACTCAATTTTATTGATTACTGAAAGGCAGGGTTCATCATCAATAACAGACGCTATTAAGGCTTTAGCCCCGGCAGGTAGTTTATTCTCGGAAAAATCAATAATGATATTGGTATCTATCAGGTATCTCTCTCCCATTCGTTGCGCATTTCGTTGAGTTCTTTATGCATTTTACGGGCCTGGGCGGGAGTAATGCTGCCGGCAAGTTTTTCAGAAAGTTTTCTTTTTTTCTCTTTGGCGGGCAATTGTTTGATTACTTTGATAAGGTTCATCGCCTCAAGCTCGTCCAAAAGACGGGCTGCGTGGGAGTTGTTTATTTTTATGGTTACTGTTTGCATGAGGAATACCTTACGCCTGTAAAGATACGAAAATATATATAACCATCCACCAGATAAGCACTCCCGGAGTGGTGCAATCCGCACCCGCAGGTCATTGCGAGGCACGAATTTATCTGCCGTGGAGAGCAACCTCACGAAATGAGTGTACGCGCGTTACAAACGCGGTGCCTGGTGATACTCGTTACAAACGAGTACCAGAAATGGGCTTACCTCATAGCTTATTTCGTTCATCTATAATAATTTCAACCCTTCGGGTTTTTCTATTCAAAGAGCGAAGATTTGAAATGTACCTATCTTGCCATATCGAAATGCCCATATATAAAGAGGGCGGTATTGTTTATAACACCGCCCTCAAATAGAAGCAAATCCTGCTACTGTTTCACAAATTTCAGCACTTTGTTCTCCTGCTCACCATACAGCGTTACATAATACATGCCGGGGGGCAATGCAGCCACCGATATATTGGTGTGTGTGCCGTTCAGTTGCTGCTGCATTACTGCTTGCCCCAGAGTATTGCTGATGGTGCATGAGCTATACGCCCCATCATCCATTTTTATAGTCAGTGTGTTTGTAGCGGGGTTAGGGAATAGTGCTACATTATTTTTGCCGGCTATCTCAGGCACGCTGGTGGGGCAGCCAATGGTATTGACAACGGTATTGGTAAGCACAACAGGGTTGTAATCGAAATAGATACCTACACGATTAGGTATTTGTGTGCCATCAGGGAGGCCATCCTTCAGGTTAATACTAAAAATAAATGCCCCGTCACTCAATCCGTGGTGTGAGCTATCAGGCAGGTAAATGTTGGGGAAATCAAACTTAATGATATTGTATCCATCGGTATGAATAGGGATAACATCCATTGAGTTTGAGGCCATAATTATGCGCATGGATTGAAGATCCAGGTTATCGGATAAAGTATCTAACACATGTATATTGAAAGCAGTATCATTACCTGTGTTCTCAAAGCGCACTGTATAGGTTAGTTTGTTACCACTGTACACACATCCATTTCCGGGACTTACAGAAATATCGTTAGGATCCCAAGATGAAGTAGAAGTATCATTTCTGTCGCAGTTGTTATCTATAATAACCATGTCGCCTGAAATAGGAAGAATATTGTAGTGTGAATTTACGGTATCTCCCATAACCACATTTCCGGTAGCGGGGTTATTTTCAACACGGTACTGCAATTTAACCGGGGAGTTACTCAGCGATAACATGGGTATAGACCACGACAAGGAGTTTCCTGCAACTGTTGAAGGAAGTGGTACCGTATGCCCTGAACCTCCCATATACTCCCATTTAGGACTATAGTCAACGGTTGTAGTTGCAAAGACTGGATTATTAGTTTTGTTACATGCGTATATAGTAATTTGTTGGTGATTACCCCTAGTATATGATGGAACAGTGTATAATCCGATATCGAAACCTGACGTGGCACTACTAATGAAGCCAATATTTGTTGTATCAAAATTGTAAGTTAAAGACTTGAGGGTATCAGTAATTATCCCACTCGTTGGGCAGTTTGGGTCCAGATATAATGCTGAAACTATTTTGAAAGTGTATCTATCCCCTGTATTTCCATAAGCTGTATAATAGAAGCCATTAGTTGATGATATGGTATCAACTATTACCCCATTCGAATCTACTTGTGTTAATACTGGCATTGTGAGATTGAAGTCAGTAGATTCATTTAAACAATTACTATTAATGTCATAGTAATTTTTTACATAAAAATTATTGCACAAAGTGTGCTGATATGTTTTTTTGATCGAATCTACAGGAGTAGTCCCACTGTATAAAACTTGTTTAATAGTGTATGTTCCGGAATTGTCATAAGCATGGGTTATCTCTGCATATCCCATACTTCCTGAACAATCTGGAATGAAAAGTGTTGTATTTGTTTGCCCATCTCCAAACCATGTTTTGATACTTAGACTAGCGGAATAACTAGAGGTATTGACGGTTATTTTTGGACCGCTGCATAATTTATTAATAGTTGTAGAAAAACCGGTTGTTCCTTTCCCTACATAAGAAGATGGTGAGTAGGCCATTTTTCTTATCCAGTGAGAAGAATCAGTGTAATAAATATTACCCGCAACATTATCTATATACATCATGTAGCCGTTCACATAAGCAGTTAAAGCGGATGCACCCTCAGCGACAGAAGTTCCGCCTCCGGCAATTTTATAAATGGATTTATTTATTTTATCCCAGCTACGGATAAGTTTATTTGTTCTGTCAATTGTAATGATATTACCGGATGCGTCTATACCGCAACTGGTAATACTACCGTTGGGGCAAGCCCCACCTCTTACAACTGTACTGATAATACCTGTTACAGCATCAATTTTTCTTACAGAATTCCTGGCATTTGATACAAAATAGATATTGCCGGTTGCGTCCATGGTAATAGATTGTATAGGCCCTGCTATGCTCGCAGCAGTAGCCAGCCCACCATCACCACCATCAGTTGAAGAACCATTGCCGGCAACGGTGGTAATTATGCCTGTAGTGCCGTTTATTTTTCTGAGTTTATTACTGCCCCCAGTATATATATTGCCGGCTGTATCAACAAATACACATTTGGGTGTAAGACTTGCGGTAGTCGCCGCTACACCATCTGCTGTAGATACACCGCCTCCAGCAATGGTAGTAATAATATTCGTAACAGCATTAACCTTACGTATTCTACCATTGCCATCATCTGCAATATACAAATTGTTAGTAGCATCAATACATATGCCTTTAGGGTGGTATAATCTTGCATTAGTAGCCAAACCACCATCACCAGAGAATCCACCCCAACTACTTGAATCCCCAACAAAGGTGTATACGCGGTTATTTGATGCTAAGACTCTCCTTACTTTATTTGATGAATCGTCAGATATGTATACATTCCTTGATGCATCAAGTGTGATTCCTGTAGATCGGTAGAATTCTGCCATAGTGGCAATTACACCATCAACCGGCGTGAGGATACACATGTTACATCCCGCAACCGTACTCACGGTACCGGTTTGGGCATATGCGTTGATGCTATGTAATGTAATAGCGGCACAGAGTAAAGAAAGTAATCTGAGTTTTTTCATAAAGTAAAATTTTAGGCAAAATAAAGGTACGCCTGATTCAGCAGATATGTTGTATTCATATTGATTTTTTAAATTCGAATATGTATTAACTTTAAGTTAAATTTGACATAAGCTACTAACATAATATCTAATATCAATACCCAACAGACCTTATCAGGTATTAATGTATGATACACACGGCGAACCAAAGCCCAGGTTAAAGTTCTGCTAACGCGAAAATATTGGTATAGTTTTTGAACTACACTTTGTGCATTCCCTGGTATAGTGTGTGTTGATGGAAATTTAACGGCGATGGGAATGCCCGAATATTTAGATTTCCACAAAGGGTGCTTTTCAAAGTACCCTTTTTTATACCCTGAACATCAAAACCCCGAAGAAGGGTAGCCCCTACAGGGCAGAACAATGTTTTTTATTGTTTACTACAAAGGTAGCTCCTAACGGAGCATACCGACATTTGACCGAAACTATATTATTTGTGCCGTATGAATAAAGGCTATTCTTTATAGCCCGGTGATGCAGAGGCCAATGGAATATGGCGTGATAACAGGGCCTGCACCATCTCTGAAGACATTGGTAATGTTATACGACCCATAGACGGAGAAGTTGCCCCAGCCCATGCGTGCGGTGGCGGCAAAATTCCAGGGGGATAAGTAGCGCTTAGTATTGGTCTTGTAGTTGATACGGGAGCCATTGGCCGATGATGCCGCCTTGGTGTGGCCGCCCAGCAAGGCACCTACCTGCACGCCTATGGCTGCTTTAAAGCCTTTGTTGCGGTTGTTTGCATTGCCAAAGTAGCGCAGCTCGAAAGGCGCCTGGATGTAGGTGGTGGCAAATTTGTAGCGCTTATAGCCAAATGTATCGGACAGGAAGCGCACCTGGCCGCTGGTGGCAAAGGCAGTATCGTTGAGCATCATCACCTGCTTGTCGAGATACACTACCGATGCGTGAATGCCGAGCCCGGCTGCAAAGCTGAGGTTGGTTTTTTTGATAGGGAAATCGTAGCAGAGATAGGTGCTGAAGTTATACCCGAAGCCCTTTATCTTCACGCTATCGGGTTTATTATACCAATTGCTATACGCAAGATTGACCATGATGAAGTCGCGCGAAGGCTTGACTACCGGAGGGGGTGTCTCACTTGCCTTATCAGCGGCATCCTGTGCCATGAGCATAGAGGGGACCAATAAAATAGCCAGAATGGCGAGGAACCTTTGCATAAAGAATTATTAGGGCGCAAATATAACAGTCCTGAAAGGGAAAATTTGTTAAAAAAGTGGTGTAATGACCATAATTAGGGCATTTTCAGCACATTATGGCTGCATTTGGCAGTGGTTTCTAAGTTCTCGCGGCACTTTGGCGCGTAAAAAGCAGCAGGTACACAATGATGAACAGCATGGATGTGACCGCCGATACCAGAATTTTCAGCAGCAGGAAGCCGATATTTGAGAAGTTCCACAACTCTATTGAAAAAAAGACAATATGATGAAGCAGTATGAGGAATGCGCTGTAAACGAGGAACGGCATCCAGCCCATGGTGCGGATGGATGGGTGCTGGCCTGCATACTCAGTCAGGTTGCGGGGCAGCAGGGCACTAAGCACATTGGTGCGCAGATAGGCTATAAGGATGGTGGCGCAGGCGTGCATACCGGCAGTGTTCATGAAAGTATCTACGGTGATGCCGAGGAAAAAGCCCAGTATGAGCAGCAACGGTACGGGTGTCTCGAACGGGAGCAGCAGAATAAACAGCGGATAAACGTAAGGGATAAAAATAGGAAAGCCCGAGGGTTCGCTCCACCAGCGCAGGGTTATCTTATTGAGGATAAGCACCTGCAGCAGTAGAATGATACTGAAGCGTAAAATATTTTTTATCGTGCTGTTCATTTATTCATTTCATTTTTCCCTTTGTGTAGAGGCAAGCATTGAGCCGCAAGCAATTTTCCTCTGTTGTGTGGAGCCGCAAGCATTGCGTCTCTACTTTTTGTTGCATCGAGCCGCAATCATTGCGTCTCTACTTTTTGTTGTGTGGAGCCGCAAGCATTGCGTCTCTACTTTTTGTTGTGTGGAGCCGCAAGCATTGCGTCTCTACTTTTTTACTGTCGAATCTTCGAGTTGTTTTTTCTCCGATGCGAATTTATTATCTATCACATAAACATACTGCAGGTTGTGAAAATTAGTTGACGAACGCAGGTAAATAATCTGCATTCCTTTTTTCTTTTCCACCTCGGTCTTTATCACGGTGCCTATCATCACATCGGGCGGGAAGTAGAGAGAAAAATTGTTCGTATAAACAGTATCTCCTTTTTTCACATTCACTTGCTGCGGCACATCAATCATGGTCAATACAGATGCGCTTTTTTCGTCCCACACCACGAAGCCGTTGGTGCCGCCTTTGAGTTTTGCGTTCACCTTCAGCTTGGTGCTGAGCGCAGACAATATACTGGCGAAGTGTGCCGAAACATGTTCTACACGGCCCACCACCCCTGTGCCCGATATTACCGCCATGTTCTTCCGGATGCCGTCTTTGGAACCGCGGTTGATGGTAACATAGTTATCGCTGGCATTGGTGGAATTATTAATCACCCTTGCCGTGAGGTAGATGTAGTCGGCATACTCTACTACATGTTTGGAGGTATCATCAGATGGCACCTTCACATGCACCAGGCTGTCAGCGAGGGTATCAATGCTATTCGCCCTGTTGAGCATTTTGCGCAGCATGGCATTTTCATTGATGAGGCTGTCGTTCATTTTGCGCAGGCCGAAGTAGTAAACCACATCATTCTGCTTTTTGTAAACAATCCCCGCAACTGTATTGGCCGAGCTGAGTATGTCGGTACCCTGCATATTTCCTGTTCTCACAATCAGTACGATACATGTAATCTCCAACCCGAGAAATAATATCAGGTTGAAAAAGCGCCGTATGAACAGTATGAAATTGCGCACGCTTAGGGATTTATGATCTGTGATTTATGATCTGTGATTGAGAAATAAGCATCTCAATGTTCAACTCCTAATTGGCTTATTTCATCAGGAAAGGCATACGGGCAATGTTCTTCAATGACATACCGGTGCCCCTTACCACAGCACGCAGCGGATCGTCGGCCACATGAACAGGCAATTTGATTTTATGCGAGATACGTTTGTCGAGGCCGCGCAGCAATGCCCCGCCCCCGGTAAGGTACAGGCCACGGCGGTAAATATCGGCTGCCAGTTCGGGAGGTGTGCTTTCCAAAGCTTTAAGAATAGCTTCTTCAATTTTGAAGATGGATTTATCAAGCGCCTCTGCAACCTCCTGGTAAGATACCATTATCTGCTTAGGTATGCCGGTAACAAGGTCACGTCCATTAACAGCAATGTCATCGGGCGGGTTGTCGAGCTCTTTCAGTGCAGACCCTACGTGTATCTTTATCTGCTCTGCGGTACGCTCACCTATCATCAGGCTGTGGTAGCGGCGCATGGCTTCCATAATGTCGCCGGTGAACTCATCGCCCGCTATGCGAATGGATTGGTCGCAAACGATACCAGCAAGCGCAATGACGGAAATACCTGTAGTACCACCGCCGATGTCAATAATCATGTTGCCGGTAGGCTCTTCCACATCAATGCCGATACCCAGCGCTGCTGCCATAGGCTCGTGTATCATGTACACTTCCTTTGCGCCTGCCTGCTCCGCCGAATCCCTTACCGCTCTTTTTTCAACCTCCGTGATGCTGGATGGGATGCAGATAACCATGCGCCAACTGGGCGGAAACATTGGTTTTTTCGGATAAACTAATTTTATCATTTCACGCAGCATACCTTCTGCCGCGTTAAAGTCTGCTATTACCCCGTCTTTAAGGGGGCGTATGGTCTTGAGATTTTCGTGGGTTTTTTCGTGCATCATCATCGCTTTCTTCCCAACGGCTACAATTTTATTTGTAGTACGGTCTATAGCTACGATTGATGGTTCGTCGACCACCACCTGGTCATTATGTATGATGAGTGTATTGGCAGTGCCAAGATCTATTGCGATTTCCTGTGTCAGAAATTTAAAAAAGCCCAAAAAGTTGCTCATTACGGCTATAATTTATAAAGCAAAAGTGCGAAAAAACTAATAGAGTTTATGGTAGTTTTGCTTAGATGCAGCAAAATTAGGTAAATAATTATCCCCAAACGGTGAATTACCACGTGTATAATATGTGATAATATAAACGGACGCAAAATGCCCCATACAACCTAAAATAAATTGATATAACTGAGCCGATTTTTTACCTACTTTTGCGCCTCGGGCGTTGAGCCCGATTTTCATATCTGCTCATCGCGCTTTTTGCCCGGTTAACATCGGGAAAATTTTTACTTTTTAATTTTTACCATGCCGCGCGATAATTCAATTAAAAGTGTACTTATTATCGGTTCTGGCCCAATTATCATCGGGCAGGCCTGCGAATTTGACTATTCGGGGTCACAGGCTGCAAGAAGCCTTAGGGAAGAGGGGATAAAGGTGGTACTCATCAACTCTAATCCGGCCACGATAATGACCGACCCGATAATGGCAGACAGGGTTTACCTGCTGCCGCTGACGGTAGAGAGTATAGAGCAGATACTGGAAGAAAATGAGATAGACGCCGTTTTGCCTACCATGGGCGGGCAAACAGCGCTGAACCTTGCCAAAGAGGCTGATGAACTGGGCGTATGGGAGCGCTACAATGTGCGGCTGATAGGAGTGGATATAAAAGCAATAGACAAGGCAGAAGACCGCGAGCTGTTCCGCAAGTGGATGATAGACATAAATGTGCCGGTGGCACAGGCCAAAACAGCCAACTCACTATTGGAAGGAAAAGAATTTGCGCAGGAGATAGGCATCCCGCTTGTTATCCGACCGTCTTTTACACTGGGTGGCTCAGGCGGCAGCATTGTATATCAGAAAGAAGACCTGGATGGCGCGCTTGAGCGTGGGCTTACCGCATCACCTATACACGAAGTGCTGGTAGAAAAGGCAGTGATAGGCTGGAAAGAATTTGAGTTGGAACTGCTGCGCGACATGGCCGATAACGTGGTGATTATCTGTACGGTTGAGAACTTTGACCCGATGGGCATACATACCGGCGACAGCATAACTGTGGCGCCGGCAATGACACTAAGCGATACCGCTTTCCAACTGATGCGCAACACCGCCATCAAGATGATGCGCGACCTCGGCAACTTTGCAGGCGGATGTAATGTGCAGTTTGCACTGAACCCGGAGACGGAAGAAATAATAGCAATAGAAATAAATCCCCGTGTAAGCCGCTCATCGGCGCTGGCCTCGAAAGCTACGGGCTACCCCATAGCGAAAATTGCTGCCAAGCTCGCATTAGGCTTTACACTTGATGAACTGAAGAATCAAATCACACAAACCACCTCTGCATATTTTGAGCCTGCGCTCGATTATGTGATTGTGAAAATGCCACGATGGAACTTTGATAAATTCAAGGGTGCTGATGACACACTTGGGTTTCAAATGAAGTCGGTGGGGGAAGTAATGGCCATTGGCCGCACATTCAATGAAGCACTGCAGAAGGCCTGCCAGAGCTTAGAGAACAATGCTACGGGGTTATCATTCATCAGCACCAGCCGCATGAGGCCGGAGGAACTGATAGACAGCCTGAAACGCCCTACCTGGGACCGTATCTTCCGTATTAAAGAAGCGATGGCCGCAGGGGTATCAATTAAAACAATAAGGGAGCTTACGCAGATAGACCGCTGGTTCCTTTACCAGATACAGGATATAGTGAACCTGGAGGTGGAAATACGCAAACACAAACATTTAGAGAAGCTGCCGGAACAATTGCTTTCTGATGCGAAGCAAATGGGCTTCAGCGATGAGCAGATAGCAGAACTGGTGAAAGATTGTACGGCAGAAGAAGTGTATGAGCACCGCAAATCGTTGGGCATTAAGCGAGTGTTCAAAATGGTGGATACCTGCAGCGCCGAGTTTGAAGCAAAGACTCCATACTACTACAGCACTTTTGAAAAAGAAGCTACGCACAATACTATCGACACACCGGTAGTGGCGAACGAAAGTTTGCTGTCCGGGAAAAAGAAAATCATTGTTTTAGGCTCGGGGCCTAACAGAATAGGACAGGGCATAGAGTTTGACTATTGCTGCACGCACGGACTGATAGCGATACGGGAATGCGGTTATGAAGCGATAATGGTGAACTGCAATCCCGAAACGGTTTCTACCGATTTTGACATTGCGGACAAGCTGTACTTCGAGCCGGTGTATTGGGAACACCTGTGGGAGATAATAGAACATGAGCGGCCCGATGGCGTGATTGTGCAACTTGGCGGGCAGACCGCGCTGAAACTGGCAAAGCGCCTGCATGAGAAGGGGATAAAGATAATCGGCACATCGTTCGACAGCATGGATATAGCCGAGGACAGGGGAAGGTTCAGCGATTCGCTGAAAGAGCTGGGCATACCCTATCCTAAGTACGGCACAGCATACACTACAGATGAAGCGATAGAAGTGGCTAAAGAAGTAGGCTACCCTGTGCTTGTGCGGCCATCCTATGTATTGGGCGGGCAGCGGATGCGCATTGTCATCAACGATGAGGAACTGGAGAAAAGCGTAGTGAGCCTGCTGAAGCACCTGCCCGGAAACAAAATACTAATAGACCATTTCCTTGACCGCTGCCAGGAAGCCGAGGTAGATGCTATATGCGATGGCGAGGATGTACACATTATGGGCATCATGGAGCATATAGAGCCTGCGGGCATACACAGCGGTGACAGCCATGCGGTGCTGCCGGCATTCAACCTTACGCCGCTGATAGTGGACGAGATGGCGGACATTGCCAAAAAAATTGTCCGTACGCTGAACATTCGCGGGCTGATAAACATACAATACGCCATAAAAGACGGCAAGGTGTATGTGATAGAGGCCAACCCACGCGCCAGCCGCACTACGCCATTCATTGCAAAGGCTTACGGCATACCCTACCTGAACATAGCCACCAAAGTGATGCTGGGCGAACTGAAACTGAAAGACCTTAAAGTGGCACAGAAACTGGACGGCTTTGCGGTGAAGGAGCCTGTGTTCAGCTTTAATAAATTCCCGAATGTAAATAAGGAGCTGGGACCCGAAATGAAGAGCACCGGTGAAGCGATACGCTTCATTAAAAACCTTCGCGACCCGTGGTTCCGCACATTGTACAAGGAGCGCAGTATGCACCTGAGCAAATAATAGATAAGTGTGGCACATCCGACAGATGTGCCACACTTATCTATACTTTTACTGTCGAAAAAAAATAAGTTATGCCATCAAAAACACCGCAGGACAGCTTTGTAGTAATGTCGGAGCTGGTACTGCCAAACGATACCAATACATTAGGCAACCTGATGGGCGGCAAGCTGATGCACTGGATGGACATTGCAGCTGCCATATCATCAATGAAGCATTGTAACTGCCCGGTAGTTACCGCATCTGTGGACAATGTATCTTTTACACAGCCCATAAAACTGGGCAACCTGCTGACCATTGAGGCCAAACTGACTCGCTCGTTCAACACATCAATGGAAGTGTATCTGCGGGTGTGGGGCGAAGACCTATCGGCGCAATACAAATACCTTTCGAACGAAGCGTACATGACCTTCGTGGCACTCGACCCCCACGGCAGGCCACGCAAGGTACCTGACCTCACCCCTGAGACTGAATCCGAAAAGAAGATGTATGAAGGCGCATTGCGCCGCAGGCAATTACGGCTGATACTGGGAGGCAAAATGAAAACTGAGGACGCGGGAGAACTTAGGGCCTTGTTTGTTAAGGAATAACCCGGCGAACATTTTGGTTTTCACTTATCACTTTTAACTTAAAAACATGGCATTAGACAGAACGAAAGCCCCGGCGATACATGATGCAATAGCATTTGAATATAACCTGCCCCCTATCAATTCAGTGAAGCTGGATAACGGCCTCCCGCTGCACTGGCTTAATGCCGGTGTGCAGGATGTGGTGGAGATAGACTGGGTATTCAGGGCAGGGCTGTGGTATGAGCAGAAGCAATCGGCTGCGCAGGCTACAGCGGGATTGCTGAAGAACGGCACATCGAAGCATACTGCGGAACAGATAAATGAAGCGCTGGAATTCTATGGCGCGCAACTGAAAGTGAGCGCCGGTAATGATTTTTCGATAGTCACCTTATATACCCTCACCCGGCACTTGCCTGCTTTGCTGCCCATGGTGCATGAGATACTTACTGATGCCATTTTTCCGGAGCATGAAGTGGAATTATATAAGCGCAACGCCATACAGCGCTTGCTTGTAAACCTGCGGCAGTGTGAGTTTGTGGCTAACCAGAAAATAGATGCCATGCTGTTTGGCGAAGACCATCCGTATGGCAGGTTCTCGAAAAAAGAAAGCATTGAAGCCGTGCAACGGGAAGACCTTACTGCGCACTTTAAGAACAGTTACAACCTTTTTACCGTGCAAATGTTCATGGCCGGAAAAGTGGGCGAAAAGGAAGTGAAAAATATGAATGATGTTTTTGGCACGGTTAAATTAGCACCCTTCCAGGAAAAAGAACCCGCCTTCCCTATAACCGATCTTCCGGAGAAAACAGCACAGATAGTCAATGACCCTAACGGGGTACAGGGCGCAATACGCATAGGGCGGATATTCCCCAATCGATTTGATCCTGATTATGCCCGCCTGGTAGTGCTGAATACATTGTTTGGCGGCTACTTCGGCTCACGGCTCATGAGCAATATACGCGAGGACAAAGGGTACACTTACGGAATTTACAGTTCCCTGACCCCCGGCGCATTCAGCGGCTCCATGGTGATACATACCGAAACCGGAAGAGATGTGATAGAGCAGGCGGTGAAAGAAGTATATAAGGAGATGGACCTGCTGCGAAAAAAAGAGGCAAGCGCGGAAGAACTGCTGCTGGTGAAGAACTACCTGCTGGGTGGGCTGCTGGGCGACCTTGACGGGCCTTTCTCCATCCTGCACCGCTGGCGCACGCTTATACTGCACGGGTTTGGCAAAGAGCAATTCAATAACAATATCCGCATTTACAAAACAGTTACCGCCAAGGAACTGCGCACCTTCGCCGAGAAATACTATGACCCGAAGGCGTTTTGTGAGGTGGTGGTGGTGTAGGGTGGCATACAAAAGTGCTGGTTTTGTTCCCTAAAATTGTATTTTAGCACAGCCTATGATGACAAGAAAGCAACGGAAAGCATTTATGGCCCGGCATCCGGGATACCGGCTTATTTTCGCTTTGCTTGGTATTGCAGTAGGGTGCATTGTTGCTGTCATTTTTTACAGGTTTTTAACGGGGAAGCCTTAGCCTATTCGCTATCAAATAAAATATTTCTTTATTACAATTTTCGCTTAACCACCAATTAACCTCAATTTGCAAATATTTTATTTTCCTTTACACTCGTTTAATTTGTGTTATATGAAAAAAATTATCATTTTAGCGGGATTGTTTCTGATGGGTAGCAACTGCTTTGGGCAGGATGTGAACGCAAATTATGATAATGTGCGCCGCAGCAACCAATATGTGGCCACTTATTATTCCGGGTCATTGTGGGGGGTAAATGGTTTTCGCAGTGTAGAGGATGAAAACCGCATTATGGAGCAAAACCTTGCAGAGCTGCGCCGCCAACGTGAGCTGGAGGAAATGACACCCGAAGAGCGCGAAGAGCTGCGCAGACGCCGTCAGATGAAGTGGGAAATAAAGAATGAGGCGATACAGGCAAGGAAGGAAAAAGAAGAAGCATCGAGGGCTAAAAAGTTGCCCGCAGCTAAAAAGGATTCTGTAGCTGTAAGTAAAGTGAAGAAGGATGCAGCAGCAGTGAAGAAAGAAGCGCCTAAGACTGCCGCCGCAAAACCTACAGCCCCACAAACGGTTACTGCAAAGAAAGACGAACCCAAAAAGAAGAAATAATCTTACAATACTTTCTTCATCAATTCATCTGTCTGTAGGTCATCGCCCAGCATAAACGGGTGTGTGCCATAGAATTCAAACCCCCATTGCTTATAAAAGCTGATGGCCCGATGGTTGTGCTGCCAAACACCCAGCCACATGGTTTTATATTGATGGTTAATGGCATAGGTGATGCACATATTCATCAAAGCAGCCCCTATCTTGTTACCATAATATTTCCTAAGCACATATATCCGCTCCAGCTCCACAGGGCTTGCGAAGCCATCAGCCTCAGGCTTGCGTGCAAAGCCTAGTTTTGCATACCCTGCCGGTTCACCGTTATGCCACGCTATCAAAAACAGGTTTTGTGCATCTGCCAGTTCTTCGGCTATCTTGTCTGCACTCATGGCTTCGGCCAGGTATTTATCCATGTCTTCCTGCCTGTTTGCAGCAGCGAAGGCTTCGGTAAAAGTAATGATGCCTAACTCCGACAGTACTGTAGTGTCAGCGGTAGTAGCTTTCGTTATGGTCAGTGTGCTCTCAGTCATTGAATTGACAAGTGTGCAAAATAAAAGTTAATACCGCATTAAAACAAGAGAATAGAAAACCGGTAGGACCAATGGCTCGTTAATTATTGGTAACTTTCAAATTCTACAGTTATGCGTAAAATGAATATTATTGCAACAGTTTGTTGCACAATTTTTTTCTCACAGTGCACCAGTGCACAAAACAATACTGCTATGACCGGGCACAAAGACAATCCTCATTATTCCCGCACCGATACCACCCACCTTAACGTAAGTAATGCCGAGTGGAAAAAGATACTCTCAAAGGAGGTTTATAATATAGCCCGTGAAAAGGGTACCGAATGGGCATTCTCCGGCAAGTACTGGAAAACGGACGATAAAGGCATGTACTACTGTGCCGTATGCGGCAATCCGTTGTTCAGGTCGGATGCCAAGTTTGCAAGCAGTTGCGGCTGGCCTAGCTTTTACGAAGAAATACGGCACGGCAGTGTACGGTATGAAGGCGACAACAGCCATGGCATGGAGCGCACAGAGGTGCTGTGCGGGAGGTGCGATTCGCATTTGGGGCATATATTTGACGATGGCCCGGCACCTACTTACAAACGTTTCTGTATGAATTCTGCAGTGCTTGAATTTGAGCCGGAGAAAAAGTAGCATGACCCGGAAAAAATAAAGACCTTTGCCATATTATTACGTACACAATGAAAAATAAACACTTGCTTTTATTCTGCTGCATCGTTTGGAGCGTAGCATCTTTCGGACAGGGGCAGAAGGAGAAAATGACGCGAGAGGAAAAGAACGAAAAAAACCAGGCGCGGCAGGAACGAATAGACCTTAAGAACGATATGGTCATTTTCAAAAAGCAGATACTGGGCCTGAAAGAGTATGCCCTGGAGCGCAAAAAAATACCTGACCTGCAAAAGACAAGTAAAATGGCTGTGAAAGTGACCGCCGTCATTGACTCTGAATCTACCGAGAATTCGGCTGAGAGCAAAACACTAATCGGCTATATAAAACAGGATGTGGGTGACAACACCACTAATATGTATGAGCTGACCTACGACCGGGCTCAAAAAAAGATAACATCAGTAAAAAGGACACCGGAGGCTATAGATGCTGATAGGGAATTGGCCGAAGAAAAAGAGGAAAAAGCATCGGCAAAGTCAGAAAAAACCTCAATTAAAAAAAGTACTGCCGGTAAAAAACCCGTAACGAAAAAAGATGAGGACGAGGACGATGAGGATGCTGACGAAGAGAAACCATCAAAGTCGAAAAGAAAAGATAAGGACGAAGACGATGAATAGAAAGTATTCTAAAAGTTTATACTCTCGAAGTAGCGGCCATACAAGAATAGGATAAGAGCGACGAATGAATAGACAATTATAGGTACTATCAATGGCTTCACCCGCTTCCCTTTTGAAAGGTCTTTGACAGGTGACAGCAGCCAGAAATTAAATATCAGCATTAAAGCAATGGTGATAATATAGACCGGGAAAGAGAAAAATGTAAGCAGCAGGGTTATTTTAGATACTAAGCCTTTCAATAAATGAATCAAGCCAAACAAAGTCATTATATTCAGGGCAGACATATATACTACTGCCAAAAAGACCGATAAAGTCTTAAAGCCTGTAACACGGTAAATGAATTTATATAAATCAGTAATAAATCTCTTCATATAAAGATATGCAAGACAATGTTACGCAAGTTAACATTTAGTTTTGAAATGACATAAACACGTATGTATTTTTTTAATAGTGCTTTATGTCAAATCTTTATAAGAAGTTGAATACATGCTGTTGGTTAGCTATTCACCACGGTTTTTGAGGCAGCATAGGCTTGTTCCCATCGCCATGCAGTGTCCATCATAGCTTCCAGATCATGAATAGTTTCCCAGCCCAGCAGCGTACGTGCTTTGTTGTTGTTTGCATATACCTCTATCACATCGCCGGGGCGGCGCGGGCCAATTTTATAATTCAGCTTTTGCCCGGAAACTTTTTCAAAGGCATTTATCAGTTCCAGTACTGTCACACCATTGCCGGTGCCCAGGTTGAAAATCTCGCAATTTGATTTGTTGCGGTCGTCGATAATGTATTGCAGGGCTTTGGTATGCGCGCTGGCAATGTCACTTACGTGAATGTAGTCGCGCACGCATGAGCCGTCGCGTGTATCATAATCGCTGCCGAATACGGTCATCTCCTTACGCTTGCCGATAGCAGTTTGTGTAATCACCGGCACCACGCTTTCCGAAAGGTCCTGGAATTCGCCGATGATAGCCGAAGGGTGAGCACCAACCGGATTGAAATAGCGCAGCAGTATGGTATTGAAGTGCTTATTGATATTGCTGAAATCGCGGCATATGGCCTCGCCCACTTGCTTGGTGCGTGCATATGGCGATTCCGGCTCAGGGAACGGCGTTTCTTCAATAACGGGTAACTGCGTTGTATTGCCGTATACCGAGCAAGATGAAGAGAACACAAAATTATCTACATCAAATTCTTCCGCGCATTGCAGGATATTGATGAGGGAATTGAAGTTGTTTTTGAAATACAGTAAAGGGTTGCCCACTGATTCCGGAACCGATTTATAGGCCGCAAAATGTATCACACCTACCAGGTCGGGGTTTTCAAGAAAGATAGCCTCCGTATCATCAAGGTCGCAGAGGTCTACCTTGTAATTCTTCACCCGCTTGCCGGTAATCTTTTCTATGCCATCCAGCATTTTTAAAGAACCCCTCGAAAGGTCGTCGACCGATATGACCTCAAAACCATTTTGGATGAGGTCAACAATGGTATGGCCACCTATATAGCCACATCCCCCGGTAACAAGTATCTTGTTCATATACTGTAGTTTATATGCAAATATATGGGCAGAGCGATTTCAGTTAAATTTTTTTTATTGCTGAAATATGGGTATATGATATGTAGAGACGGAATGCGTTCCGTCTCTACATATCATATTACTTCACCTGCTGCATGTCCACCAGTCGTTTATAGATGCCATCCTTGCCCAGCAGTTCTGAGTGGGTGCCGCGCTGGGCTATCCGGCCTTTGTCCAGCACTATTATCTCATCGGCATGTTGCACGGTAGATAGCCTGTGCGCAATAACGATGCAGGTTCGGTTCTTCATCAGGTTATTGATGGCATCCTGCACTATCCTTTCGCTTTCGGTGTCCAGAGAGGATGTGGCCTCATCCAGTATAAGAATTGGCGGGTTCTTCAGCACTGCCCTGGCTATGGTCACACGCTGGCGCTCACCGCCGCTCAGGCGCACGCCCCTGTCGCCTGCCAGTGTCTGGTAGCCTTCCGGTTTTTGTTTTATGAAATTGTCGGCGTTAGCTATACGGGCTGCCTCTTCCACATTTTCCTGCGTTGCGCCGCCTGTGCCCAGGGTGATATTGCTATAGATGGTATCGTTGAACAGTATTGGGTCCTGGCTTACTACGCCTATAAGGCGGCGCAGGTCGCTTATTTTACATTCTTTGATGTTAATGCCATCCACCAGTATCTCTCCCCCGGTCACATCATGGAAACGGGGCACAAGGTCAACAAGTGTTGACTTTCCGGCTCCCGATGCGCCTACAAGGGCAATAGTCTTGCCTTTTTTTATCTCCAGGTCAATGCCGGGCAGTATTTGTTTTTCCCCGTATGCAAAACTTACATTTCTGAATACTATGCTATCTGAAAATGCTGGCAATGGCCTTGCATCGGGTATTTCCGTTATGGTATTCTCCACATTCAGCAGTTGCTCTATTCTCGCCAATGCTGATGAGCCCTTTTGTACGTTATAAAAAGCAGACGACAGGTTTTTGAATGGCGCAATGATTTGCGTGAAAAGGGCGATATAACCAATGAAAGAAGCACCATCAAAATTTCCGGTTCCTTCAAACACCTGCCTGCCGCCTATCCATAAAATAATAGCCACGGTAACAACACCAAGTGTTTCAGAGAGGGGCGAAGCTATTTCACGCCTTGCTATCATGCTGTTGCGTACGCGGAACAGCTTATTGTTCAGTTTCGTAAACCTCAGGTGCTGGTGGTTTTCTGCGTTAAATGCTTTGAGCACACGCATACCCACAAGCGTCTCATCTATTACGCCCAGCATATGCCCTAATTGCTCCTGCATGACATTCGATGATTTTTTCAGCGACTTGCTGATACGCCCGATGATAAGGCCCGATATAGGCAACACGAGCAGCATGATGAGCGTAAGCTGGTAGTTGGTGTAAACCATTGCCCCAAGGTAAATGAGTATGGTGAGTGGCTCGCGTATGAATACTTCCAGTATATTGATGACGGATATGTCCACTTCGGTCATATCATTGGTCATACGCGAGATGAGGTCACCCTTGCGCTCTTCTGAGAAAAACCCGATGGGCAGCGACAGTGTTTTAGTGAACAGCTCGTTCCTGAGCTTTCGTAAAATAGAGCTCCGGATTGGATTGAGGATATATAAAGACAGGTACAGGAACAGGTTCTTCAACACGGTAAATATGACCACTGCTATACAAACGTAAGCAAGGGCTGTACTTTTTTCCTCGCGCTGTACAATATCCCTGAAGAAACCGGATATCTGCTGCACAAAGTTTAGCGAAGACGATGGGGCGGCAGATGCCGGAATAACACTATCTGCCTCGAACAGAATACGCAATACCGGCACGAGCATAGTAAAGGACATCAGGCCGAATAGGATGCCCAGCAGGTTGCACAGGAAATAAAGACCTGTCTGCCCTTTGTGGGCAGACAGGTACTTGAGTATCCGGGAGAATTTCTTCATTCAGTTTTATTCAATAGTATAACTCACACTACCATCCTTCTCATCCTTCAGCATAACGCCCGCCTCGGCCAGCTTATTGCGTATCTGGTCGCTTGTAGCGAAATCTTTTCTTTTTTTAGCATCCTTCCTTATCTCTATCAGTAGCGAAAGCACGCTATCCAGCTTACTGCCGCTTTGTTGCGCTGCTAATGGTTGCATACCCAGAATATCTTCCAAGTATGTTTTGAAAGTGCGTTTCAGCAGATCAAAAGTACCTGAAGAAAGTGCATTCGCTGCTACCTGCCCGCCTTTTATACCATTTATAACCGGTGCCAGTTCAAAAAGGTTAGCAAGCACTTTGGCGGTATTAAAATCATCATCCATGAATTCAGCACATTCATTGCACCATGTGGATACTTGTTTGTTAAGTTCGGTGTCTAAAGCTTGGTCATTACCAGGATGTGCCAATTTCAGTAGCACCTCATACGCCTCCCACAATCTGCGGAATGCTTTTTCAGAGCCCTGCAACGCCTCATTGCTGAAGTCGAGCGTGCTGCGGTAATGCGTTTGCAGAATATAGAAACGCACCACCATCGGGTGGTAGGGCTGCTCTAAAATGGGGTGATTGCCGCTGAACAGTTCAGACAGCTTAATCACATTGTTATAGCTCTTGCCCATCTTCTTACCGTTGATGGTAATCATATTATTATGCATCCAGTAGCGCACAGGTGGGTGGCCGTGTGCTATGGTACTTTGCGCTATCTCACTTTCGTGGTGCGGGAAAAGCAGGTCCATACCGCCGCCATGAATATCAAAAGTCTCGCCGAGGTACTTGCTGCTCATCGCCGAGCATTCTATATGCCATCCGGGGAAACCCTCGCCCCACGGGCTGTTCCAGCGTTGTATATGCTCTGCCGGGGCTTTCTTCCACAGGGCAAAATCCACCTTATTGCGTTTTTCATCCTGCCCGTCCAGTTCCCGTGTCGTTTCCAGCAGGTCGTCTAATATCCTGCCCGATAGTTTACCGTAGGGGTATTTCTCCGCATATTTCTTTACGTCAAAATATACCGAGCCATTTACTTCATAGGCATATCCTTTGGCAATGATGGTTTCTATCATGCTTATCTGCTCTATGATGTGGCCCGTAGCCGTAGGTTCAATAGATGGCTCATCGCAATTGAACAGCCGCATGCCATTATGGAAAAGAGAAGTGTATTTATGCACCATCTCCATCGGTTCCAGTTTCTCCAGTTTTGCCTTTTCTCCCACTTTGTCTATGGCATCACGGCCCTCCTCTTCAAAATGTCCCGCATCCGTAATATTGCGCACATAGCGCACTTTGTAGCCCAGATGTTTCAGGTAGCGCTGCACCACATCAAAAGTGATGTATGGCCGCGCATGGCCCAAGTGAGATTCCCCCGATACCGTGGGGCCACACACATAAAGCCCGGCATAACCGGGGGTCAATGGTTCAAACTTTTCTTTTTGGCGGGTGTATGAGTTATAAAAATGAAGTTCTGACATAATATTTATAATAATGTTTTTCAGGCTTTCGCCATTAAACGGGTGTAAAAATAGATTAAAAAAGATGGATATTAAGTTAAAAGGAGAAATGCAGCCTTATGAGCAGCAACAACAGGCACAACAGCCATCATGCCGGATGATGGACTCAATATAAGACTGTATGTTGGTGGCCGGTATCATTTATGCAAACTTAAAGAATATTTGAATTCCGTGACAGAATATTTTTTCTTTGCACCAAATATGGCTCTATGATAGACCCTCACGTAAATAACCCCAAAAGCCCCAAGTATCATGTAAAAAAATACCTGGAGTCGGTTAAACACGAGCTAAAAGGCAAAATTGTACTCGACCTCGCCGCCGGTAGCGGCGTTACCACCGAGATACTGCTGGAACTGGGCGCTAAAGTGGAAGCCTTCGACCTCTTCCCTGAATATTTTGTACTGAAGGATATTGAGTGCAAAAGGGCAGATATTCTGGATAGGATTCCCGTGTCCGATGGTTATGCCGACTATATCATTTGTCAGGAGGGAGTAGAGCATTTTTCAGACCAGTGCAAGGCTTATAAAGAATTCAACCGGATATTGAAGCCCGGCGGTAAACTGCTTATCACCACCCCCAGCTATTCAAACCTCAAGGCCAAAATGAGCTATCTGTTGTTTGAATGCGAAGACATGAATAAGCTGATGCCACCCAATGAAATAGACTCTGTGTGGATGGCGGAAAAATCGCTCAACGACGAAATATATTACGGGCACATTTTCCTTACAGGCATACAAAAGCTGCGTGTAATAGGTAAGCTCACAGGATTCAAAATCAGCCGCACCGTGTTCATGAGGTATAACAAGACCTCGGTTTTCTTGATGCTCCTGTTTTACCCGTTCATCCTGTTTACTTCTTACTACACGTATTACAAATCGATGAAGAAAAATAAACACATCAACAGCAAAGCGAAAGAGGATGTGTACCGCGAACAACTTGAGTTAAACACCAGTATAAAAATCCTTACCGATGCCCATACCTTTATCATTTATGAAAAGGAAAAAGAGCTGAAGAATATTTATACCGACCTGAATAATACCACCAAGCCGTTCGATAAGATAATGTAATCGATTAGTCTTTTGCCGCTTTCAGCAGTATATCTTTCTCTTCAGCCGAAAGGGAATTATAGCCTTTCTGGTTTATCTTATCCAGTATGTCATCTATCCTTTTCTGGGTAATGCCTGTTTTAGGCTCGTATGTTCCGGATAACGGAATGCTTCTGCTGATAGTATTTTTCTTGGGTGCGCCTTTCGGCTCAAGCATGTAATATACCTTATTAGTGTAGGTGTACATCCAGTTGCCTGGGCGGTAGCCCGCTTTCAATAGTTTAATATAAAGGAAACCCATTAGGCCGCCCCCCACCAGCAGGAAGATAACCGGGAAATAAAAACCTGAATTGGTAATCATGAGCACCGCAAATATGCCCGCTACTACAAGGATATGCACCCTGAATGTTTCTGTGATGTATATACGGTATTGCGGCGAAAGCGTGACGGCTGCTGCTGCCATGCCTATAAGGCCAGCGCGAGGCCCCAGCAGCCCGGTGATGGCCGGCACTTTGCCCCAATTGCCGGGCAGTAACTGCGCCAGCAGGTAAAAGACACCGCCAACCAATAGGCTGTAAGCAAATATCGGTATCACCTGCCTGTGGCCCACAAGGGTTTGCACCAGCGACCCGAAAAAGTAAAGCCACAGCATATTGCTCAGCAGCTCGAAGAAGCCCGTGAAGCTGAACCAGCCATAGGTGAATATCGTCCACCAATGCGTCTTGAATGCTGCAAGCGGAGGTAGTGCGATATTGGCCATAAAGTATTGGTCGAAATTGGTATTGTCGCCCTCATACACTATCTGCATTACACCCCAGCTCAGGCCGAGCATAACAAAAGCTACACCTGAAAACATAATAAGCTGCAGCACTGCATTATTTGTTAGGCCGGGTATGTAAGAAAGCGGAGATTTTTTTCGTCCCGAATTCATTCGCACTCAATATTTCTTAAAATTATCAATAAAAGCGGTCTTTGTAAGTTTTATTCCAAATCCTTAACAATATGAAAGCAAAGAGCATGCCACCCAGGTGCGCAAAGTGCGCAATGTTATCGCCGGCTGAGTTGATGACACCGGAAAATAACTCGAACACGGCATATATAGCTACAAACCATTTTGCTTTAATAGGCATCGGGGGGAACAAAAGCATCAGTTCGGTATTAGGGAATAAGTAACCGAACGCAAAAAGCAATCCGAAAACCGCGCCGGATGCGCCCACGGTTGCCTCGCTAAGATGTGTTTTAAGGATTTCTATAGACTGTGCTGAAAATTGCACCGAAGCCGGATCGTTCTTCCATACATCAAGAAATTGGTTGGCAAGATAGTTGTCATACTTAATGGGGTAGTGGTTTGCGATGGTGATAAAATCACTGATGTTCGGGTGTTGTTGATATTGCTGCAGCACACCCAAAAAAGGCATATGCTCATAAGTGAGCGCACCCATATGGCAAACGGCAGCGCCGATGCCGCATACGAAGTAAAAGATGAGAAACCTTTTGGGGCCCCATACACTCTCCAGTATTCTGCCAAACATCCACAACGCAAACATATTCATAAATATGTGCATTAGGCTACCATGCATGAACATGTGTGTAATCATCTGCCACCACCGGAATTCAGGTGACTTCCAGAAGTGCAGTGCAAAATACCCGTCAAAATCAAAGCCCTGCATCCCCGATACATTTTGCAGCAGGAATATCAGCACATTGATAATGATGAGGTTTTTCACCACATTAGGAACTGACTGGAAACGGCCTTGTCCGAAATCAAACATTTTACAGAGGTTGAATTACCTGCCGCCGCAGGCGCTGTTTTAAAACTGCTATTATATCTTCCCCACCCTTTTTTCATGCCTGCCACCCTCAAAAGCGGTGGAAAGAAAAATGGTGGTCATTTTTTCAGCTGTACCGATAGGCACAAAACGGGAGGGTATACAAAGGACATTCGCGTTGTTGTGGGCGCGCGCCAGTGATGCCAGCTCATCTGTCCAGCACAGCGCAGCGCGTATGCCCGCGTGCTTGTTGGCGGTCATGCACACACCATTGCCGCTGCCACACACCAGTATGCCCGCCGCTGCCTTGCCTTCTTCCACCATAGTAGCTACCGGGTGCGCGAAATCGGGGTAGTCAACGCTATCAAGGCTATAGCACCCCTTATCTTCCACCTGCCAGCCGGCATCAGCAAGCATTTTTTTTATGATCTCTTTGTATTCAAATCCTGCATGGTCTGCGCCTATTGCCACGGGAAGGGTGTTACTGAATGTTACACTGCTCATATTAGTCATCGTTTTGCATTGCCTGTTTCCGCAGCCTGGCTTTCACGGCCCGGCCACTTATCTTAACAGAAATCTCGAATAGTATATATAAAGGTACAAATATCAAAAGGCAACTGAAGACATCCGGCGGGGCTATCACCATCGCCAGTATGAAGAGTATCAGGAATGCGTGGCGGCGTTTTGCCCTTAAAAATGCAGGCGTAAGTATGCCGATGCGCGTCAGGAAATATACCAGTATCGGCAACTCGAAAACCACCCCCAGGGCAAGTATCAGATTGCTGATGGTATCGTAGTAATTCTCTATGGTAATGATATTCTCAAACAGCGGGCTGAGTTTATAATTGCCAAAAAAATTGATAGTATAGGGCGCTACTATAAAATACGCAAAGCACACACCCGTAAAAAACAAAAGCGAGCACCAGAATACTATGCCCCTCGCCGCTTTCACTTCCATGGGCTTCAGTGCCGGTTTTATAAAACGCCACAGCTCCCACAATATGTAGGGGAATACGAGTACAAACCCCAGCATCAATGATACCGAAAGGCTCATCATAAACTGCCCCGTGACGGCCGTGTTCTGAAACCGCATCTGCACATCGCCCATACAAAACGCATCCGAATGTAGTAGCCTGCCCAATGCGCAGAATGCGCGATAAGAAATAAACTCTTTGTGGGCCGGCCCTAATATGATACTATCAAAAATCCATTCTACTTTAATAAAAACCAGTATGGCACCAATCAGGATGGCTATCGCCGAGCGCACGATGTGCCAACGCAGCTCCTCAATATGGTCGAGGAAATTCATTTCCGCCTGCGGATTTGGATTACGATTGCCCAGAAAATTCTTTAATATGGCCACTGGTCTTATTGTAGGAGCGCAAAGGTAGCGAATAGCTTGATAGCTTGCCCGTTAGCACGAAAGGTAAAGATGTTAAAATGGAAAAATAATGTATTATTTACATGTGTCTGGAGTCAGACATTAGGGTCCATAAATCTGTGATATACAATAACGGGAAGCGAGAGCCGGAGATGATGCCGGAGTTGGCAGCGGCGTGAAAAAGTGTGCACTTAAATCGCTACTGGGTAATACTTTATATTAATGCCCCTACCTTTAACATAAGGATTTCGCCTTTATGTCTAATGCCACCCGACGGATATGGTTGTCAGTAACCATTTTATTTGCCATGGCAACCGTGGCAATCACATTTGCTGATATAGCAACAGACCCCGGGCATTTTGTTCCCGGCATTTGGGGAGATAGTGCCAAAAACACGTTTGCTTATTTGTATCATGTACTTTATGGCAAAGGCTATTGGTTTACCGGGATGAATTACCCTTACGGGGAGCATATGGTATATATGGATAGCCAGCCACTGCTATCCGTTCCGTTAAGTTATTTTAAGGGCATATCTGTTTCGGGTGCTTTAGCGGTCATGTGGTACAGTATGCTGCTGAGCTACATGCTGGCTATTGTTTACGTGTACAAAATACTATTGCATTTTGGCGTTAAGGAGTTTGCTGCTATCCTTTTTTCGGGGCTCATAGTAGTTATGAGCCCGCAGTTGTATCGCACGCTCGGGCACTTTGGCTTGTCGTATGCGTGTGTAGTGCCTATGCTCTTTTACTGGACACTAAAATACAATAATGACCCACGGAGAAGGTATGCCTGTTACATATTTTTTCTCGGAATTTTTTCCACGTTTATACATCCTTACCTTTCAGCAATTATACTTCTTTGGGTGTTGTCTTATGCCTTAGGCTATTTTGTTTTTACCAAAAAGGAATGGCTGCAGAAAGTACGGCACATAGCACCTCTGTTATTTAGTGTCCTGTCTGTCTTTGCAATTGTCGGGCTTATTATGAAGGCTACCGACCCAATGACCGATAGGGCAAAGATGCCATATGGGCTTACTGAATATTGTGCAAGGGGTGAGCATATTTTTACATCGCACTACTCGCCTTTCTGGAAGTACATTGAGGAAAAGACCGGATTTGTGCAAAACACCTCAGGCGAAGAGGGCTTTTCCTATTTAGGTTTAACGGTAATTGCTGCTATTATTTTTTCCGTAGTAAAAGGAATCGGCAACAGGAGAAATAAAACAAACGAACGAAATATTGTAAATAGTACCGGATTCAAACCTGTGTGGATACTTATTGCGTTTGCTGCTTTGTTGCTGGGTATGGGTGTGCCATTTGTATGGCATATGGAGTGGATTGTTAACTACTTATCATTCCTGAAACAGTTCAGGACACTCGGTAGGTTTTGCTGGATATTCTATTATGTGATGACCATTTACGGCGCAGTTGTCATTTATACATACTATGCAAAATACCGGGCAATGGGAAAAATAATTACGGCTAATACTATTCTGATAGGTGCGCTTGCATTGTGGGGCTTCGAGGCAAGCGGATATATTAACACCCAACGGACTGCAATAAAAGCAAATAGTAAGAACTATGACATTTTGCGAGGTGTGAGCGGTAACAACTGGCCGCAATTTCTTGCCACAAACCATTATACCGCAAACCAATTCCAGGCGATCTTATTGCTGCCTCTTTTCAATATAAGCATGGAGAAGCTGTGGGTGGGAAATGAGCAGGTATCCGTGGAAATTGGGGAAGGTTTTGTGGCCGCAATGCAGACGCAACTGCCGGTTACTGGGGCTATGGCGCACTCATCATGGTCGATAGCCGAAAAACAGGTGAGGATTGCCGGCGGGCCTTTTGCATCCAAACAGGTTTTAAAAGACTTACCAAACAACAAACCATTTCTGTTACTGAATTACGACCAGTATACGCTGAATCCGGACCAGGAATACTTGTTGGCAGCCTCGGATTTTATTGGTAAGAATAATTCGTGGCGTGTTTACGCCTGCTATCCCGAACGTATAATAGCCAATGACAGATTGCTTGCCGATAGTGTTAAGACTATAAGTGCAAATTTGAAAAGCGGAGATACCTGCATCGGTTGTGGCGGATCCTGGTTTGTAAATCACTTTGATACTACTGCTGCCGAAGAGTGTTTTTTTGGAAAGGGTGCTGTGCCACAGATCATGCAGTTTGAAACAGTAGTAGCTGATATTCCTGTTACATCGCTGCCTGCTAACGGGCAATATGAATTCTCCTGCTGGTTTCTGCTGGGGGATGAAAACTATAAAAGCCCTTATTTAAAATTAGATATGCTAGACTCCACAGGCAAAGCCCTTCAAACGGTTGATGTATTAACAAAAGAAAGTACCGACAATAAAGGACTATGGTTCAGGGCATATAATTTTTTTACTGTTCCGCCCGGTTGCAGCCGCATAATGTGCAGGCTGTTTAATGAACCTGATAACACCTACAAAATTATGGACGAACTATTGTTGCGTCCCTCCGGCGCACTCATTATTTCCAAATCCGCTAATGGCACGCTAATGGCAAACAACCATTTGTTGGTGCAATAGACAAATAAAAACACTAAAAATCACATCAAACCCGCGCCCACACTGCACACCAAAACCATAACGGTACAGTTACTGTACCATGACGTTTTTTTTATTTTGCCGCAACAGTCCTATTGCCGAACTTTACTTTCCCGGGGTTCGTCTGCACAGGTAGGTAGTTCACGGGTGCGTTCTTTGAAAATCCAGGAAGTGCAAAAGGTAACGTTATTGATATACCCTTTGCGGGACTTAAATCGACTTTGCGCGAGGTGTTTTACCATGCGCAAAAACATGTACAAAAATGCGCAAATAGTGCGCAAAAAATATTTTGTTGTTGTTTGTATGCCAATATATTACGCATCTAAACCTCAACCCAAAAAAATGTAGTATGAAAAACAAATTATCAGCAAAAGAAAGCACAGAGCTGCTCGGCATATTGAAAGCCCGTTTTGAGAAAAACAAAGCGCGGCATAAAAGCATAGAATGGGCTGCGGTGCAGGCCAGGCTGGAGGCAGCCCCGGCAAAACTGTGGTCGCTTAATGAGATGGAAGCAACAGGCGGCGAGCCCGATGTGGTAGGTCAGGATAAAAAGACCGGAGAATACATATTTTATGATTGTGCAGCGGAAAGCCCCAAAGGCCGCAGAAGTATTTGCTACGACCATGAAGCACTGGAGGCAAGAAAAGAGCATAAGCCCAAGGACAGTGCAGTTAATATGGCTAACGACATGGGTATTAAACTACTTACGGAAGAGCAATACCGCGATCTGCAAAAGTTGGGCGAATTCGACACTAAAACATCGAGCTGGGTGGCAACCCCTGTGGCCATCCGCAAACTTGGCGGTGCCATCTTCTGCGACCGGCGCTTTGATACCATCTTTACCTATCACAATGGCGCGGAATCTTACTACGCAGCCCGTGGTTTCCGCGGCTCCGTCTCAGTATGATTGTGATATGGGGAAAACCGGCAGTTCCCGGTATAGCTACCCGGCAGATGCTACCTGCCCTTGGCCTGTAGCCTCTTTACTCTTGGTATGTGCCCCATATCGCACAAACATATACAGGTACAGCACCCTTGATATGCGCATCATAAAAGGCTGTAGCGCCAGCACGATTGCGGTGGAGGTGATGAGATAATAAAAGATACTGTAGTCTTTGTACGACAAACCAAAGAATGCCCAGTACCACACCAGGTTGAACGCAAACAACGCTACTGACAATGCATAACTTACATAACCTGTACCATAGTAGAAGCCAATCTGCGGTTCCATCTTCTGGCCGCATACGGGGCATTCCTCCGGCATCTCCATCATCTTGTTCAGCGGAAAGATACTTTTCTGGTTAAACATTTTCCCCTTTCTGCAGCTTGGGCACTTCATATGCGCTATGGCGCCTATCAGCGATGGCTTTTTAGTATTTGCCTGTGTTTTCATAAACCAGCATTTGCTAAAGCAAAGTTACCATCATCCGCATATATTACCTGTAACAAATGTTACCAACCGCCACTAATATGGTATAAAACCTGGTAACGGCTTATGCTATTATCGAAAATGCTGATAGTTCAACCTCCCGCTTTTGTAGGAGAAAAACGGAACTTGCACCCCAATTGCATAATATGAGAACTATTCTACTGCTGATACTCTTGTCACTTGCTGTTCCGGCATTGTCACGAACCGACAGATATGACACTGTGCCATACTGGATGAAAATATCGCTTGATGTAAAGCCACCTACCGGCCTCACCCACTCCGATACCCCTGTGATAGTTATCAGCAATCGTGTGATGCAAAAAGACAGCCTGAGATTTATGCTCCAGGAAAGGGATGGTCGCAGCCTGCACTATTTTATTGTGTATAGCCGAAATGGTAAATGGCATGTGTACGAAACCGTGAACCTTGAACAGGCCATAAGCTACATGCCCGATAAGAACAGAGACTGGGTTACCTATGTAGAGGGGATGGGCAAGCTATTCACCTCCGACCTGGAGCGTGGCATTACATTGACCGGCCTATATGGTGTCAATACAATCATGTTCGACTATCCGAGTACGAATACATCAAAAAAGCAGATGGGTAACTATTTCTTTGCGCTGCAGAATGCAAAAATGGTATACCGGGACTTTTTGCCAGTGCTGGCTCAGATTAAATCGCTGCGCGAGCAGAAGAAATTAGGCTCGGGGCACTTGTCAATGCTATACCATAGCATGGGCAACAACATGATACGGGAAATGGGGAGGCATAAAAGTATATCAGTATTAAATGATTGCGTATGGGTAGACAATATGGTGCTCAATGCACCATGTGTGCCGCAGGCAGGCCATCGGAAATGGCTGGGAAAAATTAAGTTTGCCAAGGCTATTTATATACATTACAATCCTGAGGATTTTACACTCGGAGGCGCCTTTCTTATGAGTAAGCAAAATCAACTGGGCATGAAGGTGCAGACACCAATATGCGATGGTATATGTTATATCAACTTCCATCAGCTGGTGGGCAAAGAGCACAGCTACTTTCTCAATCTTCCTTACGGGTATCCGGCTCCCATACAAGCCAGAAGGCATTATCACAGAGTACTCCACGGCAATGCTATTGAATTATCAGACATTACTACCTATTCCCCGTCTTCTTATAAGCATATAGGGTGGGATATATTACCCGATGGGCAAGACAAGACCACAAGGAATTAGCGTATATTTAAAAAGGAAATCAGCACACGGCTGACGACGAGGGGGGCTGCAATGTGGCATCGTCTTTTACACCTTCTTGTCTAAACATTCTATATAATTAGATTATTTACATAGCTTTGCGTCGCCTCTCATGGAGGGAGCTTCATATATTATTGCCCTTTTTTGAAAATTGATCTTATGAAGAAAATCGCCTTTATTGTCTTGTTTTTTGTTTCGATAACCATAGCAGCCAATGCACAATTTGCGTTCGAGGGAGGCCTGAATATGGCCAACATGTCACTGAAAGTGAAAGGAACGTCGGTTGGCACAGGTTTTAAGAATGCGGCGGCAATGGGTTTTGTCAATGATGTAGAGTTGGGCAATCACGTTTATTTCCAGCATGGGCTACTTTACGAAATGATGGGCTGCAAACTCACGGACCCGAAGGGCGAATACACACTTCATACAATTGGCTTTCCCTTAAACCTTATGTACAAATCTAAAAACAAGTGCGAGAAAAGGTTTTTTATGGGAGCGGGCCTTAATCTTGGCTACAACATCAGCGGATCCTACTCCACGGAAGCCGATGACAAGAAAGGTATCCCTTCTACTTCCGGAACACTAAAGTTTGGAAGCGATGCAGTACTCAAAAAAGTGGATCTTCGTACCGGGCTCAATTTCGGGTATATGCTGTCAAGGCGCTTTTATTTTCGTGTGAGCTACCAGTTCAGCATAGCTAACCTCGACAAATCCGAAAGCAAAGACAATGTATTCAAAACAGCAGCTATCGGTCTCCGTTTGGGTTATTCATTGGGCCGCTGCCGGGTTATCAGTTATGCAACTACTTTCAGACGCACCGAAAGTACCCACTGGCGCGGCATGAGTAAAGGCGTATTCTCCAGAAACCGTAAAAACGGTTACAAAGTACATTACAAACAACCGTAGTATTATGGTTGTTTCTCTTCTGTTATCACGGGTTCGGCTATCTTACCGTCTATCACATGCCAGTTTTGCACCGGGGCAGGTTGCTTCTTAGGTTTTTTAACTGCTTTTCGCTGCTCTTCGAGTTTCTGCTGTGCATACGCAATACTGTCTTGCACACGTTGCTGTTCGGCTCTTACCTGTGCTACACCTTGAGCTATTCCCTCCGTGGTGCCCGTCATTATTCCTTTCTTATTGCCTTCGTTATAGCCGCTATCGTAGGCGGTCTGTTTCAATTTTGGGTATATCAAGTAAGCTGCAGCCACAGATAAAGCTACTCCCAAAATTATACCAGTTACCAGATTTTTCATGAATACAATTTTTGTACACTTTTGATAGGAATGCTACCAATTGATTTAAAAGTGGAGTTGTAAAATAACTTTATTTAGTCTAAAGTTACAACAGTAAATGTAATACTATCGTAAATATTATCTTAAAAGTGAGCTGTATTCGTACGTGAAGGATGAATTTTCACCACCTGCTTTACATTTTATTGCCAATCGCAAATAAATAACTGTTTAACAGACTGAATTTCAAAAATATATTTTTATCTTTTGCCTCTGTTTTAAAATAATACCGGGGAACAGGCCAATATGGAATTCAAAAAAGTAAAAACATTCATATTGAGGAAGCTCAAAAATGAGCTACCAAGAAACCTTACCTACCACAGCGCGGGGCATATAAGGGATGTTTATAGATCGGCAAAAATACTTGCAAAGCTGGAAGGGGTAAAAGGAGAGGAATTAACCCTATTGCTTACCGCTGTTTTGTTTCATGACTCCGGGTTCCTGTGGCAGCAATATGAGCATGAACGTGTTTCGTGCGAGATAGTGAAGGAATATCTACCTGCCTATAACTACACCGATGAACAAATAGAGCGTATTTGCGGCATGATAATGGCCACAAAAATTCCCCAGTCACCGAAGAACAGGCTGGAAGAAATTATTTGTGATGCAGACCTCGACTACCTAGGTCGCGATGATTTTTTCAAGATAGGCAATGGGCTTTACGAAGAGTTGTGCATGTATGATATTTTGTCTGGCGAAGATGAATGGGACAGACTACAGGTGCGTTTTTTGGAAAAGCACCGGTATTTCACACCATCGGCCATTAAGCTGCGCAAGGAAAAGAAGTGCAGCATATAGCATTGATAAAAGAAAGGTTAAAAAAGAATCCAGCCAGTTCGCGAAAAGAGTAGGTGCCCACCTGAAAAACGTATTCTCCCCAATTCTGCGGTGATTTACCCCTAAAATAGGTGTACAAACATCTATTACGTATATGTTTGCTTTACACTACATGTATTTTATTATTTATTACCTATGTTCCCAGGATTATCCGGAAGGTTTCGGAGAATTACGACTAACCAACTCTATTTTCCCGAAATAGATGGCATACGTTTTGTGGCCATTTCGCTCGTTATTCTGTACCATATTTATAAGTACTTCACCAGCCACACATCTATAGCTACTACATCTGAAAATGGCAACTACGATTTACTCAACAAGTTTATTGATAATAGTGACCGTGGTGTTGAGCTGTTTTTTGTGTTGAGTGGGTTCATATTATGCCTGCCTTTTGCACATCACTACATCGGTAATGGGAAACGGATAGCACTGAAACATTATTACCTGCGGAGGGTCACGCGGCTGGAGCCACCCTACTTTATTGCCTTAACGGGTATCTTCCTGCTACAGGTGTTGTTCCAAAATCGTCCATTTGCCGAAATGTGGCCAAGCTGGCTTGCTTCAATGGGATATGCCCACATGCTTATTTTTCATACCATACCTACCATAACTATTGTCACCTGGTCGCTTGAGATAGAGATACAATTTTATCTCCTCGCACCGCTATTCTTTAAGATACTTTCTTTTGATAAGGCCACGCGCAGGCTGTCGCTTTTTATTGCTATTATCGGCATCATATTCCTCCAAAACTTCTTCCCCCTGCCTGTTATCTCGCTATTCGATTATGTGCAGTTTTTTTTTATAGGAATTTTGCTGGCCGATTTTTATGTAACCGACGACCTTGCGTCACTATTCCGTAAGAAATGGATGGTTTTTGTTGCAATACTTTCTTTCATAGTACTCATCTTCCTGCCCATAAAATCAGAAACGCCCGATTTTTATTCACTTCTATGGGCGCGGTTGTGCTTTCCGTTCACCATATTTGTTTTTTATTACTCTATTTTCAAAAACAGTTTGCTGATAAAGGTATTCAGCTACGGTTTTATACCCATCATTGGCGGTATGTGTTATTCCATTTATTTGCTCCACTTTACTATTATCGGGATTGCCGGTCGGGTTACAAACTCAATTCACCTTACCTCCCATTACTTACCAAACCTTATTTTGCAGATTGTGCTGTTTACTATTCCCATACTTATTATATCTGCCCTGTTCTATTACTTTGTAGAACGCCCTTTCATGTCGCGCAAATGGATGGATATGCTGCTGAAAAAGGAGAAAAAGCCGACACCGGTGAGCCGTGCAGTATAAAATGCGCCAAAAAAGCTGTTTACCAGCAAAAAATACCGTGTAGTACGTATAGCATAGTTCCCCCTAAGAATATACTTTTGTTCCATCATTCACTTAAAATATACGACATGAAAAAATTTACTGTTCTTTCGCTTTCTCTTTGCCTTGCAGTCGCAGGATCTGTTTCCTCCTGCAAAAAGGCTGTTACCAACGTAGTAACCCCCACTACACCTACCACTCCTACTACTCCGACTACGTCCGCGCCTTCTACCCCTACCCCTAATGTAGGTAGTGTAAATGGTGTTCTTGTGAGCCTAATGATAGAGTCTACTACGGTTACATCCGGTTTTCCTGTCACTATTTCTATGGAGAGTGCTGTGGCTTCTTTTTTCACAGCTGCCGGAAGTTCGACGCTTGTTGACGGTGGTGCAGTTAGTGTGAACAGCATAGCACTTGAAAAACAAACCAACAACAGCTATACCAAAATGGCTATGGCAGGGCTTACGCCATCAGACCTCGACTTTAATACAGGGAGCAGCAACTGGAATGTAGGCGGCGCAGGCAGCGTACCGGCATTTTCATATAACCATACTTCGTCTTTCCCAGAATACACTGGTTCTCTGCCTGATAGCATCGTTCGTGGAAGTGGGCTAACCATATCGCTTAGTGGAAAAGTGAGTAATGCAGACAGTGTGATACTGGTTATAGCAGCAGGCAGCACGTCAATTGTTCGCACTGTAGCAGGTAGCGCTTCATCTGTATCTGTATCATCAAGCGACCTGGCAGGCTTGCCGGTTATTACTAATAAGTCGGCAATAGTGGAGATCGTTCCTTACCGTGTGTCAACAAGCACTTTTAGCGGAAAGACCTATGCCTTCATTAAAGAGTTTGCAGCTACTAAAAGCATAAATATTCAATAATTATATATGTAATTTTTTGAATAAAGGCAAAGATGATTCCTTTGCCTTTATTCTATTTGGGGTAAGATACAGCGACCGGTTTTCATTATTTTCCCCGGTGATGGTATTTTGGGGGATGTTTTTCGGAGAATTCATGTTTTTCGTGACTACGGTGTCCGCCCCAATCGTGGCTTTTTTCCGTACCACGCCACTGTCTGCGTTTCGGGTGTCTGCGATTGGCCCAATATCTTTGGTCGCGTGAATCCCTGATGACCGGCTGCATATGACGTCCACGGTAGTGGTAGTAGCGGTCCCTGTAACGGTTGTGGCTCACCCAGGGCAGGGGTCTGGTTCATTAATAACGACCTTGTAGCTATTGTATATATCGAAACTCCTGGGCACGGGCGGAAGCGAGGATATCCGCACCCAAGCGCCATTGTTGAAATAAATATATTGCCTTGTGGTCACATCGTAATAAACTTCGACATCGGGCAGATAATAGTACCTTACATAATCGTAGCCAACCGGCCCCCACAATGGTTGCAAGCCCATATTGAATTGCACATTTACCTGAGCAAGACTGCTAACGCTACTGCAGGCTATGAAAAATGCGATAAATAGGATCAGTTTTTTCATAATCTCTGAATTGACTAGCAAATAGTAAAAGCATGCCGCATGTGCCGCTAAATTTGTTAATTTGTGTGGATGGAGGTTGGTACATGATAATTAGCTAATGCCGCCTTACTTTTACAGCCAAATATTCCAGATATGCAATTTGACAGGGATGGTTATTCAGACGAGCAACTCTTGCATTTATATACCGAGTTACTGCGCCCCCGCATGATCGAGGAAAAGATGCTTGTATTACTGCGCCAAGGAAAAATAAGCAAATGGTTTAGCGGTATAGGGCAGGAAGCTATATCTGTAGGTGCTACACTGGCGCTTGATGCCGATGAGTATATCATGCCCCTGCACCGGAATCTGGGTGTTTTTACTTCGCGGAAAATGCCGTTCGACAAATTATTCATGCAGTGGCAAGGCCGCAAAGAGGGCTTTAGCAAAGGGCGTGAACGGTCTTTCCACTTCGGGGCGAATGAGTACCACATTTGCGGCATGATATCTCATTTAGGGCCGCAACTGGCAATAGCAGATGGAGTGGCGCTTGCGCACAAACTCAAAAATGAACAGAAGGTCGCGTTGGCATTTAGTGGAGATGGGGGCACCAGTGAAGGAGATTTTCATGAGGCGCTGAATGTAGCGGCAGTGTGGCGGCTGCCGGTTATATTTATAATAGAGAATAACGGTTATGGCCTGAGCACGCCTGTGAATGAGCAGTATGTGTGCAAGCAGCTTGCCGACAGGGCCGCAGGATACGGTATGAAAGGCATAACGATAGACGGGAACAACATACTGGAAGTAAACAGGCAGATAGCCGCAGCACGACAATATTGCATAAGGGAGCAAAAGCCCATATTGGTAGAGTGTATGACCTTCAGGATGCGTGGCCATGAGGAAGCAAGCGGCGTAAAATATGTGCCTAAAGAATTGTTTGAGCAGTGGAGCCTTAAAGACCCTGTAACGAAATTTGAAGAATACCTCGTATACCAGCGCGTGCTTGATGATAAAAAAATAGAAACGATAAGGGACACGATTTTAAAAGAAATAGAGGCCGGCCTGGCCACAGGTTTTGCAGCGTCGCCTATGCAGCCAGACACCAGCGAAGAGATTGCCGATGTGTATGCTCGGCAGACTGCATCGGTAAATCCGCCGGTGGGCCTGCGGACTGAAAAGAAATTTATACAGGCTATCAGCGATGGGTTGCGGCAGTGTATGGAGCGCTACCCTAACCTTGTGCTGATGGGGCAGGACATAGCAGAATACGGGGGCGCATTCAAAGTAACGGATGGTTTTGTGCAGCTATTTGGCAAAGAGAGAGTGCGCAATACACCATTGTGCGAGAGCGCTATCGTTGGTGCTGCTTTGGGCCTTTCCATTAAGGGATACAAAGCAATGATGGAAATGCAGTTTGCCGATTTTGTGACAGTAGGTTTTAACCAGATTATCAATAATCTGGCCAAGATACATTATCGCTGGGGGCAGAATGCCGATGTGGTGATACGGATGCCCACGGGTGGCGGAGTAGGGGCCGGGCCATTCCATTCACAAAGCAATGAAGCCTGGTTTGTGCACACTCCCGGTCTCAAAGTGGTTTATCCTTCAACACCAGAAGATGCGAAAGGACTGATGATAGCGGCAATAGAAGACCCTAACCCTGTAATGTTCTTTGAGCATAAGGGTTTGTACAGGAGTATCAGTGGTGACGTGCCTGAAGATTTCTATTCAGTAGAAATAGGAAAAGCCAGGATAGTGCAGGAAGGTAGTGACCTCAGTATCATTACCTATGGCATGGGGGTACATTGGGCCACTTATTATGCCGGCAACCACAGAGACTTGTCTATCGACATACTTGACCTGCGCACCTTATTGCCACTGGATTATGAGGCTATAGAAGCATCGGTGAAGCGTAGCGGTAAAGTGCTTTTACTGCATGAAGATACCATTACAGGGGGGATTGGCGGCGAACTGGGTGCTTGGATCGCAGAGCATTGTTTCGAATACCTGGATGCGCCTGTAATGCGTTGCGCAGGGCTTGACACGCCAATACCTTTTGCTATAGAACTGGAGCAGAATTTCATGGCAAACAGCAGGCTTGACGACTGCGTCAGGAAATTAATGTCCTACTAACTGTATAACTGAGTTTTTGACTTTTGTTATTTGTGGGTATATTCGTGCAGGTTTTGTATGGGTAAATATTTTTCATATGCGGTATTGTTGACTTGGGGCATATTCTTTTGTTCCTGCGAGAATATGCCATCCGGTAACCGCGGCCCTATTATTTTGGGCGACCCATCCACAATAGTTACTGAAACAGATTCGGCCAAGCTGCAGGATATGGTCATTGACCTGAACCCGCATATTACACCCTCTTCACCGAAAGAAACGGAAGTGCCTGAAAAGAAGGAAAATTCCTCGCTGGCGGACACCGCTAATAAGCCTGCAGCTATCGCCATACAGCCCGCCGCATCCCCAGCTACACTTTCAGGCAGTGGCCTGAAAGCGGATTTTGGATCAGTAGCGTTTCTGATACCGAATCTGAATGTGAAGCAAGGGGGTAATCCTAATCTTACCCATGCAAATGGTGCCGTATATACATTCTTAAACGGGAACATAAATGGCAATTTGATAAAAGTAACCCCGAACGTAACTAAAATATCTCAGCGTTATCAGTCGGTTATCGTGCTGAAAAATGAGTTGGGAGTTCTGCCTCTCGAATCACTGCAGACACTCGCTCCCTGGAAGCCGATTAAGAGTGTCAATAATGTCTATCGTATCACCGGGCTTGATGAAAAATCGCTAGAACATGCGGAAGCCAATCAAAGCGCAATACGCAACGCGGTAACCAAGGCAGCGCAACGAAGGCGCCTAAGCAAAAAAAAGGTACAGGAGTGGGTAAACAGTGTACATAATGTGCGTTCAGCCAATCAAAAGCCATTGTATGTTACTCTACGTTCGGTAATGTGGAAAATTGATGGCAAAGATGCTTCCGGAAAACCCTTTTCAAAGCAGATCAGGGTTGATTTTCCGTTATAGCAGGTACTCTACAAGCATATTATCCGGCAAAATTTTATTAATTTACAGTTATTAATGATTGTAGATAATATATATCTGCATCTCAAAGGCGGTGATTCTAGCCCAATTCACCACCGAAAAATGCCAATTCATCACAAAAAAAAGATATTTCCATAGCCTGAAGTCATTTTTCCCTAATTTTGGTGGTTCAAAATTTTCATAATAACGTACGAACAATAATTTTAAAAACTGAAAAAATGAAAAAATTTTTACTTAGCTTATCAGTTGCATGTCTTGGTATGTCAGTGAATAGCTTTGCACAACTGGCTATGGAGACTTTTGAAAGCCCCTCAGTCCCTGCTTTACCTTCCGGATGGGTTAATTCTTCAGGTGCGGGGACACCCGGATGGCAGACAGGAACTGCTGCAGGCAGCACGTGGGGCGCTTCAACGGGTGCATATAATATGCCGGCGCATACAAAATATGTATATATTGATGATGCAGGCACAACCGGAATAGACAGGCTTGATACACTTAAGTCGCCAGTGTTTACCATGCCGGGTAGCAGTTCATGGCTCAATTATGATTTCTTTTTCTATAAAGCAATCCAAACATCCACAGGTAAGTCGGAGCGTTGTTTTATCCTTGGCTCCAGCGACGGTGGTGCTTCATGGGCAGTTATTGACAGTGTTGACGGAGAGGCTTGGAATACAGGAGGTGTGTGGAGTACCGGTCACGTAGACCTTTCAGCGACTACCCTTACCGGTTCAAATTGCCGTATTGCCTTTGCATACAGCGATGGCACAGGGAACATACTTGGTATAGGCGTAGATAATGTTGAGGTACTCAATCTTACAGACTCAAGGGGTGCTATAACCGCCCTGGGTTACGATAACATCAATAACCTGATTTCTGCTGATGGATCTCAAGTTTCTTTCATTTTTGAGAATCGCGGAATCCCTGTAACATCATTTGATGCGTACTATCGCATTAACACAGGTGCCGTCGTGACACAAACATTTACCCCTACAACACCAATTGCACCTTACACCTCGTCAGCATTCACTTTTACAACCCCAATGACCGGTCTTGCTGCAGGCTCTAACACATTGCGTGTAGCCATACCAACAGTAAATACTCTCGCAAATACAGAACCAACAGATTCTTTCAGGACATCAACTTTCGTGAAGGCTTCTGCAACAGTTCAGCGTCAAGGCCTGATAGAAGAATTCTCTTCATCTACTTGCGCTCCATGTAAGTCTTTCAACCAGAATTACGATCCATTATGCACTACGCTTAATGCAAATACAATTGGTTCTAACTTCAACATAATCAAATACCAAATGAACTGGCCAAGCCCGGGAACTGACAGAAGCTACAATTCTGATGGTGATACGAGGAAAAGTTTCTATGGTGTAGGCGGTATCCCTGATCATTTTGTAAATGGTCGGAACAGCACTGTGGGATGGACAAATCCATTCTCTGCGACAAACACAGCCGATTTTACTGCTGAAGCAGCAAGTTCCTATGTTTTAAAGTCTTATTTTGACATGTCAGGTTCTTACACCGTAGATACTGTAAAAAAGAAGTTATACGTAAATCTGAGTGTTACTCCCCGTTTTACAAAAACAGGCAACTACCATGTGTATATAGCTGTTATGGATAAACACTATCAGAACACTACAAACACAACCGGACAGCTTGATTACTACCATGTAATGCGCAAAATGCTGCCAAACGGATCTGGCCGTGCGGTTACATCGTGGACTGACGGTACTGCTAAAACATACGTGGATACCGGTATAGCATATACCGCCGGCAACTGGTCTGCTGGAAGCTCAACTTACCCAACTCAGAACAGCAACACATTCTGGAGCAATCCTTTGAATGGCGAGTTGATTGCATTTGTGGAGGAAGATGGAAACAAATCAGTAATGCAGTCGTTTTTAATTCTCCCAACACAAAAAGGTCTTTCGGTGTCCACTATGTCGAAGGTTACTAGCGTTAATGTGTATCCTAATCCAACCAGTGCTGACGCAACTTTATCTTTCAACCTTGGCGAAGCGGGCAATGTTCACGTAAAATTGCTTGATTATACTGGCCGTGAAGTTGCCGATGTTGTGAACAAAGAAATGAACATGGGTGTTCAGAACGTTAACATATCTACTGCCGGTTTGGCTTCTGGCAATTATTTGGTGTTGATTGAAACAGCCGGTGGTGCTAATTTAGGTCGCCTTACTGTAGAAAAATAAATTTTTATGATAAGTAAGGCTCATATGTAGCCTTACTTATCTTTTTAGTAATTTTTAACCAATCAGAGCAATGTATATTTCTGTTATTATAAAAATGTTCGTAACTTGCTTTGACAAATAGTAGTATTATGAAAAAGATTTTACTTGTTTTTCTGGCTTCTTTAGGTTTTGTATCTCCTGCTTTTATTACAGCGCAGACTTTTACAGTAGCGCATGATACTGTTACAACATTCGTGGGTAGCTACGCAAATGTCCATAACAATATAACTAACCCAAGCAGCAGTGCTTTACCAATATCATGGAAGGTAAAGGCTACAAATTTCCCGGCCGATTGGCTTACCCCTTCGGCTATAGGTGTTTGTGATGCATGTACCTGTATCTCAAATGCAGGCAACATGTTGTGGAATCCCACTACATCAACCGGGAGCACGTACAGTTGCATATATGGCGCGAGTGCAACGAACGATTTCCACCTCCAATTAGACCTTACTTCTGCTACAAGCGGCGGTGTTCATTGGCTAACGGTAACACTAACTGAAACCGGGGCTCCTCCTAAGGATATAACTTTCGTCATCAATAAAGTGCCTGTGGCTTTACCGACTGTGTCGAATAACAGTGATATGGTTATTTATCCAAACCCTGCGCGCGATGAACTGAACGTAGTTTTTGATGCCAATGCTGATGTTGCAAACATAGCAGTGTACAACATTATCGGTAAGGTAATGACTATTTACAGGGTATCAGGGGCTAGTGCTAACCTGAATATTGAGAACATTCCTTCCGGAATTTATTTCGTTAGGTTGATTAATTCTAAAGGTAGCATAGTGCATACAAAAAAATTCACAAAGCAATAAGGTTGCTTGAATTTTATAAACAAGAACGGCGGCTATTCAGTCGCCATTCTTGTTTTATGCGGTACCTTCGAAATAGCGGACCATACATTCCTTCAGCAGTAATTCCTGATCTTTAATACCTGCCACATCCAGATGTTTTAATTCATTGAAGTGTGGCCATCCATCTTCATCCCTGCCTACGTATTCGTAGTATCCCTGCTGGCAGAGGAGTGTACATACAGCAATATGCATCAGGTCCTGTTTCTGTTCTTTTGAGAATTTTTTGCGCGGCAACTTACCCAGTTCGTTCACCCCAATGAGGAATAATATACCCTCCATGTCGGGTATTTTCCCGAAACGCTCTTTGAGCAGTAGTTCCGTATCAAGCCACTTTTGTTCAAAATTTTCCATAGGTTTCTACCCGTAAGGGGAGTATTTTGTGCGAAAATAGGCTTTAATACGTCTTTTAAAAAAAGTTAAAACTGACCTGTGACTTGATTTTTTATCGTTTACCTGATTATTTTTGAATTCGCAAATAACACTAAAAGTTATGGAAGTATCATCAGCTATAGACATTAGCGAACTTAATGAGCGCATTCACCAGCAGAGCGCATTCATAGAGTTGCTGAACATGGAACTGAACAAGACCGTAGTAGGCCAGAAGGTCATGGTAGAACGCCTGATGGTGGGCTTGCTGGCGAACGGGCACGTTTTGCTGGAAGGTGTGCCGGGGTTGGCAAAGACTCTGGCCATCAAATCGCTGGCATCGGCCATACATGCACGCTTCGCACGTATACAGTTCACCCCTGATCTTTTACCTGCGGACGTGCTGGGCACTATGGTATATAATCCGCAGGCGCATGAATTTGCCGTGCGCAAAGGGCCTATTTTCGCCAACTTTATCTTGGCTGATGAAATAAACCGCGCCCCGGCCAAAGTGCAGAGCGCGCTGCTGGAGGCAATGCAGGAAAGACAAGTGACCATAGGCGATAATACCTACAAGCTCGAAGAGCCATTCCTGGTACTGGCAACACAGAATCCGATAGAGCAGGAAGGTACTTACGAATTGCCGGAAGCACAGGTTGACCGCTTCATGCTGAAAATTGTGATCACCTATCCTAAGAAAGAAGAAGAGCGGAACATTATCCGCACCAACCTAAACCCCGATGGCATGACCAAAATCAATGCCGTTGTGAGCACAGATGATATCATCCGTGCACGCAAACTGGTGCGTGAGGTGTATATGGACGAGAAGATAGAGCAGTATATCCTGGATATTGTTTTTGCTACGCGTTTTCCGGAAGAATATAAACTCGCAAAGCTAAAGCCATACATCAGCTATGGAGGTTCACCACGTGCCAGTATCAACCTGGCATTGGCGGCCAAAGCATATGCCTTCATAAAGCGCAGGGGATATGTGATACCTGAGGATGTGCGTGCGATATGCCACGATGTGATGCGCCACCGCATTGGGCTTACCTATGAAGCTGAGGCTGAGAATATCACCAGTGAGCAAATACTGAATGATATACTGAATGTGGTGGAAGTGCCATAAATAATGTGGTTAATGTGGCTGAATGCGGATAATGTGAAGTTTATACCGGTAGGCAGATCTCAAAAACAGAACCTGAGGGCGTGTTATTTTTCACAATAATGCGCCCTTTGTGTTGTAAGACAATCTTGTTGGTGAGGTACAGGCCGAGGCCGGTGCCTTTAGCTTTGCGGCTTTCTTCATTGCCCACCCTATAGAATTTATTGAAAATATTCTTCTTCTCATTGTCCGGAATGCCGGAACCCTGATCTATTATACTGAGTATTGCATTGCCGTTATTTTCTTCAAGGGTTACCGCTATGGATTTATCAGACGGGGTATATTTTACAGCGTTCTCCAGCAGGTTATTGATAGCCATATGTATCATCACCTTGTCGCCGGTGATCTTGCAACCCGGTATTATGTCCTGCTCAAAGTTGCGCGGATACCGTGCGGCATAATCTTCGACCGCATCCTCCAACAGTTCCGACAGGTCGAACAGTTCACGGGTAGCTTTGTACTGCCTTCCCTCCAGTTGAGATGCAAACAGCATATTGTTGCACAAGTCGTTTAGCCGGTTAGATTCTTTTATGCACCTGTCCAGCAGTTCTTTTCTTTTATATTCATTCAGCTGGTGTCTCTCTAGAGTCTGCAGGTTAAGCTTCATGGCGGCTATGGGTGACTTCAACTCGTGGGTAACAGAGAGCATAAAGTTATTCTGCTGCCGGGATAGTGTGATACGCCTGGAGAATGAAGTATAAACCACTACAGCGCCTATGAGTATCACAATAAGGAAGGTTGCACCCTCACCTACATATTGCTTTATATGCTGGGTGCGTTTCCGCTCCAGTTTTGCGAGTTGCTCATTATAAGCATCCGGGAACTTTCGGCTATCTACCAGATTATTCAACACGATGACCTGCTGCTCAAACAGCTGTTCGTTCTGTTTCTGCAAGCTTATACCCCAGAATACCAGGGCAGCGATGATGTAAACAAGAAGTATAATGTATATGGTAGTAAATACGCGCATAGGCTTATTTCCTTATCCCGGTTTTCTCCACCCGCAGCCCCACATTCAATACTTCCGGCAGCGGGTTGATGCGCATGTTCTGCTCAAGCGATATAGTATAAGTTCCCGCCTTGCCAATGCGTGCGGAGTCGCTCAATGTTAATGGCATACGTTGTTCATATATCTCCCCCATGCCGCGCCCCATCCATCTTCCTGTAGCCTCTGCAAGGGTAATGTTGATGCGCTCTTTCCGGGTAGTGGTATCGCCGGGTGTTTTTATCTGCAGCCATATCCACAGGTTGCAGTAAGGGTATGCCTGTGTGTGGCGGATAATAAGGTATGGCTGGTATGTGGTCGTAGTGTCTGAAATATCGAAAGTAAATGCCGGAATAAAATTATATGCCCAAGCATTCCGGGGCACCGCCTCTACCTTCTGAAAATAGGGTGCAGGCATGCAACCGGAGAGGATACAAATTAAGCTAAAAGTTAAAAGTGAGAACCTGAAAATGCTACCCATGATTTTGAGTCTGTTCGGTTTTTGCAAATCTACATATAAAGTAAGAATGGTTACAGAATGTTCAGTATCTGCTCTTTTGCCTTTTCCAATTCGTCTTTCATATTTATTACTATCTGTTGTATCTCTGCATGATTGGCCTTGGAACCTAGTGTGTTTATCTCACGGCCTATTTCCTGTAATATGAAGTTCAGCTTCCGGCCTATTGCCGAATCATTGTCATTAATGGTGTTATTGAAATAACCGCAGTGTTGCTTCAGCCGTATCTTTTCCTCTGAAAAATCCATGCGCTCCAGGTAGTAGATCATTTCCTGCTCAAAGCGGTTAGGGTCTATCTTGTCTTTCCCTGCCATATCTTCCAGCCACTGGTTGATGCGGGCCCGGATGCGCTCCATCCGCTCCGGCTCTAATGGCAGTATCCGCTCGTGCAGGGCCTCAATATTACCGATACGTGCTTTTATATCCTTCAGCAATGCCTCTCCCTCATGTTTGCGGTGCTCCATCAATTGGTTTGCGGCTGCTACTATCACCGCCTTTACGTTTTCCCATTCATCCGATGGTAGCTCATCCGTTTCGGGGGCTACCACTTCGGGCAGGCGCATCAGAGTAGCTATGATGTTGTCTTGCGGTAGCCCGGTCTGTTCGGCTATTTGTTTCATACCGCGATAATAGAAAAGAGCGAGGTCTGTATTGATGACCATAGGTTTTGATGCGCCTTCCTGCCGCACGCTAACTGTGAGGTCAACAGTACCCCTGTTGAGTATGCCATTTAGCAAATTCCGGATAACCAGCTCGTAAGATCGCAATATGGGTGGCAGTTTGGTTGATATATCAAACTGCTTGCCATTAAGTGCTTTCAGCTCGGCTACCACCTGCCTGCCATTTACCATAGCTTCGGCACGGCCAAAACCCGTCATTGAATACAGCATACGATTTTCTTTTGTAGCAAAAGAAAACAAAGGTTTGGCAATAAAAAAACCCTAGGAGGTTTTTTTGTGGAAAAAGATTGTAAAATCGTCTTAAAAGTGCCTATGAGGTATGGTTGGCTGCAATAATTGGCTATTTTTGTTTCACTTCTTCCAGATGCGTATATACATTCTTATCATTTGCCTCTTTTTATCTGTGTCTGCCATCGCGCAGCAGAAAACGCAGGTGCAGTATAGCATGACCAAGGAAGAACTGATGGCCAAGCGCAAGGAGCTACAGGATGACATAGCCGAAACCGAAAGGCGGCTACAAATGGTAAAGAGCGATAAGCAGAGCACCATGAGCCAGCTCAGAGACCTGCAGAACAAGCTGGCACTGCGCCAAAGACTGATAGCAAACATAAACGATGAGATGAATGATATTGATAATACTATCAGAAATTCATCGAAGGAGGTAGTGAACCTAAAAACCAAGCTGGAAAACCTGAAGATAAGCTACGCGCAATCTATAAGATATGCCTACCAAACGCGTAGCTCATATGATATGATCGCCTTTCTGTTCTCGTCGAGGGATTTTAATGATGTGCTGAGGCGGATGAAGTACCTGAAGAAATTCAGGGATTTCAGGAAGCAACAGGTAGACCAGATAATATCGACACAAACACAACTACAGCGGAAGATAGGCGTGCTCACAAACGTGAAACAGCAGAAAGACAAACTGCTGGATACCGAGGAAGAGCAGAAAAAGGTGCTGCTGCAAGAGACAGACCATACCAACCAGGTGATACAAGACCTGAAGGGAAGGGAAAGCGAACTGCTATCAAACATTGAGAAGAACAGGGTGATCGCCAAGCGGGTGAATGCCGCCATCAACAGGATAATAGAGACTGAAATAGCCAAGGCCACAAAAGAGGCGGAAGAAGCTGAGCGGAAACGTATGGAGGAGGAGAGAAAGAAGAACGCTGCCGCAACAGTGGCAAACCCGCCACCTGCGAAAGCAGAAGCTCCTGCAACAGCCCCAGGCAATAACCCTCCACCGGTAGTAACTACCAGACCCAGACCGACAAGAACGGAATCACAACCGCTATTATCAACCCCAACAGACATAGCATTGGCCGAGAACTTTGAAGGCAACATGGGCAAGCTGTATTGGCCGGTGGATAAGGGTTATATATCAGACCATTTCGGCGTTCACCCACACCCGGTAGAGAAGCAGGTAATGATAAAAAATGACGGTGTGGATATACAGACATCACCTGATGCACCTGTGCGGGCAGTATTTGAAGGTACTGTGACAAGTGTGAGCTATATAGCCGGCAATATGATGGTGCTTATAAAGCATGGCAACTATTTTACCATCTACAACAACCTGAAGAGCGCATCTGTGAAGAAAGATGACCGAGTCAGTACGAGACAGCAGATAGGCGTGGTAGCCGAGAACGAAGAAGGCGAGCCCACTATAAAATTCCAGATATGGAAGGCCGGCAAGAAGGGCGCAACGGGCATAAACCCTGAGCCTTGGCTGGGTAAAGCCAGATAACTGTCTGGCTTTACCCGCTAAATTCTATGCATCTACTTTGCCGGGCAGCACTACCGGTATCCCTTTTTCCTGTTTCATTTTTGCGTAGCCGCCCAGCACGTTGCGCAGGTTGTGGTAGCCTTGGCGTTTCAGCAGGGAGGCCGCTATAACGGAACGGTAGCCACCGGCGCAATGCACATAGAGGTTGTGTGTGTCATCAATTTCGGCTATGTGGCCGGGGTCGGTGAGGGTGTCTAATGGTATGTTGACAGCGCCTTTTACGTGGCCGGCTTCAAACTCGGTGGGCTTGCGCACGTCTATCACTTCCAGCAGGTTGTCGTGCGGCAGGTCCATTGCCAGTTCATCGGGCTCAATGTCAATAATCAAATCTATAGTTTCCCCTGCTGCGGCCCATGCCTCGTAGCCGCCATCGAGGTAGCCGTGGATATTATCTATACCCACACGGGCGAGGCGGGTGACACTTTCTTTTTCTTTACCGGCTTCGGTGACGAGCACCAGCGCCTGCTTCAGCGGCAGCATAGTGCCTGCCCACTCGGCGAAACGCCCATCGAGGCCGATGCTGATGGAGCCGGGCACAAACCCTTGAGTAAACACAGTAGCCGCACGGGTGTCTAATATCCACACATCATTAGCTACCTGCTGTTTGAATTCTGCAATGCTAAGTGCCTTCAACCCCTTGCTGTACACATCATCGAGGCTGTCGTAGCCCTCTTTGTTGATGCGGGCATTGAGCGGGAAGTATGCAGGTGGGGCGTTGAGCCCGGTGGTGACTGCCTTTATGAACTCATCCTTCGTCATATCCTGCAGGGCATAGTTGGTGGCTTTTTGCGCGCCTATGGTGCTGTCGGTATCGGGCCCGAGGTTTTTACCGCAAGATGAGCCCGGCCCATGTGCAGGATAAACGATAACGTTATCGCTAAGCGGTTTTATTTTATTGTTGAGGCTTTCGTACATCATGCCTGCCAGCTCTTCTTTTGTGAGGTTGCCGCTGAAGAGGTCGGGGCGGCCTACATCGCCTACAAACAGCGTATCGCCGGTGAAGATGTAGTGTGGCGCGCCTGCCTCATTGTGGAGGAGGTAGCAGGTGCTTTCCAGCGTGTGGCCGGGTGTATGCAGGGCTTTTATTTTCAGCTTGCCCACCATGAATTCTTCTCCATCTGTTGCCTCGTGCATGGTAAAGCCGGTTTTTGCGCCGGGGCCGTAGATGATGGGTGCGCCTGTTTTTTTAGAGAGGTCGATATGGCCGCTCACAAAATCTGCATGGAAATGGGTCTCAAAAATGTATTTGATCTTCACGCCACGCTCGGCGGCCATTTGCACGTACACGTCGGTATCGCGGAGGGGGTCTATCACTGCCGCTTCGCTTTCGCTGGCTATAAAGTATGCTGCCTCGCTCAGGCACCCGGTGTATAATTGTTTGATTTCCATACATTCAATAATTAAAGAACAAAGCTACAATAAACATATGCTACGAGGGTTATGGTGACATAAAAATAGTTTATGCCGCATGTTGGCGCTATTCTACCGAAAAACGGGTTTTTTACACATTTTTTGGGTAGTGGTTTTAATATGTAGTGCACTCATGTTCTGTTGTTTTTAAATATTTTTTTGCGCACTATTTGCGCACTTTTTTTACAGATTTTTACACTTCTTTTTGTAAAAAGTCAAAAGTAGAAAGTAGAAAGTCGGGAGAAGGAAGAAAAATAACCACAAGGCCACTGCCATGCCGAGGCAAGCAGAAGTTCACAAAGCAATATTTCAAAGAACTTGCCCCGATTTTTGGGGACTTGAGTAAAGTTCTGCAAGGTTATTGATGCTGCCAAACAAAAAAAACATGGTGGTACAGTAACTGTACCGTGATGGAAAATACTTATAGCTGTGGGCGTGGGTTTGGCGGGATTTGGGTGTTTTTTTTTGAAGGGGTGTTTGAACCAGGATTTATGGGATGAAACGATTTCATGAGCGTAAGTAATTGTCTGAATCAGGATTTGCAGAATTTAAGAATAAGCAGGATGCGCGAGTATTGTTCGCCAGTCGTGAGACTGGCCCCCACCAGATTGTGGGCGGAGATATACGGTCAACAGTTAGTTTTTTTGATTGATGAACATTAAAAACTCAACCGGGGAATCTGGCAACAGGATTATACCATGCCGAAAAGCCGCCAAGATGCAGCTATACATGTAAAACGCCGCTGCCAAAAGGATTGGAGCGGCGTTTTGTAAACGATGTTTCCTGCTTTTTTAGAAATCAGAAAAAGAACGTTCAGTAAATGTTTTAGACATTTTCTTGCCATCTTTCATATACTCCACTTTAAGTTGTTTATGCTCGCCTTTGGCGGGGTCTGCTTCGAGTATATGGTTCCTCACTTCGAATTTAAGCTGGCCTGACTTAATGAGTGATTTTACTTTGGCCGTTACATCAGCCTGTTTTGCACCCACACCCCAGGTTGCTGAAATAATTTCAATAGCCGGTGCAGCAGCAGGGGCCGGTGTTGCAGCAGGTACTGTTCTTCTGCTACTATTATCTGCTTTGTTTTGTGCATTTGCACTGGTGCCTAACGATAATGCTACCGCTGCGGTAAGCATACATTTACTAATGGTACGATTCATTCGTTTTTTGATTTTTAAATGATGAGCTCCAAAAATAATAATCGCCGCAAGCAAAAAAAGCATCTTTACATTTGCTTAACCATATGATATTCAACAATATGAAAGTATAAAATATTTATAATGCAAAAATGTCGGCTATACCCGTTTTCAGCATGTGCGGATCGGTACTTAGCAATAAAGATGCGCTACAGCGATTGGAACTGCCGGAGGAACCTTACATCGTTCTGAGAATATAGCCGGAGGTCGTTTACCTGGAACTTTATCTGCGTGATGCGCTCCACACCGAGGCCGAAGGCAAAGCCGGTATAAACCTCGGGGTCTATGCCGAAGTTGCGCAGCATATTGGGATGTACCATGCCGCAGCCCAGTATCTCTACCCATCCGGTATGCTTGCACAGGCTGCAACCACTGCCGCCACATACGGTGCAGGAAATATCCATCTCGGCACTGGGCTCTGTGAACGGGAAGTAAGAGGGGCGGAAGCGCACTTTGGTGTCTTCGCCAAACATCTCCTTTACGAAATGATAGAGTGTCTGCTTGAGGTCGGCGAAGGAAACATCTTTATCAATATACAGCCCCTCGCACTGGTGGAAGAAGCAATGCGCGCGTGCTGAAATAGTCTCGTTGCGGTAAACCCTGCCGGGGCAAATGACCCTGATGGGCAGCGGCTGTGTTTCCATTATCCTTGCCTGCACTGATGATGTGTGCGTGCGCAACACCCAATCGGGGTTTTGGGATACGTAAAAGGTATCCTGCATATCGCGCGCCGGGTGGTGCTCGGGCATATTGAGTGATGTAAAGTTGTGCCAGTCGTCTTCTATCTCCGGCCCTGTGGCCACGCTGAAACCTATCTTTTCGAAAATGGACACAATCTCGTTCTCTACTATGCGCAGCGGGTGGCGCGTGCCGATGGGCAGCGGTGTGCCGGGAAGGGTAATATCGACAGCGGGGCCTTTTGCGGCGCCTGCCTGCTGCATATCTTTATGGGCATTGAACTTCTCCTCTGCCATCTGCTTGAACGAATTGAGCAGCATACCGGCTTCTTTGCGCTGATCGGGCGGTACGTTCTTCATTTCGGTAGATAGCTGCTTGACAATACCCTTGGTGCCGAGAAAGCGAATACGGAAATTCTCCAGTTCGGTAGCATCCTTTGGGTCGAAGGCTTTTATTTCAGCTTCGTATGTCTGTATCTGTTCGTGTAGAGATGGCATAGTGTGGCAAAGATAAAGATATAGAGTAAGTGTGCGGCGAAAGTTGTGGTTGAGTAGTATTTTTTGATAGCAGGCTGCATTTTTTATGATCGAGTAACTAACGTATTACCTCTGTTTTACGTCAAGTAATAATAACAGAGAGTTAATATCGAATAAGCGTTTTAACTATTTTTTAAATTTTTTGGGGAGAAACCAACGTTTTTTGGGGTGAATGTTGTCTTTTTAGTTAAATAATAATAACTTTATTGTCTTCTTATATATTGTGCCTAATTAATTAATAATTATGTCGCTATTTACCCGCTACGTTGTGCTCTTTATTTTATTGACGACAGTATCCTTTTCCGCGAAGGGAGTGACCGCAAATTTTACCGCATCGTCGGTAGTAGGCTGTGCTCCACTGGTGGTACACTTTACCAATACCAGCACACCCATGGCGGGTACGACTTTCGACTGGGACCTGGGCAATGGTACGGGTATCATACACCTGACGAACCCCTCGGGCAGCTATCTTACCCCCGGCACATACACGGTGCGGCTTACCGCATATAACGGCGGCAGCAGCAGTACAAAGACCATGACGATAACTGTAAAGCCTGCGCCGGTAGTATCTTTCACGACCAGCGACAGCACCATTTGCCCCAATACAACGGTAACATTTGTGAATACCTCCATTCCTAATGCCCCCGGTGCGATGACCTGCACGTGGAACTTCGGGGATGGGTTTACCGGTGCGGGGAGCCCCGTGAACCATACTTACACTGCAACGGGGTTTTATAATGTAACATTATCGGTAACGAATTCAGATGGTTGTGTTAGCTCCCTTACCAAGCCCGCGCATATTCAGGTGTATGCATTGCCTGCGCCATACTTCAGTGCGGCGGTGACCCATTTTTGCGAGGCACCGGGCAACGCAGTATTTACCAACCTGACTTCCGGCACAGGGCCTTTCTCGTACATATGGCGATTTGGCGATGGCGGCACCTCTACTACTACCAGCCCTACGCATACGTATGGTGCGGTGGGCTCGTATCCGGTGACGCTTGTTGTAACCGACGGCAATGGCTGCCGCGACAGCGCTACTATACCTTCTTTTATAACCGTGGGCAACCTTTCGGCCTCGTTTACAGCGCCCGCAACGGCTTGCATCAATACATTGGTTACATTTACCAACACCAGTTCGCCACACACGAGCCGGACATGGGATTACGGAGGTGCAGGTGCATCATATGGTGTGGGCGGCTCTTTCACCTTTACCACAGCAGGCGTTTACCCGATACGGCTGATAATATTTGATGGTTTTTGCTACGATACAGTTATTCATAGTATTACCATCCTCCCCGGCCCTACGGCAAGTTTTGCCATTTCGCCAACAGACCCTTGCCCGCCCCCCACAGCTATAACATTTACCGGCACAGCACCTGCGGGTACAGTTGTAAGCTGGCTTTACGGAGACGGCACATCGGGCAGCGGGATGACCTCAACACATACTTACTGGCGCAGGGGTATTTATGATATAAAAATGATAGTAGTGGATGGTGTGACCGGCTGCCGTGATACTGTGGAGCGGAAAGATACCCTGTATGATATGGTGCATTGGATAACAGCCACGCCAACATCGGGCTGTAGGCCACTGACTGTTAATTTTACATCGCACATGATGACGTGGATGACTGATACAATGTCGATGCACCCTTATCCTTATCCTACCACCTCTTATTCGTGGACGTTTGGAGATGGCGGGACATCATCTTCGCCCACACCATCTCATACCTATACTGATGTGGGTGTTTATACCGTAGTGCTTACACGGGTGACGAGCAATGGCTGTACCGTTTACGATACGACAAGAATTCATGTCGGGAAGCCCCCTGTAGTTACGCTTACGGCTACGCCTACACATTTATGCTACAACCGCAACGTTGTTTATTTTTATCCTACTATAGTAGTGGGCCCTGCTGATACCTTTCAATGGGCCTTTGGTGATGGCGGGGCAGCCACTACGGGCCCTACCGCCACGAGCTATACCTATACAAGGCCGGGATTTTTTACGGCTACACTTACCCCCTATTATAACGGCTGCCCAGGGGCGCCGGTAACATTCGGCATAATAACAATAGACTCCCCCAAGGCCATAATCCGCGACAGTGTATACTGCTCGCCGGCGCGAAGGGTAAAATTCTATGACAGCTCAATGGGTTGTGATACCCACATATGGACGTTTGGCGATGGCGCCACTTCCACGCTCGACCACCCGATACACGACTACCCGGCGGCTACTGTTTATACCGTGACCCTTACAACGTATAATATAAGAAGCGGCTGCCGTGATACGGCAAGAACGATACTGGACCTGCGACGGCCTATCGTCAGTTTCTCGACTACAGATACGACCATATGCAGGGACAGCCTTGTATATTTTACATCCACGGTAACGGGGGGGAGCGCATCGGCCTACTACTGGCATAGTTCGGGGCGATCGGCAGACAGTAATGCAGCCACTTACTTAGACACTTTCCACACCACCGGTTATCATACAATAACGCTGATTATCGCAGACCAGAATGGGTGCTTTGATACTGCGGTGCGGCCTAATTATATACTGGTATCGAAACCGGATGCCGCATTTACAATAACCCCGCCCAACGGGTGCGCCCCCCTGACTACAGTATTTACTGATGCCAGTACGGGTGTTCCCGGTACATTCAGGACAGGTTTTGCGTGGGAATTTGGGGATGGCACATCCGGTTTTACTACGGTACCATCTGTGTCCCATACGTTTGTAGCAGCGGGGGTTTACACATCAACACTCACTGTAACGGATAATATAGGATGTAAGGATACGGTAATCAGCACATCAGCAACAGTATGGCAGCCAACGGCTGCTTTCTCGGCTACCGATGTTACCCCCTGCCGCACTGACAGCATCCGATTCAACAATCTTTCGTCATCGGATGTTGTGAGTTCGTTTTGGATGTTTGGCGATGGCGGCACATCTACACTCGCCTCTCCGTGGCACCGATATGGCGCTCCCGGTTCATATACAGTGAGTTTGATAGTGACTGATTCGCACGGATGCACTGATACGGCTACCTACATAAATTATATACAGGTGATCCAACCTATCGCATCGTTCTATATGGATGATTCTGTGTCCATCTGTCCGCCGTTGTTTGTGAAATTCTTCAACACCAGCGTTGGCGGCCTGTTCTATAACTGGGACTTGGGTGGTGGCGTTACTTCTACAATACCTTTCCCCACAAACCTGTATACATCACCGGGGCTTGATACTATAAGACTGATAGTGTCCAACGTACATGGGTGCCGGGATACGGCCTACGGACATGTGAACATCTTTGGTTATGACGGAGCATTTACCTACAATCCAAAGACGGGTTGTGTGCCGCTTACCGTTAACTTTTACGCAATGACGCTGAATGTGCCGAGTATTATCTGGGACTTTGCTGATGGTATTACAAGTGCGGTATCATTTACCGACACTATTTCGCATACCTACCTGCTGCCCGGCGCATATGTACCCAAGCTGATACTGGATGACGGTAGTGGCTGTCAGAACTCGAGCCTGGGGCTTGATACGATAAAGGTGAATGAAGTATATCCGGCATTCAGGGTTATACCCAACCCGGTATGTATAGGTGATACTTTTATGGTGGTAGATTCTTCTCACAGCTACTGGTCAACTGTTACCGGCCTGAGCTGGAGCGTGAATGGGCAGACGGCTACGGTAGATTCCTCATCGTTCTTTATTAATGCTACGGGCACATATCCTGTTACATTTGTTGCTACTGACGGCTGGGGCTGTACAGGTACACTCGTGAAGGATGTGACCATACATCCGCTGCCGGATATAAATGCCAGCCCCGATACGGTGATATGTGTGGGTGATGCGGCTACGTTGAAGGCGACCGGCGGGACGTATTATAAATGGAGCCCTGCTGCAACGCTTCATTGCGCAACCTGTAACCCGGCCTATGCTACGCCATCGGTGGTAACTACCTATACTGTTATGGGCACAGATATGAACGGTTGCAAAAGCATGGATACGGTGGCTGTGGCACTGAGGACACATACGGAAAGTATTGCGCGAGGAGATACAGAAGTATGTTATGGCATACCGGTGCCGCTTTTCGATTCGGGTGGAACAAAATACAGGTGGCTGCCCCCTGTCGGTCTCAGCGACCCCAATATTGCCAATCCGATGGCAACACCCAGCTGGTCGACCAAGTATATGGCTATAGCCCAGCTTGCGGGATGTATACCAGACACAAACTATGTAACAGTTATAGTACATCCTTTGCCTGAAGTGAATGCGGGGCCAGACCAAACGCTGCTGGCGGGATCGGACGCGCAGATAAACACTACCGGTAAACATATTTACAAGTACATGTGGACCAATGCGGAGTCGCTAAGCTGCGATACGTGTGCCAACCCACTGGCTACCATGAGCGTTACCACTACTTACATTGTAACAGTATCAACAGACTTTGGCTGCCTGGCATCTGATTCAATCACTATTCATCTATACTGTGATGAGAGCCAGTTGTTCATTCCTAATTCATTTACCCCGAACAATGACGGGCAGAATGATGTATTCTACCCTAGGGGGAATGGGGTAAGTATCATCAGGTCATTCCGCATATACAACCGCTGGGGTGAATTGCTGTTTGAACGTTCGGGCATCAATATCAATGACGAATCAAACGCCTGGGATGGCTCATTCAAAGGCGGCACGCCGAGGCCGGATGTGTATGTATATGTAATCAATGCCCTTTGTGAGACGGGAGAACCTATTAATGTAAAGGGAGACGTAACTATAATCAGGTAAATGGGGCGCATGAAAACAACTAACCTAAAAATATTGCTGGCGGTATTTGCTTTGGTATTAACAAACTCGGACAGGATATTTGCCCAGGCAGACATACACTTTTCCCAGTTTTATGAAACGTCCATACTCCGTAACCCAGCTTTAACCGGTGTATTCGCGGATGATTATAAATTGGGCGTATATCACCGCAACCAGTGGAACAGTATTACCAACCCTTATAACACCTTCCTGGTAACGGGGGAGACCCACTTTCAGGTAAACCAGAGCTCTGAGGACTTTCTAAGCATAGGGTTGCTTGCTTTTTCGGACAAGGCAGGAAGCATAGACCAGAAAATGACTGCATTATATCCGGCCATTAACTATAATAAGGCGCTTGACCCCGACCACAATACTTTTTTATCTTTCGGATTTACCGGGGGCTACCTGCAGCACAGCTTCGACCCCAATAAGGCGACCTTTAACAACCAGTATGTTGGCGGAAAATTCAGCATAAACAATCCCACAAACGAAATATTACCAAGGGCCAAGCTGAATTTATGGGATATAGGTGCCGGCATCAACTTCAATACCAGCAGGGGGGAGAACCACGATATGACTTATGTGGTGGGCATATCTGCCTATCATTTTACCCAGCCGAAATATTCGTATTACCAGCAAGCCGAAATTAAATACAATATGCGGCTGAACGGTAATGCAGGCGTAAGCGGTGTGCTGACAGATGTCCTATCATACCAGGTGCACCTCAATTATGCTATGCAAGGCACTTACCGGGAAATAATGCTTGGCGGCATCATGAACTGGGTACAAAAGTCGTTAGGCCCTAATGATATTTTTGTACTATCCGGTGGGCTGTTCTATCGTTTTCAGGATGCCTTGATACCTGTAGTGAAAGTAAGCTATAAGCAAATAGCCGCCGGGGTAAGTTATGACGTGAATGTGTCTTCGCTGAAGGATGCAAGCAAGATGCAGGGCGGGTATGAGTTTACACTTTTTTACACCGGGAATTACGGCGATAAAGGCCTTCAGAAGAAGACAGTATGCCCTAAGTTTTAATTGCGCGGGTATTTACCGAACTTAATCGGGTATTTACCTTCCATTTCAATGCCATTGCCTATTATATCTTTTTGCCCGGTAACATGCGCCTGTACATTTGTGAAAAAATTACAGTCATGAAAAAGGCTTTGTTTAAGATGTCTGTTTTTGCAGTAGTATTTGTCATTGCAGGGTTTCTTGCATTCAGCGGTTTGGTAATGTTCCTGTGGAATATTACACTGACCCCGTTATTTCACCTGAGCACTATATCGCTATGGCAGGCTGCCGGTATATTACTGCTTGCTAAAGTATTATTTGGCGGGCGCAGAAGATGGGGATGGCATGGCAGCAGAGAACGCCGTATGCACGTGCATTGTTACAAAACAGCCTATTCGCACTAAAGAAAAACCGGTTGCTCCATGAATGGAGGCAACCGGTCTATACTCAAGGTAAATAAGTGTTAGTAATAAGGTAAGCAAATAAACGTAACTATTTATAGGGGCTAGCTCGTATTGGTATCAATACCAATACGATTCTGTAATAACAGACAGCTAAAAACTGCCCGATGGTTGGGTGATAAGCCGGGTGCGCCTATTTGGGGTATGCTAAACCAAACTGTTTCCATGTTTTGGTGGTTTGGTAGTAATGCTGGTTAGGGTCCAGTGTTCCGGAAGAACCACCGGATCCGGGGTTGTTCCGCATCCGGCTGTTATTGCCGGCTGTTCCGGCAAGGTTGCCCATGCTGTTGTTATCTCCACCCCCGCCTCCGCTGGTCTTGGTGGCAGTTTTAAACCCTTTTACTATATAACAAACACTGATCGGTTTGCCGGCATCGGCAGCCGTGATACTGTCCCTGCCATATATGGCCTTGAAGGGTATGACGGCCTCCCAGACGAATTGCTTATACTCATCCATCCTCGCCTTTACCTTTACACCGCAGGGCACTGTTTGGGATACCATATAGCCGCCACTGCAACCATCGAAACCTTCGAGCGAAAACTGGCTTGCATCCTGTATCAGCCTGTTTATCCTCATTTCAGATTGTTTTAACATTATCTGCGACCTGATCTCGTGAGCTGTAGCCACATCAAAAAACTCATTGTCGTTCTGCAACGGATAGTTGATATGGAACTGAGGATTTTTTTTGCCGCCCGTATCTATGGATATGGTCAAGCCCTGTTTCAGTATTTTCATGAGTGTCCGTTCCTCCCCCGATTCAACGGAAACGTACAGGTTATTTGCATCATTAGAGGTAGCATAAGCTACCATTGCTTTGGCATCATAGTTGGGGTAAGGTGAAGGCCAGTCTTTGCTGTTGCCATCTATAGCTATGGGCGTAGCCTGCCAGGTTCCGGGAACGGTGTTTTTTGAACTGCCTGTGTTTTTTGAGGAGCTACAGGAAAGCAGCAGGCAGAATAAAGCAACAATGAAGGCGATAGATATTTTTGAAATATGCATAGTAAAATGTCAGCTGACTCCTTTTTCTTTCAATATTGGTGTAACAAAATCAGCCAGCTCTTTGATATAGGCCGGTGAGAAATCAAATTTTATACCTGCTACAGCATAGAGCTCTTTTAGTGTTTTGGTATAGCCAAGGCTCAATGCGCTCATATAGTTCTCCAACGCCTGTTCTTTATTCAGCCGGTATTGCCGCCACATGGCTATTGCACCCAATTGCGCTATGCCATATTCTATGTAATAGAAAGGCACTTCGAACAGGTGTAGTTGTTTCTGCCAGAAGTTTGTGCGGTATTCTTCGTATCCGCTCCAATCCGTAATGCCAGTGGAGAATTCATTAAGGATGTTCAGCCAGGCGGCTTCGCGCTGTGCTACCGTATGTCCGGGATTGGTATAGAGCCAATGCTGGTATTTATCTATAGTAGCTATCCAAGGCAGCACGCTTATCACCCGCTCCATTTCCTCAAGTTGCGCGCGCTGCAGTTCTTTTTCGTTACTAAAGAATACATCCCAATGCTCCATAGAGAAGAGCTCCATGCTCATGCTGGCCAGCTCGGCAATCTCCATCGGGTATTCTTTGAAAGCCGATAAGGGTAGCGGATGTGATAAAAACGAATGGACGGCATGACCACCCTCGTGCATCATGGTGATGACATCGCTCTGGGTGCCTGCGGCATTCATGAATATAAAAGGCACCCCGGTTTCGGCCAGCGGGCAGTTATAGCCCCCCGGTGCTTTGCCTTTGCGGCTGTCGAGATCCAGCCTGTTCATTTGCTGCATGGTTTGCAGGCAACCGCTGAAGAAGGGCTGCAGCCTGCTGAATACTGCAATAGCTTTTTCATTAAGTTCCTTACCATCACTGAAGGGGTGTAATGGCTCGGTGCCTACCGGCTCGGCATCGCTATCCCAGGGGCGCATGGTATCGACACCCAGGCGCTGCTGCCTGTGCCTGATAAGCATTGCCTGCAAGGGCAGGATATGCTCCCGAACAGCTTCATGGAATTCGAAGCAGTCTTCAGCCGTATAATCAAACCGGCCAAGTTCGCGGAATTTATAGTCGCGGTAGTTTTCAAACCCTGCATTCACTGCTACCTGCTGGCGTAGGGCAAGCAGTTTATCAAAGAGCTCATTCAGTTTATCCTTATCCTGCAGGCGGCGTGTTGAAATTTTTGCAAATACGGCCTCACGGAGTTTCCTGTCCGGGCTGTGCAGGAATTTTACTGCTTGCTGTAAGGTATACTCTTTGCCATCTACCTCCACACTCATAGCTCCCGATATGGCACCATACTGCTGTGCCAGTACGCTCAGCTCGGCCTGTAGCGGCACATTCGCATCGCGGTATAGCTTTGCGGCATTGTCTACACTGCGCAGGTAGGGGAAGAACATATTATTGTCCAGCTCTTTTGTGAACGGGCAGGCGAGCAATTTTTTATTCAGCTCAAAACCGTATGGCTTCATCTTCGGTTCTATCTCCATACAGAAATATGTGAATGCCTCTTCAAGTTCTTTGTTGGTAGTGTCGCAAGTCATATTGATTTGTCGCCAACATGCATCTTCGCTGATCACTGCTTCCAGTTCGCTGATATCTTCCAGCCATTTCATCAATTGGCCTTTATCAGGTATCTCCCTTTTTTTCAACTCATCGAAATAAGGTTGCAGACTTTCCCAGTCGGTTATCTTAAAATCTGCGGGTAGAAATTTTCTTTCTTTTTGTTTTATCGGGACAAATGCTCTGCTCATAATAATGTTTTCAGGGTGCAAAATACGTTTACTATATAAACCATAGTCAGCTTCTTTATTATTTTAACTATCAATATATTAACTATGTGCGTATATGTATGAAAAATACCATCACTGTTATAAATTAATTGTAACATAATGTCGAAAACACCCAAAATTTATAATCAAATATGATAAATAAAATGCCACATAATATTGATAATCAGACAGTAAAATAAATAAAATATTATTTGTCATTATATCTATAAAAGTGATGGAACACAACAATAAAACCATTTCTTTCCTACCGTTGCAGGTGCTACATTTGTGTCAAGTTGTGAATTTAATGGGTTAGTAAGTAGAGCTGCCGGATTCTTCCAGCGGCTCTTTTTTTTTGCTGCAAAACTGCTACCCCAAACCCTTAATAGGGCTTTATCTTTTTAAGCACTCTTTGTAATTTTTCTCTTCATCTACTTTTCTATTTGTCGGTGTGAGTAAAAACTTTCTTTCACACAATGAGTTTATCTTTAACGATATTTTCTAAATAACATGGAGAAGCCCCTTCCGGGGTTTGGGGTTTATGGCAAAAACAAAAACAGCTTTCTTCTGCCAACAGTGCGGATACGAAACACCGAAGTGGACCGGCAAGTGCCCGTCGTGCGGAGCATGGAATTCGTTTGTAGAAGAAGTGGTGCAGCGCGAGGACAAAACAAAACCTGATGCCATATCGTGGGACGATAACAATACCAAAGAACAAAGAAAGGCACACAAGCTGGATGAGATAGTGCAGGCACAAGAAGTAAGGATGCAATCGCCGGACAGCGAACTGAACCGTGTGTTGGGTGGTGGGCTGGTGCCTGGCTCGGTGGTGCTGGTGGCGGGCGACCCCGGTATAGGCAAGAGTACGCTCTTTCTGCAATGCGCACTGATGTGGAAGAATATTGTAACATTATACATATCGGGAGAGGAGAGCGCGCAGCAGATAAAGCTGCGTGCCGACCGCATAGGTGTAAAGAATAATAATCTGTACCTGCTGACCGCCACGGGTACTGATACCATATTCCAGGAGATAAAGAAGCTGCGGCCTAATTTGCTCATCGTAGATTCGATACAGACATTGGAATCGCCGTATGTGGAGTCGGCTGCGGGGAGCGTATCGCAGGTGCGGGAGTGCGCGGCGGAGCTGCAGCGATTTGCAAAAGCGAGTGGCATACCTGTTTGCATCATAGGTCATATAACTAAAGAGGGCTCCATAGCCGGGCCTAAGGTGCTGGAGCATATGGTGGATACGGTATTGCAATTTGAGGGCGACCGGCATTATGCTTACCGTATATTGAGAACATTAAAGAACCGTTTTGGCTCCACATCTGAACTGGGTATATATGAAATGGTGACCGGCGGTATGAGGCCGGTGAGCAACCCATCGGAACTTTTACTATCCCAGCACGATGAGCCGCTGAGCGGCATAGCCATTGCCGCCACCATGGAGGCATCGCGCCCGCTGATGATAGAGGTGCAGGCACTAGTGACCACAGCCGTATATGGCACACCCCAACGCACGGTGAGTGGACTGGACCTGCGCCGCCTGCAACTGCTGCTGGCCGTGCTGGAAAAGCGGGGTGGTTTCCACTTTGGCTCAAAGGATGTGTTTGTAAATATAGCCGGTGGCATAAAGGTGGAAGACCCATCTATAGAACTGGCACTGGTGTGCGCGCTGCTCTCCTCTTATGAAGACAAAGCCCTGCCATCAAACATTTGCTTAGTGGGCGAGATAGGGCTGAGCGGGGAGATACGCGCAGTGAACCGTATAGACCAGCGCATAGCCGAGGCCGACAAGCTGGGCATGGACGTTATCTTTATACCCAAGGCCAATGCCAAGGGCTTAGACAAGAACAACTTTAAGATACAGATAAAGACCGTGAATAAGGTGGAAGATGTTTATAAGATGTTGTTTTAATTATCCTTATGCAACCCAATATAGTGTTAGAAACAAAAGTGATTGAAAAGTTTGTTGAAAAAAACAAACGAGAAAGATATATATGGTGTATTAGTTCCGATAAAAACAGAAGAAAGTTTACAAACAAACTCGCCCATTTTAAAGACTTTCAGTGGAATAAATTTGATGAAATAAAGGGAGATACATCGGCAATCATAAGTGAAATCAGTTCAAGATTAAAACTGCTGAAAATAAATTCGCGTTGCTACATTATTTCAGAAGACGATAACTTGGACGGAACGACATGGGAAATGAAAGATATCTTTGATGCAGAAAATTTGTCTTATGGGTTTGGGAGTATCCTTGTTTTTGGCAACGCGGATCTTGTATATTTTCGAGATGAAGACCACTACCAATTCGTGAGTAAAACGTAATAGTCAAATATTCCCCTTTTTCTTACCATCTTACCGTTCTACAATTACTAAATAACACTCAGTAGGTTACTTTTTCATATTTAAAGTTAAGAAATAGCGGTGGTTTCAGGAAACGAAAGTATAGGCCCAATACATTAAATATACATTCTGACTAAACTAACTAATACAATCAAACCTACCGGAACTTTGCGGGTGCGGGGCGTTTTGATTTTGTGCCCTCGGTGCTGGTTGCTGCGCCACGCGATTTTCTTGACATGGAAATGCGAATACCTACATTAAAACCGAAATTGCTGAAGGGTTGTGAGTAGGACATCTGGGTAGTGCCAGTACTGTCGATAACGCCATTTTTTGTATAGTTTACCGGGGGGATGCTGGACTGGGGAACTTGATAGTTCGTTCCGTTCACCACGAGTGAAGTAAGCTCTGACTGCTTTGTATAAGCAGACAGTGACAACATGCTGAATTCGCCCCAAATGCTGAACGCTCTGCCAAACTTGTATTCAAGACCCGCCGCCGCGGCGATGCCTACGGAGAAATTACTGGAAACATTAAAGGTAAATTCCTCAGTAGTGGTGCCGGCACCGGATACATTGGCCAGCTTTTTCACCTGTACCTGCTCGAATGTAACATCTGTATTCAATGGAAAAGCAGGGCCAAACCTTGAATAAATATTCAGCTTTTCGCCGCCGCTTTGAATAACAATTGACGGATCAAAGAATACAGGCAGGACGGCCTGTTGCTGAATGCGGATATTTCCTTCTACACCACTGCCATAGTTGTAATTATTTATGTTGGCAGTATACTTCCTGGGAACAAGGCAGGCATTAAGTTCGGCCTGCACGCCTACATGCCTATTCGCCATATAACCAAAGCCCGCATAAGCCTGCACACCGGCAGAGAATGACACACCCTTAATGCTGTAACTATTTGAAGCAGAATTAAAGGAACCATTATAAGGTGATCCGGAGCCATCAAGTGTTTGTCCGGCCTGCGGGACAGCATACCCCAGCCCTGTGCGGAAATAGAAACCCTGCGCGAAACCGGCAGCCGAAAATAACGTGCATAAAAACAGGAGGGATAGCTTCTTCATAAGTCTGATTTGTGTGCCAGAGGTATAATTAGTTAGAATTGGAAAATTGGTGTTTTATTCCTGTTTTTTTATTTTTTCATTGCCGCTTCTATCTCCTCTACTGTTATTGGTATGCCTTTGAAAAGGTCTGTATTGCCGGTCTTTGTAATCCATACATTGTTCTCTATGCGAATGCCCATCTGCTCTTCCTTTATATAAATGCCCGGCTCGATGGTGAAGAGCATACCTTCTTTTACGGCATCGGTGTAGGAGCCTACATCGTGCACAACAAGGCCGAGGTGGTGAGACACACCATGATAGAAATATTTGCGGTATGCGGGATCGGCGGGGTCCTGGTTCTTAATATCGTTCTTAGTGATGAGGCCAATGTTCAGCAGTTGCTTTTCCATCTCGGCATTGATGCTCTTCACATAATCCTGGAACTGTATGCCGGGCTTCAGTATCTTTTTGCCGTGGTTGTGCACTGCGAGGCAGGCATTATATACCTCCTTCTGGCGCTTGGTGAATTTGCCATTTACGGGTATGGTGCGTGTGAGGTCGGCATTATAGTTGCCATATTCGGCACCAAAGTCCATGAGTATGAGCTCTCCGCTTTTGCACTCCTGATTGTTCTCTTCGTAGTGCAGGGTGCGCGCGCGATCGCCGCTGGCAAGGATACAGCCGTAGGCGTGGCCGGTGGCCCTGTTGCGCAGGAACTCGTGGGTTATTTCCGCCTCTATCTCATGCTCCATCACACCCGGCTTCACAAATTTCAGCACGCGGTTATAGGCTTTGTGCGTGATATCGATGGCTATTTTAGTTATCTCTATCTCTTCCTTTGTTTTTATGCTGCGCAACTCTTTTATTATGCGTGCTGCGCGGTCGTAGTTATGCAAAGGATATTTCTTCATCATATCCTGCACAAACAAGAGGTCAGTTCGGGGCAGCTCGGTATCGAGGCGGTTATGCTCGTTGGTGTTGAGGTACACGGTATCGGCGCTGTTCATCATCACCTGTATCATTGCATCAAAACCATCCAGCCATTGCACATTCTTTATGCCTGATATGGCGGTAGCCTCATCTTTGCGCAGCTTGTGGCCCACCCACTTTTCCAACAGCTCATTGGGCTGCAGAAGTACCAGCACCTCGCGCATGTTCTTATCCGGGTTATCGGGGTAGAGCACAACTATGGTTTTTTCCTGCACTACGCCGCTGAGCCATACCACATCGGCATCGGGTTTGTAACCGTAGGTGCCGTCGCCGCTTTTAGGGAATACCGGGCTGGCGGGGAAGATGGCCACTGAATTGGGTTTCATTTTCTTGATGAACCGTTGCCTGTTCTGCTCGTATAATTTAGACGCTATTGGTAAGTATTTCATTGTATGTGTTATTAAATGGAGTGTGAAGGTAGTGAAGTTGAATAATGTTGTTGGTGATTAAAAGGGTGATTTAATACGGTTTTACAGTTGACAATTTACATTTTACAGTCTTGATTGCCGGAAAGGCACTTTTTTACAACGTTTTTTGGAGTGAACTATTAATATGTATCTTTTTCATTTCCTATTATTTTTAAATATTTTTTTGCGCACTATTTGCGCACTTTTTTTACACAAATCAGGGCTTGTATATCGTACATTATAAAGCACATCCCCGTTGTTTTTTGCTGTCTGGTTAAAGTTAGCAGATGTGTGTGTGGCGGCAAAATTGAAAAGTCGTGACGGTACAGTAAGCGTACCCATAACGGTACAGTTACTGTACCGTTATGGAAAATACTTTTAGCCATGGGCAATGGTTATAGCCGAATTGGGTGTTTTTTTAAAGGGGGGTATGAACCCGCAACAGCGGGCAAGTCAGGATTTTCAGCATTAACGGATTAAACAGGATAGGGGTGTTGCTATGGCAAGGGAGACCATTGCAATATGCGAGGACGCAGGGAGACCCTGCGACCAGTAGCGTTACAAAATTTTCATATAACAAAGTTTTGGGGTTATATTTACGTCTATATTTATATGCGGAGATTATCGTCATTATTGGTATTAGTTGCTTTCTGCATAAACGCCCATGCTCAAACGCCAACAATGCAGGAGAAGCTATACTATACCTGCAAGGTATGGGGGTTTGTGAAGTATTACCATTCTGAAGTGTCTATATGCAACGTCAACTGGGACAGTGTATTGCTTGCTGTATTACCGGATGTGCGTAGCGCAGCAAACAGCACCGAATTTAACGATGCCCTTATGGAAATGCTGAACGCCGCAGGTACAATGGCGTTATCTACTACTTATTTCCCCGATACATTAGCCCCGGAATTGAAACGCAACAGGGACTGGAGCTGGATAAGCACACCGACACTGAGAAGCGACGTGCAGTCAATACTTGATACTATTAAGAATAATTTTCGACCACACGCCAGTTGCTGGTATCGCCTGAATACGAGTGGAAGCTCTTTTGGTTTTTCTGGAGGGTATTTTCTATTCCCTTTTGATAGCCTTGGTTTAAATCTTAATACTACGATTGCATTTCCAGATGAAAATCAGAGGATGTTGATGTTTTTTAAATATTGGAATATAGTTCGTTATTTCAATCCATACAATTATGTACTTGATACCACATGGGATAGTACATTAAATAATTATGTTGCTCAATTTTTGTATGTGACGAATGCTTATGACATGTATACTTTATACCTGAAATTATCAGCAACATTAAATGATGCACATGTTCATGGTTTTACCTATAGCAAATACCAACAACCTTATCCCGGAGTTTTCAGACCATACATACGATTAAAATATTTACATGGAGATTATGTTGTTTTAAAATCTCTCGTACCGGGAATTAGTAAAGGTGATGTTATTATATCGGTTGATGGCCTTACTACAAACCAATTGGAAGATAGCTTTAAACAGTACTATTCTTATGGTAATCAGTCAGTTCTACGTAGAATTCTTTGTGAGCATATACTTAGCAAAAATTATTATGGTGCGTCGGAAAGTATAGTTGCTATGGATAGTACAGGTATATACAATACAGTAACCACAACCTGTGTTTCTCCTGGATCAAATTTATCTTTCTTCTATGATGACTATTATTATACTGATTCTCTTTCATCGAAAGAATGGGCACTTATGCCATGCAATATTGGATATGTGAATATGGATAAGCTGCAAATTGTAAATGTGGCTTCAATGTATAGCCAGTTGCAGAATACAACTGCTTTAATTTTTGATTTTAGGAATGGGCTATCTAGTGCTATTATTGGCGCGATTGCTACAACTATTTATCCCAATTATGTTGAATTTGCTAAGTTTACTATGCCTAATCCTGCATATCCTGGCACTTATTATTGGGCTCATCAATTCATCGGAAATGCGTCCAACCCTACACCTTATGGTGGGAAAATAATTATATTAATGAATGAAAGTACTCAAAGTGCTTCAGAGTTCTCTAGTATGGCGTTAGAGAAAATGCCTGATGTAGTGAAGATAGGAAGTCAAACAGCAGGTGCCGATGGCAACGTTACATTTTGGAGGCTAAGTGAAGATTTGAATGTTGGGATAACGACACTTGGTGTTTATTATCCTAATGGAGATAGTACCCAAAGAATAGGCATAGTACCGGATGTTGTAGCCTACCCCACAATAGAAGGGATAAGGCACGGAAGGGATGAGGTGTTGGAGAAAGCTTTGGTTGCCGGCGGCTGTAATTTAAAAACAGAAGAAAAGACCAAAGCGAGATTAATTTCTGTTGGCCCCAATCCTGTAAAGAACTATTTGAACATTGATTTACCGGCCGGCACATCTAACTATACAATAAAATTATCAGACATAGATGGCAGGGTATTGCGCCAAGAAGAAGTAGTTAGGCAAAGCACACAAACGGCTATAAAATTTGACGTAAGTTTTTATGACCCTGGGATATATCTTTTGTCTGTTACATCCGACAACAAGACCAGCAATCTGAAAATAATCAAAATATAGAAACCTCTCCCGGCCTACCCATTTCGAGTATCGCTTAGTGCAGGCTTGGAGCGGTGTAGCAGAGCAGCGGAACGCGAACAGGATTTTGAGGATTAAAGAATAAGCAGGATGCGTGGGTTGTGGTATGGAACCGGAATACGATTTATTTTTTAATACCTTTATTTTATGAGCAAACAGGTCAAATTAAAGGATGGTGATGAATGCACCGTAATGGCCGGAACCCATGCCGGAAAAGCAGGTACCGTGCGGGACATAAACACCAGTAAAACCGGGCATATCACCATTACTGTGGTGCAAAAGAATGGTGTCAGGTTTAAAACACTGGGCAAGAATGTGACTGTGATATCTTAGGTTTAGCGGTATTTTATCTGGACCTCGGATTAGCCGAAATTTTCCTCATTAACAGAAGCCAGTTGCACCATCATGACTTTCGGGGAGGCCGTAAGTAACCGGGCACAAAGATACCCAGTGTATAGATAGATAAGCAATAGGAGGATATTGTATCAGCTTTTGTGCTATGAATGACGGTTGCAAACCGGAGAGATTGTTCAGAGTGGTGGCTATTGCGCTATGCCTGACTACAAGCTCGCGCCAGAAGGGAGCCTTCATTTTCAATCCGCATAGTCAAACCTGAATTTTATTGCATCGTCAAGGACATCCATGTTTATATCCTTCATTGTTTTGAACTTTATACAATACCCGGTAATGCTGGCTTTGCCCAGCTTTTTCCCATACGTTTCGACTAAGTATTTCTTATCCTTGATGCCCATAATATAGACCGAAATCCCGGCAGTATTTGCGCTTATACCTACCCTATAAAACTCCCTGGTCGTGCCATTGGCATATTTTATAGTGTATGATCCATAGCCAATGTTCGGGTTACTGACAAGTTTACCTTCACTATTTTTGCCATCTTCAAACCACAATTTGCTTTTCGGTGACAACTTAAGTATGCGCTTGTGCAGTTCTTGCATCTCGCTGCTTTTTAGTTCAGGCAGGGATGCTATGTATGTTGCTATTTGTTCCTTTAAGTTCATTTTACTGTGAAGTTACGGTAAAATGCATTACTTGAATGAGTTAACGAGCGGTGTGTATTGCATTCTGGTTACTACTGCACACCTTCTCTAACAGCCACGCTCACCAACAGGGAATTTTGTAAGAGGAAAAAAAATCTAAAAATTAATTTGGTTTATTTTATAAACTAGTTTATGTTTGCGTTGAATTTATAAAAACACTAACATGGAAAACACACATCAACAACAACTACAACTAATCTCAGAAATGATTGATTCCGCAAGGAAAGAATTCAGCGACGACAGTTTCATCTACCTGCTCTGGGGCTGGGCCGTGTGCCTGGCAGCCCTTGGCGAATATGTGCTGATGCAAATAAATTACCCTCATCATTATATAGTATGGATTTTGATGCCTATAGTCGCCGTCATACAGATTTTCTTCCTGTCGGCCCGGAAGAAGAACGAAAAAGTAAAGTCGCACATGGACAGGATACTGGGCTATGTATGGATGGCTGTGGGCATTAACATCGGAGCAGTCCTCTTTTCGCAGCATAGCCTGCAAAACAATACGTACCCAGTGCTTATCCTGCTATATGGTATCGGCACATTTATTTCGGGCGGCATCATGCGGCATAAACCTATGATGACGGGCGCTGCCTGCTGCTGGGCCATAGGGTTTGCTGCATTTTTCTTTGCCTTCGAGTACCAGTTATTGCTTTTATCTTTGTCAGTTATTGTGTCTTACATTATCCCGGGACATATGCTAAAAAACCGTTTCAGAAAAAATGTTTAAAGACCTGGACCCGATATTGCATTCCCAACTAAGGCTTGCCATTGTTTCTATATTAATAACGGTGGATGAGGCAGAATTCAATTTTCTGAAGGAAAAGACTGGGGCTACGTCAGGGAACCTGAGTGTGCAGGTGGACAAATTGAAAACAGAGGGGTACATAGAGGTAACGAAGTCTTTCAGGAATAACTATCCGCTTACGGTTTGTAAAATAACGAGGAAGGGAATCAATGCATTTGAAAAATATGTGGAGCACCTTAAGTCATATATTAACCCTAAGAAATAACGTGAATCCGTTTCACCGCCTTATTATCCCTTTTCACCGATAACCGCGCAGATTTAGCCGAAATAAAGTTTCTTATCTATTGATAAGGCAATAGTTTTGCACCGCATTTAAAATATTATGACACAACACATACTAAGCAGGGCTTTTAAGACTACATTTTTACTTTCTATTTTACTGATAACAGGCAGTATATCGTATGCCCAATTCCGCATCAGCGGTAAGGTATTAGATGATAAAAACCAGCCGGTGAGGGGGGCAAGCGTATATCTGGACAATACGATTGACGGCGCAACATCGGATAGCCTGGGCAATTTCAGTTTTACCACCACGGAAACGGGCAACCAGAGCCTGGTGGCAACAGAGGTAAGTCATGCCACCGCGGGGGTGCCGCTTACTATTTCGGCTGATATAACCAATATAGTGCTGGTGCTGAAAAAGAATAAGACAAAAGACCTGGACGCGGTGGTGATAACGGCAGGTTCGTTTGACGCATCGAATGATAAGAACAAGACCGTGCTGAAGCCATTAGACATAGTGACCACCGCCGGGGCCGGGGCAGATGTGGTGAAAGCGATGGAAATGCTGCCGGGCACCCAAAAGACCAGCACAGACAATGGCATGTTTGTGCGCGGGGGCGATGCCAGCGAGGCCGCGATAGTGGTGGACGAGATGGTAGTGCAAAACGCCTTTATGAGCGGCCCTCCCGGAGTAACGACCCGCAGCAGATTCGGGGCGTTCAACTACCAGGGAGTGTCCTTCAGCAGTGGTGGGTATAGCGCACGCTACGGGCAGGCACTGAGCAGTGTGCTGGAACTGAATACGCTGGACCTTGCGGAGAAAAGCACGGTGAACATGGGATTGAACATGGCGGGCATTTATGCATCAGGCGTGAAACGGTGGAAAAACAGCAGCCTGGATGTGGGCGGCAACTATACCAATACCACGCCCTTCTTTGGCCTGGCAACAACGAACATGAAGTTTTACAAAGCCCCGGAGGGCGGCAGCGGCAATGTGCGCTATGTGTGGAAGCCAAGTAAGGACGGCATACTGAAAGCGAGCTTCAACGCCAACTTTAATAAAAGCGGTATAGAGGTGCCTAATTTCAACACAGCAGACCCCGACACAAGCAATATGTTCGGAAAGCTGCCAGACCCGATAAAATTCGGCACCAACAACCAGTATTATTACAGCAACGTATCGTACAAGCATATGTTCAAGAGCAAGTTCATGCTGTATACCGCAGCATCGTACAGCCTTGATAAGACAGACAACACATTTGCTACAGTGCCGATGAAGGCCGATGAACACAGGGCGCAATACAGGCTGGAAGGCAAGCGCTTCTTTACCGGCAGGATGAACCTGCTGGTGGGGTCGGATGTGCAGAGCTATGGCAATAAGAGGACTTTTGGCACTTACCCGAGCACTGAATTTACCAGCACAATAGTATCGGGCTACACCGAACTGGAATGGACCCCTGTAAACATGATAGCCATAAAGCCAGGCGTGCGCTATGAGCACAGCATGTTTGACATAAAGACGACAGACACAACTTATAATAATGACAGGGTGGCACCACGCCTGTCGATGGCTATACGCACCGGGATGTATAGCCAGGTGTCGCTGGCGGGCGGGATATTTTACCAGAATGCCGACCAGAACTACCTGATATTCGGGTATAGCCCCGAACCACAGATGGCCACACACTACATAGCCAACTGGCAATACAGCCACAACAACCGCACACTGCGGGTAGAGGGCTACTATAAGAAATACGATAACCTGGTGCTGGCGCTTGATACCAACGGCATATATAATGCGAACCCCTACCGCTTTGCATTCCCTCCGCCCACTAATGCAGGCTCGGGATATGCAGGTGGTGCAGAGTTATTCTGGCGCGATAAGCAAACCTTCAAAAATGTGGACTATTGGATATCTTACAGCTACATAGACACACGGAGGAAGTACAGCAACTATCCTGTGATGGCTACGCCAACATTCATATCTAACCACAACCTGAACCTGGTGGGCAAATACTTTGTGGAGAAGTGGCAGACCAGTATCAGCCTGACTTACAGTTATGCCAGTGGCCGGCCGTATTATAACCCGAACAGGCCGGCTGATGAAGCCAACTTTCTGAGTGACCGCACACCTGACTATCACAACCTGGCATTATCTGCTGCATACCTGCATACCTTTGGCAAGTGGTTCACGGTATTTTACATAAGTATAGACAATGTAACAGACCAGCACAATGTATTCGGGTACAGGTATAATTATAATGCTGCGACTGCTAAGTATGACAGAAGTGCGGTAGTACCCGCATTGTACCGCTCTATATTTGTGGGGGTGAATATGTCGCTGACGCAGTTTAGTAAAGATGAGATATAATCTAAACCTCAGATTAACCGAGATTAAACTGTTTAACCATCTAAAAAAATATAGTAACAACATAAAAAACAACTCCAATGAGAAAATTCATTTTAATGGGGGCTATGGCCCTAACCGTATCGGCGGCGCAGGCACAGGATTATAAACCAGTGCTGGATAAAACATTTACGGCTTTTGACACCACCTGGAACCAGGGAGTAAAAACAGAGCAAGCCAATAAACTGGCCCTGATAGCCAAAAAATGGGATGCCGAATGGGCGACACACTATTACGCCTCATTAAGCAAAGTAATGCTCTGCTACCAGGAAAAAGAAGCTGCGAGAAAAGATGCGCTGCTTGACGAAGCAGAAAAAGAAAAAGAAGACGCAGTGACACTGCTGAAGAAAAACAATGACGAGACCTATGTACTTGCGGCCATGATAGCCAATGCACGCCTGGGTGTAGACCCTATGAACCGCTGGCAGAAGTATGGCGGCATCTTCAAGGAGAACCTGGAAAGCGCCAAGGAGATAAACCCGGACAATCCCCGGATGTATTACATACAGGGAACGAGCAAGTTTTTTACCCCAAAGGCTTTTGGCGGGGGCAAGAAAGCGGCTATGCCTTATTTTGAAAAAGCGGAGACCTTGTTTGCAAAGGAAGCCAATGTTACCGATATAGCCCAGCCGCACTGGGGCAAAAAAAGCAACGATTATTTCCTCAACCAGTGTAAGCAGGAGGATAAAGAGTAATTGAGAACCAGAAGATTAATTCGTGGCACGGTTCTGTTAAGTGTGATAACAGCAATGAAGTGATTTAATATTTCTCCTCTCTTTTGATCTTCGTAATTTTCCTGCCTCAGGGCCCGGAGCTTAGCTCCGGGCCCTGAACTTTTACCCCTCTGAAGGAGGCTTTCCTTTGTTGTTTATTCGATTGCTTTCGGTAAAATGTGTATAAGCCCGTTCGTGGGAGTAGGGGTTTTGTATATTTACGGTATGAATTGGGCATCGCTCTATACTACCCGGCGCACGGGTGATAAGGAAGACAAGGGTACTAACAATGATCTTGTACGTAATTCTTTTTTGAGGGATTATGACCGGATTATCTTTTCATCGGCGTTCCGCAGATTGCAAAACAAGACGCAGGTATTCCCACTGCCGGGGGCGATATTTGTGCACAACCGGCTCACACACAGTTTGGAGGTAGCCTCAGTGGGGCGGTCATTAGGAAAGGCGGTAGGGGAGCAGATTGCTGAAAAGTATAAAACAGAAGGCGAGGGCTTTGTTGAGTTCTATAGATATGAGCTGGCCTCGGTAATAGCGTCGGCTTGCCTGGCACATGATATAGGCAATCCGCCATTCGGGCATTCGGGGGAAGATGCTATCCGGGCATTCTTCAACGGTATAGAAGGAGAGACAAGGGACATTATACACAGCGCGCTTACAGAAAACCAGCGCAAGGACCTGGAATATTTTGAAGGCAACTCTAATGCGCTGCGTGTGCTGACGCATAGCTATAATGAGCCGGAGCCGGGAGGATACAAACTTACTTACACTACGCTGGCATCATTGGTAAAATATCCGTGTGCTTCAAACGAGGGTTTCAATAAAAACACGGGCCTGATAGCTACAAAAAAGTCGGGATTTTTTGATGCTGAGTTAAACACTTATAAGCAGATAGCTGATACATTAGGCATACCAAAAATTGCAGGTTACGACAATGTATATGCCCGTCACCCGTTTGTTTACCTAACCGAGGCTGCCGATGATATTTGTTACCGTGTGATAGACCTTGAGGATGCGCACAGGCTGCATATCATATCGCTGGAGACGTTTAAAGACATGTTTCTACCGTTTTTTGAAAGTGAAACGGAATACAATTCACGGGCCTATGTGGAGAAAAAGCTGGCCAACATAAATGATGACAATCAGAAGGTGCAATACATACGTGCCCGCTGGATAGGGCTGATGGTGGAAAAGCTGTCGAAGATATTTATGGAGCAGGAAACAGCACTGCTGAACGGCACTTTGGAGAAAGACCTGCTAAAGTGCCTGCCGGAAAGCGATAGAAAGCTGATAGACCGAATCAATGAGTTCTCTGTGAAGTATGTGTATAATTACAAGGCAGTAGTGGAAATAGAGATAGCGGGCTATAATGTAATAGGCGGATTGCTGAAAGAATTTGTACAGGCGGTACTGGACCCTACGCACAGTAAATCTGCGAAGATCATCAAGCTGGTATCGGGACAGTTCCCTATAAAGGGGGGCAAAGAGAATATTTACCATGATATACAATCGCTGGTTGATTATATATCGGGCATGACAGACCTTTACGCGATTGATATTTATAGAAAGATAACAGGGATAACTATACCGGAGATACGATAACATGCACCCCAGAGACCTGCGCATTGAAGATCATACCTACCACCTGCCTGGTGAGCGGATAGCCAAACATCCGCTTGAGGAAAGGGATGCGTCTAAACTGCTTATATACAGGGATGGTGATATTACGGCAGATACCTACCGTAATATAGCCATGTATGTTCAGAGAGGCTCGTGTATGGTATTTAATCAGACTAAGGTGGTACATGCCAGATTGTTATTTAAGAAGCCGTCGGGCAGCACTATAGAGGTGTTTTGCCTTGCACCTGAGGCAGGAGATATACAAACTGCCATGCTTCAAAAACACAGTGTGAGATGGGAATGTTTGGTAGGTGGGGCAAGCAAATGGAAACACGGCATAGTGCTGCAAATTGTACATGAAGACCCGATCTTTACCCTATCGGCAAGAATAGTGGAGCGCACACCGACCGCATACATAGTGCAACTGGAATGGGATAATGATGCGCTTACATTTGCAGAGGTATTGCATTATGCCGGCAAAGTGCCGCTACCACCATACCTGCACCGTGATGCACAAATTAGTGATGAAAACCGCTACCAGACGGTTTTTGCAAAAGACGAAGGCAGTGTTGCAGCCCCTACTGCCGGACTGCATTTCACGAATGAGGTATTACAAAGCCTGAAAGCAAAAGGCATAGATACTTCATTCGTTACCCTGCACGTGGGCGCGGGAACCTTCAGGCCGGTGAAAAGCGAGACAATGGCCGGGCATGACATGCACGCAGAATGGATAGAAGTAAGCCCGGAAGCCCTACAACAATTACTAGGGCACTTGGATACCGGAATTGTTGCTGTAGGTACTACATCGCTGCGCACATTGGAAAGCCTGTATTGGATAGGCAATAAACTGCTGAATGGGTCAACTATTGACTGGCATGGTATTGCAGTCAGCCAATGGGAGCCTTATGAACAGTTGAAACAACATACGGTAAAAGATGCGTTGTTGGCTATCGCCAATTATATGTCGGAGCAAGCAATATCGAAGCTCATTACCCGAACCCAAATTATGATAGCCCCCGGCTATACATTCAGGGTAGTAACGGGATTGGTGACTAATTTTCACCAGCCACAGTCCACGTTGCTGCTATTGGTTGCGGCTTTTATAGGCGATGACTGGCGCAAAGTGTATGATTACGCTATGGAGCATGAATTCAGGTTTCTGAGTTACGGTGATGGTTGTTTGTTGTGGCGTTCATAGAAACGCGAGTGGAGACGGCAGCATTCCGTCTCTACAGAATGACCGGAATAATTAACATACAACCTGATTCATATTTGCTAATTTTGCAGACTTTAATAACATCATTTTGACTACACGGGAATTCATTGAAGCAGCGCTGCACGAAGATGTGGGCAATGGCGATTACTCTACATTGGCCAGCATACCACCAGATGCTAATGGCAAAGCTATACTGAAGATAAAAGAGAATGGTATCATAGCAGGGCTGGACCTTGCAAAGGATATATTTGAGTTCATTGAACCGGGTGCCACTTTTACGTTTTACAAAAGAGATGGCGATAAAGTAGCCAATGGTGAGCTGGCTTTCGAGGTTAACGCAAAGGTGCATACTATTTTAAAAGCTGAACGCCTCGCCCTAAATTGCATGCAGCGCATGAGTGGCATTGCTACGCTTACCAGTCAATACATAGCGCTCATAAAAGGCTATCCTGCCAAAATACTTGATACACGTAAAACAACACCGTTGTTTCGTATGTACGAGAAAGATGCAGTGCGCATAGGTGGCGGCGTGAACCATCGCATGGGGTTGTATGATATGGTGATGCTGAAAGACAACCATATTGATTTTTGTGGTGGCATAGAAAGAGCAATAGAGCAAACCAATGCCTACCTTAATGCAAATGGCCTGAATCTGAAAATAGAAGTAGAGACCCGCAGCATAGATGATGTGAAGCGTGTGCTGGCTACGGGTAAAGTACACCGCATCATGTTGGACAATTATACACCCGACCAAATGGAAGAAGCAGTGACGCTGATAGGGGGCAGGTACGAAACCGAGGCTTCGGGGGGTATCAACCTTGATAATATCATTGATTATGCAAAGACAGGTGTAGATTTTATCTCTATTGGTGCACTTACACACCATGCGGTAAGCATGGACCTAAGCCTCAAAGCGCAGATACTATGACGAAGAGGCATATCGTATTCATCATAAACCCGAAATCAGGAGTAGAGCGGCAGAAAGAGATAAAGCAAGCCATAAGCCTGCATCTCGATAAAGAACGTTATTCCTTTGAGCTGCTCTATACTGAATTTGCAAAACACGGTACTACCCTTGCCCGAGAAGCCGCGCGAAACGGTGCGTATATTGTGGTGGCAGTAGGCGGCGATGGCTCTGTGAACGATGTGGTGCAGGGCCTGCTGGGCACCAATACATTGCTAGGTATAATACCAAAAGGCTCGGGCAATGGCATGGCGCGTACCATGCGCATACCTTTAGATACCAATGAGGCCATAAAAGTGATTAATGCGGGCAATGTTGTTGCTATGGATGTGGGGTACGCCAATGAAAAGCCCTTCATCAGTAATGCAGGTGTGGCCTTTGATGCCCTCATTTCTAAAAAATTCGCTAAAAGTGAGCGAAGGGGGCTTATGGTATATAGCTGGTTAGTAACCAAACACATGTGGCTGTATAAATCGTGGGACTGGCAGATAACCATAGATGGGAAACACCTGACAGAACGTGCCTTTATGGTGAATGTAGCCAACGGACAGCAGTTTGGCTACAATTTCCGGATAGCGCCAATGGCCAGCTTCACGGATGGCCAGCTTGACCTCGTAGTTATCCGTAAGTTCCCTAAGATACTTGGTGGCATCATTGCGCTGCGCGCCATGGCCGGCAACATTACAGACAGCAAATATGTAGAACATATACGGGGAAAGGAGATAACGATTTCCCACCCCTCGTTAAGGCTCATGCAGACAGATGGGGATGCCCACCCTTGCGAGCATTCTATTAAGTTCACAATCAGACAGGGTGCGCAAAAGGTGATAGTGCCCTGAGCCTATGCTCCCGAGCCGGTGAGGTCGTATATCTTCTGGATTTTCTTCAGCGCCTCATCAAAGTTTATCTTCAGGTCTTTAAGCAACCCGGTTTTCATGTCGAATACCCAACCGTGCACCTTCGGATATTTGTTTTCCATATAGCTTTTCTGCACTACGGCGGTCTTTATCACATTTATGGCCTGCTCCTGCACATTCAGTTCCACAAGTCTATTGTAGCGCTTACTTTCGTTTTTTATGGCATCCAGCTCGTCGAAATGAAAGCGGTACACGTCCCGTATGTTCCGCAGCCAAGGGTTAAGTATGCCCATGTCTTTCGGCATCATAGCAGCCTTTACCCCGCCACAGTTATAGTGGCCGCAAACAATAATGTGCTTCACATGCAGGTGCGCAACGGCATAATTAATCACCGACATTACATTCAGGTCAATGGAAGCTACGACATTAGCTATGTTGCGGTGCACAAATACCTCGCCGGGGTCCAGCCCCATTATATCGTTTGCCGGTACCCGGCTGTCTGAGCAGCCTATGTACAGGTACTCCGGTGTCTGGTCTTTCGCCAGCTTCGCTAAGAAGTCTGCATCTTTGGCTTTCATAGATGCTACCCATTTCTTATTATTCTCAAACAGTTGTTTATATGTGGTCATAATGCGTTTTGTACAATATTAGCTAATTACAGGAATTTGAAGAACTGCATAAAAATATTTCTTTAACGCAGTATATCAGCTAATTTTACATCATTAAAACAATATCGATGAAATTAACCACTTATTCTAATAATGGCGTTCCCCGTTTGGCCTTCTATGTAAATGGCTACTTGTATGATGCAAATACCGCTAATGGGATATTGCCCTCTACTATGGCCGACCTGCTGAAACACTGGGAAACCTGTATAGATGATATGAAGCAGACGGAACTGCATATAAAGAATGGAGAAAATAAGACAAAAGGCATTCCGTATTCAGAAGCATGTATCCTGGCTCCGGTGCCTAATCCTACCTCCTGTCGCGATGGCTATGCCTTCAGGCAACACGTGGCCTCGGCCCGCCGAAACAGAAAAGTGGATATGATACCGGAGTTTGACCAGTATCCTATTTTCTATTTTACCAATCACAATGCTATACAGGGGCCGGGAGCGATATCCTGTATGCCGGATCATTTTAAGAAACTGGACTTTGAGCTGGAAGCTGCCATAGTTATCTGTAAAAAAGGCAGGAACATAAAGGCCGAGGAAGCTGATAGTTATATAGGCGGCTACATGATTATGAATGATATGAGTGCGCGCACGCTGCAAATGGAGGAGATGCTGCTGAACCTGGGCCCTGCCAAGGGTAAAGATTTCAGTACGGTAATAGGCCCCTGGCTGGTAACACCGGATGAGTTGGAACCCTATAAGATACCTGCAAAGCCCAACCATGTGGGCAATAACTACAATTTGAAAATGACCTGTAAAGTAAACGGCATACAGGTAAGCGAAGGCAATATGGGCGACATGGACTGGACCTTTGCCGAGATAGTAGAACGCTGCGCGTATGGAGTGGATATACTGCCCGGTGATGTGATAGGCAGCGGCACGGTGGGCACAGGCTGTTTCCTGGAGCTGAATGGCACCGGCAAGCTCAATGACCCCAACTATCAGGAACAATGGCTGCAGGACAGAGATGTGGTGGAAATGGAAATAGACGGGCTTGGCCATCTTACCAATACAATTGTAGCGGAGAAAACGGACTGGAGCATCTTAAACCTGAAAAAGAAATAAGTATGATGGATAAGCATACGGTAGTAGGTATAATAGGCTCAGGTGCTATGGGTTCGGGTATAGCGCAGGTAGCGGCTATGGCCGGGCACAAGGTAGTGCTGTACGATAATAACCAAGGTGCGCTTGATCGCGCTAATAGCAATATTGCCGCTACCTTGCAGAAGTTGCAGGAGAAGGGAAAGATCGCATCGGCGAATGAAGTGTTGAACCGGTTCATTTTTTCTGACAGTATTGCGGAATTCGGGCATTGCGGATTAATAATCGAGGCCATTGTAGAAAACCTGGATGTTAAAAGGTCGGTATTTAATGAGGTGGAACTGGTAGTAAATGATGAGTGCATACTTACCAGTAACACTTCTTCGCTCTCCATTACAAGTATAGCTGCGGCATGTAAAATCCCTTCGCGCGTAATGGGGCTTCACTTCTTCAATCCTGCGCCGCTCATGGCATTGGTGGAAATAATACCGGCCATTCAGACGGATGCGGCATTGGTACCCGCTGCAAAAGAACTGATGCAGCAGTGGGGCAAAATACCGGTAATAGCAAAAGACACCCCCGGCTTTATAGTGAACCGTGTAGCGAGGCCGTTTTATAGCGAAGCCATACGCATAATGGAAGAAGGTATAGCCGACATGGCTACTATCGATTGGGCAATGACAGAGATAGGCGGTTTTCGGATGGGGCCCTTCACGCTGATGGATTATATAGGCCACGATGTGAACTATGTGGTCACAGAAACAGTATTCAGTTCTTTCTTTTTCGACCCGCGCTACAAGCCATCTTTTTCGCAGAAAAGGCTGCTGGAGGCCGGCTGGCTGGGGCGCAAGACAGGGAAAGGTTTTTACAATTATACCGAAGGTGCTGGTATGCCAGAACCGGTAAAAGACCCCATGAAAGGCAAACAGATTTTTGACCGCATACTGGCTATGCTCATTAACGAGGCCGTGGATGCACTTTACCTCGGTGTGGCATCAGCAGCCGACCTTGAGTTGGCGATGACGAAAGGCGTGAATTACCCCAAGGGCTTGCTTAAATGGTGCGATGAATGGGGTGCTGCCTATTGCCTTGCGGTGCTGGATGAGCTGTACGGCAACTACCATGAGGATAGGTACCGGGCAAGCATTTTATTAAGAAAATGTACGGCAGAAAACAGAAAATTTGTCTAATTTTCGTTTACGGAAACCTTTCCCGTTTAATGGATTAAATATTCGCCCGATGAAAAGAATACTAGTTTGCGTTTTACTGCCTTTCATGTACCTGCAAGGGTATGCGCAAAATACAATATTCGGCTTTTGGGGAGGTGCCGGCGCCAGCGTGAATTACAGCTATGATGTCGGGTTGTCGGGCGGACTAACCTTCCTGAAGCAAAGCAGGTCGCGGACGGGTTTGGGTGCTGACCTTTTTTATCAGGGATACGCATTCAAATATGACCGCGAAGCCAACGGCCTGAAGAACGGCGCGGGCAGCGCAGGAATGATGATATTGAACAGGTCGAGCTACATTTTTCTGACACCTAAATTCACTGCCCTGTTTGGTAAATACAACACGCTTGAAGCGCACCTGACTTTTGGCGCAGGGTTTAAAATGGCAGGTAAAGAAACAATGCGTAAATGGGACCGAACGCATGGCTTCGACCCCGGCGATTTTGACAGTACCATTGATACCTCTCCCAATATTAATTCAATGGTTTTTCGCTTCGGGTTAGGACTGACCGAATATATTTACATTGGCAATAAATGGTGGTTCACGGTTACGGAGGATATAGGGTTTATCCCTTCCAGCCTAACCAAGTCGAGCGATGTGCATAATCCCTCGCGCACTGCGTATAGTCCTGCGGGCAAGCTAAACCCGTTCTTTATTTCGGTTCATATCGGGCTGCGGCACCTAAAAAACATGGGCAGCTATATTCCCCCGAAAAAGAGGCCACGCCTTGGCTATTAATTGTTACAGGCATGAAGTGTAAATATTTTACCAATGAAAAAACTCGTTCTTGTCATCATGCTCTGTTTCTTTAGCTGTCTGTCCTTTTCGCAGGGCATGTATGGTTTTGAGGCAGGCGTGGGGAGGGCTACTCTGGGGCGTAGTTACACTACGCCGGTATTTTCCGGCTATGTATTGAAGAAGCTCAGCCGCTGCATTTACCTGGGCGCAGCGCTGTCGCATCAACGCTATTCTTTTTATTACGACTATAAAAAACCCGCGGGCAGCCTCAATTACGACGATGTCATCAGCATACGGAACAGGAGTTCCTACCTGCTATTTACACCCAAGGTTGATTTCGGTATAGGCTATCGAAAATACCTACACCTGTTTGCCACCTTCGGGCCGGGGTTATTGATGGGTGGCAGGCAAATATCTTATACCTTAACGCCTTATCAAACCCTGCCATCCGGCACTACAGCCACAGATACTACGGCGCGCTACACATCGGGCGATATGCCCAACTTCATCTCCCGCTACACACTTGGTGCATCATGGCGCATACCCACAGGCAGGTACTGGAATATTATGGCCGGTGCTGAATACAGTGTCATCCCCAGCAGCCTTACCCGGTATGGCCCCGGCCTCAAAACAAATTACTTCTGCCTTACGGTAGGCATTATGCATAAGTACCCGATGGCATTTGTGGAGTATTGATTCCAAGCACATATTTTATTAATCTCTTAGCAGTCGGATATTGCCCCTTTTGTTAATATCCTGTGCATTTCACATTATAATAATCTTTAGGAAATAATTTGGTATTGTAATTGTATCTATCTTTAGTACAACCAAATATTTACCTGAATATGATATGGCGGAGATTCAGCGGTGAACCTTTGAGGGAACCCGTAAAAAAAGCGGTGGAGGAGGCTATCGTCAGGGAAACGGAGGCGGGGTACAAGCTCAAAGTGTGCATAGGCACTGATTCGCAGGTGCGCAATGTGGAGACCGAGTTTGCAACCGTCATCGTTTTCCTACGCGAAAAACGAGGTGGGTTTATGTTCATCAGCAATGAGAAAACAACCCAGCCTTACAGCATTAAGGAGCGCATGCTGGTGGAAGTGGCCAAAAGCATAGAGATAGCCTACGAGCTATGCGACCTGTTTAACAAGTATGATGTGGACATGGAAGTACATGCCGACATCAATACCAATCCGCAATTTAAAAGTAATGAAGCGCTACGGGAGGCCATGGGCTACATCCTGGGTATGGGATATGCCTTCAAGGCCAAACCCGACGCTTTTGCCAGCAGTTGCTGCGCCGACAAAATGGTGAATTGACCATTTTTCTTCTTATTTCCTGCCTTTACAAGGGTAATATTTACCCTTGAGTGATATTATCCTCTAAAATATTTCACTTTCAGCCTTACTTTTTTTGGGGTTTACCTGTCTATTTATAAGGAAAAAGCTTAAATTTACTATCATAACTATACTTTATAATGAAGCTCCGCTATATATTGTTGTGTTGCTTGCTGGTAATGGCTGGAGCGCATATTTATGCACAGTCTGCCCCGACTACAGAGTTCATTGAAAATAAAGGGCAGTGGAGCAACTGGATAAAATATAAGGCCACTACCCCTGCGGGCGAGGTACACCTGGAGCATGACGGGCTGCGCTATATTCTATCAGACCCTGAGAACATTAACAAAATGGACTCATTTCATACAGGGCAGATCACGAAAAAGCCCACTATGAAGTTCCATGTGTACAAGGTTACGTTTGAAGGCGCAAATCCGGAACCCGAATTAGAAGGACTCAAACCACAGAAAAATTATTACAACTATTTCCTTGGCAACGATCAGTCGAAATGGAAATCGGGAATTCATCCGAACCTTGCCATCAATTACAATAACCTTTACAAAGACATTACCATGTACCTGTCATCGAACGGACAGGCACTGGAATACGAATTTTATGTGAAGCCAAACGCGGATGCCGGGCAGATAAAAATGAAATTTGACGGCCCCGATGATATGCGCGTTAAGAATGGCGATCTGATCATCACTACATCGGTAGGCCAGGTGATGGAAATGAAGCCATACGCATACCAATATATCAATGATGAAAAAGTGGTGGTGAAATGTGATTACCGCCTGAAGAAAAATACTGTAACATTTGATTTCCCTGATGGCTATGACCATTCGCGTCAGCTCATCATTGACCCCATAGTTTTCTGGTGTTCCTTCACAGGCTCTACAGCCGATAACTGGGGCTTTACCGCAACATACGATAATGCAGGCAACATGTACCTTGGCGGCATTGTGAACTGCCTGGCTATAGCAGGTGGTGGTGCATTCCCTGTGAGCCCCGGTGCCTACCAGACAACTTTTGCGGGTGGGCAGGGCAATGATGGCATCATGTTTGGTTCGGACATTGCGCTTATGAAACTCGACCCGACGGGTGCCAGCCGCATATGGGCTACTTATTTGGGCGGACAGAACAATGAACGCCCGCACAGCCTTATCGTGGACCCATCGGATAACCTGATTGTAGCAGGCAGAACGAGGTCGCATGACTTCCCCGTTACTGCAGGCGCTTACCAGACAACCAACAGGGGTGGCTGGGATATAATAGTAACAAAACTGAATGCATCAGCCACAGCATTGATTGGCTCTACATACATTGGCGGGAGCGGTGAGGATGGCGTAAATTTCGACTCTACAGAATATTTCTACGGTCACCTGAAATTTAACTATGGTGATGATGCCCGCAGCGAGGTGCAGATAGATAACGTAGGGAATATCTATGTTGCCAATAACACCTCATCGAGCGATTTTCCTACTACGCCAGGGGCTATATCTACCGTATATGGAGGCGGCATGCAAGAAGGGCTGATACTGAAATTTGACCCCACTGTCACTTCGCTGCTCTACAGCAGTTACCTTGGTGGCAACGGCGATGATGCCGGATATGTGCTCGCCTTCAATAAAACGCAAACTTCTTTTTATGTGGCAGGGGGTACCAGCAGCACGAATTTCCCGGTGACGCCGGGTACATGGCAAACAACTTACCGGGGTGATTCGGCTGATGGGTTTATACTGAAAATAAGGAACAGCCCGCCATACAATGTGCAGCGTGGTACTTATGTAGGTACGTCAAATTTCGACCAGGTATATGGCGTACAGGTGGACGATACAGGCAATGTGTATGTGATGGGGCAATCTATGGGGGGTACATTCCCGGTAACACCCGGGGTGTATACAAATCCTAATTCATGCCAGTTCATCATGAAGATGGACAGCAACCTCACCAACGACCTTATATCCACTGTGTATGGCTCCGGTAACCCTGCGCAAACAAATATTTCCCCGGTTGCGTTCCTGGTAGATACCTGCAACAACATATACATATCAGGATGGGGGGGCAATATCATGGGTGTATCGAGTTTGGCGCATACGGGAACAACTACCGGGATGCCTACTACGCCTGACGGCCATATGCTGACTACGGATGGTTTTGATTTTTATTTTATAGTTCTGGGGCCGGGTATGACTACGCTACGGTACGGTTCTTTCTACGGTAGGAATGCCCCAGGTTCCACAGGGGAGCATGTGGATGGCGGTACTAGCAGGTTCAGCAAGCAGGGTATCATATACCAGGCAATATGTGCAAATTGCCTTGGCACGACCTCAGGCTTTCCACCATTCCCTACTACGCCCGGCGTTTGGGCACCTACTAGTATGTCCCGCAACTGCAACGAAGCAGGCCTTAAAATAGCTTTCAATATAGGCCCTGTGGTATGCGATGTGGCTGCCGGACCCACAACCAGCGGTTGCGCGCCACTTACAGTTAACTTTACCAACCTGTCTACAAACGGCCTCACCTACCTTTGGGATTTTGGTGATGGCAGCCCTACTACAACAACATTTTCTCCATCGCATACATTCACTGCTGCGGGGGTATTCACCGTAAGGCTGACCTCGGCCAACTCGAACGCATGCTTCAAAACAGAAGATACATTCATGCTCACCATTTTTGTGGATACCGGGAAAATAACCCCGGGCTTCACGTATGTGCTCACAGATAGCTGCGATCCATACATAGCCTCGTTTACCAACACCTCTACTGACTTTGTTGGCACGCCTACCTATGAATGGCATCTAGGCGATGGAACGATATACCATGGAACTACACCTGCGGACCATAACTATCCTGATACGGGTACATATACGGTAATGCTTATCATGTCTGATACTGCAGCATGTAAATCGCCCGATACGGTGACACATACAATCCGCTTCTCGAACCAGGAGGTGTCGGCAAAATTCACCATTCCTGATTCATTGTGCCTTGGGGCTTCATTTTCGCCCCAGCTTACGCTTGTTAATGTTACCTCTATAGTATGGGATTTCGGGGATGGGAATTCATCGACCGTATTCGACCCCACATACATTTATAAATCCGTGGGCAGCTATACAGTAACAATGATAGCGTCGAACCCCATAGGCTGCGGCGGTGCGGATACCCTTGTGCATACCATTAAAGTGCTGCCTGTGCCGCTTGCCAATTTCTCTTTTACACCAACCCTTGCCACGCCCAACGTGCCAACGAAATTTACCAACCTGTCTATTAATGCCAACAGGTATTCGTGGGATTTTGGGGATAATACAACAGGGACAGAAGTAAACCCGGTACACCAGTATAACAAGACCGGCTCCTACAAAGTGTGCCTCACTGCATTTAACAACAGCAATTGCCCGTCTATTGCCTGTAAGAATGTGCCTGCGGAGGTAGTGCCATTGCTGGGGCTGCCTACAGGCTTCAGCCCTAACGGCGATGGCGAGAATGATGTATTGTATGTGCGCGGTGCGGCTATAAAAACAATGAACCTGAAAATATACAACAGGTGGGGGCAATTGGTTTTTGAAACGAACGACCAGAAAATAGGTTGGGACGGGACGTTTAACGGGCAACCGCAGCCAATAGAAGCGTATGGCTACGTATTGAACGCCAGCTTTATAGATGGTACGTCGAGGGTATTGAAGGGTAACGTAACTTTATTAAGATAAAAGGACTGCACAGCTAAGTGCAGGGCAATAAGAGGTAGCATGAATAAACTGACCGGGATAATGTTGTTTTGGTGCGCGCTGTGCGGTTCAACCGTATGGGGTCAGAGCATTCATTTCAGCCAATACTATAACGCGCCTATGCTGCTGAGCCCGGCCAACACCGCCCTTATGCCGGAAGACGATTTCCGGATAGGGCTGAACTACCGCAACCAATGGTCTGCCTTGCCAGTCCCATACAACACATTCTCGGGTTTTGCGGATTGTAAAGTGTTCAGTAAATCGGACGAGGAGAACAGGAGCCGGTGGCTGGGTGTAGGAGGTGCAATCTTCACAGATAAGGCGGGGGACGGAAACCTTTCTTTACTGCAGCTGCAAGGCAACCTTGCCTACCACCTTCAACTGGGTAAGTCGGCAATGCTGTCGGCCGGTTTTGCGGGTGCGTATGTGCAGCGAAGTGTGAACTACGACAACCTTACCTTTGACGCGCAATGGGACGGCATCTCCTTCAATACCAACTATGCGAATGGCGAAAAATTAGGCATCGTAAAAACCAGTTTTTATACCATTGCCGCCGGCATTAACCTATCGCTTTTCCCCAATGAGAATGTGTATATAAAAATAGGAGGGGGTGTGAACAATATTAACCAACCTACGGAAACCTTCTATAAAGACGGGAAAAATACGGTGAAATACCGCCCTGCGGGCACGATAGATGGCGTTATAAAAACCGGCCCGGTGCTTATTCTCAATCCGTCTGTTTATTACTCCACCCAGAATGGCGCGTCTGAACTTGTATTCGGCTCGCTTTTCCGGACAAAACTGGGAGAGAATGACAAACATGCGCCCACACAACTGATACTGGGCCTATTCAACCGCCTGGGCGATGCCGTTATAGGTGTGGCCGGCTTGCAGGTAGGCTCTATCCAGTTCATGGCCAATTATGACTATACCATGTCGTCGCTCGCGCCCTACAATGCGGCCTATGGTGCCCTGGAGTTCTCACTTATATATACCGGATTGTACCCTAACAATCAGGGAATCAAGAAGATGTACACCTGCCCGCGCTTCTTTTAACAAAAGTTTTCGGACTTTAAAAAAATCATGGTATTATATTTGTTATACAAACTGCAATATGGAAAATCAGAAAAACAAAATATTACTGGTAGAAGATGATACCAACTTCGGGCAGGTTTTGAAGAACTACTTGGAGTTGAATGATTTTGTTGTAGAGCTGGCGCGTGATGGTATCCTTGGCTTAGCGGCGTTCCGCCGTGAGCGTTTTGATATATGCTTGCTTGATGTGATGATGCCCAATATGGACGGATTCACCCTGGCGGAAGAAATAAGGAATGTGGACCCGGATGTGCCGCTGTTCTTCCTTTCGGCCAAAAGCATGAAAGATGACATACTGACAGGCTACAAGCTGGGCGCGGATGATTACATCACCAAGCCATTTGACAGTGATGTGTTATTGTCAAAAATAAAGGCGGTATTGAAACGTAACCAGGAGCTGCACGAAAAGCAGCATTCGCAGGTGGAGTTCAGCATAGGCTCGTATCATTTCAACAGTAAGTTGCGCACGCTGAAGCATGGTGCTGACTCGAATACCCTTTCTCCGAAAGAGAATGAGTTGCTGCTGATGCTGTGTGAATACAAGAATGACCTGCTGCCACGCGAAACCGCGCTGAAACGCATATGGGGCAGCGATACTTACTTTAATGGCCGCAGTATGGATGTGTATATAGCAAAGCTGCGCAAATACCTGAAAGAAGACAGCAGCGTGGAAATAGTGAACATTCACGGCAATGGCTTCAGGCTGGTGGTGCCGGAATAAAACCCCAAACCCCTAAAGGGGCTTCCCCTCATATTTTTGAGCAGGGTGCAAGAGATTGCACCCTGTTTTTTTTTGTTAGTTCTTGACGATATATAAGTATTTAATCATCCATTTTCATGTATTAATTTACTACTTTTGGCGGCGATGAAGCACCTGCCCAACCTGCTTACACTTGCCAATCTTTTTTGCGGTTGTATAGCCACGGCATACATACTTACTGCGCAACCATACCTGAGCATGACTGTGGGCCATGCGGGTCTGCCTGCGTGGCAGTGGATATATGGCTCGAACCAGATGTACCTGGGCAGCTTTTTTATCGTGATAGCCGCTGTGTGCGATATGCTGGACGGGTTTGTGGCACGGGCGCTGAACGTATTCTCGCCTATAGGCAAAGACCTGGACTCGCTGGCAGATGTGGTGTCGTTTGGTGTAGCGCCATCGGCTATACTGTTCCGGCTGCTATGGGATACCATGGCCGCAGAGAAGAATGCTTTTGACGTGAATATGCTGGGCATGGCACCTGCTTTTTTGCTGGCGTGTTTTGCGGCTTTGCGGCTGGCCAAATTCAATATTACTGCCGATACACAGCGGTCTTTTTTTGTAGGTATGCCCACGCCGGCGGTGGGGTTGTTTGTAGCCACGTTCCCGTTGCTTATGTGGTTTTCTCCACCGGTCATCAGCGGGTATTTTGGCATGTTCATACAGCATAAATGGAACATATACCTGCTGATAGCGGTATTGTGCTGGCTGATGGTATCGAACATCCGTTTCCTGAAGATGGCTCCGGCAAAGGGGGGCATAAAAAGCATGTGGCCGCAAATACTGCTGCTGGTAATAGCTGTGGGTGGTATCTTTGTGATTGGGTTTGCGGTGTTGCCTGTGGTGTTCGTGCTATATGTTTTGCTATCATTGGTTTACCGTTACCCAAAAACAGACAACGCATAATTTTCAGGTTTTAATTTTCGACTTATTATGAAATACATCGCACATATCAATGTAATGCCGCTTAAAGAACTACTGGACCCGCAAGGCAAAGCGGTGAATACCAGCCTGCATAACCTGGGGCTCACCAGCCTGCACGATGTGCGCATTGGCAAGCACATAACCCTGTATGTAGATGCGCCGGGCAAAGATGAAGCAGACAAACTGGTTCGCGAGGCATGTAAAAAGCTGCTGGCCAACCAGGTGATGGAGGCGTTTGATTTTACACTGACAGAGGCGTAATACCCTCCGGCTCCCTGAAGGGAGTGACATTTTTATCATCATTTTTAAATTCTCCGCCGTCGCGGATTTAGCTATGCGCTTGTACCTGGTTCCATCTCCTATTGGCAACCTTGGTGATATCACCTACAGGGCGGTGGACGTATTGCGCCACGCTGATGTAATACTGTGCGAAGACACGCGTACCAGCAGTGTATTGATGAGGCACTACAACATACAGAAACCCCTTACTCCATACCACCAGCACAATGAACACAAAGTGCTGCCCCACCTTATAGAGCAACTGGCAGCAGGAAAAACATTCGCGCTGATAACCGATGCGGGAACGCCGGGCATATCAGACCCCGGTTTTTTGCTGGTGCGTGAGTGTGTGCGCAACAATATACCTGTGGAGTGCCTGCCGGGGGCCACGGCCTTTGTGCCGGCGCTGGTGCAGAGTGGTATACCGGCCAACAGATTTGTTTTTGAAGGGTTCCTGCCTTTGAAAAAAGGCCGCCAGACCATGCTAAAGAAGCTGGCAGAAGAGGAGCGTACGATTATACTGTATGAATCGCCGCACAGGCTGGTGAAGACATTACAGGAACTTGCCGCCACGCTGGGCGGAGAACGGCAGGCAGCCGTATGCCGGGAGCTGACCAAGATATATGAAGAGACCAATAAGAACACACTGGCGGCCCTTGCCGCATACTATGAACAGCACCCGCCAAAGGGAGAGATAGTGATAGTGGTGAGTGGTGCTGAATAGCAGAAACTATCTTCCATACAGGGCTTTCAGGAATCTGCATGTAAAAATGTTTATTTTTGCGACAACCAAGTAGATATATATATGAAATTAGACGAACTATTGCTGAAAAGAAGTGATAATAAGTGTGAACTATGCCAGGCAGAAGGTGGGCTGAAAGTGTACGAGGTAAAACCACAATCAAGCACCAATGAAGACAATTGCATAGTGATATGCGATAAATGCATAGCGCAGATAGAGAAGAAGGAAGAACTTGACGGCAGCCATTGGAGTTGCCTCAGTACCAGCATGTGGAGCGAGGTGCCCGGTGTGCAGGTAGTGAGCTGGCGTATGCTGAACAGGCTGCGGAATGAAAGCTGGGCTGCCGACTGCTTAGACATGATGTACCTGGACGATGAAAAACTGGCATGGGCAAAAGCCACCGGTGACCATGATAATGACAGCGCAGTAGAACTTCATAAAGACAGCAATGGCAATGTGCTGCAAACAGGGGATACCGTAGTGCTGACGAAGTCGCTGGACGTAAAGGGTACAACCCTGAACGCCAAGATGGGCACAGTAGTAAAGAACATTCGGCTGGTAGAAGATAACACCGAGCAGATAGAAGGCAAAATAGAGGGGCAGGTGATTGTTATCCTCACCAAGTATGTGCGGAAGCAAGGAGCCTGAGATAACTAATATAATGTAAAAAGCCCCGGCATATACCGGGGCTTTTTAACTATTTTACTAATTCACCTATTAACTGATTAACCTTAGTAATCCATGCCCATTCCGCCCGGCATACCACCCGGTGCAGGAGCTGCGGATTTTGGTTCAGGCTTGTCGGCGATAACGCACTCTGTAGTGAGGAACATGCTGGCGATAGACGCTGCATTTTCCAGGGCTACACGGCTCACCTTGGTAGGGTCGATAACACCGGCTGCAAGCAGGTTTTCATAAACTTCAGTACGCGCGTTGAAACCATAGTCGGCTTTGCCTTCGCGTACTTTCTGTACAATGATGGAAGCCTCAAGGCCTGCATTTGCTACTATCTGGCGCAGTGGCTCTTCGAGCGAGCGGCGCACGATAGCTATCCCTGTTTTTTCATCAGGGTTATCAGTCTTTACTTTTTCCAGAGATTCGATAGAGCGGATGTAAGCCACACCGCCACCGGGAACGATACCTTCTTCAACCGCAGCGCGAGTAGCATGCAATGCATCATCCACGCGGTCTTTCTTCTCTTTCATTTCCACTTCAGATGCAGCACCGATGTACAGAACTGCTACGCCACCACTCAGTTTAGCAAGGCGCTCCTGTAATTTTTCTTTATCGTAATCGCTGGTAGTATTTTCTATCTGTGTTTTGATCTGGTTCACACGGGCAGTTATTGCCTCTTTCTGACCTTTACCACCTACTACGGTAGTGTTGTCTTTGTCAATAGTGATGCTTTCTGCCTGTCCAAGGGAAGCTATGGTAGCATTTTCGAGTTTGTAGCCCTGGTCTTCGCTGATAACGGTACCGCCTGTAAGCGCGGCAATATCCTGCAGCATTTCTTTGCGGCGGTCGCCAAAGCCCGGAGCTTTTACGGCAGCTATTTTCAAAGAACCACGCAGTTTGTTCACTACCAGTGTAGCGAGTGCTTCACCATCCACATCTTCAGCGATGATGAGCAACGGGCGGCCGCTTTGCACTACGCTTTCCAGTATCGGCAGAATGTCTTTCAGCGTGCTTACTTTCTTTTCATAGATAAGGATGTATGGGTTCTGCAACTCAACCAGCATTTTTTCTGAGTTGGTCACAAAGTACGGGCTGAGATAGCCACGGTCGAACTGCATACCTTCCACCACTTCTACGGTAGTTTCAGTGCCTTTCGCTTCTTCCACGGTTATAACACCTTCGTTGCCCACCTTTGCCATAGCCTGTGCTATAAGTGCGCCGATAGTGTTGTCGTTATTTGCAGAGATAGAAGCTACCTGCTCTATCTTCTTATTATCGTTGCCTACTTTTTCCGATTGTTTTTTCAGGTTTTCAACAACGGCGGACACGGCTTTATCTATGCCACGCTTCAGGTCCATAGGGTTAGCACCTGCAGCTACGTTTTTCAGGCCTTCGCTTATGATAGACTGTGCGAGTACGGTAGCAGTTGTGGTGCCATCACCTGCAAGGTCAGCGGTCTTTGAAGCTACTTCCTTTACCATTTGCGCGCCCATATTCTCAATAGAATCTTCGAGCTCTATTTCTTTGGCCACGGTTACCCCGTCTTTTGTTACGCTTGGTGCGCCGAATTTCTTTTCGATAACCACGTTACGGCCTTTAGGGCCCAGAGTTACTTTCACTGCATCTGCCAGTGTATCTACACCGCGCTTCATCCTGTTGCGGGCTTCTATATTGAAGAAGAGTTGTTTTGACATAGTATTTGAATTTGATAATTTGGCAATTAGCCAATTAGTTAATGATTATGGTTTCTTACTTTACTCTTAATGGAGACTGCAATTATCAAATTGCCGAATTGTCTCATTGGCACATTTAAATAACCGCCAGTATATCGCTTTCGCGCATAATGAGGTAATCCTCACCATCGAAGTTCACTTCGGTGCCTGCATATTTGCCATATAAGATGGTGTCGCCTGTTTTTACAGACATTGGTTCATCCTTCTTACCGGGGCCTGCCGCCATCACTGTGCCGCGTTGTGGTTTTTCTTTAGCTGTGTCCGGGATGATGATACCACCGGCAGTTTTTTCTTCAGCAGGAGCGGGTTTCACTATTACCCGGTCGTGCAAGGGGGTAATGTTCACATTTTTTGCCATAATTATTGCGTTTTAATTGTTTAAGATTGTGTAGCAAACAGGCATCACATTTTGTGCCAGCCCATTGCGGGGGTGCAAAGTTCGCAATTTTGGCAGATATTTTGCCTTTTTATATGAAAGTCGTGCAGATTGGAGGTAAAATTTGTCACTAACGGCTACTCATGTTATTTATGTGCATGTTTAAATGCGCCTGTTGTGATGTAGCTTTACAAAAAAATCACACATGGCTATACAAATAGGGCAGCAAGCCCCCGATTTCACACTAAGGGATACTGAAAAGCAAAAGGTTACGCTCAGCGAGCAAAAGGGCAAAAACGTATTACTGCTGTTTTATCCGGCAGCATTTACCGGTGTATGCACAACTGAACTATGCGGTGTGCGTGACAACCTGACATTTTACAACAACACGAATGCGCAGGTATATGGCATATCGGTAGATTCGCTTTTTGCGCAGGGAAAGTTCAAAAAGGAGTTGGAACTTAATTTTCCACTACTCAGCGATTTTAATAAAACAGCTTCCACGGCCTACGACACTATTTATGACCATTGGTTCAATGATATGGACGGCGTATCCAAGCGTTCCGCTTTCGTGATAGACAAGGAGGGCATTGTGCGTTATGCCGAGGTGCTGGAAAATGCATCGGAAGTACCAAATTTTGCGGCTATACAAAACTGTTTGCAGGAAATAAATAAGTAATTTGCACAGATATCTTTTAAACGACTACTTTTTTTATGAAAAAACTTTATTCTCTATTCTTAGCGGTTGCATTACCTGCTATTGCTTTTGCCCAGATACCTACCAATGACATGGAAAGTTGGCGCACCACAACCGCCGTTGGCGGCGGCATCGGCTCACACACGCCTGTTTCTGTTGAAGTACCTTATAAATGGTATGGCTCAGACTCAACTATCATAGCACTGGGACAAACATTGGGTGCCATTATTCCCGGGGGTGTTGATGACTCTGAATGGCGCAGACAGATATTTATGGAACCAACGATAGTGCATGGCGGTTCTTTTTCTGCCAAGATAATGACGCGTAAAGAATATACATTCAGAGTACCCGGTGTGCTTACTAACGCCATCCCTACAGTAGGCATTTCAGTATTTCCTACCCCTACGGTTACCGCAGTAGGCCTTAAAGGAGGTACTCCTATATCCGCAAAACCCACTACCGTCAGCGCATGGGTGCAATATTTCCCCGGTGGCGGCGGCATAGACAGTGGTTCGCTCACAATACAGGCGCTGGGCCAGGTGGGCGGCAAAGATTCTGTGATAGGTACGGGTATTGTAATCATCCCTCCCAGTTCTTCTTGGGTGCAGGTAACAGCTACGGTTAACTACCTTCCTGTTCATGCAAATGTGCCTGTAGATACTTTCCGTATAGCATTATCAAGCGGAAAAGCGCAGGCAGGCTTAGACAGCAGTACGCTGTACGCCGACGACCTGGCAATGACCACCATACCTAATCCGGATAACAGCAGTGTGCCCGGAGTTTCGGCCAATGATGTGGTAAAGGTGTATCCTAACCCGGCCAGCGGCAGCATTTATATTGATGTGTTAAAGGGTATTGACATGACCTTTAAGCTGATAAACGTGAGCGGGCAGGTGGTTGCCGTCAAACCTTTGAAGGGTGCTGAGCAAATAGATATTGCTCACTTTCCGGGCGGTGTATATTCCTACACAATCGAAGATATCAACGGTAATACCTTGCAGCGGGAAAAATTAGTCATCAGCAAGTAAACCAAAATGTTTTTTTATAAACGAAAATGCCACACTTTTTTGTGTGGCATTTTCGTTTATGTAGACTGTTCTTATTCCACTTCGAAGGCAGCATGATAGAAATTATTTTGCGCGGATATTGGACGGAGTTTTATGTAGAAGCACTCAGTGAAAAGCCGGTATGCCCTGAACTCGTGTGCATAGACATTGAACTCATCAAACATAATAATGTCACCCTTTTGCAGATAAGGATACAACTGGCTGAGCGCGAACAGCGTGGCGCTGAACAGGTCGGCATCCATGTGTATCACCTTCCTTGTATTTTTTATGGAGTGGCCATGCTCATTCAAAAAGCCATTGAGCGTATCCTGAAATATGCCTTTTATAAAAGAGGCCCTGTTATCATTAACCTGCGGTATGGCAGCACTCATATCGCCTTTCGAGAAGGTGCCCCAGTCTTCCGGAAGGCCCTCAAAAGTATCGAAGCCATAAAACCTTGATGCTGGATTACTGCAATGCTGTAGCCACCATTTAATAGAATGTCCGTGGGCTACGCCAAATTCGAGGTAGGACACCGGTATCTCATTCAACTTATACTGGGCAACAATTTTTTCAAAGCTAAGGTAGCGGTCGTCATAATGCCTTTTTACGCGGTAAAAGTCATTCATCAGCATTTTGTCGTTCTTATGCTTATGCACCCATGAGGTAAGCAGGTTGAACTGATAAATGAACGCGAACAACTTATTGAAAGGTTGAAAAAGCTGTAATAAACGTGAGGCAAGCAAAAAGTCCTTCAGGAACTTCACTACCCTTAGCCTGGCCATTCTTGCTGACATAATCTGCCTCTGATTTTAAGGCGGCAAGATAATGCACATTGTCTTAAAAACCTTAAGTGGTCTGCCTGTTTATCCATTTTGGCGCTTCGGGGGCTATGTAGGCTTTCATTTGCTCCAGCAGTTCTACTGCCGAGTAGCCGCTGAGCAGCATAGCATTGACATATTCGCTCAGGAAACCTTCCGTCACCATATTATCGCATAACGCTTTGAGCGCGTCAAAGTATCCGTTGATATTTAACAGGCCGATGGGCTTACCGTGCAGGCCAAGCTGGCCCCAAGTGAGCATTTCAAACAATTCATCCATGGTGCCCCATCCGCCCGGCATGGTTATGACGCCGTTGCACAGTTCATGCATTTTTAGTTTGCGGTCGTGCATGGTGCTTACGGTAATGAGCTCAGTAAGGTTATCGTGGGCTACTTCTTTGGTTTTCAGAAAGGAAGGAATCACGCCGGTTATCCTGCCGCCATTCTGCAATACGCCTTCGGCCAGGGCGCCCATAAGGCCTACTTTTGCGCCTCCATACACAACATGTATTTTGCGTTCGGCAAGTATTTGGCCAAGTTCGAATGCGGCTTCACGATAAACTTCATTGTAGCCTTCGCTTGATCCGCAAAACACTGCTATGCTTCTCATCATTTATCGTTTTGTATTCAAATATAATGGTATTTGCTTTAGATAAACCAATTATTCTGGCTGAAGCGGGCTTTCATGCCAACCACGAGGCAATGAGCCGTATGAAATAAAAAAATCCCGCCAAGATGGCGGGATAAACAAATTTTTAAGGAATCATCAGTATTCATCTTCATTGAAGAAGAAGTCTTCCTGAGTGGGGTAATCTGGCCATATGTCTTCTATGCCTTCATAAATTTCGCCCTCGTCATCAAGCTCCTGTAAATTTTCTACCACCTCAAGCGGCGCGCCCGACCGGATAGCGTAGTCAATTAGTTCGTCTTTTGTGGCAGGCCATGGGGCGTCTTCAAGGTGCGATGCTAATTCAAGTGTCCAAAACATATTATGAGTAAGTTATATTTTATACTGATTTCCGCAAATGTAAGGGGAAAATTCAAAAATCAAAGGCTAATTTTGAAAAGATAGAAACATTAACATAAAAACAGCATCATTGCGTTACCTGAGTGTTGATAACTTTAATTCGCGGGAAATAAATAAATAACTTGCAGCGGGTATATATAAATTACAACAACACCCAATCCGACCTATGGAAGTAGTAGTGGTGAAAAACCTGGTGAAGAAATATGCATCATTCACAGTAGTGAACGATGTCTCTTTAAGCGTGGCCAAAGGAGAGATAGTATCTGTGGTGGGGCCATCCGGAGCAGGGAAGAGTACTTTGCTTCACCTGATTGGCGCACTAGACAAGCAAGACGGCGGTACGGTGCATATAGCCGGCACAGATATACAGCAGCTTCCCGGAAAAAAACAAGCTAAATTCAGGAACAGCCATATAGGGTTTGTGTTCCAGTTTCATCATCTGCTGCCCGAATTCAGCGCGCTGGAGAATGTATGCGTGCCGCTGTGGATAAAGGGCAGCAGCAGAAAAGATGCCATAAATGAAGCTAAAGAAATGCTGAATATTGTGGGCCTGGGCGGAAGGCTGGAGAACAAACCATCCGAACTATCGGGTGGGGAGCAGCAGCGGGTGGCTATAGCCAGGGCATTAGTAACGCGCCCGTCCGTAATAATGGCCGATGAGCCGACCGGCAACCTGGATACAGCAAATGCCCATGCGCTGCACAACCTTTTCCTGGAGCTGCGGGATAAATTCGGGCAAACGTTCATCATGATTACCCACAACGATACCCTTGCCCGAATGACCGACCGCACACTCACCATGCAGGACGGCAGGATAGTGGACGAAAAGAAAAACGGACTGCGCTGAATAAGGGGTATGCCGGAGTGAGCAGTCTAAAAAATTTTCAATAAATTCATATGCATTTTATACAGTTTTTCATAACTTGTAGTGTGAAATAAATATGAGTTAAACAAAAGTTTCTTTTCTTCTCACTAACAAATTTTTTTGATCATGGCAACTAAAAAAAATAAAGCCGCGAAAAAAAGTACAGGCAAGAAAGCAGCGCCCAAAAAAGCAGTGAAAAAGAACGCTCCTGCTAAAAAAGCTGCTTCAAAAAAAGCAGTGAAGAAAGCAGCCGTTAAGAAGGCCGCACCGAAAAAAGCAGCACCTAAAAAGGCAGCAAAGAAAGTTGTAGCTAAGAAGGCCGCACCGAAAAAAGCAGCAAAGAAAGTTGTAGCTAAGAAGGCCGCTCCAAAGAAGGCCGCTCCCAAAAAAGCAGTGAAGAAAGCAGTACAGCCCAAAAAGGCAGTGAAGAAACCTGCACCTAAAAAAGCGGTGAAGAAAGCACCCGCAAAAAAACCAACACCACCACCGGCACCGGTGAGTACACCCATAATTATAGAACCTGTGCAGATGCCCCTCTTTAACAGCATGGACATACAATCCGGTGATGAAATTATTATCATCACTACGATAGAAGAAAATTAGAAACGAGGAAGATTATTTATCTGCTATTAACCGGGTAATGAGCAGTGATAAAATAAGATAAGGGCAAGCCTGAGCTTGCCCTTATCTATGCTGAATAGAAATGCGTTTATTGAACTTCCTGCGTATCAGCGGGTTTTTTCATAATGGCGTAAACCTCTAAGAAAAAGCCAAGCAGCAGCACTATAGGCGCAAGTGTGATGCGGCGGAAGCTGTATATCTCTTCATAATGGAACTCGTGTGGGTTGGCGCTCTTGCCGCCGGCCATCAGCATAAAGCCAATGAAGATGAGCACTATACCCGCTATCATTAGTATATAGTTTGTCTTGTCAAACAAAAAGTATTGTTCCCTTTGAGGCTTAGCTGCGTATTTCGATGTTTGTTTTGTTTCTGTTGCCATAATTGCAATATTAATAAAGTTTAGGTAATTGATGTATTAATAAAGGTCGTCAACATGCATTTTAAGATACTTTACTACCGACCTGTGCGTGCTGAACATAGAGATAATAATACCCAGTATGATCATGCTGGCTATAAGTATTGTGAGCAACATGGGATCGTTGAGCAGTGACAACACCGGTAGCTGGGCATGGGCGAAAGACATCAGTATCCACAGCCCAACCACTGCAATTACACCGCTTATAAGGCCATTGAGAAATGCCCGGATATCAAACGGGCGGGTGATGAACGAACGGGTGGCACCTACCATCTGCATGGTCTTAATAAGGAACCTGTTGCTGAACATGGCGAGGCGAACGGTGTTATCAATAAGGAAGATGACCACAATGAGCAGAACGATGGAGATACCGCCGAGTATGATACCGATTTTCCTCAGGTTGCTGTTCATCTGATCCACTACCATATGCGACCAGGTTACATCGCGCACCACATTGCTCTGCAGCGCGAATTGCTTAATTTTCGCGAGACTATCCTTGTTCACATACTCTTCATTCAGCTTTAATGAAATGGAGGTGAATAAGGGGTTGAAGCCAAGGAAACCCCCAATGTCTGTGCCTTCCACCTCACTTTCCATCCTAAGAGCTTCTTCTTTGGTAATGATCTTTGAGTTCCTCACGAAAGGCTGTTTATCGAGGATGGATTTCATTTTTACTACGCTTTCATCTGTCACATTGTCGTGGAAGTCTACCATTATTTCCATCTCCTCTTTAAAAGCGCGGGATAATGCCCGACCGTTTATAAGCAGCCAGCCCAGCACACCGAGCAGAAAAAGCACCAGCGCCACGCCCATTATCGCGTTAAAATATGTGGGTTTTCCCTTCTTGTTTATTGCCATTCAGTTTGCTTTATGCGGATGCCGATGTTCAAAAATATAAAAATCCCCGGCAAAATAGCGGACTATGGCCACCTTGGTAACTATTTTTAACTTAAACCATGATGCCTGATATTAGTTCCCTGCCGGTTTTCCGGCGGCTGCGGGTTGAAAAACCCGGTATTCTATGCTGGTATCGGCAGGGGGCACATCATTTTTCAGGGTTATGTTCAGCAGGCCGCGTTTCATTACCACATCGGGCACCAGGATGGCCGTATTGGTGGACGGATAGACAATTTTAATATTGTACTTACCTGGCATCACAGAGTTTGTTTCGTAGTAGCCTGTGGCATCAGAATAGCCGGAGGCAAGTATTGTGGCCGCTGAATCTTTTGCATAAATGAACGCCTGTATGCCTTCCATGGGGCGGTTGCGGCTGTCGCGGATGAAGCCGCTGATGGCATTTTTGCGTGCGTCTGCCGCTCTTTTCTGTTCGGGTGTGAGGGGTTTCTGACCAGATTGCTGTGCAGATAAAGGGCCGCTGACAAGCATGGCGACAAAAAGCACTATAATATATTTCATACCATTTGTTTTAGAGGGGTTTAAAAATAAGCAATTATTGGTTTTTTTTAGAAAAGTATAGTGTATTTTTACTATTTGCTGTGAAAGTATCTTTCGTAATATTTCTGTATCTGTTCTTGCTATATGCAATAGCTGGTTGTAAAAAAAAAGTATCAAACCCGGTGGTTCCATATGTTCCACCTGCAGAAAGAAAATATACTACAAATATGGCTGGGATACGTCAATATGATGGGATTGAAATCCATCATAATGGATATGGAAACAAAGATGATACTTCTGTTTTACATCTCTCTATAAGAATTAAAGTATTCAATGACTCTGTAATTAAACTCTTCGCGAATGATACTGCCTATCCTCATAATACGTCATGGTATTTTTATCAATATAAATATGTAAGTCTGGAACTGAACCATGTTTCATCTAATATGCAATCAAATTCAATCAGTTTCTACGGTGAGTTTTTATATCACGATAAATATTCTGGAGGTTATGTAATCCGAGACACAGTAACCTACGATTATGTCAATAATGTTATAACCGAGCATCAACAAGGGTATGTAGGCTCAAGGCCGTATAGTATATATATGTACTCTAAATAGAGTGAAATTTATCGCTGTTATTAACTTCTTAACGACATCTGTAAATCGTACCATTATTGTATTCGGAGCTGTGGGGTATTATATTTAACCATAATTAACGCGTAGCGCGTCATATCTATGTATTATGTGCGTGCTACTATTTACTTTTGGCTTTAATCAGTAAAAAACATAAAAATAATTGTCTCTTAAAAAACTGGCAGGGCAAACAGTGTGGTATGGTGTAAGCAATATTGCTGCCCGGCTGCTTACTTTTTTACTCACCCCCTACCTCACCAATGTGCTTACCGGCGATCAGGGGCAATTGGTGTACGGGCAGTACAGGTATGTATATAACCTGTTTCCGATAATGAATGTGTTGTATACCTATGGTATGGAAACTGCTTTTTTCCGTTTCAGTATGACGGAGGACAGGGGAAAACTGTATCGCACGCAGATCACCTCAATGCTTACAAGCACACTCCTGTTCACTGTATTATTGCTTTTGTTCCGCGAGCCTGCTGCTGAGTTTGCCGAGATAAAAGATCACGTAGAGTATGTGGGGTGGTGCGCCGCCATCATAGCCCTCGATGCTTTGTCGGCCCTGCCATACGCGCGGCTGCGTAAGGAGAACCGCCCACGCAAATACGCATTGACCAAGGTGGCGGGCATTGTGGTATTTGTAGCCACAATAGTTTTCCTGTTCAGCTTTGGTGGTGGTATAGCCAATGCACATCCCGGCAGTGCTCTCGCACAATGGTACAACCATCACTGGGGGTTAGGATTCATACTGCTTGCCAATATTCTGCAGGCTGTTGTAACGTTGCTGCTACTGTTCAAAGAATTGAAAGACTACAGGCCGGCATTTGATAGCGCTGTTTTTAAAAAAGTAATCGTGTACGGCTACCCTATACTGATAGCGGGTTTTGCCGGTGTTATTAACGATGCGCTTAACCGTGTTATGTATCAGAAGATGTCGCCATTGCCGGCAAAGGAATCATTGCGCCAGTTGGGTTTTTACAGTGCGGCGATGAGCATTGCCATGCTGCTGAACCTGGTGATACAGGCATTTAAAATGGCAGCAGAACCTTTTTTCTTTTCTATATCGGGCGATAAAAATTCTAAGGAAACCTATGCCCGCGTGATGCGGTGGTTCGTGATACTGCTTACACTCATGTTCCTGAACGTGACACTATATATCGACATATGGAAGCATTTTGTGGGCAGCGAGTATCACCAGGCGCTTGGAATAGTGCCTATACTGATGTTGTCGTACATTTTCCTTGGCATATATTACAACCTCACCGTTTGGTATAAGCTCACAGATAAAACGCAGTACGGTACTTATATAATGGTAATAGGGGCAGTAGTTACAATTGCCTTCAACTGGGCGTTTATACCTGTATTAGGCTATTATGCCTGCGCATGGGGCACGCTGCTGTGCTATGCGGTAATGATGGCACTTTCGTACTACTGGGGGCAGAAGTATTATCCTGTGCCGTATGAACTACCTCAGCTATTTAAGTACATGGGTTTGATGCTGTTGCTGTTCGGCGTTTATTATGGTATTACACTATTCAATTCAAATATTGTTTTGCGCTTTACTGTAGCGACTTTACTTTTTGCGGCGTACCTGTACTATGTATTCAGGCAGGAGAAAAGCGAGATCAAAGGGTTTCCTGTTATTGGGAAGTATGTCAGGTAGATTTTTTCACCACATACAAATTCACCACAAGCGACATCAGTAAGAACATAGCCACCAATTGGTGCAGCTCTGCAAGTATCTCGAATGTGCCAAATTTTCCGGGCAACATTGACGGTGCTGAAATTACAGTTACGATGCCCAGTAATACCTGTAGTGCAACAAGCAATAATGGCCACCACTTTGTTTTGTTTAGCAGCGTTGCATTGCCCCCCATAGCTGCCCGCCCGGCCGATATGAACCAGGATACCAGCAGCACAATGAGGAGGTATGCTATGCCCCGGTGTATGAAGTGTACATTTATCTTATCGCTCACCAGGCTGGTATTAAAAAGATTGTCGGGCACTATCATACCGTTTATGGTGGGCCATGTGGGTGCGCTCATGGCGGCTTTCAGTCCGGCCATAAATGCACCGTAAGTGAGTTGCACAAACAGTAAAAGGATAATGGCAATGGTATAGTTGTGCAGTTTACTATTCGCAATTCTTTTTTCTTCCGGTATCAATAATTGGAGCGCAAACCATAAAGTATAGCAGGCCAGTATCATAGCAGCAACAAAGTGGAGTGAGAGTTTTATATGGTCAACGTACAGGTTGCTGTCGTTCAGTCCACTGGCTACCATTATCCAGCCTATAAGCCCTTGCAAGGCCCCCAACAGGAATAAAACGATAAATGGCTTTATCATTTTTTTGTGGAAGTAGCCCTTAACCAGGAAGAACACAAAACCTATGGCAAAAACAACACCCAGCAGACGGGCCCATTCACGGTGCAACCACTCCCAGAAATAGATGAACTTAAAATCGGAAAGAGTGAAATCGCTGTTCAGGTATTTGAACTGGCCTATTTGTTTGTACTTATCAAAAGCATCGTTCCATTGTTCGGCGTTAAGTGGTGGCAACGCGCCTAAGATTGGTTTCCATTGAGTAATAGAGAGCCCGGAACCGGTGAGCCGGGTAATACCGCCAAGCAAGGTCTGGATGATGATCATGATAACACCTGCCAGCAACCACCATGCTACCGCTTTGCGCTTCTTGTTGTCCAACTTCTGAATATTTCGGCAAAAATACTTAATAAGCAAGGAACAAAAATTCAAAGCACTGTCATAAATGCTATTCAAATTATTATATATTTGCATGTAAATTTCCACATAATTGTATTCGATTGACTGTAAATTTGTGGAAATTATTCCCCATTGTATTCCACACATATTGTGTGGGTTATATATTTTTGGTAACTACATAAAAATATAGTAGTTTTATCTTTTAAAAATGAAATTGTTTCATTGTAGCGTGTGATTACCCATGGGAAAGGGTTTGGGCGTTTAGGTTTCATGGTAAAAATATATCTACCAATAAAATCAGATATTTTTTCCGGCCAAAAATATAAAGTGGTCTGATTGTTGATTTTAAAAAATTAAGAAGAAATATTCAAACACTATACTATTTTATCACTTATCATTTCTATCTATTATGAGAAAAGCAGACATTGTAGGCACTATTGCAGAAAAGACCGGGATACCAAAGGTGGACATCCTGGTGGCACTGGAAACCTTTTTTAAAGAAGTAAAAACTTCGCTTATTGAAGGCGAACCTGTTTATGTGAGGGGCTTCGGCAGTTTTATATTGAAGAAGCGCGCCGCAAAGATTGGCCGCAACATTAAAAAGAATGTGGCGGTAGAAATTCCGGAGCATTTTATTCCCGCATTTAAGCCTGCAAAGGAGTTTGTGCAGGCCGTAAAGGAGTCGAAGCATGATCTGGTAGAGCACTCTGATGCTGACCTGACTGAAAACTAATGTCTGCTGCCGTGTTTTACCGTACATTTGCATCGAAATTATGATGCTTTGAAGGGGATACATTACATAGCAATAATTATTGCAATAGGTCTGGTTGCTCTTTTATACTGGGGAGGTAATACAGTGCCGCCTGCCAAGAAGCCGGTTGCGGAAATGCAGCGGCCAAATTCGGGAGGGGCAGTATCTCAGCCGCATGATGCGCATGATGTTGTGCAACCTGCCTCATTCGATTCTATCCTGGCTGCGGCTAAGGCGCAATTGCCCAAACCGGCTGCCGATACGGCGAAAATGATTGAAAATGAACTTGCAGCCATACGTGACTCATCACGGATGGCTGCTGTTTTTGAGCGGTTGGCGAAGGTTTTTGGCCGTAATCATGAACCCCACGTAGCCACCTATTATATGGCCAAAGGGGCTAAATTGGAAAATTCGGAAAAAAAGCTCACCTTTGCAGCCCAAAATTATTTGCAGTTGATGGAACGGGAACAATCGCCATCGGTGCAAATGTGGGATGCCGGCGAAGCAATCGGTTGTCTGGAGCAGTCTTTAAAGATAAATCCGGAAAACGAAGAAGCAAAAATAGCGTTAGCTACGGCATATGTGGAGGGGACGGGAGAGCCGATGAAGGGTGTGCAGATGCTTTTGGCAATAACCCGGGAGAAGCCTGACCACATACCGGCAAACCTGGTGTTAGGCAGAATGGCCATACAATCAGGGCAGTTTGATAAAGCAGTAGGCCGCTTTGAAACTGTATTAAAGCAGGAACCGGAAAATAGGGAAGCGCTTTATTTTCTGGCACAGGCCTACGAAGGAAAAGGAGATAAAAAGAAGGCAATAGAATTGCTGGAAAAATGCAAAAGGATAGTGAATGACCCTGGTTTCAGCAATGAAATTGACCAACATATAAATACATTAAAGTAACTTTTAAAACACTCAAGTTATGCCTTGCGGTAAAAAAAGAAAACGACATAAGATAGCTACTCACAAACGCAAAAAGCGCCTGAGAAAGAACCGTCATAAGAAGAACAAATAGGCTATCTAACCACTCTCCAGACATTTTGCCTATTCCGCACACCCCTGCCAGTGTAAACCGGTAGTGGTGTGCGGGTATGTTATTACAGCCTGAAACCCATACATGCAATATAGTATCGGGGCGATATGCAAAGCCGGAGCTGAACTGGTATAAGAATGAACAAAGAACTTATTATTAACTCTTCACCGGAAGGTGTTGAAATAGCTTTACTGGAAGATAAGAAACTGGTAGAGCTCCACTATGGCAGGGGGCAAGACCAGTTTGCCGTGGGAGACCTATACCTTGGCAAGATCAAAAAACTGATGCCCGGCCTCAATGCCGTGTTTGTGGACGTAGGGTACGAAAAAGACGCATTCCTTCATTATACCGACCTTAGCCCTTACTTGCGTTCGCTGGTAAAATTCACTAAGCAGTCGGTAGAAGGAAACCCGGCCTGGGGCGAGGACATGGGAAAGTTCAAGAATGAAGGGGAGATACTGAAGAACGGTAAAATAACAGAAGTATTTAACGGGAAACCAGAGGTAGTAGTACAGATACTTAAAGAGCCCATATCATCGAAAGGTCCACGCCTTAGTTGCGAAATATCATTGCCCGGCAGGTTTGTGGTAGTAACACCCTTTAACGACGTGGTAGCCATATCGCGCAAGATACATTCGGCCGAGGAGCGCAAACGCCTGCAGAAAATAGTGGAAAGCGTAAAGCCAAAAAACTTTGGCGTGATAGTGCGCACCGCTGCCGAAGGCAAGAGCACGACCGAGCTGCATACCGATATACTGGAGCTGGAGAAAATGTGGAAGACGCTGCAAAAAAACCTGAAAGGTGCTAAGGCACCACAAATGGTGCTGAGCGAGCAGGATAAGACCACATCCATAATCCGCGACCTGCTGAGCGTGAGTTTTCAGAAAATAGTGGTGAACGACAAAAAACTGCTTGGCGAAACCAAAGATTACATTTCACGTATAGCGCCTGAGCAGGCAGAGATTGTGACCATGCACAATGCCAGCCAGCCGATTTTTGACACTTATGGTGTATCTAAACAGGTGAAAGCAGCATTTGGGAAAACAGTGAACCTGAACAGTGGTGCGTACCTTATAATAGAACATACTGAGGCGCTGCATGTGATAGATGTGAACAGCGGTACCCGTAGTGCAGACATAGGCCAGGAGCAGAATGCACTTGCCACTAACCTTGAAGCAGCGGGTGAAGTAGTGCGCCAATTGCGCCTGCGCGATTTGGGAGGCATCATCATAGTTGACTTTATAGACATGAAGCTGCCGGAAAACCGGAAAAAGCTCTATGAAGATATGGAAGCACTGATGGCTACCGACAGGGCGCGGCACACCATACTGCCGGTGTCCAAATTCGGGCTGATGCAGATAACAAGGCAGCGCCTGAGGCCGGAGCTGAATATTTCCATCACAGAGGCATGCCCCACCTGCAAAGGGACGGGAAAAATAGGCCCTTCAATGCTGCTGGGCGATGATATAGAGAAAGACCTGAAATACCTGGTGACACAAGGGCACGGCAAACTAAAACTGCATGTGAACCCGATAGTGGAAGGCTACCTGACCAAAGGCTCCTTCCTGAAACCATCTATAGCCAAGAAATGGGAGAAGCTGCATAAAGTGAAACTGAAGGTATTAGGTGATAACAGCTCACCGCTTACGGAATACAACTTTTACGACGCCCATACGGATGACCTGATAAAGTTGTAGCATTCGATGGATAAAAAATTAAATGCCGGGCTTTAACCCGGCATTTTTCTTACTGCATATTCTTCATATCCGGGTATTGCCCAAGTTGCATGAATAGTGAATTCCAGTCCACGAAAGGATAGACCTCATCCAGTTTTCCGTCCACTATTTTGTATATAAATGCCTCCCGGAATTTAACCTGTTTGTTGGTAGGCTTTATGCCAAATAATTCACCGGTATGCCTCCCTGTTATTTCTACCCAGGCGGCTATCTTGTCGCCCTCAACAATTATATCCTGCACATCAAAATGGAAAGTATCAAACGCCGCAAGAAAATACGCTACCTGCGTTTTCATGCCCTCTGCTCCATGGGGGTACTGCAAAGCAAAGACATTTTTGAAATCAGCCCCCCAGTATTTGTCAGCTTTTGAAAAATCCCGTTTGTTCCATACTTCATCTATATACCGCCGCACAAGCATTCTAGTGCTGTCATTCTGCGCTGCTGCCGGGTTCTTGTCCTGGCGGTTGCCCGAACAAGAAGTGAATGCAAGGGCAAACACGATGAACAATAGTATGTTTCTCATACGCTATAGTTGCCTGATAAAAATACAACTTTATATCCGCTATAACTTTATCAGTTTGTAGCTTACCGCTTCTCCCGCCTCGTTTACCACCCTCAGGAAATACATCCCCGCGCCAATTCCCTCAGCAGGAATGCTGGTGCCGGACCCTGCAGATTTGCTGTTCCATATTATCCTTCCTGCTACATCCGTAAGCATTAGCTCACTGTTACCGCTGAGGCCATCTATATTCCAGCCTATGCTGGTAGGGTTGGGGTAAACGCGTACACCGCTCACAGGTATTAGCCCTTCATTAAGGGTAGCGTCTTTTACCACGCTGCCCACGCTGTCCAGTACCCATTCATTGGGGTCAAGGCTCATCCCTGTCATCGTCTTGCGCCAGGTAAAGCGGAACATTTGCTCATTGCGGTCATTGTTCACGCGTATCACTGTATCGCCCGTAGCTGACCGCAGTCTGATTTCCATTGGCGTATGGAAACATGCAACCGATGCCGGCACTTTCGTCATCTGGTTCAGTTGCACATATACATCCGTCCCTTTCTGGTTCCACCGCGCGTCAAAAACCGGGAAACCCTCGCCATACAGCCATTGCCTGAAGAACGTATCTATATTGACTCCGTTTATCTCCGTGCCTACTACGCTTTTCACCACACTCCTGAAATCCAATATTGTGGCGGTACTTTCTTTATGCTCCTGCTGGTAGCTTTTATAAACATGAAAGAAGATACTGTCGTTGTTGATAGCATGGCGCAGCATATGCAGTACACATGCGCCCTTATGGTAAGATATGCGGCTGTCAAATATCCTACCTTCGTCGGTGGTATCTGTGCAGTACACGCTGCCTGTATCATACTTCCGCACATTGGCCTGCTTGCCCATCATGTCGAGCACCATACCTGTCCTGCCATGAAAATGCTCCCGGTACAAATCTTCAGTATAGCTGGCAAAACCCTCATTAATAAATATATCCGACCATGTGCCGCACGTCACATTATCACCAAACCACTGGTGCCCTATTTCATGCGCCACTACCCATCCTTCAAAAAAACCAATCGTTGTCATCGTCTGGTTCTCCATTCCGCCGTTCAGCGGTGCCATGCAATGTCCGTACTTCTCATCCCAGAATGGGTATCGGGAATAGATTTGCGAGAAATAGTCGAGCAGCATCCCCGTGCTGTCTATCGTACTTTTAAAGAAGGGCAGTGTCAGTGGGTTGGGGTACACATAGTTCTGTATCAGCATAGAGTCGGTACTGCCGCTGAAATGCATATAATACGAATAATCAATGTAGGGTGCCACTGCCACCGAAATAAGGTAATAGTCAATCGGGTGTTTCGTTTTCCATTCATACCGCACATGCGCGGTATCTATTGTAGTCACGGCCTTCAGTAAACCATTGCTGCCGGCTTTCAGCGTGTCGGGCACGGTCACCCACATATCTACGGAATCTATCTTATCGCGCAGCGACTGCTTGCATGGCCACCATTCTTTGGCATGGTAGGCTTCGCTCTGCGTAAAGGTCACCCTTGTGCGCCAGGTGGGCGACCGCATAGTATTCAGACCACCAATACTGTTAAAGATCGTGGATGCAACGCTTGGGTAGCCATGATATACCACCCTGGCAGTAAACATTGCGCCACTCGTCAGCACCCTCGGCATGGTTACTATCCTGATGTCACCCATCGTCAGCAGCGATGCGCTTACGCCGTTTATCAATACGGTATCTATCACAAGGCCGCTATTCAGCTCAAAAACATACAGGTTGAATGCCGGGGCCAATGCCATTGCCGTTGTGGTCACTGCACCAGCTATATAGGTGGTGTCATTCGCCAGCTTAAGGTCAAATTTCACATGTTTCACATCATACAGCTCCTCCACGGGGTCTCCCACAGTTACACGCGCAGCATTTCTGCTACTCACATGCGAACACGTAAATCCTGTTGCGGCTGTTTCCTGGGCACTGGATAAATTATTAACAATAAACAATATATAAATAACAAAAAAGAAAGATCTCATTTTTTTAGTTTAGCCGGCAAAGCTACGGGTTTTGCCGCTATCGGCATTTGTACTATCTTTAAAATGAAATCTCCCGTATATGAGTTCGCGCATCAGAACACGTATTGCATTTATTGGCAGGTCTATGACATGGGCACTGCTGCTTTATGCGGTCATGATGCTGCTCATTAATTGGGAAGAAGTAAGCAACGTGGTAAACAATAAAGCGGGCATAACAGTAGTTGAGCAGCCCGCCGCAACACCCGGCACAAATCCATCGGGCACACACGCTCATAACCGTGGTTCGTATGATTCAGGCCATTGCAGGCATTCCGGTTAATCAATAATAGAGGACTAATCTGAAATTCATCTTTTACTCCAGCCTTCGCCAAGCCATGCGCAATGTTGTCTTGTTGTGCTTTCTGTATCGCACCAATGATGCATACACCCCGCGCTCTTCATCATAGTCTGCACCTTCTATAAAGCTGCTTTTGTATTCCTTTACTGCGGGCTCGCCATACAGGTAATGCTTCGTAACGGTCTTTTTTCTATCCACCTTGTAATAGACCGCATTGGTAGTGCTGAAGGAATACACCGTATCGCCCGGCCTGGCAATGCTGTTTTTGAAGTTCTTGTTGTAGTCATTGTATATGATATACAGGTCTTTGCCGTTGCTATAGGTATTGAACGACAGGAACTGCCTGTTATATACCTCCACCGGCCAGTCGCCGAATAGTTGCTGGTCCTGCCAGCGCATGCACAGTTCCCGCTCGTTCAGGTATTGCCGGTTGCTGTTGTAGTACTGCGCCAGCGGCAATACTGTTCCCCATATTTCCTTCCCGTTGTCGTCAAACTGTGTCACGCATATATTGCCTAAGTAATCCTGGTAATCATAGCGTGCATGGGTCTCCGGCTCGCCATAGCGCACAAAGGCCTGCGATACCAGCGTGCTCAGCCCGTTCTCATTCGTGAACATTTTCATGGGCATGCCTTCAAAATTTCTGGTGGTATCGGCCTGTCGCCGGTATGCCTCGTTTGCCATCCTGTTATTTAATTCTGTCGCTTCCGTTGCCATTTCTTCCGGGTCTATTTTAAAGAACAGGTTGCGGCTCAGTATCCCCGTCATTTCCAGGATACCGAAAAGGTATTTGTAAGGCTTCTGGCTGTATAGCAGCAGGTTAATGGCATTGGCGAAGGGATTGTAGGTAAACAGCGAATAAAACGGGAACACAGATTGCGAAACGTCAAAAATACTGCGCTTTATCTCGCTGCTGCCATTAGGTATGTAATAGAAAGCTACGTAGTGGTCATACACCGGCCCGCCTTCTATTATAGCGCTGTCATGGTCCGATACGCCAAAAGCCCACACATCCATGTTAGTTGCCCGGCCATAGATCACCGGTTTGTCTAACCCCATAGTTATCAGCACACCATTGGGCCGCGACTCAGCGCCCACAATGTCTAAGTAATCATATTTTTTCCGGTCTATCTCCAGTTGCAGTTCTTTTACCGCTTCATGCCGCTCATTAAAGTAAACGATGAACATATCGTTCTGCTTCGGGTGCCGCTTGTCCATCACAAACAGTATTTCATATCCCTTCTCCTGCCTGTGTTTCATCACATAGTATTTAATACGCTTGTTCTCACTTTTCGATTCGCCCACCAGCCGCTCTTCTATCAGGCTGCCTGTTGTGGCATTGTAGCGCAGCATCAGCAGGCAATGCTTGCCCATAAGGTCCTGGTCAAGGAACAGTACTGCCTCGCCCCCTATTTCATACAACCCTTTGAATGTAGCGTATTCCAGCAACGACAGGTCCACCTCCCTATACTTATCCTGCCTGCTTGCTATCTCTTTGTGATGTCCGTCAAACACCTTCACCGTCAGGCGCTTCATCCGCTCAAAGTGGAACAGCAGGGTATTGCCGTTCTTCATACATAACACCTTATTGACGCCGACCTCCCTTATATCCAGTGGCGGCCCCAGCTCATACGGCTTGTCTTGCGCATGGCATATGCGGCACACAACACACAGCAGCAGAGCTATTAACAGCCTCATAGATAGTTTTTATGCAGGAGCAACCTCTTAGTAAAAATAATTAATTTTTACAGTAGCCGGGGCAGCACATCCCTAAACATCATTAATTCACCCTGTATATCCCTCCGGTGTTATTGGGCATGCTATTTTCTCCGTTTGCCACCTTTATGGCCGAGGCTCAACCCCAAAAAAATCCACTGGCTATTCAATAATTTATTATATTTCGTAATTATTCAACATAAAACCAGAAGCATATGAAGAAGTTTCTCAAGTTCTTTTTCCTGACAGTACTTGTTCTTGTCGTTGGAGCTATAATTTATGTTTTTGCCGCCTGGGATAAAAAATTCGATGCGCCACTACCGGCTTTTAAGGCTAGTACCGACTCTGCTGTTATAGCGCGCGGCAAATATCTCGTGTACGGCCCTGCGCATTGCGCCTCATGTCACATTCCAATGGACAAGATGCCCGATATGAAGAAAGGCGAAGAAGTGCCGCTCAGCGGTGGCTGGGAAATCACCATTCCTCCGGGCACCTTCAGGGCGCCCAACCTTACACCTGATCCGGAATTCGGTATTGGTAAGTTTACTGATGCGGAACTTGCCAGGGCACTTCGTTATTCAGTGAAGCACGATGGTAGCGTATTGGTACCATTCATGCCATTCCAGGAAATGAGCGATGCCGATGTGATTGCAATTATCTCGTTCCTCAGGTCGCAGCCTGCAGTGCATAATGAGGTAAAGCCCAGGGAGTTGACATTCCTCGGCAAAGCCGTTGTGGCTTTTGGCATGATAAAGCCACAAGGGCCTAAAAATACGCCACCTTCCGCTATGATTATAGATACTACGGCCACCTACGGAGGTTACATAGCCAACAGTGTATCTAACTGCGTGGGCTGCCACACCGACCGCGACCTTAAAACCGGGGCATTTACGGGCATACCTTTTGCAGGCGGGTTCAAAATGCCGCCCGACGCATTCTCGGAAGGGTATGGCTTTATAACACCAAATATCACGCCTGATAAAGAAACAGGCATCATGGCAACGTGGAACCAACAGACCTTTGTTGCCAGGTTCAAGGCCGGCAGAATTCATAAAGGCTCGCCGATGCCATGGGAAAACTTTGCTAAAATGAACGAACTGGAGCTTAAAGCGTTGTATGCCTATATCCAGACAATTAAACCCGTGAGCAACAAAATAGAAAAGGTTGTTTTTCAGCCGGGCGAAAAGATGCCGGAATAAAAGGCCGGCAGCATACAATTCATGCTCAGGGGAAGTTTTTACATAACCTATTCCCCAAATGTATCCATGGATACTACCAAAGAGTAAAAATACAAACAGCCTTGAAAAGGCGCAATGTAACAGCAGGGGGTAAAGCCCCCGGTACAATGGCCGCAAAAACACAAAGCCCTGAAGAGGCGAAATAGCTTACTTACTCTTCGCAAATGTCTAGGCCTGTCTCTCTGAGGCGCAGGTCAGGTGTGTTAGTGAATACTCAGGGAGATGGAATACTAAGTGTTCATTATACTGCTCCCCGACTAATATTTCCGCCTGCTTGCGAAAAATCCCACTGTAGATTATAATCCATCAACCCGCTGCTGACTATAGGCTACAAATCGTATTACTTTTTTGGGATTACCCAGGCGCACCCGTAGCCAGGTCACCAACTTACGTTGTTCACTTTTCCGGATTGAAGTAGAGAAATTGGCTACGAAGAGGATACCGGTGTCAATATGGGAAGAATCTATGCTGTTAATTAAGAGATCAGAAATGCCGTATGAAGTGATGTTAGGGTACAGTGCTCTGATCTCGTTTTTCAGGTCGGGATATTCAGTGTTTACGGCCACGGTGGCTTGCATGGTGTCCTTGCTTTTCTCTGCGGCCTGTTTCTTGAAAACATCTTCCAATATACTGGCTTTTATTTGCGAAAAGTCAATCTTTTGCTTTGCATTCAGACCCTGCCTGATTTGTAGCTGACTGTCTGAAATGCCGTATTTCGAAAGTTTAGCTTTCAGGCTGTCAATAGTTTTTTTCGGCAGGTCTTCCCCTATCAGCAGGAGGCTGATTTCCTTTTTTCCGTTTTCATACTTAAATACTTTATTTATAACGTGGGTTTTATCAAAGTTGAATTCTGCACGTACAAACTTATTCGCATTACTCTCAAAAATACTCTTATCTACAATTTTATAGGTAAGGTAAATACTGGGCAAACCTGTAATCAATACCAAAGACAGAATATACTTAATTACTGTCTTTTTTCTATTCTTGTCTTCAAATGCCTTTTGGGGCAGCTTCATATACCGTACAATGAAATAGCTGCTGATACAGATGAAAACACTGTTGATGAAGAAGAGGTACAGGGCACCCAAAAAATAATACCAGTTACCGATGGCAATACCAAAACCTGCCGTGCAAAGAGGGGGCATCAGGGCTGTGGCTATCGCTACCCCTGGTATTACAGTGCCCTTTTCCCGGCGTGTACTGCCCACAATGCCTGCAAGGCCGCCAAAAATAGCGATTAATACATCCCAGGTAGAAGGCGTTGTCCTGGCCAGTAATTCTGACTGCGCTTCGTGCAGCGGCGATATAAAGAAATAAAACGCAGATACACCTATACTGATTATTACCGCTATCAGCAGATTTTTTAAACCTTTTCTTATTATTTCAATGTCATTTATCCCCATCCCCATGCCCACGCCCATAATAGGTCCCATAAGCGGGGAAATGAGCATAGCGCCTATAATAACCGCTGTGGAATTGACATTTAGCCCGATGGATGCGATGAATATGGCAAATATCAGTGACCACAAATTGGTGCCTTTAAATTCAATATTTCTCTTTATAGATTCTATTACTTCGCTGTCTTGCGCACGGTCTTCGTGCAGGCTGAACCGGTCTTTAATGAAATTTCTTATTGCTATTAATATCTGTTTCATAGTTACAGCCGTTTTTTGAAGTTGATTTGTTAAAACGTCTATACCCCGGCACTACTGCCCGCGTCACCTCCATTATTCTATTGTTGAACCGGATATACGTCCGGGAATACAGCATTCCTTCATCGAAGATATTTAATGAACTGATATTCTGCTGCCTCACAATAAAGTTAACATCTTTTGCCTAATATCATGGGTTGGTAATAATCCCTTTTTCAGAACGTTCCTCATCTGTTCGCTGAGTTTTCACATGCGGGCAAGGAAATAGGACAACGGCGCTATTCCACACAAAAAAATGTGTGCTATCAGTATTCCCTGCAATCAATGAACCAGAAGACCTTTGTTCAGCCACCTTTTAAAAACACCGGAAACAGCTATAACCCTTGTTGGGCGAGGCAACTATTTTCCATAACGGTACAGTAACTGTACCATGATGGATTTTTTATTTGGAGGGCACAATAACATTGATGAACTTTACCAATACCACAGCGCAGATGGTTCACAGTTAACGTTTGTGTATTTTTGGGCTATTGGTTTTTTGTAAAAATGTGCGCAAAAAGTGCGCAAAAATAAATATTAAAATAGCTGCGAAACAGTAGGTTATATATGAAAAGTGCTACCCAAAAAATTGTGCAAAAATGTCCACTTCACACATAAGGCCATCAGCAGACCTCACCACACAGGAGCGGGAGTATGAGAATACCATACGCCCCCAGACCATTGAGGATTTCTCCGGCCAGCCAAAGCTGATAGAGAACCTGCGCATATTCATCAAAGCGGCCAACCTTCGTGGCGAGCCGCTCGATCATATTCTGTTTCACGGCCCGCCCGGCCTCGGCAAAACAACCCTCTCGCGCATAGTGGCCAATGAGCTTGGCGTATCTATAAAAGAAACCAGCGGCCCCGTAATAGAAAAACCCGCCGACCTTGCCGGACTGCTCACCAGCCTCGAGGCCCGGGACGTGCTTTTCATTGATGAGATACACCGCCTCAGCACAGTAGTGGAAGAATACCTCTACTCTGCAATGGAGGATTTTAAGATAGACATAATGATAGATTCAGGCCCCGCGGCCCGCTCCATACAGCTTACCCTTAACCCATTCACGCTGGTGGGCGCTACCACCCGTAGCGGCCTGCTTACAGCACCATTGCTGTCAAGGTTCGGCATCAAGTCGCGCTTAGAGTATTATACTGCCGATGTGCTGCAGGCTATCATCACCCGTGCTGCAGGAGTGCTGCATGTACGTATCACTTCTGATGCGGCCCGCGAAATAGCAGGCCGCAGCCGCGGCACGCCCCGTATAGCCAATGGCCTCCTGCGCCGTATGCGCGATTTCGCCCAGGTACTTGGCAATGGTGTTATTGACAGGGGTATTGTGGAGCATGGCCTCAAAGCCCTCAACGTTGACGAAAGTGGCCTTGATGATATGGACAATAAGATACTCCTTACACTAATAGACAAGTTCAAAGGCGGCCCTGCCGGCATTAATAATATTGCCACCGCAGTAAGCGAAGAAGCAGGCACCCTCGAAGAGGTATACGAACCCTTCCTCATACAGGAAGGCTACATCATGCGCACCCCCCGCGGCCGCGAGGCCACAGAGAAGGCCTACAAACACCTCGGGCGCGTAAAAGAAAGCTCAGGCCCATCACTCTTCTAAACCTCACACAAACGAATAGGGCCGACTAAGCCGGCCCTATAATATACTATCCCGGTTTCCCCGGTTATTGAAAACTCCTGAAATGCCCGCGGTACGGGTGTGGCCGCATACCATAACGATGCCTGCCCCAATACATTTTGCGCACATTCTGTTGGCGCTCCCTTCCCCACCGCTTACTGAACTTGCCCGACCGCTGCCATGGCCTGTACTCAGTACCCTTCGGATAATGCATCTGGCAACTGCTGAAATCAATAAGCAGTATAAGCAGCGCAACTAATAATAGTATCTTGTTTCGCATATACGGTACTAAGATAGGGTAATAAATTAATAAGTCAATAGGCTGTAAACGAATATCATCAAACTATAAATAACGATACAACCCTATTGGGCTTTTACCCTTTTAACCAACTACTACTCTTCCGTTTTCTTTTTCCGTGCGGTTTTCTTCGCAGGTTTTTCTTCAGCTTCGGTAGCAGCAGCATCACTTTCGGGTTCTGCTTTTTTCTTTTTAGCCGCTTTCTTAGGTTTTTCTTCGGCAGTCGGTTCTGCAACCGCAGCTGCTTCTGTCGCAGGTGCGGCGGCCTCTTCAGCAGGTGCCTCTTCTACAGGCTCTTCGAAGCGTAGCAGGTCGTTGTCCTTGAGCAAGCTATACCACTTCAGCATTTTCTTCATGTCGCTGGCATATACACGCTCATCATCAAACTCCGGGAATATGCTTTTGAAATATGCTTTGATGGCATTGCCGTCATTGCTCTTTGCATCAGCAAGGGGAGTAGTGGCCTCACTGTTCAGCATCTTCAGGAATACATCCTGCAAACGCACATTCTCACCGGTGGTGTACACTTCTATGCTTTCCAGGGGGGTCACATTATGCTGCCTCGCCGAAATGAATTTCGTAGTCTTATCAGCCACACTGCGCACTATTGCGCCATCGCTTTTTGTGGTCAGCAATTGGTATAGGCCGCTTAATCCTGTTACTGCTACTATTTCTCTGTATTCCATAATATCATTTAGAAGGGCAGCAAAAATATACTTTTTAGGGTAATAAATGTTCAATTCCCCGTGAAAATAGATAGCCGGCATTCATTGAAATAATATTTATGTAAAAATGTGTGTAAAGATGCCTTTAAGGAGTAATGAGAGGGTTTAAGTTTATTATATATTTGCCCTATGATTCTTTCTGATTCGCGCATACTCGAGGAAATAGAAAAGGGCAGTATAGTTATTGAGCCTTTCGACCGGTCGAACCTTGGTTCCAACTCTTACGATGTACACTTGGGCAAGTACCTTGCGGTGTACGACGATTCGATGCTTGACGCGCGGAAGCATAATACTATCAGCCATTTTGAGATACCCGAAGATGGCTATGTCTTATTGCCCGGCACATTGTATCTGGGTGTAACTGAGGAGTATACCGAGACACATGGTCATATTCCGTTTCTTGAAGGGAAATCTTCCACCGGCCGATTAGGGATAAACATACACGCTACCGCAGGAAAAGGTGACGTGGGTTTCTGCAATGCCTGGACACTGGAAATATCATGCATCCAGCGGGTGAGGGTATATGCCGGTATGCCCATAGGGCAACTCATCTACTTTGCTGCTGAAGGCGAAGTGATTAACAAATACAATAAGAAAGAAGGAGCCAAGTACACAGGCCGTACAAACAAGCCTGTAGAAAGTATGATGTGGAAAAATAAATTCTAACTACCACAGTTTCATCCCCGATAACAGGTCTTGCCTGCCCTCGTAATTGATGGGTACTGTCTTGTACATGCCATACCTGCCCGCTTTGATGGTACCTGCAAGCACTACGTTCATATCGCTGTTGGTCAGCAGCCTGAATGCGTTGGGCAATACATTTTTCAGGTCCACGTCCAGCAGCACGGGCAGTGAAAAAGTATCGAGCCGTGATACGGAACATTTACCGTTCACCCTCATTTTCCCCAGCCGAGTGCCATCGAGGAATACTTCTACATCAGCTTCCTTTAGTTTTATGGTCCGGTTGTTGGGGTTGTAAAGACGTATATCCATACACAGGGTAGCCTGGCCTGTGCCTGCCTGCCGTAGTTTAAAGTTCTCTATGTTCTGGTACACGAGGTCTTTAGATGGCTTGCAGGAATAAAAACCTGCAACCACCAATAGTATAACAAGCCTTACTGCTTTCATGACCGGGAAATTATTTCTTACGGGCTAATGCTTTCTCTGCCGCAGCAATGATGCTGTCCTTTGTGAGGCCGTATTTATCCAGCAGTTGCTTGGGTGTGCCGCTTTCGCCAAAGGTATCCATTACCGCCACATATTCATGTGGTGCCGGGCATGAGCGCGCTGCCACATTGGCTATACTATCGCCGAGGCCACCATTTATCTGGTGTTCCTCCGCCGTAACGATACAACCTGTTTTCTTAATTGATGCTATCACTGTTGCCTCATCAAGTGGCTTGATGGTGTGTATATTAATTAACTCTACCGAGATGCCTTTTTCAGCCAGTGCTTTTGCAGCTTCAACCGCCAGCCACACCATATGCCCGCAAGCAAAAACCGAAACATCCGTACCTTCTGCGAGAACCTGTGCCTTACCTACTTCAAAAGTTTGATTCTCAGGTGTAAAGTTTGGCCATTTCGGCCTGCCGAAGCGCAGGTAAACCGGCCCTTGGTAATCTGCAATGGCAATGGTTGCAGCTTTTGTCTGGTTGTAATCGCAAGGCACTATAACCGTCATTCCGGGTAGCATTTTCATCATGCCTATATCTTCCAGCACCTGGTGTGTGGCCCCGTCTTCACCCAGTGTAAGACCGGCATGCGATGCGCATATCTTCACATTCTTGCCGCTGTAGGCAACACTCTGGCGTATCTGATCGTATACACGAGAGGTGGAGAAATTGGCAAACGTAGTGGTATAGGGTATCTTGCCACCTATGGTAAGCCCCGCAGCTACGCCTATCATATTAGCCTCTGCGATACCGCATTGTATAAAACGGTCAGGGAATTCTTTGATAAAACCATTCAGCTTGAGCGAACCGCCAAGATCGGCAGTAAGCGCCACCACATTAGGGTTGCGGCGCCCGGCTTCTAAAATTCCATCACCAAAACCACCACGGGTTTCTTTTTCATTGAGTATTACAATATCGTTCAGCATGAGGTAAATATGAGGCGCAAAAATACATTTATAGTTTGGATAAACGCCGGTACTAAATTGAGGTGTTAATATTTATTGGATAACGTTATATGTGAATACGTCTATTTTGTCTGCGTATACCCCCAGTCTTTCAGCCAAGTGATTATTTTGTCCTTGTAGTCCCCTTGTATGATGATGAAACCGTCCTTGACGCTACCCCCGGTACCGCATTTGGTCTTTAGCTGCTTGCCTAATGCTTCCAGATCATCTTTTGTGCCTGTAAATCCATCCACCAATGTGACGACTTTGCCTGCCCGCTGCTTGGTATCCAGCTTTATGCGCAGCTTTTGTTGGTTTTTGGGTAGGGTCTCAGCAGGCTCCTCTGCCGGGAAATCATTAAAAAAATCCTTATTCGTGGAGTAGGCCAGACCGTCGGGGCGTGCAGCGTGTTTTTTAGACATGATTAGAACTATTCAGCAAAGGTAAAATATTCCTTTATCATGCGTATTTTGAAACTTCGGCACATAAACAAAAAGGCAACTATAAAGGTTGCCTTCCGTGTGTATTAATTTACGGTTTATTTGTTCATTGTTGCCAGGAACTCTTCATTACTCTTTGTGCCTTTCATTTGCTTCAGCAGGAAATGCATTGCTTCATCGGTATTCATATCGGCGATGTGATTGCGGAGGAGCCACATTTTGTTCTGTACATCTTTTTCATGCAGCAGGTCGTCGCGGCGGGTAGATGATGAAGTGATATCAATAGCAGGGAATATGCGCTTATTAGCCAGCTTACGATCGAGCTGCAATTCCATATTGCCGGTACCCTTAAATTCTTCAAAGATAACTTCATCCATTTTGGATCCTGTGTCGATAAGCGCTGTTGCCAATATGGTAAGCGAGCCACCATTCTCTATCTTACGCGCAGCACCAAAAAATTGTTTTGGTTTCTGCATGGCATTTGCTTCCACACCACCACTTAATACTTTGCCGCTGGCAGGGGCTACTGTATTATGTGCGCGTGCAAGGCGCGTAATAGAATCGAGCAGTATCACTACGTCATGGCCTACTTCCACAAGGCGTTTTGCTTTCTGCAATGCGATGGTAGAAACTTTTACGTGCTTGTCGGCCGGTTCATCGAATGTTGAAGCGATTACTTCAGCACGCACGCTGCGCTGCATATCTGTTACTTCTTCAGGGCGCTCATCCACCAGCACTATCATCAGGTAGCACTCTGGATGATTGGCGGCTATTGCGTTCGCTACTTCTTTCAGCAGCATGGTCTTACCTGTTTTAGGCTGTGCCACAATAAGCCCGCGCTGTCCTTTACCTATAGGGGTGAAAAGGTCCATGATGCGGGTGCTGTAGTTGCTGCTGGTAGAAGTAAGGCTCAGCTTTTCGAAAGGGAACAATGGCGTGAGGTAATCGAATGGCACACGGTCGCGTATCTCATCGGGCAGGCGGCCATTAATGGTCTCTACCTTCAGTAGGGCGAAGTATTTTTCACCTTCCTTGGGTGGTCGCACGTTACCTTTTACGGTATCGCCGGTTTTCAGTCCGAATAATTTTATCTGAGAAGGAGACACATAAATATCATCCGGTGAGCTCAGGTAGTTGTAATCGCTGCTGCGTAAAAAGCCATAGCCATCGGGCATCATTTCCAGAACACCCTCACTGGCAACGACGCCTTCGAACTCAAGGTTGAAGTTAGATTGTTTTTCCTCGCGGCGTTGCGGGCGATTGAATTGCTGCTGGTGCTGGGGATGCTGTTGTGGCTTTTCTGCTTCAGTTTCGGCAGATTGCTGAGGGGGTTGTACTTCGGGAGATTCGGTAGGCATAGTAATGCCTGAATTTTCCTGTGTTTCCGCCGCCGCTACGTGCTGCGGTGCGGGAACAGGTTCATATTTTTTTGTTGGCTGCGGCCTGTCGCGTTTTATTTCGCCCCACTGCGGGTCGGTTGTGGGCGCTGCCCTTACCGGCATAGGGTCTGGTGCATGGCTATCTTTAGGCTTGCGCAGTCGGCGTTTTTTCTCGCCCCCGTCATTGGCTGAGTCATCGGGCGCGGCAGCTGCCGCGGCTGGTTGTTCGGCAGGCTGAGTATCATCTTTTGATTTGCGGCCACGTTTCTTTTTAGGCTCTTCACCGGCCTCTTTGCCGTTCTGTGTTTCCATAATAATTGCCACGAGTGCTTGTTTATCGAGAGAACGTGTATTTGGGATTTTTAAAGCGTCAGCTGCATCTATAAGCTCAGGGATGAGCATATCATTTAACTGCGAAATGTCGTAAGGCATGCCTGTATTTTTTCTGAGTAATTATGTTTAAATCAATCTGGTTTTTACGCTAATTTATCGATGATCTTCACCTGAACTATTGAACTAATACAATGGGAACTATCAGATAAACTGTATGAAAGGATGGAACAACTATTGTTTCCTTGCTGCAAGTTTACGACTGTTTTCTCTAATAAAAAAATATCGGCTATTTTTTATTATTATATAAAAAAGACCGTGCCATCGCATCAATAGACTTCTCCAAAGGGGTGTAAGTGAACCCTGTAAGCATGGTTAATAACTTGCTGTTACTATAAATACAGACAGAATTGGCATTATTAACAGTTTCGCGTGTTATGAGCGGGCTGTCGCCGGTAATGGTGCTTTTGAGCATACTGAGCCGCCAGGCGAGAGAGGTCATCCATGAGGTAGCGTAATAACGCGCAGGTCGTTTATTCAGCGAATGGGCCATTTTTGCCAGAACTTCACGGAACGGCAGGCTGGCATTGCTCACAATGAACCGCTCCCCTTCAATGTCGGAGTCCATGAGCCCGGTCACAATCCGCACCACGTCTTCAGCGCCCACCCATGAGGTTACACCTTTGGAATAAAAGGGAAACTCTCTATATACCATTTTCATTAAGCGCGATGAAATATCATGCCCGCTGCCTTCACCGATGATGATGCCCGGATTGACGATAACCGCATTCAACCCTTCGCCGATACCGCGCCATACTTCCATCTCGGCAAGGTACTTGCTGACGCCATAAGCTGAGTTATACCTGCTTTCGCCCCATTCTTCTTCTTCGGTTACTTCTTTTGTTTGCTCTCCCGTGCGCCCTAATGCGGCAATGGAACTTACATAAACCATTTTGCGCACTTGCTGTTGCAGTGCCTCGTTCACAATATTGGCTGTGCTTTCCGGATTGAAGTGGAGCATCTCCTTTCTTCTGCGCGGATCGAAAGTGACAATGGCAGCGCAATGATAAATTTCTGTAATGCCCGCCATCGCTTCTTCTACCGCATATACATCTAGCAGGTCGCACTGCATCCATTCTACACCAGGCAGGCGGTCAATATCATGCCCCGGGGGATGGCTGTGGTATAAAGCGCGTAACCTCATACCCTGCGCCGATAAATAACGGACAAGGTGCCTGCCTAAAAAACCACTTGCGCCTGTGATGAGGATCATTGAAAATGAAGGATGGCAAAGTTATGTTAATATTCAATTACTACTCACCTTATTGCTCGGCTTGCTCTCATTCCACAATCTGTCGAGTGCTGTAACAATATATACAGCCTGCCTGTAATTGTGTGATTCGGCATCTTTATATACGGTGCCCTGTTGTATGGAAATGATTTTGTCGTTGCGGTCCAGATCAATTTTTTCATTGTTCACAAACCGGTACACTACATAGCGCAGGGGTTCTTTCTGCGGATTACTTTGTTCCCATTTGAGTAAAACGCCGGAGCTGATATTTTCAATTTTCAGCACCGGGGCAGCGGGGGCTACACTATCCAGCCACACCATGGGCGGCACAAGCGCCGGGTACTTTGCATGTTTGTTTTGCAGGCTGTCTTTAAATGCAGGGCGTATTTTGTCGAAGCTCGATGAGTTATAGAAACAATAGCCGGTGTTGGGGCATTGCTCCCTTATATCGCGCAACTGCCACAGCAGTTCATGTTCACTTGTGTAGGGGCCTTTTTTAGATTCTGCCATGCGATACAGGCCCAGGCCATAGTACATGTGGCGTTTGTAGCAATGGCCATACCACCAGGGCATCAGCACGGTAAAAGGCACCGCTTTGTGAGCATGTTCCCAGTAGAGCTGTGGCATCAGATAGTCTATCCACCCCTTTTGCATCCATAGCAGTACATCGGCATAGAGGTCGTCGTAGTTTGTTTGTCCACCCTTGGTATCGGAGCCGTCAGGGTCCTGGCTTTTATTGCGCCAAACACCAAACGGGCTGATGCCCAGCTTCATAGTCGGCTTTATACGCTTTATGCTGGTATTGAGCTGCGATATGAACAGGCTTACATTATTGCGGCGCCAGTCGCCAATGGACATTCCACCGCCATACTTTGCATACGTTCTGTAGTCGCCAAATTCCTTTCCGGGTGCGCGGTAGGGATAGAAATAATCATCAAGATGCACAGCATCAATATCATACCGTTTTACTACATCACAAATTACGCTGAGGGTATATTCACGTGCTTCGGGTATACCAGGGTCGAGGTAGGATTTGCCTGCATAGCTTATCACCCATTCAGGGTGTGTGCGTGTCACGTGCTTGGGCGGGTTAGTATTCACTTTGCTATCCATAAGCGCCCTGTATGGGTTGAACCAGGCATGGAATTCCATATTACGTTTATGCGCCTCTTCTATCATAAAAATAAGCGGGTCGTAGTATGGAAAAGGTGCTTCTCCCTGCCTGCCGGTAAGGTAGCGGCTCCATGGCTCTATCTTAGAATTATAGAAGGCATCGCAAACGGGGCGCACCTGAACGATAACTGCATTGCAGCCCATTTCTTTCAACTGCTCTATGCGATGAATGAATTGCTGCTGCTGCTCAATAGCCGGTAAGCCTGGTTTTGATGGCCAGTCTATATTTGCTACCGTGGCTATCCACGCACCACGGAATTCGTACTTGGGCGATTGAGCGTCTGCTACAAAGTCGCAGCAACAAAAAAGGAAAATAAATACCAATACCTGCCTCATTATTATAGTTTCAATTCTATGTGAAAATATAGGTATATAGGCAAGATGCAAAAAAAACATGTCAGAAAGTTTTGAACTTCCTGACATGTTCCCTGCAGAAGGCTAACATATTTATTTTAGTGCTACTTCTGTATTTATAGTAGTGCCGGTTAGTTTGGCTACTTTCTGTTGCTTTTTTTGCGCTTTACACATTTTTCTGGCGGCTTTCTTATAGGTGCGTTTCGATACTTCTTTGTATTTTTTTGTGCTCGAAGGGTAATACCCGGTATATGAGCCGGTTTTTTCAACATTCACATTTGCGGTGAGGTCCAAGGGCTTGTCTTCGCAAACCAATATTCTGCTGTTGGGCGTACTTATGGTAACCTTGTATGACTGAGGTATCACCTCTACATTTTTATTGGTGCTGAGTAGCACAGGGTTTGATGCTTTTGGATCTTTCAAGTCAGCAAATTCAGGGGCCAGCGGGCGTTCTCTTTTCCTTCTGCTGTAGTATATGTATACGTTCTCAGTTGTGGTTTTTACGGCATTCCTGTTATCGAGCGTTACTTCGTGAGTATCACTGATCAGGTTAACGGGTACAGTCACACATGCGGTGGTTTTTGCCGCGCCAGACGGATAGAATGCATTACCGCATTTTGATAAAATATTTATCGAACAACCGGTAAGTGAAGTTATTTTCCAAGCTTTAATGCCATTGCCTCCATCGCCATCGGCCATCAACTTAACGAAATGAGTGTTGTGTCCGCCATCGCCCATATTGCCGATGGTGCCAGCAGGAATGTTATCGGCTGAAATATCGGCTGCAGTAATATCCCGTCCACCGTTAGCAAATCCTATATCCATAAGGATTTGGTTGAGTTTACTCCCTGTAGGCTTGTTATGATTTCTTCTTATAGCGGATGCCACCTGCTGAGACGAGGATAAATTCCTCAGGAAAGGGAATTGTGGATCGTGGTCAAGCGAATAAATCGGCTTGGGTGCATCGTATCGATTGTCTGTTTTGAACAGGATGTTGCCTTTACCACACTCCGACTGGGCAAAGCCCGACAGCGAGGCGATAAAAAATGCGGAAATTAAGATCGTCTGTTTCATGGTAATCTGGATTTAGTTTGAGTTGAATTATTCGTTTTTACTTACGCAACTAAAAATACAATGCCAAGAACACCGTTCCGAGCGTAGTAAAATTGCTTTGCAATGGGTTAGCACGATTTTTGCAGATGAGTAATGTAATATTGTAGGGTTGTATAGTTTTGAGTATCATTGTTTAAAATGAAGTTATTGCTCCATATAAGGGCCTCTATATTGTTGTTGATGATCAATGTGATATTTTTTCAAGCCGCCTACGGCCAGGGAAAAATGGCAGACAGTATTGATTTCAAAAAGCTACATTTTACACAAAATAAATTTGTAAATAATATTTTTCAGCAGGCCATAAACTCTGTAAGAAGAGCCCCTGAGTCGGATGACAGCTATCTGAACGGGAAAAGTGAGGACCCGTTTATCCCTTACCAGGGCAAGATTATCAGGAATATACATATTGTGCCATATGGCTTTAACCGTTCGTTTTATGATACCAGCCGGCGCGACAGTAGTTGGGCGGCAAGGGCTGGTGATAAACTGCACCGCACCACACGTAAATTTGTAATAAGGGACAACCTCTTCATTCAGGAGCATACGCCACTCAACGCCTTCAAAGTGGCGGACAATGAACGCCATATCCGTTCGCTTGAGTTCATTCAGGACGCACGTATCGTGGTTGATTCTGTGAATGGCTATCCGGATTCGGTAGATGTAACTATTTATACAAAAGATTTCTTTAGTATCGGTGGTGGCGGCTCATCAGCAGGCTTGAACCATATAATGCTGAATCTGTATGACGCGAATTTTATGGGTGCAGGGCAACGGTTAGAGGCCTCAGGACTATATGATTATAACCGGCACCCTAACTTTGGACATGGGACCAGGTATAAAAAGAACAGCATTCTTCATTCTTTCATTGATGGGACGGTAGCTTATAGCGTGATGAACATAAGTGACTATACCCATGTTGAGGAGACTGTCACCTCCCTTTCGCTGAGCAGACGGCTTGTATCGCCATACTCAAGGGTAGCCGGAGGATTAACGCTGAGCAATAACAAAGCCCACAACTTATATTATGACACTTCGGCACGGATGTATGAATACAATCTGCTGGATGCCTGGGCGGGTTACAATATAGGAATCGGGAAGCTGACAGCGAGCAATAATACTATACGTGACCGGAGGTTCCTCGCATTCAGGTATTACAATCGCGATTTTGTAAGAGTGCCCAGGCAGGCAGAGAATATTTTTGACCCGGTGTATAACAGCTCGCAAGCGTTTTTGGGACAATTCACTTTTTTCAGGCAGGATTATTATAAGACACAATATATCTATGGTTTCGGTACGACTGAGGACTTGCCATATGGATACAATATCAGCGTAACCGGAGGATGGCACAGGCAGTTGAACCTGGAAAGGCCATATGGCGGCATTAGCGTGTCGCAATATATTGCCACTCACCGGGGCGATTTCATACAGCTTTATATGCGCACCGGGGGTTTCTTACATAATGGCAGCATACAGGACGGAAGCTTTCTGGCAGGTGGAACCGCATATAGTCGCATATTATTCTGGAACAGCACAAAAATACGCCAGTATGTAAATGTAAGCTATTCGGAGATATATAACCGGCTTACAATGGAGCCGCTGAGGATAGACAATTATTATGGGTTACGGGGCTTTCTTTCTGATTCGGCATCGGGTGGAAAGCGGATTAGTATGCAATTAGAAACGGCCTTTTATATAAAATATAAATTACTTGGTTTCCAGTTCGCCCCCTTTCCTTACATTGATATGTCGCTACTCACACCTGAGCATGCTGACTTTCGCAATTCAACATTTCATACCAGTATCGGTGGCGGTGTGCGCGCCAGGAATGAGAACCTGATATTTGAAACAATCGAACTGCGCGCATACTATTTTCCGGAGGCGCCCAATGACATGAACAATTTTAAAGTAATAGTGAGGGCCAATATAAGGTTCAGGTATTCGAGCAACTTTATAGTAGCACCCGATATTGTACGGCTAAATTCACAATAGCATCAGGAGATTACCCAAGGCAACAATGCGTCCGCAAACTTACGGTCGTTGCCCAGGCGCGGTACTTTGTTTTGACCACCAAGTTTTCCTATGGAACGCATGTACTCAATGAAGGTGTTTTTTTTCATGATACGTATTTTCAGTGTCTGTAGTATGTTTCCGGCAATGAGGTCGTTGTAGTAAATGTTTTTTTCCCTGAGGTGGCTATTGACAACTGAGGCAAATTTTTCTACGTCGGCAGGCGGTTCCTCAAATTCAATGAACCATTCATGATACGGCAAGCCTGAGGTTACCTTTATGGCCGGAGCTACGGTAAATTCTATCACGTGCAGGTTGAACTCATCTGCCGCCAGCCTGATGGCGTGTTCTACTTCCTCGCCTATAACGTGTTCCCCGAACGCAGAAATATAATGTTTCACGCGTCCCGTTACCACAAGCCTGTAAGGCTCTGTACTGATAAAGCGTACCGTGTCGCCGATGTTGTAAGCCCACAGGCCTGCATTGGTAGAAACTATGAGCGCATAGTTGATGCCAACCTTCACCTCTGCAAGCGATAGTCTCGTTGGGTGCTCATTGTCTATTTCGTCAGCCGGCACGAATTCGTAAAAAATACCGGCATCTGTGTTTAGTAATAACCCTTCTTTACCGGGTAGGTCCTGGAAGGCGAAGAAACCTTCGGATGCGGGAAAGGTTTCTATCATATCCACATCACCGCCCAGGCTATCAAGGAGCTTTGCTTTGTATGGTTCAAAATTCACACCGCCATGCACAATCACCTGTAGGTTAGGGAATATCTCTTTGATTTTTTTCCCTTCCGTGCGCTCACTCAGCCAGTCGAAATACATTTGGATCCATGGTGGTATGCCGCTGATGAGGGTCATATCCTCATTCATTGTTTCCAGCACTATCTTATCCAGCTTCACTTCCCAGTCTTCTATACAATTGGTTTCATAAGTTGGCAACTGGTTGCCACGCAGGTAGCGTGGAATAAAATGGTTCACAATGCCACTAAGCCTTCCTGTAGGTATGCCACCTACGCGTTCCAGTTCAGGAGAGCCTGAAAGAAAGATCATTTTTCCGTTCGCGAAATCTGTTTTGCCACTCTCCGCCATATAGCACAACAAGGCATTGCGAGCGCCCTCAATATGGTTGGAGATTGAGTCTTTGCTGATAGGTATATATTTTACGCCACTGGTGGTCCCTGATGTTTTTGCAAAATATATTGGCCTTCCTTTCCATAAAATATTTTGCTCCCCGTTCTTTATTTTATTTATGTAAGGAGTGAACGCCTCGTAGTCGCGGATGGGAACAGCTTTCTTGAAATCTTCATAATTTTTTACTGCTGCAAGATTGTGGTCCTTACCAAAAACGGTGCGGCCTCCATGCTTCACCAGATACTGCAGGATAGCTTGCTGGTGGGCGTTTGCGGCCATCATGCCCTTGCGCAACTTCGAATGTATATAAGAAGCGTAAGGCTTTGCAAGGAAAGATTTAATCTTCATTTAGAATTACTTGGGGAGGTCAAAGTTAATATTTAATGGAAGCGAAGTATTATATTTGTATTGTTAAAAAGCAAAACCATATAAGGAAAATATTTTTCTAAATAAAAAAAATAACAAATTTTTTTGTTTGGAATAAAAAACTGTATTATCTTTGCGAAAATATTTTAGAAAAGATGTTTGCAATAGTAACAATAGCAGGGCAGCAATTTAAGGTAAAACAAAACGACGAATTGTTTGTGCATCGCCTTCAGGGTAATGCAGGTGACAAGGTTGAGTTTTCTACTCTCATGGTAAGTGAAGGAGGGAATATTACCGTAGGCAAGAACAGCAAGAAAGTTCAGGCTGAAATCATTGATCACCTGAAAGGTGACAAAGTGATTATATTTAAAAAGAACAGGCGCAAAGGCTACCAGAAAAAAAATGGTCACCGCCAGAGCCTTACTAAGATAAAAATAAACGGAATTGCTTAATTTTAACTCGTAATAAGTAACATAACAATATAAAATGGCACACAAAAAAGGGGAAGGCAGTGTAAGGAACGGCCGCGACTCACAAAGTAAAAGATTAGGTGTAAAGATATTTGGTGGGCAACCCGCTATATCAGGTAATATTATAGTGCGCCAGCGTGGTACTGTGTACCATCCCGGTAATAATGTGGGATTAGGAAAGGACTTTACCATATTTGCCTTGGCAGATGGTATAGTTGAGTTTCGTAAGACACGCACTAAGACATTAATATCAGTAAAAGAAGTAACAACTGCAATCGCCGAGGCCTAACCCCCACGGCGATTTTGCCATATAGCAGTAAAGATTTTTGTTTAACCCTTAAATTCACAGTTATGGCAACAGCAAAAAAGGCAGCTCCGAAAAAAGCTGCAGCAAAGAAAGCAGCTCCTAAGAAAGCTGCACCAAAGAAAGCAGCTCCTAAAAAAGCTGCACCAAAGAAAGCAGCTCCTAAGAAAGCTGCACCAAAGAAAGCGGCTGCTCCGAAAAAAGCAGCAGCGCCTAAAAAGGCAGCAGCTCCTAAAAAAGCAGCTCCGAAAAAGAACGCTGGTCCTAAAAAAAGGACAGCCGCTAAAAAGAAATAATATTTCTTTAGCGAATTTTAAAAAGAGACTGTTTTGTACAGTCTCTTTTTTTTATGCATGACCAGGTATAATGACTGTAAAATGCATTTTATTTAATAAACGGTCTTCATTTTTTTGTTTGCTAAGACAATGGTGGCTTACGCCTCAGCACCTTCTTCAATCCCTCCTTCTTCTTACTCTCTAATCGCTTCTCTTTAGCCTCTTTTGATGGTTTTGTAGGCTTGCGTTTTTTAGGTTTTACTAAGGCTTTGGCTACCAGTTCTTCCAGCTTTGCCTGAGCTATTTGTTTGTTTTCTAATTGCGAACGCGTAACACTACTTTTTATAGCGAGGTAGCCGTCTTTGTTTATTTTGTTTGCAAGTTTTTCTTGTATCAGCGCCTTTTGTTCATCAGTAAAAAAACGTGATGATGCCACATGCCATAGCGCTTCAGCCATGGTCTCCACCTTGTTCACATTCTGGCCACCGCTGCCACCACTGCGTGCGGTCTTAAAAGATATTTCTGAAGAAAGATTGGTCACCGGGCAAAGGTAGGCCATATATTAATTCTGGTCGCCTTCACGCTTGCTCATATCCACCTTTTTCCATTCACCGCCTACACTGTAGAGCAGTATGTATTGGTCTGCAGGTTTGCGCAGAGTTAGTTCATACCAATGCCCTGCGTCTTTGAGGTCAATCTTGTAATCTGCAGTCCAGTAGCTGTACCCGCCCTTTGTTTCAAACCACCACCAGGTGCCCCACTGGTTCAGGGTTACCTTTATCATACTGTCGTTTATCACATTCACATGTGCGCCGTCAGCGGGAGTGAGCATATTATAGGCAAGCACATCATATACTGTATTTGTCAGTGTTTTTTCGGGTATCTGCAGGTCGTGCATCAGTTTATACTCACTGTTCTTTTCTGCGCCAATCATGGGTACGCCATGCATATTTGCCGGCAGGTTCAGCAGTATCATGGTCTTGTTGCGGTCATCAGGAATGTTGTGTAATAATCCGTGCACAACATTATACGATTTGCCCCAGTACCTGCTCACCTGTATAGCAAACCGAAGGTTCGCCAGCACGAACAAAGCCCATACTGCTATGCGCACATACTTTACAGTGATAAATGAAACAAGCACAGCAAACAGCATATAAAAGAAAGCGCCGGCGAAATAGCTGTACCTGTCGAACCACACCAGCATATCTGCCTGGAACCACAATGGCACGAGCAGTAGCAGTGCCATCATCATCCATGTAAAAAGCAGGATGGCTACTTTCAGTTGCCCGCTTACTTTTTTGTAGTAGCCCACTACGGGTATTCCCATCAGTGCAATTAACCCATAAAAAGCCACGATACCGGCCATCGAATCAAAAAAATCGTAAACGCTGCGTTTCAACCCATCAGGAAAAAAACGCCCCACGGCCATTAAGTGAAAAAGATACTTCACCGGTTTACCAAAACTCTGCACCGAAATAACATCTATGGCCCCAGAGCCAACCCTTGATATCCAGTCGCCATAGTATAACCTGTAGCCGGCAAAGCGTACAATGAACAACAGGAGCATAGGGAGGAAAGAATACAGTGCCACACGCTTTAAAGTACCCGGCCTGGCTGTGGGAATAGTGGCATAAAATATACCAAGCGACAGCACCAGCCATGGAGTGATGTAAAATACTTCGAGTGAAAAAAGAGACGCCAAGTAAATTAACATCGCACACCATGCATACTTTTTTCTATGGGTGTGAATGTATTGCTGCACGCATACCTGTATCAGCAGTATGAGCAACAGCCCCTGCAAAAAATGAAATGCAGGCTCCCAGATAACCACCTCTGATATATAAGGCGATATGCAAAACAGCAATGCCCCTACTGTAGCAGTTGTTCTTGTTTTTTTTGCGCCGGCATCCTGAAGCAGGGTATTGCAGAGCACAAAGAGCAGGCTGGCATTTAATGCGTGAAGTGTAATGAATACTATATGCCATAGCCACTCGCTCGTGCCAAGTACTTTATACAGCACATAGGTATTGAATTGCGTGAACTGGTATAAGCTCTTTGCCTGAAAATTTGTGCGGTTGATGAAATTCCAGAAGCCCTGGCTGCGCACCTGTTCCAGCCAGCCGGTATAATCTGCTACAAAGCCCGCCTTTGCTGCCGGAAAATAGAGGGCAAAAAGCACCATCCACAAAAAGCAGAATAACATCATCAGGTGCTTTCTCTCCTGCTGAAGGGTATTATTATTGAAACGACTGGAGTTTTGCAATTTTTTCCGGGATATGGCGGCAAATATAGCCTATAAGGGTATATTTTACAGGCTTATTAAACAATTCATTAAGATAAAGCCCCCTACCTTTGCATTTTGAAATTCTCACCATATTATTTATGAGAGTTATCAACACTTGTGCATTTCTTTGTCTTCACAGATAACGGGGGTACACTAATTTCGGTAGTGAAAAGAAAAAGCAGACAGAATGGATATCGAACAATTAATGCCACACGTAGAAGCGCTTATTTTTGCCAGCGAGCGCCCGCTTACACAAATAGAAATGACGGAAGTTCTGGGTCAGGCCCTGGAAACAGTTATCGAGTCGGAGCGCATAGCTACCTGTCTTGAGGCTATTCGTGAAAAATATGATGCCGAATATTATCCTTTCCAATTAAGGGAAATAGGCGGCGGCTACCAGTTCCTCACCAAAAAACAGTTTCATAAAACAGTACTGCAGCTCAACGGCGACAAGCACATAAAAAAGCTATCGACCGCCGCTATGGAAACGCTTTCTATTATCGCCTACAAACAGCCGATTACTAAAAGCGAGATAGAATATATAAGAGGTGTAAGTGCCGACTACAGCATTCAAAAATTGCTGGAAAAAGAACTGATAGTAATAGCGGGCCGTAATGAAGATATGGTGGGCAAACCTTTGATATATACTACATCAAAGAACTTTATGGACTATCTTGGTATCAACTCTCCTTCGCAGTTGCCGCAACTGAAGGACATTACAGATATACAAATAGTAATGCCTACTAATGCCGAAGAAGCGGTGCCCGGCGACGCTGCGCCATTAGTTATTGTAAATGAAGTTGGGCAGTTAAAACAAGCCTCTTAAAAATATTATGAATTCGCAACCCGCCCCCGATCACCCATCGGGGGTTTTTTGTTTTAGTATTGCTTATCAATCAAATCGGTACATTCATTTTTTATTACATTTGCATTAAACATCTTTTATGGTTGCCCGCAGTCTTTTTTTTAGTTTTCTTTTTTTAGGTGTCACAGGTGCTTTGTATGCCCAGAAAAAGGCTGACCAGCGGATTATTGCGCAATTACAGACTGATATAGGCTACCTGTCATCCGATGAATTGGAAGGCAGGCGAACAGGTACCCGCGGTGAGGGTATTGCCGCAGATTACATCATAAGGAGATACAAAGAAATTGGTATCTCACCTTACAAAAATGGCTACCTCTATCCTTTTCAATTTGTATATGGGAAACAAATATCACCACAAACTCAGCTGCGCATAGGTGGCATGCTGCTGAAACTGAATGAGGATGCTTTTCCGTTGCCCTTCAGTCCCAATAAATTAGTTTCCAGCGATGTCATTCCGGAGGTGAGCGAGCAGGGCAGCATTTGGCTGGCACCTTTGTATAAAGATGCGGACCAGGCCAATGATGCTCATTTTGATGCAGAAAAATATATGCATGCGCAAGCCAGAACTTTAGAAAAACAGGGTGCTACCGGTGTTATTTTTTACGATGGATATGGCAGCAGATGGCCTCCTTCATTTAGCAAACAATCTACTTACGAAACATTAGGTATACCGGTTATTTTCCTCTCTAATGCAGCTTACCAAAAACATGTTGTCGCCTCATCTGCCAAAGGTGGCATACCTGTTATGTTGGACGTAACCATCAGCAAAACAGAACGAATGGGTAATAATATAGCCGCATTCATTGATAATGGCGCACCATATACTGTTATTGTCGGTGCCCACTACGATCATCTGGGTTATGGCGAAGACGGCAACAGCCTGCATGCCAATGCGTCAAAAGAACACCAGGTGCATCACGGCGCTGATGATAATGCCAGCGGAACTGCTGCGGTGCTACAAGTTGCAGAATGGGTAAAAAACAACAGAAAGAAAACAAAACACTATAACTATCTGTTCCTCAATTTTTCGGGTGAGGAACTGGGCTTGTTTGGGTCAAAAATTTTCGTGAAGGATCAAAACATTGACAGCACACACTTTGCCTACATGATTAATATGGATATGGTGGGCAGGCTAAACGACAGCACACATGCACTGGAAGTAGGTGGTGTAGGCACTTCACCATCATGGTCTGGCGTGGCAGATCTGGCGAACAATGAATTCAAGCTTAGTTTTGATAGCTCTGGCCAGGGGCCTTCAGACCATACCAGTTTTTATAACGCCGGCTTGCCTGTATTGTTCCTCTTTACCATGCAACACAAAGATTACCATAAGCCCACCGACGTAGCCGAATTGATCAATTACCAGGGTGAGGCTCAGGTGATAAAATTCGTTACCCGCATCATTGCCAATGAAGATGCCAAAAACCAAAAACCGCACTATACGGTCACAAAGCAGAAATCTGCCGGGAGGACTTCATTTAAAGTTACTCTTGGTATCATGCCCGACTACACCTACCAGGACGGGGGGATAAAAGTAGATGGGGTGACGGAAAACCGACCTGCTATAAAAGCAGGAGTAAAACAGGGCGATATAATAACGAAGCTGGGAGATATTAAAATAAATGGAATGCAAGGCTATATGGAAGCATTGGGGAAATTTGCACCCGGTGACAAAACCCAGATTACGATATTAAGAGCTGGTAAAGAAATGGTGCTGCCCATAGAGATGGCCGGAAAATAATACCAAAATGGCATTAAAAACAAAACCATCCCGATTGGGATGGTTTTGTTTTTTTGTTTGGGAACAAAATTAGTGTGCAGCAGCAGCAGTGTCAGCAGCTGGAGCAGCAGTAGCAGTATCAGCCGGAGGCGGAGTAGCTGGAGCAGCTTCTGGAGCAGCTTCTGGAGCTGGAGCAGCCATTGTGTCTGTAGTTGCAGTTTCGCCGCTACCGCTACCGCAAGATGCTACGAAAAGTCCTAATGTAAGAGCGAATACGCTCAGTTTTACTAATTTCATAATTTTTGTTTTTAGATGGTTATGCAGGTTTATACCCTTTTTAAAATAAGGTAACCCACGAGTTCAAAATTTTTTTTCATTTCGACACCATAAACACGTGTTATTATTTTTAATGTTTTGTCGCAGGTGTAATAGACGACGGTAATACATCTGCTAAACAGCCTAAATAGGATTGAGCAATTAACGAAATCGCCTTTTTTGTCTTTTGCAGGGGTATAAATTTATTACCTTTACATGCATTACTACCCGAAGATAAATCGCATAAAAAACGGGTTACTTTTTCTCAAAACAAGTATTAACTGGTGCAGAGCCCAATGAATACCGAGCAGCAACTACTGGCTGCACTTGCAGCAGGTGAGCGCAAGGCGACTGAGCAGATTTATCGGCAACATTACCATATCGTTAATGGCTGGTTAATAAAAAACGGTGGCTCATCAGCTGACGCTTCCGATTTGTTTCAGGAAGCAATGGTGGTTTTGTTTGGCAAGGCGCAAGAACCGGAGTTCAGGCTTACCTGTAGTATAGGCACTTACCTTTTTGCAGTAAGTAAACATTTGTGGTATAAAAAGCTGCAAAAGCAAAGCAGGGGACCGCAGATACTGCACGAGAATATAGGAACGGAAGAAGACGATATTGGAGTGGCGTATGAAGATGATGTAAAAGTGCACCATGAGCGTGAAGCGCACTATGAGCAATTAAGTACCGCGCTCGACCAGATAGGCGAACCCTGCAGGTCTTTATTAAAAGCTTATTATCATGATGATAAAAGCATGCAGGAAATAGCGGCAGACTTCGGGTACACAAATCCGGACAATGCAAAGACACAAAAATATAAATGCCTTGCACGGCTCCGTAAACTGTTCTACACCATGCAGGCGAAGTGAGCTGAAAAGATAATAGTTGATTGGTTGAAAAGTAGGTAGTTATTTTAATAATCAGGTTTAGTTACGCAATATGTCTATAAACAATAACAACATATGGGAGATAGCTGAAGCCTACCTGGCAGGTACACTGCCGGAGGCCGATATTATCGAATTGAAGAAACGCCTAGAAGCTGACGCCGATTTTGCGAACGAATTTTATGAGAGTTCAAATCTCATTAGGTCATTCGAAGGGAGCGGCAAGCAGAAAAGGTTCCGTACAATGCTACGCGATATTCATGCGACACAAACCACAAGTAGTAAAAAATCAAAGCTGATAAATTTACCCGCGCACTTCTGGCGCACAGCTGCGGTGGCTGCGGGCGTAGCATTGCTTACCTCCACTATAACTTACTCCATATTAAACCCGTCTAAAAACAAATCCGATTCACAATACAATATCATCCTCCGTGAGGTGGATAATATTAAGGAATCACAAAACCAGCTGAAAAAGTCGCAGAAGCAGCTGGAAAAAGACCTGAAGAAAATAAATACACCTACCGCGCCGGTAAGGTACACCGGTACCGGCTTCGCGCTTACCAACGACGGTTATTTTGTTACCAGCTACCACGTTACCAATGGTGCAGACTCAATATATATTCAAGACCACAACGGCGATTACTTCAAAGCTTCAAAGTACGCTTTTGATGAAGCTGCCGACATAGCTATACTGAGGATAGAAAAGAAGAATTTCCGCTTTGGTAAAACAGAGGTGCCATATACATTCGCCACTTCAAAATCGGGACTGGGAACAAAGATTTTTACTCTGGGCTACCCCAAAGATGAGTTGGTGTATAAAGAAGGGTATATAAGTACAAAGAATGGTTACGAAAGTAACGAACAGCAATATACACTTGAGTTGCCGGTCGGACATGGGCAAAGCGGTTCTCCCGTTTTAGATAACAATGGTAACGTTTTGGGTATTCTTACTGCCATCAGTGGTGAAGGGGAAACAAATACGTATGCTGTATCATCGAAGGCGCTGCTGGAACTGATAAACAAAAAACTGCCTGACAACAGCACCCTGCACCTGACCAAAGCCAATAAACTGGGCAAAATGGGCCGTACTGAGCAGATAGAAAAAATGCAGCCTTATACTTTCTCTGTGAAGGTATATAAGAAGTAATGTGCCGGACAATCCGCACCAAAAAATAACCCCTCACTTCCGGAGGGGTTAAGAAATACAATAAGTACAAGATACCTTACGAAGAATAATGCTTGCCCATGTATATTGCCAGGCAAATTGATGCAGCCACTACAAGCGCTATGGCTATCCAAAGAAAACTGATGACTTTCTTATAGCTGCTGTTGGCCTCCTTAAGGCTGTGTAGCTCAATTATATTATCGAGGATGTTCTGGATACGGGAAAAGGCAGTTTCGCCTTTTATCACGTAGTCGTAGGCACCATACTTCATGCTATCTATAGCCACCTCTATCTTATCCTGGCCGGAGAGCATAATTACCTCCGTATGGGGGCTTAGCTCTTTGATGCGTTTTAGTACTTCCACTCCGTTCTGTGCATTGGGCAGGTGAGAATTCAGGTGGTAGTCAAGTACGCAGATAGCCGGGTTCAACCCCAGATCCCTTATAGCATCCTCTCCGTTTTCATACGTTTTAAGCTGATATTGGAAAATAGACCCTATATGATCTTTGAGCATCTCGTTCTGGATAGGTTCGTCATCTACCAGGAAAACATATTGTGAGCTTTGTTCCATAAAATTTCAATATTGTTTAGAAAAGTAGTAAAAATAATCTGTAAATATAATTATAGCAATGAAAATAGCCCTGTTTTTTTAATTATTGATCCTCAATTCTTCGAAAGCCTTGCCGCATATACGCTTCAGATTGGTGATAAGCTCCGGTAAGCTTTCATAATGCGCTTTTTCGCCTGCCGATTGCTCAATAAGGAAGATATTGCTCACATCCTCTTTCACGCCCATATATGACAGCTGGGGCTTGAGGGAATGTGCGGCTATCTTGATGGTCTGGTAGTCGTTGATGACGAGCGCTTTGTCGATGTTTTCAAGCAGCTTTGGTGCATTCTCGAGGAACATGCCGATATACTTCTTCTGCTTATCTGCATTGCCAGCGGTAAACTGCCTGAGGAATGTGCGATCGGTAACAGTATCAGGCAAAGGCGGGAACACCTTTTCTTTTTTCACAGGAGGTGGCTCGGGTGCAGGAGGGGCTTGCTTTGCGCTTACCGGGCGATTATTGCCCATTACCTTATCCATCTTCAGTAGCAGTTCATCTGCGTTGAAGGGTTTTGCCACATATGCATTCATGCCTATGTTGAAATATTCCTGCACGTCTTCCTGCATCACATTCGCCGTCATGGCAATGATTTTTACGCTTTTTGCAGGTTCGGGCAATTTACGGATGGCTTTTGTGGCCGTCATACCATCCATTACCGGCATCTGTATATCCATGAGCACAATATCATACATCTCTTTCTGCAATTGGTTTACCGCTTCCTGCCCATCGAATGCCATATGTATTGTAATATCAGGCATTAATTCCTTCATCGTGTCTTCGGCTACCATCCGGTTGAACTCATTATCTTCCACCAGCAACACTTTCAACTCATTCAGCCGTTTCATCGCAATGCTGTCAAGTACATTCGCCTGCTGCACCTGTTCCTGTTCCTTCGCTTCTTCCAGCATAATAATAGCTGTGAAAGTAGTGCCTTTATGCAACTGGCTCTGCACTGATATTTCACCGCCCATCAGGCCCACAAGCTGCTTGGAAATGGTTAGCCCCAGCCCGGTGCCGCCAAACTTACGTGTCACATCTGCACCTGCCTGAGTGAAGCTGTCGAATATGGTGTCTACATATTCAGGCCCTATGCCTATGCCCGTATCTATAACATCGAATTTCACCCGTAGCTGGTCGCCTTCCTTTTTTACGAGGGTGGCCTTTACTTCCACATGTCCTTTCTCTGTAAATTTTACCGCATTGCCGGCAAGGTTTATCAGTACTTGGTTGATACGTGTCGGGTCGCCTGTTACCCTGCGTGGTATTGCAGGATCTACTGTTATGCGTAGCTCCACACCCTTTTCTTCAAATTTGAGTAGCAGCATATCTTTTACGCTCTGCACAATCTCGCGTAGGTCGAAGTCAACATGCTCAATGATGATTTTGCCTGCCTCTATCTTGGAGAGGTCAAGGATATCGTTGATGATGACAAGCAGGTTGTTGGATGAAAGCTGGATAGCCTTTAGATATCGGAGCTGCTCCGGTTTGGGGTCTTTGGATAGCAGCAGCCGGGTCATACCCACAATGGCATTCATAGGCGTGCGTATCTCGTGGCTCATGTTAGCCATAAACTGGTGCTTAAGCTGGGCGGTGCGTTCCGCCACTTCTTTTTCTTTCTGGGCCAGCTCTATCTGCTGGCGCACCTGCAGGTTGCGCAGCTCATTGATTATCTTTTGCTTAAAAATCTCTTCCTTGGCCTGCTCAAAAGATTTGAGGTGATAAAATGCCTTGGCAATGTCTCCCATCTTATCATATACCGCAGATAGCATTTCGTGCAGGCTCATCACGTCGTGCTTGCGGTTATAGTCCTTGGCAAGGGTGAATGCTGCATTGAGGTAACGGAGCGATTGCTCATTGTTACCCTCATCCATATATAGCCGGCCGAGGTAGTAATTACAAATGATTTGGACCTCTGCATTGCTGAGTTCAATGGATTGCTCTAACGCACTTGAAAGGTATTTATTTGCGTTGCCTGAATCCTGCATTTTATAATACACCTTGCCTACACCGCTTTCAGCCATTATGTATGCTGCAGTGCCGGGCTCAGAGCGCTTCATATTTTCTTCAAAATAGTGCAGCGCCTCCTTGAATTGCTCTTTCTTGAAATAAATATTACCTAAGGTATTGTATATGTTCAGCAGACTGTTCACATTATCAACCCGTTCAAATATGGGAAGGCACTTCAATGCATACTCAAGCGCGCTGTCGTAGTCGTTAAGGTCATACAGCAGGTTGGATATGCTGGAAAGAATAACGGATTGATAATATTCATTCCCCGATTCCTCATTGATGGTGAGGGCGCTCTGGTAGTGGCTTTGGGTGTTAGAGAGGTCACCCAGGTCGCGATATATGTTTCCTAAGTAGTACAGGGTGGTGGCCTCGATATTTCGGTCCGATATCTGGCGCGATATTGACAAAGCTTCTTTAAGTACCTCAATGCCGGCATCGTATTCCCCCTTTAGCCGGTAGCAAAAACCTTTCAGGCAAAAGCCTCGTCCCAGGCCGTGCATATAGCTCAAACTACGGGAACGGGTAATGACTTCATCAGCCGTTTGCATGGCCTCATCCACATCAAAGTTCTTTATCTCTTCTGCTATACTCAGCAATATGTCTATTCTGCCTCTTTCGTCAGTTTGCTGAGCAAGTTTTTCCTGCAATTCTTTATATCGCGGGGTGTCTATCATATTAAATTATGTTGAAGGATTATAAAAGTAATAAAAGTTTGTGGAAATTAAAGACACGCAATATTACAGCGGGCCTTTCAGGACGTCTAATGTTTCATATTAGGTGACTCTACATAAAATTCCTCGTACTCAATACCAATCTGAATATCAGCCTTTTTCCCTTTAAGAAAAATACCGAATATGGCAGAACCACTTCCGCTCATGGCAGCATATAATGCCCCTTTGTCATACAATTGCCTTTTAATGTCCGCAAGTACGGGATGCTCTTTGAATACCGGCGCTTCAAAATCATTCCTGATGTTGTTCCGCCAATGCTCCACAGGTATGGTGCTCAATTCACGCAGGTCGAACAGAGCCGCAGCAGGTGTTATCAGTCTGAAAGCCGCTGCCGTGGATACATGCACCTTGGGGCAAATGAGCTGTATACTGTATGCCGAGAGGTCAATATCTGTCGTCTCCATCCGCTCACCTCTTCCGGTGGCAAAGTGTGGGGCGTTATATATAAAGAACGGACAATCGCTGCCAAGTTGCAAAGCATATTCTGCCAGGATATTGTCTGGTAATCCAAGCTGGAAATGGTCGTTAATCAGTCTTAGCGTAAACGCTCCATCTGCCGAGCCTCCACCCAAACCAGCTCCCAGGGGAATAATCTTGTGCAGGTAAATATCAAGCGACGGTATTTTGCCGGGCAGCTTATCCTGCAGCAGCTTGTAGGCTTTCCACACCAGGTTGTGCTGCTCATTTCCGGCCACAGCCAGCCCGGTGATATGCAATCTGGCCTCTGCCGCAGGTATTATTTCCAATATATCGTAGAGAGGCAAGGGATAAAAGATGGTCTCAATATCATGATATCCGTCTTCCCGTTTGCTGGTCACATACAACCCAAGGTTAATTTTACAATTCGGAAAGCACAGCATAGAAAGGTGAAATTATATGTAAATTTGAGGATAAGGTACAAAACTACAAGATATAGCTTTCTACTCCGTACTTTTGATTTTATACTTTTAAAAAGCAATGAAGGAAGTCATAAGGCTGAATGATATTAGAAAGAGCTATTTTCTGGGGAAGCAGGAATTGCCGGTGCTCAAGGGCATAAATCTCGTTATTGAGCAAAGCGAGTATGTAGCGCTGATGGGGCCTTCCGGTTCGGGGAAATCTACGCTTATGAATATACTTGGCTGTTTAGACAGCCCATCCGGCGGGGAGTATATACTGAACGGAAAAAATGTGAGCAACATGGAAGACGACCAACTGGCTGATGTGCGCAATGTAGAGATCGGGTTTGTGTTCCAGCAGTTCAACCTGCTGCCGCGCCTCACCGCATGGGAGAATGTGGCACTACCGCTTATATATGCCGGCGCATCGAGGAAGGAGCGGGAAGAAAGGGCACGGGAAATGCTTAAAAAAGTGGGCCTCAGCGACCGTGCACACCATAAGCCTAATGAGTTATCGGGAGGGCAAAGCCAGCGTGTAGCAATAGCCAGGGCACTTATAAACAACCCCTCACTGCTGCTGGCAGATGAACCTACCGGCAACCTCGACACAAAAACATCTGTAGAGATAATGGAGTTGTTTGGCAAGATACATGAACAAGGGAATACAGTAGTGCTGGTAACACACGAAGAGGATATCGCCAAACACACACACCGGGTGATAAGGATAAGGGATGGTGTGGTGGAAACAGATACGGTGCAGCAGCCGGTAACGGCTTTTTAAAGACTTACGACTTTTGACTCACGACTTACGACTAAAATATGTTCAAGATATACACAAAAACAGGTGATAAAGGCAGCACCAGCCTGATTGGTGGTGTGCGTGTGCCCAAGAGCCATATACGCATAGAAGCTTATGGCACGGTAGATGAATTGAATTCATACATGGGCATGGTGAACGACCTCTGCGATAACGCGGAAATAGGAAACGCCATACACGAGATACAGGACAGGCTGTTTACCATAGGTTCTGTGCTGGCCACAAACCCTGATAAGGAGGTAAAAATGAAATTGCCCGACCTGCATGAGGTAGATGTGACCTGGTTGGAAAATGAGATTGATAAAATGAATGCTGTACTGCCTGAGATGCGTTCTTTCATATTGCCGGGTGGACACATTGCTTCATCTACATGCCATGTGGCCCGCTGCGTGTGCCGCAGGGCAGAACGTATCTGCGTAAATATGCAAGAGCAGAAAGAAGAAGTGCCGCAACTGATAATTCAATACCTCAACCGCCTGTCCGATTACTTGTTCGTTTTGGCAAGGTACATATCGCATATCAATAATGCCGGAGAGATACCCTGGCGGGCAAGAATATAATGAGAACAGGCAACCAATACTACTAAGATAGGCACAGCACACTCTTCTAAATTAGAACCCCCACCACCTGCGGGAATTCGTGTTTATTTTGTAGTACAGTGTAAATGAGATTGTGGAATATGCATCCTTATTGCTTGGGTTGCCTCTCAGGTTGCCTTTTGGATTTGGCTGTGACAAACCCAGATAATATCCTTTATCAGCCACATATGCGGCTGTAGCAGCTTTTTGGGGGCTGAGGTGCAATGCGTATTCGTTCTGCCCAACATATTCACCACTTACGCCATCAAGATAATCAGTAAATGTCTTACGGTACATGTACTCGATGCCGAAGTTCAGGTGTTCACCTAAATCCCAGCGATAGCCAATAGTAATGGGTATAGCCGGCTGCCATGATTTATACTGTTTTGGGTAGCCCGGCCCCCACCCCTGGCCTTCCAGGTGCAAATCTTTTATCGGAACCCACCTGCCGCCGTCGCCCACAGTACTGTATGTGTTGAAGTTAAAATAAGAAATACCCAGCCCTATATATGGCTGCCCTCTTTTCCCGGCTCTTCTGCTTTCGGGGTTTATCCTGAAGGGCATAATTTCGAAAAGTGCAGTTCCTTCGAAAAGATAAACCTTCGCATTCTGGGCCCGTGCATAGCGCTGGTAGGCATCTTCGCCCTGCAACTGCACAACTTTCGCTGCATCGTAATTCCATTTATCAGTAGCGTACAATGTGCCGTAATTTGCCTGGAGCCTGATGGCAAAACAGGGATGCACTGTATAGCGCCCGAACAGGCCGCCCATAAAAGCAACTTTATCGAAGTATTTACTATTGGCGTAGTGGGTGATAAATGATTTTGTGCCCACATCCCCCCACATATCGCTCATGCCCGCGTTCATCCCTATAGACCATCCATCCTGCTCCACATATTCCCTGAATGCATTTTGCGCAATTGAGATATTGCCGGATGCAAGGCCAAAGCAGACGATCAATAAACTAAGGATATACCTGGGTCGCATGTATAGAAAAATTTGAGGTTGAAGATAATAAATTATTTTCCTTTAAACACAGGTTTTCTTTTTTCTGTAAATGCATTAGTTCCTTCTTTCATATCTTCGGTAGTGAAGCAATCCCCGAAACGTTCGATCTCATTGTCAAACCCTGCGGCGTCGCCTTTTGCGGCATCATTTACACACGCTACCACCATTGCCACAGCTACAGGTGCTTTTGTTTGTATTTTTTGTAATATTTCTTTCGCCTTTGGCAATAATTCCTCGATCGCGAACACGTGGTTCACCAGGCCCAGGGCTTTAGCCTCATCGGCACCCACCATATCAGCGGTCATCATCAGTTCCATAGCCTTTCCTTTGCCTATGAGCTGGGTAAGCCTTTGGGTGCCTCCATAGCCTGGGATAAGCCCGAGGTTTACCTCCGGCTGGCCAAATTTCGCATTAGCCGATGCTACCCTGAAATGACACGCCATGGCCAGTTCGCAACCGCCACCCAGGGCAAAGCCATTCACGGCGGCTATTACCGGCTTAGGGGAATTTTCGATTTTATTGAACACCATATCCTGGCCCCTTTTTGCCAATGCTGCTCCTTCAGTTTTGCCTAAGGACAGGAACTCGCTTATATCCGCACCGGCCACAAATGCTTTTTCTCCGGCTCCTGTTATAATTACGGTCTTTATATCCGCGTTGTTATATACTTCATCCAGCGCGTTGCTCAGGTCATTGATTACGTCCTTGTTAAGGGCGTTCATTTTGTCAGGGCGGTTAATGGTAATGGTGTAAGTGCCGTTTTCTAATTGCGTCAATAATGTCATTTTGTTCAGGAATTTGGAATTTGTTATTTGATTATTGTTATTTGGAATTTCTTATAGTAGTTCTTTTCTGTGCGTTTGTACCCATTCTGTGATATAAGCAGCAATTTCGGCAGTAGGGGCGCTCGGCGGAAATAATTTACCTACTCCTTTTTCCTGTAGCTGCTTCATGTCTTCATCGGGTATAATGCCGCCACCTGTGAGCAATACGTCTGTAAGTCCCTTCTCGTTCATCAGTTGCTGCACCTTGGGGAATACTGTCATATGCGCCCCACTCAGTATGCTGATACCTATGGCATCCACATCCTCCTGCAGGGCGGTGTTTACCACCATTTCGGCAGTTTGCCTCAGGCCGGTATATATCACCTCCATGCCTGCGTCGCGCAGGGCGGTAGCTACCACTTTAGCGCCCCGGTCGTGCCCGTCAAGGCCCACTTTAGCTACCAATACCCGTATAGGTCTTTTCATATAAAATTCGCGCTATTGGTGCGCAAAAGTAGATAAAAAACTGCGAATGATACTTTTGCCACAATATATTATCCCTTCGCTACCTGCGAGCTACTTAGGCTGTAATCTATTATATTTGTCGATAAACATAATTATATATAAGTGAAGGGAAAATTTCAGTTGGTATTGTTGTTTGTGGTGTTCTTTATATCAGGTTTTTCCGCACTGGTATATCAGGTTGCGTGGCAAAGAATACTTACCATTTATTATAGTGTTGAGAATATTTCTACTACGCTGATAGTTAGTGTGTATATGCTGGGCTTGGGGCTTGGGGCTGCTATAGGCGGTTATTTGTCGGAACGGATACGGAAGAGGATATTGCTATATTTCACTATTGAACTGCTGGTCGGTCTATTCGGCTTCATGAGCATACCCTTCCTCGAGTTCCTAGGTCGGCATACTGCTGGCAGTGGGTATCTCTCATCTTTTCTTCTCATGTTTGCCTTTCTATGCATCCCAACGTTGCTGATGGGCATCACGCTACCGTTGCTGACGAAAATATGCAACGGGTTGATCAACAATTTTATGCATAGCCTGAGCCACTTGTATTTTATCAATACACTGGGCGCTGCTATAGGCGCGGTGGTTACCAGTTATTTTTTCATTTCCTTCTGGGGCCTGGATACGTCGGTGTATATAGCTGCCTGCATCAATATATTAATCGTAATTGCTGTTCTTTCGTACAGTAGCTCGCTGGCTACGGGCGAAACGAAAAAAAAACAATGCATATCTGCGGTGAGTGCCGTAAAGTACTTTGCAGAGAACAGGATTATTTATGTAATCATTTTTATCACCGGCTTTATTGCTATAGGCTATGAGATAATCTGGTTCAGAGTAATAGGAATACTTGTCAAAGCATCTGCCTATTCTTTTTCTTCCGTGCTTTTCATCTACCTGCTGGGTCTGGCTATGGGAAGTTACTATATGAAAAAGTACCTGACCCGAAGCGTCAAAGTGAATAGAAAGAATCTGTTCGCATCGCTTCAGGTCGCTATATCTGTTTATGTGCTGCTTTCGGTGACCATTTATTATTATCTCGTAAGCTATGTGCCTTCGTTTACATGGCTAAATTCACTTTCTTTCAATAGCCTTTTACACCCTGCTATAGGCAAACCTTCATTTGATACCCTGGCAAATTTTCTAAGGTGGTTCATCCCGGCAGTTGACATTATTATTTGGCCGCTTGTATTCGTTTTTGTCCCCACCCTGTTTATGGGCGCAAGTTTTCCTCTTATGGCATCTATGGCCTATACGCCGGGAAAAGAAGGCAATACGGTAGGTACACTATACTTTTTCAATGTCCTTGGCAATGTTTCAGGTGGCTTGGTAACGGGGCTTGTGGCATTAAAGTGGCTAGGCTCAGAACAGACATTACTAATCTATTCGATTATAGGGGCTTCATTTATCTTTCTTTGTAAAAATAAAGAATACCGTATCCCTGCGTACCGTGTCACTTTTTTTGCGGCCACAGTAGTATTAGGCCTGATTTTTTTCCCTAAAAAAACCATGCTTTACAGTGCCACACACCCAAAGCTATATGACAAAAGGGTGAAGAAGATAATACATGAGGGTGTGGATGGTGTTGTGGTAAGCTATAGTAGCGACTATTACCTAGTTACTTACATAAATGGCATATCTCATGGCGGCAGGCCCGGGCAATCATTCTACCACATGGCACTCTTGGCCATGAGCTATAAAAAAGAACTTAAAAAGGCTCTGGTCATCGGTTTCGGCACCGGCTCTATGGTAGAAGCATTACTACAGCAACAAACTAAACCGGACATAACGCTTGTAGAACTCAGCAATACGCTGATTACTAACCTGGAACAAACAAACCAGCTCAATAGTATTCTGAAAGACGAAAAAGTACAACTGGTCTATGCCGATGGACGGAAGTTTCTGTATAACACCACTGAAAAGTACGATGCAGTCTTTATCGACCCGCTTCATTCAACCACTTCTTTCAGTAACAATCTTTATTCGAAAGAATTTTTCACACTGGTAAGTGACCACTTGAACGATGACGGCGTGTTCTTGGTATGGTCGGATGAAACGAGAATAACCCCTAAAACAGTGTGTGCCGTATTCCCTTTTGTAAATAATTATGGTTTATTCAGCGTCGTATCTAAATCGAGGTTAAAGGAAGATCCAGAGTATAAAGATGAGCTATTCAACAGGCTATCTCATTTTAGAGCCGATATGCTTAAAATAGATTCGTCTCATAGCAGCCACAAATCTCGCGAGACTATCCTGGCAGAAACATTGACCTACCCTATAAACGAAGATTACAAACCCCACAGTGAATACTATCTAGGTATATTGGATTGAAGTTCATTTGGTTTCGAAAAATGAGATCTGCTTTTTTGCTTTTCCAGAAACATGTAATCAATTGTTATTAACAATTGATTACATGTTTCGCTAACGCCTGTTAACAAAGACCGCTTTGAAGAAAGCCTACTTTTAGGATACTCAAACAAAAAATTCTACAATGCAAGGATCAACCAAAGCCAACTTTTCAGAGCGCCCTCAATATGATGCAGGTGTTGTTGATGCTGTATTTTCAAAATACTGCAATACTGCTACAGCAAATTCGGAAAAGGATATTCGCAAAGGTGGTATTGATGTGGGCAGACGGAGAGATGCTATTCTTAAAAGCTTGTCGGTAGCAAGTAAGCCACATATATTTGGTGAACTGGAGATGGGACTTATCGGCAGATAATATCCATTTCCATTTACCCGGACTTAATTCATAGGCTTATCCGGTTGCCGCTTAACTGATTACTTTGTTTTCAAAACTATCGCGTGTTGCCTGCGCCATATCGCGTATCAGTAAAGGGTCACGTTCTATGGCATTACCTACAACTACTATGTTCGCACCGGCCTTACAGTTTTCATAAACTTTGTCAGGTGTGAGGATTCCGCCGCCTACAAAAAGTGGTATCTCTATATGGCTGCTCACTTTACTAATCATCTCTGAGGTAACCGGCCTGCGGGCCCCGCTGCCGGCATCCATATAAATAACGTGCTTGCCTTGCAGCTCACCGGCCCATGCGGTGCATAAGGCTATTTCCGGTTTATCGGCAGGTATTGGCTGGGCGTTGCTGATGTAGGATACTGTTGTCTGAACACCGCCATCTATTATCATATAACCCGTAGAGATTACCTCAAGGCCGCTCGCCTTTACAGCCGGTGATGATACTACGTGCTGGCCTATGAGCATATCGGCATTGCGGCCTGAAATTAAAGACAAGTACAGAAGCGCATCTGCATAAGGGGTTACCTGTGCCGGGCTACCGGGGAAGAGCACAACCGGAATATCGCTTTCTGTTTTAAACCGCTGGATGCAAAGTTCCATCTGGTGCGCCATCAGCAGGCTGCCGCCCATGAGGAGGTAATCTACCTTCGCGTCATTACACAGCCTTGCCAGGTATTGCATATCGGCAGGTGCTATTTTATCCGGGTCTGCCAGTACCGCGAACCCGCTTTTATTCTGCGCTTTTAGCGAGAGGAGTTGTGAATATATCTTTCCCTGTGCCATACTATGGTGATGGTTTGTTTATTGGCTTTGAGGAATAAACTATTATTTTTTTAGCAAATCCCTGATCTCTGTAAGCAACACTTCTGATGCAGACGGTGGGGGAGGAACTGCTGCTGCTGCCTGTTCTTCGGCAATTTCTTTACGCCTTGCCCGTGCCATTGCCTGGATAACAAGGAATATGAAGAATGCTATTATAAGAAAGTCAACAATGGTTTGTATAAAATGGCCATAGGCAAAAATATTGGCACCTGCTTTTTTCGCTTCATCAAGCGAATTATAGATATCCCCCTCTTTCGCGGCTTTGAGTACAATGAACTTATCAGTGAACATCTGGCCTTTGCCCATAACTACACCTACCAGAGGCATAATTACGTCATCAACCATAGCGGCAACTATTTTGCCGAATGCGCCACCGATAACCACGCCCACAGCGAGGTCAATTACCGAGCCTTTCATTGCGAAGGCTTTAAAATCTTTCATGAAACCCATATTGTAAAATTAATTGAATTTTTGAGAATTAAAAAAAAACTGTATCGGTCAGACAGACAATGTTTAATAGATTAACTAATAACTCTTATTAATTCCCGCGATAGGGCAATAAATAATTTAGATACTATGGAAACTATTTTTGTCAAAAATGTTTCCATAGTTTTGCGCCCGCTTATGGAACCATTAGTAAAAATACTTAGTGCATCCGTTGAATTGTTTAGCCAGTATGGCTTTAAGACAATTACCATGGACGATATAGCGCGCAGGGCAGGTATTTCGAAAAAAACATTATATCAACAGTTTGCCAATAAAGAAGAGGTGGTGAACGAATCTGTAATATGGTATAAGAATAATACTACGGCAAGTTGTGAGGCGAACTTGAAGAACACCGAGAATGCAATAGAAGGGATGGTGCGTATAATGGCTTTTTTTGATGAGATGCACAAGCGGATCAATCCGATGGCTGTATTCGAGATGCAGCGTTTTTTCCCCGATGCCTATAAGACTTTCAGGGATATGCTGGAAGAAAGAGATGTGGTACTGATACGGGAGAACATATTGCAAGGGATAAAAGAAGGCCTGTACCGTGAGGACATCAATGCCGACTTGCTGGCGCGTTTCCGACTCGAAACCTCTTTACTTATCCTACAGCCGAACCTGATGGTAAATGACCGTAACAGCCTCATGTCTGTTGCCCTGGAAATTACCGAACACTTTTTGTACGGCATAATGACTCCTAAGGGAGAAAAACTATACCAGAAATATAAAGCAAAATATATAAAGCAAGCACCCAAGATATGAAACGCATCTATTTATTTATTGGCATATTAATGACCACATCTGCTGTGCAAGCACAGGATGTGGTGCGCCTGAGCCTGAAGGAGTGTACGGAGTATGCCTTAAAGAATAACCTCCAGGTAAAGAACGCGCACCTTGACGCGCTGATACAAGAAGAGCAGACAAAGCAAACAACTTCTGCCGCATACCCCCACATAAACGGCAAAGGAGATCTTGTCCACTTCTTTTCTCAGCAATATTCATTTTTTGACGCGAGTGCATTTGACCGAAACGTGCCCAAGGGCACAATAGGGCCGGTACCCTTCACCATCCCATACACTTCATCGGCGAGCATTACCGCGTCGCAGCTATTATTTGACGGCGGCGTAGTGGTAGCACTGCAAGCCAAGAACACTGCGGTGGAACTGGGAAGGCAGCTGGAAAAAGTGACGGCAGAAAACGTAAGATACAACGTATTCAAGACTTATAATGGGCTGGTGATCGCCTACAAACAATTTGACATTGTAAAAAGTTCGTTGGTACTGGTGCGCAGCATAGAGCGCGACCTGGAACTGATGAGGCGGAGCGGATTTGTAGAAAAGATAGAAGTGGAACGCACCAGCGTGCAACTGAACAACCTTGTAACCGACAGCATGAGAATAGCGAATCTGCTAACCATAGCCGAGCAGGCGCTTAAGTTCAATCTGGGCATGAAGATAAACACCCCGATAATGCTTACCGATACATCGATAGAAAAGACACAGGCAGAGGCGACTACACTGATCACTGAAGGAGAGAATTATGAGAACGTGCCGGAATATGCGGTGCTGAACACTACACTGAAATTAAATGAGTTCAATCTGAAAAGGTACAAATTGTCTGCGCTGCCTACTTTATCAGGTTTCTGGTCAGGAGGTTTCAACTATGGTTCGGCCACATTTGAAAAAATATGGGAGCTGAATAAATACAAAGAGTATTCAACGGGAGGGCTTTCACTTTCAATACCGATGTTCAATGGTTTCCTCCGCCAGCACCAGGTACGAGAAGCGAAATTCAACGTAGAGAAAACAAAGAACAATATAGACAACCTGAAACTGTCGATAGATTTCCAGGCAGCTACCGCTCGTACCAGCCTGAAGAACTCGCTGCTACAGGTGCAAAGCCAGAAGCGTAACCTCGACCTATCGAGAGATGTGATGGAACTGGCGCAAAAGAAGTATAAGGCAGGTGTAGGTAGCAACCTTGAAGTGACTACTGCACAAACCGAGCTCCTTCGCTCACAGAACAATTATTTCACAGCTCTGCTGGATGTGGTAAATGCGGAAGCAGACCTGCGTAAAGCACTGGGGATGCTCAAATAATGGTTATTATTTTTAAACGAGAATTATTAAAAAATAAACACACAGTATACATGAAACAGTTCATCTATTTATTAATACCCGCCATGATCCTCGCTTCATGCGGCGGCGGCGCTAAAGACCCAAAAGCAGAACTCGCGGAGCTAAAAAAGCAGCGCGCAGGCCTCGACATCAAAATCAAAAAACTGGAAACCGCAGGTGGCGACACTTCCGGAGGTAAAATAACAGCCGTATTTGTTTCGCCTTTGCAGCCTTCAGTGTTCAATGCGTTCATCGAAGTGCAATCGCAGATCACCGGCGATAAGGTGGTGAATGCCACAGCGCGTAGCATGGGTACCATCAACCGCATTTATGTGCAGGTGGGCCAGCATGTGAGTCAGGGACAAGTGCTGGCCACACTGGATGCCTCTGTAGCGGAGCAACAGATAAAAGCATTGGAGCCACAGATAGAGCTGGCAAAATCGCTGTACGAAAAGCAGCAAAAACTGTGGGAACAGAACATCGGCACTGAAGTGCAACTAATGAGTGCCAAGACCTCTTATGAGAGCCTGCTGAAGCAAAAGGACGCGATGAAGGCTGGAAAAGACCTTAATAATATCATATCGCCTATCAGCGGAACGGTAGATGCCGTGAGCATGAAGGTAGGCGATATGTCACAGTCACCTACTGCGTACATCCGTGTGGTGAACACAAGCACATTGAAAGCTGAGGCTAGCCTTGGAGAGAACTACTTGGGCAAAGTAAAGCACGGCGATGCGGCTATGTTGATATTCCCGGACATCAATGATACCGTGAAAACAAAAGTGAGCTATGTATCGAGGTCTGTAGACCCTATGTCGCGCGCGTTCAACGTACAGGTAAAACTGAATGATAACGCTAATTTACACCCCAATATGTCGTGCATACTGAAGATAGCCAACTACACAAAAGAAAATGCGTTGGTAATACCGGTATCTGTTATACAGAAGACATCAGAGGGAGAAATAGTGTATATCGCAGAAGGCAACAAAGCGAAGTCGGTAATGATAACAACCGGCCGCAATGCCAACGGAATGGTAGAGGTGCTATCAGGTCTTAAGGCCGGAGACAATGTAATTGTTGCCGGTTTTGAAGACCTGGACAATGGTGAAACGATTTCGATACAATAATAATGTCCCTGAAACTGTGAGGAAGCAATGTGCGTCTGTATTTACTAATTGCTGTACAACAATACTAACATGAAAGATAAGTTCAAAGAATTTAAATTATCCAGCTGGGCGGTCGATAACCGCACCGCGGTATATATACTTACTGTCATTATTACCCTGGCGGGGCTGATGGCATACAACAATCTCCCGAAGGAGCAATTTCCGGAGATCAAGCTGCCGCAGATCATTGTGCAGACGGTGTATCCCGGCACATCGCCCGAGAATATGGAGAACCTGGTAACCAAGCCTATCGAAAAGCAGGTGAAGAACCTGACCGGTGTAAAGAAAGTGACCAGCAACTCATTCCAGGATTACTCAATTGTGATTGTTGAGTTCAACACCGATGTGAAGGTGGACAAAGCCAAGCAGGATGTGAAGGACGGCGTGGACAAGGCCAAGCAAGACCTGCCACAGAATCTTCCTTTCCAGCCGGAGGTAAAAGACATCGACTTCTCGGAGTTCCCGATACTGAACGTGAACGTGTCGGGCAACTACGACATGAACCGCCTGAAGAAATATGCCGATAAAGTAAAAGACAAAATAGAGAGCATAAAAGAGATTAAGCGTGTGGATCTTATAGGCGCGCCTGAACGTGAGGTACAAATAAATGTGGACCTCTTCAAGATGCAGGCAGCAGGCCTTACTTTTGATGATATAGACCGCACTGTGGCTATGGAAAATATTTCCATGACGGCAGGTGAAGTGTCTATGAACAACCAGAAGCGCATACTTAGTGTAAAGAATGAATTCAAATCTGCCGGGCAGATAAATAATATAATTGTTAAGAACCAGCAGGGCCGCAGCATATACCTGAGAGATATTGCCACTATCATAGATACGTTCGTAGAGCAAAAGAGCTTTGCCCGCCTTGATGGAAAGAACGTGATAACACTGAACGTGATAAAGGCAAGTGGGGCCAACCTGATCCAGGCATCAGAAAGGATAGAGGAACTGGTGAAAGAGATGCAGAAGGACGACCTGCCCAAGGACCTTACGATTGTGTTGACCGGCGACCAGTCGGACGCGACAAAGAGTACCCTGCACGACCTTATCAATACTATCATCATCGGTTTCATACTGGTAACGGTTATACTGATGTTCTTCATGGGAGTTACAAACGCCCTGTTCGTGGCATTGTCGGTGCCGTTGTCGTGCGCCATTGCGTTCCTTGTGCTGCCGGGCATAGGCTTCACGTTGAACATGATCGTGTTGTTTTCCTTCCTGCTGGCGCTGGGTATTGTAGTTGATGATGCGATCGTGGTGATAGAGAATACCCACCGTATCTATGATAACGGAAAAATGGATATTAAAACCGCCGCCAAAATGGCTACAGGCGAGGTCTTTCTGCCAGTGCTTACCGGTACTATTACCACCCTTATGCCCTTCGTGCCGTTGGCATTCTGGAAGGGCGTGATAGGCAGTTTCATGTTCTTCCTGCCGGTGACGCTTATCATTACACTATTGGCATCCCTGGCGGTAGCTTATGTGATCAATCCTGTATTCGCAGTAAGCTTCATGAAGCCTGAAGACCACGCACCGAGCGGCAAAAAAGGATTCTCGAAGAAAGACAGGATTGTGCTGATCATATTCCTGGCAATAGCGGCAATATTCTACATTGGGGGCAGCTTTGCTATGGGCAATTTTACAATATTCATTTACCTGTTCGTGCTGCTGGAAAAATATATCCTCTCCAAATGGATATTCGCCTTCCAGAACAAAACATGGCCTGCGTTCCGTGAGTGGTACACCCGCTGGCTGAAACGCGCTTTAAAAAGGCCGGGGCTAGTGCTGATAGTGACTATTATCCTGTTCCCTGTATCTATCATCACCTATACTATGCGCAGCCCTCCATTTGTGTTTTTCCCCAGCGGGGAACCCAACTTTGTTTATGTGTACCTGAATATGCCCAACGGCACTGACCAGAAACATACGGATGAAGTGCTGCAAAAACTGGAAACAAAGGTGTATAAAGCGCTTGATATTGATCTTGCATCAGGTAAGAAGAACCCGATAGTTAAATCAGTTATATCCAATGTGACCGTAGGCGCCGTTGACCCGACTGCGAACGAGATTGGCGATTTCCCGAACAAAGGCAAGATTACCGTCGCGTTCGTTAAGTTCGAAGAGCGTCATGGGGTATCATCTCAAAAATATCTTGATGCCATACGTGCGGTAGTGCGTGAATATCCCGGTGCGCAAGTAACAGTGGATAAGGAGCAGGGTGGACCGCCATTGCCTAAGCCGGTGGTAATAGAGATAACCGGCGATAACCTGGATACGCTTATAGCTACGTCTGACAGACTGAGGAGCTTCCTTGACAAGAAGCAGGTACCCGGTGTGGAAGAACTGCGTAGCGACTTCCAGGCCGATAAGCCGGAAATCATTTTCGATCTCGACAGGGAGCGGATGAACAACGAAAGCATCAGCTCTATGACGGTGGCCATGGCATTGCGTACTGCTGTATTTGGCAAGGAAATATCAAGATTCCGCGATGCGAATGACGATTATCCTATCTATCTGCGTTATACGTCAGACCAGCGCAGGGATGTAGAGGCCATACGCAACATGCCGGTAATATACCGCGACATGGGCATGGGCGGAATGATACGCACTGTACCGGTAAGCGCCTTTGCCGATATCCGCTATTCTACCACCTATGGCGGTGTGAAACGCAAGGACCAGAAGAGGATCATCGCCCTGTCGTCTAATGTGCTCACCGGGTATGAAGCGAACGATGTGGTGGCAGCTGTACAGGCTGAGATCAACAATTTCCCTGCACCCGCAGGAGTAAATATTGTAATGAGCGGCCAGCAGGAAGAGCAGGCAGAAACAGGGAGCTTCCTCGGTGGCGCGATGCTCACTTCCATCATGCTCATATTCCTGATACTCATATTACAGTTCAATTCGCTTAGCCGTACGGTTATCATTATGAGCGAGGTAGTATTCAGTGTCATAGGTGTATTTTTAGGACACGCCATTTTTGGGAATACATTCTCAATGGTGATGAGTGGTATAGGTATCGTGGCGCTCTGCGGTATCGTGGTGCGGAATGGGATCCTGCTGGTTGAGTTTATGGACCTGATGCTCAAAGACGGAATGACACCTTACGATGCTATAGTAGAGTCGGGCCGCACCCGTATGACACCTGTGCTGCTTACAGCTACAGCCGCCATGCTTGGCCTCATACCGTTGGCAGTGGGTCTGAATATCGACTTCTCGGAATTGTTTGCCAGCTTTAACCCGCACATCTTCTTTGGCGGCGATAGCAACGCCTTCTGGGCGCCACTGGCATGGACTATGATTTATGGCCTTGCATTTGCTACCGTACTTACACTAATAGTGGTGCCTGCTATGTGCCTGCTTGCATTCAGGTTCAAAGCGTGGGTAAAGAAAAAGACCGGATGGGGAAGGGCTGATTATTAAACTTCTGAACAGGAAGGCATATTACATAGACTTGCAATATGCCTTCCTGTTTTAATATATTAGTGAGCAATTTATCTTAATATAAGGTATATTTTTACACGTTTTTCGATTTGTTTTTGTTCACTTCAACTTTTTACTTACCTTTGCACTCCCTTGGAAAAGGGCAAAATATAATAGCATGAAACGACCGAAAGGGAGTTCCATTTGGCAAATGAAAAAATAATAATAATCAAATGAAACGTACATACCAACCACACCGCCGCAGCCGTAAGACAGTCCATGGTTTCCGTAAGCGCATGGAATCGGCAAATGGCCGTAAAGTATTGGCATCACGCCGCGCAAAAGGCCGCCACAAACTGACAGTATCAGACGAGCGCCGTTTGAAGTAATCTTTTAAAACTTTTCGCCATTCGTAATACTTTCAAAGCATACGAGCGGCTCAAGCGAGAGCAGCATATTGATACGCTTTTCCGGACAGGGAAAGCGTTTTCTGTTTTTCCTGCAAGGCTGTTTTACGCGGTAGCAAAGCGACTGCCCGATACAATATCATCACCTGTGCTTGCAGGGTTCTCGGTACCTAAAAAAAAATTTGGCAGCTCTGTGAAACGGCACCGGATACGCAGGCTGATGGTAGAGGCATGGCGGCTGAACAAACATAGCCTGTACGCAATCGTTCCCGAAGACCAGCAACTGCATATATTCTTTATCTTTACAGACCACAATATGCCTGATTATGAAACGGTACAACGTGCCGTAATCGGTTGTATCGAAAAGCTGGTGGAAACCATAAGGACAAATTCCGAAATCCCAACCCCTAATCCTCTCAAATAAGTGCGCAAATTCTTTTCCTACATATTCATTGCAATCATACGCTTTTACCAAGGGGCCATATCGCCGTTCCTGGGGGCCAAGTGCAGGTACACGCCCACTTGCAGCGCATACGGCCTTGAAGCCATCCGGAAGTATGGGCCATTCAAAGGCGGATGGATGGCTTTTAAGCGTTTCATTTCCTGCCACCCATGGGGCAAGCATGGTTATGACCCTGTGCCATAACACCGGTACTCTCTAAGATTTTGTTAAGGTTGGCAATGCACAGCACTTTTATTTACAACGGTAATATAAGAGTAATACTTTCGCACGGCTTTTTTCGTTCATAAAGCCACACACCTAATTTATCTATGAGACAATTTGTAATGGCGGTGCTTCTGCTGCTTGGATGCGCATCATTTGCACACGCCCAGAATACCGGGAAATATACCATCAGCGGCTATGTGCGCGACTCTCTGACAGGAGAGGAACTGATAGGCGTTACCATAAAGGTAGCCGAAATACCATCCGCAGGTGCTGTCACCAACGTCTACGGCTTTTACTCTATCACTATACCGGCAGGCTCCTATACCATCACCAGCCAGTATATGGGCTACGTAATGAAAGCGGAAAAAGTGAACCTGCTGCAAAACACAAAAGTTGATTTCAAACTTCTGGAGCAAACTCAGCTGCTGAAAGAAGTTGTGGTATCCACCGAAAGGGCGGATCAGAACATTACCAAGACACAGATGGGCGTGGAAAAACTATCCATAAAGGAGATAGAGACCATACCCGTGCTCATGGGGGAGAAGGACGTGCTCAAAACTCTGCAGCTAAGGCCGGGTGTGAAGTCGGCGGGTGAGGGAAACAGCGGCTTTTATGTGCGTGGAGGTGCGGCTGACCAAAACCTGATACTGCTGGATGAGGCTACAGTCTACAATGCATCGCATCTGCTGGGGTTCTTCTCCGTGTTCAACTCTGACGCCCTGAAGGACGTTACCTTATATAAAGGCAGTCAGCCGGCGCAATACGGTGGACGCCTTGCCTCTGTGCTCGATATTCGTATGCAGGATGGCAATGACAAGCATTTTGGTGCTGAAGGCGGTATTGGGTTAATTGCCTCACGCCTCAAGATTGAAGGCCCTATAGTAAAGGATAAAGGTTCATTCACCGTGTCGGGTAGGCGCACTTATGCCGATTTATTCCTCAAGCTATCACCCGATAGCAACATCAATCGCGCCAAACTCTATTTCTATGACCTGAATGCAAAAGTGAACTACCGTATTGACGATAAGAACCGTATTTTCTTATCCGGCTATTTTGGCAAAGATGTATTGGGCTTCGGGGACAATTTCGGAATAGACTGGGGCAACTACACAGGCACACTCCGCTGGAACCACCTGTTCAGTAGTCGTCTGTTCTCCAATACTTCCCTCATTGCCAGCAATTACAATTACAACATCAATATCAACTTTGGTACCACCAGCGGCAATATCACCTCACGGATACAGGACTATAATCTTAAGGAAGATATGCAGTATTATGCCAACAGCGCGAATACTATAAGATTCGGGTTCAACAGCATATACCATACCATAGTACCTGGCACTATTAGTATAAATTCAGCCACCTCATCAAGCAATCTCGACCTTGACAAAAAGTATGCATGGGAGAATGCGATATACCTCTCACACGAATACAAACCCAGCAACCTGCTAAGCATAGAATATGGTGCCAGGCTCACCTCATTCAGTGCTATAGGGCCGGGTACATTCTATACTTACGACAGCATGGGTGAAGCAAAAGATTCAGCCAAATACAATGGTGGTTCATTTGTAAAAACCTATGTGAATGTTGAACCCAGAATTGGCCTGAACTATATTATCAACGAAAAAAGTTCAGTCAAAGCCTCCTATGCAAGGAACACACAAAACCTGCACATGCTTTCCAATTCCACATCGGGCAACCCTACCGACCTGTGGATACCCAGCAGCAATAATGTAAAGCCCGAAATAGCAGACCAGGTTGCGTTGGGTTATTTCCGGAATTTCAGAGACAATGGCTATGAATTCTCTGCAGAAATCTATTATAAAGACATGCAAAACCAGATAGATTATAAAGACGGTGCCGAGCTGAATTTTAACGAGAATGTAGAGGCCGAACTGCTTATGGGCAAGGGGAGGGCGTATGGCATGGAGCTTTTTCTAAAGAAAAAGTATGGTAAGCTTACCGGGTGGGTCGGCTATACGTTGTCGCGCACGGAGCGCAAGATACCCGGCATCAATAACGGGCAATACTATGCTGCCAAGCAGGACAGAACGCATGACATAGCCATAGTAGGCATTTACGAACTGGCAAAAAAATGGACTGTGTCTGCTTCGTGGGTTTATTATACAGGCAATGCGGTTACCTTCCCCAGCGGAAAGTATAACTCCGGCGGATACGCTGTAAACTATTATACCGAGCGCAACGGCTACCGTATGCCGGCATATCACAGGCTGGATGTAGGTGCTACATGGTTCATAAAGAAGACCGCAAAGCGTGAATCGAGTCTGAACTTCTCATTGTACAATGCATACGGGCGTGAGAACGCCTATACCATCACCTTCCAGGAAGACCCCAAAGACCCTACAAGAACACAGGCTGAGCAAACAACTCTCTTCCGCTGGGTGCCATCCATCACTTACAACTTTAAATTTTGATCATGAAACGCAAAGACAGCATACTTACATTATTTGTCGGCACACTGGCCCTGTTCTCCTGCCAGAAGATCATAAAGGTAGACCTCAATTCATCTGCTCCTAAGGTAGTTATTGAAGGCAGCATCAATGATGAGCCCGGCCCGTATTTTGTGAAAGTATCACAAACAGTCAATTTCGACCAAACCAACATTTTTCCTGCAGTAACCGGAGCTACTGTAATCATCAGCGACGATGCTGGCAACTCGGAAGCGCTTACGGAGTCGAGCCCGGGAGTTTACCGGTCTGCAACAATTACCGGGGTAGCGGGCAGAACCTATACATTATCGGTTACCGCCGCAGGAAAGACCTATATCGCCGTCTCGAAAATGAACAACCCTGTGCAAATGGATAGCGTGAACACACAGAAAAGCCTATTCGGCTCACGAAAGAATATACATGTCTTTTTTAACGACCCTGCCAGTATTGAGAACTGGTACAAGATTGTAAAGACGGTAAATGACAGTGTGCGTCGCGACATCTATGTTACCCCTGATATCCTTCGTGACGGACAGCAAATGGAAGAGATATTGTTTAGCAATAACGCTGAAGATTCTTTAACACGCGGCGATTCGGTGACCATAGCCTTACAGAGTATTGACGAAGGAGTATATGAATACTTCAGGACCCTGGCACCGATAACTGAGGGCAATGACCCCGGCGCTACGCCGGCAAATCCGAAAACCAACCTCAGCAACGGCGCACTTGGCTATTTCAATGCCTATGCGGTGACCCGTAAATCTCTGATAGTAAAATAACTGACACCAATCTAAAAAAAGAAAGCGCCACCGCTAACCGGTGGCGCTTTCTTTTTGCCCGTATCATTTATTCAACCAGCAGTTTCCTCACTTGTGAGATTTTTCCGGGCACCTCAACATTTACAAGGTAGGTTCCCGCTGGCAGCGCAGGCAGGCGCATCAGAATCATATTATCTTGTTTACTAAGCCCCTCCGCTATTTTTAGTATCTCACGGCCATTAACATCGGTTAGCGTGATATGTGCTTCCGCAACAGCAGCCATTGGTGCATGTATACTCAGCCTGCACCATTCCCGGCTTGGGTTTGGATAAATTTCTGAAATGGACCACTGCTCACTGAGTAGATTCTCAACCCCCGCACCGCTTACATAAGTACTGTCATTCTTAACAATGATGAGTTGGCTATTGAGGCTGGTCAGGTAGCTGCCGGCATGCCAGGAGAGGTTGCTGTTACCGGGCATATAGCTATAGCCTTCAGCGCTATCCAGCTCTGCGCTCCAGGTATTGCCAAAGTCGCCTGTAGCCCTCTTAAACAAGCGGAAATCGCCTGCAGTAAACCCGGTATAAGAAACCGGCAAATTCTTGAGTATAAAACTATCCGGCTGAGTAAATATAGCGTTGCTGCCGTAGTTATTTAGTATAAAATAACCGGGTACTGTTGCGCGTGTGTCGGGTTTGGTATCCGGTCCGCTGAAAAGGTGAAAAGCAACAACCTCTCCATCAGGATAAGTGCCGATGGCCGGCAGGTGCAGGTCTACTCCGGCAGGGCCAAAGGTATTAAGGCCACCGCCTGTCACCGATGGATTGCGGAATACCCTGCCCGATGATACAGGCGCTGTAGAAGTAACAATATTGGCGGAAGGCACAAATGTGTTGAAGTTGCCCTTCACATCATACAGGCTGCCGTTAGCAAGGTCGTACTGATTGAACTGGTAGTACTTGATAAGGCCTGCCTCAGTTGCAGGATCGGTGATGAGGTGCATTTTCTCACGCACTTCATTCTGGGTGAGTGCATAGTTATATATTTTCACCTCGTCTATTTTACCATTGAACTTCGAACCTTGCCCGGAATGTACATCCAGGTTAGCGAGAAACGGAGACTGGGAGAGATCTATCACCGGCATAGGCGAATAGCTGTTCACAGTATCGGCTATACCATTCAGGTACAGCACCACGCCCGCCGGGCTATACGTGAGCACAACATGGTTCCATTTTGTGCTGTCGCATATCAGGCTGCTGGAGCCTGAATAGTTGACCATGCTGTCGGTATAGCAAAGGATAAGGTTTGGGGTGTAGCCATTGAACTTGAAGCCCAGCCCGAAGCCATAGCTACCGGATCCGGGATATTTGCCATGAGATATGATCTGTGAAAAACTGCTTTGGTTGCCCTTCGGCTGAATCCAGCAGGAGATAGAAAAAGTATTGCTGTTGATGTCGGCAATGCCCAGGTTCACCGTCTGAGATGTGCCATTCAACTGCAGGCACTTACCTGCCACAGTATCTGCACTGCAATAGTCGTCCGATACGATCACCATGCTGTCTATTGTCCGGGTATGGGTTCGCGCAGCAGCATCAGTTATCTTTAACGATACGGTATAATAGCCCGGTGAAGGGTATACAACCTTTGGGGCACGGGCACTGGTACTGCTTACCCATAGCGCGCCTGGAAAAGTCCATAGTCTTGTGGCCCCGGCCTGATCATACATCGAATAATCATAAAAATTAAAAGTATCCCGCGAGCAGCCGGTGTATCTTTTGTCAACCATGGGCTGGGCTACAGGCGCACCGGTAGCATACAGCGGCGACTCCCACATACTGCAATTACCTGCAAGGCGCATCTTATTGTCCCTGTAAAAGATAAGCGCCCCAACTCTTGCTTGCAGGCTTGCAGGCAGCCCTGCACTGAAATCTACCCAGTCGCCCATTGTGTTGTCCCTGTAGTAAACATTCGACGGGCGGGTGTTGGTCACTGCATATATGCCGCCGTTGGTACCGCCATGATATTGCAGAAAAGCAACTTTTTTCCCGGCAAGGGTGGTGCCTGTAATATTTGTCCAGGTCGTCCCGCCATTCGTTGACCTGAACACTTTATTTGCCGAAGCTGCATTTGCCATACACACATACACCTCACTGTCATTGAGTGGGTTTATGGCCACATCGGTATTGTACGAGCTCCAGGCTACTGGCAAGGTTAATGTACTCCAACTGGTCCTCGCATCGGTGCTTTTATATAGCCCGTTGTTAGCACATACATAAATTACCTTGGGATTGTTCCGGGATATTTCAAAACGCCATACTTTATTTCCGGCACCAAAGTTATGCAGTGCTGTGTATGAAGCTCCGGAATTGGCAGATTTCCACAAGATACTGTCTTTGCCCAAATGGGAAACACTGCTGTATACAGGCCCTACTGAGAGTTCACTCGAAAACATGCCGTAGTAATCATCCTGCGGCCACACGGAGTTAGGCACATTCGCAGCGCTCTGCACAGCGCCGGTCAGTGTTGCCGGCAAAATCAAATTGCCTATATCACGGAAACCCACCGTACGCGGATTACCATGAAAGACATGCCCTGTCGCGTCCTCGCCGCCACCCAGTGAAAGGGCGTTGCCCGCACCATAATATTCGTATTGGCCCGAATTGCCGTTGTGGTAGCGTCCACCTACCACTATATCCTCATCCCATCCTTGTCCGAAGCCCCAGTAATCCGCACTTCTCAATCCATTGTTGCGCACAGACCAGTTTGCAGTGTTCGTAAAAAAGTCTGTCGAGTGGTTCACCCCACCATCGGTTGCTATATACGCATCGCCACCCAATGCTACAGCCTGCTGTATATCGGGGTGAAGGGCAAATGGCCCGGAGTACCCACCCAGCGGGTTGAAATTAACACCACCGTCTGTTGATTTGTATGTGGTTGTTGTGCCAACTATGACTGTATTCGCATTGGCCGGGGAAACCACAATACCCAGATCGTAGTACCCCTGCCCGTTCGACATGCCCAGTCCGGTTGTTGCAGAGCTGCCGGTCAGAGTGGTTGATGTTGATGTCGCAGTCACACTCCATGCTGCTCCCCTGTCTGTGCTTTTTATTACTCTGGGTGGTGTCGTGTTGCCGAGGTTAACGCAATAAACATAATTGCTGTTTGCCACAGTCCCCCCCAGTCTTGCGCCCGACGTGCCTGTACCTGCTATTGCGCCGGTTACATCAGTAAAGGTTGATCCGCCGTTAGTCGAACGCAACAAAACGAGGATATTGCCCGATGTGGAGCCTGCGGCATAAACCGTATCTGTTCCTGCCGCCCCTATCATGATGTCATATAGAGAGCCGGTTACAGTACTGCCGGCCGCCATCGTCCAACTGGCACCTGCATTGTCGCTGTAATAAATGGATGTTGAGCCAGTGATTAGTATCCTACCCGTGTTACGGTTTATAGCCATGCTGTTGCCGCCCCCGCCCGTATACGCGCTCAGTGCCGACCATGATGCACCTCCATTTATGGTCTTAAGCAATGTGCTTGATCCCCCATCGTATGTATACACAATGTTTTCATTCAGTGGGTTCACCGCTATCGATTTCGATCCGCAGCTATACAATGTATCACTCACCGATACCCAGTGCAGGCCCTTGTCGGCAGAGCGGTACATTGTGCCGGGCTCTGAACATGCATAGAGTACTGCAGGATTGGATGGCGCTATGGCTATGCAATATATGTTGGTCTGGTAGTTGCGCAGCCCACCACCTCCGCTGCGATAAGTTTCTACCGGGCCTAACAAAGTCCAGTTGGCAGCACCCGCTGTTGTTCGTTCGTTTCTGCCGCTTTTTTTCTGTCCCTGCTTTTCAATAGAATTGAGCAATTGCTGTTTGTGGTATCCGGCATCATATTTAATACTTCCGTTCTCCTGTATAAAAGGGGCTATGCTGTTTCTCCAGCGTATGTATGCATTAATATAAGGGTCTTCACGGAATCCATCTGCGTCACTGCCCCGGCCCTCCTGCGGTTCTTTGGCTGTTCCTGGTTTTTCCTTTGTCACATTCTTATATACTTCAATAAGCGAATCTATTCTGTACACGTTTGGGTTATCCCAGTCCGCAAGTTTCACCCATTCAGGCATGGGTATGGTGGCAGGAAGGTCGAAAGGATGCTTTTGTTGTGGGTAACCGTTATAGCTGCAAAACAACATGGCAAGGATTGCCGCTGTTCTCGTGCAATTACTTTTCATTATCTGCGTCTTACACATAATTTAAAAATTTCTGTATGCGAAGGTATAAAAATACTTCCTGAAGTGTTGTATTATGCCGCCAAACAGAATAATGCAGGGGTAAATTAACACTGAACTTTCTTCGCTATCATTCCGGCTGCATATACGCTACTTAGCCTGCACCCGTTTTTTTTATACTTTTGAATTATGTTTTATTCATTCAAAGGTTTTATACCCGTAGTTCACCCATCTTCATTTGTGCATCCGCTGGCTGCTGTAACAGGCAACGTGATTATAGGTAAGAATGTTTACGTGGGGCCAGGTGCGGCAATCAGGGGTGACTGGGGAGGTATAGTGATTGAAAATGGCTGCAATGTGCAGGAGAACTGTACCGTGCATATGTTTCCCGGTATGGTACTTACGCTGCATGAAGGGGCTCACATAGGGCATGGCGCCATAATACATGGTGCCAACATAGGTCGGAATGTGCTGGTCGGTATGAACTCGGTAATAATGGACGAGGCAGAAATAGGTGATGAAAGTATAATAGGTGCTATGGCATTCATTGCTGCAAAAACAATAATACCTAAACGTAGCCTGGTAGTCGGTAATCCCGGGAAGATAATAAAGGAAGTGAGCGATGATATGTTGGACTGGAAGACCAAGGGCACACGTTTATATCAAATGTTGCCAAAGGACTGCCATGATAGCCTTATCGAGTGCAGGCCGCTGAATGAAATGCCGAATGAGCGGCCTAAACAGGAAAGTTTGTACAGTACTTGGGAAACTATTAAGAAAGGCTGACTGGTTAATGACACGGTAAGTCACATTTTGTGTAACAGCTATTTCTAAATTATAAAATGAAAAATGCCCCCGATTCATCGGGGGCATTTTTAAAAAATAGTAACTCACGAATTAACCATTCGCTTCTTCAGAATGAACTAGCTCATTAACGAACTTAGCCACTGCTGCAATACGCGCATGATTCAAAGCGTAGTGAATGAATTTACCGTCACGCTCAGTGATCACGATGTTTGCCCTGCGCAGGATAGCGAGATGTTGAGAAGCAACAGACTGCTCTAAACGCAACTTTACGTAAATGTCAGTTACATTCATGCGTTTGTTTTCTTCCAGCAACTTCACGATCTGCTGACGCAGTTTGTGGTTTATTGCCCTCAATGTCATAGCTGCATTTTTCACAGCTACGTAGTCCAACTTGATCTGATCGTTGGATCCTTCGCTCTTCCGAATTACCAGAGTGTTTGCTGATACCGTCGTTTCCATTAATTGAAATTTTGGTGTTAAATTGATTAAAAAAAAGATTGCTTACTCCCCATCTCGATTTAAAAAAATCAGAATGGGTTGCAAACATACGCATTTAAACCGATATGAGGTACATTAAATTTAAAAAAAAAGTTAACGCAGCGTTAAAAATACAAATTTGTTGTATAAAAAAATGAGTACAAATGATTGGAATTCAGCTATTTATGAGTGAAAACTTGTTTCAGATAAAAAGGTTCTGCAATAGCTAAATTTACAATGCGATTACATTTATAGTCCTCAAAAGCATATGTAATCCATAAATCAAAGTTTATCTGTATGTCCTGAATTATTCGTAAATCACTTATAGCCAATTCATTAACAATGTCAGGAACATTTGTTATGAGTACTGAACCTGCTTTTTTTTCTATCAACAAATTCAATTCTTCATGCATGATATGCCGGGGTTCCAAAACACTAATAAGTTTATTGTCATAAACACCCACGAAATATTCTTTTTCCCTCGCCAGTAAAAGTGATACGAATTGCGCACCGGCATTATACTGACCATGTGCATTGTAAGCCAATAATGTCAGTCGATTATCAAGCAGCAATGGGATGTCAAGTGCGTAGCACAGTCCTTTTGCTGTAGCCATACCAATGCGCAAACCTGTATACGAACCGGGGCCGGCGCATACTACTATCGCATTTAATTGCTTAAGTGAAATATGTGCAGCTGCTAATGCCTCATTGATTAAAATATTTATTGTAGCGGCATGGTTACGTGTCTCTGTATTTGAGCGGTAGGCCAGTAATTTACCATCGCCCCCTATGGCAACGGCACCGGTATCGGTAGAGGTATCTATGTGTAATAAATAATGCATCTCAGTATGCAAATGTAAATGAAAAGACAATCCTTCTCAGAAAGCCCAGAACGAAAATCCGGAGGTCGTTTTTATTCGCACCAAATACTATTACTTTTGCAATATGGAAAAGAAGATAATACGCACAGACAATGCACCAGCCCCCATAGGGCCATACAATCAGGCCATACAATATGGCGATATGATATTTATCTCCGGACAGATACCGATAGACCCTAAATCTGGTAACCTGGTGCAGAGCGATATAAAAGCGGAAACCACACAGGTAATGGAAAACCTGAAAGCGATACTTACTGAAGCAGGTATGACTTTTGATGATGTAATTAAAACGTCTATCTTCCTAATGGATATGGGGCAATTTGGGGCTGTAAATGAAGTATACGGCAGCTATTTTACTGGTTATGCCCCTGCGCGCGAAACTGTTCAGGTAGCCGGCCTGCCCAAGGGTGTGAATGTGGAAATAAGTATGATAGCAGGTAAGTAAATTCGACAATTCGGCAATTTGACAATTGTGTTGTGAATATTGTCAAATTGCCGAATTCACTAATAGACTAATTATCCTTTCTTCACTTCCTTCGCCCAGGCATCTTTCAGTGTTACAGTACGGTTGAAGATAAGTCTATCATCAGTACTGTCAGTATCAACACAGAAGTAGCCTTTGCGCATAAACTGTACCCTATCTCCCACCTTTGCATTGGCCAGTTCCGGCTCTATGAATACAGATGACAGTATGCCAAGTGAATTCGGGTTAATATAATCTTTAAAATCCCCATCTTCGTTCGATGGGTCTTCTACCTTGAAAAGGCGGTCATACATACGCACTTCTGCAGTTTTTGCATGTGCCACACTCACCCAGTGAATAGTACCCTTGGGGCTCAGTCCGCTGGTATCGTTACCGCTTTTACTTTCCGGTATGTATGTGCAGTGTACTTCGGTTATGTTTCCTGCTTCGTCTTTTTTGCAGCCATCACATTTTACTATATAGGCACTTTTAAGGCGCACCATATTGCCGGGTGCCAGGCGGAAGAATTTTTTAGGCGCTTCTTCCAGAAAGTCCTCACGCTCTATCCATAGTTCTCCGCTGAATGGGATCTTGCGGCTACCACCGTTAGGATCTTCAGGGTTGTTCTCAGCGTCAAATATATCTTCCTGCCCGGAGGGATAATTAGTGATAACGAGCTTCACCGGGTCAAGCACAGCCATTACCCGGTTGCAGGTTTTGTTCAAGTGCTCCCGCACACAGAATTCCAGCAATCCCACATCCACTATGTTTTCCCGCTTGGCTATACCTACAGTATCGCTGAACTGACGCAGAGCCTCAGGCGGGTAACCCCTGCGGCGCATACCACTTATGGTAGGCATGCGAGGGTCGTCCCAGCCGGTAACATGGTTTTCATTCACCAATTGCAGCAGTTTACGTTTGCTCATTACTGTATAAGTAAGATTGCGGCGAGCAAACTCGTACTGATGCGATGGGAATATGCCTAACTGCTCAATAAACCAATTATATAAAGGGCGATGATGTATAAATTCGAGCGTGCAAATGGAGTGTGTTATTTCTTCAATACTATCGCTCTGGCCGTGGGCGTAATCATACATAGGGTATATGCACCACTTATCGCCAGTGCGGTGGTGATGCTCGTGTTTTATACGGTACATCAGCGGGTCGCGCAACAGGAGGTTAGGGTGGGCCATGTCTATTTTGGCACGCAGCGTTTTTTCACCATCCTTATACTTACCCGCTTTCATATCGGCAAACAACTGTAGGTTCTCCTCTATGCTGCGGTTGCGGTGTGGGCTTTCTATGCCCGGCTTTTCAAATGAGCCTTTTGTCGCGGCTATCTCTTCAGCGGTGCTGTCATCCACGTACGCCAGCCCTTTTTTAATAAGTGTAACGGCAAAGCCGTACAGCTTATCAAAATAATCGGAAGCATAATACTCGCCATCCCACTGGAAGCCTAGCCATTTTATATCATTTTTTATACTCTCCACATACTCGGTTTCTTCGGTCACCGGGTTGGTGTCGTCAAATCGTAGGTTGCATTTGCCATTGTATTTTTTCGCCAGCCCGAAGTTGAGGCAAATGGAGGTGGCATGGCCTATATGCAGATAGCCATTAGGCTCTGGCGGAAAGCGGGTATGCACCCTGCCACCCTGCTTACCATCAGCTATATCTTTTTCTATTATTTCTTCTAAAAAATTAAGGGAACGTTCTTCGCTCATATTATTCCTGATATGGGTGCAAATATAAGCGGATAATGCATAATAGGGGGTTTAATCAATCAAAGAAACCCCATTCACATCGGTAGTCAGTATTTCGCTCATAAAATCAAGGAAGGGCCGCATCTTTTTGAATACTCCGCTGGCGTTCTTCGCAAAATCAGGGCTGAGCACTTCCTCATCGGTAAAATCATGTTTCAACAGAAATTGTTTGTAGCGTAGCAGGTTTATACCGGGATGGTCTTTGGCGTAACCGCGAGGTGCGGTGCCAAGCTGGTCACCTGTCATTCCGCCAAAGGTAGCTGCCAGTGTTTTACCAGACAGCAATTTTTCCCAATCCTTATAGTTTACATCTATATCCTGTCTTATGCGCTGCAAGTCTTTTGCGTCTGGCCTCCAAAAGCCGCCTACTATGCATGATTTGCCCGGTTCTATATGAAAATAGTACCCGCCCCGTAGTTTTTTTGTGGCCCGCTTGAAGCCGCCATTCCAATGTGTATTATATGGGGTCTTTTCCTTTGAGAAACGCACATCACGGTATATCCTGAACAGGCTTTCTTTGCCCGATGCGGTCTCTATATTGTCATGCTTATTCATTTCGGCCAGTAATGCAGATGCGAAACCGACCATATTCTCATGTGCGGCGGCATACATATCTTTATGTTTACCGAACCATTCACGGTCATTATTCTTCTTAACGGCCTTCAAAAAGTCAACTGTTCCTTTCTCAATAAATGGGTTTCCCATATTACTACTTTTTCATTTTCTTTTTAGGTGCAGCCTTTGCATTTTTATTAAAGTCGATGCATAGATTTATCCAGTACTCAAAATCTTTTTTCGACTTCATACCATCCTCGCTTACATATACATAGCCCTTCATTGGTTTTCCGGTAAATACCATTTCCCGGCATCCTTTTCTTTCCAGCGCGGCCTCATATGCTTCAGGCCCTATCCGGCACATCATCTCGTCCTGCACAACGCCTATGCACATTTTACCGTTAAGCATGTAGCATACTCCACCAAACATATACTTCTCTTCTACTTTAGGCAGCAGTGCCATTGCTTCACGTATCCGGTTACTAAGTTTTTCGCTATATGCCATAGAGATATGTATTAGTTACTTCTTTACCTTAAACTGCTCGTCAACAAACGCCGCCTCAAAAATATAAGACCGTAACAATTCCGCATCAATTTCATTCAAATTTGTAAAATCGTGGTAATATACCTGCTTCCTATCACCTTTATCAAGATAGTTCTGATTATCTGTCAACAAATACCCCTGCTGAAAACCAAAACGTACACCCTCATACGATTTTGTTTTGCCCCACAATATAGATGCCGGCCAGATGAAAAACATGCCCTTATTCATTTTATAGAACGGTACATTGTATGATAGTTTTTCGGTGATTTGCGGCACACATTCAAAAATCATCTTCCGCAGCCGCTCCACCATTTTTAGTTCAGCGGCAGGCAGGTAATCCAGGAACTCATCAATGGAATCGAAGCGCACATCCTGCATTTTGAAGGTGCTTTTATTATTGCGCGGCATGTTAAAAATATTGGTTCAAAGCTAAAGATGATTCTGATATACACCATATGCTGTGCGTATTAATCGAAAATGCAAGATGTTAATAACGTGTGTATTTTTACATTCAAGTAACAATAGCCTGTACCTACTCCACATTATTTTTGTTAACTTTGATGTAAACGATGTGCTTATGTTTGATGACGATTTTAATGATGAAGAGTGGGGGCCATTAGATGAAACGCTCCGTAAATATGAGGAGGTAAAGAAAGGTGAATCAACGAGTATACTTGACGAAGAGGAGTTTGAAAGAGTTATAGAATATTATTTTCAGAATAGTAATGAGGAGCAGGCGCTTTTGGCCTGCGATATAGCCAAAACGTATTATCCGTTCTCTGCATCAGTGATGCTGCTGAAAGCCGAGATTCTTACCCAGGCGCAGAAATATGGTCAGGCATTGAAAACGCTTGATGAAATGGAACAATACGACAATAGCAACCTAGATGCGGTATTGCTTAGGTCGGATATTTTGCTGGCGCAGTTTAAATATGACCAGGCTGCCTTGTGGCTGGAGCAGCGGTCTGCGGACTTTAACGGCAAGGATAAGACAGAAATATTGCTGGAACTGTCTGATGTATATGACGAGAGCGAAGAATTTGATGCGGTATTCGATACCTTGCAGCGGGTAATTAAGATAGATAAACGTAATGAGGAAGCCCTGCAAAAAATATGTTTTTGGGCAGAATTCACACAGCGGCTTGAAGAAAGCGTTACTATTCACACCCAGCTTACAGATAATGACCCGTATAATGCCTTGGCATGGTTCAATCTTGGGGCTGCCTACCAGGGGCTGAAACAATACGAAAAATGCATTGATGCCTATGAGTATTGCGTAGCCATAGATGAAAAATTTGAATTCGCCTACCGTAATATGGCTGATGCCTACATGCGCCTGAAATGGTATGAAAAAGCACTCGATGTGCTGGAAAAACACATAGAAATTGCAAAGCCGGAGGACGTAATATTTGAGGCAATGGGCTATTGTTGGGAGAAGAGGAAAGATTTTTCCCGCGCGCGCCAGTTCTACCGCCAGGCATCACAACTGAGCCCGCAGGACGATGGCATATTCTACAAAATTGGCGAGACCTATGCCCGCGAAAAACAATGGGAAAAGGCGGTAAAGTCTTTTTCTGTAGCGCTGCACCTCAATAAAGACAATGCAGCCTATTGCATGGCCATTGGTAACTGCCTGATGGAGATGGATGTGAAAAGCGAAGCGCTGGTGTGCTACCTGAATGCTGTAAGGCTGAAACCCGGAAATAAGTCTACATGGGTGGCGCTGATAAAGGGGCTTTACCATACAGGCTATTACGATGAGGCTATTACACAGATAGGTGTTGCTAAAGAACATTGCGGAGATAAAGGTGATTTCTATTACTATAAAGCTGCCTGCCTGCTTGAGACGGGCAAGGCTAAAGAAGCTATGCTGCAATTAGAAAAAGGACTGAAACTGCTGCCCAAACGCACAAAAATATTTACGGAACTCAACCCCGAATTCCTGCGCCGCAGTTCTGTAACAGAGTTGATTGGGAAGTATAAGAAGAAGTAAGGGGAAATCTATTTTTTTATAAATACTCTCGTCCCTACACTCACAAAAGTGTATAATTCCTCGATGTCCTTGTTTTTTATAGCTACGCATCCATCGGTCCAGTTCACCCCTGTTTCTATCATATCGTCACCGCCCTTCCATACGCCATGTATGCCCACATCTCCGCCTATTTTTGCGCTTTGGGGTATGCGGCCTTCTTGCTTCAGCTTATTAAAATGTGCCATAGATGTATCATTGGGATAACTAAGGAGCATGAATTTATCATACTTTGAATTGGGGTTCTTGCTGCGTATCGTAAACCATCCCTCAGGTGTACATCTGTCGCCCTGCATACACTTGTCTTCCATAGGTTTAGGTCCGAAAACTGCTTTATACGACCTGATCATCTTATTGCGATAAAAAACCTCAACCACATAGCGCGATTTACTGACAACTATGGACACCAGTTCTTTGTTCATTGTGTCAGGGTTGATGGGCACATGCAGGTTCACGTTGTTCTTAATGATCAATGTCTCCTGTATGCGCCTGTTGCCCTGGTCGTATTGTATCGTTCGTATAATGTTGCCTTTATTATCCTTGTGTTCTTCCAGTATCTTTATGTTGCAGGGCCGTGGTATATCGCCCGGTTCTGGCCTGAGGTTAACCTGCGCCCGGCCCGTATAAAATAATAATGAGCAAACAACAGACAAAAGGAAGCTGAAATAATTACTGGTCTTTAAAAAAGGCATCATTCCCGGAATGTTGTAGTTCAACGAACCTGCATTTGTTTATATTCAGCGTTAGAGATTATCGTATAATCATTAGGGATACGGAAATTGGCGTTCTCAACAGGTGCAGCCTCTATTTTTTCCGCTTCAAAATACATGATAATCCCATCCTCGTCCTTATACGAAAAAATGAGTGGCATGAATCGCGAATCAGGGTAGCGGTTGTAAGTGACCGGTATTGCAGGGTACCACTCCTTGGTGTAACATAGGTCGGCAGATGAGCCATCCTTATAGTTGATCTTGCTTTTGTATGCAACACAACCAGCAACATGGTTTGCCTGAACTTCTTCGTTTGTAAGGGTAAAATTGACGTACTTCTCTTGCTTTTTCATCACATCGTCCATGGCCAGTTCTACCGCGTATTTCTTACCATTTATATTTTGTACCGAATAAATAACATTTGTGGCGGAATTAAGTATAATGACGTGCCGGTAGCCATTTGACAATTGTAGGTCCTTTCTTAATTGTGTGCCTTTAAAGGTAAAAGTATATGTGCCGGTAAATACTTTCTTGTCGGGAGACTCGAGCTTTACATTATAGTTGATGTAACCTTCTGTCAGCGCTTTTTGCGCCCAAACGGGCAAAGACGAAAACAGGGACAGTAACACGAAAAACCAAATTCGGTAGTGCATAGCCATACGAGCAGCAAATCTATTCGATACAATTTACCATTTTTCAGGCAATTCGACGTGAATTTATTATTTCTTTATCATTTTTGAAGAGGTAAAATCCGTACTTTGCTTGTTATCTGAATGCAAAGAAATAAAGTTTATGAAAAACATAAATAGATATAAAGGGTTCGCAGCCGGGGTAGTGTTGTCGGCTGTTGCATTTTTCTTCATTCACGCGAAGTCGAATGACCCCTATTTCGAAATATCGAAGAACCTGGACATTTACACAAACCTGTTCAAGGAGTTGAATACCTACTATGTAGACCCTATAGAACCGGGTAAGTTGGTGAAGACCGGGGTGGATGCCATGCTGGAAGAACTGGACCCATATACCAATTATATAACTGAGGCGGATATAGAAGAATACATGTTCATGACCACAGGCAAGTATGGGGGCATAGGCGCCAGCATGAAGCGCAAGGGTGAAGATATATATATAGGGGATGTGTATGAAAACAGCCCGGCGCAAAAGGCAGGTCTGCACCCCGGCGATTTGGTTGAGACCATTGACAACCAGGTAGTGAAGGGCAAAAGCGTGGACGATCTGAGCGGGCTACTTAAAGGCTCACCGGGTACACAATTGAGCATGAAGGTGAAAGATGCGTTTACGGGTACTTCCTCAACTAAACTGATAACACGTGGAGAGATTGAAATATCAAGCGTACCCTACTACAGTCTTGTAGGCGAAAAGAACGACATTGCTTTCGTGCGGCTCACACAATTCACCCAGGGCTGCGCAAGACAAGTGAAACAGGCGTGCGACAGCCTGTACAGGGCGCAGCCCGCGCTCAAGGGTGTGGTGCTTGACCTGAGAAACAACCCGGGAGGTTTACTTACAGAAGCTGTAGACCTGTGTAACCTGTTCATTGATAAAGGGCAATTGGTGGTGAGCACCAAGGGAAAAATACCCGACATGGACGAAGACTATAAGACCAATGGCACTGTATGGAACAAAGAACTGCCTCTCGCTGTGCTTGTGAACCATTCTTCAGCATCGGCATCTGAGATAGTTGCAGGTACTATGCAAGACCTTGACAGGGGCGTAGTGATAGGTGAGCGCTCATATGGCAAGGGCCTGGTGCAAAAGACAAGGTCGCTGGGTTTTAATTCTCTTCTCAAACTCACGATAGCCAAGTATTATACACCCAGCGGGCGTTGCATACAGGCGCTCGACTACTCACACCGCAATGCGGATGGAAGTGTAGGTTATATTCCCGATTCGTTGAAGAAATCGTACCGGACAAAGTCGGGGCGCATTGTGAAAAGCGGTGGTGGCGTAGAGCCCGATGTATATGTGAAGAATGAACCGATGAGCATGGTGGCCGTTACCTTATACACGCGGAACCACCTCTTTGATTACGCAACCGAATATGCCGGCAAACATTCTTCAATACCTCCGGCCGATAAATTCTCGCTTACCGATGCAGAGTTCAACCAGTTCAGTAAATGGGTGGAGAATAAAGATTATTCTTACCAGACGGAAACGGAACGTGCTCTCGATTCGCTTAAAAAACTCGCGGTAAGGGAAAAGTACTACGATGATGCCAAAAGCGAATTTGATCAACTCAAATCAAAACTATCTCATGATAAAAAGCAGGATCTGCTGAAGCATAAAAGCCAGGTAAAGGAAATGCTGGAAAACGAGATAGCATCAAGATATTATTACTCCCGTGGCCGCGTAGCACAAGGCCTTCAATATGATAAGGAGCTGGACAAAGCGCTGGCACTGATAAATAATCCTGCAGATTACAAAGGGATATTAAAGCCTGGGAAATAATCCTGCCCAATTTTTCAACAATTGCAAACCATATTCTGTCCCTACTGATTCAGGATGGAATTGTACGCCAATACACGGATATTGTTTGTGCGCTAATGACATTATAGTCCTATCATCGGTATGGGAAGTAGGGCTTAAAGGGGTATTCGCAAAATTATTTACCACAAGCGAGTGATACCGCATCACAGTAAAGGGCGAAGGAATCTCTTTGAACAACGGGTCGCCATTATGGCTTATTTCACTGGTCTTCCCATGCATAGGGTAGGGCGCATGTACAAGCTTTGCACCAAAATACATGCCCAATGCCTGGTGGCCGAGGCATACGCCCAGTATAGGTATGTTGTCATGAAACCGGGCTATGGCTTCCATGGTAATGCCTGCCTGCAGTGGGGTCTCAGGGCCGGGAGATATGATGAGCCTTGCGGGAGCTAGCGCTTCCAGTTGCTGCACGGTTATCTCGTCGTTGCGGTAAACGGCACATTCATTGCCGGTCTGCAGTAGGTAATCGTGCAGAATGTAGGTAAAAGAGTCGTAATTGTCAATGAGTACCCACATCTCCTGCTTTATGGTTTACGCCGTCAAAAAAATGCTCCAGGCTGCTGAAGGTGTCTTTTACATAGGGTATCATTTTCCCGGCCTGTTCAAAGAACCATGGCGCAAGCCTTGACAGCCATGAGTAAGTCTTCGACGCAGCTATGGTTTCGGGCGCAATCAGGTGCATCCTGTTACCTATCCACAGGAACGAGCTCCACAACACAGCGCCGAGGAAAGCATATAAAAGGCCGCCTACCATTTTATTCACCATACCCAGCGCTATACCCTCTACTGCTTTTTCTATCAATTTTGCTATCAGCCAGACAATAAGTACCACACCAACGAACAAAACCAGATAGCTGATAACCTGCACCCAGCCTGAGGAAGCATATCCTTTCTCCTGCAGCCAACCGGAAAAAGATGCCGACAGCTTTAGCGAGCAAAGAACACCCAGCAATATGGCCAGCACCGAGAATACGGCTATAATAAGCCCCTTCATGTAGCCACGGATGAAAAATAAGATAATGAGGATAATGCCGACTATATCCAGCGCCATAATTAAGCCAAAAGTAAGCATAAAAAAATGTGGCACGCCAACGAAGGCATACCACATTCATAAAAAGAAAAAATTATTGCGCCAGCAAATGCTTCACCATTTCTGATATGGCCTTGCCATCTGCCTTTCCGGCAAGTTGCTTGCTGGCCACACCCATCACTTTTCCCATATCGGCGGGGCTCTTTGCTCCCACCTGGTCTATGATTGCCTTCACCTCATTTTTCAATTCATCGCCCGACATCTGTTTTGGCAGGAATTTCTCAATGATGGCCAGTTCTTCCCGCTCCTTGGCGGCAAGGTCTTCACGGTTTTGCTTTTCAAAAATGTCCAGCGAGTCGCGGCGTTGCTTGGCCAGTTTTTGCAGCATCTTCTGTTCTGTGGCTTCGCTGATCTCACCGGTAGCCCCTTCTGCAGTTTTTTCAATGATAATTGCCGCCTTTATAGCACGAAGGGTACGCAATGCAGCCTCATCCTTGGCGCGCATCGCGTTCTTCAGTTCTTCCATTACTTTTTCTTCAAGAGCCATATTTGTGTATTTGATCCCGATAGCTATCGGGATGTAATTGGGAATTTGGATCGTTTCTTATTGGAAAAGCAGTAATGGAAGCTGAGGTAAATAACAATCCGGATTCCAAACCACTAATTCCCGATTCCTTATTGCGCGCTTTCTGCTTCTACTGCTTCAGTCGCTTTTTTCAGGAACGTTTTTGCAAATGCTTTAAGCTCGTTCGATAGTTCCGTATTCTTCGTAGCACGCAAATAGGTATCTGCCATGCCGTAGAATGTCTGGTAGAAAAAGTCGTTCATTTCATCCACCATCATCTTGTTTGTCCACAGATCTATGCGCAACGCCGATTTTTCCTGTCCATCCCACAGGCCAAGGAGTATGGCCTTGGCATGCTGCCAATCTGTTACACCGCCATCAGGCGCGGTCCATTGTATGGCCTCAGGCATTTTATCTTCCGCCAGGTCCACCTGTATATTAATATTAGATTTCATATTGCTCAAGTTTAAAATAAGAGGTCAAAAATAGTGCTAATTGGCCGAAAGGCTGAATGGTTAAAAAGTTAAATGGTTAAAAAGTCATTAAAAGTCTATATAAATTTAATTGTCATCAATATATATTGCCTATTCAGAATTTTTTGGAGCTGCCCATTTGTTCAACTGCTTCACACAGGCGGCAATGTCTTTGGGTAACGGGGCCTCGGCAGTGATTTCCTTGCCGTCCTCTTTTACAAATTGCAATCTGTATGCATGTAGCGCTAGCCTGTTCAGCAGCGGTCTTTCCTGTTCATCTTTGCCTGAAAGGTGGTACTTCCGCTTTATGCCTGAAAGCATAAAAGGCTTACCATCGCCATAAAGCTCATCACACACTAATGGATGGCCTATGGACTGCATATGCACCCTTATCTGGTGGGTGCGGCCGGTATGTATCTGGAACTGGACCAGGGAATACAAGGGCCATTGCTCCACCACTTTATAGTCTGTAACGGCTATCTTTCCCTTTCTTGCTACAATCATTTTGCCATTCTGCGCCGGGTGCTCTGCAATAGGGCTTTCTATTCGTCCTTCAGCCGGGTTTACAATACCTGTTACCAGCCCTGCATAAAACTTTCCCACAGCATGCTCCTGGAACAGCATCGAGAGATAGCGGTGTGTTTGCTCGTTCTTGGCAAAGCATATCACGCCGCTTGTGTCCCTGTCCAGCCGGTGCACCACCCATACTTTCTGGCCGGTCTTTGTTTCCAGTATCTTGTTCAGGCTGGGCAGATCCTGGTTGAACCTGTCGGGTATTACCAATAGCCCCGCAGGTTTGTTTGCTATCAGCAGGTCGTCATCTTCGTATAGAACCTCAATCGTCATTATTTCATTTCTTTTTTATAGCGGTCGAGGCAATAGTCCTCGTTCTCCCGCATTATCTTCCGGTCTTTTTCTTTCTTGTCTTTAAACCCGCACAGGTGCAGCACTCCATGAAATATGACCCGGTGCAGCTCATCGGCATAGGTGGTCTTGAATTTTTTGGCATTGTCCTTTACCCGGTCAACACTGATGTATATTTCGCCCTGCAATTCCTTTTTATTTTCACTGAGATCGAAGGTGATAATATCGGTATAGGTGTCATGGTCAAGGAAATTCTTGTTCATCTCCAGCAAAAAATCATCTGAACAGAATATGTAACTTAGGTCTGCCGTTCGTATCTCTTTCATATACTTGCTCACAAGCACATCAATAAATACAGACAGCTGCCGTTTATCTTTCAGGCCGGACTTAGCATCGTGTTCATAAAACTTTGAGGGCATGGTGGTGATTTTTTACAAAGGTCGTAACAAATCTGAGTAAATCATTCAATATATTGATTTGTTTTACTGGGTTTGGATGATTTTTATCATTACCTCTTAGCCCATAATTCCTTATTTTGGCGGTTCTAAATAAAATTTATGTCACGGAAAGTTACCATATTAGGAGCAGGTTTGGTTGGCTCATTGTTATCTATCATTCTGCGCAAAAGAGGCTATGAAGTAGAACTATACGAGCGCAGGCCAGATATGCGCAGTGCCCATATCTCTGCCGGAAAATCCATCAACCTGGCCACCAGCCACCGTGGTTGGAAAGCACTGGAACTTGCCGGCCTGAAGCAGGAAATGGAGGCGCTGGCCATACCCATGTATGGTCGCCACTTGCACCAGCCCGATGGTAATACCGCTTTTCAGCCATACAGTAAAAATAATGAGGCCATCTTTTCTGTGAGCCGGGGCGAATTGAACAAAAAACTGATGACCCTTGCTGAACAGCATGGCGTAAAGATATTTTTTGAACATCGCTGCTCGCATGTGGACGTCCCTGCAAATACACTCTACTTCGAGCTGCCCGACAAGAGCCAAAAGGTGGTAAAGGCCGATCTTCTGTTTGGCGCCGATGGGGCGTTCTCTGCATTGAGGGATAGCTACACAAGGCTTACACGTGTGAACTGTGACCAGAATTACCTTGACTACGGCTACAAAGAACTATGTATTTTGCCGGGCAAAAACGGCGAGTGGCTGATGGAGAAAAATGCCCTGCATATATGGCCACGTGGCAACTATATGCTGATAGCCTTGCCGAATACCGATGGTACATTTACCTGCACGTTGTTCCTGCCCTTCGAGGGGCCGGTATCCTTCGAGAAACTGAAAACAGAAGAAGATGTAACCCGCTTTTTCGATACGCAATTTGCCGATGCTAAGACGCTCATGCCCGGCCTGCTCGATGATTTCTTTACCAATCCTACCTCTGCATTGGTCACTACGCACATTAGCAAGTGGCATTACGAAAATAAAAGTGCGCTTATGGGTGATGCTGCCCATGCCATTGTGCCGTTTTACGGGCAGGGCATGAATGCCGGTTTTGAAGACTGCACCGTGCTCAGCGGGCTTATGGATAAGCATGGCGAAGACTGGGAAACGATATTGCCTGCATATGCTGCCTTGAGAAGGCCAAACGGGAATGCCGTGGCAGACCTCGCTTTAATGAACTTCATAGAAATGCGCGACAAGGTGGCCGATCCTAAATTCCTGGAGCGCAAGAAAATAGAAAAGGAGCTGGGCAAACGCTACCCCGACCAATTCGTATCGGTTTATGAGATGGTGTCTTTCAGCCACACGCCATACAGTACTGCCATTCAATGCATTCAGGCACAAGACCAACTGCTGCAACGGATAATGAATGAAGGCGATTTTTTTGTGAACGTGGAAAAGGGTAGCTTTGACGATACCCTCGGCAAATGGGTGAGTGAATACCACGATGCCGTGCAGCAACTGGATTTTGGAAAATGAAGCCCGATAAAAGATGGACGTTAAAAGCGGCAGACGAGCAAAAGGTAAACAGGCTTTCTGAAGTATTAAAGATACAGCCGGCCATTTGCAGGATGCTGGTGCAGCGGGGCATTGAAGATTACGAAAGCGCCAGATTATTTTTCCGTCCTGAATTATCGCATTTACATGACCCCTTTTTGATGAAAGGGATGAAACAGGCCGTAAACCGCATATCAGAGGCTATTGAATGGCACGAACGCATAATGGTATATGGCGACTATGATGTGGATGGCACCACTGCGGTATCATTATTTTATTCTTTTCTTAAAAATAATTACAAAGGCGAGTTATCATTCTACATACCGCACCGCTACAGGGAAGGCTATGGGTTATCTAAGGCAGGTATAGATTTTGCACATGCCAATGGCTATACACTGATGGTAACACTTGATTGCGGCATCAAATCGGTGGAAATGATCACGTATGCCAAATCGCTGGGCATAGATGTGATTGTTTGCGACCACCACCTGCCCGACCATGAGCTGCCCCCGGCCTTCGCCATCCTTAACCCCAAACAACATGATTGTAAGTACCCTTATAAAGAACTGAGCGGCTGCGGTATAGGGTTCAAGCTGGCATCAGCGCTTGCAATACATTGGAAACAGCCAATGGAGAATGTTTACCAATATCTGGACCTCGTAGCTACAAGCATTGCCGCAGATATAGTGCCTATAGACGGTGAGAACAGGATACTTGCCTACTATGGAGTGAAGCGTATCAATGAATCGCCCTGCTTGGCTATTTCCACACTCAAAGAGCTGGCAGGTGTGACCAGGCAACTATCCATATCAGACCTCGTTTTTGTGATTGGCCCGCGCGTAAACGCTGCCGGTCGTATGGATGACGCAAGAAAAGCCGTGGAATTTTTCATAGAAACAGACCCTGAGAAAATACAGGTACTGGCTGCGGCACTGCACTCTGATAACGACGATCGTAAAGAGGTGGACAAAAGTACCACTGAAGAAGCGCTGGCAATAATGCAGGATGATGAGGCCATGTGGCATCGAAAATCTACGGTGCTTTACCGCCCGCACTGGCACAAAGGTGTGGTAGGCATTGTGGCATCCCGCTTGATAGATCATTATTACCGCCCCACAATACTATTGACAAACGCAAACGGCAAGGCAACAGGTTCCGCCCGTTCCGTATCCGGCTTCAATATATATGAGGCTATTCACGAGTGCCGGGAATTGCTTGATAATTACGGCGGGCACTTCTACGCCGCCGGTATGACCATGGGTGAGGATCGCGTGAATGAATTCATTGAAAAGTTCGAGAAGATAGTATCGTCAACAATAACGCCGGAACAGGAAATACCTGAGATAGAAATTGATGCGGAGATACCGCTATCATTAGTGAAGCCCGCGTTGAATAATATACTGAAGCAATTTGAACCCTTTGGCCCGGCCAATATGCGGCCGGTATTCGTGAGCAGGGAGGTATATGATTACCAGGGCAAATCGAACGTGGTAAAAGAACAGCACCTGCGCATAGTGGCCCACCAGAAAGGCGGGGCAGTAATAGAAGGCATAGGCTTTAACCTCGCAGACAAATATGAGCTGGTGAGGAGCGGCTCTTTCGATATGGTATATACTATGGAAGAGAATGAGTTTAACGGCACAACAAGATTGCAGGTGAAAGTGGTGGACGTGAGAAGGGCAAACCTCACCCCAAACCCCTAAAGGGCTCAATTTGTGCTCTTTCCAACATTTTTATTAATATTACCAACTTAAAGTAAGGTTATGAAAAGATTGATAGTGCTCTGCCTCATGCTCTCGGGGGTAACTGTTTTTGCGCAGAGAAGGACTTTCTCAAAAGCACCTGATGCGGTTCGCATTGCGTTCAACAAACAATTCCAGAGGGTGGACGACCCGAGGTGGGTATTGGAAGATGGAAAATATGAAGCACGTTTCAGGCATGATGGGCAACAGGTATCGGCATTGTATGAGAAAGATGGCACATGGATAGAAACTGAGCGAAAGATTCCGGTAGAGTCGCTGCCGGCCGAAGTAAAATTGTATATCGAAAAGAATTTCAGTGGCCGCAATGCACGAGAGGCATCGGTAATAAAACTGGCAAACGGAGAGACTAACTACGAGGCGCACATCAATTATATGGACCTTATTTTCAATGCCGAGGGCAAATACATAAGGACAGAAAAAGATTAGGCGCGCCATAATAAATGCTTTTGCTAAAAATCCCCAATGGGGATTTTTTTATTTATATGTTTTCGGAATAAATTATTACTTTTAGGTTAAACATCCAATCGTTTCATTAATAAAAGTAAGGGTTTATGAAGAAGACACTTATATCACGGAGTTTTGCAGTATTTACGCTGTTTATGATTCTTTGCGGCAGTCCTACTGGTTTTGCCACAACATGGACCACAATATCAGCAGGGGCAGCGAACACCCTTTCTAATTGGTCGAATGGAATGACATCGCCATCTTCATTTACAACACCCGGAGATAAATGGGTTATAAATATGTCGATGACATTGCCGGCATCGGCTACATGGATTCTTGGAGCGGCTTCAAGCGCCCCGGATACTGTAGTATTCGCAGCAGGTGGCACACTCAGCATGAGTGGCGCTGGCAGTTCTTTCACCATGAATGTATATGGGGATATGAATTTTACAGGAGGCACATTATCTCTTGGCGGCGCAGGCACTACTTGTAATGTGACTGTAAACGGTAATGTTGATATAAGTTCGGGTACTATCAGTTCAATAGCCAGTAGCACAGATTTATACCTGCATATATATGGCAGCTTCTCAATAAGTGGCGGTACTGTTACTACCACCGGGGCAAGCAGCACCCTAACACAGAATAGCCATGGCAGCTTTAAAATGTCGGGAGGTAATTATAATGCAGGTGGTGCAGGTGGTGTGATTACCACTAATATTTATGGCGACTGTGCAATTACAGGAACCGGGATAATGACCAACACAGGTGCCGGATGCACAAATACTGTTCACCTCGCTCTTAACAGGGGAGCCGGAACAATGAACATATATAATACAAGCACAGGAATATGGTCGGGTACGAATGTATTTATTGATACTAATTGTGTAGCCCAGTTAGCAGGTGATTTTAGTACAACAACCGGCTCTGCGGCATTTGGGTTAACGGTAAATGGCACATTAATTTGCCCCGCAGCATATGTAATAAATGGTACAAGGAAATTCATATTGAATGGTGTTGCAACGCTAATGGTGGGACACGCAACCGGCATCAATTCGGCAATAGTAACTACAGGTACAAGAACTTTCAGCAATAGTGCCAACTATGGCTTTAATGGTACTGCGGCACAGGTGACGGGTACTGATATGCCGGCATCACTCATTGCCCCGGATACAATCATTATCAGTAACCCGATGGGTGTTACCCTTTCCCAAACTACATCAAGTACAGGTTCTTTAAGATTTACAAGTGGGGTATTGCATACCGGGGCAAACACCATATCGCTTCCGGGTGCTGCTGCATCGGTATCCGGTGCCGGATTGACGAACTATGTGGAAGGTACGCTGATAAAGACAATTTCCGGGCTCACTACCGTAAACTATGAAGTGGGCGATACCAGCTATGCGCCTATGTCGCTGGCGTTGAGCGCAGCGGGAACAGCCGGGAGTTTTAGTGTAAAAGTTAATAATGGCCTGCATCCTAACGTGGCCACCTCAGGCCTGCTATCATCTTTTATGACAACACATTACTGGGCTATTACCAATCTCAGTGCGGCAGGGCCTGCTACTGTAACCCCTACCGCCACTTACAACCTCTCAACTATACTGAGCGGGTCTAACTATTCTTTTTATACTCAGAAGTATTCTGCTTCGGCTTGGTTACCAACACCCAGGGTTAGCACTAATACCACTTCGCCATATACTACAAAGCCGGATACCGCAATCGCCCTAGCATCGCTTGCCGGAGATTATATTTTTGGCAGGTGGAACAACCCAACATTAGTACTGCCCTCAGTTTCAAATACAGCGGAATTAAGAATATTCCCTAATCCGAATAACGGTACATTCATCTTGAGTATAAACGCAGATGAAACACAGGATGTGCATGTTATTATTACAGACATTCTAGGCAAGAAAGTTAAGGAACTCGCGTTGGAAACCAATAGGGCCAGTGATGTGAAAATAAGCAGTGTGCCAGGTGTCTATTTACTTTCTGTTTATGGTAAGGATGTTAACTATTCGGCAAAAGTGATTGTTGAGTAGAATAGCTCTATTTTCCATACACCGCCTTCATCATCACGTCGGTAAATGTTTCCCAACTATACTTTTGCTTTTCCGCAAGTATATTCTGGTGTAGGCCGGGAATGGAATTCGGTTCGTAGAATTTTAGAATAGCATCGGCTATAGAGGTCGGATTAGGCTCCGCCACAAACCCTGCTTTGCCGTCAGGCACTACTTCTGCAAGCCCGCCCACATTGGTCACTACCATTGGTTTTTCAAAGTGAAAGGCTATTTGCGTGATGCCGCTTTGCGTGGCATGTTTGTAGGGTTGCACCACAAGGTCGGCTGCGCTGAAGTAATACCGCACCTCGCTGTTAGGTATGAAATCTGTTTTTAGGTGTACTGCTTTTTGCAATTGGTGCTTTTCAATAATGCTGTTATTGTTGGCTTCTACAGCTTTGTCATAATATTCACCTGCTGCTATGAGTTCAATACCAGCCCGGCGTACACGGTCATCCGCCATTGCTTCCAGCAGCAGGTCGAGCCCCTTATATTCACGGATGAAGCCAAAGAAAAGGATATACTTTTTGTTCGGGTCAAACTTCAACCATTTACACGCATCATCTTTACTTACAGGTTCGTTGTAGCTGTCGTAGATAGGGTGAGGTGTAAAATAAGCAGGTTTGTCGGTGAATGTCTTCACATCTTTCAGCACGTCTTTGCTCATTGTCACAAAGGCATCCACCGGCTTTATGAAGTAATCGGTAAACTGCTTATCACCGGGCCTCTTTTCGTGCGGTATAATATTGTCCACAATGCAAAGCACACGGGTATGTTTATTCCTTTTAGCTTTTCTTAAAATAGTGCCAAAGGCCGGCCCCATAAATGGCAGCCAGTATTTTACAATAATAAGGTCATATTTCTCCTTGTTCATCCGGCTCCCGACACTCAGCCAGTTCAGCGGGTTTACAGAGTTCACAACCGTGCGTATCGTCAGTCCCTGCGGGGCAGGCTCATCTGTAAATTGCGTTTTGCCCGGAAAAAGGAACGAAGGATATTGCAGGCTGAAGGAGTAGTTCACCACTTCGTGCCCCTGCTGCAATAGTTGGTAAGCAAGCCGTTCATTAAAAGCAGAAAGCCCTCCTCTTAGCGGGTGTGCTGAACCAAGGATGGCTATCTTCATCTGAAAAGGGTTTTAAAATCCGCCTGTGCCGTATCATAATCAGTGGGAACACCAATGTCTATAAAATAGCTATCGCTTTCAAAGCCATAGAATTTCTTTTCCTTCACGAATTTCTCTAAGTAGTCCTTCTCAAATGAAAATTTATCCGGTAAGTTCCTGGCAAGGAACCTTTCCCTGTTTATAAAATACACGCCGCCGTTTATCATTCCCTCATCACGGTATTGTTTTTCTTCGAAAGAAGTGATTGTGCCCGGTGCATCTGTGTTAACTATGCCATAGCGGTCAAACTGTTTCATCTTTTTCAAAGCCAGTGTCGTTTCCGCATTTTTACTCCTGTGAAAGGCCAGTTGCTGCGCCAGGTCTACTTTGAACATGGTATCCCCGTTCACTATAGCCACATCATCTGTTTCGGCCATTCCCATGGCAGCCAATATGCCGCCCCCGGTGCCTAATGGCTCCTCTTCAATCACGCAGTCCACCTCAAACAGCGTATCCTGGTCTTCTATCCAGTCGGTAATGACTTTATGTTTGTAGCCCAACGACAAAATAACCCTCGTGCACTTTTGCCGCCCCAGGTATTCAAATAAATAGGCCAGGAATGGCTGGCCATTTACCGGCGCCATGCATTTAGGATAAGCCCCTATAACCCCCTGCAACCTGGTGCCAAGCCCTCCGGCTAATATTATTGCTTCCATTTGCTCCTGTATTAAATACTCCAGCTTACAAGGCCGTGGTTAGTAAACTGATATGCACTGAAACTACCGCCAAATGCCGACAGTGCTTTTTTTACATCATGCCGGGTATTGGCCGGGCAGTAGAACATCATAAACCCGCCACCGCCGGCACCCGATATTTTACCCCCCGTTGCCCCGGCCTTTAGTGCAGCCTCATATATCTCATCCATAGCTGGGTTGGAAATGCCCTTAGCCATTTGTTTCTTATACCGGAAACCAAAATCAAGTATGCGGCCTATGTCGTGTATGTTGCCCTTCAGCAAAGCCTCCTTCATCATCACCGCCTGCTCCTTCAGGTTGTGCATGGCATCTATAGATTCCTTGTTCTTGTCCTTCACGTTCTGGCTTTGCGCTTCTATAATAGTTGATGACAGTCGGCTGGTAGCCGTGAAGTAGAGCAGCAGGTTATTCTCCAATTCGTAGAGATAACGTTGTTTTATTCTCAGAGGGTTTACTATCACCTTGTTGTCGTTATAAAACTCCATAAAGTTAACCCCGCCGAAGGTGGCAGCGTACTGGTCCTGCTTGCCACCCGCCATGGCAAGTTCCACGCGCTCTATATCATAGGCCATATGGGCAATATCATATTCGCCCAGCGGTAGCTTCAGCCATTCGGTAAAAACACCGATTATGGCCACCATAAGTGTAGATGAGCTGCCTAATCCTGAACCGGCCGGTGCATCAACCAATGTAGATAATTTAAACCCTGACGGTACCGGACCATACTTCTCCACTATATGGTTGTATGCACCCTTTGCAAGGTCCAGCATACCATCAATCGGCAGTTTGTCCGTTTTCGCGCAACTGGTTATCTCGTTCCTGTCAATAGCTTCAATAATTATTGCCGGCTCTGCCAGCGGCTCAATAGTGGCATATGCGTATAAAGAGATGGTGGCATTAAGTATTGCCCCGCCATACGTATCGCAATAAGGGCTCACATCGGTGCCGCCCCCGGCGAGGCCTATTCTTAATGGTGCTTTGCTTCTGTAGATCATATCTGGATGCTAAATTAATAAATTAATAATTCACCATACGCAGTAAAGCCGTTAGTCGGCTGCTTCTTTCCCGCCTTTTCCGCGTGTTTTCACAAAAATTTACGATCCTTACCTGTTTTACTAAGTTATTAATCTGTAAAATTGTGTTTAGAAATTAAACAATTATGATCGATCCAGTAACCGAACCGGTTGGTATAGATGCTGTTGCTGCCATTCAGCAGTTGGTAGAACAGATCGAGAAAGTGATACGCGGCAAACGTAAACAGATAGAAATGGTAGTTACCTGCTTGCTGGCCGGTGGGCATATCCTCATGGAAGACAACCCCGGTACAGGCAAGACCGTTCTGGCACGAACACTTGCACAATGCATCAGCGGAGAAAAGGAAGGGGAGCATGTGGTGTTCAAGCGCATCCAGTTTACCCCGGATCTGCTGCCTATGGACCTCATTGGCACCCATATTTTTGATGACCGCAACAAGGAGTTTGTCTTTAAGAAAGGCCCGTTATTCTGTAACGTCCTTCTGGCCGACGAGATAAACCGTGCTTCGCCAAAGGTGCAGAGTGCATTGCTGGAGGCGATGGCCGAACACCAGATAACCGTAGCCGATACTACATTCAGGCTCGAGCGATTATTCTTCTCTATAGCCACGCAGAATCCCATAGAGATGGAAGGCACTTACCCCCTGCCCGCTGCCCAGCTCGACCGCTTCTTTATGAAGATAAACTTCGGTTATGTGGATGAGCAAACCGAACTGAGCATATACCGCGAATATCTGGATATTGCTAAAAACCTTGTGGAATTACAGCAGGTGCTCGGTATGCAGGATATACTCGCTTTGCAGGCACAGGCAGGCTCCGTTTTTGTGCATGAGGAGATATTGAAAGCTGTAAGTAACATAGTACGCCAGACCCGCGAGCACCAGGATATTTCGCTTGGGGCATCTACCCGTAGCGGAATAGCCTTCCTCAAATGTCTGCGTGCCTATGCGCTGGTGAGAGGCCGTACCTATGTAATAGAGGACGATGTAAAAGACACTGCGCGTGCCGTACTCGAGCATAGGCTTATATACCGCAATAAAGACGGCAAACTGAAAGCACTTGATGCCATTATCAATAAAGAAACTGAACGCCTGGCAAAGCTGAAGCTGTATGCCTGATTCCAGAACTGATATTAAATACTCATTCGCAGGTATTTGTCTGATAGCCGCAATGCTGTTTACAGACGTGGCATTTGCCCAGCAGGGCAATACCGGGGGGGCTGCTGCCAGGGCTGAGCAGAAGAAAACAATGCCGCGCGAATTCCTGCCGCCGCATCCGGCAGATAAATTTCAGCAACGGGCTTTTGATATAGATGCCAAACGTGAGGCCGGCATAAGCGCCGAAGATATGCTACCCCGCTCGCGAGAATTCAAGCGTATTGACAGCACCTACTATGTAGGCTGGATGATAGAGGGTGAATATAAATTCGACCATGCGGCAGACTACCTCGGGTATAAGAATGCGGCAATACCCCTGGAACGGGCCATGAAACTGCTGGAGCGAGACTACGCAAAGGCACTTGCCACACGCACTAGCGAAGCCCTAGTCATCTACCCGAAGCTGACACTGATGACCGATTATACCCGCATCGCTTATTACCTCATGACCTGCTACAGCAATACCGATCAGGTGGAGAAAATATATGTACTGCTACGCCGTACCCTGAAATGGAGGTTGCAGGCTGCGTACTATATGGATACCTACAACTATCTGGCATGGACAGTACACCGCAACCGTTTTTATACTAAGGCAAAATATTCTTTCTTAAAGAACTCCATTGACGAAAACGAACAGCTTGCAAACCGCTACCTGGACACCTGCCTGATGCTGATAGAAAAGAACAAAAGCCTGAACACCCCGCTCGAGAATTTCTTCCCTTTCTTCAGGGGCAATGCGGAGCGGGAGCGGATGAGCGTGTACCATTACAAGAACATACTTCATAGCTACTCATTCAACATAGACTCTGCGGCGCACTATTTTGAACTTATGCGCAAAGCCGGCCGTCTGCCGCACAACAACTTCGCCAATTTCAGGGGTATATGCGGCGACTTCCGTACTGCTGAGGAAGAGTACAAAAATGCCTCGATGCAAGACGCAGGCGATAAACGCCTGCAGGAATGGGCCTATTTTACCTCTATCATTGATATTTATAAAGCTAAACCTAAAACAGGTATTGAGCTTTCTAAAAATATGATAAAGGCAGCCGGCTCCACACCTGGCTATGGCTGGTACAATATTGCACTTGCCCGCTGCGAGCTGTACGACGGACAGGTAGCAGAGTCTCAGCGCCACGTGGATAAAGCCGCCGGGTTTAAAGAATTACATATAGGCACTACACTCGGGCAAAGCCACTACGATTTCGCTGTGCAGTTGATAAAACTCATTAACAAGGAACAAACCTGGCAGATGGACCAGTTTGAGAACCGGAACTGGTGGTACAACCCTAAAGTGCTATATAGCATGGCCGGTAAACTCTCCGAAAAATACCTGCAACAGTTTCTTATCATCAACCAGTTTGCGCAAAACCCCGAGCGCGACCGTGTTATCTATAAACTCTTTTCTACAGAGAGCGTAGTATCGTGGGATGAGGTATGGTACCTGGTGCATGATTTCAGCAACCAGTATTTTATTTCCCGGTTCGAAAAATCTGCGAAAACAGACAACCGGCCAATCATACGCAAGTATTTTGAACTATTCACCGCCCGGCTGAAGATGCAGCAAGGCAAATACACCGAAGCTAAGATTGTATTGGATAAATTGCTCAAAGCCCCCGACACCGACGCTGAGTACGAAAAGTTGTTCACTGCGCGCCTCTACCAGGCACAGGCAGAGTGCGCTAAAGAGTTGAAAAAAGAAACACAGCAACAAGAGTGGCTATACCGTATGTATCTGTTGTATCCGCAGCTGATACCTTTCACCGGCATGACCATGAATATGCGCCTGCATATAAGCGGCGATGTGGACCCTCTGATAGAGAAAAGACTCCGCGACTGCAACATAAACTGGGTAACAGACAACAGAACACCCGCCCCGGATGCCTTTGTAATATTTTCACGGAACGGCAACAGGAAAAACATTACCTACTATGTGCTGGACCACAAAGGCAACTACATAGTGCAAAAACAGGCTTTTGCCTGGCAAAAAGCTGATGAAACAGGCAAAGCGCTTGCCTATCGCCTCTTTAATATAGGCGGCAAGGGCGAGGATGATGGGCCGGTTAAAGAAAAAGAGCAGGTTTTTTAAGTGCAATCCGAATAGTCTGGGCAAAGTGTCACCTTTAATATTTCTGATTTTTTTTGTTAAACCCTAAGAATAATTTGGTTATTTCAAAAAGTATTTAGATATTTGTCTAAATATCTAATTATGGATAGTTTGTTCAAAGCGATGAATGACCCTACGAGGCGCGAGATACTGAACCTGTTGAAGCGCAAAAGCCTTACGGCAGGGGAGATAGCCGACGCATTTGATATATCGAAGCCAAGCATTTCGCACCATCTGGAGATACTGAAAAATGCCGACCTGGTGACCAGCGAGAAGAAAGGCCAGTTCATACTCTACTCCATAAACACCACTATACTCGACGATCTTTTAGCTTATATTTTAAAACTTAAAAAATAATACAATGAAAAATTTTGAACTCAAAAAAGAAGTCTGGATATGGCTCATCATGTTGCTGCCAATAGTTTACCTGCTAATGGTTTGGCCCACACTGCCCGAAATTGTCCCTACCCATTTTGGCATAGATGGGCAGCCCAATGACTGGAGCAATAAGTCCACGCTCATATACCTTGTAGCGGGAATGACCGCGGGTATGTACCTGCTGTTTACTGTAATACCCGCCATTGACCCCAAGGACAGGATAAAAGCCATGGGCAATAAATATTACAAGCTCAAATTCGCGATGATGCTGTTTATGTCTGCCCTGTGCTTTGTTATCGTGAGGTCGGCCATTACGGGTACCATAGGCGATGGTCGCGCCGTATTTCTTATTATAGGTGCCTTGTTCATGTTCCTCGGCAACTATATGCAGACCGTGAAACCCAATTACTTCATCGGCATCCGCACCCCTTGGACACTGGAGAACGAAACCGTATGGACCAAAACACATTTGCTCGGCGGAAGGCTTTACTTCGTGGCCGGCGGACTGGTAATGGTGCTGGCATTTATACTCAAAACGCAGATGATGCCTGTGTTCATAGGCATCATTTTAACCGCATCTGTCGTGCCGATGGTGTATTCTTATGTGGTGTATAAAAGGCTGAAAGGCTGATGGAAAGCTATTTGGCTTTTTCAATAGTAAGTGGTTCGTCCCATGACAGCTCCAGTTTTTTGGAAGGTAGTTTTTCCGGTGTCATCTCTACAAATGCGTCATTCCATTTTAAAAGCATGTCCACCTTCTGCATGTCCATTTTGCTGCCGCCTTCCATCCGCGACCATGTTAACGTAAAATAATCCGATTCACCCCTTGTGAGTACTATCTCGCCGGCTTTGCTTTTCTCGTTGGCGTACTCCCTGCCATCGGGCATTTTCACTGCCACTTTCGATGGGAAGATAAACCCTAACTTACTACCGTTGTAGGTGCAATCAAAACGGGCATTGGTAACCGCACTCTCCTTTTTTACTTTTCCCAGCTTGCAGGTGAATGGGCCTGTTTTAAAATCGTTGCGTGCTGCGGGCAGCATAAAATCAGGAGCCTGTATCCCCGGTGCGTCTGCGGGTACTTTATACAGGCCATCTACCACGAACTCGTAATTTTTCACACTGTTGTACCCTGCTCCTTTCACATTTACCACCCTCGATCCCGATTCGTTGGGCGATATAAACAACGGCTTTTCAGATACCTGGAATTCCTTACCGTTTATCACAAATTTGCTCTCAGATACTTTAAACAACACATAGTCGGCGGTATTGTTCACAATCTTCAGTTTGAATTTTGTTTCACCTTCATTCGACACCGCATTATCTACAATAATGGTCAGGTCTTGATGGTCTTCCTTCATGTCTTTATAAAATAGCTTCTCGTATTTCACGTCTTTCTGAGCCATAAGCGTGCCAGTACTTACAAGCAGCGCAACCAATGCTATTGATACTGTTTTAATGATATTCATAATGTGCTGTTTAATATCAGGAAGTATTTATAATAACGGCTACGAAATTAGAAAAAAATACAGAACCACACATTTTTACCGGATTTAGACCTAGTTATTAGGTATTTTCGTATTAAGTGACATTAACTATTTACCCTGCTACCTTTTTAGCTAATTCACCTACTTTTGCCTTATGCTTAAGATTATTATTTGGTTATTAATAATTGCCATCTTATTTAGGGCATTGGTAAGGTTTATTTTCCCTATTGCGCATATTACCTCGGTCACAAACGACCGCCTGAAAAAAATGCAGGAGGAATTAAATGAAATGAACCGCCAGACGCAGAAAGCCAGGGAAAAAGAAAATAAAAAGCCATCAAAGCGCCAGGGCGATTACATCGACTACGAAGAGCTTTAATTTCATACTGTTTCAGCAATATATAATGCCCCGGTGCAGTATCTGCGCCAGTGGAGTGTGGTTCAATAACATGGGGAAGCCCCTTTAGGGGTTTGGGGTCTTAAATAGCTCCTCTATTGTCATCCCCTTTTCTAAGTAAATAGTCTGTATGCCCAGCAGCTTAGCCCCTTCCACATGCTGCGGACTATCGTCTATAAACAGCGTTTCCTCAGGTTTCAGGCCATTATCGTCCAGCACCCGTCGAAATATCTCCTTCATAGGTTTCCGCATACCCAGCCGGTGCGAGAAATACACTTTATCAAACAGCACGCCTATATTGGGCAGGCCATGCGCTTTATATAGTATCTCGTTGAATGCGGCTTCATGTATCTCGTTGGTATTGCTCAGCAGGAAGAGGTCGTAATACAAGTGTAGCTGCTGCAGCAATTGCAGCCTGCGTAGCGGAAAGTCGAGCAGCATCGCATTCCATGCCGCTGTTATTTGCGCCGCCGTAACAGGCTCTGCGGATGCTTTTACCAATGCTGCGATAAATTCTTCACCCGGCATCATCCCCATCTCAAACCGGTCAAACAACTCCGACTGGTGTAGCTGTGCATACAATTCCGAGAAATTCTGTATGCCTGCTGCCACAAAAGCCTGTTCCGTCAGCTTATAATCAATATTTAATAATACACCCCCCAGGTCAAAGATGATGTGCTTAATGCCCTTTACCATACAGCAAAAATAGCCCTAAATTCTTTTTCTGTTTTTTAATAAAAACCTATACATTTGCACTCCATTTTTGACGTTTTACGTCAAGGGCCTATAGCTCAGTTGGTTAGAGCACCTGACTCATAATCAGGTGGTCCTAGGTTCAAGTCCTAGTGGGCCCACAACAATACAGACAAGACTTTGAGCAATCAAGGTCTTTTTTGTTTTATACAACTTGCATGTTTTGTTGCAGTGAATTCGCTTCAAACTCGCGCTGGTAACGCAATCCAGAAAATTTGCCCTATAAATGACTTGAAAAACTGGACGTTCTTGGTGCTCAACCCAACTGAGCTATAGGCCCGTTAATCAACTTCGTTCTGTGTAAAATAGCCGCACAGTTTTTTCTTACCCTTCTTCTCATTTTTATTGAACGGAACATCGTAAACGTCCAGGATTAACTGTTCAAGATACTTGGCAATACGGTTTTGACATTTGAAAAATGTGAAATATACTAACCCTTCTGTTTCTAATTCTTTATTTGACCAATGTGCAGCGATACGTTTGGCCGCACTACCCTTTCCAACGTACAAACACTTGAAATGAAACAAATGATGGGTATCACAATAATCGTCTTTGTACCATAAAAAATATAGACCCTCCTCGCTTTCTTTAAACCATTCATCGATCATATGGGGAGTACCAAGGTTTTTGTCAATATACCATCCTATACTGCTATGGGCTATTTCATAAAGCTTCATGGGCAGATTCAACTCGGCTCGAAGAGTATCATCAACTTCGGTATATGTATCACTACAAGAACATCCACATTCAAAACAGTTCATCTGTCGAAGTTAATAATTTGAACGAGGCTTCTTCATTCAGCTTGGGCAATTGAATAATAAATACCAGCATAAAAAAATTACGTATAGCTATTCCTCCACTCCAAGTTTTCAAGCTTTACAAAATCTGGGATGGTCACGCTCTTAGGTAGTGAACTATAATTATTCATCGATGAGGCAAGTTCAGACAATTGGATAGCTCCATTGGGAAGAATTCTCAAATGTCGGCTATCAAACAATTGGTGGATGTCCGATCGTAAACACAGCCCATTTTCAATCAGGTCAGAACCTTGGTATTTTACGTCAATTATATGCGAAGCTTCCAAAACATTTTCAATGGTAACTCCTGTCACCAAACAGCATGATTTGTAAGCCGCCAAGACATTCTTTCGAAATATTGTTTGATAGGGTCTATCCAGTATTTCTCTTGTTACTCTTTTTCTTTCTACGTTAGCTGGAATTTGGGTTTGCTTAATGGTTCTTACGACATTAGCCAAATCACCATGTGCTGGTGAAATCTTATGAAGTTCAACTACTTCTTCTCGAGAAATACTCGCCAAACTATACCGTTCGTTATCATTCCCCGGTAGACTTGAGTCCACTTTTAGAAAACCATAGTTGGCAAGGAAAAGCAAAAACTCCCGCACCATTCTTTTATCGTTCGATTCGGGAGCGCAATCAGGCCAAGCAGATAAATTTATCTGGTTATTTCGATGCTGAACTATAGCATCTGCGAAATCACTTAAGATTGCTTTAACTCCCGCCAACGGCACAACAATTTTTCGCAACTCGAATGGGGTTATATACTCGTGTTGTGGCCCGAACCGTTTTGATAAATCAGCTAATATATCAAGAATGAGTTCAAGCGGCTTTATCTTTAGCTGGATATTATCCCAGTCTTGGGTTTTGCTCTGGATGCGTTTGTTCGGAAGTTCTAACGTCTTTATTACGGTCGTCGCAAATTCAACCTGAGTGATTTTCCCTTCGGCAAGAAGTTGACCAAACGGACTCACATGTATCTTGCCCTGAGCCTCGTCTAAAAGGCCAAGGGCTTTCCAGTATTGGCCAGAATTTCTTACTAAGTTTCGCTCTTGAGATCTTACAAGGTTTACGTTGGTGCCAGTTTCCTGTTGAACGACACCTAATCCATCCATAACAGGTTTTGAACTGGGTGCAAAATTCTGATACCTATAAAAGACACGTAATACACCCAAAAAGACTGGTGGGTCATTAAGCGATTCTGTTGGAGTGAGCACGGCCCACTGCCACTTGTAATTTGCGAACGGTTTTACGGGCGGCTGTATTAGTTTCATCTTCTCTTATATGTTTAGGAAACATAGAAGCAATAGCGAATGCCAATAAAGGGGGTACTGCATTCCCAATTTGCCTGTATGCGGATGAATTATTTCCCTCAAAAATATAATTTATAGGAAAAGATTGTACTGTAGCCAGTTCCCTAACTGACATTCTTCGATGATTATTTGGATGATGTAATACAACTACGCCACCCTTTTCATCTCCTCGAGCGGTGACCGTTGGAGACGGTTTATTGGGGTCAATTTCTCTGTTTCCCAAATAGCCGTTGAATTTGAGTTTGAACTTTGAATAGGTATGGTTAATTAAACTATGTTCCGCTTCCGGTTCCGGAATATCTTTTAAAGCTTCCCCTATTGATACCCATTTTCTTCTATTCTGGAACAATTCGACGTTTTCGGCGTGTGAAGGTTCGGGATGATTAAGTTCAAATTCTAAGTCATTTCTAACCCCTAAAATAATTACCCTTTCCCTTTTTTGAGGAACCCCAAAATCAGCGGCGTTAAGTACTTTATGTTTCACCTTATAACCTGCCTTGTGAAAATCCTCTAAAATCATTTCAAAGACCTTACCCTTTTGGAGACTCAGAATCCCTTTGACATTTTCTGCCAAGAAAAACTTTGGTTGCTTGTCTTTCAAAACGCGAAGCAGTTCTAAATAGAGTTTATTTCTATCGTCATGTTCATGCCGTTTTGTATTTGCTACTGAGAAGCCTTGGCATGGAAAGCCTCCTATCAGTATATCATGGTCAGGTATTTCATTAGAAGAGATTTTTGAAATGTCCCCGTAATGAATATGATCGCCAATATTTTTTTTATACGTTTGAACAGCATCGAAAAAGAGATCATTAGCCCATAAAATTTTATGGCCCGCATTAATAAAACCCAAATCGAGACCTCCTGCCCCAGAAAAAAGCGACACTACCTTCATAGTTAATATTTATTCAAGCTCTTTTAATTTTTTACCCAAATGTTTCGCGAAAACCATAGGCACTGCATTGCCGACCTGTCGGTACATTGACCCCATTGACCCCGTAAACTCAAAATTAACCGGGAATGACTGAACAATCGCACTTTCCCGAACACTCATCCTCCTATGATTATTTGGATGTTGAATAGCGACTACACCACCTTTCCCATTGCCTCTTGCAAGTATTGTCGGAGAGGGCTTGTCGGGGTTTGTTATACGATGGCCCGTGAAATTCCTGTCCGTAATTTTATATTTCGAATAGATGTGATTTTTTAATTTATTGTTTGGACTCTCTGGGTCTGGGATTTTTTCCAAGGCTTTTGATATAGAAACCCAATTAGACTTATTATGTGTTGGTTCAGGAAATTGATAATCTTTGGTTAGCGGGAGGTCTTTCCGTGTGCCAGCAATAATTACCCGGATTCTCGACTGGGGAACTCCATAGTCGGCCGTATTAAAAGCTTTGTACTTTACTCTATACCCAGCAGTTGTAAAGTCCTTGACGATGCGTTTAATCGCCTCCCCGCCTTCTAAACTTAATATTCCACGGACGTTCTCCGCAATAAAATACTTGGGCTTCTTACCCTTAATTACACGATAGAATTGTTTATATAATTTATTTCTTTCGTCCTCCGAGCTTCTAAGCATATTAGCCATAGAAAATCCTTGACATGGGAAACCACCGACAACCACATCACAATCCGGAATTTCGTCTAAGGCAACTTTGCCAATATCACCACATTTAATATGGCCGCCTATATTCAATTTGTATGTTTCACAAGAATCTTCATCAAAGTCGTTGGCCCAAATAACTTCGTGGCCGGCCTTAATTAAGCCCAAATCCAAACCTCCGGCACCTGAAAACAATGAAACTACCTTCATTTAATAACTATTACCTTTAAAAAATTTTATTCGTTTTTCTGCGTTCTTTAATATTTTCCCGGGATTTGGCTGGTCACCAATTTCCTCGGCTATTTTTTCACTAAAGAAATGAATCATTAGTTCTTCTTTATCTAAATCCAGCACCTCGGCGAGCTTAGAAACATTATCTTTGCTTGCCTTCCTTACCCCACATTCTATTTTACTCAATATTGCCTGGTCAATATCTAAATGAGCCGCAACGTGTCTCAAGAGCAAACCTTTCGCTCCACGACGCTCTTTTATCAACTGTCCTAAGGTTTTCATTTGACAATATTTGTCAAATATAGTTATTCACATCAATATCTACAATATTTTTTCTTCAAATCGTTTTGCTTGTTTCGCGTATACATCTTTAACTCTCGATACACAATCTTCAACATTCTTATTTATATCATTCTCCCAAAACCGCAACACAATCCATCCAGACTCCTCTAATTTGGTAGTAACTTGAATATCTCGAGCTATATTTCTTTCAATCTTAGGTATCCAGTATTCAGAGTTAGTGACTAATCTCTCTTTTAATTTTGGCCAATCTTTACCATGCCAGAAATCACTGTCACAGAATATAGCTATTCTATATCGTTTAAATGTTATGTCTGGACGGCCATATACGGTTTTATCGTTTTTCCGGTATCTTAACCCATCAGCCCATAACATTTTACTCAATTTTCGTTCAATGCCTGTATTTGAGCTTTTTATTGCCTGCATGTTTCGCCGTACTTCTTCCTTAGGCTTCTTTCGCATAGAATTGGCTTAAAATTTTCGTTTTACCACAACATCAATATACATATTTTCCTGACATTTGTAAACCGATTAGGGCATAAATACATGGCATTCTTAGAAGATTTCTTTGCGGTAGAAAATAACTCAGATTTTAAAGAGTACCACAACTATGTCAGTGGGGCGAAATTGGGGAAAATCAACTATGATATCAGCAATACTTTCAAAATTAAAGTTCAAAATATAGCAATACGAGACCTCAAATTGAAGGACATATTCCAACTTAGGGATCGGTTCGAAGGCCAGGCTTATATGGATAAACTACTACTTAAAACCTGTGCACTAACCACCGTCGAGAGTATAATATCTGTCTCATTATTAGACCTTTCTAAAATTACAAGTGGCAAGAGCGTCTCTCTTGATTTAACCATAGGGAACGAGATATTTCAAATTATTCCGTTTTACGATGGCAGTCTACCGATAGTTTCGACTGCTCTTAAATCCTCGATAATTTTTTGTGCAGTTAGGCGTGATTACAAGGTTGGTACGATTTATGGTGTTTTACAAGATTATAAATTTGATGATGAGACTCTGTTTTTATCTTTCTCCAATCCCCAAAAGAATGAATTGAAAAAATTTATTGGATTCAATGCCTTGCTTCCGATCTCAAAAATACTGCCTACCCCTTCTATTTAGACATTTCTTGTGGTCACTCGATAGGCATTTCAATCAAGTCTTTGTTGATATATGACTTAACGCATTCAGTGTTATCTTAGCTTTAATACAAATGCTATGGAGAAACCTGTCGTATGGAGAATGGTAAAAGAAGCCATTGAAGCTCTTGGGGGTAGTGCCGACTATTCACAAATTCAACATTATATTATTGAGAAGTGGATTGATGTCAATAGGGCAACAATTGAGAAGCAAATTATCGCGGTCACAGTTAATCATAAATCAAGAGTCTACTACGCCGAGAGCAATAAACCTCGTCTGACTAATACCGGCTCCAATTACGATTTTCTTTTTCGAGTCGGCCATGGCAAGGTTGTGTCCTACGAGCCAGAAAAGCATGGTATCTGGGAAGTCTATGTTGATGAACATGGAAAACCGGCTATTAGACAGCATAGTGAAGGAATTACTACACCTACTTATCTTTTCGTTTGGAACCCAAAAAACTGGGCCTTTACGACCCTTAATGAGAAGATAGAACAGCTTCAACAAAGCGGCACTGTTACGATGAAATGGAGTTGTATCAGCCACAAGAAAGTGAGGCCTGGAGACAGAGCCTTCTTACTGAAACTGGGAACTGAGCCAAAGGGTATATTTGGATCAGGCTATGTCGTATCCGAGCCTTTCTTGTCGCCACATTGGAGCGGAGAGGATAAGGATGTTTATCGTGTTATGATTGAATTTGAAGTTTTACTTAATCCGGATAGTGACCCAATTCTTCCCCTTGGCGAACTAATGAAAGGAGATTTAAGAAGACAGCAATGGCTGGCTCAGTCGTCAGGAATATCCATATCTCCTGGATTAAGCCCTCAACTCGAGACGTTATGGTTTGAGTTTTTGGCACACAATGACATTCTACAAGAGGACATCAACAGAAGCAGCAACACAATAGGAAAGAAATACATGGAGGGAAGTGCCAGTAACGTAACTCAAACAAGATATGAACGTAACCCGCATGCCCGTAATGAGTGCCTGAAACATTATGGCTATGTCTGCTCGATATGTGATTTTGATTTTAATGAGGTGTATGGTGAAATTGGACACGAGTTTATCCATGTACATCATCTAACCATGGTGTCTTCAGTCGGCACCAAATATGAAATCGACCCTATCAGAGACTTACGGCCGGTCTGCCCTAACTGCCATGCCATGATACATAGACGAAAAGAGCCGTATTCTATCGAAGATTTGAAAGAGCGAATTAACCGGGATAAATCGTAGAATTAACTCATTGCTTGCGGTATTCTTTCACTTATTCAACGGATACCTGTTATTTTTACGAACAACATTAGAACAATGGAAGAACAGATTAGACCCAGCAAACAAGGTCAGATATGTAAGATAGTGAAAACGTCAGGAGACGAAGACCCTATGGAAACTTACCTCATTCTTGAAGACTTAGACAAGTACTCAGACGATGATATTATCTACGTTGTGAGTATTACAGACCTCCAACGCAACATACATAATCCATCTGCCTCACCACGTAAGGCGGTTACAAAATCTGAATTGACTGTCGTTGCCGAGGATCTACAATCCTACGTTGAGTCATGGAATAAAATGTAAGTGTGGTTGACACCGACACTATTTTGTTGATGCGGTGAATAGGTGTAAAATCACATCAGCATCCTTCTCGTTCAATCTCTTGAGGTTGTGCTTGTCTACGCTGAAACTTAACTTGAACAGGCAACGGGTACCCATGACACACTTTTCATAGCTCATACCGCTACCATCCTTGTCCTTCTTTATTATCGTGAAGGAAATGTCGGTTAGTTCCTTTGTTACCACCTCGTAATAGGTTGGGTCAATGTCTTTCAGGACTGAATTATACGACCGCTTAATTTCATCCTTCAACTTCACCGGCTTATCGGGACAACTTGACTCCACCGCAATTTCTATCCCATCGTAGTAGTGAATACCTGAAGCTGTAGTACCACCATCGGTGATGTTCTTAGGGAATGAAACTGTATAGCCCCACTTATCTTTGTATTCCTTCCAGTGATTGACCAGCGCGTATAAATCGTAGGCCTCACTCAACGGAGCCTGGTATTTATCCGCCAGTTCTTTTTCTCCCTTGGTCTGTGCGCTACATGTCAACGGTAATACCAGCATACACAGAATGACCGCTTGTTTTACTGATGGCTTCTTACGGGTAAAGGAATATATAATCGCAGCGAACGAGCCAATAAGGTAGATGTAAAATAGTGGTGGTAGCGGTGTGGCTTGTTTTTCCTCCCATTCAAACTTCCGTTTTGACCAATCCTCATGTTCGCCACTTTCGCCATGACTGCTTTTATACTCATCAATCTGCCCCTGTAAATCGGCGCCTGTTGTGTTTTTGTCGTACTCTGCCACCATTGAGCCGTAGTAGTCCGGCTCTTTCTCAGGAAACGGTATTTTCACATCGTTGATACGCCGGTTGGCAATGTACATCAGGCAAGCGAACAGGTTTACAACAATGAGAAAACCAAACTGTTTCCGCTTCCTACTGATAAGGCCAGTCTTATATAACCCATACAAAAAGGCCGGCCAGAGCAGTATCGAGAACACTAACTTCCCTGAATTGTTATACCATTTTGATTCAAGTGGCTTCGGTGGTGGCTCTGGTTGTTCGTACCATCTGGTTTTTGGTGGCTCTGGTGATACGGCCGGTCTTGGTTGTTCCCCTTCCTTAACAAGTTTATAGTCCTTGCTGAATTTACCCATTGTATCACTGTAGTTCAGGGTCATTGTATAGCTCGTAGTAGTATCCAAGCCGGCAAGTTCATACTTGGTTGATTTGATACCACCCAATGCAACTTCAATTTGCATGGTTGTAGAAGTAATGGGCACGGTAACGGTGAAGCCTTTTTTTATCGAGTGGGTCGAATGTAAATCACCGTTGACTTTGATTTTAGTTTTCATGTCTACCAAGAACCACTGCCCTGGATAGGTTAAGGTTAATACCCCTGTTTTAATATTCGTTGTTACAACGCTTTCATTGTTCATGACTGTTTATGTGATTTTAGTTAGGTAAAGTTTGTTTAGTTATCTTTTATGATAACCACAAATATATAGCGTTCATAAATATTGGGTATCATAAAAGATAACCCGATGAAAGAAAAAGAACTGTTTGAAAAAATTGGCACACGGGTAAAAGAACTACGAATTGAAAAAGGCATGTCACAACAGGAGCTTGCGGGGATGATAAACTTTGAGAAGTCGAACATGTCGCGCCTTGAAGCAGGGGGAACAAACCCCACAGTAGGCACACTGTATAAGATAGCCCAGGCATTGGATGTTACCTTGTCCGAGTTACTTATGGTCGAATAGCCGCTCACAGTTGAGATATTTGGTAGCTCTGCACGGGTGGGGGTACCACTTTAGCCAAGCATCAGCCCAAACAGATAAAGCAGCACGAAGACTACCCAAAACCACTTCTTTTGTCGGCTACTACGTGTCTTGTACCATGCGTAAATCGCCTTTATCACCTGAACGAACAGGACAATGATAGCAAGGAGCAACAGCAGTTCCATTAACGGGTTCCCCTTATTTTCGTTATTTCTGCACATAGGTTTTTGTTTTTGACCAACCAATCCAGGCACCTGTTTTCTCGTCAAGCCCCCGGCTATATAATTCCATTCGTGCCATTTGTACGGCATCTATTTTTCCGCTGACAATATCCAGCAGCAGGTCTTTATGAGCACTGTTGAAGATGAAGATGGGATTCTCTTCGTCGGGTATCAGCCCAAGGCTCGCCGCCGCTTTGTAGTAGTTTATCTGTTCCTGTGTCATGGTCTCAATGCTCAGATGGTAAAAGGCCTATGATTGTCGTTTCATCGCGCTCCACCCAGATGGTCGCGGTCGTGGGTTTAAAGTCGGTGTAAGGAATGTGCTGGGCAACCAATACTCTATCATTTCCATCAGTACATTTGACAACTGCGGTATCATCAGTGCGCGTCAATGTCCATACCTGAAATGGCTCTGACCTTAGTTGTCCCTGATATGAGGCGACTATATCCACATACCAGAAACAAGAAAATTTAGTAGCAAGGTCGAGCACCCCATCGGTCACAAGGAAGCTACCCATGTACCTGTGATACCCGTTAGTGCAGGTATGCTCTTTCAAAAAATCATTTGCGTTCATTGTTCTTGGTTTTATGACGCAGTTTAAACGTTCCGCAGTTACCGCGTGTCGTGGGGTAATGCTATTGTTTCGCAAAAGGTAATGTAGGAGAAGACGATGCTGTTATATTCACGACATGCCGGACACCAAAGCGAACACCCCCAGCCAAGAACTGATCGATGCGCTCACTTCATTCCTTACACTGCACGACCCAAATAGGATAAGCCGTGATTTGAGGCGAATATTTTTGGACTATCTCATACACCAAGCAGAAACATTGCCACTTGGGTTCAAGGATACGGCCGCTGGACTATATGATTTATCCGAGTTACTGGACAAAGCGACTGAAGAAACCAGCGACTGGAAACGGGACTGACATACATCTCTCAAATACGCTCAGATCATGCTCGGCCTTATAATGAGCTGCAATTTCTGATTGGTCGCGAATTTGAGCGTCCAAAACGCGATTGGTTGCGTTTTTGGCCTAACTCAAGAACATGTAACAGACACTTCTTTATCGCCAATGTTCAAAACGCATTCAAACTCCATGTGTGAGAAGTAGGCGTTGATGACCTTCACTACTGCATCCTCATCCTGTTTCTTTACAATTAGAGAATCATGTTTGGTCAGACAGAATACACCGAGTTCCTTTATGTTTGGATACAGGTTATCAATAACCAGCGCGCTCTCCAGTTGTTGAAGCTCTACCGAGAACAAGCTGGAGTTCTTCTTTTCCTTCTTGAAGCTGTCGATGTGTTCATACACGTTAGCGAATCTTTGTTTGAATTGTTTCTTCGATGCTGTTGGAGACCTTCGATCTGAGAATACCATCTCGAACATCAACTGCTTTGCCGCATCTCTTTCAATGCCAAGTGACTTACCAATCTCGTCATATAGAATGCCGTTCCTGCACATATCGTAGTAACGCTGGACATCTTCGTGCTTACATAAACCGGCGTCCTTCAACCAATACGCATGTATCGCGAACTGTGAGTTCTTTATGTCTATCTCGATGAGGTCGTTGTCTTCCTTTATCACTTCCATGATATTCTTGCCGGCGCAGGTCAGGTTATGATCTACTCGCCAATTGGTATCGTTGCGCTTCGCATAAAATATCTTATCCTTTAACCTCGCCATCTGCCATTTGTAGTTTCGGTATACGTTAAGCTTCTTGGCCTTGACGTATTGTTTGAGTTTCTGTATATAGAAATGCCGGCCATCCTGTATGACATTCGCATCATGTTCCTTGGCCCACTTCATGGCCTTTTCTTTGGTGGTATGATATGTGAAATTGTCCAGCAGGCAATTGGTCACCTCGAAAGAATTCCTGAGAATTTCATCGTCCACGAAAAGACGGGAACTAATATAAGCGATACGTTCCTTGGTCGCCTTCCAAATCCTGTCCTGATCGTACTTCAAACTGCTCAGATCATCAATTATTAGTGACTTCTGAAAAAGACGGGAACTAATATGTATAGAGAGACAAGTGTTAGAAGAAATCTGATTGGTATCATTAGAAGAACAAGAATTATTAATAGGGTTATCTGGTAGTATATTAGTATCCTTATAGAAATAGGTTCTATTGATAAAAATTTCGGCCTTTCGTAAGCCCCCGTCTTTTCCTGACTTCTTCTGCTTCCTATCTTCATAAAAGACGGGGACGTAAGCATCATTCAGCAGCCCCCCGTTTATCCTGTAACCTTTGGCCTTACCTTTTTTGAACATAGAACCCTGCTGGTATTCTTCATTGCACTGTATGATACCTGCCGCCTTTAACCGGTTGAAGAAATCTTTATGATACTCTTTATTGAAGGTCTTTTCAAGATAGTGCGCGGCAAGTGTGACATACTTCGACAGGTCATGGTCATTGTACATGCCCTTTAGGTAAAGGATGGACACCAGCTTCAATGCCTTATCTCTCATTATCCTTGATAGATCGAGCGCATCAATTTGTTCTACCAGCAGTTCAGGCAATACGGTTGATACCATTGCATCCTGTTCATGGTGCTCACTGGCATTCGCGATCTCTTCTTCTTTGACCGGTACAACAATTTCTTCAGCATGACTATCCTGCGCCATCGTATGGACAGCATTCTTCAAGGTATAAGGGTTGGGGTATACATATGGTGTGGTGAGCTTCGGCTTTTCAACTTTCTCTACGATTGCCGGCTCATGTCTTTCCCTGTTCTTAACGTATGGATTTTTATAGACGTAGGCCATTAAAAAATAAAAAGCCCCGACAACAGTTGCAGGTTGTGCCGGGGCCGAGTTGGTGAAAACTCAATCTCTTTAACTTTCCATTTCGTCCTGCAACGTCGAAATGTACTCGTATACTATTTTAAATAGTGCTCAGGTGAAGTATCTGTTAATTCCTATGTGGCTTCACGGATAACTATTTATAGTTTTGAAGCGTTGATAGGCTGGCTGACGAATTCAAACGTTTCATCATCATCACCTACGAGCATAAGTGAAAGGTTACCGCTTGGATACACTATCGACGCATAATAAGTAGCGTTATCAGATGTGGAATCTAAGACGAAATTGTTGATGTCTTCCGGCGTAGCATCAATAAAATGGTAATCTTGCTCGTCGGTGACCGGCATCATCAACCATTCTTTAAACTGTGGGTACTTCATGTCATCAATATACAAGTAGTCACCAAAATGGATTTTCAACTTCATAATGACCATGTCTCTTTTGAGAATATCAGGGGCGTCGTTGATAAATGATTTGTAAAATTTCAAGCACTCCAACGTTGTTTCGTCCAAGGTTACCAATATGGCGTTGTTCAGGAATGGATTGATTATGTACCTGAGTAATAGGTACGGTGTTCTTTTTCTTGTTAGTTTCATTATTTCTAAATTATAGAGCGAAGATTCAGGATACCGGCGACAATAATTTGAAATTGGAGGTATTTTCTTTTACTCCACGGAAACCATACGATGCGGGAAACTTGCGGCAGATCTGCCGTAAGTAAAAAGTGGTCTGAAATATCGGTGACCACCAGTAAATACAGCACTTCATAGTATTTCGCTAAAGCCATGCTAAAGCCCCCAAAACATTTCCCGGTGCGGGTTATACGGCGTTACTTCGTTTTCATAAACATCTAAAAACAATTTTTATGGAAGCACAAGTAATTGAATTTTTGACCAAGAACAATGGTAGTACCAAGGCCGAGATGTCAGCGGCTGGCCTCAAAGGTTTGGCGTTATTTAATGCCATTAAGAAGTTACAGACCGAGGGAAAGATTTCTGTTGAAGGTGAAGGCGCTGACGCAACCTACAGCCTGGTTGAGCAGGTGGTGACGGATGAGCCACTGGCAGAAACTGGTGACGAGCAAAGCGAGACTGAACAGAAGAGTACTGAGGTAGTCAAGGCAGCAGTGAAGTCCACTGGCCGCGACAACACCAAGTATAAGTTCAATGGCGAGGAATATGGTAAAGGGCCGTTGGTGCTGGCCGTTGTAAAGAAATATGTTGAGGACAACCCCGACGCCACGTTCAAGCAGCTCAAAGAAGTCTTCCCTGATACGTTGATGCCACGCTGGCACATATTCAGAAATGAGCAGGAAGCCATCAAGCTGTCTGCGAATAAACCCCGTTACTTTCTGAAGCACCCTATCAAGATAAAGGGACAGAAAGAACCCATCGTTGTGTCAAACCAATGGACAGCGGCTCTTATAGACAAATTTCTCCCTGTAATTAAATCTATAGGCTACAAGGTACGCTAAGTGAGAACAGCAATAAGGTTGTTGAAACAGAAAATCCCGCTTCCAAGTGAAGCGGGATTTTTTTATGATAAAGGAAACAAGCCTTGGTTATCTCATAAAACAGTTGTCAAGTAACAACTGCTTGTCTATACACAGTAATTTTACGAGGGCAAGGCCATCTTCGTAGGGAACGGTGTATTCTTCCGCTTCAAATTCTTTCAAGAGTTCTTTCAGCCTACCAGTCTCGATGTAGAAATCACGTGTCTGACCTGGTACCATAACTTTAATATATGATTCATCGCTCAGGCAAAGCCCGTCCAGACGATTACCCTTCATACCGAGGACATTCACTTCCGAAACGAACATGCTTTTATATGCCTTCTTCAAGGGTTTCGACGCGCTGCCTAGCTCCTTAACTCCCCTGTTGAATTTGCTCTCATAGAAGTGCTGGATTGGAGTTAGTGAATGTGGGTCGAAATGGTGAAGTTCCTCCTGCTCGTTATTCAGAAGTTTGTCAATGTCTGCCTGTATCATGATCTTATCTACAATGCTCTTGGTTAGGTTGTTGCTTGTGTCCATTATCATTTAATTACTTTGCCGCGTCACAATAAATGTCGAATAACCTTATGCGAATATAATTTTGAATACAGAATGAAAAATACATAATGTAGAAAGGGAACGGCCGTGTAGACCGCTCCCTTTGTTTCTACAGTATATTCAGAAAGTTTCTGAACAACTCCTTTGTCAACTGCCGCATGACCATATTGCCAAGCAATGTATACTGTCCTGTATCGCTTATCCCTGAGAAGTCATATTCTGTCATCCCGGTAATTGTCCTGCACTCTCTGAGCGCGATCTTTCTCGGTTTCTTGTTCTCCTCCCGTACCAACTGGGAAGCATGTGCGGTCAGGGTGCAAAACATATTGCCTTTTGCCTGTTTGAATTTCGCCTTGAATTGACCGGCTGAAAACTCGACCACATGCGGTAGCAGAAATTCTACGCCCTGTTTAGAGAGGTCGATTGGCATACGGCGTGGGAACAACGGAATTTTCACGTCTTTCAATACGTTCTTGCGGACAAGGATAACTATAGACCTGCTCCTGCTCTGGAATGCACCGTGCCGTTTCGCGTTCACTACTCTTATCCTGTACCAGTAGTTTGGCAACAAATTCTTTATGCTGGCGATGTACTCCATGAGAACGGGTTCATTTCCTTTGGCACACAATCTGTCACTATTCTCGAACACAGCGATTTTCGGTTGCAGGTCGAGAACGATCTTCGGCAACGTTTCAAACATCAGCATGTTCTCCGGGGCAAAGTGACGCGCATCGTACGTGTTACATGCAGCGAGCTTCACGCACGGACTCCCCCCGCTTAACACGTCTATCTCACCGCGCACGAGTACTGGAAGTGAATACGCCCGGCGAACCTCGTTGATCCTATCCAGCGTAACGTTCCTCACATCGTTCAGGTCGAAGGGAACATCCGGAAAATTGTTCTGGTAGAACCGCTGTGAATTAGGGGCCAAGTCACAGGCATAGCCATTTACAAAACCGTTATCGGTGGCGCCAATGTCAAAGCCACCGGCGCCGGCGAACAAGGACACATGTACGGGCCCTTGTCCGGAATTATGCTTGTTTGCGGCACACCTCCTCTTCTTTTACGATATTAGTAATACGTGTCGCTATTACCTGAAAGCTCCAGCGAGCATCAGCTCCTTGGATAACATAATGCAGTCCCTCACTGGGGTCATTGGTATCCTTGCCGGTGATGCTTACATAACCCAGGAGCGCGTCATTATACAGAATGGCCGGCCTGCTTGTTTTCAGATCCAACGTGAAGTCGCCATACCTTCCCAATCCCATAGTGAACCCCGTCAGTGCTACGTCACACTTGGCCTTTACTTTACCCGGTTTGGCGTTTTTTCTGCTCTTGCTCCTACCGGTTGTCGTCACACCCTCTGTCGGTTCTCCCGGTTTTTCTTCTGGGTGTTCCGTTGGTTCGTCAATGCCATCGTCATCTTCATCGTCGTCCGCTTCTTCGTCATCATCGTTCTCCTCGCCCGGCAAATTAGTCTCGTTTACATAGCCCAAATTATCGTTCTTACCATCCTGCTCCGCGTTATCTTTAATCAACCGCAGCGCTTTAGTTAAGGTCATATCACCTTCCGGGTCATCGATCCTGTCCAGCAGCGAGTAATCGGCATTACCTATCGTTTTCACGAGCGATACAGTTGATTGGCCATAGCCTACCAAGTAGCCAATTTGCTCGTTTATGTTATCACCCGGAATGGTCTGGCGCCATAGCTTTCCTTCGTCCGTATTCCATAGATGTTTTTCAAGTACCTTGATGGACTTATAGAGGATGGCTTTGCTGGCGCGGTACCAAGGACGCGCGTCAAAATTCACAAAACGCAGGAGGTCGTTAGCCGTTGCACCTGTTAGTATAAGCACATCCATATCTGGAATACCAGCCTTGCGGGCAGCATCTACGTAGTCCGGGAGCGTCAGTACATAACCGTCGCTTGTGATAATGGGCGCTTTGGACAAGCCTAAGTATCCGAGTTCCGATACATAGAGGTCATCGGGCTTCAAGTAGCCCATTGCTTCCACCAGTTGGTGGTTTTTCAGTGAGGATACACTTCTGGTATCCTTCTGAAGTTCAAAGTTGTGTTTTGTCATTCATTGTGTTTAAAATGAGAAACTGGATTCAATACTCAGAGCCGGTTACCTGCGTAGCGCTCCTTCGGGTTGCGGCATGGGAATGCCCATTACGCTCAACGGCGTTTTTTAAGAGGCATCGTGGTTTATTAATGCAGCAAGGCAGGTTGGGCAGTTTATGCCCGGCAGAGGTTAGAAGACCGCAGGATTTTGCGATGATACTCGTAGTGGGTTGACTGGCGTTATGGGCAGAGACTTTCTCACAGGCATTTCATCATAATGCCTGCCATGCAGCCTGCCATTTTTCTTCTTGTTCTTCCCGCCCCATTGCTTGAAGAAGAATGGCACCTTCGCAGCCGTACATTGTTCGTGTATCTCCACTACCCAGCTTGGTTCGATTGGCCGCGCTTTCTTCCCAGACTCACCACCGACGATGACCCAGTCTATATTAGTAAGGTCTAAGCCGGTAAGAGGCCCTATCAACGGCTCACAGGAAAGGAATTTCGTTACAGCGTTTGTCTGGCGGAGGTTATCCACCCTATGCAACACACGGCTATCCTCCACAGACACGCCCATCCAGATGTTAGGCGTCCAGTTCAGCAGCTGATGCAGTTCCAGCAGGCGTTCAGAACGCTTGGTCAGGACCTGGAACGTATGGCGCTGATTATCGTTCATGACCTTAAAAAATCTCACTATGAAACCGGTTGTCACATCCTTATGAAACAGGTCGCTCATAGAGTTCACGAACACCATTCTCGGTTTCTTCCACCTGTATGGTATGGCTAACACATTCTCGTGCATTCGGAGTTTAAACCCATCCTTATACTTTTTCTGCCCCATTGCCTGGAGGCGCTTTGATTCTCCTTCGGCATAGCAGTGCTTACAGCCGGCACTAACTTTATCGCACCCTGTTGTGGGGTTTAGAGTATTCTCAGTCCATTCTATGCTTGTTTTACTCATGTGTCAATTTTGTAGTTATACAATACCCACCTTGTGGGCTTTAATAGTGATGGCAGTAGTTACCCTGCATGGCTACCATCGGTTTACCGCATAGAAATCCCTTACGCTCAAAGGCATTTTTTTGAATGACCGTAAATGGTTGGTGGATTTTACCCGCTGAAGAGGGGTATCAAATGCGGCAGTAGGGTTGGGTAGGATATACCCGATACCTGTTATGAGGCCTTACGGTACTTACGGTGATAGTACCTGTGTTCAGTACGATACTCTTCAAATGAATAATCTGAAGTACCGAGCCACTCTTGTAGTTCAAATTTTCTGAAGAACACTTTCTTCCCCCAGTAGTGGTGAGGGAGGTCGAATTTCACCATATAGAGCCGTAGCGTCTCGGCTGGCAGGTTCATGAATGAACACGCTTCTTTCAAAGACAGGGTGTTCAGGTTGCTCGCTGGAGCTGGATAGTTTGTTGTAATTCTCATCGTCATTTTTGTTTTTTTGACGATGTAAAAATATTATTTGCCTATGCCCAGCATAGTGCCTATTGCACAACCTTTGACGGTGCAATTGGTGCAATGACTATTTGAATGGGTTCAGCTTTTGGAGCAGTTTTTCATAATAGTCCATGAGCTTTTTATTAGGTATGGTTTTGAGCGATCTAAGGCTTGTTCGTTCATTGAACGTGCATTGTAAAACTTCCATCTTTTCAGGGGTAGTCAAATTCCGAATAAGTTGAAACTTACTTAAGACGGCAAGGAGAGCATTCATCTGAGCTATCTTACCATTTTCGTTCTTTATCCAAGTTAATGATACCTTGTCAATAGCATGGTCGTGGAGAGAATTTATGACTTCGTAGTACAAATTTTCCTTTCTGAATACGCTCTTCAACGTCAGTGGTTGCCTGGTTTTAGTGATATTATTCAGGGTTGTTTCTAGTTACAGCCGCAATTACTGTTTAAACCGTTCCGATAGGCATGTAAAGCGTTGCCCCTTGCATCAGTCCATTCAAGATTTTCAACTCTATTATCCAGTTTTTCTCCCGATAAGTGGTTGACCTGGGGAAAGTTTTCGGGGTTGGGTATGAATGCTGTTGCTACAAGCCTATGGACAAAATGTGTTTTTGCAACGCCATTTTTACTCAGCCTGACTTCTACATACCCATAGTTGTTCAGCCGTGATTTTATTTCCCTGCCTTTTACAGCTCGTTTTTTGCCGTTAGCCAAATCAACCACCCTGTCAATTCCCCTTACCAAACCCGTATTGCTTACTTCGTATATTCCTTCGTACCCGTTTATTTGTTTCCAGTCCATCAATTTGATTTTTTGACGGACTTATTTTAGACTTCAGATGAGAAAATGCAGTTATGTATTCCCACCTGAAGAAGCGCAGTTATATTTTCAAATTATCGCATATTAATGAAGCTGTCAGGGAGCAGGGTTCTGCTCGTGGTATTTTTTGATTGCCCTATGCTTCTGCTTTTTGCTGATTAATTCAGCATATTTATCGGGGAAATTCAATTTTATAGTATCTTTTAGTAATGTAATGGCATCCCTACCGAGTTCTAAATCACCACGATTATAGACTTTTTCATATATTAGGTCAGCATCACTTAAAATCCAACTTTCTATTGATTTAGATATATCATTTATTCTTAAACTATTCTTTAGAGCTAGCTTGGGAGATATATTAAAAATTCTTGTAGCCTTCCCGCATCTATTGCCCATTGCCTGTTTTTTGTTTCTATTATCTAATTTCATCTAACGTTCTTTGTTTATTATCAATACATTAATCCTATCTGAAGTTTGAATTAGCATTTGCTATATTCTTTGCCACATGTTTACAAAGTTACGTAATTAATTCCATATTTCCAAATCCACTAATTATTTTTAATTAGAATATGGCTACACCCAACCTTTTCTTTTCTATTTTCTGTCTTGGGTTATGTCATGTCGGAAATATGCAACGATATGGTAGAGGTCGGAAGTAAACAATAAGCCCCTTCCCTAGCCTCTTGAGAATATACAATCAAATTACATACATACAAAATGCTGGTTATCCCACATATGCCAGCAAAACAACCACACTTGTCTTCAAGGTTGTTTTTACAGAAAGGATCTGACAGAAGTCCGAGCATTAAAGCTTGTAATTTTAAATTTTAATATTTATCATATGGTACACAGTACTATAGGGTGGACCGATTACACCCACAACTTTTGGTCAGGTTGCCAAAAGGTATCGGCTGGATGCAAATTTTGTTATATGCATCGTATTTATGAAGGACACGGACATAACCTGGACAATTTTTAATAAACCAGTTTCAGCTCAACAGTACATAGAATAGCAATAGAGCATATTCCTGCAACAGATGCATTTTATATACCTCATGAAATGTGAACGTTTTTGTTTTCAAGAGAGGGATTTTTTATAATTCGAGTATGTTCTTTGTGTGGAAGATATGAGAGTACTTCAATTTAGCTGTCCCCCTACCTTCGGTCGGTTGCCAGCATCCACCCCTTTTACAGGTGGGGGCAAAACCCTAATAGGTAACCAGGCTTCAGTAACTCCGATTGAATTTCAGTAGTAATCCATCAGAAGAAGTAACTCCGATATAGCGAGGTTCATAGGACGCTCTTCGTTCGTGGAAGCAATCTATGCGCCAAAAGGCTACATTTCGCAACAGTCATGAAAAATGACCCTTGCTGCATTCACTCAAAGCCTTGCTGCGTTTTTGTCACATATCTTGCATTTCCACTCTCTACGTTTGGAAAGCTCCTTTGTCCTTCTGCCAGCTTCCCTCATTACGAAAACGCTTTGTTACACGCCATCCTTCCCGCAAAGCCTAACACCAGCTTGGTATCAGAAGAAGATACCAGGCTTCACTTAGGCGTTTCACTTCGCTTATTTCTTCATTCAGTCAGCAGCCATAAGTCCAACCGCTTTCTGTCGTCTTGCTCGCCTTCGCTTGCCCGTTGCTGCGTTTCAGGCCATTACTGGCACAACCCCCTGCTTATTCCTTCCTAACGCACAGAAGCCACCAAGGAATGCCACGTAATAGCCTTTCACTGTGTAAATAATGCATTCGTTCCTCATGCTTAATTATTTACCCCAGCAACGGACGCTCGCACTCCATTTCGTTTGCTGCGCTGCTCTTCATTTCGTTTTAGGCGGCGAGCAAAAGCAAAAAAAAGACATCCTCTTAAAGGTTAGTGTAAACTATAAAAACGAATATCAATGGTCTATTTTAGAAAATATTCTGAGGGCAGCTAAAAGAAGGCATTTCCGATAAAATAATAGCCAACAATATAAATGTGATGATATAACGTAATTGTATATTATCTCTTACCCCACGTTGTTCCAGATTTGATTTTGGAACTAAAATAAAAACCCTTTTGCAAAGGTATTTATTGGTATGCTGCTGATGGCTTGCTGCGTATGCATATGTAGCACACCATTAAAAAACATCAAAATCCCACCAAACCCTTGCCCACAGCCAAAAGTATTTTCCATCATGGTACAGTTACTGTACCATGGCGGTACAGTAACTGTACCATGGCTGCATTTTAATTTTGCAGGCTCTTAGCTATTAAAGACCTTTATTACCTGCCTGATAAATCAGTTCGGGCAGATGAAAAAAAATCGTCAAAAAAAGTATAAAAGTGCGCAAATAGTGCGCAAAAAAAATTATAAAAACAGAACAAAATCAATGAATTATATATGATACCATCAACCCAAAAAAATGTGCAAAAAGTGAAAAGGGCATATCATTTTCCTGTACCTGTTTTACGCTGATGTATAAAAATGCGCTTCATGAGAAAACCAATAAATATATCCTCATTAAAACACTAATTTAGCAACCTCAAAATTCCAATAAATGAAGAAAGTTGTATCGGGCGCCGAGGAGGCCATTCATGATATTCCCTCCGGGGCCACGCTTATGTTGGGTGGTTTCGGGCTATGCGGTATCCCGGAGAATTGCATTGCTGCCATCGTCAATAAAGGCATCAACAACCTCACCTGCATCTCCAACAACGCAGGCGTGGATGATTTTGGTATCGGGTTGATGTTGCATAAAAAGCAGGTGAAGAAAATGATTTCCTCCTATGTAGGCGAGAATGCGGAATTCGAGCGTCAGTTATTGAGCGGAGAACTTGAGGTTGACCTCATTCCGCAGGGCACCCTCGCTACCCGCTGCATGGCTGCAGGTTATGGTATGCCTGCGGTATGGCTGCTGGCAGGCATAGGCACCGAGGTGGCCGAAGGCAAAGAAGTACGCAACTTCAACGGAAAAGACTACCTGCTGGAAATGGCTTTCGATGCCGACTTCGCCATAGTAAAAGCATGGAAGGGTGATACCCAGGGCAACCTCGTTTTTAAAGGCACTGCCCGCAATTTCAGCCCCATGATGGCTATGGCCGGCAAGGTAACAATAGCCGAGGTGGAGCATCTGGTTCCCGTAGGTGAGCTTGACCCTAACAATATTCATGTGCCCGGCATTTATGTGCACAGGATATTTGAAGGAAAGAATTATGAAAAGCGTATTGAAAACAGAACAACAAGGAAGAAAATGTGATGGAATCTGATATAAATGCGATAATGTGATGAATGTGTTATCTAACGAATTATGAAACCAGACTTTACAAATAATCCCATTGTCCGCCATTCAATTGAGTTTTCAATTATGGTCATTAAATATGTCGAAACACTGGAGGCAAACAGGAAATTCGTCATTGCTAAACAATTATTAAGAAGTGCTACATCAATTGGAGCATCTGTATTGGAAGCACAGAGTGCGGAAAGTAAAGCAGATTTTATACATAAACTGAAAATTGCTGATAAAGAAGCTCACGAAACATGGTACTGGCTCTACTTATGTGAGCAAACTGAAAGTGAAAATTTCAATAAAGAACTAACAAAGAAACTGGATGAAATAATGAAGCTGCTGAACTCAATTATTTTATCCGCAAAAAAAATCAATTAACGCTAATTAAAATGAGGGAAACCACATTGTCCGATTCCATCACATTAACACATTGAATTTATGAGGGAAACCACATTGTCCGATTCCATCACATTAACACATTGAATTTATCATGGCGCTGACTAAAGAACAAATAGCAAAACGTATTGCACAAGAGCTGCAGGATGGTTTTTACGTGAACCTCGGCATAGGTATTCCTACGCTTGTTGCCAATTATATCCCGGAAGGAGTTGACGTAGTACTGCAAAGCGAGAACGGCCTGCTGGGCATGGGCCCTTTCCCATACGAAGGTGAGGAAGACCCCGATCTTATAAATGCCGGAAAGCAAACCGTTACCACTATTCCCGGTTCTGCTTTCTTTGATAGTGCAATGAGCTTTGGTATGATTCGCGCCGGCAAGGTTGACCTCACCGTGCTGGGCGCTATGGAACTAGCAGATAATGGTGACATTGCCAACTGGAAGATACCCAAAAAGCTGGTGAAAGGCATGGGCGGCGCTATGGACCTCGTAGCTGCGGCAAAGAATATTATAGTAGCTATGCAGCATACCAACCCTAAGGGCGAGAGCAAACTGTTGCCACAATGCACACTGCCTATCACAGGTGTGCGCTGTATAAAGAAAGTAGTTACCGACCTCGGCGTATTCGACATTACCCCCGATGGTTTTAAATGTCTTGAATACGCACCCGGCGTAACTATCGACGAGATAAAGGCCAAAACTGCGGGCCGTCTGGTGATAGCTGATGATGTAAAAGAAATGGTTGTGTGATTTGAAAAATGTCCGCTACCATCACTATATACCACAATGGCGAGTGCAGCAAATGCCGCGGCGCGCTCGAAATATTGCAGGAAAAGAATATCCCTCATGAGGTTCGCTGGTATCTTGCCGAACCATTGAGTAAAGAGGAATTAACTGCATTGCTCAAAAAACTGGGCATACCGCCCTCCGCCCTCGTGCGCAAAAGCGAACCTTTTTATACGCAACAATATGAAGGAAAAAACGTCACCGAAGACGAATGGCTTACCATCCTTTCTGAAAACCCCATACTGATTCAGCGCCCCATCATCGAAAAAGGCGATAATGCCATCATTGCCCGCCCGCCCGAGCGTGTTTATGAGATTATAGGTGCCTGATGCCTTTTTAACCTTTTAGCAAATTACCCTTTTAACTTAAATGCCTAACTTTAGCGGTTCCTAGCCATATTGGATGAGGTATATTCTTATTGTATGCTTATTGGTTGCCGCACTGGATGCTTCTGCCGGAAAACGCCGTTACCGCGGTGAGCCACGGTCGGAGGTCGGGCTGATGAATAATGTGATAGGCTGCCTCAGTCATAAGGATTCAATCGGCTATTTTTACCTGTTTCCCCCTTTCGATAGCCTTTGGGCGTTGGTGCTGCATCATCCCGATCGCTCACCTGCTGCTCAAAGGGACCTCGGCTACCTGAAAGAAAACCCCAAGCTGCTGCTTCAGTACGACCCTATGTACAACCACCAGATAATGGCAGGTTTTCTAAACGTGCTTACTAAGGGCGAAGACTCCGGCATACACTGGAACAGCGTTGTGATGCAGCGCTACGAGCTCAGCAGGCAGGTGCCCACCTCGCACGACCTTGTGGGGTACAACCGTATAGTTCCTGAGCGGTTCAAAGGTTATATGTTTGTTCGCGATCTTATGGGTAGGTTTACGTTTTGCATCAGCATTACGGAGATTCAAAAAATAAACGGCTATTTTTTTGGCGGGCAGGTGCTCAATATCCTTGAGGCTTCTACTATTGAGGATTTCATGAGGAAAGAAGAAGAGGAACAGAAGTACTTCGCATGGCTGGCAAAGAGCAGGCTAAGCGACAGCGCCGTAAATGACTCCACGCAGAATGGTATTTTAGATAGCCTGGCCAACATAGATACGGCAGCTCCTAACCCGCTCAGTATTAGCCCCAGCGATGAAGATACCCTCAAAGTAAGGCGCGAAGTTGTGGACAGGAAATATTATGAAGGCATGTTTGACGATGAGATACCGGTGAGAATGTATGTGCGGTATATGAAGGACCTGCGTACAGGCAAAGTGTCTGCCTACGACGGGCTGTATAAATTCGGCGATCAGGTAAGTTATGTGCGGTTGAATATATCCAGGGCTCCCGATGGTAAATGGATGATAGAGGATGACCCGCCCATAGGTACAATGGAACTGGAGTTGGCCGGAAAGGTCTATACCGGCTCTTGGACCAACAATGAAAACCAGACCGGCTACGATGTTGAACTGAAACAAACTGATATCCTCCAGAAAAAACTGGAATTACTCGATAAAATTCTCGACAAAGGATTGTCTGGCAGGGTTGATGAAGCCTCTTTCCAGAAAAAACGCGATGACGCAAAAGATGAAGGAGATAATAAAGATGAGGATGAAGAAAAAGCAAAAAGAAAAGGCAAGGATAAGCGCGACAAAGAAAAGCCTAAGAAAAAAAGAGTTAAGCGCAACTGGAAAGAGTATGACGACTAATACATTCAAACAATAGACGAACTTGAACAAAACCATGAGCAGCCCACAGATAAATACCTTTGGAGAACTTAAAAAATCGGGATATACACCAAAGTCGGTAAAGGATGAGATAAGGGCTAACCTTATTACCCTTATACAGCAGAAACAAAGCCCTTTCAACACCGTGCTGGGCTATGAAGATACCGTGATACCCGACGTGGAGCGGGCGATACTCTCCCGCCACAATATCCTGTTCCTGGGCCTGCGCGGACAGGCAAAGACCCGCATGGCGCGCGAGATGGTGAACCTGCTGGATGAGTGGGTGCCCGTAATAACCGGCAGCGAAATAAATGACAACCCATTTGCGCCCATATCTCATTTTGCCCGCAAACAACTTGAAGTTAATGGCGATGACACGCCCATCTCCTGGTTGCACCGCAGCGGGCGCTATGGCGAAAAACTGGCAACCCCCGATGTTTCCGTTGCCGACCTGATTGGCGACATAGACCCTATAAAGGCAGCCAACCTGCGGCTCAGCTTTGCCGATGAGCAGGTGTTGCATTACGGCATTATTCCCCGCTCACACCGTGGCATATTTGTGATTAATGAGTTGCCCGATTTGCAGGCGCGTATCCAGGTCTCCCTGTTCAATATTTTGCAGGAGGGCGATATACAGATACGTGGCTTTAAGCTGCGGCTGCCTTTAGATATTGTTTTCATTTTCACTGCCAACCCCGAAGACTATACTAACCGTGGCAGCATCGTTACGCCACTTAAAGACCGTATTGAAAGTCAGATTATCACCCACTACCCCAAGACCATTGAGGTATCAAAAGCCATTACCGCACAGGAAGCGAAGATATTGCCTGAGCAACTTGAAAAAGTAGAAGTGCCCGATATATGCCACCTGCTGATAGAGCAGATAGCTATGGAGGCGCGCAAGAGCGAATTTGTGGACCAGAAAAGCGGCGTCTCGGCAAGGCTCACCATTTCAGCCTACGAAAACCTCGTGAGCACCGCAGAATTGCGTGCGCTTATGGCCGGCCAGACACGCACTATGGTGCGCATAGCCGATTTTATTGGCGTTGTGCCCTCCATTACCGGAAAGATTGAACTGGTGTATGAAGGCGAGCAGGAAGGCCCGCTCAATGTGGCCCACCGGCTGCTGGGCCAGGCCATCCGCAGTTTGTTCATACAGTACTTCCCGGATCCGCAGTCATTCAAAAAGGGTCGTGATATCCAGAAAGTAAAGACAAAAGCAAACCCCTACCAGCCGGTTATAGATTGGTTCGGTAATGGCAATAATCTTGCACTTATACAAAATGACAGCACGGAAATATATCATTCAAAATTGTACAGTGTAGATGGCCTGTATGCTGCGGTAAAACAATTTTACCCTGGTGCCGATGACGCGCAGGCTGGTTTACTTATGGAGTTTTTATTGCATGGCTTGGCGGAGTATTCGCTTATCAGCAAAAAAGGAGTGGAAAGAGGCGGCTACGCCTTTGCCGATATGCTGGGCAGTATGCTGAATATGGATTTTGACGAGGAGTCGGAACCGTAACTCCTTATTTTAAAGCCTTTCCATAGGTTTTTTAGAAAAATTACTTAGATTTGGTTCTGATTTATAAAAAATCGCTGCTGGTATGAAGTCATTTTTACTTACCATAGCCGGTGTGATGGCCTTTGCAGGTATTACATTCGGGCAAAATCTGCCTCCCGATTATTATTGGGAAGTAGGCTTCAATATGGGATACAGCAACTTTGTGCGGCCTTCAGGCCCTGCGGAGAGCTACAAGGGCACCCGTACCACGCCATCTACCGATAAGTCCATACACCTCAATTATTATGCGTCACCCAATTGGATGATAAGCCTTGACCTTGGTGCCAGGCGCTGGGAGACAACCGGCGATTGGGTTATTAACAGCCAGCTCGGCCAAAAACTAAAACCCAAAGAGGTAACATTTTTACTGGCCGAGCAGGCCATTAACGAGAATGTGGGTATCAGCTACGTTATCCCTTTTTACACAGGGTACAACACATACAACAAATCTAACCTTGCTTTCGGTGTCAATTTTGGCCTCATGCAAACCATGAACGATGCTTCTATGGGTTACAGCAAGTATAAAGAAGGCCCTGACAGCAACCTTACTTACCTTTCGAGCTATCATTATGAATCGGGGTTGGGTTACAACGTGGGTATCAATATTAGCTACACCTGGTATATTATACCACGCCTTGGTATCAATTTAGACCTTGCTGCGCGTTATGCCCGCATCAATACGGGCGACAGCCGCTACGGTTCCGTAAATTCGAGGTATGATCTTCTGTACTTCCCCCAAACCCTTGGTTTAAGGTGGAGGTTCTAAACTATTTATAATGAAACGAAAAACCAGCTCACGGCTGGTTTTTTTGTTTTCATTCTATGTTATCCGGATTCATTTCATCTTTTCCAAAGCCCTGTTCACCCGCTTTATCGTCTCTGCCTTTCCGATAACCTCAGCGATAGCAAACACACCCGGGCCATACTTACCGCCCACCAGCATCACCCGCAATGGCAACAATACATCTCCTTTTTTAAGGCCGTGTTTTGTCAGCAATTCGGTAAAATTAGTTTCCAACGATATACTTGTCCATTCCGCCTGGCTTTCCAGCTCAGTTATCCAGTTGCTGAAAAACTGTTGTTTCTGGTCGTTCCATTTTTCTTTTATGGCAGCTTCTTCTGTTATTTCGGGCGTAGCAAAGAAAAAATGCCCTTGCGCCCAGAAATCAGGCAACAATGTGCAACGGTCTTTTATCAGTGGCACTACAAGTCGTAAGTCGTAAGTCGTAAGTCGTAAGTCGGGGGGTAGGTTTTTTAATCCTTCCTCAATGTAGGGTTTTGCCAGTTCAGCCAATGTTGCATCGTCAGTGCGCTGAATGTATTGGTGGTTGAACCATTTCGCTTTTTCAAAATCGAATTTCGCGCCGCCTTTATGCACGCGTTCTATTGAGAATGCTTTAACCAGTTCGTCCAGCGAAAAAATTTCCTGCTCCGTGCCGCTGTTCCAGCCCAGCATGGCCAGCATATTCACAAACGCCTGTGGCAGGAAGCCCATTTCCTTAAAGCCCTTTGTTATCTCCCCGGTTTTTGGGTCGAGCCAGTTCATTGCAAAGACCGGGAAGCCAAGACGGTCGCCATCTCGCTTGCTCAGCTTGCCGTTGCCATCAGGTTTTAGTATCAGGGGCAGGTGGGCCCATTTGGGCATGTGTGCTTTCCAGCCCAGGTATTCCCATAGCAGCACATGCACAGGCGCGCTGGGCAGCCACTCCTCACCGCGAAAAGCATGTGTAATCTTCATCAGGTAGTCGTCCACCACCACCGCGAGGTGATAGGTAGGCATACCATCTGCCTTTAAAAGCACTTTATCATCCACCAGCGAGCTATCAAACGATACTTCGCCCCGTATCATATCGGTGAGTGTTACTGTTGTATGCTCGGGCATCTTTATCCGTACTACGTAAGGTGTTCCGGCTGCAATCAGTTCATTGACCTTTTCAGGGGACAATGTAAGCGAATTAAACATTAACCCTCGCGTACGCTGATCGTATTGGGCATGTGAGTGCTCATCAATGCGGTGTGCGGTGCGCATTTTTTCAATTTCCTCCGCAGTATCAAAAGCTATATAGGCATGGCCCGACTCCAGTAGTTTCTCGGCATACTGCCTGTATAGCTGCTTGCGCTCACTCTGGCGGTATGGCTCGTATGGGCCTCCTTTCTCCGGGCTTTCATCAGGCTCCAGGCCACACCAGCGCAGGCAATCCATAATGTATTGCTCTGCTCCTTCTACATAACGGCTTTGGTCGGTATCTTCAATACGCAGCACAAAATCACCCCCATGGGCGCGGGCAAAAAGGTAATTGTATAATACAGTGCGCACACCGCCTAGGTGCAGGCCACCGGTTGGGCTTGGCGCAAAACGAACACGGACTTTCATAGATAGCGCAAAAATAGATATTCAAGGTGATATAACAGACAGAAGGTATGAACTTTCACACTTTTGCTAAGCCTGAAATTGCCGCAGAAACACTCCTATAATGTTTGTCGATAGCCTGCCGCTATTCTAGCGTGAATACAATGAGATATTGCACATTTGAGTATTGGGCAAATAAAAAAACTTTTATAACCAAGGGTATAAATATCCCGGGTTATAAAAGTTTCAGGTTACTTACGTGTTTTCTTATTTGTTAAATAAGAAGAAGCAAACAACTACAGCTGCGATCAATGCAATAAATGCAACTCCGTAAGTTGTCATGTCTGAGTGTTCCAATTCGTTCTTTTTCATATTGCGGGGATTTTTATTAATACAAATTTAACCATACTATCAACCCCCCCAAATGATTTGGGTCAGAATCGAAATAACGATTTGTTAATCCCTTTTATCTGTTGTGCAGTTTGTAATGAATGGCTAAGATTAACCTTTGAATAACACAGTTTGGCTAACTTTTTGCTGATACTCGGACGGCATAATTTTTGTAACTATCAAACGAATATCCTGATAGACTGATAATGCAAACTACCGGTATTATTTGCATCCAACCCCAGCAAACCCGCTGCTGATGAGCGATTCAGTGCTATCTCCAGAAATCCCGCATCGTTAAACCTGCACAATGGCGTGCCTTCCGCTACATCATCATAGTACTTGCTTATGGCAGTGATATCAGAGCGCATTACCTTTATCCTGAATGGTTTTTCGCGCACCAGCAATTCAAATTGTTCGCGCGTCATATCAAGTATCACGTTTCCATAACGGTCTATGTATTGGATGCCGCAGTCAATTCCTCCCGGCGTAATACCAGGCTTCACCTGACGTGTGTTTTTTATTTTATCATAACGCTCGTATGGCAGGTCGTCACCGGAAAATATTTTTTCTGCTACAACCGCAGCAAGGCCCATCCATTCTTTAAATGAAAATAATTGTTCCGGTTTTGAGCATAACAGTGTGTGCTCCGATACATCGCTAAACACAAGTGGAAGTATGCCATTGTCGGGCACTATAAAATAAAAACCGTCCCGTTCAGCAAGCAGCATACCGTTGCCGCCTAATGCATCTATCAGCAGAATATGCACCGCCCCGCGTGGGAAGTGACGATAGGCCGACTGAAGTATAAAGGCTGCCTGCTGAATATCATATGGCGCAACGGTGTGCGATATGTCGGTAATAATACATCCCGGAATATGCCGCTTCAGCACCGCCTGCATATTAGCTACAGATGCACTGCCCATGCCCAGGTCCGACAACAAAGTAATAACAGGTTGGCCCAATGAAATTGATGGATTTTTGCACCCCTAAATTAGCACTTAAAAACAAAACCCGCCTGATGGCGGGTTTTGTAATAATAATCAGGTTCAAAAATTATAATGTACGCTTCACTTCCACCTCATCAAATCCTTCAATAATATCGCCTATACGCAGGTCATTATAATTCTTCACCATAAGGCCACACTCATATCCGGCGTTCACATCCTTCACATCATCCTTAAAGCGCTTCAGAGAAGCCAGTTCACCCGTATACACCACAATGCCCTCACGTACTATATTCAGCTTGGTTTGGCGGGTCATTTTGCCATCAAGCACATAGCAACCTGCAATAGTGCCTACACCATTTATCTTGTATATTTCGCGTACTTCTATATTGCACACAGTCTTCTTTTCCACTTTTGGTTCCAGAAGGCCTTCCATCGCGCTCTTTATTTCGTCTATCGCGTCGTAGATGATGGAGTATGTCCGTATCTCAATATTCTCCTGTGTGGCAAGTTTCGCAGCCTGCATAGAAGGCCGCACCTGAAAGCCAATGATAATGGCATCTGATGCCGTAGCCAGCAATACATCACTTTCTGTAATCTGGCCCACACCCTTATGCACTACATTGATAGCCACTTCCTCTGTAGAAAGTTTTTGCAAAGAGTCGCTTATCGCCTCTACCGAACCATCAAAGTCGCCCTTGATAATCACACCAAGCTCTTTAAAGTTTCCGAGAGCGAGACGACGGCCTATTTCATCAAGTGTTATATGCTTGCGTGCGCGTATACCCTGCTCACGCATGATCTGCGCGCGGTGGTTAGCCAATTCTTTTGCTTCATCCTCATCTTCAAACACCCGGAATTTTTCACCCGCTTGCGGCGCGCCGTTAAGGCCCAGAATCTGTACCGGTGCCGATGGCCCTGCGGTTTGAACGCGCTGGCCACGCTCGTTGAACATGGCTTTTATTTTACCATAGTGCTGTCCGCAGGTAATCATATCTCCCTGGTTCAGTGTACCGTTCTGTACAAGTATTGTCGATTGGTAGCCACGGCCTTTGTCCAACGATGCCTCGATAACGCTGCCAGATGCCGCACGGTCGGGGTTTGCTTTAAGTTCCAGCAGTTCAGCTTCAAGACCTATTTTTTCTAGCAGCAGGTCTATATTCAGCCCTTTCTTAGCCGATATTTCCTGGCTCTGGAACTTACCACCCCAATCCTCAACCAGGATGTTCATATTGGCCAGTTGCTCCTTTATCTTTTCCGGGTTAGCCCCTTCTTTATCTATCTTGTTGATGGCAAATATCATTGGCAGGTTTGCCGCCTGCGCGTGCGATATTGCTTCCTTCGTCTGTGGCATTATCGCATCATCTGCCGCCACTACTATCACGGCCACGTCGGCCACTTTGGCACCACGGGCACGCATAGCCGTAAAGGCTTCGTGGCCGGGTGTGTCTAAGAAAGTGATTTTCTTACCGGTAGCTGTTGTTACGCGGTATGCACCTATGTGCTGGGTAATGCCTCCTGCTTCTCCCGCCACTACGTTTGCACTACGCACATAGTCGAGCAGTGAAGTTTTACCGTGGTCTACGTGGCCCATTATGGTCACTATTGGCGCACGTGGCTGCAGGTCTTCCTCTGCATCCACTTCTTCTTCTACTTCTTCAGCTTCCTGTTCCAGGTTTATGAACTCCACGTCGTAACCAAACTCGCTTGATACCAGCTCTATCACTTCCGCATCAAGGCGCTGATTAATAGACACCATGATACCCAGGCTCATACATTTGCTGATTACCTCGGCAAAACTTACGTTGAGCATACTGGCCAGCTCGCTTACCGATATAAACTCGGTCACCTGTATCGTGTTCGATTGCTCTGCATTCTCCGCCGCGGCGCGCTTGTCGGCCATCTCATCACGCTTGTTACGGCGGTATTTGGCTTTCAGGTTCTTACTCCGGGTTGAGCCCGTAAGTTTCGCCTGTGTTTCCCTTATTTTATCCTGTATTGCTTTTGTATCTATTTCCTGCTGTTGTGCAGATATGGGTGCATTCCTTGGTGCCCCACGACGGTCGCCGCCGCCCGCCCCGCGGTTGTCACGGTTAAATCCACCACCACCTCCCGGCCCGCGGTTAAATCCTCCTCCGCCACCTGGCCCGCGATTATCACGGTTAAACCCTCCGCCACCACCCGGTCCGCGGTTGTCGCGGTTAAATCCGCCACCGCCAGGCTGTGTGCCCCTGTTATTTGGGTCTGGCTTATGTGTCTCCGGTTTTTTCTCTACCGGTATTCGTTTGCGCTTACGTTTTTCCCCCCTGCTGTCAGGCCTGTTGTCGGTCCTGTTACCGCTACCCGGAGGCGGCGATACCGGCAATTCTATTCTTCCTATTATCTTAGGCCCTTCCAGTTTAGGGGCCTTCATTTCTATGTGCTCCCTTTTGGTTTGCTCATCTTCCGGCTGTGCTGCGGGAGCTATTATCTCCGGCGCAGCTACCGGAACAACTTCCTGTGCCGCTTCGGGTGTTTCTTTTTTAGCCTTTGTTTTGGCTTCGGGCTTCTCTTCTTTTTTAGGGGCTTCCTTTTTCTTTGCAGCGCCTTTTTTAGGCCGCGAAGCCAGGTTCATGTCCTCGAGGTTTATCTTCCCGAGTATATTAGGCCCGCCTATCTTTGGCGCTTTTACATCAAGGTGCTCAGGTGCCGCTTCAGGCGTTTCTTCTTTCTCTGCTTTAGCTTTTGCAGGAGCTTTCGTCTTCTCCTCTGCCTTCTTCGGCTCGGGTGTTTCTTCCTTGGTGGGTGCCACCTCTTCCTTTACTGCCGCAGGTACTGCTTTTTTAGCGGGTTCCTCTTTTACTTCAGCTGCCTTTGGCTTTTCCGGCTCTTTGGGTTTTTCTTCTTTCGTTTTAGCTTTTGAATCTGCAACAGGCGCTTCTTCTTTCTTGTCTTTTACAGTTATGTCAAGCTCTTCTTTGGTTTTCCTGATGCCATCCAGCAGCGAGCCTTTGGGCAAAGCTATCTCTTCGCTCCTGCGTTTGGCGGCTTTATCCGGTGCAAATTCTATCTGCAGGGCATTATACATCTGCTCTGTCAGCTTAGTGCCAGGGTTGGGGTTTTTAATGTCAAATCCCTTATCAACGAGAAACTCTACCAGAGTTTCTCTGCCGACATTAAATTCCTTAATTGCTTCCCCTAACCTGGGTGTCTTTGTTGTTGGTGTCATTCTTCTATTTACTGCTTATTTATGCAATTTCTCTTTATCTGTTCCTGCTATTACAAACCTACACCTTTTTGCCGAAAATGGCCGCGCTCCATATGCCCAAAACCTCACTTTACACACAATGTGTTGCTATCCATTACTAAACTCCGCCTCAAGCACCTTACGAACATCATTCACCGTGCTTTCCTCAAGGTCGGTACGGCGCACCAATTCCTCGGCCGACAAACCTAATACGCTCAGTGCGGTATCGCAGCCTATACGCTTGAATTCATCTATCACCCATGGCTCTATTTCATCTGCAAATTCATCAAGGTCGATATCATATTCTTCCTCTTCTTTCACATCGCGGTAAACATCTATGCTATACCCGGTAAGCTCCTGTGCCAGCTTAATGTTCACGCCCTTCTTACCGATGGCCAGAGATACCTGGTCTGGGTCAAGGTACACATTTGCGCTATGCTCCTCATTGTTCAGCTCCATCTTGTTGATGCGCGCCGGGGTAAGCGAGCGTTGCAGCAGCAATTGTAGGTTATTTGTATAGTTGATGATATCTATATTCTCATTGCGTAGCTCACGCACTATGCCATGTATGCGGCTGCCCTTCATGCCCACACATGCGCCCACCGGGTCTATACGGTCGTCATAGCTTTCCACGGCCACTTTGGCGCGCTCGCCGGGCTCACGCACTATCTTTTTCACCACTATCAGGCCATCCATTATCTCAGGCACCTCTATTTCCAGTAATTTCTCGAGGAACGATGGGTGTGTGCGGCTCAGTATGATGATTGGCGAGTTGTTGCGCATCTCCACTTTCTTTACCACTGCCCGCACCGTTTCTCCTTTCTTAAAGAAATCGGTAGGTATCTGCTCACTCTTCGGCATTATCAGCTCGTTGCCTTCATCGTCCAGCAGTAAGATTTCCTTTTTCCAAATCTGGTACACTTCTCCGCCTATTATGTCGCCTATACGGTCGGCATATTTCTTCAGCAGGTTGTTCTTTTTCAGGTCGCCTATACGGGCGGCAAGTGTTTGCTTCGCGGCAAGTATTGCGCGACGGCCAAAGTTGGCCACGTCCACTTCCTCATACACTTCCTCACCTACGCTATAGTCGGGCTCTATCTTTATGGCATCAGAATAAGGTATCTGAAGGTTTTCGTCTGTCACCATGCCGTCTTCCACTATCTCCCTGCGGCGGAAGATTTCAAGGTCGCCCGTCTGGTCGTTTACGATTACGTCAAAGTTCTCGTCCGTTACATACTTTTTACGCAGCAACGTTTTGAAAACGTCTTCCAATACCTTCATCAAGGTCGGCCTGTCGATATTTTCGGCTTCTTTGAACTCCTGGAAGGAGTCGATGAGATTAATACTTGCCATATGTTCGCTTTTTCGCTTCCCGGTGCCATTGAAGGCACGGGGTTTTAATTAAAAAATGATTTGTACTACTGTTTTTTTAATGTTAGAAAATGGAATTTGGGTAATTATTAAAGAGTCTTTCTGCCTGGCCGGTTTTATCTCCAATGTTATATGTTCATCTGTTACTTCTTTCAGTATCCCTGTTTTTTCTATACCCTCATTATCTGTAACGGCCACTTTGCGGCCCACATTCTTCTTATACTGCCTCAGTTGTGTGAGCGGCTCATCAACACCGGGGCTCGATACCTCCAATGAAAAATCCCCATCAGGAAACATTTGCGTAGCCTCTATCTGCGCATATAACCTGCGGTTTACAGATGAGCATTTCTCTATCGAGAAACCACTTTCCGCATCCAGGTACACCTTAATGTTATTTATCGGCTTAACCTTAATGTTTACAATAAAGATATCCGTTCCCTCAAGCAAGGGAGCAAGCATAGATTGAACCTTTTCCGTTATCTCGGCCATATCTTAGAAACGATGAGGGGACAACCAGTGTCCCCTCTCTTTTGTTTTATATCCATTGCAAATGTACAACATTTTTCTAATTCAGCCATTAAGTATTGATTAATTGTGAACATTAGGGGAGCAAAGCCTTTGTTTACTACCCACACACTCCTATATACGCCCATCCATTGGTGCTTAAAATCCCAATCCGTTAGCAAAATATTGTTAAAATAAATTTTTCACTCCCTTAAATCCGCTATAACCCGTGCCCATGGCGGAAAGTTTTTGACATCATGTCAAATTCATTTGTTCGCTTTGTTTCCTTGTGCGACCTTTACATAATACCAAAAAAATGTTGGCGCAGCAACCTTGCGTACCTCTGCCTTTTTTGGTAAACAAGTGCGCAAATAGTGCGCAAAAAAATATGTAAATGATGTGCTGGTTAAACAAGTTATATATGAAATGTGCTACCCAAAAAAACCATAAAAGTGCGCAAATTTCTTTTAACTTATTTCCATCTCTCTTTTTAATACCTTTGGGAATTACAAGGAGTATATAATTATATTTAATGAAGCGTTTAGCTATATTGGGGTCAACAGGGTCTGTGGGTACTCAGGCATTGGAGGTTGTAGCAGCACACCCCGGCCTGTTTGAGGTAGAGGTATTGAGTGCTCACCGCAATGCTACGCTGCTCATAGAGCAGGCAAGAAAATTTAAGCCGAATGCGGTGGTGGTGACAGATGAGAGCAAGTATAAAGAAGTGAAGGATGCCCTGCTGATGCTACCCATAAAGGTGTTTGCAGGTTACAAGTCGCTTAACGAAGTGGTGCAGTGGGATAGTGTAGATACTGTGCTGGGCGCTATACTGGGTTTTGCGGGACTGCATAGCATCTTAGCAGCAGTGGAAGCTGGAAAACGCGTTGCCCTTGCCAATAAAGAAACGCTGGTAGTGGCCGGCGAGCTGGTGATGCAGCGGGCACTTGAAAAACGAGTTGCCATTATACCCGTGGACAGTGAGCACAGTGCCATCTTTCAGTGTTTAGTTGGTGAGGATGTGAGCAAGGTGGATAAAATGATACTTACCGCCAGTGGCGGGCCTTTTCTGGGTCGTAAGCCCAACTACCTGGTGAATGTAAAGGCTAGCCACGCGCTACAACACCCCAATTGGAGCATGGGTGCCAAAATCAGCATAGACAGCGCTACTCTTATGAACAAGGGGCTGGAGATGATTGAGGCCAAATGGCTCTTTGGTATGCAAAACGAGCAGATAGAGGTGGTCATACACCCTCAATCAATCATACACTCTATGGTCCAGTTTGTTGATGGCAGTGTGAAAGCGCAATTGGGCCTGCCTGATATGAAACTGCCTATACAATATGCTATCGCCTACCCGCACAGGGTGGTCAATACATATAAAAGGCTTGATTTTAAAGATTTCCCAAAACTCACTTTTGAAGCGCCCGATTATAAAACTTTCCGTAATCTTGCCATCGCTAAGGAGGTCTTGTTCAAAGGTGGGAATGCGCCCTGTGTGATGAACGCAGCAAATGAAATGGTGGTGAACGCATTTTTGCAAAACAAGGTAGGTTTTCTGGAGATGAGCGATATGATAGACAAAACGTTGGAACAGGTGCCTTTTGTCGAACATCCCACTCTGGAAGACTACCAGCAGAGCGATGCCGAAGCCCGTACCTATGCTATGGAGTTCATTAAAAAGAGCCAACTTTCTATATACTAAACCCCCTGAACCCCTAAAAGGGTACCAAAGGATGAACATAAGAATAAGTGCCAAGCGGATATTCCTTAGTTGAATAAAGATTTTATTAACCAAACAAATACCCAATTCCAAATTCCATAAAATAAAAGATGCATTCAGATACTTTATTATTAATGTCGGGCACGTGGATGAAGGTGATCCAGTTGTTTGTGTCATTGTCACTCCTTATCGTCCTGCACGAATTTGGTCACTTTTTCTTCGCGCGCCTGTTCAAAACCAGGGTGGAGAAGTTTTACCTGTTCTTTGATTTCCTTTTCCCGTTCTCGGGCCTGCTCAACTTCGCCCTGTTCAAAAAGAAGAAGGGCGATACCGAATATGGTATCGGCTGGTTTCCGCTGGGCGGCTATGTGAAGATAGCCGGTATGGTGGATGAGAGCATGGACAAAGAGCAGATGGCCCTGCCGCCACAACCATGGGAATATCGCTCAAAGAAGCCATACCAGCGGTTGTTCATCATGCTGGGGGGCATAATAGTGAATACAGTGCTGGCAATAGTGTTGTATATAGTTATCTTCAGCGTATATGGAGAGGAGCATCTGCTTACTTCTAAAGCGAAATATGGTATAGCGGTAGATAGCCTGGGGCGCAGCATAGGCCTGCAGAATGGAGATATGATACGCTCGGTGGATAAAGTGCCGGTTGAGCGTTTTGATAAGATACCGATGGCCATAATATACAGCAAAGACCAGACGGGCACCATAGAGATAACCCGCGACGGCAAGGATATGACACTGAATATACCAGCAGGTACGGTACGAAAAATGCTGAAGATGCAGAAGGGTGGGTTTATTACACCGGCTATACCAATGATCATTGATTCTGTAATGCCCAATTCTATTGCTGCTAAAGCAAGTATGCAGGCGGGAGACAGAATTATAGCTATTAATGGACAACCATCAAAATTTCGTCATGAATTTGATGAGATAAAAATTGCTAATTATGGTAAACCCCTTTCTATATCCTATATAAGGAACAATGTTGTAGATTCGGTACAGACGGTAATACCAAAAGACTCTGCGTTTGGTATTACACAAGACTTCAAGAAATACCTTGAGTATGAAAAGATAAAGTATAACCCCATTCAAGCGGTGAGCAGGGGTTTCGTGTTCACCTTCGAACAGTTTGGCAACTACATCAGCCAGTTCAAATTACTGTTCACATCTAAAGAAGTGAGCCCTAATGAGGGATTAGGTGGCATCATCAGCTTCGGCAAGATATTCCCGTCTGAGTTTGATATGCGCCAGTTCCTGATGCTCACCGCTTTTGTGTCCATCATCCTTGCCTTTATGAACCTCTTGCCCATACCCGGCCTTGACGGCGGCTATGTTATCTTCCTGCTGTTCGAGATGATTACCGGCAAGCAAGTGAGCGAAAAGGTGATGGAGCGTGCCACAACGGTTGGGCTGGTGCTGTTGCTCACCCTTATGGTGTATGCCAACGGGCTGGATATTTTCCGGCTCTTTAAACATTAGTGAAGTGACTGACTGGTTAGTGTGAAGAACCACATTGCCCACATTCAACCACATTACCCCACATTATCACTTCATCACCACCTGTAGTGTTTTCCGTGTTTCCTGCCGAAGTAGGATTTGTTTGTCTTTTGTGAGCTCAAAGACAGTTTCCGGATTGAAGTGGCGAATGGTGAGGAGGTGGACATCTTCGTTCAGGGCTACCTTATAGTCCACGCTTAAGGCTTGCACCAACGCCTTGACTTTATCTTCACGATTGTCAATACAGGCTATGAAGCTGATAGCAGCATTCTGTATCAGGTTTATTTTCACCTTTAGGTCGTGGAAGATGCTGTAGAGCTTGCTTAGGTTGTCTTCTGTGATGAAGGAAAAATCTTTAGTGGTCACCTGTATCAGCACCTGGTTATCTTTCAATACAATAATGGGTGGGTAATGTGCAGCATCTACCTCACTTTTAATCACAGAACCCTGAATGTTCCGGTCGAAGAAACATTTTACGTATAAAGGTATGTCTGCATTCTGAAGTGGCTTAATGGTTTTCGGGTGTATGATCTGCGCACCGTAAAAGGCCATTTCTATCACCTCGTTGAACGATATGGCATCAATTTTTACGGTATTCGGAAATAGTTTGGGGTCGGCGTTTTGCAGGCCGGCCACGTCTTTCCATATAGTTACAGATTCACCATGCAACATGGCCGCGAGTATAGCGGCGGTGTAATCCGATCCCTCACGGCCCAGCGTAACAGATTTGCCATCCTCAGTGGAGCCGATGAAGCCCTGTGTGATGACAACCTTTCCCTGATTAAGTATATTTCCAAGTATGGATTCTGCGTTATACTTTGAATAGCCCCAGTCCACCACACCATCGCGGTAGGTGTGATCCGTGCGGATCACATTGCGGATATCTACCCACTCATTGGCTATACCGTTTTGTGTGAGGTAGATAGAAAACATGCGCGAGGATAGTAATTCTCCCAGGCACACAATCTGGTCGTAGGAGTAATCGTAGCGGCCTGCATCTATGTTTTTTACAGCTTGCTCCAGTTCAGCAAAGTGTGCTTTAAGCGCCTGCTCTGCTAATGAAAAATGTGTTGCATCAAGCAGTGTTTTTGCGTACTCAATATGTTGTTGTTCCAGTTGTTTGGTCGCGGCCAATGCGCCATCCCTATCTCCTTTGCAGGCGGCGTTCACAATGCTTTCAAGAGCATTGGTAGTTTTGCCAAGCGCTGAGAGCACCAGGAGTAATGGCTTTTCTTCTTCTTTGATAATAGGCAGCAAAGCCGCCATCCTGCCTGCATCAGCTATAGATGCACCGCCAAATTTAAAAACACGCATAGTTTGAGTAAAAAGTGAGCAAAGATAAATTAAATCACCTTCTTTCCCCTCATTGCATCTTTCAGTGCCGCATCCATCACTCGCTCGGCGTATGGACGGGATACATCATTCAGCACTTCGGTCGCATTGTGTATGAGGTCTTTGTCCTTTGCGGTTATGGCATCACGCAGCTTTTGCAAATGTTCATTGGTTGTTGCCATTTCATCATCAGAAAGAAATTCCCTGTGCTTCACGAGGAATTTTTCGGTGGTGTCCAGCATTTGCTGTGCTTCTGTTGTAGCCTCTACTAATGCACGCACTTTTATATCGTCTTTGGCGTGGGTCAGGGAATCCAGCAGCATATTTTCTACTTCTTCATCGGTAAGGCCGTATTGTGGTTTCACGTCTATGCTTTGGGCCACGCCGCTACGCAACTCGGTGGCACTTACTTTCAGAATGCCGTCAGCATCTATCAGGAAGGTTACTTCTACTTTCGGCAATCCTGCCGGCATGGCGGGTATGCCGGTGAGGTTGAACTCAGCAAGTTTGCGGTTGTCCTGCACCAAGTCGCGCTCACCCTGGAAAACGGATATGCGCATACCACTCTGCCCGTCTTTATGGGTGGTGTATTGCCTCCCTGCTTTATTAGGTATTTTGGAATTGCGGGGTATGAGCACGTCCATCAATCCACCCATTGTTTCTATGCCTAATGAAAGCGGGGTTACATCCAGCAGCAGCATTTCGGTATTGTTGCCGGCAAGTATATCTGCCTGCACCGCTGCACCAAGCGCCACCACTTCATCAGGGTTCAGGCTGTCGAAAACTTCCCTGCCGAAAAATTTCCGTACACTTTCTTTCACCAGAGGAACGCGTGTGGAGCCGCCCACCATTACAACGGCATCTATCTGCTCCGCCTTCATGCCCGCATCACGTAGCGAATTACGGCAGGCGGTGATAGTGCGGTCTATCAGCGGCTGTATGAGTGCATTGAATTTTTCTCTTGTCAGCATTACCGCTTGTCCGTCAATGGCTCCCTTATAGGTGTCATTATCTGTAAGGTGTACTTTCGCCTGTTCTGCTTTTACCCGGAATTGCTGTGCCAGCGACTTGAAGTCACGCAATTCGGCATCGGTGATACCGGTTTGTTCCTGCCAGTATTTTACTATTGCGTTATCCATATCATCGCCGCCCAGGTAGGTGTCCCCGTTGGTAGAGAGCACCTCGAAAATACCATTGCTGATGGTGAGGATGGATATATCGAAAGTGCCGCCGCCTAGATCATATACGGCAATGTTTTTTTCTTCTTTATGTTTTGCGCCGATGCCATAAGCCAGGCTGGCTGCCGTTGGCTCATTGATAATGCGCAGCACATCCAGCCCTGCGAGGCGGCCGGCATCACGGGTTGCCTGGCGCTGGGCATCGTTGAAGTATGCTGGCACTGTAATGACCGCCTTGCTGATGGATGCCTTTAAAATATGCTCGGCGCGCTTTTTCAGTTCTTTCAGGATATAGGAGGATAATTCGATGGGAGAGTAGAACTTATCGCCCACCTGTATCTTCACCAGCGCATTGGTGCCATCGTCTATGATATTGTAGGCGAAAAAACCGGCATCATTGCTTACATCCCTATAAGATTTACCCATGAGGCGCTTTACCGAATATATGGTACGCTCAGGCTGGGTGATGAGCAGTTCTTTGGCCGGGGTGCCTACGGTGGTGTTACCATATTCGTCGAAATGGACGATGGAAGGCACAAGGGCAAGCCCGTCAATATCTTTAAGCGCGATAGGCTCACGGGTATCGCCACGCACAATGGCTATGAGGCTATTGGTGGTGCCGAGGTCGATGCCCACTATGATTTCTTCCTGCTGTATGCTGCCGGTAACAAGGTTGATGGCTACTTTGCCCATAATTTTCAAGACTGAGGTGCAAAGGTATGTTTAATGGCGCAATGGCTGAATTGCCCTGTTATCAGAAAAATATTAGTGCAACTGAAACCGGGAGCAGGGTATAATTTCGTGCTTGTGCCGTTTTCGGTAGATATTTATTTTTAGATGTGGGCAAAACTCTTTCCGGGCGCATATTATGTGTTTTATTTTCAGGTATAAACGGGTATATTTATACCCCGAAAAGGTATAATTATACGCGAAAAAGGTATAATTATACCCTGTGCCTCGTCCTGAAATCGCTTTACTCATTGTTTGCCTTTTTGCACACTTTTTCGTACACTTTTTGGGTTGACGTTTTAATGTGTAATCTATTAACAAACACATGATAACGAAATAATTTTTGCGCACTATTTGCGCACTTTTTAGTCGTAAGTCGAGAGTCATAAGTCATCATATCTGCGGTACATGAAACAGTCGGGAGTTGCCGTGCCTGTGGCAGATAAACCAATCATTCAAAGAGCTTGTCCCACGTCTATTCAGCCGTGCAGGCATTTTTTATGGGAGTTGCGTAAAGTTCACTAATGCTATTGTTGCTGCAAAATATAAAAAGCATGACGGTACAGTTTGCTGTACCGTGACGAAAAAAAATATTTCAGCGGAAACGCTTGCGGGTATTATGTTTGACGGGTTTCTGAATTTAGTGATAATATGTATATGTGATTGGTTTGGAGGTGGTTATCGGGAATGTAAAATTCCGGATGGTGTATAACCTGTACTCGCGTTTCAAACGCTTTTCCGTTGTATCCGCAAAACATTCGCGGGAGTGGGCATTACTCGCAAGTCTGGAGACTTGCCTCCGTGTTTAGGCGTAGATAAAATCTACGCCCATCGTTTTGTTTTTTGTTTGATGGAACAATACGGACATCATGGGTACTACATTCAACCGCCTTCGGGGTTGGTGCTTTACGTTTGTTTCCGCCGGTTTCACCGGCGGTTACTCACCGTCAAGCCCGTTGGGTTTCCTTAACATAGAGATTGCCCGAAGTGGCATAACTCATATATCTGCTTTCCTTCGGTAGATAAACCTGCAAAAGTCTATCTAAGTTTAATGGCTACTAACAAATAGCTCCGGCGAAGCAGCACTAATTGTATATAAAAATATTTCTCATGTCAAATATTGCGATGGGAAGATTTGAAATGCAATTTTAAGTATTCCTTGTGCCACGGAAATGGCGTATTATTGTAGCCCGGCAAAAGTATTTTATGCAGCGGACAACACTGGCAGGTTTTCTTTTTTTGAGCATGTTCCTTACCTCTTGTGGTTTTTATGACCACAGGGCGAGGATACTGCTGTGTAAGGAAATAGCCAGCACCAATGATTCGTTATATACTATGACGCGGGAGTGGCATATGCTGTTGGACAAAGCGGTACTGACAAAGAATTTCGCGCTGCTGCATGAGAACCGTATCAGGCTGGGGCAGTTTATCAGCAGAAAACGGTCGGACATTGCCAACCTTGAATTGCCTGCCGATGCGGAGACACTCAGGCAGAGCGAAGATGTATTCTTGTCCAGTCAGACCGCGGTAATATCTGATATTTATCCGCAATTTGAGGCGTATAATTCACTTACACCCGCCGAAGACATACAGCGCTCAATGAGAGCCGTAGCCGGCGATGAGGACAATGTACTGGCCTGGAAACTGACCATCAAAAAGTCGTTGGATGCTTTTATCAAGAAGCATGGGCTGAAGGTGCCAAAGTAGCGTATTGTAATCCGATTTCCCTACACAATTTCTATTCCTGTTCGTAATATTTCTTCTACAAACGGGTCTTTATCCGGGTTGAAATCTTTGGTGTTATAGGTGCGTGGCTGTATAATAAGGTTAGGGTATTTTATCAGTTGTGTTACAAATAAACCCACATCTTCATATCCGATGTTATTAAATTCATCGGCTACGAAAGCGACATCAATATCACTCCATTCATGCTGCGTGTTTTTTGCATAAGAGCCATATAAAATAACCCTCTTCAGATGCAGACCTGAATTTTTGATATCTTTGGATAGGTTAGTTATTTTGTTGATAACAGTTTTTTGAGTAAGCATTTTCTTTGAAAATCTACTTGGTCAAGAATTTTTTTAGTCTGTTTTGATTTGTATTTTTTGTGTAAATCATGCACATAATCCGGGTAGCGCCCTTCCAACTGAAATTGGTTCATTAGGTAGAAAAACTTTATATCATCTTCAGAAACAGAAAGTTTAGTTTTTTCGACAAGATATACAAGGTGGTGTATTTTAGGGGGTATATTAGTTTCATTATCTTTTACCCAATGCGCTTTTATCAATTTTTCTAAAAGGAGATGTGCCCAGAAAAGCGCGTGTACATAGTTTTTCGATTTGTATAAATCATTTACAACCTTCCAGTCTTTAGCGGCTGTTTTTACCCAATAATCTATGTATTCCTGTTTTGTCATTTTACGCGCTAAGCAAAAATAATTAAAATAATGTCAAATATTAAGACAATACCAGCATTGACTTGTTTTGCCATCCCTTACTTGCAATATTATTAAATATCCTCCCCCTCTCGGTTTTAGCAAGTAAAATTTGAGTTTTAGTTTATTTTTGTCTTCCTCCTAAATTTTTTTGCTTTGAAATTAAAGTCGCTTGAGATAAAAGGGTTCAAGTCGTTTGCCGACAAGACCCACGTGGTTTTAGATAACCCGATAACAGGTATTGTGGGGCCTAACGGCTGCGGCAAATCGAATATAGTGGATGCAATACGCTGGGTGATAGGTGAGCATAAGATAAAGTCGCTGCGCTCTGATAACCTGGATGACCTGATATTCAATGGTTCGCGTACACGCACGGCATCGGGGATGGCCGAGGTATCGCTCACCTTTGAGAATACCCGCAACCTGCTGCCAACCGAATTTACCACAGTTACCATTACCCGTAAGTTTTATAAGAGCGGCGAAAGCGAATACCGCCTGAACGATGTAAGCTGCCGCCTGAAGGATATTCATAACCTGTTCCTTGATACGGGTGTGAGCAATGACTCATACGCTATCATAGAACTGGGGATGGTGGACGACATCATTAAAGACAAAGACGGCGCGCGCCGCCGGATGCTGGAGCAGGCGGCAGGCATATCGATATACAAGACCCGGAAGAAGGAAGCCAAGCAGAAACTGGAAGCTACGGAACTGGATATAGCCCGTATTGAAGACCTGCTGTTTGAGATAGGCAATAACCTGCGCACATTAGAAAGCCAGGCCAAGAAAGCGGAGCGCTACTTCCAGATAAAGAATGAATACAAAGAAGTAAGCATAGAGCTGGCAAAGGCATCGCTGGAACACTTTAACGAGCAGTATAAAACGCTGAATGAACAGAACGATGCGGAGACCGACAGGAAAACCCAACTGGAAGCCTTTGTGGCCACAGAGGAGGCGAGTGTGGAGCAGCAGAAGGTAGCGCTGATAACAAGGGAGCAGGAACTGAGCGGATTGCAAAAGCAATTCAATGAACTGCTAAACAGGGTGCGCCAATTAGAGAACGACAAAAAACTGGCGGCACAGCGGCTGGACCACCTGAAAGAACGCGAGAAGAACCTCCGCGATTTTCTGGCGGGTGCAGGGGGGCAATCGAAAAAGCTGGAAGACTCGATAGCCTTTACGGAAAAGCAGATAGGCGAGGAAAATGCGGGACTGGAAAAAATAAGAGAGGAACTGGAAACGATGCGTGCCACTGTGGATGAAAAACGCAAAGCCTTTGACGAAAAGAAACAGGCACTGGAACAGCTAAGGGGCGAATACCAGCAGAAGCAACGCAGCCAGTTTGAAGCGGAAAAGAAAGTGGCCATAGCTGATACATCGGTAATGAACCTGCAGCGCAGCCAGCAGCAGGTGCAGGGAGAAAAAGAAACGAGGGTGGCGCAGGTGGCACAGCTAACCGGTGAGCGGAAAGAAACCGATGAAAGCCTGGCAGATAAGCAAAATGAACTACAGGACCTGATAGCCAAACATGAAGAGGTAAAGGCCAAGATACTGGAAAGCCAGGCGCAGATGGAAAGCCTGCGTGCAAACCTGGTGGAGGAAAACAGGAAACTGGACAGCCGCCGCAATGAGCACGACCTGCTAAAGTCGCTGGTGGACAGCCTGGAGGGTTACCCGGACAGCATCAAGTTCCTGAAGAAGAATAAAGAGTGGAACAATGACGCACCGCTGCTGTCGGATGTATTTGTGGTAAAGAACGAATACCGCACAGCCCTGGAGAATGTGCTGGACAATTACCTGAACTATTATATAGTAGCCAATACGGGCGAGGCGGCAAAAGCAGTGTCTCTGCTGGACGCGAATAAAAAAGGCAAGGCCAATTTCTTTGTACTTGACCATTTGGGTGTTTACAGTCAATCAGCATCTGACGCGCCTGATGGTGCGGTGCCTGCGCTAAGCGTGGTAACAGTTGACGAACAATACAGCGAGCTGGCCCGGCACCTGCTGGGGCATGTGTATATTACCCCGGAGGGAACGGACATTACGCAGGTGGCGCTGAAAAACGGCAATGTGCTGGTGGCCCAAAACGGTAAGATGATACGCGGGAAGTACACCTTTGGCGGCGGTTCGATAGGGTTGTTTGAGGGGAATAAGATAGGCCGTGCCAAAAACCTGGAGCGACTGGCCAAAGAAATAACCGAGCTTACGGCCACTACCGCCGAACTGAAACAATATATAGCAGATACACAGACGCTGATAACAGGCTTTAACAACGAACTGAGCGATAAGGCGATAGAACAAACTCGGCAGGAGATAAACCGCCTGCAGAACCACAGCCTGAACTTGGCCAACAGGATTGAGAACTACGAACACCTGAACCAGAACGCTGACAGCCGCCTGCAGGATATACAGGAGCAATTGGACCACACGCATGAAAACATACAGGACACAAGGGATGAACTGGCCTCGATAACCGATGCGCTGAAAGAGCTGCAGCAGACGATACAAAATGCAGAGGGGGACTTCAGGGCAGTAGAGCAGGCATTCAACGAGATAACACAGCAATACAATAACCAGAACATAGCCTATACCCGCCAGCACAGTAAACTGGATACGCTGAAGCAGGAACTGGATTTTCGCACGAACCAACTGAGCGACCTGAAAAAGCAGATAACGGATAACAGCGGGCAACTGGAGCAGATAAGCGGGCAACTGGAAGAAACAGAAAAAACACTGCATACCGGAGATAATGAGTTGTATGAATTGCTGGCACGCAAAGAGGGTGATGAGCGTGTGCTAAATGAAAAGGACAGGGCATACTACGAATTGCGGAATGGCATAAGCGCGCAGGAGGGGCAACTGAACCAAAAGCGCCGCGAGAAAGAACAGGCGGAAGCGATACTGAGCGGTATAAAGGATAAGCTGAGCACAATGAAGCTGCAGGTGGCCGGCATGAGCGAAAGGCTGGCTATTGAGTTCAAAGTGGTGCTGGATGAGATACTGGACCAGCCACGAACCGGCGAACTGGGTATAGAAGAACTTACCGCCGACGCAGAAAAGATGAAGAAGCGATTAGACAATATGGGCGAGGTGAACCCTACGGCTATAGAGGCTTTCAGCGAGATGAAGGTGCGACATGACTTTATTACCGAGCAGCGCGATGACCTTGTAAACGCGAAGGAGTCGCTGCTGAATACGATAGAGGAGGTTGAGAATACCGCAAACACCAAGTTCAGCGAAACGTTTGATATGGTGCGCAAGAATTTTGTGCAGGTGTTCAAGGCGCTGTTCACGGAAGATGATAATTGCGACCTGCGCCTTACCGACCCGGAGAATGTAGCAGACAGCAACATAGAAATATACGCGCAGCCTAAGGGTAAAAAGCCAAGTACGCTTACCCAGTTATCGGGTGGAGAAAAGACACTCACTTCTACTGCGTTCCTGTTCGCCATTTACCTCATCAAGCCCGCACCATTCTGTATACTGGATGAGGTGGATGCGCCACTGGATGATGCCAACGTGGGCAAGTTCACGCAGATGATACGCAAGTTCTCAGATAACTCGCAGTTCATCATCGTTACCCACAACAAGCAGACCATGGCCGCTGTGGATGTGATATACGGTGTGACTATGCAGGAGCCCGGCGTGAGCAAGCTGGTGCCGGTGGATTTCAGGAGTTTGAATTAGGAGAGTGATTTAATATTTCAAAAATGCACCGGTTTTAATACGGTGCATTTTTGTTTTAACGTAGTGCGGTTAATTAAAGTTAACATCCAAGCATATTGGATGGGTGCGGAATACTTTTGGTGCATAAACACTATTTATGCGCCTGTTTACACTCATTATTTACCTGACATTCTTCAGCAAAGGCGTCTTTGCGCAGACAGCAAGTATATCTGTAAAAGTATCGGCGGCAGGTGTGCCTGTTGATGCCGCTACTGTATCATTACTCCAGACCGCCGACTCTACGTGGATAATGGCGGAGATGACAGATGGGAAAGGCATGGCTTCATTCCATGGTGTTGCATTGGGGAAGTATATACTTACGGCCAGCTATGTAGGGCATAAAGCGGGTATGCAGCCGATAGAATTGATTGAAGCAAGGGAATACACAAGCGAGATAGAACTAGAAAAAGAAAGCACCTCACTAGGTGAAGTAGCCATAACAGCAAAGAAACCTTTTATTGAAACGGCGCCGGGCAAAACAATAGTAAATATTGAAGGTGCTACCGCAACAACCTCATCTAATGTGCTGGAACTTATGGGCAGACTGCCGGGGGTACTGGTTGACCAGAACGGGGCCATAACTATGCGGGGCAAGAACGGCGTGCTGGTATTGATTGATGACCGGCCTACATACCTGACCGGAGATGACCTTGCGGCATATCTTAAAACCATTACGGCTGATGAAGCCGCCCAGATAGAACTGGTAACACAACCGGGGGCAAGGTATGATGCAGCAGGCAATACCGGTATCATAAACATAAAGCTCAGAAAGAGTAAAAAGCCCGGATGGAACGGAAATGCCTCACTAAGCTGGCAGCAGGGAGTATATTATAATCGCAGTGAGAGTTTTATGCTGAACTATAGAAAGAACAAGTTGAATATATTGCTGAACGGCAGTGATATGGAAGCAATTGGCTTTGCTGCATGGACGCAGGAGATGTACTATACTGATTCACACGGAAATGTTACCGGCAGCAATATCAATCGGTCCTCACCAAAGGAACGCTTCAGTCATACTACCTTGAGGCTCGGTATTGATTACAATCTGTCTGATAAAACAACCATAGGCATGAATATAAGAGGTGCGTATCATCCAAATAAAATGTATTCGTATGTGCCTACGACCTACAGGGATTATATAAACGGCACTACTACCTATAGCAATACATTGGCTGCTGAAGGGCACATTCGTAAAGAGGTAGTAACCAATGCATATGTGTCGCACAAGTTTTCTAAAGAGCATACATTGGATGTAAACGTGGATTACCTCACCTATTCAAAAAATGCCGACCAGGAAATTACGAGTACCCGTTACAATGACCAGATGCAGCCATTGCAGGCACCGGTGATAATAAATAGTATGCAGCAGTCGCCAATAAATATTTATAGCTTTAAAGCAGATCACGCCATAGCGCTCACAAAAGGCCTGAAGATAGAGTCCGGCATCAAGGCCAGCCGGGTGACCATGGATTTTGATGCAAATTTTCATCTGTTTGAAAATAATGCCTGGATAAATGATACCGGACGAACTAATCATTTTTTGTATAGTGAGCATATAAGCGCAGGTTATCTGACATTGGCTAAAGAACTAAATAAAAAATGGGAGGCACGCATCGGGCTACGGGCAGAGCATACATCCGCTTCGGGGCTGCAATATGTTCGTAATGACCGGTTCACAAGAAACTATACTTCATTGTTCCCTACCGTGTTCGTTACTTACAAGCATGACCCAAACAACCACTTCGAACTGAATTACGGAAGAAGGGTAGACCGCCCTGAATACCGGCAGCTAAACCCCTTTGTCTATTACTCTTTCCAGAACATGTACAATGTAGGCAACCCTGCATTAATGCCGCAGTACGCAAATAACGTTGAACTTAAGCACAGCTTCAAGAATACCATTATAACCACGCTTTCCTATTCGGGTACTACAGATGTGATACAGGGATATGTTACTGTAGAAGGCCCGGCAAATACCAGCTACAACAGAATGAGGAATATCGCCGCGAATAATTATTGCTATCTGAGTGTGAACGTTAACAAAGACCTGTACAAATGGTGGTCTTTAAATTTTTATGCGTCGGTGTTTTATGCAACCTTTGAAGGAATGTTTAATAACGCCCGGAAAAAAGCTGAATGGAGCAGGTTTTCTATACACAGCAGCAGCAGGTTTGATATGGGTAAGGGATGGAAAGCAGAATTTATAGGCTGGTATAACAGCAAGGGGAGATGGTCGCTGACATCAGCTTTTGACCCCATATTTGGATTTGACATAGGCGCATCTAAAAAAATAAACGATAGCTGGTCAGCGAGGTTTTTTGCACATGATCCATTGTACATATTCCGCCTGAATGCACGCGACTATGGGGCCAATTATTTTGCGCGTACCACCTACAGGAACGCATCACAGTCTTTTTCGCTGGCAATAACCTATACGTTCGGCAGCGCACAAAATGAGCACAATGAAAAGTCTTTGGATGAAGCCAAACGGCTGTAGTTAATGCTCTTTGGCCTATCTTTGGCATCCATTTTCTGTTTTTTGCCTCACGCTACCGAATATATAACCGACCTCGATCTTTTAGCCGCACAAGCGGAGTTGAAAAGTGAAGAGAATGCTCATTTTCTCCTTTCATTGCGCAATCATGATACTGCGGAACTGGATAAAATAGCGCACGTTGTTAACGCTGAAGTAAACAGCGCTATTGATTGCACTGCATGTGGCAACTGTTGTCAGAAACTGGTGATAAATGTGACCCATGAAGAAGTGGATATGCTTGCGGCACACTTGCATATGTCTAGTGAGGTAACTAAAGAAATGTATATTGAAGAAAGCCAGGGGGGCAATTGTTTCATTAATACAATTCCCTGCCATTTCCTTTCTGATAAGAAGTGTACTATCTACGAAAGCAGGTTTACGGAATGCAGGGATTTCCCACACTTGCATAAGCCTGGGTTCAAGGCACGACTTGCCGTCACACTGAACTATTATGGTAGTTGCCCGATTATATACAATGTGATTGAAGAGATGAAAACAAGACTGCGATTTCTGAACGATGATTGATCAGTTTACTCCGGCATAATAGTACATACACAGGCACAGCACTATGGTTACAAATAGGACAAAATAGGGCAGGTATTTTTCAAACAGGGCATTTCGCTTACGGTCATGAATTTTTTCATCGATTGCGTTCAGCATTTCTTCATCGTTTCCTGCCAGGGTAATAAGCCGTTCTTCTATTTCATCCAGGTACCTGATCTCCAGTTTTTTTACGGCCTTTAGTATTTCTGTAATGATAGTCCTGTTTGCATGTTTGTCATTATGTAAATGTAGCACGGCAAGGTGAGCATCAGTTAGAATAAGCAGTATATATGACCTCAGGGCCTTCTGACTCATGCGGTGGGTATCTATGGTCTTCAGGCTGTTATTTAGCTCAACGCAGGTTTTCATCAGCCATGCAGGTGTTACCTCTTGTACATGGTGGTTTTTGGTGCCCATGCCGGCCAACCATCTTTCATCGTCATATACTGCACGTTTTACCGGCTCATATAGCGTAGCATATGCCTCCTGTATCACTTTGAACTGCGCTTCAGCCAGCGGGTCATCAGGGTTCTTATCCGGGTGGTATTTTACAGCAAGCGCACGGTATGCTTTTTTTATTTCCGTTTGCGTTGCGGATGTTTTTACCCCTAATGTCCTGTAATGGTCTTTCATGTCCGGATGCCCACAACCCCTAAAAGGGCCAGTATGTAAAGTTATTTAGTGTCTTTATATTTCCAGAGATAAAAGCAGGCATAGGTACGGTATGGTGCCCATTTAGCAGAGATTTTCAGCATTTTTTCTTTCATCCCTTTTTTGTCAGTGGCATCCAGCTTATATATTTTGGTCATGGCCTGCTGTATGCCCAGGTCATCCACTGCAAATACATCTTCCCGGCCCAGTGTGAACATGAGCAGCATCTCTACCGTCCACCTGCCTACACCTTTTATAGGTGTTAGAAAGGCTATTACCTCTTCATCGGTCATTTTGTAGAGCTTTTTATCATCTGCCTTATGCTCGATAAGATACCGGGCTACGTTCTGCACATAATTCACCTTCGCGTTAGAGAGCCCGATATTGCGGAGTTTTTCAAAGGGGGTGTCAAGTATTTGTTGTGGTGTAGGTTCTTCTCCTTCGTACAATTCGAGGAAGCGTTTGAAAATAACATCAGCTACGCGTGTAGATAACTGCTGGCTCATAATAGAGGCGCACAGGCGCAGGCAGATATTTTTTCTTTTTTTCAGTTTATACGGGTCTGTTGTAAGCAGTATTGGTAATAACTTTTTGTCCTTCGACAAGTGTGCAAAGTGCGCGGGTTGTATTTCGGCAGCCATAGAGGGTAAAAATAAGCATTATAGTTGCAGCTTATGAGCTGATAAAAACAAGAATTTGCAAATACATGTATATACATGTAAATTTGCATTGTACAAATTATTGCACGGAAGGCTTAATTTTATATAACATGCACCGGCGAACATTAATAAAGGCAGGAGGCCTGTTGGCTTTCGCACAAATTTCAGGGATGAATACATTATCTGCTTTAGAAGCATTGGGAAGGCATTTGCCCGCATCACAAAAAATGCCGGTATTGTTTATTGGGCATGGATCGCCCATGAATGCTATTGAGCACAACGAATATCACAAAAGCTGGGAGGCCATAGGCAAGAAATTGCCAAGGCCGCAGGCTATACTCTCTATATCCGCGCACTGGCTGACAAAAGGCACAAAAGTGACCGGCATGAGCAAGCCAAAGACCATACACGATTTTGGTGGTTTTCCGAAAGCGTTGTTCGACCAGCAATACCCTGCGCCGGGAACTCCTGAATTTGCAAAACTGACGGCGGAGCTGATCACCTATAGCCATGTGCAGACAGATGATAGCTGGGGGCTGGACCACGGCACATGGAGCGTGCTGCTGCCCATGTACCCCATGGCCGATATTCCGGTATACCAGCTTAGCCTCGACTATGACCAGCCGCCAACCTACCACTACGAGATAGGTAAACAACTAAGCAAGCTACGGGAGAAGGGAGTGCTGATAATTGGCAGCGGCAACCTTGTACACAACCTAGGGCGAGTGGACTGGAATAATACCGGTAAAAAATATGATTGGGCTGTGGAATTTGATACAAAGTTCACTAACTGGATGGACAAAGGCGATCATGCATCCATACTCAATTACCAGAAAATACTGGGCAGTACGGCTACAATGGCCCATCCGTCATACGACCATTTGTTGCCGTTGTTTTATATACTTGGCCTGCAACAGAAGAATGAGCACATCACCTACTTCAATGACACAATAGATATGGGGTCTATATCTATGCGGTCTATGGTGATACAGGCGTAGCATATTTTTTTCTTAAAAAATAGACTAACCCCCCCATCCCAATAATCCCCAAAGACGCAAAAATAAAACCTGGCTTAATAGTGAGGTAGATGAACAGCCATGCCATGATGCTGACGATAGCAGGTAGCGGGAATAGGGGCATTTTATAAGGCCTTTCCCCGTCGCGGTGGTTATAATTCCAGGCAATAACCCCCACCGCCTGCGATACGAATTGTACAAGTATCCGCATGGCAAGTATAGCGGTAATCACATCGCCTAACCTGAACAGCAAACTAAATATGAATCCCACACCACCTACCGCCAGTAATGAAAAGTGCGGGAAGTGATATTTAGGGTGCACCTTTGAGAATATGCTGAAGAAGTCGCCGTTAAGAGCTGCCGCATAGGGTATGCGCGAATAACCCAGCAGGGCAGAGAACAGTGATGCCAGGGCAATTATCAGGATGAGGACGGTGGCAAACTGCGCTACAGCAGTATTATAGATATGCTCAAAATACAGGCTGGCGACAAAATCAGAATTGGCTACTGTCTCCCATGGCAACACACCCACAATTACCGTCTGCATGCCAAGATAAAAGATGACAATACCCGTGATGGATATGAGTATGCTGCGGGGTATATTCTTTGCGGGGTCTTTTATTTCCGCACCAAGGTGGCATACATTGTAGTAGCCCAGGTAGGAATAAACGGATTTTAAAGAAGCCTGTCCTAAAGCCACAAACAATAAAGAACTGCTGTCGAAACTGTCCATGTGCAAATCGAATGCCTGCGAGGCATTAAAGTGAGGTATGCCGGAGAGTATCAGCCATATAATGGTGCCGCCGGTTATTATCCACAGCACCACAGAAATACGCCCGATGCTCCTGATGTTGCGATACAGCAATGCGATGAGTACAAGCACAAGCGTACCGCTCACCATTTTCTTCTGTATATCTGATACGGGTACTAGGTAGGAGAAATAATTAGCAAAGCCTATAGCCCCACTGGCAATTACAAGTGGTGCTTGCAACGTTGTTTGCCAGATGAACAGGAATGACATCAGTTTTCCACCCTTCTTTTCCCCGAATAAATTTTTAAGGAACACATAGCTGCCACCTGCCTGGGGCCAGCGCGCGCCCATTTCGGCCCAAACCATCCCGTCGGCATAAGAGAGCACTGCGCCCAGCAGCCATGCAAGTATACTTGCCGGCCCATGCATGAAAGCTACTATGGTAGACATGGTAACGAAGGGGCCTATGCCCACCATATCTATCATATTGATTGCTGTAGCTTGCCAGAGGGATAACCCCCTTTCTAGTTTTACACCGGAACTCATTGATACACACAAAGTAAGGAATGCGTGATAATTATTTTCAAAAAAATATTTGGTGGGTAATTCTATTCATCGTAATATTGCAATGAAACGATTGATTATGGGTATCAGTAAGACAGACCTCTTTACAAAAAAACAAAATGAGCTGGCCAACATTGCCAAAGCGCTCGGGCACCCTGCAAGAATAGCAATCCTGCAGCACCTGGTGAAAGCCAACGCCTGCATTTGCAATGACCTTGTGGGCGAACTGGGACTGGCGCAGCCTACTATTTCCCAGCACCTGAAGGAGCTGAAGCAGATGGGCCTGATACAGGGTTCGGTGGAAGGCACGAGTGTTTGTTACTGCATCGACACAAAGGTTTGGGACAAGTACAAGAAACTGTTCGCAGAGTTTTTTGTAGAGATCAAGCCGGCATGCAAGGACAACTGCGCCCCTGAGTGTTGTTAAATACAATAAGTTTTTATTTACCTTAAAATACAATTATTATGCAAACAGAACAAGAATTGAAAGACCTGGTAAAGCAGAAGTACAGTGAGATAGCATTGCAGGACAAAGAAACGAACCAGAGTTCGTGTTGCGGGGCAAGCTGTTGCAGCACTGATGTGTACAACATCATGAGTGATGATTACACAAAGATGGAAGGTTACAATGCCGATGCCGACCTCGGCCTTGGTTGTGGATTGCCGACTGAGTTCGCTAAGATAAAAGCGGGAGATACCGTGATAGACCTGGGTAGCGGTGCCGGCAACGACTGTTTTATAGCCCGTGCAGTAACAGGCGAAAAAGGCAGGGTGATAGGTATTGATTTTACTGAGGCAATGATCAGTAAAGCAAGGGCCAATGTAGATAAGCTGGGCTATAATAATGTGGAGTTCAGGCAGGGAGATATAGAAAAAATGCCTGTAACAGCAGATATAGCCGATGTGGTAGTGAGCAATTGTGTGCTTAATCTCGTACCGAACAAAAGCAATGTGTTCAAAGAAATATTCCGGGTATTGAAGAAAGGCGGGCATTTCAGCATTTCGGATGTGGTGCTGGTGGGCGAACTCCCTGAAAAACTGAAACATGTGGCAGAGATGTACGCTGGTTGCATATCAGGCGCTATACAGAGGGAAGAATACCTGGGACTGATAAAAAGCACCGGTTTCAGTGATATCACCGTACAAAAGGAAAAGGCCATTGTGATACCGGATGATATACTTGCGCAGTACTTGTCGCCTGAAGAGATCGCATCTTTTAAAAACAGCAACTTAGGTATATATAGCATTACGGTGTATGCGATGAAGCCGGAGGCTTGCTGCGCGCCGGGCTGCTGCAACTAAATAACTTCTATGAAAAAATTCATTGCCGAGTTCCTGGGCACTTATGCGCTGGTATTTGCCGGTACAGGTGCTATCATCATCAACCAGCAGTTTAGCGGCGTTATAACCCATATGGGTATTGCTGTTACTTTCGGACTTGTAGTGATGAGCATGATATATGCCTTTGGCGAAATATCGGGCGCACACCTTAACCCGGCGGTGAGTATAGCTTTTACTGTGGCAGGCAGGTTTCCATTGAAACAGCTTGGCCCATACATTTTCAGCCAACTGGCCGGAGCAGTTGCAGCAAGTTTTACTTTGAAAGCCATGTTTCCTGCGAATGAAATGCTGGGGGCAACTATGCCGTCCGGTAGTGATATGCAATCGTTTATTATGGAAACTATCCTCACCTTCTTCCTGATGCTGGTTATTCTTAACGTAGCATCAGGAAGCAAGGAGCAGGGTATGTTTGCCGGATTGGCAATCGGTTCGGTCGTAGGTTTAGAAGCACTATTTGCCGGGCCTGTGAGCGGAGCATCGATGAACCCTGTACGCTCACTTGCGCCGGCAGTTGCAAGCGCACATACCGATCATGTGTGGATATATGTTATCGCGCCTGTTATCGGCGCATTGCTCTCGGTGCCTGTATTTAAACAACTAAAACACAGCAAATAATGAACGTACTATTTGTATGTATAGAAAATAGCAACCGCAGCCAGATGGCGCAGGCATTTGCTACCATGTATGGCAATCCGGGCTTGCGTGCATATAGCGCAGGTTCCAGGCCGTCAGGTAAGATCAACCCTAAGGCAATCGCGGCAATGAAAGAACTGGGTTACGACCTCACTTCTCATGATTCCAAATCGCTGAATGATTTGCCAGATGTAGTATTTGACTATGCGATAACGATGGGCTGTGGCGATGCATGCCCGTATGTGCGCGCAAAGCACCGTGCAGACTGGAATATCCCCGACCCGAGAGAAATGAATGAGGTTGAATTCAGGAAGGTAAGAGACCTCATAGGTGAAAAAGTAAAACAACTGCTGAAAGAAGCGTAGGGATATTAACAATATCAATCCTGCTGCACATTTATTTTGCTCATGTCCACCTTTTTCCAAGTATCGCCTACGCTATATAGCAATAGATATTTTTCAGAGGGATTCTTCAGAATAAGGTCATATCGTTGACCTACAGCTTTCATATCCACTTTGTAATCCGGTGTCTCGTAGCTTTTCGCACCGTGGCCCTCATACCACCACCACGTTCCGGTATGGTTAAGCATTACTGAGATTACCGTATCGTTAACCACTTTTACGTGCGCACCGTTGTAATCAGTCACCATATTGTAGGATGCAACGTCGTAAATGGTGTTTTTCGGGGTATATCCGGTATAAATTTCGAGCATCACCTTAAACATGCTTTCCGGCTGTGCACCTATCATTGGTGCGCCATTCATATTCTCGGGGATATTTAACAATAACACTGTTTTACTTTCATCGTTAGGAAAATTTCTGATGAGCTTGTTATTTATTTTGTCTGAGTTTATCCAATAGGTATTTAGCTGGATTGTAAAATAGAGATTCAGGTCAATATAGATACAGAACAAGCCGATGATAGCGTATTTATTCTTTATGAACCTTGCTGTTAGCAGTGCCAGCAGCAGGTAGATGAATGCTGCGGCAAAGTACATATACCTGTCGTAAAACACCAGTAATGCTGAACCTGGAAACTGCAACGGCATAAGGAAACAGAGATTCAGCATCCCCAGTAAAAAGAAGAGGAACATGGCTTTGGCATAGCTGCCCATTGCAGGTAAACGGCGAATCGCGTAAGCTATTCCACATAGAAGCACGGAGTAGAATGCGATGAGTGTGCCCCATGAATTGCACACGGCATAAACTGCGTCTTTTACACCTGCAGAAAAAAACCTGCCCAGAAAAACAATATGGAATAGGTATTTAGGGAGTTTTGATAAGTAGTCTACAATACCCTGCTCAAATTCTACTCTATGGGGGGCGAACTGTTTATAAACAGAGACAAGTGCAAGAAAGTAAACGCCGAGTAGTATAATTTGTACAACGAAAAAATACAAAAAGGTATTTCGGAATTGCCTTTTATCGAAACCCAAAGCGAAGCGATAGTAGGCTGCCAGGCATAACACCAAAACAGGTATGAGGTAGAAAATCTCCAATGTGAATACGGACAGGAGGAATAAAAACGTAGCCGCTGCTATGTATTTTTTTTCTTGCCGATGCTGGTATTGTTGCACACACAGCAGGATTGACAAGGTGAGCGCAAGAGCCGGCAGGTAGTGAAAGTATGCCCTGCATACAATAATCTCAGAGATATGAGGAGATATGGTAAAAATGACGGCACTGCTTATGGCCAGCAACCCGCTTTTTGCGATGCCTGTATCAGACAACACTCTTTTGCTGAATATAAAGAAAAGGTAGGCATTCAAAGAGTGTAGTGTTATGTATAGCAGCCCCCAAAGCCAGGGATTTAACCCCCAGAGCTTATAGAATAAGTAGTAGTGAAAGGTAAGTATTTGGTAAAAACTCTGATCGCCGGAGTAGGTACGGTTTATAAAATCCCAAAAGCCGGTATGATTCATGTTATACAAAAAACCAACGCCATCTATTACCCAACCAACTCGTGAGGTGGCTATGTATATGCACAGTGTAAGCAGCCATAAAGCTGGAAATGCCCAATAGGATTTCCTGCTCTTTTGGTCTGTTTGTGGTACCGTGTTCATTCCCGGTTACTTTGTTTTGTTTGCATTAGTATTGTTGTTCACGTGTCTTTTTCATGTTCACTTTCTTCCACTGCTCGCCTTGCTGGTACAAGATCAGGTATTGGCTTGACGGACGTTTAAGTGTCAGGTCGTACCAGTGCCCCATATCTTTCATGTCAAGTTTATAGTCCTCGTTTTCATAGCTATACGCGCCATATTGTTCATACCACCACCATGTGCCCCATTGGTTCAGGGTCACCGTAATAAGGCTGTCATTATGCACATATATATGAGCTCCGTCTTCTCTTGTCTGCATATTGTAGGCCGCCACATCATATATTTTACCTGTAGCGTCTTTATTTACAAACAATTTGTACAGCAGATTAAATGCGCCATCCTTTTCCGCTCCTATCATGGGGAGCCCGTTCATGCATTGGGGCACATTCAGCAATATAACAGTTTTGCCTCCTGCATCGGGAAAGTCTTTCAACAAACGATTGTCTATATAGGTTGAATGTTTCCAATATAAATTCAGCCGGGTGGTAAAGAATAAATTGACTGCCCCATACAGCACAAATGCTATTGCCTTAAGCGATGCAACGGCTATGTAGCTGGCCAGTAATGCCAGAAGCATATATACGAAAGCATCAAGAAAATAGGTGTACCGGTCATAAAACAGCAGCATTATATCGGGGAAAGCGAGCGGCATTATTATGCCCATGCTGATGATGACCCAGGCAAACAGCAATACCCCTGCACAGCCTTTCATCTGCATATTGTTGAACCTGTATGCGAGATGCACACATACCAGGATGAATATGTTGTAAAAAATGATGAGCGCGCCATTAGAACCAATTGCCTGGTAAACACTCTGGCGTATCTCATTCGGGAAAAACCTGCCAAGAAAAAGGATATGGAATATGTACCGTGGAGGTTTGCATATATACGATGAAAATGGTTGCCATATATTTTGTCCGAGGTGGGCCATTTGCCCATCATATACCATCCTAAGAACTACAATATGCAATACAAAAAAAATCAATTGCGGTATCACAAACCATGTAAGCACTTTCTTAAAGACAGACGTACTGTAACCCAGGGCCAGCCGGTAATACAGGCCCAAAGTGAGGACGAACCATGGTGTGAGGTAGAAAATCTCGAGTGAATAGGTGGCGCAGAAATAGATAACAGCCGACCATACTGCATATTTCTTATGAGGTGCATGAAGGAATCGCTGCGTAAGTAACAGAATAAGAAGTATGAGCAGAAAGCCCTGCAGGTAATGGTATGCGGCCTCCCATACCACTACTTCGCTTATGTGCGGGCACACAGTGTACAATATTACACCGGCCAATGCTATACGTCTCCCGTTCTTTATACCAGAATCGTCAAATAGCTTAGCGCAAAGTATGAAAAAAAGGAAACCGTTTGTAGCGTGCATACTCACCATGAGGCCATGCCAGGCATACGGATTAGCATTGAATAATTTGTAAAAGATATAGGTGGTCAATTGGGTGAACTGGTAAAGGCTGGGGATGCCGGATTGGGCATTATTTATATAATCCCAAAAGTTCAGGTTTCTGATATTCCTGAGCCATCCGGCAGAATCGAGTACCCAGCCAGCTTTTACCGCAGGTATATAAATAGCGAAAGTGAGCAGCCATAAAACGCCAAATACCCATATATTCTTGTTTCTGAAAATGCGGGACAGCAGCGGCATTTTATTTTGGATGGTATTCAAAAAATTAAGATTGTAAAACAAATATAGCTCAATGTTGGTCAATATTCTTTTTGTTAAGGTCAGCTTTCCGCCATTCCCTGCCCACAGTGTATAGGACAAGGTATTCCTGCGCGGGATGTTTCAGTATAAGGTCGTACCAGTGTCCCGCGTCCCTCATAATCACTTTATAATCCTTATTCTCGTAGCTGGTGGCCCCGTACCCGTAATATAGCCACCACGTGCCCCATTGATTCAGCGTTACACGTATGGTGCTGTCGTCCACCACCAGCACATGGGCGCCATCTTTCGGACTCCGCATATAAAATGCCTCTACGTCATACACTTCGTTAGTTATTTTGTCAGGCATGATGGAATTATAAAGCATCCTGAACTCGCCATCATCCCTCGTGCCTATCATTTGCACTCCGTCCATGCATTCGGGCAGATTGAGCAGCAGCACTTTTTTCGATGTATCATTCGGAAAAGTAGCGACCAGGTTATTCACTATATCAGCCGATTGCTGCCAGTAGGCATTCACTTTGTGTGTAAACCGGTAGTTGACCAAGGCATAAAGGCATACCACTGTAATAAGCACATACCTTTTTAGCATATTAGCCAATAACAGCGCAACGAGCATATAAACAAACGCATCAAGCACATAAGTGTACCTGTCATATATTACCAGCCCTGTCTCGGGCAGCCACAGCGGCACTATCAGGCCTAGTGATAAAATTACCCAGGTTGTTGACAACACAAACACCTTCCATTGCTGCTTAAAATGTTTGTATTTCATTGCAGCATAAAAGGCAATACCGAGCCATCCCCCATAAAATAACGCCAGCATTATTGGCTGCTCGCAAAACCGGTATACTTCCGCCCGGGCATCAGCGGGGAAGAACCGGCCAAAAAACAGGATGTGAAAGATATATTTTAACGGCTTTGCGAAAGTAGCGGCACTAAGCTGGAAAGAAACAGACCCGATATGCGCCACACTCTGGTGATAGGTGATGCGCAGCAATAGGAAGTATAAGCTAAACAGTAATGCTTGTGGCAATGAAAAGTACAGCAAAACCTTTTTGAGTACTGGCCTGCCGGACAGATGGTAGTACACTGCCAGCAGCGCCACGAACAACGGTGTTAAATAAAAAACTTCAAGGCAGTAGGTGGAACAAAAGAATATCAGCCCGCCCCACCAGGCATAGCGCATCTTTTGGGTAATGATGTACCGTTGGACACAAAGCAAAACCCCCGACATAAGCAGCAGCCCCAGCAGGTAATGAAAAGATGACTCCCATACAATAACTTCAGAAATATGCGGGCTTACACAAAATAGTAACCCACCTGCAAGTGCCGCTATATCAGCGTTCTTCACCCCGGCGTCATCAAACAGCCTCCGGAACAATGTGAATAACAATACAGTATTTATGGCTTGCAGTGTGATGTACAGGAGGTGCCAAAGCCATGCATTGGCGCCAAATATTTTGTAAAAGAGATAAGATACTACCTGTGTAAAATGATACAGGCTGGCTATGCCTGATCCTGTGCGGTTCACATAATCAGCAAAATTTCTTGTGGTGATGGCCTGTACCCAACCCGGAAAATCGCCTACACGGCCAGCTTCGGCGGCGGGCAGGTAAACAACGAATAGCAGGAGCCAATAGAAAGCAAAGACAACAACCTTGTTGAATTTCCAATTCCCTGCCATGTTTGTAGTCGCTATATCCACTGTCTTAGTTTTGGTCCGTATTTTTTTTGCCCAAGTCCACCGTTTTCCACTCGCTGCCAACCTGGTATAAAATAAGGTATTCCGAAGCAGGTTTTTTTAATGTCAGCTCATACCAATGTCCTGGATCTGTCATGTTCACTTTATAGTCCGCATTTTCGTAGCTGCCCGCACCCAGTAATCCATATAGCCACCATGTACCCCACTGGTTCAGCGTCACGCGTACTGTGCTGTCATTAACTACATTCACATGTGCGCCATCACTTATGTCCGACATTTTATACGCCACCACATCATAAATTCTATTATTTACCTTACGTGGGGTGAGCGTGTTCATCATCATCTTAAAACGGCCATCGTCCTGTGCTGATATCATCGGTATGCCGTTCAAGTCATCGGGCAGGTTGAGCAGAAGTACCTTTTTATCACTCGTATCAGGAAAGCCCTCCAACAATTGGCGGATAACATATGCCGACTGTTTCCAGTAGATATTCACCTTTATAGTCAGCCATATATTCACCATGATGTAGCCGGAAATGAGAGATAGTTGCAATGTACGCACTGGTATGTAGCTCACAAGCAATACCGGGATTAAAAATGCAAAACCTGTAGATGGGTAGACATATCTGTCGTAGGCCACAAGCAGTGAATCGGCAAAGTCTAGCGGCGATAATAAAAAATATACACCCAGAGCATATACCGACATCAGTGCTATTATCTTTGCTTTTGCATTCACTTGCCTTATGCGTAGTAAAACATATCCCCAATAGGTGATGAGTAGTGCATAGAATGTGATAATGGCCGTCTTCGACTCGCACAGTGTATATATCTTATGCCTGGTCTCAAATGAAAAGAACCTGCCCATGAAGAGTACATGAAAAATGTACTTCAGTGGTTTGCCAAGATAAAAGAATACAGACATTTTTTCCAGCTCCCCGAAGTGTGATATGTAAGTATGCTTAACAATGCGCAGCAGCAACAAATGGCCAATAAAAAGGAGGACGAGCGGTACGAAAAAATATAAAAATGATTTTTTAAACACCCTCTTGTCATAGCCAAGTGCAAAACGGTAGTAAAAGATCAGCAGCAATGTGAACCATGGCGTAAGATAAAAGAACTCGTGCGAAAAGCTGGAATACAGGAACAGCAGCAATGCAAGCACGGCATATTTGGTTTTAGGTGTCTCATGAAATTTCTGTACAAGTATTAATACCGACAGGATAATGGCAGTAGCGACGGCATGATGGTTAGACCCCTCCCATATTACTACTTCTGATGCGTGCGGACATATAACAAACAACACAGCCGTAGTAAGAGACATTAGCTGTGCGTTCTTTATTGTTGAATGTTGTAAAAGGTTGCGCATAAAAACAAACAGCAGCAAACCATTTATAGCATGTATGGTAACATAGAGCAAATGCCACAGCCAGTAGTTGGTGCCGAACAATTTTATCAGTACATAAAAATTTAATGCAGCGGTATGGTACAGTGCAGTACCCTCCTCAATGTTTATGAAATCCCAGAAACTCTGTTTTTCCGCAGCATCTATCAGGTAGGGTATGTCGCCCACTATGCCTGCTTTTGCGCCGGGGAGGAATACAGCAAATGCAATAAACCAAATAAGTATGGATACCCCGGTGAGCTTATCCGGGTATTTATCAATCGGCGTGGTATGCTGTTGTCCGTGTGTCAATTAGCTGTTGTCGTCAGTTTTTCATTTACAAGGTCCAGCCATAGCTGTTTTCCTTTGCTGTTCCAGTGTGTATCTCCCGGCAGGTAAAGTATATCCTTCGATTGTTTAAAAGCGCTGTATGCATCAATTGTCTTCATCCGCAGCCGTTTATCGTTTTGTATATCCGGTATCAGGTTGTTATATCCTTTAGGCTGCATTATGGTTGCAGAGTTGGGTATAATAGAAAAGTACACTTCATCAAATCCGCTGGTTTTATAATGGTCGTAGATTGTATTCAGTTTATCTACCATCCAGTCTATATCGGCATAGGTAAGCGGGTAGTAGGAACTGCCGCCGTAGGTTAGTGAAACCGTTTCTTTCAGGAAGAGGAAATTCCGGTCATTCGATATCACTACATCACCGGATGCCCTGTTGAATATACAATAGTTGAGTGCCGCCTTATACTCAAACATCGGGAAGATAAAGTTGTAGTTGAACAGGTTGCATTGCAGGTTCTGGTTGATGTATTTGTTGAACAGGTCATTCACATGAAAGCCCGGGATGATTGAGGCGAAGTTGCGCGACATTGCCGCCGAGTACGCAATGCTTTTCTTTTTTATCAGCGAATCGCACAGTTCGTCAAAAATCTGCAACCCACCGTAGTACCCTCTTGCATATCGTTCAGACACCTCCAGTATCAGTATGTTTCTTTTCGTAGAGTCCAGGTGGTAATTCATACCGTGGTTCCTGTCTATGAGGTGATATTCTGCCAGCCCGGCAAAGGCGGAGTCAGGCAGGTGGTAAGTATAGCTGTCGCCGTGCAGGTACAAGGCTGTATTTTTGGGGCCGTTGTAAACAGGTTTCTTTATGGGTGTATGGTCTCGTGGCGGGTTGAACTTGCGTACAAAATCAAGGTAGCTGAGACTGATAAGGTCGCCATTTTTCATCTGGTAAGTACCCCACCACTTATCATGGTCTCTGCTCGCAGCCACAAATTCCATAGCGGTCCGCGAGGTAGACATATACAATGCCACCAGCCCGATAACGATGAATATATAGCTGAGCACTTTTTTGAGCATACTTTAGAATTGAAAGTAGATAAATTGGTTCTCAGCAAATACTCCAAAGAAATAACAGATAAGTGTCATCATCACTGTATAAAAGTAGAAACGAGTATTATTTATGATCAGGTGCTTTTGCAGGTATTTCTCCCGTAGCAGCATGATGCCTATTACCAGCAGGGAGAACAGAAACTCAATTTTGCTGATGCCTACATAATCTGACCCGCCAACAAAAGAGCATATCCGCTTTATATAACCCACCGCTGCTGGAAGGTTCTCCGCACGAAAGAATATCCACAGGAAGGTTACTAATACAAAGGTTACAATCACACTGGATGTAGTGTATAGCCACGACCTGTTTTCTCCTTCTTTGTTCTTCCTTGTCAATAATATTACCAGTAGCCCGTGCAATAGCCCCCATACCACAAACGTCCAATTAGCGCCATGCCATAGCCCGCTGAGCAGAAAAACAACGAGCACATTGAATTTCCGCCATAGTTCACCCTTTCTGTTCCCGCCAAGCGGGATATATACATAATCCCTGAACCAACTGGATAGCGACACATGCCACCTGCTCCAGAATTCCTGTATGCCGCGCGAGAGGTATGGCTGCTTGAAATTTTCCATCAGCCTTATATTCATCACTCTGGCCGCGCCCAGGGCAATATCTGAATACCCCGAAAAATCGCAGTATATCTGGAAGGAATAGAACACTGCCCCTATGAACAATGCCAGCGATGAACTCTCATCGGTATGCGCAAATGTGCGGTCCACCACCATTGCCAGCCTGTCTGCTATCACTGCTTTCTTAAAGAAGCCCCACAGCATACGCGCAAGACCTTCTTTCACATTGTCCCAATTATAGGCCCTGAATTCTTTTAATTGCGGCAATACGTTCTGTGGCCGCTCTATAGGGCCGGCTACAAGCTGGGGATAAAACATTACATATAGTGCGTACACTACAAAATTCCTTTCCGCTTGCTGGTTCCTTCTATATACCTCTATAGTATAGCTCATAGCCTGGAAAGTATGGAACGACAAGCCAACAGGCAAAGCTATTTTCAGCACGGGTAGTGACAGGGAAAGGCCGAAGAACCCCGCGCTGTCTTGTATGTTTTCAATAAAAAAGTTGTAGTATTTGAAGACTGCCAGCGCACCTATGTTGGCAACAAGACTGGTGATGAGCCAGAATTTTCGGGTACTGCCCTCATTCCGTTCTATAAGGAATCCGGCAAAGTAATCTATTACAATAGTGCCCCCGAGTATCAGTATATATTCGGGGATAAATGACATATAGAAATAGCAACTGGCTATGAGCAGCAGCCATATTCGTCCCTTCTGGCTTTTCAGCCTGAAAAACCAAAGGGTAACTACCATGAAGAAGACAAGGAACTGTAGGGAATTGAATGTCATAGTATCTTTCAAAAATACTTTAAAAAGTGATTATTGATAAAAAAGGGCCGCACATTTGTGCGGCCCTCGATATTCACTCTGTAAATCCTCTACCTGATAAACAGCAGCTCCCTGTATTTCGGCAGTGGCCATAGCTTATCGTCTACTATCAGTTCCAGCTTATCGGCATGGTAGCGTATTTTATCGAAGTGGGTTTTTACTTCGTGGCAGTATTTCAGTGCGCGCTGGTGCATATCAGTTATTTCGTTTGCTATCTTGCGCGCTTGCAGCATTGCTTCCACACTGTCGTTCAGGTTTTGTATATGGTTGCTTACCACTTCTACCAGGTTCAGTTGCGCTTTATAGGTTTTTTTGTCTAACCCCAGGTCCTTCAGGCCGCGTACATTCTCTATCAGCACATTCTGGTAATTTATCGCTGCGGGCAATACGTGGTTGGTGGCCATGTAGCCAATGATACGCGCCTCTATCTGCACCTTCTTCACATAGTCCTCCAGCATTATCTCATGGCGTGCTTCCAGTTCGCGTTTGCTGTATATGCCGTTGTCGTAAAATACCTGCTTGCTAGTTTCTGTCACAAATGCGTCCAGGGCTTCAGGGGTGGTCTTAAAGTTGCTCAGGCCGCGGCGTTTGGCTTCTTCTGCCCACTCATCGCTGTAGTTGTCGCCTTCAAAACGTATACGCTTCGATTTGGTAATATAATCGCGCAGCACCTGCAACACGGCTATTTCTTTCTTTTCACCTTTTTCTATCAGCGCGTCCACGTCTTTTCTGAACTGTTTCAGCGTGTCTGCCATTATCGTGTTCAGCACTACCATAGGCGATGCGCAGTTGGCCGAAGAGCCTACCGCGCGGAATTCAAACTTGTTCCCGGTGAAGGCAAAGGGGCTGGTGCGGTTGCGGTCGGTGTTATCCATCAGCAATTCAGGTATCTGCTTATGGATGTCCAGCTTCAATATCTGCTCGTCCTGCTCGCTGAATTTTTCAGTTACCCTGCTTTCCACTTCGTCCAGCACCTCTGTAAGATACTTGCCCACATATACCGATATGATGGCCGGAGGCGCTTCGTTGGCACCAAGGCGGTGGTCGTTATTGGCCGAAGCTATTGAGCCGCGCAGCAGGTCGGCATGGTCATGTACCGCTTTTATAGTGTTCACAAAGAAGGTGAGGAACATGAGGTTGGTGCGGGGTGTCTTGCCGGGCGACAGCAGGTTCACGCCGGTGTCAGTGGCCAGGCTCCAGTTGTTGTGTTTGCCCGATCCGTTCACGCCCGCAAATGGTTTTTCGTGCAGCAGCGCTTTCAGCTTATGGCGTTTGGCTACTTTGTTCATTACATCCATCAGCAGGGTGTTGTGGTCCACTGCTATGTTGCACTCTTCAAATATGGGCGCGCACTCAAACTGTGCCGGAGCCACCTCATTGTGCCTCGTGCGCAGTGGTATGCCCAACTTGTAAGATTCCTGCTCAAAGTCCTGCATAAAGGCATACACACGCTCCGGTATCGAGCCGAAATAGTGGTCTTCCAGTTGCTGCCCTTTCGCCGGTGCGTGGCCTATTAGTGTGCGGCCGCACATCATCAGGTCGGGGCGGGCATTGGCTATCGTTTCATCTATGACAAAATATTCCTGCTCCCAGCCCAGTGTGGCCGTTACCTTGGTCACGTTTTTATCCAAGAAGTGGCATACATCTACTGCCGCTGCATTGAGCGCAGCTATCGATTTCAGTAGCGGTGCCTTATAGTCCAGCGACTCGCCGTTGTATGCGATAAATATAGTGGGGATGCAAAGGGTCTTGCCTGATCCGGCTTCCATGATGAAGGCGGGCGAAGATGGGTCCCATGCGGTATAGCCGCGCGCCTCAAAAGTAGCCCTTATGCCACCGTTAGGGAAGCTGGACGCATCGGGTTCCTGTTGTATCAGTGCGTCACCGTCAAAAAGTTCGATAGCTGTGCCATCGCTCTTTATGGTAAAGAAAGAATCATGTTTCTCCGCAGTGGTGCCGGTAAGCGGCTGAAACCAATGCGAAAAGTGGGTAACGCCATGGCTTTCGGCCCATGCTTTCATGCCCGCGGCCACCTGGTCGGCCATGCGGCGGTCCACCTTAGTGCCTGTCTTCGCCGAGTTCATAAGGCTTTTGTAAGCCTCATCGCTCAGGTGTTCACGCATAGTGCGGCCGCTGAATACGTTACTTCCAAAAATCGAGGTGATTTTCTTATCACCATAGCCGGTTATTTTTTTCTCCTCACCGGTGGCAACTGATTGCAGTGCCTGGAAACGCAATGACGACATAATATTATATTTTGAGCAAATGTAGATAATTTTTAGATAATGTCTATTTTTTTACCTAATTTTCTTAAAAAATATAATATTGCGATAAAATTTAATTAATTCAAGTGATAACCCATATTTCGGAGTTTACTACGTAAGAACAAGCAAAATCCGTGTCTATCATACCATTTAGCTCTATTATTTTAGGAAAATCAGATGATTTAAAAAAAATCGTCATTTCATAATTTTCAGGGTCATTGACAAAATATTCTATCGGCAGGTGATCTATAAAGTCAACCCCGCGCCTCCCGTTCCACTTGTATGCGGCTTCTTTTGCGCACCAGGCTAAGGTAATCAGGTGGTTGTTATAAAATAATTGTTGCTCGGCTGCAGAAAGGAATTTCCCCTGGATGCGTGCTATATTATGGTGCCAGGTCTGTATATCTATGCCGGCTTCATTGCGTGGGTCTATAATTGCCGCCACATAAGGCCACGAATGGGAGATGGAGAAAAAATACTGGTTATTGTCTATACGGGGCTTATCGTGTTCATCCTTATCTATATTCCACAGCGGGAAATCTTCCTGCAGGTGTTTTAATAAAAACCTTCCGGCCAGAAACTCCATCCGCCTTTTCTCGTGCTTTATCTCACTTTCCAGGCCAGTATATTCCCTGAAAAAGGATTCCGGCTCCTCCACCTTCCATATGGCGGCAAGCGCATGGTCTCCTATATTCCATTCTTTATATAAAGGCATGAAGCGAAAATTAATTATCAGAAACCAAATCCTATCCCGAATTCGCCCAATTCAGCTATGGTCTTATGCGTTTTCAGGAATGCGGATATGAACAATTCTTTTATCGGGCCTTTGCCGGCCTCTCTCTGCACCAGGTAGTAATGTCCGCCTACTTTCTGGTAATAGGCATCATACTTCAGGTAGGCTTGTTTTACATATACGCCCACCTGCAATACTACACCCAATCTGCCCATTAGAAACTCATTACCGAAGAACACCGCGCTTTTAGAGGAGTATTTTTTCTCATCGCCGGGATAAATGTTGTTGTTGCGCAGAAAGGCGTAGATATCGCTGTGGTATGAATAATCGAGCCCGGCAAAAGCCTTGTTCTTGCTTTTCCAGCGCTTGCTCACAAATCCTGATGCGAGGTAAACAGGGTACAACGGCCCACCCGGTGCGTAGCTCGATACCATGGCATAGCTCACACGCACCTGGCCCAGCCACCTGTTAGGTAAAGGCGATAATTTCCTGTGTATTTGCCGCGGCCGCGATGTGACCGGATAATAACTAAAACCTATATGCCCGCCATACATATTCACCCCCAGATTAGGCTTCCTGAATGAAGCGTCTGAAATGTGGGTGAGGTGCGCGCCCATTTGCATATCCCAGTGTTCATTTATATGGTAGCGCAGGTCGGTAGAGAAAAAGGCGAAATCGTTTATATGGCTGCCAATGGCGTTGTTTATGGTATCGCCGGGCTTTTCGCGACCATACTTCCGGGTCACAAAGGCAATACCATCGCCCAGGCGCAACGTCCATTCCAGGTTCTTTAATTTCAGCAGGGTCAGGGTAATATTTGGGTATATCCCTATGCATTGCCCGTAAACAGAGTCCAGTCCGTAATTGGTGTAGGCTACCCCCAGCCCTATTACCGGGTATTTACGGCGCTCCTGCCATGCCTTTTTACCATAGGTGTGCAATACCAGGTTCATATCTATACCGCTTGAAACAGGAGGTATCGGTAATTTGAATTTTGCGTTGTGTTTGAAAATTTTCCCGGCAAACGGGTTCACCTCAAATCCAAAGCCCGACCATGGCTTTACCGGGGGTAGGGTATCCTGCGCAGTAGCGGCTGTGGTAATGAGTACGCATAGCGTGGAAAATAAAAACTTCAAATAGTGGCGTGACATAGAATTGTGGCGAACAAATATAATTAAAAGGCGTTAAATGCTGTTTTGCAGGTTGGGCATTCTTAATATGGTTAGTTACTTGCGGCGCATTATGTACATTTGCGCACTATGCGTCGGTTTGCTGCGGTATTGCTCAGGTCTTTTTTACAGGGGCTCCTGTTATTGAGCCCTATAGCCATTACTGCTTTTGTTCTCTATTCCGTTTTCGACAGTATTGATAAAATGGTTCCCTGGATACCCCAGCGTGGGGTAGGGTTCGTGCTTATTATCGCGGTTGTTACGGTGATTGGTTACTTCGGCACTCGCTTCTTCATCGGCAGGTGGTTTTTCGATGCTTTCGAATATGTGATGAAGCATACGCCGGGGGTAAAATTCCTGTATGTTTCCATTAAGGATGTCATCAAATCATTTGTGGGTGATAAGCGCCTGTTCGATACTCCGGTTTGGGTATGCGTGAATGCCAATCCCGAGATATGGCGCATCGGGTTTATGACACAGCAGGACATGTCGCACTTCGGCCTGGAGAATAAGGTGGCGGTCTATATGCCGCACTCCTACGCTATCTCCGGCTGGGTTATTGTTACCGATGCCAAAAACGTAAAACCAGCGCAGGAAATGACTGCCGCCGAGGCAATGAAATTTGCGGTTAGCGGTGGCATCACCACGGTTAATGAAGACGAAGAGGATGCAAAGAAAAATCAACTTTAACGCGGGCCCTGCCGCACTGCCAGATGATGTTTTGAGGCAGGCGGCCGAGGCGGTACGTGAATATAAGGGCACCGGCCTTTCTATTCTTGAGCTGCCGCACCGCGGCGCGCATTTCCTCGACATAATAGAAGAAAGCAAGTTCCTGGTAAAAAAAATATGCGCCCTTGGCGATGACCATGAGGTGCTCTGGCTGCATGGCGGCGGCAGGCAACAATTTTGTATGGTGCCCATGAACTTCCTGGCGCAAAACGAAAGTGCGGGATATATAGACAGCGGCCACTGGGCAGAAGAAGCGCTGGAGTATGCCACGCATTACGGCAATGTGCAGATACTGGAGACATCAAAACAAAATAATTACGACCGCCTGCCCGAATGGCCCAAGCCTGAACCTAAAGACCTCTCTTATATTCACTTCACAACAAATAATACCATTTTCGGTACGCAATGGCATAAAATACCCAAAACGAGATCGCCCCTTATTGCCGATATGAGCAGCGATATTTTTTCGCGCCGGCACGATTATAAGAAGTATGCGCTTTTCTACGCCGCGGCACAGAAAAACCTCGGCGTTGCGGGTGTGGCTTTGGCGGTTATCCGCAAGGATATGCTAGAGTGTATTGTGCGCCCGCTGCCGCCTATGCTCAGCTATAAGGCGCAGGCTGCTGAGAACTCTATTCTCAACACCGCGAATGTATTTGGCGTGTATATCTCCCTGCTCATGCTCCGCTGGATTGATGAAAAAGGCATAGCAGCTATAGAGAAGGACAACAAACGTAAAGCGCAGCTTCTGTATGACGCTATAGATAGCAGCAAAGTGTTCACACCACATGTGAAAATAAAAGAGCACCGCAGCCTGATGAATGTATGCTTCACCGCAAAAACACCAAAACTGGAAAAAGCGTTCATAACATTGTGTGAAAAAAACAACATTACAGGAATCAAAGGCCATCGCTCAGTTGGCGGCTTCAGGGCATCATTGTATAATTGCATAACAGTGGGGCATGTGCAGCAATTGGTAGGGTTGATGAAAGAATTTGAAGAGCAGAATAAAGTAGTTAAGAAACAGAATATTTAATAACACAACGAAGTCTTCCAAGGGCTTCAGAGTTAAATCAGTTTATGGCAAAAATAACTCCGTTCAGGGGCCTCAGGCCGGTAAAAGAATTAGCCGCAGAAGTGGCTACACTGCCTTACGATGTGGTGAGCGTGGCAGAAGCACGCGAATTCAGGAAATATCCGCACAATTTTTATCACGTCACCCGCTCTGAGATAGACCTCACAGAGCATGTGGACGTGCACAGCCAGCTTGTGTATGAGCGCGCTAAGGAAAACCTCGACACCATGGTTGCCGACAAGGTATTGGTGCAGGATAATGAGCCTTGTTATTATATCTATGAGCTCATTATGGACGGCAGGTCGCAGACGGGCCTGGTGTGCGGGTCGTCAATAGATGATTATGACAACGGTATCGTGAAGAAGCACGAATATACCCGCCCGGAAAAAGAATTGGACCGTATCAACCATATTACCGCCACAAGGGCGCAAACGGGCATTGTATTTCTCGCGTACAACGATTGCAGCAATGTTCAGGATATTATTGACGAATGGAAAGCTAATAACAAACCTGAATACGACTTCACTGCACCTGACGGTGTAAGGCACATTTTCTGGGTCATCAACAGCTACCCTAAGGTGGCTTCCATCACCCGGCATTTCGCACACGAGGTGCCTTGCACCTACATTGCCGATGGCCACCACCGTGCCGCATCGGCGGCAAAGGTTTGCCATGAGATGCGCAACAATGGCTACTCTATCAATGGTGATGAATCTTTCAATTATTTTGTCACTTGTATTTTCCCCGCCAGCCAGTTGCAGATAATGGACTATAACCGTGTGGCGAAAGACCTTAACGGACTAACACCGGAGACATTCCGTGATGCGCTCGACAAAGATTTTGATGTAATTATGCTGGGCAATACTCCTTTTAAGCCTGCTCACTTACACGAATTTGGTATGTACCTGCATGGGGCATGGTACAAACTCGTAGCAAAGCCGGGCACCTATGCTAACGATCCCATAGGCATACTCGATGTCACCATTCTACAGCAGAATGTGCTCGATAAATTGTTAGGTATAAAAGATCCACGCACCGATAAGCGGGTAGATTTTGTTGGTGGTATCAGGGGTATGGAGGGCTTGCAAAAGAGGGTGGACAGCAAGGATATGGCCGTAGCCTTTTCCTTGTACCCGGTTACTATTAAACAGTTGTTCGACATTGCCGACAGCGGCAATGTAATGCCACCCAAAAGCACCTGGTTCGAGCCAAAACTCAGGGATGGGCTGGTGGTATATATGATATAGTTGATAGGTTAAATGGTTGAATAGTTAATAAGTTAATAGAGTTTCAGGGTAAATCTTTAAATAGGTAAATCAAGGGTCGGATGGAGTATAGGCGGATGGGTAAGACAGGTTTGAAATTGAGTGTGCTATCCTATGGGTCGTGGGTCACTTTTTCAAAGCAGGTTGACGATAGTGCGTCAGATCGCCTTATGGGCCTTGCCTACGATAACGGCATCAATTTTTTCGACAATGCCGAGGCATACGAGGGCGGCAGGTCGGAAGAAATGATGGGCAGGGTACTCACTAAAAAGAATTGGGACCGTACTTCCTACTGTATCTCCAGCAAAGCCTTTTTCGGGCTGCATGGCAAGCAGAACAAGCCTAACCAGAACGGTCTCAGCCGCAAGCATCTCACCGAGGCATGCAACGCCGCCTTAAGACGCTTACAGGCCGATTATCTCGACCTATTTTTCTGCCACCGCCCCGATCCCGAAACCCCGATGGAGGAAATAGTATGGACAATGAACATACTATTACAGCAGGGCAAGATACTCTACTGGGGCACCAGCGAATGGAGCGCCGAAGAAATACTGGAAGCCCATGCTGTGGCCAAAGAATTAAGCCTCATAGGTCCCGCAATGGAGCAGCCGCAATACAATCTTTTTGAACGCACTAAAATGGAGCGCGACTACCTGCCCCTTTTCAGCAACTTAGGTATGGGCACTACCATATGGAGCCCACTTGCCTCGGGCTTGCTCAGCGGCAAATACAACCACGGCATTCCCGAAGGCTCACGCCTGGCGCTCGAAAACTATGCATGGCTCAAAGAGCGCATGATGCAAGACGAGAAACTGGATAAAGTGCACAAGCTTGACCGGGTGGCCCAAGATTTGGGCGCAAGCCTGGCCACACTCGCCATAGCCTGGTGTATCCGCAATCCTAATGTCACAACAGCCATACTTGGCGCTACAAAGGAAAGCCAGCTTACGGAGAACCTCGGGGCTATTGAGGTGTGCGCTAAGCTCACACCTGCTATAATGGAAGAGATTGACCGCATTATGGGATCAAAACCATAAAAGACATCCCCCTAAAACGAAATGTGGTAGCACGCAGCGCGTACTACCACATTTTTATGTTGTTTAAAGCTTAGTTGTTCGGAGTAGGTGTCACATAGCTGGCAGAGATAACACCATTTACAAAACGCACACCGGCAAGTGATTCTATTGTGTTTATATCCACCTTATGGTTGGCCAGGTTGTCCTTCGGGTTGAACGGCTCAATGTTGTGGAACTGGTAGCACAGGTATTCATCCGTGCTGGGTATGTATATTACTTTCCAGCACCACTCAGGCACAGTTACGTTATTATACGCTCCTATCACCCAATTGCGGCCCACGGTACCTGCAAACACTTTTATCTTCTTGAATTTCTTGGCTTTTACTATTTCTTTATAGTGCAACTTCTCCCACAGTTTTTTGTGCAGGTTGGTAGGCATCGGCATTACGTTGGTGAAATAGTAGCTCTCAGTATAGGCGTCTTTATCGCACAGGTTCTCCTGTGGCGACATCATTTGCGCGTTTTCAAAAAGGGAATTATTGTAGTCGTCTTTAAGGGCGGTGGCATCTGCCAGTTGGGGGTCTGCGGCCAGTTTTATGCTGTGTTCCCCTTTCAGTTTAGTGCAGTTGAACATATCTGGGGTAAGGGAATAAACAACCAATACAGGAATATGCTGTGATCTTGAAAAATAAGATGTAAAATTTTGGTTCCTTACTTTCACAATGTCTTGCCCATAGGATTTAAAGCCAACGACAACTAACATCAGCAGCATCAACTTTACAGGACTATTCAATATTCCTCTTTGCATATAAACCTTTTATTCAAGTTAACAAATTTACAAAATGGGTTCCAGCGTAAAAATAGGACTTTCACTGAATTTTTTATAATAAAACCGCATTTTTTGCAAGTATAATCAAAATTTAAGCAAAATCGGCATGGTGCACCGCTAAACAATACCCTTTTTTAAGCCGGATAGGCATATTTTTTTAATTCCGCTTCCATCGCTTTATATACTTTTTCTTTCAGGGCGGGCAGGTCTTTCATGGTCATGCCCGCCGCGTCTATCGGGTCCAGGTAAATATACCGGTTGCTTCCCGGCCAGAATTTCCACCACCTGCTATAATGCCATCTATACACTGTGTCCGGAAATACCATCGGCAATATTTTCGTTTGGGTATTGATGGCCAGTCGGAACGCCCCGTCATAAAAGAACTTTAGCTTGTCGCCTGTCTCGTTAAAAGTACCTTCCGGGAAGATGATGATATTACCTTCCTTGTGCAGCACACGCCACAGTAGTCTAAGGCTGCGTGCCCGGCTGTACAGGTTACCTCGGTCCACCATTATCACTATTTGTTTGTAAATGAACCCCACCACGGGAATCCTGGATATTTCTTTTTTCCCCAGCGGGCGGAAATAACCGGGAATTGCCGGGAAAAGCACCAGCACATCGAGGTAGGAGATATGATTGGCCACAAATATATACCTGCCTTCCGGTGGCCTTTTGCCTGAACCTCTTGCAGGCATCCCTATCACCCATAGCCACCATTGTGCCCAGTAGCGGATAACCGTATAGATCATTTTCCGCGAGGTGCTGTTATTACCCACACTTATCAGCATGAAAAACGGAAAAGCTGCCAGTATGCTGACAAGAAAGGTTATGGCCACATACGCGGTATAGAATGGCTGTAACAGTTTTCTGAACATCAGGATGTGTGGCTTGAGAATACCGGCCAAATATATTGTATTTAGCGAACTTCACTCAGGGCCTATCCCGGCATTACAGGAATATTGGGCCTGCCCACTACCTGTTTAAATTCCCAGGGTATCATGGCCATAAACAGGCAAAGCGCTATGAATGAGCACCAGAACAGCCTTTTGAATTTTCGGTCATCGTCCATGTTCTTCTTGGTCACGTTATAACCCACATGCACAAGGACGATGGCGATTACCATGCTCAGCGAGTGCTCCACTGCGTAAAACCGGCTAAAGGTATCTTTCATCACCATGCCGCTGCTCAGTATGCCTGTTTGCACTACTTTCGTATAATAGAGTATCAGGCCAAGCACCAGTTGCAGGTCGCAGAATATCAGCAGGAACAATGCCGGTATCCGGTTGCTTTTCAGGAATTTCTTTTTGCCCATCATGCCCGCCAGGCTTTGAAAGGCCACTATTGCGGCAACAATAAGTATAAGATAGCGCAGAACGCTGTGCAGGTACAATATGTACGGGGTCGAAGATTGCATAAACGGATTTTATTTATTTAAAGGTAAATGGTTCAATCTATATAAACAATAACTTGTATAATTATTTTTTATTCACAACGTGTTAACAAATTGAAATTTCAAACAATAGTTCGCCATCCCATGCGATTGCGCAGTTGCCGTATGTGTGCTGTGTGATGTCTGCTGTGCCATGCATAGAGCGCCACCATCTCCCATATGGTGAAGCTGCGTTCATATCCAGGGTGGTAATAAGTGCGCTCCCAGTCCGCTGACTCCATAGCTTCCAATAACGCCACCAAACGCCTGTGCAGTGCATGCAGCAAGGTTACGGAAATATTCACGGGTACAAGCTTTGTGTCTGGCAATTCTGCCCATGCCTGTTCTGCATAGGGTTTCACTGTGGGGTTGTCTTCTGTCAGCGCCAGTTTCAGTCTTATATAAGCGTTCATATGGCTGTCAGCTACATGGTGTATCACTTGCTGTATGTTCCAACCGCCTTCCCTGTATGGCACCAGTAGTTGCGCCTCATCCAGGTTCTCAATACAAATGTCCATCCACGATGGCAGCGCTTTCAATACGGCTATCCATTCCTGAATCATTTCAGCAGTGTATGTTTCCGGCTTTTCATACCTCCCTATCGGGTATCGCAGTTCTTCTAAATTTTCTTGCATAAAAAATCAGGAGGTTAAAAAAAGCTGCCCGTAAGCAGCTTTTCTATAATTAGTTTACTTCCCTTTCGGTGGCGCAGTTTTCTTAGGTGCCGGCGCTTTCTCTGCTTCCTCTATTTGTTTCAGCATAGTATCGTCAGGGGCTATTGCGCGCAGTTTGTCCATATATACTTTCATGTTCTCCTTGTCTTTTGCATTGTAGTAGTAGAGCAGTATATATTGGTAAGCAATCTTCATGTCATTCTTTTTGTCGTATTCAGGCCCCACTTTATCCAGCCATTTTGTAAAGAACGGTACTGCTGTGCCTTGTGTGGCTTCTGAGTCTATTGCTGCCGCCGCACGGCCATGCCAATACATTGCCGATGGCTGGTCAGGGTATTTGGCTTCAAATTCTTCAAAGGCTTTGAGCGACTTCTCCAGTTCATGGCAATAGTAGTACATATACCCTCTCCAGAAGTAGTCAAGGGGTTGTGTTTCCGGGTTCGATTTCACCAGGTTATTATACCATTCTGCCGATTTGCAGTAGTCCTTCTTCGTTTTGAGTGCCTCAGCTATTGTGCGGTAAATATCCGTCTTGTTGCGGGCAGTATCATCGGCTATACCCTTATTGTAGTAAAAACCTGCTGAATCATACATGCTCAGTTTCAGGAAGAGTTTGCCATATTCAATGTATGCTCCGGGTGTGATTTTGTCAGTGCTCTGTGCAGCAAAATAAGTACGCAATTGCTGAATCGCGAGCATCGAATCCCCGCACTTTGCCAGCGAAAACCCGTGTATCCCCGTCAGCTCCAGTTTACTTTCCTTAGGCATTTGCGGGTCATTCATCAGTTCACCGGCATTTATTGCAGCATCACAATAACTCTCCGCCTGGTACATAATCCTCAGCCGCTTTAATTTATCAGCAGTCGTTTTGTCCGATAAGTTGTAATACAGTTCTATATTCTCGAGTGCTTTCTTGAACTGGCGTGAACGGGAGAACCCATCTGCAAGTGAATGATAAGGCAATGGGTTACTTGGATCTGCGTCTTTTGCTTTAGCATAATTGTCTAATGCACTCTGAAAGTTGCGTGCATCATACCAAAGGTCGCCGATACGCGAGAAGGCAAGGGAATTGCTCTTGTCTTTTTCAGTTACGGATTCGTAGTTATTCATCGCGTCTCCGCCGCCGCCGGGTATCTTCCTGAATGCATCGCCCAGGCCTATATGCAGCTCTGCATTATCGGTCTTGGTCAGCGCGTCCTTATACCATGCCACTGCTTGCTGGTAGTCTGCCCCATCGCTGTAAGTCAGCGCATCGGCCGCATATTTTTCCTGTTGCCACTCTTTCTTTTTCGATTTTGCGGCCAGGTCTTTTGCTATCTGCATGCCCTTCGCCGGGTTCTTCTGTTCAAAAGCCACCCTTGCTGTCCCTGCTATGTTTGCCGGGTCTTCAGGAAATTTAGCGAACGTTAATATAGCAGGCTCTATTTTTCCCTGCTCCAGGTAAGAAAGCCCGAGGTAGTAGTTAGCCAGCGGGTCTGTTGCCAGCGGGGCCAATATGCGCTCAGCACTCTGGAATTTTTTGTAATTGTACATTTTAATGCCATCCTGCAATGTTTGCGCATTTGCGATGATGCTTACCGCCACCGCTGCAATCGTCATTATACTCTTAATACTGTACTTCACTTTTTATATTGTTTTTTGTTAACTTAATTACTTGTTATTAATAGCTGCCTCTCTTATTACCATCTCCGATCTTACCGGGAACAGATGCGAATGAAAAAATACCAGTTGTCCGCGCTGCCCTGCTAAGAAGTTTGCAAAGCCCGTGCCAAGTCCCGGGTAGCTCTCTCCGTTTACGTAATAAAGTGTGCGTGTAAGCGGGTACGATTTAAGCGCTATATAGGCCTGGTAGGGCTGCAGGAACTCGCGCGAGGCGCTGTCCTGCACTGCCACAACTTTAACACTTTTTATAAATGCGCCGGTGTTGTTAGGGTCATTTTTATCACTCACGTAGCTCAGCCCCACAAAACCTATGGCATCCTTGTTCTTCATCACATAGTCCACCACTTCCTTATTTCCTTTTGCTGCATAAACATTCTTGCCTAATGCCTGTCCTTTCAGTATCGAATCGCTGATAAAGCTCACCGTGCTCGACCCCTGGTGGTCGAACACTACTGTATATTTGGTCCTGTATATGCCCGTCAATATACCTCTTAACGCATTAATGTCCAGTATAGTGTCCTGTGCTTCATTATTAACGATTACTGCCACTGCATCTCTCGCCAGCGCCACCGATGCCGGAAATATCTTTTTCTCCTCGCAGAGTTTTTTCTCATCTGCCGTTAGTGCCCGCGTCACCAGTATCATACGCGCCTTTTTCTCGAAATAATCTTTAAAGCATTCCGCCTCCGGTTTATAATGCGCGGTTATCTTTGCCTCCGGGTAGCTGCTGTCAAAAACCCTTAATTGTTCTTCTATTATTGGCCGGTATGTTTCATCAACCGATATATCAATAACGCCCTTGCTCAGATTGTCGGCATGTTGCGGCTTGTCATCACACGATAACACAAAAATGCTCACAAACACAATCACAAAAAGGTGGTTCAGCAAACGCATAAAGACCGCAATTTTACTCATTAATTTATAGAGTGAAGGCCGCTTATATCTGTTGTAACAATAATTTAACAGGTCGCAAATATAGGCCAATCAAAGGTTTCTGCTATTCAGAAGTATTTATATCGCTATTTTTCTTAGGTAAGAATATTTTTATACCCCGGTAAAAACGCGCTATCCCGCCCACTATCATCATGCCGCCTAGCAGGTAAGCAATTATGCGGGGTATATCTTCAAGGTTCCCGAATGACCGGGCATATACAAGCATCGACCCGATAACGGTATAGAAAAGGCCCATGCCTATATCCATAGACCTGCGAAAACTGCCCGAACGCCGTTCCCTGCTTTCATCTGTAATACTCATTGTTGTTATTTAACGTGCAAATTTATATTAAAAGAGCTGTGTTTCTTTATAATAGATACAAGGCAGCGTATATTCCATAATAGCAAACAAAAGATTATTACGCATCACCCCACATATTATAAAGTATTGTTAATGCTGCCTGTTTCCCACGGTATGGCTTTATGGATTATTTACCTTGCCTGCATCTTTTTAGCAAAACAATTCGCTATGACACAGAAACACACCGCACTGCTCACCGGCATTTTCCTGCTCGTTGTCAGTATTTCACAGGCACAGCCACAGCACAGGCTCACTATTGAAGAGGCAACCGTATTCCTCAGCGGGGCGGAATTGATAAGCACAGCAAAGATAAACCTGAACAAAGGTGAGAACGAAATTCTCTTCACCAATGTGGCAGGGGATGTAAACAGCCAGAGCCTCTCGGTCAGCGCCACCAATGGTGTGGTGGTGGAGTCTGCTACTTTCCAGAACAACTACCTCGCTACCGAGGTGCTATCCCCCAAGGCCCAGGATATAAAAGACAGCATAGAGTTGCTCACAGCTTACCGCAAGCTGGTGGGTAATAAAATAGCCGTCTTAGATGAACAACTGGCCATACTCAAGGACAACCGCAAAGTAAGCGGCACGCAAAACGGCCTCTCAGTAATAGAACTGACTAAAATGCTCGATCTCATCAATACACGTATGGAGAATTACCTGAACCAAAAGAACAAAGAAGAGGCCACGGTGAAAAAAACGGATGAGCGCATCACCAAGCTAACTAAGCAACTCGATGAAGAACAGAAGAAAGACTACCAACCCGGCGGGCAACTGTTGGTGAAGTTCTACGCCAAAGAAGCTACTGCATCGGCTATTGCCATTACTTATATCGTTCCCCACGCCGGCTGGAGCCCCACCTACGATGTGTGGGCCGATAATGCCAGCAGCCCGGTAAAGCTCTACTACAAGGCCAACATCTACCAGAACAGTGGCGTGAAATGGGACAATGTGCGCCTAAGCCTCTCAACCGGCAACCCCAACGAAGGTGTACAGACCCCGGTTATGAACCCCTGGTACTTAGCTTTTTATACCCCACCGGTGTATGACTATAAAAATGCGTATAGTAATGCCCCGAAAGCCAGAGCATACAAATCGGCAATGGCGGAAGGTGCTGCAGACCTTGCTACCGCTGGGGTAGCAGAACAAGCTACCATGAACGAATACGTCACCATCGACAACTCCGGTGTAAACACGAATTTCGACATCGAACTCCCCTATACCATACCCAGCGATGGCAAGCAACACCTTGTGGCCATAAAACGCTTCGAGCTGCCTGCTACTTACCGCTACTATAGCGTGCCTAAGCTGGACAAAGATGTATTCCTGCAGGCAAAGATTACCAACTGGGAAGACCTGAACCTGTTGCCCGGCCCTACCAATATTTTCTACGAGGGTACCTATGTAGGCCAGGGGGCGGTTGACCCGCGCAACGTGAAAGATACTATGACAGTATCATTGGGCAGGGACAAGAAGATTGTTATCAAGCGGGTGCGCAACACCAAGCTGCGTAGCGTAAAAACAATTGGCACCAATGTCCGCGAGACGTTTGCTTATACGCTTACCGTGCGCAATACCCGCAAAGAACCAATCAATATAACCATACAAGACCAGCAGCCCATCAGCAACGATAAGGATATAGTGATAGAGGACAAAGACCTCGGCAATTCGGAGTACAACGAAACCACCGGCATGATGCTGTGGCACCTCACCCTCGCGCCAAATGAAAGCAGGGAACTGACCTTTGCCTATACAGTTAAATACCCCAAGGGCAAAACTGTAACCGGGTTATAAAACAGCACCGGTATACTATAGCTTAGGTAGTTTGCCAATAAAGCGAAGGCGGTTCAAATCGAACCGCCTTCGCTTTATCTATAACCATCTTATACTTTACTCTTTATTGAACCGCAGGTCCTGCAGCATGAAGGTGCCTTTCAGGCGCATCAGTATATACACATTATACTTTACACCACCGGGCGTATTGAACGCGCCAATCACAAATTTCGAGGTGGCATCGGGCGCGCCGTTGTCCATCACCTGGAAATCCTTTGGGCTGTTCTTTTCAAAAAAATCTTTAAGTACCACTTCAGCCTGGTTGTGGCTGTAAAGTGTCTGTGTCCCGTTTATGGTTATCGGCACAAAGTTGTCAAAATACTTCTCCATATCAGCAACGCGGTTAGTCTTAATGGCGTTCACTATATCTTCTATAGGCGAACGGCCGCTTTGGGCATTTGCGGCAGCAAACACAAACAGACAACTTACCGATAACAATAACCTCTTTACGTAGCGTTTCATTTCAATAGCACAAATCATTATATCCCTGTAAAAATATGTTAAAAACTGCACCTAAAATCATACTGCAACTAAAAGTTTAAAATTTTATGCAGCTACTCTTTTAGGTCTATAGGGTTTTTGCAAGGTATATGTAGCAAAAATCAAGCCAAATTTATCCGGTAGCAAAATAATAACAAAAACACACAACTGATTGATATCAATACACTTGAAAATATTGTAGGTTGTTATTTGATTAATGTGACGCTCTTTTTTGCGTTCAATAAATAAACTTTTAGTTAAATAAATGCAAAAACATACCAAATATTAAGCATGCATCAGGTAGTTTTATTAAAAATTAGCGTAATTTAAATCAGCACGTTGCACCGCTGCTGGTTAAGAGTAGAATCAGGTAAATCGTTAATAATCTGAGGTTCAGAAAAATGGCGTGTATAAATAGAAGTATCGTGTATAAATAGAAGTATTTTCTACGAAAGCAGTTCACAAGGCTTCAGCCCGGTCACTCGTTTAAAGGCGGTACTGAAATGAGAGATACTGCTGTAGCCCAGGGCGTTTGCCACTTCCGTTACCGATAGCCCCTGCTTTTGCAGCAGTTCTTTTGCCCGCTCTATGCGCAGGCCCTGCTGGTATTCATGTATGGTCTTGCCCACCAGCGCCTTAAATCCCTTTTTCAGGTAGCATTCATTCATAGCCACCCTGCGGGCCAGTTCGGGTATGGTCATTGGTTGGTCTATCTGCTGCTCCAGCACAGCGCAGGCCTCACGTATCTTTTCCCGCTCGCTATCATAGGCAAGGAAACGGCAGGCCGGCACCTGGCAGGCTGTAAACGGCACTGTAATGCACTCCAGCGCGCGGCGCAGCAGGTGCATGGCCGTTTCGCTCCGCTGCAGCGACCATATAAAAGGGGGCAGCTCGCCCCGGTGCTTCAGTTGCTCCAGCAGGGCGCGGGTTTGTGAACAGATGGAGAATTGCTGCTCGGTAGTCTGGTCAAATCTGAAAGGCTGGTTCTCCATCAGCACCTCTGCCGGGTACTGGTCGAAGAAAGAAGGCAGGTACTTAATAGAAAAAACCTCCGCATTAGCCGAAGTATCGGCATACTGCAAAAAGCACAACTGCAGGCAGAATTTATTATCGTCTATCGGGAAGAGGTAAAGCATGCCCGTATCCTCGGGTTGGCCGTTTTCCGGCAGGCTCACCTCCTGGCGCACCGCCTCTATACTATTATTCACAGGCACCGCCTGGCTCCTCACCACACGGGCCTCCGCCCCCACAAATCGCTCTAATGGGTTGGGTTGTTGAATAGTTTTTGTATTTACGCTCGGCACAGGCTGCAAAGATAGGGAGGAATAGATATAGTATACATAGCAGGATAGATAATGACATTTCGACGACGGAGGGCCCGCGATTCATTCTTAGCCTGCAAAAGGGTCATACCAATGCTGGAATTTCCCCCTCAAACCCTTACCAATCCTGAATACCTTTTTCCATAATGGTACAGTTACTGTACCATTATGGTACAATTACAGTACCGTCATGTTTTTTTTATTTTGCCATAAAGCCTGCAAGAGTGAACTTTAATACGATCAGGGAAAAAATGGGCAATAAATTTGGCGGGAAGCTGAAAACAGCATGTAAAAAAATGTAAAAAAAGTATAAAGATAGTGCGCAGAAAAATTTATGTAAAGCAAACAATATCAGATAATTATGATTGCAAACCTTCACCCAAAAAAACTGTAAAAAAACATACCTTTGCCGCCCCTTACGTACCCCTTCGGTACGGGAGGGAATATTCTAAAATTTTAAAAAACCGAGGTGGTTCCCAATTGACATCACATTTGTCACATTGTCGCATTACCCCCCACATTTAAAAATCATGGCATTACAGGCAGGTATAGTAGGGTTGCCCAACGTAGGAAAATCAACATTGTTTAACGCGGTGAGCAACAGCGCCAAGGCGCAGGCGTCCAACTACCGTTTTTGTACCATCGAGCCCAATATCGGCCAGGTAGATGTACCGGACGAAAGGCTGGCTAAGCTCGCCGAGCTGGTGCAGCCCCAGCGCATACTGCCCACCACCATAGAGTTTGTGGATATTGCCGGTCTCGTAAAGGGTGCCAGCAAAGGCGAAGGCCTCGGCAATAAGTTCCTCGCCAATATCCGTGAGGTGGATGCCATAGTGCATGTAATACGTTGTTTCGAAGATGAGAATATCCTGCGCGATGAAGGCGACATCAACCCCATTGCCGACAAAGAGATAATAGACACCGAGCTGCAACTGAAGGACGTGGAAAGCGTGGAAAAGAAGATTCAGCGCCTCGAAAAAATGATAAAGGCAGGCGATCCCAAGGTAAAACATGCCATGGAGGTATTGAAGCAGTGCCATGCCCACCTCATGGAGGGCAAAAACATACGTGGCCTGCACCTTGAGGGCGAAGACCGCGAAGCGATAGCAGATATTTTCCTCCTCACAGATAAGCCTGTGCTGTATGTGGCTAATGTGGACGAGGCAGCACTGCTCACAGGTAATAAATACTCAGATGCGCTGGTAAAAGTGGCAACGGAAGAAGGCGCGCAGGTAATTGTGATGAACAACTCTATCGAAGCACAGATATCGGAGCTGGAAAGTATAGAGGACAAAGAACTCTTCTTTGCCGAATACGGCCTTACAGAGCCTGGCCTCAACCGCCTCATCCGCAGCGCTTACAAGTTATTGAATCTTGCTACCTACTTCACCGCCGGTGTGCAGGAAGTTCGCGCATGGACCATACACCGCGGCTGGAAAGCCCCGCAGGCCGCCAGCGTCATCCACACCGATTTCGAGAAAGGGTTCATCAAAGCAGAGGTAATCGCCTACAACGATTTCATCACCTACAAAAGCGAGGCCGCCTGCCGCGACAACGGCAAGCTGCGTATAGAAGGCAAAGAATACGTGGTGCAGGACGGCGATGTAATGCATTTCAGGTTCAATGTTTAATGTAGGGGCGGGGTTCACCCCCGCCCATGAACGAAATGAGGGGAATCGTAAAATATACAAACGTCTTTGCTCTGGTTTTCTTCTCCGGTTTTATTTCAGGATGCGGTAACGCTACTTCCAAGACCCCGGCAACAGCTTCCACGCCCGACCCTGCGATAGTGCGTGCCAAAAATACATGGAACAAACACATAGTAGATACCGCCGTCTCATTATTACGAACTGGCTACATCGTGCTTCGCCGTGGCCTCGGCGCCGATAGCTATATGCTTGCCGAGATGAACAGGCGCAACAAGACCTATTCACATTGTGGTATAGTTATGGTGGAACAGGGTTATCCGTTCATCTATCACAGCATTGGCGGCGAGGATAACCCCGATGAGCGCCTGCGCAGAGATTCTGCAAACTTCTTCTTCTCTCCCCGTCATAATACTCACCTCGCCGTCATCCGGTATAGCCTTGATACTGAGCAGGTAAGCAGTTTAAAGCAGGTGGTGGCGGATTACTATCAGCAGCGGCCTCGCTTCGATATGAAGTTCGACCTCACTACCGATGATAAACTGTATTGCTCTGAATTCATTTACAAAGCGGTGAACAAAGCCGTTGGCGATACCGCATATATTGGCACGAGCATGCTGCTGAAACGCAGGCAGGTAGGCATCGACGACCTTTTTATGAACAGCCACGCCAGCATGGTTTGGGAAGTGAAATTTAAATGATACCTTTGGCGACTAAATTAAAAACATGAAAAAAATTCTTATTTCGTTTTCAGCTATAATAATTGCTGCTATGATGCTGGTTAGCTGTAGCAAATCATCACCGAAAGATGTAGCAAATACCTGGCTCACCAGTTTCTATCATATGGAATATGAGGCGGCTAAAAAAGTATCTACAGAAGAAACCAAGACGTTTATATCTGGGTTACAGAGTTTAAGCGGAATGATGTCTGATTCTATGAAGAAGGATGCCAAGGAAATTAAAATAGAGATTAAGGATGTGAAAGAGGTAGACACTCTGGCAACAGTCACTTACAGACTCACTAAAGCGGGTGATGCCAAAGATGCCGGAAACGATGAAACCCTGAAGCTGGTGAAGAAAGACGGCAAATGGCTGGTGCAATTTTCCAAGAATGATGCCGGCGAAGAAGCGGCGGAAGAAGAACCAATAGAAGAAACACCCGCCACCGACAGCACATCCACCACCACTGATCCGGCTGCGGCTGATACGGCAAAACATTAACCTCTACAAGATTTTCTTTTTAAGAAAGCTACCAACAGGTAGCTTTCTTTTTATATTTATGTTCTGAAATAGATTCGCCCAATGGTACTCAGCAGGTTCTGGTTAACAATAATCCTCTTATCGGTAGTGTTCGTATTGGTCATGTTGTCAACAGGCTCGCTATACTCTATCGATCATATTGTAAACGGTAAGAAGGACGATCCTATGCTGGTAAAGGAGGTGTACCTCAACACATTGCCTGCCGCAGCGCATGATAGTTTGGTAAATTCAAAGTCGGGTACTTACATACTAAAAGCAGTGCCGGGGCAAAAGGACACGCTCCTTACGCTGGATAAGGATGTAGTAAAACTGACCGTAGGCAAGCAATCGGCCGATGGCATACTGCCAACCTGCAAAAGCACCATATTCGACCTCTTGCTGCCATTGATTGCCTACCTGGCTTTCTTCTGTGGCATCATGCAATTGCTGATTGATTCCGGAGCCTCCGAAAGACTGGCACGTATGCTCAGCCCGGTATTTGTAAAAATATTCCCCGAAGTGCCGCCTCAGCACCCATCTATATCCTACATGACGCTGAACTTCGCCGCAAACTTCCTTGGCCTCGATTCTGCCGCTACACCCTTTGGCCTTAAGGCTATGGAAAGCCTGCAGGAGATAAACCCGGACAAGGAGCGTGCCAGCAACTCCCAGATAATGTTCCTGTGCCTCCATGCTGCCGGGCTCACGCTTATACCTACTTCTATAATCGGCTACCGTGCCGCGCAGGGTGCGCACAACCCTTCTGATGTGATGCTGCCTTGTATCATTACGTCTTTCGTAGGCACACTGGCAGCAATGGTAATTGTAGGCATACGTCAACGTATCAATTTCAGGAGTGCCACTTTGCTGCTCGCTATCGGTGCTGTAATGGGTATTATTACCGGGCTTATGTTCTACATCATCCGTTTGGACCTTATAGCGAAGAACCATTTCACCAATAATATCTCCAACGTTATATTGCTTACCATCATCCTGATGATTTTGACCTACGCCTTCGTGAAGGAAAAGGTTTTTACTGCAAATGGCAAAGATGTGTTCACTTCATTTGTAGAAGGTGCCGGCGGAGGATTGAAAACAGGGGTGGCCATTTTCCCATACATACTGGGTATGCTGGTTGCTATTTCCCTTTTCAGGAACAGCGGTGTATTCGAGATAATTTCAGGTTGGATAGCAAAGCTGTTTTTGCTGATGCATATCAATAAGGAAGTGGTGGATGCGATACCTGTAGCCATTCTGCGGCCCTTCAGTTCCAGTGGTTCGCGTGGCTTCATGATAGATTCCATGCGCACCTATGGTGCTGATTCATTGACCGGGAGGCTGGCTAGTGTGTTCCAGTGTTCTGCCGAGACTACCTTCTATGTCATAGCAGTTTACTTCGGCAGCGTGAAGATAAAGAACACCCGCTACACCCTCTCCACTATGCTGTTGGTTGACCTGATATGTGTAATCACTGCTGTGATTGTTTGTTTGCTATTCTTTTAGAGGCAAATCGTGTTTTATGGAATTATAGCCTGGCTGTGTCTATATATAAACTCGTTATGAAGTATGTACTATTATCTGCATTATTATTGGTCACTTTTCACAGCAATGCACAGGGTAACCGTGCAAAGGACACTGTTATTAACGGACAGGCATTTACTTATGTCGAGCAAATGCCTGAGTCCCAATATGACTTGCAAAAATATTTGAAGGAAAACCTCCGATATCCCGAAGAGGCAAAAAAGAACAAGATACAGGGACGGGTATTAGTTGAATTTGTGGTAAATGAGAACGGGCGTGTATCTGATTGTTTGGTTAAACGAAGCTTGGGCAATGGATGCGATGAAGAAGCTGTTAGAATAACACAAAATATGCCACCATGGAAGCCCGGTAAACAGAACGGCAAATCTGTTAAAGTAAAGTATATCATACCTGTTGTGTTTAATTTGGAAACTAAAGCCCGAGAGTAAATAATTGTTCAATACAGTTTTTACCTTTGACCCATGTTATCTCTCGACCTTACCGGAAAGACCGCGCTCATTGGCGGCAGCACACAGGGCATAGGCCTCGCATTGGCACAGGAGCTTGCCTCATTGGGTGCCCGTTGTGTGCTCATTTCGCGAAATGAAGAAAAATTAAAGCAAGCCATAGCTACTCTTGATAACAAAGCGGGCCAGAAACATGCCTACCTCATCGCCGACTATGCAAATACCGAGCAGGTGCGTGAGGCAGTTGCCGGTTTTGTGAAAGACAATGTCGTCCACATACTTGTGAATAACAGCGGTGGCCCTGCAGGCGGGCCGGTAACAAAAGCCAAACCGGAAGAATTTCTGCAGGCTTTCCAGCAGCACCTTATCTGCAACCACATTATCACCACGCTTGTAACAGATGGGATGAAGCAGGAAAAGTATGGCCGTATCATAAATATTATTTCTACATCTGTAAAAATTCCATTGAAAGACCTTGGCGTTTCTAATACCATCAGGGGGGCGGTAGCTTCATGGGCCAAAACAATGGCGAATGAGCTTGGCCAGTTTGGCATCACGGTGAATAATGTGCTGCCGGGGGCAACATCTACGGAAAGACTAATGACAATTATCAATAATAAATCTACAAAAACAGGTAAAACTGTTGAGGCCGTGGAACACGAGATGATGGAAGAGGTGCCGGCCAAAAGGTTTGGGAAGCCGGCAGAGATAGCGGCTATGGTGGCTTTTTTGGCCAGCCCGGCAGCAGGCTATGTGAATGGCACTTCAATCCCGGTTGACGGAGGGAGGACGGGGAGTATATAACCTTACATTTTTGTTTTTATCAATTATTAAGGGGTGAATTGATTTTCAGACAATGATGAAAATCACTTTCCATTTCATTTTTCGGGAAATATTCGGGTGTGTTTTCCTGTGACATTAAAATGACATTACAAATTGATAAATACTAAAAAATGCTCTGAAAGCCGCGCCAATACTGAAAAACATTTTTCAAAAAATGTTTACTATTTTTCGGAATTGTTTGTAGTTTTGCGCACTCTTTTTACATAAAGGAAAGTTAATTTTCAAATTTATTACTGTGCCAGGATCAATAAAGCCTCTGTATAGGATTTGCTACCGCAGCATATTCGCCTTTTTCACTCTTTTGCTTTTATGCAATACTGCCGCCATTGCGGCGCCTGATGGGAAGGCTCTTTTCATGTCTAATTGTGCTTCTTGCCATAATCCTATTAAGGATGCGACAGGGCCTGCACTGCAGAACATCCGCGCGGGCCTGCCGGGTGGCGATTGGATATATAACTGGGTGCATAATTCTGCAGCGCTGATATCGGCAGGTGATGCTGAGGCAGTTAAAATATACAATAAGTACAATAAAATACCAATGACCGCATTTCCTCAGCTTTCTAAAGAGGATATTGATGCCATACTTCAGTATGCAGATGATTATAAAGCGCCTGTAGCAGCAGCGCCTGCAGCAGCCGGTGGTGCTCAAAAAGCAGAAAGCAATGGTTGGGTATATACGGTTATCACACTTACCCTGCTGTTACTCGCTATTATTTTGTGGCGCGCTAACGCAAGCCTGCGCCGCGCTTCAAATGAAAAAGAAGGCATACCGAATGAAAAAGAAATACCACTTTACCGCAGCAAATTAGTGATTGCGGTAACGGCTATCGTTATCTTCATCATGGCAGGCTACTGGTTGGTGAACGGAGCTGTAAATGAAGGCCGTCAGCAAAACTACATGCCGCTGCAGCCGTTGTTCTACTCACACAAAGTGCACGCAGGTATCAATCAGATTAACTGTTTGTACTGCCACGCAGGTGCTGAGAAGAGCCGCCAGGCAATGATTCCTTCGTCTAACGTGTGTATGAATTGCCACAAGCAGATAGACAGCTATAGCGGCGATGCCGATCATCCGCTGAAAACCGCAGAAGGAAAGACCATCAACGGTACAGAGCAGATACAGCTTCTTTACAAATACGCAGGATGGGACCCTGCCAAGAAAGATTACAAGCGCGATGCTGCTGGTAACATACTGGCTACACCAATCCAGTGGGTGAAAATTCACAACATGCCAGACCACGTTTACTTCAACCACTCACAGCATGTGAAAGTAGGGCAGGTGCAGTGCCAGAAATGCCACGGCCCTGTACAGGATATGGATGAGGTATATCAATTCTCTGCATTATCAATGGGCTGGTGTATCAATTGCCACCGCCAGACAGATGTGCAGTTTACCAGCAACAATTATTACAGTGTGTTCCAGAAATATCATGATGAGCTGAAGTCGGGCAAGCGCGAACATGTGACAGAAGCTGATATGGGCGGAACAGAATGCCAGAAGTGCCATTATTAATGGCTGAATTGCTCAGTTGCGCAAGGGCATAATTGAGTTTTACTATAAAAAGTGTTTTTTGAATTTTTTGAAATAACAATATGAGTCAAAAACAATATTGGTCGGGCCTCGAAGATCTCAATAGCATCAATACTCCCAGAGAGGTGATGGAAAATGAGTTTAAAGAAGAGTTGCCATTGGATCTAAGTGAAGGCTTATTCAGCGCCACTACACCCCGCCGCGACTTTTTGAAATTCCTGGGTTTCAGCACTCTTGCGGCTACCTTGGTGGCAAGTTGCGAAATGCCGGTACGTAAGGCAATCCCATACGCTATCAAGCCGGAAGACATAACCCCGGGTGTTCCTAACTATTACGCATCTACTTTTAATGATGGCGGCGATTATTGTGCCGTTGTTATCAAAACACGCGACGGGCGCCCTATAAAGATTGAAGGCAATGAAATGTCTTCTGTCACCAAAGGCGCTACATCTGCAAGGGTACAGGCATCGGTATTGAATTTGTATGATAAAGCACGCATCCGCCATCCTTATGCCGATGGTAAAGAGGCGACTTTTGCATCAATTGACGGCGTTATAAAACAAGGTCTCGCCGCAAAACCCGGCTATCTTGTAACAAGCACGATTCTTAGCCCTACTACAAAAGAAGTTATTGCGAAGTTTCTTGTAAAATACCCGAATATCAAGCATGTCGTTTATGATGCTTATTCGTATTCCGGTATGCTGCTGGCTAACGAGGCATGTTATGGCAAGCGCACCCTGCCTACCTTCCATTTCGATAAAGCACAGACAATAGTAAGTTTAGGCGCTGATTTCCTCGGTACCTGGGTATCTCCTATAGAGTTTTCAAAAGCATATTCAAAAGGCCGCAAGATCAGCGCTAAGAATATGAACCTTTCGAAGCACTACCATGTAGAGGCAATGCACACCATCACCGGTGGTGCGGCTGATGTTCGCGCTACATGCAAACCTTCGGAAATGGGCAAAGTTGCCATCGCATTGTACGAAGCGGTTGCAAATGGCACAGCGCCTTCTTTGCCGGGTAAAAACCTGAATCAATTAGTATCTAAAGCTGCTGCTGACCTGAAGAAAGGAAACGGACTTGTAGTGTGCAGCAGTAATGATGTGAATATACAGACAGTAATAAATGCCATCAACGACAAAATTGGCGCAAATGGTGTTACTGTAAACTGGGCAACAACAAGCAACTGTAAGCAAGGTACAGACAAAGAGGTGGTAGACATGGTAGCTGCTATGGAAGCAGGCCAGGTGGGCACTGTTATTATGCATGGTGTGAACCCTGTGTATGATTATTACGATAGCAAAAAATTTGTATCTGCACTTTCCAAAGTTGCTGTTTCAGTTTCAACCGCCGACAGGCTGGATGAGACTGCACAGAAATGCAAATTTGTAGTTCCTGACCATAACTTCCTGGAAAGCTGGGGCGATGCCGAACCGAAGCTGAATTACTTCAGCTTACAGCAGCCGGGTATTGCGCCATTGTTCAAAACACGTGCATTTCAGGACTCACTGCTCAGTTGGGCAGGTGAGCCGGTGTCTTATGCCGATTTCTGGAAAGACTACTGGATGAAGAAATTAGGCAGCCAGGAGAATTTTGACATGGCATTGCAGAACGGTATTGTAGAGCCTGCAGGCGAAATGCCGAACGGCACTGCGCCATTTGCAGGTAATGTAGCCGCTGCAATAGGTAACATTCAAGCCAAGAAACCACATGCCGGTGTAGAACTGGTAGTGTATCAGAAAATAGGAATAGGCACAGGTGGCGCATGGAGCAATAACCCATGGCTGCTGGAAATGCCCGACCCTATAACAAGGGCTACCTGGGACAACTACGTATGTGTATCTCCGAAACGCGCTAAAGAACTTGATGCCGTACTGACAGGTTTCTCAGAAGTTGACCCGAAGAAGCGTGTTGTATCTGTAAAAGCAGATAACGGTTACACAGTTGAGTTGCCCGTAGTTGTAGTGCCCGGTATGCATAACGATGTGGTGGCTGTGGCGGTAGGTTTTGGCCGCGATAAGATGGTAGGCCGCGCCGCAGCAAGTGACGAAACAAAAGGCGGAAAGAACGCTTACCCATTCTATGTATTCAATGGCCTTACTATGGAGCATCACTCTGATGTTACCGTTACTAAGACCGATAAAAAATATGATATAGCTATTACGCAAACGCATAGCAGCTATGAAGCACGCCCGGTGATACATGAGTTTACTCTCGCTGAATTCCGTCATGACCCCAACGAACTGTTGAAGGAGCGTAATGCGGAATTGGAGCATTATACAGTATTGCCATGGGAAGAAAAAGGCAAAAGCCATGAAGAAAAAGGCGGCCACGGACATGGTGAAGGCCTGATGGATTCTACCAAAGAAGAAGGCTACCGCGAGAACGGAACATTGTATCCTAACTATCCTTATGAAGGGGTTAAGTGGGGTATGTCAATAGACCTGAACAGTTGTACCGGTTGTGGCGCATGTGTTGTAGGCTGCATGGCAGAGAACAACGTTTCGGTGGTAGGTAAAAATCATGTACTGAAGAGCCACGAAATGCACTGGATACGCATCGACCGTTATTTCAGCGGTATGATAGACGATCCGGATACAATACAGACGGTATTCCAGCCAATGCTTTGTCAGCATTGCGATAATGCCCCTTGCGAGAACGTTTGTCCGGTATCGGCTACAAACCACAGCTCTGAAGGCCTCAACCAAATGGCTTACAACCGTTGTATCGGTACTAAATATTGCGCTAACAACTGCCCGTACAAAGTGCGTCACTTTAACTGGATGGACTGGAACGATGCAGATTGCTTCAGCGACAACATTTATGAAGATGGCCGCAGGGACGACATAAACGATGACCTTACACGTATGGTGCTGAACCCGGATGTAACCGTGCGCAGCCGTGGTGTAATGGAAAAATGCTCCTTCTGCGTTCAGCGTTTGCAGGATGCTAAACTCACTGCGAAGAAAGAAGGACATCCTTTGAAAGACGGCGCTGCTAAAACTGCATGTCAGCAGGCTTGTCCTACCGACGCAATTGTATTTGGCAACGTAAGGGATACGGAGAGCGATATATACAAGATACGCAGGCATGAGCAGGCAGAGCGTGCATTCTATGTGTTGGAGCACATACACACGTTGCCAAGCATAAATTATCTCTCTAAAATCAGGAATACGGATGAGATTAATGCATTGGATGAGAACAAAAATGAGTTGCTGAAGTATCATATTTAAGTGGAGTGCGATAGGGTGAGGATAAAACAGATTGTAAATAAGTAAGCCCCTTTAAGGGTTTGGGGTTAAAAATATAATTACGTGCTATGCATTTGAAGTACGAATCGTTTGTAAGGGAACCACTGGTAGATAACAATAAAGACTATCACCAGGTATCTGAAGATATCATAAGTCCTATTGAGCGCAAGCCGGGGCGCATGTGGTATGTGGGTTTTTTCTTTTCTCTGATACTGCTGGGCTTCGGTATATTCTCCGTGACCTGGTCTGTTTATTGGGGCCTTGGAACATGGGGGGTGAACCGTACCATCGGTTGGGGTTGGGATATTACCAACTTCGTATGGTGGATCGGTATCGGCCACGCGGGTACCCTTATCTCAGCAATCCTTTTGCTTTTCCGTCAGGGCTGGCGTACAGGTGTTAACCGCGCCGCTGAAGCGATGACCATTTTTGCGGTAATGTGCGCGGGCCAGTTCCCGATATGGCACATGGGTCGTGTATGGGATGGTTTCTGGGTATTACCTTTACCAAACAGCCGTGGCCCGCTTTGGCCTAACTTCGACTCTCCGCTTCTTTGGGACGTGTTTGCGATCTCTACTTACTTTACCGTATCATTATTGTTCTGGTATTCCGGTCTTGTTCCCGACTTTGCACTCATCCGCGACAGGGCTAAGACTAAGTTCCGTAAAATGGCATATGGTTTTGCCTCTTTCGGATGGACAGGTACTGCTAAAAACTGGCAGCGTATGGAAGCACTCGCGCTGGTACTCGCGGGTCTTTCTACACCACTCGTACTTTCAGTGCACACCATCGTATCTTTCGACTTTGCCACTTCAGTTATTCCGGGCTGGCATACTACCATCTTCCCGCCATACTTCGTGGCAGGTGCGGTATTCTCCGGTTTTGCGATGGTGAATACACTGCTCGTTATCACACGTAAAATTTTACATCTCGAAGAGTATATCACCATAGGCCACCTTGAGGCAATGAACAAGATCATTGTACTCACAGGTTCTATCGTGGGTGTGGCTTACCTTACTGAGTTGTTCATGTCTTGGTACAGTCAGTCTTGGGGCGAAATGGACGCGTTCAAATGGCGTATCATGGGTCCGTACTGGTGGAGCTACTGGGCGATGATGACCTGCAACGTGGTGTCGCCGCAGCTTTTCTGGGTGAAAAAACTACGCAGGAATATCCCGTTCACTTTTGTAATGTCTATCGTCGTGAACATTGGTATGTGGTTCGAGCGTTTTGTAATCATCGTTACTTCTACTTATCGCGACTGGATACCTGGAAGCTGGGCTTATTACAGCCCTGAGTGGCCTGAAGTTGGTTTCTACCTCGGCACGTTTGGTTTGTTCTTCACCTGCTACTTCCTTTTCGCAAAGTATTGCCCTGTGGTAGCCGTTGCGGAAATCAAATTCGTATTGAAGACATCAGGTGAGAACTACAAGAAGAAGATGGAAAGCATTGATGCACAGGATACAGAAGAGTTTGTGGCAGCTAATTCGCACGATGCGCACCATCATGCTGAAGCGGCGCACCATTAATAAATCATTGTTTGAAATTTTGAATAGAAAATAAAATGGCAATAAAAAAATTCGCAGTAGCCGCTTACGATGACGAGGATGTGTTATTCCCCGCAGTAAAGAAAGTGCGCGGTAATGGCTATAAGATCCATGACGTTTACACACCATTTGCTGTGCATGGACTGGATGAAGCGATGGGGCTGAAAACCACTGACCTGCATATAGCCGGTTTTATCTATGGCCTTTGCGGTACTTCAACGGCGGTAGGGTTCATCTCCTGGATATATACTTCTGACTGGCCAATTAACTACGGTGGTAAACCACACTTTGCATTGCCTGCATGGGTGCCTATCACTTTCGAGCTTACGGTTTTGTTTGCGGCGGTGGGTATGACGCTTACTTTCTGCTACCTCAATCAGATAATGCCTGGTGTAAAGAAACATGTGTTTCATCCGCGTCAAAGTGATGACTTGTTTGTAATGGCTATCGAGTTGAATGACCACGTATCTGAAAAAGAGGTTTTAGCTTTTCTTAAGACGACAGGTGCAAAAGAAGTGAATGTACAGATGGCAGAAGAAGGTTGGTGGTATGGCAGGTGGGACAAGAAGGAGCCTTACGAGGCTTTGAACCCGGCATAGTGTTTTGGCTGAAAGCACATGATAAAACCCTTTAACTGATTTACAGATTTTTTGAATAGAAAATATGAACAAGATTAAAAGCATAGTAGTAGCAAGCCTGGTTATAACGTCCGGCCTCGTGTCCTGCGACTCGGGTGATATGCGCCGTACTCCGGGACATATATATGCACCCGATATGACCTACTCGCGTGCCTATGATGCTTATACTACCAATCCAAACTTTGCGGATAGCATGACTAGCCGTCTACCCGTTGAAGGTACAGTGGCACGCGGGCACCAACTGCCGGATCACCTGAAAGAAGGGGACACGAACGCATACAAGACTTTTACTACAGCTATGCGTTTTAACGAAGCTGAAATGAAAGAGGGCGCACGCCTGTATAATATCTATTGCGGCATTTGCCACGGGCAAAACCTGGATGGGCAAGGCCCGCTGTTTACCAGCGGTAAATTTGCCTCGATGCCTGCAAACTTTAAAGACGCTAAATATTTGCATATGCCTGTAGGCCAGATGTATGCTGCTATAAAATTCGGTAAGAACATGATGGGCGCATATGCCAGCCAGCTTGATGCAAAACAAAGGTGGATGGTAATAGCACATATTAAAAAGACACAGGCTGCCGGTGGTGGCGATGCATTTACATTTGGCGCAAGTGCTACACCTGTTGCTGATACGGCACATGCTGTAACAGTAAGCGACACGGCCCATGCTTCGGCACCCGTGGCCGCGCACACAGCGCCGGAAAAAGCTGCAGGCCATAAAAAGCCGGCAAACAGAAGAAACAGAAGGTAATAGAATATTTTAAACGTATTATAATAAAAGTAGCATACAATGAATGATCGTTTTGAGATACCGGCACGGTTAAAAAATACAAGCCTCATCCTTATTGGTCTGGGCATAGCCGCGCTGATAGGGGGTATCACTACCTTATTGATGAGCCATGATGATGTGGCTAGGGCGCGTTTTTGGGCAGTATTACTGCACGACAGTGTGTTTTTCACATTGATCACTACTGTCAGCATTTTCGTTATGGCGGCAGCAAGCCTTGCGCATGGCGCATGGATAGTTGCTTACCGCCGTGTCACAGAGGCTATTGGCGCCAATGTTTGGATATTTGCAACAATACTGGCGAGCATACTGTTTATGATTGTTTTCACATTCAGGGATGCACATGGCCATAACACTATTTTTGAATGGGTTACTCCCGGTGATGATAAGATATTGCTTGGTAAAAAAGCGTTCCTTAACCCTACTATGTTTGTTTCTTTCACTGTAATAGCATTAGGGCTGTGGGCATATTTCGGTTATAAATTCAGGGCTATGTCCATCGCACAGGAAAGCGCCCCTAAAAATGATACAAAGATTTATTGGAAGGTTTTCCGTCTTTCCGGTGTTTTCCTGTTTGTTTATGCGCTTTCTCAGATGAGTACAGCTCCATGGTTATGGATTATGAGCATTCAGCCGCATTGGTATTCTACGTTGTTTAGCTGGTACACATTTGCGAGCGCATTTGTAAGCGGTATGTCATTGATTTTATTGTGGGTAGTGTATCTGAAAAACCAAGGTAACCTTACCCTCGTTACCACAGAGCATATGCATGACCTTGGTAAATTCATGTTTGCATTCAGCATATTCTGGACGTACCTGTGGTTCGCACAGTACATGCTTATCTGGTATGCTAATATTCCTGATGAGACTATTTATTTCAAATTGCGTCAGCAAGGCCCTTACAGCATAATCTTCTATTCAAACTTCATCATCAACTTCGTTATGCCGATAATTATTTTGATGGCTCGCCCTAGCAAGCGTAATTATTTCACGGTTACCTTCATGGCTATGGTTATCATCTTCGGTCACTGGCTCGATTTCTATCAGATGATTATGCCCGGCCCTCTTGGCGCAGACTGGCATATCAACTGGTACGAGATTGGTATATTTATGGGTTTTGTCGGTATCCTGATATTTTCAGTATCGCGTACACTTACTAAAACATCATTGGTGCCAAACAATAATATACTGCTTAAAGAAACTATAATTCATTTAAGCTAATAAAGTAGTTCAGGAAAGTATAAAAATTTATAAAGATAAAATACAAGCTGAGTCCATGTCGGTATTTATAATAGTAACGTTGATAGTTCTGGTATTCGTCATCATATACCAGATAGGTAAAGCGAGCGAATACGCAGTAGTGTTGCGCGGCGAAGAAAAGGTGAAAGCCCAGGCCAACCGTGCCATTTCTGTTTTACTTTTAGTAATGTTCGGACTTGGCGTTTGGGGCATATGGGAATGCAACGAAATGTTCAAGGGCAAAATGCTCCCCATCGCCGCTTGTAAAACCGGCGAAAACTATGATATGATGTTCAATGTTACAGTTATAGTAACGGGTATTGTATTTTTCCTCACTCAGTTCCTGCTCTTCTGGTTTTGTTTCAAATACAGGGCTAGCGATAAGCGCACCTCTTTTTACTTTCCGCATAATAACAAACTCGAGATTATCTGGACAACGATTCCTGCTATAGCAATGGCTATTCTCGTTGCTATTGGTTTGCGTAACTGGTTTGATGTGACTTCGGTTGCGCCTGCCGAAGCTACAGTTGTAGAGATAGTAGGTAAACAATTTAACTGGATTGTTCGCTATCCCGGAAAAGATAACGAGCTTGGTAAAAGGGATTTCCGCAAGATTGATGATGCCAATAACGTTCTCGGACTTGATTGGAGCGACCCGCATAATAACGATGATGTGGTTTTGCAGAACGGCGAGTTGCATGTAGTTGTAGGCAAGCCCGTAAAACTGCTCATTGGTTCTCGTGATGTTATTCATGATGTAGGCTTACCTCACTTCCGTTTGAAAATGGATGCTGTACCGGGCATAACTACTACACTTTGGTTTACGCCAAGCATCACTTCAGATTCCATGAAGTTAATCACCAAAAATCCTGATTTTGTATATGAGATTGCCTGCGACCAGCTTTGCGGTAAAGGCCACTATTCTATGCGTGGAACAGTTATTGTGCATACACAGGCTGACTACAATAAATGGATGGCTGCGCAGCAGAGCTATTACACGTTAAGTAACCCATCTGCGGCACCTGCACCGGCAGTACCGGCTACAGATAGCAATAGTGTTAAAACAGACAGTACAAAATCATTAACGATGAAATAATCGGCTATTACGGATATAGCCACAAAAGTGCAAAAAATGAATAACGAGATTATTATTGACGGACCGAATGTAGCACATGGACACGAGGCTGCTGCAGACCATCACGGACATGAACACCACGAACAGCATTTTATCTGGAAATACATTTTCAGTCAGGATCATAAGATCATAGGCAAGCAGTTCCTTATTACAGGTATCATTTGGGCCATTATTGGCGCCCTTATGTCTGTGTTTTTCCGTTTGCAGCTCGGCTTCCCTGACTCTACTTTCCCGATAATGGAAAAGTTCCTCGGTGAGTGGGCTAAGGGAGGCAAATTGTCGGTCGAATTCTACTACGCTTTGGTTACCATGCATGGTACTATCCTGGTATTCTTCGTTCTTACAGCAGGTTTGAGCGGAACATTTGCTAACCTGCTTATACCACTACAGATAGGCGCAAGGGATATGGCCTCTCCTTTCATGAACATGCTTTCTTATTGGTTCTTCTTTTTGGCCAGTATCTTGATGTTTACTTCATTATTTGTTGAAACAGGCCCCGCCTCCGGTGGCTGGACGACCTATCCGCCCTTGAGTGCTTTGAAAGAGGCATCTTTGGGCTCAGGGTTAGGTATGGACCTTTGGTTGTTAAGCATGGCTACATTCGTTATATCGTCACTATTAGGCGGCCTTAACTACATCAGCACTGTACTAAACATGCGTACTAAAGGTATGACTATGACACGTCTGCCTCTTACTATATGGGCGCTGTTCTTTACCGCAGTACTTGGCGTTCTGTCTTTCCCTGTGTTGTTCTCTGGTTTCGTACTGCTCATATTTGACCGCAACTTCGGTACCAGTTTCTACCTTTCTGAAATATTCATCGGTGGTAAAGCATTACCACACATTGGCGGCTCGGCTATCCTTTACCAGCACTTATTCTGGTTCCTTGGCCACCCCGAGGTGTATATCATCATGCTGCCTGGTATGGGTATGGCATCTGAGGTGCTGTCAACACACAGCCGCAAACCGATTTTCGGATATTTCGCGATGATTATTTCGCTGGTGGGTATCACTGTACTTGCCTTCCTGGTATGGGCACACCATATGTTCGTAACCGGCATGAGCCCGTTCCTTGGTTCAATCTTCGTATTACTTACCCTGTTGATCGCGGTTCCTTCTGCCGTGAAGGTGTTTAACTGGTTAACCACTATTTGGCGAGGAAATATCAGGTTCACCCCCCCAATGCTCTTCTCACTTGGTTTCGTATCATTGTTCATTTCCGGCGGTCTTACCGGTATATTCCTTGGTAATTCAGCTCTTGATATACACCTGCACGATACCTATTTCGTAGTCGCTCACTTCCATATAGTAATGGGTGTGTCTGCCTTCTTCGGAATGTTTGCAGGTATTTACCACTGGTTTCCTAAAATGTACGGCAGGTTTATGAACAACAGCCTCGCTTACATTCACTTCTTTGTGACGTTCGCGGGTGCATACCTCATCTTCTGGCCTATGCACTACGAAGGTATTGCCGGTATGCCACGTCGTTACTACGATTATTCAGCCTGGGAATCATTTAAGCATTTCCAGAGTATCAATGGTTTCATAAGTATTGTTGCTACAATAGTGTTCTTTACACAGTTGTTGTTTGTGTACAACTTCATCGTTAGCATCTTCCGCGGACGTAAGGTTACAACCTTGAATCCATGGGGCTCTACCACACTTGAGTGGACTACACCGATTAATCCCGGTCACGGCAACTGGATAGGTGAAATTCCGGAAGTGCACCGTTGGCCATATGACTACAAAGATGATGGTCATGGTAATGACTTCATTCCTCAAACCACGCCATTAAGGCCCGGAGAAGAGGCACATTAATTGACTCAAAGTGATTAGTAATATAAAGAAACCCGGATTTATCCGGGTTTCTTTATATTTATGCCATTCATGAACCGACAACTAAATACAGCTATCCCCGTACTGCTTTTTTTCTTCCTGATGGTAATGCTTCCATCACTTCCGGGAATGGCCTACGATGTCGGTAAATTTAAGGAATGGGCCCTGTACATGAACCAGCATGGGTTTAGTAATGCTTACGGCAATACAGACTACATGCCGCTTTTTCAGTATTTTCTTTGGATGTATGTTAAAGTAATGGGTACTGAGCAGGCTATTGCTTCGCAAATACACTATCTGAGAGCAATTACACTGATTTTTGATTTCATTGGTATTTGGTATGTTTTCAAATGGATAGACAAGAAAGTTGCATACTATGTCATTCTTGCTATTAGTATGCTGAATATCGGCTACTCTTATAACTCATTAATATGGGGGCAGGTCGATGGGATATTATCTGTTTTGGTTTTTCTCACTGTTTATTATGGCTATAAAGGGAATAACATGCTCAGCACCATATTTCTTGTATTGGCATTTAATTTTAAAGTACAATCAATAATCATCGTGCCGGTATGGGGCTTGCAGTTCATAAATAATCTGCAGGGTAATGAAAAATTGAAAACAATGCTTTTGCCTGTTTTGGCAGCAGTAGGGGCGCAGATCATTCTGGTGTTCCCATTTACATTGGGCAGGTACGGTGTAAAAGAGATAACGGGTATTGTTACTAATTCATTCCATGTTTATCAGAGCATCTCCATAAAAGCTGCCAATATGTGGCACTGGCTGGTGCCCGGTAAAAATCTGTTGTATGCCAGTGATGCAGACGTATGGATAATGGGACTGACCTATAAACAAGTAGGGCTGTTATTGTTTTTTACCGGCTCATTTTTTGCGCTGCTTCCGTTTATGGCATTGGTATACAGGGTCCGTAGTACCGCGAATAATCTTTTTCGTCCCAATAAAGAATTGATATGGCTTACATGCGCGTTGTTATACCTGCTTTTCTATTTTTTTAATACCGAGATACATGAGCGTTATTGTCAGCCGGCTTTTATTTTCATCACAGCTTATGCATTCTTCTCCGGAAAGTACCTATCATATGTGCTGTTCAGTATTATGTATTTCCTTACCCTCGAAATTTCAATTGGCCACCTTCGTCTTCCTAATTACGGTACCCTTATTTTCGATTTCAGGTTTCTTGCTGCTATTAATGCGGTTTTAATTATTTATCTCAGCCTGAATATTTATAAACAATACAGGCGTACTCTGCACATGGCTGCCAATGGGTAGCTTTATTTGAACAGTTGATAAATGAGCAGCGAACCCGAGTAGGCAAGGGCAAACATATATACAAACTGAATGGCCGGGTACTTCCAGCTACCGGTTTCCCTTTTTACTATTGCCAGTGTGCTGATGCACTGCATCGCGAATGCATAAAAGATAAGCAGCGATAGTCCGGTGGCGAGGTTATATACAGGCGTTCCGTCTTTCCTTTTTGCTTCTCGCATCTTTTCGTTTAGTGTAGTTTCCCCGGCCTTGTCATCACCCACGCTATATAAGGTTGCCATTGTCCCCACAAATACTTCGCGGGCGGCAAACGAGGTGATAAGCGCAATGCCTATTTTCCAGTCATAGCCCAGCGGGCGTATCACCGGTTCTATAGCATGTCCCAATATACCGGCAAATGAGTTTTCCAGTTTGGCTGTTGCGTACTCACGTTTTATATCAGCCTCTTGAGTTGGGTGCTGTTTGGCCATAGCAGCATACTTTTCTTCTAAGGCATGCATTCTGCCGGGAGGGCCAAAAGTAGCCAGTGCCCACAATATGAGTGAAAGAACAATGATTACCTTACCCACGTCCCTGATGAAGATCTTGCCTTTCTCCAGCATGGTGATACCTACATTCTTCCATCTTGGTGCGCGATACACAGGTAACTCCATAAGAAAGAACGTCCGCTCTTTTGCTTTTATAATAAGGTTCATGATGCGGGATACCAGGAGCGCAGTAAAAAACCCCAGCAGGTAAAGGCCCATAAGGACCAGCCCCTGTAAATTGAACATGCCCCAGAAAATTTTATCAGGAATCACCAGCGCTATCAGCATGGTATACACTGGTAACCGCGCCGAGCAGCTCATAAGCGGGGTGATTAATATCGTGATAAGCCGCTCTTTTCGGTTAGGGATGGTTCGTGCTGCCATTATTGCGGGTACGGCGCATGCCATGCCACTTATGAGGGGCATAACAGAACGCCCGTTCAGCCCCGCGCTGCGCATGATACGGTCGGTAAGAAAGCTGATGCGGGCCATATAGCCACTGTCTTCCAGTATCGTAATGAGCCCGAACAGGATCATGATTTGCGGCACAAAAACAGCTATCCCGCTGATACCTGCAAGTATTCCGTTCACCACAAGGTCTGCAAAAAGGTTGGGGGGAAGAATATTGTTTATACTTTCGCCCAGCATTGCGAAACCGGTTTCCATCCAACCCATGGGATAACTGGCCAGCCAGAATATACTTTGAAACAGCAGGAACAGCACCACAAGCAAAATCATATTGCCCCATACGGGATGCAGTAGTAATTTGTCAATGCGCTCAGTGGCCAAAGCTTTTTTCATCGGGCTTTCCGTAACCACGCATTGCTGCATAAGGGAATCTATCCTTTTATACCGCTGCATGATCTCTTCAGCCTGAACCTTGGATTTTTGAAAATTACCTTCGCCCAGCAGACCGCCTATTCTGATTCTTTGTGCGGCATTTATATATTTCAGTTCCAGGTAGTTGCAGGCAATGTGTAGTGCTGCATAATTGCTCTCAATGTTGCACAGTGTTTTTATTTCGGCAAGCAGTTGCCCGGTAAATGAAGACAGGTCTATAAAGTCAGGCGGCAAAGAGGGCCTTGCTTCGTGTATGTCGTTGATTACTTTCTTCAGTTGGGCTATCCCTTTGTTCTTGCGGGGGTTTATGGCCACCATAGGTATGCCCATAGCCCGCTGAAGGCCATTCATGTCTATGGTTATGCCCTTCTGCTGGGCTATATCCATCATAGTAAGTGCGATGACAACAGGTATTTTAAGGTCAAGGATCTGTGAGCAGAAAAGAAGGTTGCGTTTAAGATTGGATGCATCGGCTATTACAACAATAAGATCAGGCCGGTCTGCACTGTTTTGGTTTAATAGCACCTCATATGTTACCCGTTCATCCGCACTTTTTGGATACAGGCTATACGTACCAGGCAAGTCAATGATATGTGCGGAAAGTGTGTCGGAGATATGGGATACCCCGGTCTTCTTATCCACAGTTACCCCCGGGAAGTTGCCAACTTTCTGGTTGAGGCCCGTCAAGGCATTGAAAAGCGAACTTTTCCCGCTATTGGGGTTCCCCACCAATGCTATTGTATATGGGCGCTGCATTAAGGCCACAAATTTACAATAGAATGGGAGGTTATAAGGCAATGATTAAGTTACCATAAAAAATATTCCTGAATATGAAAATGTGTATTATACAAATTGTGGTCAATGGTCATACAATGAAAGTGTATATATGATTTCTTGGTTAAAAGCGCCTAGGTCGGCAGGCATGCGGCTGGTAATGAACTGGCCATAATGCACTACTTCCTTGTCCACCCAATTCACCCCTGCATTTTTCAGGTCGGTTTTCAGCGATGGGTACGATGTCATGGTTTTGCCTTCCAGCATACCTGTTTCTATAAGGGTTTGTGCCCCATGGCAAATTGCCGCGACCGGCTTACCCGCATTGATAAAGTGTTTCAGGAACATGACTGCGTCTTTGTTTTGGCGTAGCTTATCCGGATTCATTACTCCTCCCGGCAGCACTACTGCATCATACCGTTCGGGTCGTGCGTCACTTAGTTTAATGTCCACATCTACATCTTTGCCCCAATGCGTATTATCCCATGCTTTTATTGTTCCGTTATGTGGGCAAATGACATCCACATGGGCTCCTGCTGCCTCCAGCGCGTGTTTGGGGCTGGTAAGCTCTATTTCTTCAAAGCCGTCTTCAGATAAAATGGCCACATTAACTATTGCATCGTTGGCTGATTGCTTTGGTTCCTCTTTTGGTACCGCCGATTTTTTGCCCCGGTATTTCTTTTTTAGCAGGTTTTCCTTTACAGGCATGGGTTCGGCCAGTATCTCCGGCGGCTGTAAAGTGCCCAATTCTCCTTTCGACGGTATTTTTTTGCTAACTTTTGTCATTTTTTTGCTTGATTTCGTTAAATCCATGATTGCCAGTTGACTATGCTAATCTCCTTTATTCTTAAAATAGTTATGCCATCAATACCATATATTACACAACTCTTTGTTAAACTACCTGCTTATATGTAATACAGTGGCGGCAATATGTATTTTTACCGACAGATAATTATTCCAATGAAAAATTTAACACGTATCCTTGTTGCCTCTTTCTTAGTGTCAGGCGTTGCTCTTTTTGCACTCATAGGTTGTAGTAAAAATAAATGCGGTGGCAATACCTGCCAGAACGGGGCACCCTGTACTGGTGATGTTTGTGTTTGCCCTACCGGTTATTGGGGAGCAAGTTGTGAGTTCGGATGGAGTGATAAAGCAGTGGGCACATATAATTGCACGCGGTCAGGCTGTGTGCCTGGCCTCCCCGATATAGGTACCTGGCAAACCGTTGTGGCCAAGTCGGGGACAAACAGCGGTTATACGCTGCAGATGTCTAACTTTGATAAATCCGGGTATAGTGTGTCGGCCACTATTGACAGTATTGGCAATATACAAATAGCGCCCGGTAGCAGCACCTATGGTATCAGCGCGACCGGTAACTATGTTGATGGCAAAATAACGCTTGTGTACTCAACACATTCATCCGGCACCAAACTATATAGTTGCACCATGAACATGACGAAGCAGTAAACCGGATTAGTTTCCTTTAAAGACGGGTTTCCTTTTCTCAAGAAATGCCTGTACCCCTTCCCGGAAATCATGTGTGTTTCCTGCCTGCATTTGTATTTCTTTTTCAGCAGCCAATTGTTGTTGCAGGTCATTCCCAAATGTCTGATTCAGCAGGCGCTTGGTTAGCCCAATCCCTTTTGTAGGCATCTGGGCAAGTGTCATGGCCATTTTCCTGCTCTCCTCTTTAAATGTTGCATCAGGGTAATATTTGTAGATCATACCCATAGCCGTGGCTTCGGCCGCAGTTACTTTGTCGCCGGTCATCATAAGGGCGGCGGCTCGTTGCATACCTATTAGCCTGGGCAGCATATAGGTACCCCCGCTATCGGGTATGAGGCCTATTTTACTGAATGCTTGTATGAAAGATGCGCTTTCCGTCGCTAAAACAATGTCGCACGCCAGGGCTATATTCGCTCCTGCACCAGCGGCTACCCCGTTTACTGCGGCAATAATGGGCTTTTCTATTGTGCGCAGGCGCAGAATGGTAGGATTATAATTCTCCTCCACGATCTTGCCAAACTCTTCAGGGGTAGGGTTGGCAGCTTCTGATAGGTCCTGCCCTGCGCAAAAACCTTTTCCTTCTCCTGTCAGGTAGATACACCTTATCTCGTCATCATTCGCGCAATCATCAAGATAGCCTTGCAGCGCAATAGCCATATCGCGATTGTAGCTGTTATACTTATCAGGCCTGTTGAGCGATATAAACCCAACGCCGTTTTCTTTATTGAATAATACTGTATTCATACGTCAAAGGTAAATCGAAATGTTTATTTGCTTGTATTCCTTTTCGTCCCGAAATCTATCCTGTAATAGAATATGGGCAGGAATCCCAACTGGTACTGGTAATAAAACGGTTGCCCTGTTTCTTTATACAATCCATAGCTGTACGATTGGGATAGGATATTTTTGGTGTTAAAGATGTTCACCAGGTCAAGGCCGATCTCATGGGTTACTTTCTTTGAGTTGAACCTAGCGCCTATCTTCAGGTCGGCCCTGAAGTAAGGAGAGAATTGCAGCGTATTGCGCAGGCTGTCCACTACTATCGCGTCCCCGTAGCTGTTTGATGCTGCTGTATCTACCGGCGAATACAATTTGCCGCCAATGAAAGTTACCTTCACCCCTGTTATCAACGTGCCATACTTACTTATTTTTTTCTCATAGCCACCCAATACATTTACAGCATACTGGCTGTTGTAATCTGTATTGCGGTAAACACCGTCATTACCCTTGGCTTTCGAATCGAACAAGGAGCCTGTAAAGAGTACATAATACCCATGACTGAATTTCTTTTCAAGGGTAAATTCAATACCATAGTTATAGCCCGTGCCTGCGTTCTTTAAGGTGTCAGGAAAATATCGGGAATATCCCGAGCCCTGGTTAAGTACCGAGTACGATGCACCCGCTCTTGTTTCTATAGGAACGTCAAAGAGTGACTGATAGTAGGTCTCGATGCGTATGCGCACATCATTCGATACCACCCGTTCATATCCTACTACAAAGTGGTGACTTCGGGTGAAGCCAATATCATAATTCTTCATCGAAGTTGATGTGCCTCCGGTGTCCTGCGCAAAGTAAATATACAGCGGCTGCATCTGGCTGTGCAGGCCATAGCCGCCGGTAATGATGTTATTATCATTAAGCGCCCAGCGCATACCTAATCTCGGTTCTAATGATGTAGCATTATTGTGGGTAAGGTACTGAGCATGAATACCTGCGGTAAATGTAAGATTGTTTGACGGGCGCAGCTTGTATTGTATGTATGCCTGTGCAAGGTTGGTAGTACCCTTAAAATTTTCGCGGTGCTGCCAGGTGCTGCGATCTGGTGGAAACTGCCGGCTGCTGTCTACAAAGTTGAGTTGGTAATAATTGTTTACAATACCCACTCTGATAGTTTGTTTGGCCGATAGTTTTTTGTTCAGGTACCAGTGGGCTGCTGTAGAGCCGGTATAGAATTTGTATCCCAGTATGTGCTTGAGCGAGTCCACAAGATAGGTCGCAGGGTCACGGTACACATATTCATGCCTGGAAATGATGTCATTTGCTGTTTGTGCTATACTCAATTTCGAATAGGTGTTTGTGTTAAAGGTATGGCTCAGTGTTGCGCCAATTACTCCTGTATTCGCCGTAAAGTATTGGTCGCGGTCATCTTCACCATATAGCTCGTCCGATTTTTTTGTGAGGTTACTCACTACAAGGTCTATGTTGCTGAGACCGCCTATACCAAAGAATGCAAGGTTGGATTTTTTCCCTATCGGGAAATTCACCTTGAAGGTTGCATCCTGATAGTTCGGCACAGATGAGGTGCCTATTTTTATATTCAAACCCTGGAAGATGGCCAGCGTTGAGTAACGGTATAAGAACATATACGATGAGCCTTTCTTTCGAGATATCGGCCCCTCTGCGGCAAGCTCGGTACCCAGGAACCCAAATTGCCCGGTGAATTCATGCCGGTCATTATTGCCGTTACGCAGCTTCACGTCAAATACTCCGGCTATGGCATTGCCATACTCACCAGGAAATGCGCCCATAAAAAAATCGCTGTTGGCCAGGGTTTTGCTGTTTATCATGCTCACCGGGCCGCCGGTTGTGCCGGGTATCGAAAAGTGATTAGGGTTAGGAATATCCACACCCTCCATCCGCCAGAGCACGCCTTGCGGGCTGTTCCCCCTTATTACGATGTCATTTCTCGAATCATCTCCTCCCTGTGTTCCTGCAAAGTTCGATGCCATACGCGCCGGGTCAGAGCGGCTGCCCGCATATCTTTCTGTTTCCTGCACATCAAATGTTTTGGTGCTCACCACCGCCATCTCGTTAATGTGCTCCCGTTTATGGGTCACGGTTACTTCTGTCATTTTTATCGCCGATTCTTCCATTTCTACTGGCACTATGGTTTCTTTCGCCGAGGTCACCAGTATGTCATGCATCGTCACGCTTTGGTATCCGAGATAGGATATGGAAAGGGTGTGCTTTCCTACCGGCACGTTTTCAATGGTATAGTTTCCGTCAAGATCGGTTACTGTGCCTATGGCTGGTGTTACTGACGTTACGCTGATGGTAACCCCGGCCAATGGAGATTTCGATTCTTTATCTGCAACAGTGCCTTTTACTCGTTGCGTTCTCTGTGCGAGGCACAATCCTGGAAGGAGTAAGAGGAAAAAGAAAATATTTTTAAGCATGACGCAAGATTATGCAAGTAAGATAGGCAAAGACCGAAATATTTAATAACCTTAATAGTTGTATGAGTATATTTACAACAATACAAAATAGTAACAATGCGTAATATCGGTTTTTTTATCTGTCTGCTGTCACTTTTTTGCTCCTGCGGCTCAAAACCACATGCCGACCTGTTATTGATGAACGGCAAGGTATATACTGTCGATAGTACGTTCAGTACTGCCGAAGCATTTGCCGTGAAGAACGGTAAAATTATTGCCGTCGGTACTGATGATGATATAAAAAGCCAGTTCACTGCCGACAGTATTATCGATGCGCAGGGTAGGGCGGTATACCCTGGTTTTATCGATGCCCATGCCCATTTTGTGGGCTACGGAAGGGGTTTGTACGAAGTGGGCTTGTATGATTGTAAAGACTGGACAGAGGTCGTTGAGCGCGTAAAACGGTTCGCTCAAGAGCATCCCGATGAGCCATGGATACGCGGCAGGGGATGGGACCAGAACCTCTGGCCGGGCAAAGCATTTCCTGATAATGCACTACTGAACAAATTATTCCCCGACAGGCCGGTGCTGCTGCAACGCATTGATGGTCATGCAGGTATAGCAAATGCAAAAGCCTTGGAAATGGCATCCGTATCACCGGCGCTGCAGGTGCCCGGCGGGCAGGTAGAAGTTAAGAATGGTAAAATTACCGGCGTGCTTATCGATAATGCGGTAGATCTCGTAACAAAAATTATCCCCCAGCCATCTAAGGCCGATTATGAAAAATGGCTTACAACAGCGCAGAAAAATTGTTTCGCGCAAGGATTGACCACGATTACCGACTGTGGCCTCATGCACTATGAGATTGCCGCAATAGACGAGTTGCAAAAAGAGGGGAAACTGCTTATGCGCCTCTATGTAATGCTCAGCGATGATACAGCTAATTTCGCCCGCTACCTGGCTAAAGGCCCCTACAAAACCGACAGGCTTTTTGTGAAAGGCGTAAAGGCGTATGCCGATGGCGCGCTGGGCAGCAGGGGGGCATGTTTGCTGCACCCCTACAACGACCAGCCGAACTGGAACGGGTTCATGCTCAGCCCGGCCCCTCACTTTGATTCGCTGGCACAGAAACTCATCAATACCGAATTCCAGTTATGCACCCACGCCATAGGCGATAGCGGCAACAGGGTAGTGCTGGGTATCTACAATAAATATCTGAAAGGCAAAAATGACAAGCGCTGGCGAATAGAACACGCGCAGGTGGTGAACCAAAGTGACTTTGATTTGTTTGGTAAAACTTCGGTCATCCCTTCCGTGCAGCCTACCCATGCCACCAGTGATATGTATTGGGCTGGCGACCGCATAGGTGCAGAGCGCCTTAAGGGTGGGTATGCCTACAAACAATTATTAGAGCAAAATGGCTGGTTGCCCTTAGGCACCGATTTCCCTGTTGAAGATATTTCACCCATTAAAACATTCTTTGCCGCTGTTGTACGCAAAGACGCTAAAAATTTCCCTGCAGATGGTTTTCAGAAAGAGAATGCCCTCACCCGCGAGCAGGCCATAAAGGGCATGACCATTTGGGCGGCAAAAGCAGGTTTTATGGAGCACGAAACAGGCAGCTTGGAAGTAGGCAAGAAAGCTGACTTTGTAATATTGGATACAGATTTGATGCAGGCTAATGAAGCACAGCTATTGAAAACTAAGATTTTTGCTACTTATATAGGCGGCGACAAGGTTTATGGTAAATGATAACGGTAGGTTCAATTGTGCATTCATAAAAAAAACAACTAACTTTGAATAACTTATAGAGGTTGAGTTATGCAACAGTTGACGGTACATATTCCTGATAATAAAATTGCTTTTTTTATGGACTTAGTCAAAAATCTTGGCTTTACCGTAGAGAAAAGTGTTTTGACCAACAAACAAATTGAATTGGTCAATGATGCCCGTAGTAATATAAAGGACGACCCGGATCAATTTTTGGATTGGGATGAAGTTCGCAAAACGCTCAAAACTGATTAGGCCGCAATTTTTACCTTATCATGCTCAGGAAGATTAAAGTGTTCACATTAGCTTTAAGGGACATTGAAAATGCGATTGCCTATTATCAGCAAGAGCAAAAGGGCTTAGGAAAAAGATTTGAAAAACAGGTTCAAGCTTCTTTTAAGAAAATTCAGGAATTTCCTTTTGCAGCATCATTCGCTTATGAAGGCGTTCGTTATAAAATTATAGAACGTTTCCCGCATATTGTTCTTTATGAGTTCGATGACAATAATATTTATATTCTGCGTATTTTCAGTACACATCAGGAACCTGCTTTTTAAACCCGCTTAGTAAAACTCATTAAATAAACACTAGCGACTTCCGATATAATGCACCATTTAAAAAAGGATTTTATAGCAACTATTTTTTTACTCATCCCCTTCTTTTCTTTTGCCCAGCCCAAACCCTTTACCCTTACTGGCTCTATTAAAATGAACACCGGAGAGGAGTTCCCCTATAAAATATTGTTTACGGAATCAGGTGGGGCAATCAAAGGTCATTCATTTACCTATACAGCGCCCGATGACACCAAAACCGCTATAACAGGCAAACTCGACAAGAGCAATCGCACACTTACTTTTAAAGAAACAGAAATTATCTACTCGCACGATGTGCGCACTAAGGCTTATATGTGCCTCATAGACGCGCGCGCGCAGTATGTGCAGGGAACAAAAGGGCGTGTGCTTAGCGGGTCAATTACAGGTGCCGAGGCCGACAAAACGGCCTGCACAGATGGTGTCGTCACCTTTGATAAACAAGATGAGCTAAAGCTCCTTTTTGAGGGCAAAGATCAATTTGATACCGTGATTACTATGGGCAAAAGGCCAAAGCAACAGCCTGTTGCAGCACCCGGACAGCAGAAAATTATTATAGAAGAACCCATTGCACCCGACAAAATCACTAAAGGCACCGATAAAACCTACGAATGGCATTCCGATACCGTCATCATCGACATTTGGGATGGTGGCGTATCAGATGGCGACCAGGTCACCATCGAATACAACGGTCGCACATACCTCTCGAAGCATGTGCTCTCGAAGCAGAAGAGGCAGCTAAGGCTTCCCGTTTCTCCCACAGGGATGGATATCATCACCATCCTCGCCGATAATGAAGGCTGGGACCCGCCCAATACCGCTACCCTCATGCTCACCGATGGCATTACACGGCATAGTGTAGTGTCCTACAACCCCAAAGGGCAGATATCCGTCATTAAAATAAAGAGGGCGAAATAAAATCTTTGCGCCTTTGCGCCTCTGCGGTAAAAAACGCTTACTGTTTACTCTTCTCTATCACATCGCTCACAGCCAGTACCATCTGGTATGGCAGCTTGTATTCTTCCCCGTTTACCACATCATACCTGCCCAGCTCGCTCCACTTCATAAAAAATCGCGGGTACCCTTTAATGTTCACTTCATAGTACATCCCATCCTTTCTCAGTTGGGGCACCACAACGGCAAGCACCGTTTTTTTATCGAAATTCACCTGTTTTGAAAAACTATTTGCCACCCCCCAAAGGTAGGTTGTTACACCAAGCGAATTTCAAAAATGCACTGTGATACATTTTTGCGGACTTAAAAATACTATATGGGAACTGCGGCTTTGCGCCTACGCGTGAGATTCCTTTAACCATAGGATATAGTATAAAAACCCGGCATAAATAGTTTATTAAAGGGAAATTTTCATTCCATACCAACGTTTCTTCTCTTTTTGCCGTCTTATATAGCAGAACGGTTTTTATTATAGGGTCCGGAAATATTAAAACCATATATCCTAAAACTAAAAAACAATAACCAATGAATATAGGCTCAGCAATTAAGTCGATCAGGAAGAAACTATCCATCACCCAGTACGAACTGGCTGAAAAATGTGAATTGTCACAAACCTCTCTTTCTCAGATAGAGACGGGCGTGAAGAGGCCAAGCCAGCGAACGATTTCCAAGGTTTGCAACGTATTAGATATACCGGAATCTATCATATACATCGTAGCTATGCAGGAGGCCGACGTACCCCCAAGCAAAAAAGGCGTATATGAGCTGGTGTATCCATCCATAAAAAGTCTGGCGTTGCAGATGGTAAGCTCCGAACACCTGGAGCTGGTAGGTGCCACAGCTGAAGCATGAGTTGTACTCTTCTTATATAAAAAAACCTGCATTTATGCGGGTTTTTTTCTTTACCTTCATAGTAGTTATAGGTATTTTTTAATAGTCCGGTTACATAAATGCGTTATTATGAAAACAACACTTAACCTGCTCCTCTGCTTCATCGCATTCTCGGCTTTTGGCAGGAACTCAACTTCTGAAAAACTTTGCGAAGTGAACAAATGTTGGCGCGAGCAAAAGGATGTTACTGTAGATATGCTGCCCGTATACCGATTACAAACCGAAACTGACTGGATACAAATGCACCTTGCCCTCGTGGAATCTACCCTCCGCAAACGGAATACCGACGGACTTACCCCCGCCGCTCGGCAAAACAGGTTGCAATGCCTCGACTACTTGCACCAATACATGGTCGCCCGCCGCTTCCCTCTCAATGAAGACTACAGCTACCGCACACCTATCTTTATAGATAAGCACGATAATTTCTGCGCCGTGGGCTACCTTATTAAGGCTTCCGGCTATGAGCATATCTCAAGAAAGATTGCCGCAAACACAAACCTTGCCTATGTCCGTGAAATGAACTATCCCGAACTCGCAGCATGGGCAAGCCAATCCGGTTTTACTACCGATGAGCTGGCATGGATACAACCTGGCTATTGGCCAACCACATTTTCCAGGCCAGTAGGAAATGGAGTGGATGGCGAAGTAAACGAATTGTATGTGGAAACCGCTACAAATAGGCTATTCGTGGGTGGCAAGTTTATCAATGTTGATGGCTCAATAGCGGCGAATAACGTAGCTTATCTGACAAAAAGCGGTACAGTATATACTTGGCATAATATGGGTGACGGGGTGAATGGGCAGGTGAATGCTATCACGGCATATAGCGGCAACATATTTGTGGCAGGGTCATTCAGCATGGCCAGTGGCAGCCCGGCTAATAATGTGGCGTATTGGGATGGCACTGCATGGCATGGCGCAGGTTGCATAACTGGAACGGTGAATGACCTTGTCGTTTATGCAGGTAGCATATATGCGGCAGGCTCATTCGATGTCTGCGGAATGCCCAATGTAAATTTTGCCAAGTGGAATGGCACGGTCTGGCAGCCATTGCCCGGCCTCGATGGCAGAATAAACACCATGGAAGTAATGGGTACCACCCTGTTGTTAGGTGGTGCCTTCAGCTATGGAATGAGCACAGTCAATGCGATTAAATGGGATGCCGTTTCCGGTTTTCAGCCATTCACAAACCCGGTAAAGAATGAAGTGAAAGATTTTGAATTTTTTGCCGGCAATATATATGCTGGCTGTAGGCACACTCATGCTACCGATTCTGTGAATCTGTTATTGAAATTGATAGGCAATACATGGGTACAGGCATTCAGCGACAGCGATTATATGCTTAGTTTTTATCCCATTCCATTTCATTATGACCAACCTACTGCAAAGCGCTCATTTAATGCTCTTTGCGCCGAAAGTGGTTCGTTAAGCATGGGAGGGCAATTTGAGTTTATGCCGATGATAGGTATTGGAGCACGAAATGCCTTTAATATGACAGCGCCGGGCTTGTATGGCACAGGTAATTGGTTTATTACAGACAGTGCTATCAATAAAATAGTGTTGTTTAGTGACCACCTTATTGCGGGTGGAAAATTTAAAAAGGGCTATAGTAATCACTTAACTTCTAATACGCTTAACGGTATAGCACGAAGGCCTTTTGAGGAACTCTCCGTTAATCAGGCTGAAACTACCGTGCTGCTTAACGTGTATCCTAACCCGCTGGATGCGACACATGAATTGTCTATCGAAAACAATTTCAATGCAACACGTTTTACACTGCGTGATGTGAGCGGAAAACTGATATCCGAAGGGAGCCTGAACAGTGCCGTCCAAAGAGTAACGCTGCCTCAATTACCGACAGGTATTTACCTCGTTGATGTATATGATGGCGATGGCGCAGCGCAATCTGCGAAGGTGAGCGTGGAGTAATACTAATTCGATGTCAAAAATTGGCATGCTCCGTTAGGAGCTACCGGTCAGTAGCACACAATACAATACATAGTTCTGCCCTGTAGGGGTTACCCCTGCTTGTGCCGGGTTTTGAAGTTCAAGCGATATTATATGTAGAGACGCAATGATTGCGTCTCCAACACGCGAAAGAGCCGGAATACCATAAATAATTTCCGCCCATGGTGTTCTTCGCCAACATCGGCGGAAATTAATGTCTCTGTTTCCGCCGGGTCCCACTGGTCGTAAGGTCCCGCTTCGTCCTAAACTACTGCAAGGATCTCCCTTGCGACACTACACCCCCATAAATTCCAAAATCAAAAAACACCCCTCAAACCCGCGCCCACACTACACCCAAAAACCATGACGGTACAGTTTCTGTACCATGACGTTTTTTTTATTTTGCCGCCACCACCACATTCCCGAACTTTACATAGACCTGAAAAAATCAGGCCCAAGTTCTTTGACCTACTGCTTTGTGCCTGCCCCCGTGGCGGGGAAATCCATGCTGTTGTAAGCATCACACCCTTGCGCGCTCCTGAGCCTGCCGAAGGTCATTTTTTCTCGCGACCATCTACCATCTACCATCTACTATCCCCAAAACAAAAAAACGCGCAGCTATCGAGCTGAAAATGCGCAAAAATGCGCAAAGAATGCGCAACAGAAAAAACGCTGAACAACTCACTATCAGCCACTTATGTTTTTCAACTGCTCTCCCCCCCAAAAAATGCGCAATAAACACCTCGCTGATTTACCCGCCGTGGGCACTCCCGGACTTATTCATCTGCCGAAGCATTTGCGAAGGCATGACGACTTACGACTTACGACTCACGACTAATAATGCGCAAATAGTGCGCAAAATTATTTTTGTTGAAGTATGCATATCAGCCAGCTACACATTAAAACATCAACCCAAAAAAATGTGCAAAATCACCCCTTCGGAACGTCATTTTTACTCGACCTTTTCCAGCGTAAAAGTCTCAGTCGTTTCTTTGCCGCCCATCTTCCCTGAGATTCTTGCATGCATAGCCGTGGCCGCTTTTTTCAGGTAGGTTATCTTATCCGGAAAATCGTGTGCCGGGTTCGAGAATACAAAACTGTCCCCTGCGGCCTCAATGAGTTTAAATGGTATTGCCTTTCCCTCATTCTGATTTTTTACGGTGGGCACGTAGCTAACTACATTATTTCTCTGCTCCAGCACTATCGTCTCAGATATCACAGTGTCCGCGCCTTTTATAAACCCGCTTTCGCCCTTCAGTGTAGAATCATCGGCAACCCTCCAGTTTTCAAAAGCGATGCCATCCGGAGTTTTGTTTTGCCACTTGCCCGCAAGCCACGCCATCTCTTTTATTGTCCCCGGCAAAGAAACAGCGGGCTGCTCCCGGGTAGCGCTTGTATCACTGCCGCCGCACGCAGATAGGGTAATCAATATTACACCTATCACAGCAAGGTTCACTTTAAAATGTAGCATAGCATCTCTTTAGCTGCAAAACTATGAAATACAACTTAGGGAGCTGCCCCGGCTATAACAATTTACAGCTATCCCCATTGTATTTTGCTTAAATTTGAATCTATGCAGCATTGGGAGATAATACTTTTGTTCCTGTTAATTGCTTTTGTGTACGCATCGGTGGGCTTTGGTGGCGGCTCCAGCTACATTGCCATACTTACCTTATATGCCTTCCCCTTCCAGGAAATGAAATTTACAGCCCTGATGTGTAATATAATCGTGGTAACAGGAGGCACACTCATCTTCACACGCACCCTGAAAATGGACTGGAAGAAGGTGATACCCTTAGTGGCGGCCAGTGTGCCTATGGCATTCGTTGGGTCAATCATTAAACTTGATGAGGACACCTTCTTCTTGGTTTTAGGATGTTGCCTTATCATTGCGGCCATACTGCTTTGGCTAAAAAACAGGCATCCCGCGGCAGATGAAACATTGGAGAATAAACCCAATTATGTAAGAGATGGCCTGCTGGGTGGTGGCATAGGCTTTCTGTCGGGGATGGTAGGTATAGGTGGCGGTATATTCCTTGCCCCCGCCCTCAACCTGATGAAGTGGGATAGCCCGAAAAAGATAGCCGCTACAGCGAGCTTCTTTATCCTGGTCAATTCATTATCAGGTATCGCTGGCCAACTAGCAACTTTGACCGATTATGTTAACTTTACGCGAGTTGGCATTTTATGCATGGCGGTGTTCATAGGCGGGCAGATAGGCTCAAGAATGGGTGCGGTAAAGTTTAACCACCTTCTGATTCGCAGGGTAACGGCAGTAGTGGTATTTGTAGCGGGCGTGGAGGTATTAGTAAAACATGGTAACCTTTTATAAACATGAATATACTGGCATTTGGCATAGCGAAAGAGATATTAGGCGGGCAGTCAACAGATATTCAACTCGGTGAAAATACTACTGTTGTAGCGTTGAAAACCATACTCAAAAAGCAATACCCCCAACTGGAAAAACTGACATCTTTTGCGATAGCTGTAAATGGAACGTACGCAAATGATGAACAGATAATACAACAGGGCGACGAAGTTGCTATCATTCCACCGGTTAGCGGAGGATAAAATGCAGTGTGGAAGTTTTAAACAGAATCCCAAAAGTGAACAGCAACATTAACATACACATCTCTTCGGCTCCATTGGATACACAATCCTGTATCGATTGGGCGATGACGCCTGAAAGCGGCGGGATAGATGTTTTCATTGGTACTGTGCGTGATGTCACAAGGGGAAAGCAGGTGTTTCGCCTTGAGTTTGAAGCATACGTGCCGATGGCTTTGAGCGAAATGAAAAAGATTGCGGAAACCGTATTAGCCAGATGGCCGGTAAATAAAATACTTATTCATCACCGTACCGGCCCACTGACTATAGGCGAGATACCTGTGATTATCGCAGTATCGGCAGCGCATAGAGATGCAGCTTTTGAAGCCTGCCGATATGCAATAGATACATTGAAGCAAACCGTGCCCATCTGGAAAAAAGAAGTATTTGAAGATGGGGAGGTGTGGGTAGCGGCACATCCTTAGTTAATGTGGCATTTCGGCAATATGACAATTCGATAATTCTCATTTATTTAGATAGAATTACTTTTACTCTTTGGGCATCTTCGGGGGTATTCGCATTTATGAGCGTATCCGGGTTTGGAGCTGTGAGCATTTTTACGTTGGACTCATTTCTCATCAATGCCTTCCGAGGACAAGTGTAGCCATCAGCTATGTGGCTTTGCAGCTTTTCAAAACCTGCCGGTTCCCAGATGGTTATCAGCGGCTCAGGTAAGCCATCATGAGGGCTTTTAAAAGTAGTAGCTATGGCTTCAACATCCCTGTTATGAATAAGATGCTGAAGCGTAGACAGATCGAGTAGCGGGAGGTCGCAGGCGGTAACCAGCCACGCCACATGAGGATACGCTTTAAAAGCGGAGAGAATTCCGATCAGTGGGCCTGCTCCGTTGTAGTTATCAGGGAGTGTCTTGTAATCTTTGTCTATCTCATCTTTCTGCTCTTCGCGACAAGATATGTATACATCCGTGCAAACCTTTTTAAGCAGATCGGCCATATAGTATCGCTGCTCTTTGCCATGCCAGTGCATAAGGCTCTTGTCCTGACCCATGCGCAGGCTCTTGCCACCGGCCAGCACCAAACCAAATAGCGGAGGCCTATTATTCTCTTCTGAAATCACGTTTGCCTCCTGTTTTTTCCATCAGCTTTGTTTCTTTTATCACTATATCGTGACTTAGCGCTTTGCACATATCATAGACGGTAAGGGCCGCCACCGTTGCACCTACAAGCGCCTCAAGTTCTATGCCTGTTTTTGCGGTAATGCTGGCAGTACAGTCTATCACCACTTCATTCTGTTCATTGATGTGAATATCCACTTTGCAATTATCCAGTCCCAGCGGATGGCAAAGCGGTATCAGTTCGCCTGTTTTCTTTGCGCCCATTATGCCGGCAATAATAGCCGTCTGGAATACAGAGCCTTTCTTGCTCTTTATATCTCCATCCGTAAAATGTTCTATCACTTCAGGTGGCATAGATATGATACTTCGTGCGGTAGCGGTGCGGTGCGATACCTGCTTCGCACTTACATCAACCATTGCGGGTTGGCCTTTTTCGTTTATGTGGGTGAAGTTGCTCATGATATTATTTGTTTAGTCAGCCTCTGTGTGTGGTTTGCCTAATTGTTTATCAATTTTATCAAGAAATTCTAGTTCAAATATTTTGGTAATTTTTCTTTTTAATCCCCAACGAAAATTAAATCCACCATTCCCTTCACTACCACCATTTCCGTTACCATCCCATGCATATGCGATGGATATATTCGAAGATTTAGAAGATTCCCAATCAGCTTCAGTTCCTGAAAATTGAAAAGTATACTCAAATGTTTCTGCATTTTTTTTTATCTCGATTGTTATATATCTTTTGCCATCATTGTAATAATTGTTGTGGATTGTATCTACTTTATTAGGATTAGTAACATCAAAAATGACATTATCTGTTAGATCTCGATTTATATTGCTGTGTTTTGACAGGACAATATCAACTGCATTTTGCAATTCATGCTTTGATACAGGATATGTATAAGATTTAATACTGCCATGTGTACCAGCACTAATCCAACAACCCTCAAATAAAACTACAAGCCCCAAAAACAATATCAACCTATTAAGTTTCATTAAATTATTTGTTTAAAGGGCCATATCCTGTATACCTGTCCTTGCTTAAAATTACTTTGCTCAAGCGGTAATTCCATAAAGGCATTTGAGTCAATAAGGTTGGCAAAGTCGCCGGAGCCATTGCCTTCCGCGGGTGTGGCTATGAATTGTGCTTGCTCATTCATATTCACCCTTACCTGCATAAAGTACTGCAACGACGGGTTGAAAGTAACATCTTGATTCAGTACAGCAAAGGTTGCATTTTGGATTTTGGATTTTGGATTTTGTCCAGCTAACAGCCATGGGATAAAGTACCTGTGCAGGCACATGAATGCTGAAACAGGGTTGCCGGGAAAAGCAAACACCAACGTGCCACTGCCATGCTTACCAAACCAGAATGGTTTGCCGGGCCGCTGCTTCACTTTATGAAACAGCTTGTTTACTCCTAATTCTTCCAATACCTGCGGTACAAAATCAAACTTACCCATAGAGATACCGCCGCTAAGAATAAGCACATCATATTGCCGCAGACAGGCCGCAATTTTTTCTTTTGTTGCTACTGCATCATCTTTTATGTGGAGCATATCCGGTACTATTCCGTGCTGCTGTAATGCTGCTTTGATAGTATGATTGTTCGAACTTCTTATTTGATAGGGTAAGGGTTGTTCATTAGTGTCCACCAGCTCATCGCCGGTAGATATGATGACTACTTTGGGTAGTTTTTTTACCGAAAGCAGCCCTACCCCAACAGACGCTGCCATGCTAATGACCGTGGCATCTACACGAAGCCCCGCCTTTATAACTATCTCGCCAGCTCTTTTATCCTTGCCCCGGCTATGTATGTTTTGCCCTTTCTTTATTATCTCCGCATTGATCGTAGCCATGCTATGCTCAATAGTTATATCCTCATAACGCACTACGGTATCTGTGCTATCGGGCAATGCGGCACCCGTCATGATTTCTATGCACTCATCCGGCTGTGTAATGTCCATTGGCGGATCGCCTGCGGCCTGCACCGCTTTAATGCGAAACGATCGCACCCCACTTGAGAAGGCATCGTAGCGAATTGCAATGCCATCCATTGCGACACGGTTGCATGGGGGAAGATCCCTATCGGCGGTGATATCCTCGGCCAGTAGCCTGCCTGATGTCTGCCCGAATGGAACAGATTCAGCGCCATAGTCGCGAGCTTCGCTAAGAATGATTTTTTCAGCTTCTGAAACAGTAACCACGATATGTATTTTGTGTTACGTAGAGACGCAATGCATTGCGTCTCTACAATGTGATATTTTACCCTCCTATTGCTGCCATAGATTCATGTAATTTATTTTTTTCCGCCTCCCATCCATTCTTTGCCCGGTGGTTTATGGCATTTAACAGTTGCGCCACTACTCCCTCATCATTTAGTCCATCGCGTACCAGGTCTTTAATATTCAGCACGCCATTGTCGTACAGGCAGGTCTTGAGCATACCCTGGGGGGTGATGCGGATACGATTGCAGGTGCCGCAAAATGAGCGTGTATAGGCGGCTATGATGCCTATACTACCCTTGTGACCCGGGATGTGATAATTGTATGACGTGGAATAGGCAGGGTCCTGCAGCTTTTGTATTGCGGGATAATATCCTTTAATGGCCTCGAGTATTTTTACGTGGTCCCATTTCAGTGATGTGTAATGTTGCCCGCCACCATTGAAAGGCATTTCTTCTATAAAGCGGACACTGACCGGTAAATCTTTGGTAAGCGCTACCAAAGGTTGGATGTCTTGTATGTTTTTTCCGTCCATTACTACGGCGTTCAGCTTTACTTCCAAACCGTGATGCAGTAGTTGTTCCATTGTGGCCATTACTGCCGGCAACTCATCGCGGTGGGTGATGGCGAAAAAGCGATTGCGGTCGAGGGTGTCGAGACTGAGATTTACGGACTTTATTCCCAGCTTTTTCAGTTCCGGTACCAATGGGGCGCTGAGTACGCCATTTGTAGTTATCGTCAATTCTCTCAATCCATTCAGTTTTGAGAGGTTTGTGAGGAATGGCATAATATCCTTTCGCACAAAGGGCTCGCCGCCGGTGATGCGTATCTTCTCAATACCCATTTTTACGAGCAGGGCGCAGATGCGGAGCATTTCCTCATAGGTCATCAGCTCCTTCCTGGAAAGCCAGTCTATACCTTCTTCGGGCATGCAGTAAAAGCAGCGCAGGTTGCACCTGTCGGTGACTGCCAGCCTTAAATAGTTTATCGCCCGTCCGTGGTTATCTGTAAGCACTATAGGAATGTATCTTAGCGGTAAAGTTCGTTTATTTAATTGAAAGGACATGTGAAGGTGTGGGGTAAGGATACAGAGAAAGCACATCTTTTTTACACTTTTTTGGATTGAGCTTTTAATGTGTAATTGATTGAATTATATAAGATAATAAAATAATTTTTGCGCACTATCTTTACACTTTTTTAGTCGTAAGTCCTGGAGTGCCTGAGGCGGGTATGCCTACCTGCGGCGGGAAACCAGTAATGGTGTTTTCTGCGCATTTATGGGGGGGGGGGAGGAGGCGAGTTGAGGTATAAGTGTCTAACAGTGAGTTGTTTAGCTTTTTTCGGGTTGCGCATTCTTTGCGCGTTTTTGCGCATTATCAACTCGTTTGCTGCGCGTTTTTTTATTTTGAATAGTAGTATAAATAGATAGTTGCGAGAATAATGCCCATTGGCGAGCATGGCGCATAGGGGTGCGGATGCAACCTCAGCACAAAGATTTACAAAGCAGTATGTCAAAGAGCCTGGCCTGATTTTTTCAGGTTTAGGTAAAGTTCGGGAAAGCGGTAGTGGCGGCAAAATAAAAAAAACGTCATGGTACAGTAACTGTACCGTCATGGTTTTTCGGTGCCGTGTGGGCGCGGGTTTGAGGGGGATTTTTGGATTTTGAGAATTTTCAGGAAGATCGCTGTTAGTCCGGATTACTTCATCCGGCATCATAGCCGGGTGTCAGCCTTTCCCAGCGAGAGCTTGTTGGTGGGGACACCAAGGGCAGAAACGCTTTTCCGTTGCATCTGCGAAACATTCGTGGAGGAGCTGCACACGGCCGGGACACAAGATGGACTTTTTAACTACTTTTACATTATTGCGTAAAAATACTTATAAAACCAGCCCAAATGAAGTTTTTGCTTACTATATGTGTATTGATGATATCGACTGTCATTTACGCACAAACATTCGAAGAATATTATAACAGCGGTAATGAAAAAGCGGCTGCAAAGGACTATAAAGGGTCTATAAAAGACTACGATAAAGCTATTAAAGCCAACCCTTCATTCTCTGAAGCTTATTATAACAGAGGATCGTCAAAAATACATCTGAATGACTTCAAAAGTGCTCTCGCAGATTTTGACAAAGCGATAGAACTGAGACCTGATTTTATAAGCGCCTATCGCAATAGAGGCATACTCAGGAATAACATAAATGATCATGAAGGTGCTATTGCAGATTTGGATATGGCGATTAAGCTAGAGCCCAATGGGGCAGCATCTTACTATTTACGCGGGCAAATAAAACTTTCTACGCAGGACTTGGATGGGGGATGTGCCGATTTGACTAAGGCTCAAAGTATGGGTGAGGTCCGAGCGGAAAAATTCATAAAACAATATTGCACTAGTGGTTCGCTGAAACAAAATAACGCAACTGAATCTTTAGCTCTCAATTGGCCTGACGATGAAGGATGGAAAGTAGCAAGTAACCAGAAAGACAACGAACATTCCCAAATAGAATTGCTACGAAACAATGAGACGTTTGACAATTGGACTGAGATTGGCACTATGATGACTTACCCTGCATTGCATAATATACCGATGGAAGCAGCAATGAATGCTATGCATGAGCAAGCAAAGAAAAAAGGCTCCTCTTCTGCGAAACTTACATTTATTGAAAAAGATGAAAAAGACAAATATCCCTGGATCATATTTACAATTGAAAGCCGGAATGAATCCCAACTATGGTACATTACTCAGGGATCAGATGCTTTGTATGTCAGCTTTCGTGCCATAAAACAGAAAGCAATACCCGAAGGGCTGAAAACAAAATGGACTACTTTCTTTAAAACGGCAAAAATTGTAGTGAACTAGTCTTCTTTGATTGTCGTCGAGCCCTGCCACACATTATGCTACAGGGGTTTCAAATACTTTTCCAGTGCATCCGCGAAGCGTTCACGGACGAGTTGAGAGAAATTAAGAGAAAATTAAGAGAGTTAACGGAGGTAATAATACCGCTGAATCCATATTTACTTATAATTTTAGAAAAAATTACAACATGCAAAATCATGAAATAGACTACCGCATAATAGGCGAAGAAATGCAGTATGTGGAAGTGGAGCTTGACCCCAATGAAACGGCCGTGGCCGAGCCGGGCAGCTTTATGATGATGGAAGAGGGGATACAAATGGAGACTATATTCGGGGATGGGAGCCAGCAGCAGGGCGGGCTGCTGAACAAACTGTTTTCGGCGGGCAAGCGTATGCTGGTGGGCGAGAACCTGTTTATGACTGCATATACCAATGTGGGCAATGGTAAAAAAACTGTTTCGTTCGCGTCGCCATATCCGGGTAAAATAATAGCACTGGACCTAATGCGTCTGGGTGGCAGGGTCATCTGTCAGAAGGATGCTTTTCTGTGCGCGGCAAAGGGCGTATCGGTGGGTATAGAGTTTCAGAAGAAGTTAGGCACGGGTTTGTTTGGTGGTGAGGGCTTTATAATGGAAAAGCTGGAAGGCGATGGTATGGCTTTCGTACATGCGGGCGGTCACGTGGTGCAGCGCGAACTGCGCCCCGGTGAGATACTGAAAGTGGATACGGGCTGTATAGTAGGCTTTACCCGAACGGTGAATTACGATATTCAGTTTGTAGGCGGCATAAAGAATACGCTGTTTGGTGGTGAGGGTGTATTCTTTGCCACGCTGCAAGGGCCGGGCACGGTGTGGCTGCAAACGCTGCCTATAAGCAGGCTGGCTTCACGCGTGCTTGCCTATGGCCGCCCCTTCGGACGTAAGGAAGAAGGCAGCATATTAGGCGGGATAGGCAATATATTTGACGGTGACGGGATGTAAATGGGATTGATAAAAAAGGGAGGGGTTGCGGCACGGCAACCCCTCCCTTTTGCTTACAAAAGTCTATGCCATAGCCTTCTTCTTATATTCACCCTTGCTCTTCCTGATGTTGCATGCCACTACTTTGTATTCGGGGCATAGTGCATCGGAGTCGGATACGCTTGAGGTGATGTTATTCATCATTACCTCGGGGAAGTGGAATGTGCTGCTGAGGATACCGGGTTTTACTTCGTCGGTAATCTTTGCTTTCACATCTACTTTTCCGCGGGCAGATTCCACGCATACCATGTCGCCATCGGCTATGAGGTGCTTAGCTGCATCTACAGGATTTATCATCAGCACATCATCGGTAACTATCAGCGCATTATTGGTGCGGCGTGTCATAGCACCGCAATTGTAATGCTCCAGCTCACGGTTGGTAGTGATGATATACGGGTATTGCTTTTCATTATCCACCAGCTCTTTCGACTTCTTATAATCATTGTGTATGAACTTACCCCGGCCGCGTTTGAATGTTTCGGTGTGCAGTATATCTGTGCCCTTACCTTCTTTGTTCACCGGCCACTGTTTACCGTTTTGCCCCAACTCACTCCACTTTACACCTTCAAAGAACGGCACAATCTGCGCAATCTCTTCGAGCACCCATTCCGGATCATATTTTTCAGGTTGCTTGTAGCCCATACGGTTCATGATGTCGAGCATTATCTGGCCATCGCTTTTTGTACCTTCTATCGGCTCCACAACGGCATTGACACGCTGTATCCTGCGTTCGCCATTTGTAAATGTGCCGCTCTTTTCAAGGAATGAAGCCGCAGGAAGAATTACTGTTGCCATCTTCGCCGTTTCAGTCATAAACAGTTCCTGAACTACAAATAATTCCAGCTTGCTGAGCGCGGCCCTTACATGTTGTGTGTTAGGGTCGGTCTGTCCCATATCTTCGCCTACCACCCACATGGCTTTCAGTTTGCCATCGAGTGCGGCATCATACATCTGGGGTATTTTCCAGCCGCTATAGTTGGGCAGTTTTGCATTATAGAATTCTTCGTATTTTTTATGGTATGCAGGGTCGGTAACATCAAGATATCCGGCACCCTGGTGGGGCTGGCAGCCCATATCGGCAGCGCCCTGCACATTATTCTGACCACGCAGCGGGTTTACGCCCACTCCCGGCCTGCCTATATTTCCGGTTATCATGGCCAGGCTGGATATCATCATTATAGTATGCGTGCCTTGCGAATGCTCTGTAACACCCAATCCATGGAACTCCATAGCATTGGGCGCTTTGGCGTAGGCTATCGCTGCTTTGCGTACCAGGTCTTTATCTACACCGGATATTTCAGACAACTTGTCCATATCCTGCGAAAGCACTTCCTGCTTAAATTCTTCATAGCCTTCCGTGCGGCGCTCAATGAATTCTTTATCCTCCAGGCCTTCGCTGATGATGTAATACAGCATCATGTTGAGCACAGCCATATTGGTGCCGGGCCTTAGTTGCAGATGGTAAGTGGCATATTTTGCCAGCTCAGTGCGGCGGGGGTCTATGACGATAGATGTTTTACCGCTAAGCGCAGCCTGCTTCAGTTTAGCGCCCGTAACGGGGTGGCCATCGGTAGGGTTAGCTCCAATAACCAATATGCAATCGGTGAGCTTGATGTCTTTGATAGAGTTAGTGGCTGCACCTGTACCAAATGTGCGCTGCATACCTAAGGCAGTAGGCGAGTGACAAACACGGGCACAGCTATCAATATTGTTAGTGCCCATTACCGCACGGATGAACTTCTGCATGAGGTAATTTTCCTCATTCGTTCCGCGTGCTGACGATACGCCGGCAATGGCATCGCCGCCATATTTGTTCTTAATTTCAGTAAGCTTTGTTGCGATGAAATCGTATGCTTCATCCCAGGTGGCTTCTACGAATTCGCCGTTCTTTTTTATGAGCGGCGTGCGCAGCCTGTCTTTATGATTGTAGAAAGAGAAGGCAAAACGGCCCTTGAGGCAGGTATGGCCCTGGTTTGCTTCCGCCTCATAGGGCGCCTGTATCGATTTTATTTTACCGCCTTTTACAGCCACCTCCAGATTGCAGCCCACACCACAGTACGTGCATACGGTGCGTACTTTTTCATCAACCTGAATGGATTTGGATTCAAAAATATCAGAGATAGCTGAAGTAGGGCACGCCTGCGCGCAGGCACCACAACTTACGCAATCGGAGTCTTTAAAATTTACCTCCATGCCCTTGATGATATGGCTGTCGAACCCACGGCCACCCATGCTGAGTACAAACTGCCCCTGTACCTCATCGCAAGCTCGCACACAACGGAAGCAGTTGATGCACTTGGAGAAGTCGGAGGTCATGTAGGCGTGGCTCAGATCTTTTTTCTTGTCAAGATGGTTCTTTCCTTCGGGATAGCGAACGTCACGGATGCCTACACGGGCAGCTACTTCCTGCAGCTCGCAATTATTGTTCACTTCGCAGGTAAGGCAATCGAGCGGGTGGTCGGTAAGTACGAGCTCAATGATATTTTTCCGAAGTTTCTGTACGCGGTCAGATTCAGGATAGATGAATGAACCGGGCATTACGGGCGTGTGGCAAGAAGCCATGGTTTTCACCGGGCCGCCTTTGGTCAATGCGACATCTACACTGCACACGCGGCAGGAACCAAATGGTTCCAGATTAGGCGCGTCGCAGAGGGTAGGCACGGCGCCTTTGCCAAAATGCCTTCGAATGAGTGAGAGAATCGTTTCTCCTTCTTTTATTTCGTAGGGCTTATCATCTACATAAGCCACCTTCGCATCAGCTTTCACCTGTCCGTTACCGGGTATCCCGCCTGCTCCCGGCTTGCTCTCTACATAATATTGTTTGCTCATAGTGTTTGTTTTATGAGAAGTACTGGGCTAATTCGTTATCGAAATATTTCAATGAATTCCTTATTGGCAATGGCAGGCCACCACCAAGCGCGCATAATGAACCTATCTCCATTGTGGTTATGAGGTCAGTGAACAGTTCGCGGTCCATTTTATAATCAGTGGTGAGCGCCTTGCCTACCATTTCGTAGCCACGCGTGGAGCCGAGGCGGCAGGGAAAACATTTGCCGCAGCTTTCGTGTGCCGTGAACTGGAACAGGTGCTCTATGTATTTTATTATCGGGAAACCTACCGGCAGACATACTACAGAGGCATGGCCTAGTAGAAATCCGTTTTGTGCAAATGATTCAAAATCGACTGTAAGGTCATTTATTTTTTCTACCGGCACCAAGCCACCTAACGGGCCGCCTATGTGCATGGCTTTAACAGGCTCACGGAAGCCACTGCCTAGGTCATTGACGACTACAGAGAGGGGGGTGCCCATGTCCACTTCGTAAATGCCGGGTTTGTTAAAGAAGCCATCCAGTGATACCAGCTTTGTACCTGTTGATTTTCCTTTGCCTATTGCAGCGAACGCTGCACCGCCATTGTCTATCACCCACGGTATGCAGGCAAGCGTTTCCACATTGTTAACTACTGTGGGTTTGTTGAAGAGGCCGTGCTGCGTAGGATATGGAGGACGCACGCGCACTTCAGGGCGCTGGCCTTCGATGGAAGAAAGCAAAGCTGTTTCTTCGCCACAGATGTAAGCACCCTGGGCTTTAATCAGTTTGAAATCGTAATTGAAACCAGAGCCCAGAATATTTTCACCAATCAGTCCTTTTGCACGAATATCGTCGATTGCTTTTTGTGTGATTTCTATTGCTTCGGGGTATTCGCCACGTATATATACAACGCCTGTGTTTGCACCGGCTATATAGCCCGCTATTATCATGCCCAGCAAAACTGCGTGCGGACGCTCTTCAAGAAGGTATCTGTCGCTGTAGGCTCCGGGGTCGCCTTCATCGGCATTGCACACAATGAATTTAATATCGCCGGGTGTGTTTTTGCAGGACTCCAGCTTGAAGCCTATAGGGAAACCGGCACCACCGCGCCCACGAAGCCCCGAGGTTTTTAATTCAGCTAAAAGTGCATCAGGGCCAAGGCTGAATGCTTTTTCCAATGTTTTATAGAATACATCGATACCCGGAAAAGCGCAGGTGAGCACCGGTGTGCCTGCATGTGCTACATTGTATTTATCAATGGGAGCAGGATTGCCGGCTTTTATTGCCGCAACCTTATCTATATCATTGCCGGAAAAATTTCTGCCGCCGTAGTGGAATGAACTGTTCTCATGGCACCTGCCGAGGCAGCACATCTCTCCTATTTCTTCTTCTTTAAATTCACCACGCAGCTTTTCTTTCACCTTATCCTGCGTGCCTGCTGTAAGACAGGAGCTGCCATTGCATACGTACACCTTCTTTCCCTGATTTTCAGGGCGTAAAAAATCATAGAAGGTCACTGTGCCATAAACATTGGCGGTACCCATGAGGAATTCTTCCGCCAGTTTTTGCGTTTTTTCTTTTGAAACTGTGCCCGTTTCGCCGGCGGCAATACCTAATTCTTCAAATAGGTTTTCCCTAAGCCCTTTCCTGCCTGATAATTCACCAAGATTTTTAGACATAATACTATTACTCCCATTTGGGGAGGTTTTGTATTCCAAATTTAGTGAAAATTCTTAATAAAAGGCACTTTAGCAGTCCGGTTTTCAGCTGGGAGCGGTCTTTAGGAAAGTGCATCCAGCAGCACCTCCATTTTACTGCCCCTGGAACCTTTTATCAAAATAGAGCTGTTTGCCGGCGGGTGCATGCTCACATTTTCGGCGGCATCTGCGGAATTTTCAAACCAGGTGTAGTTTCCCTGTAAGCCACTAAATTCCTTTCCGACCAGTATCACCTGTTTCCACTGATAATTTGAGATAAATGCCACCAGATCGCGGTGCTCGTTCAGCTCTTCGACCCCCATTTCTTTCATACCACCTATCCACAGCAGTTTATCAGGCAGGGTGGTTGCGGCGAAGTTTTTGATCGCCGCGCGCATGCTTGTGGGGTTTGCATTATATGCGTCGAGTATGATTCTGTTGGTGCCTTTTTGAAGCCATTGTGAACGGCTGTTGTCCGGATTGTATGCAGCCAGTGCTTTCTTAATATCGTCAATGGGAACGCCAAAATGCAATCCAACGGCTATTGCCGCCATGGCATTGGGAAAATTGTAATCGCCAACCAGGTTTGTGTCAATGGTCGTTTCGGTATGAGCGGACAGCATAGCGATGCTCAGAAAGACATCCTTCATTATTGGCTTGCCGATATATTTTGCATTCGCGCTGCCATAAGTAACCTCCTGTTGTATACCTGAAGCCATTGTAGCCAAATAGTCGAGGTCTGTATTACGGAAGATAGAGCCATCGTTCGCTTTCAGGTAATCATACAATTCTCCTTTACCCTTGCGTACGCCTTCTATTCCACCAAACCCCTCAATGTGTGCTTTGCCACAGTTTGTAATAAGCCCGTAATCAGGCAACGCTATTTCGCAGTAGCCAGCAATTTCTCGCTGGTGGTTAGCTCCCATTTCAATTATGGCCATTTGGGCATCGCTTTTTATTTTCAGCAGTGTGAGCGGCACGCCAATGTGGTTATTGAGGTTGCCATCAGTTGCATAAGTGACAAACTTTGTGCGTAATACTGCTGCTATAAGTTCCTTTGTTGTTGTTTTACCATTAGAGCCGGTAATGGCCAGAAAGGGAATAGAAAATTGCAGCCGGTGATATTTTGCCAGGTGCTGCAGCGTAGACAAAACGTTATCTACCACGATACACTTATCGTTAACTGCATAGGCGCGGTTATCAATTACGGCATAGGCCGCGCCCTTGTCCAGCGCGGATTGGGCAAATGTATTGCCGTCGAAATTCTCACCCGATAGAGCGAAGAAAATGCTGCCTTCACGCAGCTTGCGTGTATCGGTTTCCACATTTGGGTGCTGCAGGTATAATTTATACAGTTGGGCTATTGTCACCATTCATGTTTTAAGCGCATAAAAATAAAGAACCCTCCCGATACATCGGGAGGGTTCTTATAAAAAAGAATTATCAGAACTAGCGTTTGTGATATTTTTGGCGGCCGAAGCTGTTACCACCGGGTTGGTTATCACCATCAGGGCTGCCGAGGCGATCCATAACGCAACGGAAACCGATTGTATTTGATGCTGAGCTACCCTGCATATAACGGCGTGTGCCGGGTGACAGCCAGTAAGCACGGTCAGCCCATGAACCACCTTTGTAAACTTTGGTAGAATCATTAATCAGTGTATTGCTGCCGTAAGAATAGAAAGCCTGAGACAGAGAATCGCCGTCTTTATAGCTATTCAGGTCAGCAGTTCTTGACTCGTAACGACCGTTGGCAAGTATTTCAGCATTTGTTACCTGCTGGTAAGGGATGCGACCTAAAGTATCCACTTCTTCTACGTTACCATCTTCCTGTAATTTGAAGCGGTTGTATACATTACCGCGGAAAGGACGGAACTCATTAACATCTTCGTGCGACTGAGGGCGGTAAGTATCCATTACCCACTCGTTCACATTGCCGGCCATGTTATACAGACCGAAAGCATTTGCAAGGAAAGAATTTACTGGTGCTGTAATGTCAGCGTTATCATTCAAGCCACCGGCAACACCCATCGCATCACCTTTTGCACGCATGAAGTTACCCTCAAACTCGCCCTGGAATTGATTATGTAAACCATAGCGGGTAGTATTTTTAGGACCCCATGGCAAAGTGTTACGGTCAGTAACAACTTCTTCACCACGACGACGCTTGTTCTCAGGGGTTGGGTTATTACCAATCAGGCCGAGAGCTGCGTATTCCCACTCAGCTTCTGTAGGCAGACGGTAATCAGGCAGGTAAACACCGTCAAACCTCCTCGATACGCGCTTGCCGGCACCGTTCGGGTCGAGGTCTCTATGTTTACCTGGACCTTCTGTGCCCTGATAGTTACCCGTAAGGTAAGATTCTGTAGTAAATACGTCTTCGCCTGACTGTGTGGCATTTGGCCTCAACTCACCTTTATAAATAAGCAAAAGTTCGTTCACGCGGTCTGTACGCCATTGACAAAAGTCATTGGCCTGAAACCAGTTAATACCAACAACAGGATAGTTATTGTATGCCGAATGCCAGAAGTAGTTCTTTACATAGTTCTCATTAAAGCCAAGCGGAGAACGCCACACGGTGCTGTCAGGCATTCCTTTCAGTACTACATCGGGGTAGTCATTACCATACACACGGAACAGCCAATAAACATATTCGCGGTAGCTCACGTTAGCCACTTCGGTTTCATCCATATAAAATGAAGAAACAGAAACGGTGCGCCTGAAACTGTTATTTTCAAGAGTCGGCATCTCGTCGTCGGTAGCACCCATTGTAAACCGGCCTCCCTGAACGAAAACCATGCCTACAGGTGTTTGCTGCCCGGGATAATCAGTTACTTCATAACCTCCGAACCTTCTATCGTTTAACGGCCAACCTGTTACTGATGATACCCCAGCTCCCTTACCTCTCTTCTTAGAACCGCTGGAACATGCACTGAATACCGTTGCAGCGCCTATACATAACAAGCCTAAACCAATGAGTTTTCTTTTCATAATTTACCAAAAATATTTACACTAAAAAGCGGGTAAGTTGTTAAAAATCGTTACAATGTTACCTCATTCTTTTCAAATTTTCAAGCTTTCCAACCCCCTTAATAAAAAAAAGTTCACAAAATTTATTTTTAAGAATATAATATTTGAAATATTATCACGTTATTTTAGGAGTAAAATGGCAATTCCATTGACTTTTTAACAGTTTTATTGTTTAATTTTGATAGAAAAGGTGCCAATTCCCATCGGCTATAACATCTGACGAATATATGAAAAAGATAATACCGTTAACCTTACTTGTGCTTGTTCTTACGGGCCTACAGTCAATTTTCGCATTCACCGGCCGATTTGAGGCAAAAGAAAGCAATATAGCCAGAGGTTATATCATAGAAAAGATATGGCTGAACAATTATTCTTTGCCAAAAATCAGCATAACGGACATCAGCTATACCCAAGATGTTTCTCTTCCCACTGATGCCCAGTTATCGGACCCACAAAAATTTAATGCTCAGATAGGGCTTGACCGCAAAAGGCCATTTGTAGTGGTGCGTATTCCTGCTTTTGTTGCAGGCAAAGATGCCGCACATACAAATATGGTGAGCAGCTTTACCATCTCGTTTGATGATGAACCACAGACCGCAGCACACCCTGCCGCAAAAACAACTGATGTAACTACTTCGGCACTGGCTAACGGTACATGGCACAAGGTAGGAATCACCAAGACCGGTTTTTACAAAATCGACAAAAACGTTATTGCTGCTATGGGGCTGAACCCGGCAAACATAAACCCGTCAAGTCTGCGAGTTTTTGGCAACGGGGGCAGGATGCTTTCAGAGAATAATATGGAGGACAGGCCGGCGGACCTTACAGAAAACCCTGTGCAGGTGAGCAGCAACGGAGACAATATTTTTGATAACGGTGAATACGTTATTTTTTACGGCGTAGGGCCTATGGGGTGGAATAAAGACAGCCTGAATGGCAGGTTTACTCATTTGAAGAACCTGTACACGGACACCGCCTATTACTTCGTATCTGCGGACCAGGGTAGTGGTAAAGCGCAGACACAGCAGGCACCCTTGGGCGGCGCAAATGTTACGGTATCCAGCTTTAATTTTTATGCGGTACATGACGAAGACCTGGTAAACCCTGCAGGACTGGGTAAAAACTGGTATGGCGAAACCTTCATCTCCGGCAGTAATTCGCAGTCGTTCCCATTTGACATGGGTGCACCTGCCAGCGATATATATTGCATCGTATCTTTCGCATCCACATCTAACGTTGGTGGCTGCTCTTTCGACGTGTCCTTTAACGGTAGCCAGATAACCACCGGAAGCTTTCCCGGCCCCACATCAAGTGATTATGTGATGAACCTGGCAAATGTGGTTGGCTCTGTGACATCCAGCCCTCAGATGGCTAACGTAGGCATAACTTTTGTGCCAAGAGACGGAAGCGGGACCGGTTACCTGAATTACATTGAAATAAATGCACGGCGCGCTTTGTCTATCAGCGGCGACCAGATGAACTTCAGGGACTGGCAAAGCGTAGGCGCGGGCAAGATAGCCAACTACCAGTTAACCGGTGCAACAGGAAGTACCAGTGTATGGGATGTGACCAACCCGCTTTCACCGGTAGTAATGGCCGGAACCCTCAGCGGCAGTACGTATTCCTTTACGCAGGAGGCAAGCAGGCTGCATGAATTTGCCGTAATGAATTCAGCTAACGTATATACACCAACCTATATCGGGCAGGTGGCAAATCAGAATTTACATGGCTTGTCGCAACCCGATCTTATTATCGTTGCGCATCCGGCATTTTTAGCGCAAGCAACCCAACTGGCAGATTTCCACAGGAACCACGATGGGATGAATGTGGCGCTGGCGACAACACCCCAGGTATTTAATGAGTTTTCATCGGGTGGACAGGATATATGTGCTATACGCGATTTTGCACGCATGTTCTATAAAAGGGCAGGGAGCGACAGTACAAAAATGCCCGATTACCTGCTTTTGTTTGGCTGTGGTTCTTACGACTACAAGAACAGGCTGGCGAACAACTGCAACTTTGTGCCCGTCTTTGAATCGGCAGAATCATTGAATGACCTGAATGGTTTTTCAAGCGATGATTTTTATGGGTTCCTTGATGACAGCGAAAATATTGAGAACACCAGCCGCCTGAATGTGCTTGATATTGGCGTAGGCCGATTGCCCGCCAGAAACCTTGATGACGCAAATAATCTGGTGAACAAGATTTTGGCCTATGCATCTCCGGCCAGTCTTGGCCCTTGGAGAATAGCCACCACTATTGTGGCCGACAAAGGGTGCGTGGGCAACAACCAATATGACGCGGCAGGTAACCACCTGGAAGACGGCGAGGCGGCAGCCACATCAATACGCAATGCCGGCGGGAACCTATACAATATTGAGAAAGTATATGTAGATGCTATGCCTATCATATCAACCCCGGCAGGTGGAAGGTGCCCTACTGCAAATGCCGCGCTGAATGAGCAGGTGTTCAAAGGCACGTTCCTGATTAACTATACAGGGCATGGTAATCCGCAGGTATGGTCGGGGGCGCGTATCCTTACGCAAGACGACTACAACAACTGGAATAACGGTGCTAAATTGCCAGTTATGATCACCGCCACGTGTGATTTCGGGCAATTCGACCATCCTCAATTTGTATCGGCGGCAGAGCAACTGGTATTGCGCAAGACAGGCGGTGTTATTGCCATGCTTACCACCACTGAGGCCGTGTATGCGTTCTATAACCGTAAGATCAATACACAATCGCTTACCGACCAGTTCAACCGCAGGGCAGACTATTCGTGGAAACAATTCGGGGATGCTTATCGTAATGGCAAGAATATGACCTTTATATCGTCCACAAATGGCTCGGAGCTGATTAACTTCCGCAAATTTGCTTTGCTTGGAGACCCTGCACTAACCCCGGCCTTCCCTGAATTTGAAGTGACACTTGACAGTGCAACAGACGGATATACCCTACAGCGGACGGATTCTATCAAAGCGCTGGGCGAGTACATCATAAAGGGTAGTGTGAGAGACCACGGCGGTAATGTAATGAACAGTTTCAACGGTATGCTGTCTGTTTCTTTTTACGACAAAATGCGCACAATCACTACTATCAGCGGCTGCGATGATGCTTACCAGGTGCAAAACAATATTATCTACAAAGGGCGTGTGTCTGTTACAAATGGCCGGTTCTCGTTTACGTTCATCACGCCAAGGGATATCAACTATTATTTTGGTAAAGGCAAAGTGAGCACCTATGCGGAAAATGGTGTGACAGATGCTGCCGGGGCGGATACAAGCGTAGTTGTAGGTGGATTTTCAGACCATCCTGTCATCAGCACAGAGCCGCCGGTGGTGAAGCCCTACATCAATGACAGCCTTTTCTTAAATGGTGGCATCACAGGCAGCAATACATCATTGTTCGTTTCATTGTACTCTAAGACCGGCATAAATGTTTCGGGCAATGATATAGGGCATGACCTTACCGCGGTGCTGGATGACAATAAAGAAACTCCCTACATTCTGAATGATTACTACGAAACAGCCCCTAACACCTACCAAAGGGGTTATGTATCTTTCCCTGTCTCCGGCCTTTCGAACGGCAGGCATTCAATAACCGTAAAAGCGTGGGATGTAAATAATAACAGCGGCGAAGGAACGGTTGATTTCGTGGTGGTTGATGGCAGGGTGATGGATGTGCAGCAATTGATGAACTACCCTAATCCTTTTGATAATATCACCCATTTTGTTTTTGAGCACAACCACCCTGACGAAGAGTTAAATGTAGAGATAAATATATATAACACCGGTGGTTCGATAGTGAAAAATATACGTCAATTGTTTACACCAAGTGGCAGCCGCACCAATGAGATAACCTGGGACGGAACGGACAATAACGGGATGAGATTACCATCAGGAATGTATGTGTATAGATTAAATATATCAACAGAAAAAGGTTATAGGTCGAGTGCATACCAAAAACTGGTAATCGTACGTTAATAGGCTATCCGCCCGAGAATTATTATTGGGAAATGGGTAAAAAATAAATACTTTTGCAAAACTTTAAAAAATATAATAATAACAGAATGGCCAAAAAATTAATTTTAATAGGCTTAACCTTATTAGCAGGTATTTCAACTAATCATGCAGTTGCGCAAACTTCCGCTATTGGAAGTAGTTTTGTGACAACAGCAGTGCCCTTTTTAAGAATATCTCCTGATGCACGCGCCGGGGCGATGGGTGATGCGGGCATAGCAGTTTCTCCTGATGCTAACGCGCAATACTGGAATGTGGCGAAGATACCCTTCACGGATAAAAACTATGGCGTTTCCGCAACATATACACCCTGGCTTAAAGACCTCGTGCCGGATATTTTTCTCGCCTACTTAGCCGGATATGGAAAATTTGGCAAAGATAATGTCAACGCAATCAGTGCCTCCATGCGTTATTTTTCGCTGGGTAATATAAATTATACCGATGCGCAAGGCGGGTCGCTTGGCACGGGTATGCCACGGGAATATTCTTTCGACCTGGGGTATTCGCGCAAACTTTCTGAATATTTATCTGCAGGGCTTAGCTTTAGGTATATACATTCGGCAATAGCTGCCGGTGTTAACTACAGTGCAAACGGCGGCCGTGGCGAATATAGCCCCGGTAATGCAGGTGCTGCTGACCTTGGCGTATACTACTCTAAAACTAAAGAACTTGAAGGCTTCAGGAGCAATACATTCAGCTTTGGTGCTGTGGCAAGCAACCTGGGCTCTAAAATAGCTTACAATTCTACCCGCAGGGATTTTATACCCATGAACCTCGGTTTGGGAGTTGCTTATTCTTCGAAATTCGATGAATACAACAAAATCACTTTTGCACTTGACCTGAACAAACTGCTGGTACCGGCAATTAATTCCGCCAACGGCGGCGACACACAAATCACTGTGGTGAACGGTATCTTCAAATCATTCTCTACCGGCGACCAGATCAAACAAATCAATGTATCGTTAGGTGCTGAATACTGGTACCAGGACATGATCGCATTTCGTGCAGGATATTTTTATGAAGATAAAACCAACGGCGACCGCCAGTACATCACCTGCGGCCTTGGTGTGAAGTACAATGTATTCCAACTGAATGCTTCTTATCTTGTTCCTTCGGGGTCGGGTATTACACGTAACCCGTTATCTAATACTCTGCGTTTCTCGCTCATATTTGAGTTTGACAAAATAGAGAAGGCAAAACAGGATGATGAGCCTGAGGCTGAACAACCCAAATAATAAAAATCATATAGCATTTAAAAAGCCCCTGAATTTCAGGGGCTTTTTAAATGTAACTATTTTGCAACTACTCGGTATCAAAGCCCTTCATTACCGGTATGCCCTTTACTATACTGTAGATAACCGGCGCATGGTGATAAACAGCATTGGTAAACCTGTTGCCTAATATCACGATGGTCATATTCTCCTGGATGAACCTGTAGAAGGAGGTATTGTTGCCATGCCACCAGCCATTGTGGTAGATGACCTTATTGCCATTGGTGTAGCACAGCATACGCCAGCCGAGGCCATAGTTTTTAATGCCCGGCTTTTCGAAAGAGCAGGGGCCATATGCCAGCTCGATAGTGCCATTGCCCAGGAGCTTATGCTGGTAAAAGGACTGGTCCCAACGGAACATATCTTCAGGGGTGCTGTAAATACCCTTATCCCCATAAACGCCATCTGCGAACATATCAGGCTCACGTATCCAGGTTCTTTTATAGCTGATGGATGCGTTGACGGGAAGACCTTTTGCAGGGTCGTAAACAAAAGTGTGGTACATGCCCAATGGCTGGAAAATATATTTTGCCATGAAATCGGCGAAAGCCATTTCTGTAATCTTCTCTACTATACTGGCCAGTATAGCGTAATTGGTATTACAGTATTTGAACCGTGTATTGGGCCTGAATTCAAGCGATGGCCGGTAGCGCGCCATCATAGCTATTACATGTTCGTTATACACCGGGGTCTTCATGTTATGGGTATAGCGTGGCACCCACTTTGTATAATCGGGGATGCCGGAGCGATGGTTGAGCAGCATTTTTATGGTGATGCCGGAATAGGGGAATTCTTTTATATGGTCCTGCACAAGGTCATTCAAATCAAGGTATTTGTGCTCGTAGAGGTATAAAATAGCCGCGCCGGTAAATGTTTTGGATATAGATGCCAACTGGGTAGAAGCCCCTGCACTTAGAGGTATTTTCCGCTCTTTGTTGCTGTAGCCAAAATACCTTTCGTAAATTATTTTGCCATTGCGGCCTATAAGCACACCACCATTGAAGCCGGCCTTTACTTGCTTATAATAGTAATCATCGAGCTGTGCAATGATATACCTGTTATCCATACCTGCGGTATCATAGATAAGCTTCATGGGAGGCGCCTGGATGGGGGTTTCCTGAAATCGTTTATCTTCTGTGCGGGCCGATACTTTCTGAGATGCTGAATGGCAACCGAGAAACAATAAAGAGAAAAAAGTGGTTAGTATGTAATGAGAAGTTGAACGCATAAATCTTTAAACAAAATTATTAGTGTAGTAAAAAAATCAGTCCGCTAATTCATTTTTAACAAATTTAATCATATCATCGATAAAGTCATAGTAACATTGGTTGAGATGGTAATAGTTTGTCACAAATATTTCATAGGCTTTATGAATATCGGGCATATGCTGTGCCCTGCGGAAAAGACCGCCCAATGACTGTTCCATGCCTTTCAGCGATCGATAATTATACAGCCAGTTGTGTTCCTTCATATGCGGGAAATAACCGGCAAACTTCAAGGGAAAGTATTGCTGATACTTGTCCAACTGTGCATACGTCCGTTCTGTGAATGCTAGTAAAGCAGCGTTACCGGTAAATATCTTAGGGTCGTTGGCGAGGAAGTGGTCGTAAAGTGTATCCATTATTGCGCCCGCGTAGAGGCCGTAATGCTCCCTGAACAGCAGTTTAGCCCTTATGGTAGCGGGGTGCCTATCGGCATAGTCGTCTATTTTACGGTGCAGCTCAATACCCTTTTTCACTCCGGGCGGGAATGCTTCCAGAGCCAACCTTCCCTTCACATGGTCGCCAATGGCGTTGCCCACTAATATTTCTTCAATATCAAAAGAAAGGAATGCATGGCCCAGGTAATTCATTGGTGCAAAACTACAATAATAAGGCGTGAGAAATGCCCCTGCGTTATCAAATGGGCTACTCCTCTTCCGCGGATCCTGTTAGCATCTTGTCAACAATCCTGCTTATCTGCCTTTCATCCACCTGGCCTTCTATAAATTTCTTGTACCCCTTGCCCGGATGTACAATGACGGTGGCAGGTATTGACCCTTCCCACCTGCTGTCTATCTTGGGGATGAACTCGTTAGGGTTTGTATCTGACAACCATACGACTTCAGGCGTGAGCCGTTTCCGCTCAATGAACCTTGCCAGCTTGTAAGGGTAATCTTCTTTAAAATCCATGCTTACCAGTATCACTTTTACATTCCGGTTCAGGTACCGCTTGTTCAGCGCATTGAATTCGGGAAGTTCCTGCACACATGGCAAACACCAGGTAGCCCAGAAATTGATGATATATAAAGTATCTTTTGATGAGGTGTATTTTATCAACTGTGTAGCGCTTAATGAACGTATTGACTGTGCCCGGACACAGAAAGAAAAGGAAAGTATTACTAAGAGAAGAATAGCTTTTTTCATGTAATATCATTTGATACCTGGTGCAAGGTAGTAACCTTTTTTGTATTAAGTTTGTTGCCATTATGGATAAGAAAACAGCCCTGCTGAAAGAAAAGACATTACAGGCGCTAAAAGGTGGCGGCGATGCCCGCATTGAAGCGCAGCACAAAAAAGGAAAACTAACAGCGCGTGAGCGTTTACAGTTGTTGCTTGATGAAGGTTCGTTTGAGGAGATAGGCCAGTTGGTAACCCACCGGTGCCGTGATTTCGGGATGGATAAGGAAGTGTATTTAGGCGATGGCGTTGTGACCGGGTATGGCACCATAAACGGAAGGCTGACCTATGTGTATTCCCAGGATTTTACAGTATTTGGCGGCAGCCTTTCAGAAACACATGCCGAGAAGATAGTGAAGATAATGGAGCTTGCCCTGCAGAACGGGGCACCTGTGATAGGCCTCAATGACAGCGGTGGCGCGCGCATACAAGAGGGCGTAGTATCACTGGGGGGCTATGCCGATATTTTCCATCGGAATGTAAAAGCATCGGGCGTGGTGCCTCAGATATCGGCCATCATGGGTCCTTGTGCCGGCGGGGCGGTTTACTCCCCGGCGATCACCGATTTTATATTGATGGTGGAGCATACTTCTTACATGTTTGTAACCGGGCCCAATGTGGTGAAAACCGTGACACACGAAAATGTAACAAGCGAGGAGCTGGGTGGTGCGCATACCCATGCGTCAAGGTCTGGTGTCACACATTTTGCGTGCGCAAATGAAATAGAATGCATAGAGCATATTAAAAAACTGCTCAGCTATATGCCGCAGAACTGTGAAGAAGATGCACCGGTATATCACTATGATGCAGCGGATGAATTGAGGCAGGGACTTAACAATATCATCCCTGATAACCCGAACCAACCCTATGATATAAAAGAAGTGATAGCCGAAGTGGTCGATGCTGATTCTTTCCTGGAGGTGCATAAAGAATATGCCGAAAATATTGTTGTGGGGTTTGCCCGCTTGGGTGGCCGCAGCATTGGCATAGTAGCCAACCAGCCGGCGTATCTTGCAGGGGTGCTTGATAATAACTCCAGTAAAAAAGGCGCAAGGTTTGCCCGCTTCTGTGATGCATTCAATATACCGCTGCTGGTGTTGGTGGATGTGCCCGGCTTTATGCCCGGTACCGACCAAGAGTGGCATGGCATCATTACCAATGGAGCGAAACTACTATACGCACTAAGCGAGGCTACTGTGCCTAAGGTAACGGTGATAACCCGCAAAGCCTATGGCGGCGCATATGACGTGATGAACTCCAAACACATAGGTGCAGACCTGAACTTTGCATGGCCAACCGCCGAGATTGCTGTGATGGGGGCAAAAGGCGCAGCTGAGATAATCTTCAAAAAAGAAATATCGGATGCGGAAGATCATGATGCCATACTAAAAGAAAAAGAGGCCGAATACCTTGAAAAATTTGCTAATCCTTATGGCGCCGCCGCAAGGGGATTTATAGACGAGGTTATTGAACCTGCTGCTACACGGGCCAAACTAATCAAGGGTTTTAAGATGCTGGAGAACAAGGTGGCCAAAATGCCTAAGCGTAAACACGGGAATATTCCGCTTTAAGTATTTTTAAGGTTTGTCGGCGTAATAAGGTACGCCTTTAACCTGTGTGCTCTGTATTCAGCTTAGTTATGCAACCCCTCATAGAGGCTTAAGGTGATAATGAGCAGATAAAGAAATAACAAAATAACAAATGTCCTTTTCATAAAATTGAGTTTTGATAGGTTCAACTTGTAATTAATCTAACGCAATTTTTGTGCCACTTTACCGCTTTCATCACACATTTGTTTTTTGAAAGTTAAAGATTACATCCGGTATTAGCACGCTGTATCGCTATTTTTGCAAAGTGAAGCCAATAGTCCGTTTCATTGACCTGCTGCTGTACACCAGCTTGTTTGCCGCATGCTGCGCTACGGGCTTATGCATGGCCACAGAGCGGCTTATCAATGGCTTTTCGCCGCCAATAATGAATAGCCTGCACGTATTGGTGTTCGGCAGCACATTGCTCGTTTATAACACCCCGCGCATAGCCAGGATGTTGAGAGGCAAGCCAACAGGGAAACCGGGGTATGCCAAATGGTATATTTTCTTTTTCTGTGTTGGGTTAGTCGTTACTGTAACAGGACTTTATGGGCAGACTGCGGTCATGCTCAGAGTCAGTTGTCTTTTAGGCATATTCGCATTCAGTTATTTTCTGCCGGTGCTGCCTTTTAAAAACAAAAAGCGATTGCGTGATTTTGGCTTCGTGAAGATTATAGTGCTAACCGGAGTATGGACAATTGCCACATCTGTGCTGCCCATGCTTTACTGGCAAAAGAACTTAACCGACTACCCCTTGGAAATTTTTTTGCGGTTTGTTTTCGTTTTCGCACTTTGTGTGATGTTTGACCTACGGGATATGCGGCATGATTTTGAAAACAAGATATTTACTTTGCCCAATAAGGTAGGCGTCAGAAACAGCTACCGCCTGATATATGCCTCGCTTTTGTTCTTTGCAGCCATAAGTGTAGTTCAATATATACGCTACCCGGTGGCAGGGCGGCTTGCCGGGGCACTTATCACAGCTGCCTGTACCTGGCTGATTGTGCAGTATGTAAAAAAACATTCTTCTGATGACAGATTATACCTGCTGCTTGTGGATGGGGCAATGCTATTGTATGCGGTGTTAGTGTTATCGTTGGCTTGAGCGCAACCGCGGCAACGGACAAAAAAAGCGGGCTGTCTTTGTTATTAAAGACAGCCCGCTTAATATTAAAAATGTGTACGATTATTTTACTACTGATATTATCTGCCTGTTGCCTTCGTTCTCCAGCATTACCATGTAAAGCCCTGTGGCCCAATTGCTAGTATTGATGCTTGCAGTGCCATTAATGGTCATTTGCTCATTAGCTATTGTGCGGCCATTCAGGTCGTAAACATGCACGGCATAAATGCCTGCTTTTTCAGCTTGCAGGTTCAGTATATTCGTTACCGGGTTAGGGTAGGCGGTAACACCTATGTTGTTAGCTTCCTGCGGAACAGATAAAGTGCTTGGTGTTATTGTGTACACGGTATTTGCGGAAACATCTGCTGGAGTTGTTGATCCACCTCCATCAACAGCATTCAATGTACAATACATTAAAATAGGACCAACGACGGTAGATGGTGCTGTCCATGTAAACTGAACATCAAGCGCGCTGGCCGAAGTACCGGTACGTGTTGAGCTATGTTCTGTAATAGTCAACCCGGAAGCGCTATGGGTATGATTTGTTACACCGGTTGGGAAGGCACTTGCAGTTCCGGCATTCACTTGCGACGCACCCGAACCACTTACGGCGACAAACTGGAACCCGAATTTGGTATGGGATGTGTGCGTACCGTGTATTTTAACGGTGTATGCTGTGCCGGGAACATATTGTGTAACAGTTGTTGTACCAGTCATTACAGATACCGCAACTGTAGTTCCTGTGCCGGTGCCATGACAACCTGTGGCACAATTAGCTGTAGACACTTTGGCACCTGTACGGTTTTCGCCGTTCGCAGCCGGCCCGCCACCATAACTGCTTAATGTAACATACCCTAACGCTGCTACTGCAGTAAAAAGTAAAATTCTTTTTTTCATACTTGAGAGTTTTTCAGTTTTATGAGTAAATTTTTATAAATATTTTTCTTAATACCCTTTTCAAATATAGGAACTTCTATAAGAACGAACAAAACTATGACAGATAGACGTGAAACGCGGGGGTGAACAGGATGAAACGGGAGAAATGTGGGATAAACGAAGGCGAAAAACAGGAATTTGGAATTTGGAGTTTGGAATTTGAATTTTGCGCAAATCTATGGGACATAAGAAACTGATACGCTTTAAGGCATTAGATACTTTTAATAATGTACTACAGTACCCGGAAAACACTGCGGGCAACTGGAACAGCTGGTTTAAGAATACAAACCCGATTACTCTTGAGCTGGCATGTGGCAAGGGCGAATATAGCGTGAACCTGGGCAGGGAACACACAGACCAAAACTTTATAGGCATAGATATAAAGGGTAACCGGATGTACACTGGTGCAAAAGCAGCCTTGACAGAGGGGCTGGGCAATGTGGCGTTTTTACGTATACAAATAGGGCAGATCGCCGGTTATTTTGCGCCAGGAGAAGTGGATAGTATCTGGATCATATTCCCAGACCCATTCCTGAGGAAGGGAAAGGCCAAGAACAGGCTTACACATCCCCGTTTTCTGTATGCTTACCAGCAGATATTGAAACCCGGTGGGCGCATCAATCTGAAGACCGACTCGAAGGAGCTTTATGATTTCACGCTGGAGACCATTGAGGAACAAGGCTGCACTATTCATGAAAATATTGCTGACATATATGGGCAGGGGAAAGCAACCGGCCCACTTGCCATACAGACATTCTATGAGCAAAGGCACCTTGCAGAGGGGCGCACTATATATTTTGTTTCGTTCTCATTGCCGGCAAACCCAATAATTTTAACAGGGAGGTTTAAAATTAAAGATGAACTTAGCGGAGCATAAAGATTTTTATTTATTGCCCAATGGTTTGCTGGTGTTTACGGCATCGTATCTTTCGGCCCGGGGGTATTGTTGCGGCAATGGTTGCCTGAATTGCCCATACGAATATGTGAATGTGCCGGAACCCAAACGTAGTGAGCTAATAAAGAAGCGAAATGAAAGCAGCAACCCGAGATAAAGAGTCTATTTACGATGCGATTTATGACATTGTTCGCTGTGTGCCCAAAGGCCGGGTCACCAGCTATGGCGCAGTGGCTACGGCTATCGGGGCTGCATCGGGTGCGCGCGTGGTAGGCTATGCTATGAACAACTGCTTGGGCATTAAGCCAAAAGTGCCTGCCCACCGTGTGGTGAACCGTAATGGGTTGCTTACGGGCAAGCACCACTTTTCGCCGCCGGAGAAGATGCAGCAACTACTGGAAAAAGAAGGCGTAAAAGTAAAGGACGATAAAGTGGTGGATTTTGAAACCTTGTTCTGGGACCCGATGAAAGAATTGTCATTTTAGCAGGATAAGTAATTTTTACTAACTGAATTGATTGGAATAGTTTTTGTAAGTATTAAATAAAATAACGGCGACCGCCATATATGCATCTCAGACAAACCCGCCCCTTATTCGTTCTCCTCGCTATCCTGTTTGCAAATTATTTTATTTCCTGCGAACCGCAAACAAAGAAGCCTGCACCAACGGGCTTTAGTGATAAAGATTTTACCAACAAACTCCAAAGGGCGTTAGGGCCATTTGATACCACTAATAAAAAGATATTCAGAAAAATAAACGATGATGTGCGCTTCACTTATCAGTCGGACGACTACCAGCCAATATGGGTAAAAGAAAACTACAGGCCGGTATCGGCAGCAGGAAACCTGATAGAGGAACTGGAAGATACCTATTGGGATGGACTGGATACAGTGCGATACAATCTTGCACGTTTAAGGGACCTGAAAATTAAGCTGGACACAACCAAGGAGAATGATGTGAAGGATGCAATCGCATTTGATACGGCACTTACACGTTGTTACCTGCTCGCTGCACGGGAATTGCTTATAGGCAAGCTGTCTCCTAAGAAAGCTGATTCGCTTTGGTATCATGTGAATGACTCAGTATGGAATGCTCCGCAATTACTGATCAGCGACAAGAGAAGCTATCGCTCGCTAAGTAATTTCCGCAGCGAAGTGCCAACTTATAAGTTACTGCGAGAAGAGTATAAACATTATACAGAACTATCCAAAGACAGCTCGTTTTTGCATGCTATTGAGTCTATACATTACGTAAAACATCCGGACAGCGAAATGCTGGGCAATATATTCAAGGTGATAGGCGACGAGATACCATGGGTGGAGACGGTACCTAACGACAGTATCAGCGAGCTTAAACAATTGTACATGGCTTATCAGAGCTACCGGTGCATTCCATTGACGGGTAAACCGGATAGTATCACTATGGCATGTTTGGCCACGCCGGTAGATACCTTTTTGCAAAAGCTGGCGATAAATATGGAGCGCGTACGGTGGATGCAGCGGCAATTCAGCGACCTGTATGTAATAGTCAACGTGTCGCTTATGGAGCTGTTCCTGCGCAGGGATGGCAAAAATACGATGCATATGCGGGTGGTAGTGGGCAAACCGGAACGGCAGACACCCTCCCTGTATGCAAATATGGCCAATGTGGTTATCAACCCGCCATGGGGGGTACCTCCCACAATACTTAAAAAGGATGTGCTGCCCGGCTTACAGAAAGGTGGTAAAAAATATCTTGACAAAAAAGGCCTGAAGGTGTATGATAATGAGGGGAAACAAGTTCGTGCGTCAACAATTAATGCAAAAAACTACCGGAAATACAATTATAAACAGGCGCCCGGCGATGACAATGCGCTTGGGTACGTGAAATTCAACCTGCCTAACAAATGGGATATATACCTGCACGATACGCCCCACAGGGAAGATTTTGTGAAGCGTTTCCGTGCGCTGAGCTCAGGTTGTATCAGGGTGCAGCGGCCATTAGACCTTGCCATATATATACTCGCAGATCTGGAAAGCAAACGATACACACCCGGCAGGCTTGATACGGTCATTAAAACACATAAAACACGCTGGGAGGTGCTAAAAAACAAGATACCGGTACACATCGCCTACCTGACGGCATTTGAAGATACTACCGGCAGGCACATACAATTTTCCAGGGACATTTATCACCGCGACGACAGGCTTATGACCTTATTGAACTGATATTGTTTTGACACTGTCCACACGGCCATTGCTGATATATTGTATCGTCTTACCCTTTGGGCGGCTATCAGTAATGCCGGGGAGGTCACCTTCAAAAGCATCAAAGCGGATATTGGCTGGTTTCTTATTCAGCCAGGATGAATTGCTGAAGTAATTTTTTTCGGGGTAGTAAATGAATAAGCAGGTGCCTTCTTTTATGGTGTTGATAATAGGCCGGGAAAGTTTGGTTGAAACCGCGGGGCAACCCCAGCTGCGGCCTAATCTCTTTTTCGAATCAACGATCTTGTCATTCACATAACCGGAACCATGCACTACAATGCCCCTTTCAAATGCAGCATCATTATAGCCGGTATCCATGCCATTCAGGCGTAATGATGTGCCATGCTCACCGTTGTAGGTGTCGCCTGTAACGTAAAATCCGAGGGAGCTTTTGTGTGTATTCGGCCTGTTGGAAAAAGAGGTTGCATAATCATCGCCCGAACCTTGCCCATGGGCTACATAGGTATTGTACAGTACCTTTTTTTTGCCCATATCTATTACCCACATCCTGTTTTCGGTAGAGGCAAGCTCGAGGTCGCAAACTGTAAGGACATCCCCTTTCAGCAGGCCGCTGCTCTTTAAGTTCAGGTAACCACGGTATGCCTTGTCGAAAACCTCGTAAGGCAAACGGTCAACGCCACTAAAATCAATTTGCTGATAAATACCGGAGATGTAAGCCTCCACTCTCATTTCCTCACCGGATACATACTCACCTGCGGTCACTACCTTATCGGTAAAAGAGCACATAAGATACAACCCTGCGCACAAAAGCACTTTCTTCATTACCTTATCAATTAACAGTTAAAAAATCGGGTTCGGGGTATTGCGAAAGTACAAAATAATTTTTTGATTTATCATGCATTGTGTCTGCTAACTTATATTTAACAATTCATTGCAACATGTTCAAAATCAATCATCAGGAATATGTATGGGTAACATTTATCGTGTCTTTTTGAGTGTATTCTGCTATATCAAGCTATCTTAGCCGTATGTTATCAAGGATAATATTTATATTTTTCATATTTTCTGTTTCTTTCAGCAGCTATGGGCAGGGGGGGGATATCTGTGACGCAGTTCTTACCATTACCCGCGATGCACCCAATAAATTCCGCAATATCAGGGGAAAACAATTGGGGTCGAACCGGAATGCAACTATGTGGGAATCAGGTATCAAAGTCCCGGGTTCTATTGGCGACAGGTTTGTATTATCCATGGGGTTATTTTACGAATGTGCTTTCTTTCAGTCGAAGAAGAAAGAAGATATTGCACCTGTATATGAAAAGTATAAAACCCTGCTGAACAATTGCCTGCTGCACGAAGGCTATACATTGTCGTTGCACCCGAATTTTTTCCCTGGAATGGCGGAATACAAAAAGCTGGTATTTATTACCGAACAAGTAAATACATTAGACCCTGATAATATTCCCCCGCACATTACATTGGAGGCTACGTATAATAAGACAGCCGGCTTATATACCCTTGTGCTGTTTATCTTTGAACACTAAAAAACTATAGCCATGGATCCTTTAAAAGACTACTTAGAAATAAACAAAGCCCTTTGGGATGCTAAAACGAAAGTGCATACCGCATCTGATTTTTATGGTATGGAGGCATTTCTAAATGGTAACAGCACCCTGAATGATATTGAATTGGGCCTGCTGGGTGATGTAACGGGCAAATCGATACTGCATCTGCAATGCCATTTCGGGCAAGATACCTTATCGTTTGCACGCATGGGCGCAAAAGTTACCGGGGTAGATTTTTCGGGTGAAGCAATTGGCAAGGCAAGGGAACTGAATGAGCAATTGGGATTGGACGCTGAGTTCATCTGTACAGATATATATGCGCTGCCCGATACCTTAGATAAGCAATATGACATTGTTTTTACCTCATACGGCACTATAGGCTGGCTGCCCGACCTGCAAAAGTGGGCCGCGGTTGTAGCCCGCTATGTGAAACCCGGTGGGTTTTTCCTGATTGCTGATTTTCACCCTGTTATGTGGATGTTCAGCAATGATTTCAGCCATGTGGCTTATTCTTACTTCAATAAAGAAGCCATTGTAGAAACTCTTGAGGGTACTTATGCTGACAGGAGTGCGGACATAAAAAAGATGGAAATAGGCTGGAACCATGACCTGTCTGAAATACTACAAAACCTTATTAATGCCCACCTTACCATCACGGCATTCAGGGAGTATGACACATCGCCTTACAACTGTTTTCAGAATATGGTTGCAGTAAGCCCGGGCAAATTCCAGATAAAGGGTATGGAAGGAAAGCTGCCTATGGTATATGCTATAAAAGCGACAAAATAATTCAGCTTAGAATATCCTCTATATTCTTCTTAATGTTACTTGCTATTTTGGTCATAGGCAGGTCATTGTCGTCATGCCCGAAGGGGTCTTCGATCTCTTCGGCCACCATCTCAAGGCTTGCCAATACATAAAATACAAGTGCCACAATGGGAATGAGTAAGTAATGCAGAGAAAGGGCATAGCCGAGTGGCAGCGTGATGATGTAAATAAAAATGAACTTTTTCACAAAGACACTGTAGGAATAAGGGATCGGGGTGTTTTTTATACGCTCACAAGCGCCGCAGATGTCAAGAAATGACTGCATCTCCGTATTAAGCACAATCAGTTGCTCGCCGTTTATGATGCCTTCGCGGTGCAGCAAGCTCAATTTGGTGGCAATCAGGCCCGCCACCTGGTTGGGGATGTGTTTTGTATTATCCAGCTCTGGGATTTCGGGGTGGGGATCTGTGTCTAATTGCAGGCGTGTTGTTTCCGCCCTCAGGTGGTGTTGCAGTACATCGGCAAACATAGGGATAACCTTTCTGAAAAAATGCCTGTTCTTTGTGTCGCTGTGGGGCAGCATGGCGTTCATCTTTATTGCCAGGTTGCGGCTATTGTTCACCAGTGCCCCCCATAGTTTTCGGCCCTCCCACCAGCGGTCGTAGGCTGTATTAGTGCGAAACACCAGCAACATGGAAATGACAAAGCCCAGCAAAGCCTGCAAAATAGTGAAGTGCTTTATGGCGCTGGTATCCGGCAGGCGCAACCAATCTACTTCTATATATACGATAAGCCATGTATAGCCGCTTACCAGCACTATCATAGGGAATAGCTGGCGCAATGTGTCTGCCTTTTTAAAGAAAAAGATGCTCGACAGCCAGGCTTTGGTGTTATAATTAATCATTAAGCAGCAAGTTAGTTAACTTCACTTAGAGAAAAAACAGATTAAAGCGCTAAATGATTACGATAATACTCCAGCGGTGAGTTTCGTTAAACTCATCGGTCAAAAAAAAGCTGAAAAATTTGCTGTAATCCTTTTCTGCCGTACCTTTGCAGGCCCTACCTACCTCAACCTCATTTGTTAAAAATGCCCTGTTAGCCTAAAATAACCATAAATACATTTGGCGGAATGCAAATGATACCTATCTTTGCGCTCCCAAAAAGAAAAAAGGGGGAGTTGTCCCGGGATTATTTGA